>CAWDEB010000033.1:0-451921 GCA_963801155.1 uncultured Actinomycetes bacterium
CCTGTCCAGCCATTCGGGCAGCGACCCCCAACCGCGAGCCGAACCGAACCAGCCGTGCACGGCCACGACATGATGGTCACCGGATCCGACGATCAGATGAGTACTCGCCACCCTGTGTCCTCCTGCTCTGTTCATGCCTGATGCCGACTGTAGCCAGCCGACGCACGGTCCGCCACGGACGGCGCGACCGGCGCACGGGTCACCCGCGCTTCTTCTTGTTCTTGCTGCGCGCCGAGGCCGGGCGTTGTTTCCCGCCCCTGAGTTTCTCTTTGATCTGCTTCTGGCTTCCGGTGAGATGATCCGACGGCTCACGGGTCAGCCAGGAGAGGTACTGGATAATAAGGGCTCGCTGCCGGGCCGCTTGATGCGGTCCGCAGCTCTCGACCAAGCGCCAGGCCGCCTCCGTCGTCACAGCGTGCTTCTGCCCGAAGGCCCGGAAAGCAATCGCCAGGCCGCTGGTCAGCAGCGAAACGGCTTCCTTGTTACCTCCCTGCGCGGCGAGAATCGTCGCTAGCAGAGCCATTGCCTCGAGGGTCTGGGCATGGGCCTCGCCCAGTATCCGGCTCCGGGTCTCCACCACCTGCTCCGCCATACCGCGCGCCTGCTCCAACGCCCCCAGATCGCGCAGCACGGCCGCGAGGTTATCCTTGGCCCGAAGGGTGTCGGGATGCTCCTCACCCAGTATCCGGACCCGGGCCTCCACCACCTGTTCTCCGATAACGCGCGCCTGCTCCGTCTCCCCTAGATTGTCGAGTGTCACAGCGAGGTTGGCCTTGGCCAGGAGGGTGTCGGGGTGCTCCTCGCCCAGCAACCGGGTCCGGACCTCCGCCACATGTTCCTCGATAACCCGAGCCCGCGCGTACCGTCCGGCATCGCGCAGGATCGTCGCGAGATAGGCCTGCGCGGTAATGGTTTCGAGGTCGTCCGGGCCGAGGATGGCGGTAAATGCTTCAACCAGCCGGTCGTGTAGTTCTGCTGCTTGTACCCGATGTCCCTGGGCGTGGAGCGTCTGGACAAGATCCAGGCCCGCTCGCAAGGTGTCAGGATCATCTTGTCCCATCCCCTGCACTCTCGCCCCGTAGGTCTCCTCCTGAACGGCTCGCGCGGCAGGATAGTCGCCTTGGGCGAAAAGCAGCTGGCCGTAGGTTTTACGGCAGGACAGGTATGCGGGATCCTTGTCGTCAAGAGGTTCGGCCGCGGCGAAGGCCTGCTTCAAGGCCGCGTCAGCTGAGTCGATCCGGCCTCGCGCGAGCAGATACCGGGCGACACGATCGAGCAACCGCACCGTGGCGATCGGGTCGATCTGCAACTCGACCGCGTGTCCGGCACAGGTGAGGGCGTGGGCTAGGACTTCCTCACAGGCCTCCCAGGCTTTTGGATCCTGTTCGTTGTCGGGGAAGGCAGTCGCAATCGTAGCCAAGGCGATCTCGGCCCAGTGCGGAGCTTCGTTGCCGAGTTCGGCGCGGGTGACCGCCTGGACCAGGCGGTGGATGGACAGCAGGCCGTCGGCGGTCTCCGCGAGGGAGTACTCGCCCAGGGCCGCCGTGGCCTGGGTAAGCGGAAATGGGTCCGCCAAAGCCGCCGCGAGTTCGGGCGGCATGAGCTCGGTGACGGTCAGCCGGGTGAGCGGAATCGCGTCGGCGCCGAGGAACGCGGCGAGACGGAACAAGGCCAGCGCTGCCTCGGACCGCTGCGCCAGGCGGTCCACGGATACGCGCCACGTGGTGGCGATGGTCTCGTCGCGGTCGGGAGTGTGCCCGTGGGTGAAGAGCTCGGGGGATTGCTGACGCAGCAGGTTCAGGTAATCGCTGGCGCGCATGCCCTCGGCGAGGACGCTGGCCGCTTGGACCAAGGCCAGGGGCAGGCAACCGAGCGCATCGGCGATATCCCCTGCCACGTTACGGTCGGCCACCCGGCCCCGCCGCTGGAGGTACTCGGCGGCGGCGGCGGCGGACAAGACATCAAGGTGCCGGGTCTCGGCGTGCGGCCATTCCCGGCGCCGGGAGGTGACCAGCACGTGGCCTGAATGCTTGTCCGGCAGCAGCGGGAACAACTCGTCGGGGTCCTCGGCGTTGTCGAAGATCAGCAGCCAGTTGCGGCGGCGGCGCAGTTCCCGGCGCAGGGCGGCGATGGCCTGGTCGTCTTTCTCGGCGGGCAGGCCGAGTTCGGCCGCGAGTTCAACGTAGTCGCCGCGCAGCGTGGCCGGGTCCTCGGCGCGGATCCACCAGGCCAGGTCGTAGGCGCCGGCGTACCGGTGGGCGTACTCCACCACCAGCCCGGTCTTGCCCTGGCCGCCCAGGCCGGTGATCGCCTGGATGCCGGAGGTCGGGCGGCCCGCCCGGAGGTCGCGATGCAGAGCGGACAGGACGTCATCCCGCCCGATGAAGTGGGGATCGGCGCGGTGGCCGCGGAGGTCCCATACCTCCTGGGGGGTCTTGGGGAAACGGACCTGGGCGGCGCGGGATCTGGGGAATCCGCCCCGTGCCACCTGTTCGGCGCGGCCGGCCACTCCGGTCAGCAGCCGGTGCCGGGCTTCGTCCTCGGTGTCGACGTCGGCCAGGTCGATCGCGATGATCGGTGCCATCAGGGGCGGCACGGTGCAGGCCGCGATCTGGACGGGGATCAGGGCCCGCTCCTTGCCCTGCAGGTCCTGGTAGTGGGCGGCGGTCCGGGCGGCAGCCTCCGAGTCCAGGTAGGCCTGCGACAGCACGCACAGGGTGTGCTTGCAGGTGGCCAGTGCCTCGTCCAGCCGGGTCAGGCGATTTTCGCCGGGCAGGAAGTCCCAGGCCTTGACGATTACGCCGTAACCGGCGGCTTCGAGTTCGGCCGCGATCCACTCCGCCCAGGTCAGATCGGCGTCAGCGTGACTGACGAAGAAATCAGGATCCGGCACTGGGCCCCCCAGGGTCACGATCAACTCGGTCGGCCACGCCGGCCAGCAGCCGGCGGCGGGCCTCGCTCTTTTCGGTACCGACCAGGTCAATGTACGCCAGGGTGCCGAGCAACGGGGTGGGGTCGCACTCGGCGACCCGGACCGGAAGGAAGCCGCGCGGTTTGCCGAGCAGGGTCAGGCGGTAGGCCGCGGTCCATTCGGCCCGGGTGAATACCGAGGCCAGGTAGTTCGGCGAGAGCACGCCGAGCGTGTGACGGCAGGTGGCCAGGGCCTGGTCCATCGCGGCGATGAAGTTATCGCCGGGCCGGAAATCCCAGGCCTGAATGACGGTCGTATATCCCGCGGCCTCCAGAGTGGCGGCAATCCACGTCGCGCAGTGCTCATCTTTGCCGTTGTAGGTGATGAAGAAATCCCGCGGCTCATTCATGGCAGCACCCCCCCACGCTCGTCGTGCACATGACGGTACCCGGAGGACGCACCGCGGTTCGTTCGGAAAAATAATCGTGATAGCCGGGTAGTGGTAACACCAGGATCAGCAGGCTCTCAGTATGGTGGCGGCCCCGGGCGCAGGCTTGAGTCATGACCACCACAATTGATCCACTGGTGCGGGATCCGGCCACCGCCGCGCGGGGGCGCTGGCTCATGCTGATCGTGCTGCTGGCCGGGCAGTTCATGGCGCTGCTTGACGTCACGATCGTCAACGTCGCGATGCCCACGATCGGTCGGTCGCTGCACGCGTCCGGAGCCGAGCTCCAGCTCGTCGTGGCCGGCTACACCGTGAGCTACGCGATGATGCTGATCACCGGCGCGCGGATGGGCGACCTGTACGGGCGCAGGCGGATGTTCCTGGCCGGGGTCGTTTTGTTTACCACGGCCTCGCTGATCTGCGGGATCGCGCCCGGCATCGGGGTGCTGATCGCGGCCAGGTTCGTCCAGGGGGCCGGGGCGGCGGCGATGATGCCGCAGATCATGAGCGTCATCCAGGTGCGGTTCGAGGGCGCGGCCCGGGCCCGGGCGCTGAGCGCGTATACGGCCGTGCTGTCCTCCGGGTTCGTGGCCGGGCAGGTGATCGGCGGCGTGCTGGTGACCGCGAACCTGTTCGGCGAGGCGTGGCGACCGGTGTTCCTGGTCAACGTGCCGATCGGGCTGGCCGTACTGGCTCTGGTGCCGCGGGCGGTACCGCGCGACGTGCCAGGGCGCGGGTCTTCGGGCCGGCGGCTGGACCTGGCCGGGCTGGCCGTCGCGGTACCCGCGGTGTTCCTCGTCGTGCTGCCGCTGATGCTGGGCCACCAGGAGAACTGGCCGTCGTGGGTGTTCGCGTGCCTCGCTCTCGGGCTCGTGCTGGCCGTGGTGTTCGTCGGAGTCGAGCGGCGGATCGCGGACCGGGGCGGCGATCCGCTGCTGAACCTGGCGGTGCTGCGCGCGCCCGGCCTGGTGCCGGGCCTGGCCGCGGTGGCCGTGCTGATGATCACCTACGGCGGCTTCCTGTTCAGCTTCGCGCTGCACCTGCAGGCCGGACTGGGTGACAGCGCGCTGCGCGCGGGCCTGACCTTCGCGCCGTGCGCGCTGGTGTTCGGGGCGTGCGGGTACTTCTGGCGGCGGCTGCCGGCCGCCTGGCATCACCTGCTGGCCCCGCTGGGCTGCCTGGTCGCGGTGGGCGGCTACCTGGCCGTGGCGTCCGTCCTGCGCTCGGGGGGCCCCGGCGGGGTGCCGCTGCAGGTAGGGCTGATCGTCACCGGCGCCGCGCTGGCCCTGGGCTTCAGCCCGCTGGTCACGCACGCCCTGGTCCGGGTGCCGCTGCGGCACGCGGCGGACGCGAGCGGGCTGCTGACCACGACGATCCAGCTCGGGCAGGCGATCGGGGTGGCGACGTTCGGCAGCCTGTTCCTGACCCTGGCCGACGGCCGGGGAGGCGACGTGCCGGCCGTCTCCGGGCACGCGCTGGCTGTCACCATGAGCTGGCTGGCCGCGGCCATGCTGCTCGGGGTCGTGGCGGGGATCCCGCTGGCCCGGACGGTGGCGGCGGCGCGGTCAGCGGACGGCGGACGGTAGCCGGTGTCAGGTGCGGGGGAGGGTCAGGCTCAGCACGGTGCCCTGGCCGGGCTGGCTGCGGGCGGCGAGCTGGCCGTCGTGGGCCCGGGCCAGTTCGGCGGCGACGGCCAGGCCGATGCCGCTGCCCGAGACCTGGGCGGCCTGACGGCCACGCCAGAACCGGTCGAAGATGCGGGGCAGTTCGTCGGCGGGGATGCCGGTACCGGTATCGGTGACCGTCAGCACGGCTTCGTTGGCACCGCCGGGCCCGGCCGCGATGGTGACACGGCCGCCCGCGGAGGTGAACTTCAGCGCGTTGGTGAGCAGGTTCGTGATGACCTGGTGCAGCCAGCGGGGGTCGGCGTCGATGCCGACCGCGGTCAGCCGTCGCTCCAGCAGGATCCCGGCCGCCTCGAACTGGCCAACCAGGCTGTCGGCTGCGGCGCCGGCGATGTCGGCCAGGTCGCAGGGGCGCCGCGTCAAGTGCAGGGCGGCGGCGTCGGCGGCGGCCAGGGTCTGCAGGTCGTCGACCATGCGGGCCAGCCGCAGCACCTCGTCGCGCAGCGACGCCAACTGGTCCGGCGTGGGCTCGGTGATCCGGTCGAGCAGGGCCTCGTGACCCGCCTGCAGGACCGCGACCGGGGTGCGCAGCTCGTGGGCGACGTCGGCGACCAGGTCGCGGCGCAACTGGTCCTGCCGGTCCCGCGTGTCGGCCATCTGGTCGAACGCGGTGGCCAGCTCGCGCAGCTCGCCAGGCGCGGCGACCTCGCCGACCCGGGCGGCGTGGTCGCCGCGTCCCATGGCCCGGGTGACCGCGATGATCCGCTCCACCGGCCGGGTGATACGCCGGGCCATGACCAGGCCGGTGAGCAAGGCGAGGACCGCGGCCAGCCCGGCGGCGCCGAAGATGGCCCGCAGCAGGTCGGACTGCAGGGCGTGGTCGGCGCTGGCCAGCCCGGAATTGCTGAACCGGACGACGGCCTGGCCCACTCGGCTGCCGCTCACCAGCACCGCGGCGGTCTGCTGGGGCGCCGCCGACTGCGCGGCGAAGCCTGGCGAGGAGGTGACGACGTGGCCGGCCTGGTCGCGGATCTGCGCCTCGGCGCCGGTCCGGGTGGCCAGGTCCAGCACCGGGGACAGGTCAGCCGAGGCCCAGCTGTCCGTTTGATCCCAGGCGGCGGCCGCGGCGGCCGCGATCGCGCTGGTCAGGTCGGCCCGCTGCTGGCTGGTCAGGGCGGAGACGTCCGCGGCGGTGAGCGCCGCGGTGAGCCCGGCGAGCAGGGCTACCGCGGCCAGCGCGACCGAGAGGAAGGCCAGCGCCAGCCGCAGCCCGAGCGTGCTGCCGCGGTCAGTCATCTCGGGTCAGGCCGAGCCGGTACCCGCCGCCCAGGACGGTCTGCACGATCTGGGGCTGGCCCGGATCCTGCTCGATCTTGCGGCGCAGGTTCTTCACGTGCGAGTCGATGGTGCGCTCGTACCCCTCGAACTCGTATCCTCGCACCCGGTTGATCAGCTCGAAACGCGAGTACACCCGGCCCGGGACGGTGGCCAGCGCGCCCAGGATGCCCCACTCGGTCGGGGTGAGGCCGGCCGCGGCGCCGCGCACGACGACCTGCCGCCGCGGCGTGTCGATGAGCAGCGTCCCGCCGCCGTAGCTGACCGGTCCCGGGGCCGCGGCCGGGGCACCGCGCCGCAGGATGGCCTGGACGCGCAGGACCAGCTCGCGCGGGCTGAACGGCTTGGTGACGTAGTCGTCGGCGCCGAGTTCCAGGCCGGCGATCCGGTCCTCCTCGCCCGCCTTGGCGGTCAGCATGAGGATGGGCACGGATCCTGCGGCGCGCAGCTCACGGGCGACGGCCTCGCCGGGCACGTCCGGCAGGCCGAGATCGAGAACCACCAGATCCGGCGCGGCCGAAGCCGCCAGCATGATGGCCTCCGCGCCGGAACTGGCCGACAGCACGGACAGGCCGGCCCGCTCCAGATAGGACCGGACCAGCTCGCGCAGCTTACGTTCGTCCTCCACCAGCAGCACCGTCGCCGTCATCGTCCTCACCCGCCTGTCTGCCTGCCGGCCGTCCCGGCGTCTGGAATGATTCCCGCCGGGCGAGCTCCCAGTACCGTCTCGCTCGACCTCCACGCGATCATCACAGCGGCTTCACCCGCCGTGCGCCACGGCGACGACTTTGGTGAGAGTGGACGTTTGTGAGCGTGGATACGACCGGCGGGAGGCGAACGTGACGGCCGCCAGCGTGCTGATTCTCGTCCCGTGGCTGGTCTTCGCGGCGGGCCTGGTGGCGATCGGCGTACGCCTGCTGGTCATCCGCCGCGACCGGCGGCACCGGTGAGCAGCCCGGCCAGCTCGCGTTCTCCACATGAATTACACACGGCCCGCATCGAGCTTGCCACATCGGCCGAATGAGGTGGGCTGAACTGGTCGGCTTCGGCAGCGATCGCCGCGGAGTTGAGCCGGTTATGCGGGGGCCGGCTCAGGGCCCGGCGACCCGGTTCAGGCGGCGAGCTTGCGTGCTTTCCCGGGATGGCGTCCCTGGTCGGCGCTGATCAGGGCCCGGTCGGCCGGGCGGGGTTCGGCAGCACGGAGCGGACCGTCTGCCGGGGGGTGGGGTTCCCTGCCCGGCCGCCGGTGGCCGTTCGCGCCGCGCTGGGGAGATGTTGCCGGGTAAGCGCGCGCGGGCAGCAGGTCAGGCCGGTGGGCCGGAGCGCATGGATGCGCCTGCGCACCGGATCACGCGCCGCGCTATGAACAGCACGCAGAGCAGGAGCCACCAGAAGCCCCATCTGTCGTGGGCGATACCGACCGACATGGCGACGGCGATTGCGATGCCCGCCAGCGCGGCGACCGGGAGCAGCGCTGGCCGCCTGGACGGCCGCTCTGGCAGGGCTCCGGAGGACGGGGCCGCGGAGGACGGGGCCGCGGAGGACGTGGCCGCGGAGGACGTGGCCGCGAGGGACTAGGGGCAGGGGGTGGAGGGGCCTTAGGGGGTCGGGCCCGGCCAGGGCGGTGGGAAGATCTCGCAGGAGATCCCGCAGTTCGCCCCAGGTTCGTGCGGCCAGGGCCTGCCCCGCTCGTTCGTCCAATTCCGCGGCCGTCAGCCTGCCCGCCTGAAACTGCTCGCTGAGCTCCGACAGCACCGCGTCACGGTCGGCATCGGAGGCCCTCATCTCAGCAGCGGGATAATTCTCCAGCGTGGCGTTCATCAGCGCTGCCGTCCTTCCTTCTCGCGCCGCCGTCCTGAGCGGGATTCGCATATGTCCAATGTGCTCGGCGGCGGGGCATCGGCGCCAATGCCAGATGCCACGGGCTGGGGATGACATCTGTCACGCCAGCGGTCCCTCCTGGCCGGGCGGGTGCACCACGGCCCGTTCGGTATAGAAAATGAGATCTTTACCCGAACGGACCGTAGTGCGTGCGGCGGGACCCGCATGGATGATGGTCTGGTGATCACGGGGAGAGCGGAATGAGCGGCGCCGAGCCGGCCGGGGTGGCCTTCCCGGTGTCGGCCGACGGGCGCCGGAGCACCTCGGCGCTGGGCCGGGCCGTCGTCGTGGACGCGCTGAGCCGGGTCGATCCCGCCGGGGCCCGCGCCGCGGAGCGGGAGAAGAACTGGCGCAGGGGTTACCTGGCGCATTTCCGCGGGCTGGTCGAGGCGGGGCTGGCCTCGAGGCGGGCCGCGGTGGCGGTGGCCCGCGAGGGGCTGGAGTCGCTGCACCGGCGGATGCGGTTCATCGGCCGCGACGGCCAGGAGACCGGGCTCGACACGCTGGTCTCCGCGCCCGCGCGGGGCGAGCTGGCCACGGTCACGGTGACGGGGACCGGGACGGCCGAACGCGAGCTGTCGGTGCCGTACCACGGCGAGCAACTGCGCGGGAGCGCCCTGCAGCGGCGGCTCGAGACGTGGGTGAGCAACGGCGTCATCGAGCCATCGTGCGCGGACGCCGTGCGGACGGTCGCGGCGCACCCCGACTGGCTGGCCGTGCCCGGCCAGACGATCGTGGTGCTCGGGGCGGGCGCCGAGGTGGGGCCGCTGCCGGTGCTGCTGAGCTGGGGCGCCCGGGTGATGGGGGTAGACCTCCCGCGGCCGGTCATCTGGGAGCGGGTGCTGGCCGAGGCGCGGCGCGGCGCGGGGACGCTGCTTGTCCCGGCCGCCGCGGGCGACGC
This sequence comes from uncultured Actinomycetes bacterium, assembly GCA_963801155.1. Lineage (GTDB taxonomy): Bacteria > Actinomycetota > Actinomycetes > Streptosporangiales > Streptosporangiaceae > Palsa-504. Next base: position 9,102 of record CAWDEB010000033.1, read on the forward strand.
GGATCTCGCGCAGCGGGCCGGGCTGGACCTGACCGAGGACATCCCGGCCGTGGCCGACTGGCTCGCCGCCGTAGCGGGTCCCCTGGTGCTGGGCAACTACGTCTACGCCGACGGCGCGGCCAACGTCCTGCTGTCGGCCGCCGTCGACGCGCTGATCGTGCGCGTGGCGGCCGCGCGGGGCGATGTCGCGCTCGCGTTCCTGGCCACGCCGACCGACGTGTTCGCCGTCCCGGCCGATGCGGTCGCCCAGGCCGCCCGCGCGTACGCCGCCCGGTCCCCGGCCGCGAAGCTCGGCGGCTGGTCGCTGCGGGCGGCCTCCGGCGGGCGGCTGATGCGCCCGGCCTACCCGCCCGGCGCCGACCCGGGTATCTGCGACAGCCTGATCCCGCAGCAGGGACCCAACTACGCGCTGGCCAAGCGCGTGCACCGCTGGCGCGCGACGGTCGCCCGGGATTCGGGTGCCTGCGTGTCGATGAACGTGGCCCCGCCGACCCGCACCCGGTCGGTGCTGAAGAACCGGGCGCTGGCGGCGGCGTACGCCGGCGCACCCCGGTTCGGCGTCGAGGTCTTCGAGCCCGCCACGACCAAGACGCTCATGGCGGCCCTGCTCGTCCACGACCTGCACACCAGCGGCGGCCCGGTGCAGGCGCACCCCTGGCAGGACGAGGCGCATGCGGCCGCTCACGGCGGGCTGTGGCGCATCGCCTACGCTCCGCGCAGCGCGCTCACCCTCGCGGCGCTGATGGGCTACCGGGCGGGGCGGCCCGGGTCCTTAGTTGGGCGTTCTGCCTTAGTTGGGCGTGGCGGGGGTCAGCCTGCGGCGGTTGATGGCTTTTTGCAGGGCGGATTTGTCCGGCGGCTTGGGCGCGGTCTGCACGGCGATGGCAACCAGGTCGGTGTACGCGTCCTGGCGCAGCCGCTTCAGCAGCGCCTGCGCCGAGTTCTTGAGCGTGCCGGTCAGGCCGGCCAGCGAGAGGCCGACGACGGCCAGGACTCCGGACAGGGTCTTCTCCCAGGCCGCGGCGCCTTCGACGTTGACCAGGAAGAGCAGGGTGACCAGCGCGGCGAGGCCGAAGGCCGTGGCCACCAGCTCGGGCCAGAAGATCTTGAGGGTCCGGGCGAACATCCGGTAGTTCCTTATGAAGGCCGCGGGGGCGATCAGTGTGGTGGGGTCCTGCCCGAGGATGATCAGCTCGTACCAGCGGCGGATCTGGCTGTACAGGGCGGCGTCGGCCTGATCCGCCTGGCCCAGCCAGGCCGGCGTGGTGACCACGGCCTTCCATACCTCCAGCGAGCCGGCGATGGCCGACGCGGTGTACTCCCCCATGTACGCGGCCAGCCAGGCCGGTCAGCCGGGACAGCTCGCCGCAGCGCCGCTCGCCGAGAAGGAAGCTCCAGCTGGCCGAGCCGCTCTGCTGTTTGACATCGAGGGCCCAGTAGGTATCGGCCAGGCCACGGCCCAGCTGGTAGCCGATGGCCTGGGTCTCCGAGACTGCGGCCAGCCGGTCCTGGACGTTGGCGTCGAACTGCCACAGCAGTTCGGCCAGGTCGGCCCAGGGCTGGCGGGCCGCGTCCGCGAGCTCGTTCTGGCGGCGCGTGATGGCCTGGACGGCGGCCTCCGGGCCTTGTTGCGTGAGGGTTTCGATCACGTGCTCCAGGGCGGCTTTCCCGGCTTCCTCGCCCGCGCAGCTGGCCTGTTCGAGTTGCACGGTGGGCTCGGGTGCGTGTGAGAACTGCGCCGCGGCAAGGGCCTGCCTGCGCCTGGTCACCACAGCCTGCTGGCTGGCCAGGCCGGCCGCCAGCATCTGGCGGGCGTCCTGCTGGTTCGCCGGGGCTTGCTGGAGGATGCCGAGGGCCTGGCGGAGTGCGTCGGCCGCCTTGGGCGCGCGTGCGTGCGCGAGTAGCTTGGCCTTGTCGCCGAGGGCGGTGCTGAAGCGGGTGCCGTCGGGGGCGGTGTCGACGTGCAGTTTCTGGGCCAGCTCGGCGACGACCGACTGGATCTGGATGCGGAGTTCGGTCTTGCCGCGCTCGATCCGCAGCGGCAGGGGATGATCGACGTGATCGGGCATGCCGGTCACCTCGCCGGGCGGTCCGTCAGGCCGGTTCCGGCCGCGCATCTCCGCGACCGACCAGCCCAGCCGCAACGCGGACAGCACGCGGTGCGCGTCGTCCATAACCTCCCCCTTTCGCTTCTCGCCGCTTCTCGTCGCTTCTCGCCGTTCTCGCCGCTTCTCGTCGCTGGCGCTGGCGGCCGCGGCGATATGTGACCACATGAATCATGGCCCCGGCGCGAATGCTTGTCCCTTTTCGCCACGCGTTTTCCGGCGCCTGGCCGGTACCAATGGGTGCGGCACCCTGCCGGGAAGAGTAGGTACGGTTTCACACTCATTGGTTGAGATAGCTGCGCGTGAGACGCAACGGGCGCTATGGGGCTGCAGTGCACCGTGAGGAACTGACGACTGTGGCGGGGCGGTTAATATCCGGACCATGGTGCAGGCACCGGTTGAGGCCGCGAGCGGATCCGGGACCCGGGGTCACCACCGGGCGGCGGCGTGGGCGGCCATGGCCATCGCGGCCGGGCCGGCCTGGCCTGGGGCGGGCACGCGGCCTGGGACGCCATCCAGACCTGGGGCACGCCGACCTGCTCCTGGCCGCTGGTCGTCCGCGGCCCCGCAGACCCGGCCCAGAGCGGGCTCGTCCGCTGCTACCTGCGCGCCCTGGCCGGCCAGGACACCGCCGGGCTCCTGGCGGTGGCCGCCGACATCCCGCCGGTCCGCATCACCCGGGCTGATTTCACCTATTCGGCGGACGCCCGCGCCGGACTGGCCACGGCCACCTTCACGCCCAGCCCGGTCGACGATACGGCTTACGGAGTGACGATCACCTACGCCAACGGCGTCACCGAGAACGCGTCCATGATGAACATGACCGCGATGGGCGGTTCATCCGGCTGGCGGATGAACATCGGCACCGAGATCAGCGCGGGCCCCGCCGGGCCGCCGACCGCCGGGCCCTAGACGATCCTGGTTGACATGTCTTTCCGGAGGCCGTGTCGTCGGTTACGGCGTACCTGATCCCGGGCACGTGGCCCAGCGTGGCGGGCAGGATCTGATTGCGCAAGGTCGCCAGGGCCTGATCCGACACCGAATCCGATCCGTGGGGTTGCGGGGGTTGGCTTTCAGGCCTTGGCGGGCTGGCGTTCAGGCTGTGGCGGGCTGGCTCTCAGGCTTCCCCGCTTGGCCGCTTTCGGCTTGCCGTCCGATGTCTCGCGATATATCGTGGAGGCACCTGGGATTCCCCGGTTCTTGCTACGGAGGGCACGATGGCAACGGGATACAACGTGCGCATCGGGGACGCCGATCGCGAGGCGATCACTGCCCAGCTGCGTGAGCACTACGCGGATGGCCGGCTGACGCTGGATGAGCTGAACGAGCGCCTGGACCAGACGTTCGCGGCCAAGACCAAGGCCGACCTCAACGTCGTCATGCGCGACCTGCCGCACGTCGCGCGGCCGTTCACCGACGCGCCGGCCACGAACTTGGGCAACACCGCGTGGTCAGGGCAGGCCTGGCCGGGACCGGCGGGGCGGTCCGGCTGGGATTACGGCACAGGGAACGGCCGCCGGTGCGGGCGGGCCGCCTTCGCGCCGCTGCTGGTGCTGATGTGGGTGGCGCTGGTGGTCAGCGCGGTGACGCTGTTCGGCATCGGCGGCGGCGACCGGCCGCTGGCCATCGTCTTGATCATCGCGGCGCTCGCGTTCCTCAAGCGGCTGTTCGGGTTCGGCGGGCGGCGCCGGGGCGGTGGCCCGAGGGGACCGAGGGGTCCGCGGCGGGGACCGAGAGGCCCGCGCTTCTGACCGGCCGCCGCGGCTGACCGCCGCGGCTGACCGGCCGCCGCAGATGGCCGTCCCGGCGGTCGCGGCCGACGATTCTCTGCTCAGCCGGGTTCCGCGCCGGGCCGCGCCGACTTATCGTGGAAGAAGGTAGTCGGCATGGCGAACCCGGAAACCCGATGACGAGGCGATACGACGTCCGAACCGGAATGATAGAACACGATCCTGACGCGGGGCTGCCGCGTGAACAGCTGGTACCGGGATGGCGCGTGCCCGGGCACAGCCGCTATGACTACGACCTCCGGATCGGCGACGCCGAGCGCGACGCCACGATGGCCCAGTTGCGGGAGCACTTCGTGGCGGGCCGGCTGACGTTCGACGAGCTGACCGAGCGCATCGATCTGGCGCTGGCCGCGAAGACGCAGGGCCAGATCGACGGCCTGATGGCCGACCTGCCGTGCCCGCCGCGCGGCGCGCGCGGCGAACCGGTCACAGCCGGCCGCCGACCAGGACGCGGGCCGGTTCGTGGTGTTCGCGCTGCTGCTGTTCGCGCTGGCCACCTGGATCCTGATCATGGCCTGGATGTCCCGGCACGCCTACTACGGGGGGCCGTACCAGTTCCCAGCCCGGGACGCTAGCCGCCGTCAGGCGCTGGCCAGCGCGCGGAGCGGGACCACCAGGTAGCGGTAGTCCGGGACGGAGTCGTCGTCAGCCTTCGGGCTGCCGGTGATCAGGGCCGGCTTGGTGGGGCTGGTGAACTGCAGGCGGATGCGTCCCTCGGCGGGCGCCCCGTCCCGCTGGGACTGGCCCGGGCCGTGGGCTTCCTGGGTGCTTGCGGCGGCGGACGGGGGGCCGGCGGCCGCGGTCAGGGCCCCGGCGAGGCCGTCGAGCAGGTACTGCGGGCTGAACGCGATCGCGGACTCCTCGCCGGAGAAGTCGGCGGCCACGGATTCACGGGCCCGCGCCTGGCCCTTGGTCCCGGCCTCGATGATGACCTTCCCCGGCTCGAACGACAGCCGGACCGAGCTTCCCCGCTCGGCGACCAGCGCCACCCGCCTGACCGCCTCGGCCAGCGGGGCGGCTGGCATGTCACCGTAGCTGCCGAAGTCCGCCGGGAACTTGGAGCTGTACTTGATGTACTCCCCCGCGATCAGGCGTGTGGTCAGGCGGCGCCCGCCCGATTCGAACCCGATCATCGCGTCGGCCACCGGGGCCGCGTGGTCGTTCCGGGCGGTCCCGGATCCGGAGGATCTGGGGTCCCCGTCCGTGCCGCGCGTCATGATCCGGACCGGCACGCCCGGGGCCATCATCCGGGCCGCGTCGGCCAGCGTCCTGGCCGGGACCAGGAGCGTGCTGCTGGTCCCGGGGCGGGCGGGATTCCAGTCCAGCTCCCGGATGGCCAGCCGGTAGCGGTCGGTCGCGACCAGCGTGATCGTGTCACCGCTCGATCTCGACGTTCACCCCGGTGATGACGGGCAGCGTGTCGTCCCGGCTCGCCGCGGGCGTGACCTGGCCGATCGCCGTGGCGAACACGCCGCCGTCGACGGTGCCGGCCAGCCGCGGCAGCTCGGGCAGCCGCGGGTACTCCGCGATGGGCAGCGTGACCAGGCTGAAGGACGCGGGCCCGCAGGTCAAGGTCACGTCGTCTGCATCGTCGACCTCGACCGGATGCGCGGGCAGGCTGCGGGTGATCTCGGCCAGCAGCCGCCCCGGCACCAGCACCGTCCCCGGCTCGGCCACGTCCGCATCGATGCTGATCCGGGCCGATACCTCGTAATCGAAGCAGGACAGGGTCAAGCCGTCGGCCGCCGCCTGGAGCAGGAGCCCGGACAGCACCGGGAGCACGGGCCGGGACGGCAGCGAGCGCGCTATCCAGGCGACCGCCTCAGCCAGCGCATCGCGCTCCACCACGAACCGCATTCCTGCCGCCTCCATCCGGGTGAGCCATCGGCCTTCATACGCATATTCGCATGAGGCACTGACATTTCCGCGGGCTGCGGCGGCGGGACGAGCGTGAGCTACGTGGTTTTAGGGGACCAGGCCGGGGGGCGCGGCGTCCAGGGTGGCCTGGATCGCCTTGACCAGGGCCCGGGCCGAGTCCGCGGTGAGCTCCACCGCCACCCGCGCCGAAGGCCCGGCACCGGGGTCGAGGAAGTCGATGTTGAGGGTATGCTCGGCCGGCGCATGCACCGGGTGGTCGAAGTACACGCTCGCGTCGGTCACCGTGAACCAGCCGGACGGCCCCTTCCCGCTGCCGGTGATCGAGACCTTCTCCGTCAGGTACGTGCACATCGCGGCTCCTCTCCCCATGGACGATAACAGGTAGCGCGGCGCCCGGCCGGCGTCTGGGCGGGGATGAAAGACTTCTCACATGACTTACGTAGCCGCCGATGACCGTTACAGCAAGATTCCCTACCGTCGCTGCGGGCGCAGCGGTGTGCTGCTGCCCGAGATTTCACTCGGGTTGTGGCAGAACTTCGGGGACGGCAAGCCGATCGAGGACCAGCGCGCGATCATCCGCCGGGCGTTCGACCTGGGCGTCACGCACTTCGACCTGGCCAACAACTACGGCCCTCCGTACGGCAGCGCGGAGATCAACTTCGGCCGGATCATGCGGGAGGACCTGCGGCCGTACCGTGACGAGCTGATCATCTCGACCAAGGCCGGCTACGACATGTGGCCCGGCCCGTACGGCGAATGGGGCTCCCGCAAGTACCTGCTGGCCAGCCTGGACCAGTCGCTGCGCCGGATGGGCCTGGAGTACGTCGACATCTTCTACTCCCATCGCTTCGACCCGGATACCCCGCTCGATGAGACGATGGGCGCGCTGGATACCGCGATCCGGTCGGGCAAGGCCCTGTACGTGGGTATCTCTTCATATTCTGCCGAACGGACCGAGGAGGCAGTGGCCCTGCTCCGCCAGATGGGCCACCGGTTGCTGATCCATCAGCCGTCGTACTCGATGCTGAACCGCTGGATCGAGGGCGGGCTGCTGGAGGTGCTCGACCGCGAGGGCGTGGGCTGCATCGCGTTCTCGCCGCTGGCCCAGGGCGTGCTCACCGGCAAGTACCTCGGCGGCGTGCCGGCCGGCTCACGGGCCAGCCTGAACGGCTCGCTGTCATCGGACCAGATGACGCCCGCGACGCTGGAGCACGTCCGCGCGCTGAACGAGATCGCCAGGTCCCGGGGCCAGACGCTGGCCCAGCTGGCGATTTCCTGGGTCCTGCGCGACCCGCGGGTGACCTCGGCGCTGATCGGCGCGAGCAGCGTGGCGCAGCTCGAGGAGAACCTCGCCGCGGCCGGCCACAGCGACTTCACCGACGACGAGCTGGCCGCCATCGACCGCGACGCCGTAGAGGCTGGCATCAACATCTGGGCCGCCTCGAGCGCCCGCTGAGCTGCCCGGGGGGCTAGGAGAGGTAACGGTTGAACCAGGTGAAGATGCGGTTCCAGCCGTCGACCGCCGCCTCGGGGCGGTAGGCGGGGCGGTTCACGGAGAAGAACGCGTGCCCGGCGCCCTCGTAAGAGCGGAACTCGTACGTCTTGCCCTGGTCCTTCAGCTCCTGCTCGAGCTCGGCCACCTGCTCCGGCGACGGGTGCTGGTCGTCGGCGCCGAACAGGCCGAGCAGCGGGCAGGACAGGTCCTTGATGAGGTGCTTGATGGGCCCGACCTTCAGCGGCATGCCCTCCGGCGGCGTCCCGACCACGAACGCCCCATAGCAGTCCACGGCCGCGTCGAGCGGCAGGCTGACCGCGGCCAGGACCGACTGGCGCCCGCCGGAGCAGTAGCCGATCACGCCGACCTTGCCGTTGGAGGTGGTCAGCCCGCGCAGGTACGCTGCCGCGGCGGCCACGTCGCCGACCAGCCGGTCGTCCGGCACGCCGCCCTTGGCCCGGGCCGCCGCGGCGGCGTCGTCCGGGCTGGCCCCGGGAGCGTCGCGGTGGTAGAGGTTCGGCATGATCGCGTTATAGCCGTTCACCGCGAAGGTCCGCGTGATCTCCTTGGTGGGCGCGTCGTAGCCGGGCATGTGGTGGATCACCACCACGCCGCCGTGCGGTCCCTGGCTCATCGGCCGGGCCAGGTAGGCCTCGATCTCGTCCCCGCCGTCGCCGTCGCCGAGGATGGTCACGGTCTCGGCCAGCATGGCGTCGTACATGGCGCTCCCTTCGTGTCCTTAGCGGCGCAAAGATCCTACGGCCCGGTCAGCCGGGCAGGCAGACCAGGGTCAGGAAGAAGGTGTCGATCTGCCGGATCGCGTCGATGAAGTGCTCGAAGTCGACCGGCTTGCTGACGAACGCGTTGGCGTGCAGCGAGTAGCTGCGGACGATGTCCTCCTCGGCGCGCGAGGTGGTCAGCATGACCACGGGGATCAAGAGCAGGTCGGGGTCCTGTTTCAGCTCGGCGAGGACCTCCAGGCCGCTGCGGCGGGGCAGGTTGACGTCGAGCAGGATCAGTCCGGGACGCGGCGCGTCGGCGTACGGGCCGGTCCGGCGCAGGAACTGCAGGGCCTGGTCGCCGTCGGGCACCACGTGCAGCCGGTTGCGTATCTTGTAGTACTCGAAGGCCTCCCTGGTCATGAGGACATCGCCCTCGTCGTCTTCCACCATGAGCACGTCGATCACCTTGGAATCACCGCAATCGGCCATCGGTTTCCTCGTCCTGTGGGTCTTCGGCCGGGGCTCCGGGAGCTCGGGGTTCATGATCTCCGGCGGCATCGGCAGGGTGAAGCAGAACCGCGTGCCGCCGGCGAAAGTGGTGTCGAGCCAGATCCGGCCGCCAAAGTACTCGATGATCTTCCGGGTCATGGCCAGGCCGATGCCGGTGCCGACGTAGGCGCTCCGCTCGTGCAGCCGCTGGAAGATCACGAAGATGCGCTCGGCGTACTCCGGCTCGATCCCGATCCCGTTGTCGCTGAACGAGAACAGCCAGAACGCCTCGTCCCGGCGGACCGTGACCACGACCCGCGGCGGCTTTCCGCCGCTGAACTTCAGCGCGTTGCTGAGCAGGTTCTGGAACACCGCGATGAGCAGCGGCAGCTCGGCCAGGACCAGCGGCAGGTGGCCGGTCTCGATGGTGGCGCCGGTTTCCTCGATCTGCTCGGCCAGGTTGGCCCGGGCCTGGGTGAGCGCCGCGTCGCTCGACACCAGGGCGGGCTCGCGCTCGGACCGGCCGACCCTGCTGTAGGCGAGCAGGTCGTTGATCAGCGCCTGCATGCGCTTGGCGCCGTCCACCGCGAACTCGATGTACTGGTCGGCCCGGGCGTCGAGCTTCCCGGCGTAGCGGCGCTGCAGCAGCTGGGAGAAGCTCGCGACCTTGCGCAGCGGCTCCTGCAGGTCGTGCGACGCGACGTAGGCGAACTGCTCGAGCTCGGCGTTGGAGCGCTGGAGTTCGGCGGCGCGGGCCTGCAGGATCGCGTTCGCGTCCCGGGTGGCGGACAGCTCCCGCAAGATGCGCTCCCGCATGGTGTTCACGTCCGCGGCCAGGTGGGTCACTTCCCGAGGGCCGCGCACGGTGACCTCGTGCTCGAAGTCACCGTCGGCCACCCGGCGGGCCTGGGCGGCCAGCCGGTGCAGCGGCCTGATCGCGGTGGCCCGCAGGCCCAGCGCAAGCAGCAGGACGATGAACGCCAGGCCGATCGCGATCGCGATGAACACCGCGTCCAGGGTGCCGCTGGCGTCGTTCAGGGTGGCCAGTGCGCTGCTCCGGGCGCGGGCCACGTCGGTCTGGAGCGAGGCCACCCTGGCCCGCAGCGCGTCGAAGTCCGCCTTGCCGGTGGTGATGTCCGGACTGCCGAGCACGGGTTTCCCGGTGCGGCTGACCTGGCTGATGGTGGGCTGCGCGTAGTGGGTGCGCCAGTAGTCCGCCTGGCTGGTCACGCTGTCCAGGTCGCTGGTCGTCGCGGCGGGCAGCTGGCTGGCGAGCCGGCGCAAAGTGCTGATCGCGGCCTGCTCCGCGGTCACGCCGGCGGTGTAAGGAGCCAGGAAGCTCTGCTGCGCGCTGAGCGCGTAACCGCGGACCCCGGTTTCCTGGTTGACCAGCGCGTTGTCCAGCTGCTGAGCCGCCAGCGTGGCCGGGTCGATGACGTTCACCACCCGGTTGCGGGCGTCGTGCAGGCTGACCAGGGCGATCCCGCCCGCGACCACGGACGCCACGGAGAAGAGCAGCAGGGCCAGCACGGCGACGTTCACGATGCGGCTGAGCGGCCAGCGCCGCCGCGCTTCGGCCCGTTGCGCCTCGCTCATCGGTCCGGGGCGTAGCCGAGCGCAAGTATGGCCAGGTCATCGTCCAGGTCCCCGCCGTTGAGCTCGCGGACGTGCTCGATCACCCGGTCCAGCAGCTGCCCGTCGGCGGCCGTGCCCCCGGTGGCCAGCTGCGCCTGCTTGATCAGGTCCATCAGGCCCTCGCTGCCGAGCCGCTCGGAGCCTTTCCCAATCCGGCCCTCGATCAGGCCGTCGGTGTACAACAGGACCGACCAGCTGCCATCGAGCCGCACCGGCGTGCCGGGCCAGTCGTGGACCGGGCTCAGTCCCAGCGGCGGCGCGGTCGGGGTCTGCAGCTCCAGCACGCCACCGCCGGTGAGTAGCAGCGGCGGCAGGTGGCCGGCCATGCGGACCCAGCCGCTGCCGCGGTCCGGGGCCACCGACACCATGCACAAGGTGGCGAACATGGTGTCGTCCTGCCGCTCGTGCTCGAGCAGCTGGTTGAGGGTGGCCAGGATCTCGTCGGCGGACCGGCCGGCCAGCACCAGCGTGCGCCACGCCACCCGCAGGCAGACGCCGAGCGCGGCCTCGGCCGGGCCGCGCCCGCAGACGTCGCCGATGAGGGCGTGCACCCAGCCGTCGGCCGCCTCGACCACGTCGTAGAAGTCGCCGCCGAGCAGGTGCTGCTGCCCGCCGGCGTGGCAGCGCGCCGACACGCTCAGCCGCGGGTCGGCCAGCAGCGGCGAGGGCAGCAGGCCGCGTTCGAGCCGGGCGTTCTCCTGGGCCAGGACCTGGGCGACGCGCAGCTCCCGCTGAGCCTCCTCCGCGCGGCGCCGCTCGACCGCGTACCGGATCACGCGGTGCAGCATGTGCCCGGCAACCTCGCCCTTGACCAGGTAGTCCTGCGCTCCGGCCCGCACCGCCTGCTCGCCGAGGTGCTCGCTGGCCTGCCCGGTCAGCACCACGACGGCCGCCTGCGGCTCGATGCCCAGCAGCTGCCGCAGCCCCTGCAGGCCCTGCGAGTCCGGCAGGCCCAGATCGAGCAGCACGCAGGCCGCCTCCGAGATCAGGGTCGTGGCCTGGCCGAGGGACCGGGCCCGCTTCACCACGACCGGGGCGTCCACCTCCCGCAAGAGCTCCTCGACGAGCAGGGCATCGCCGTCGTCGTCTTCGACCAGCAGGACGGGCACCTGCTCGTGGCCGCTGGCGGCGGCCGCGGTGTCAAGCTCAGCGTTACTTGTCATCGACACCTACAAAGGGGTAGCTGGCGTACGGACGTCGGGTACCCAAAAATCGCGGACATACCATCATGCCCGCCCGCCGCACGATCGGATACATCGCGGCCCCGGCGGACCAGGTCCAGGCCTAGAGCGGGACCGGTGAGCCGGTGAGTGCAGTGGCGCCGGATGCGGCCTGCGGTGCCGCAACGCCGGACGCGGCTCGGTGGGACTCTGTTCGCTATTGATGCACCTTTTGCATTATGTGAGACGAATGATCAGGAGGAAACTTACTGATTCGTAACTTCTGTCGCAGCCCATTGCCCGGGACGGCCGGCAGGAGTAAGAACACTTAGTTGCAATACCTACCGGTATACGACGGGAGCAGACAGGATGAGGGCACGATTGCACGTGCACAGAGCACGATCGAGGGTCCTGCTGGGGACAGTGAGCGTGGTCGCGCTGCTGTTCGGCGTCGCCTGGACCAGCGGCGTGTCGGTGGCGGCCAACGCGACGACCACCAGCTATACCCCGACCTCGCAGGGTGAGCTGGACTGCAACGGGTTCAGCCCGGTGCAGAAGCCCCTGCGGGCGTTCAACTGCACCGACATCCGCGGTATCCCAGGCAAGGGCAACGCCAACTCCTGGGACGGCCGGTTCTACGACAACGGCCACTACATCGGGCACGACGAACCCGACGCGGGCTACATGTCCAGCGCTCCCGGCTCCGGCAACAACGTGAACTGGACGATCACCCTCGGCCGCGACCCGGAGGCGGCGCCCACGGACGCCCGCCCGGGCCATGACGTCTCGGCCTGGTTCGAGCTGAGCCCCGCGCCGTGGTTCTCGATGGCCCTGTGCGACCCCAACTCGTACCCGCAGACGCCGTGTACGCCGGAATCGGATTCGAACGCCCCCACGTGCCACAACGCGGCCTGCACCAGCGGCAACGGCGGTGGTTCGGCCTTCATGGAGATGCAGTTCTACCCGCCGGGTAACCCGCCCTTCATCGACAGCCAGAGCTGCGACGCCACCCACTGGTGCGCGGCGCTGACCATCGACAGCGCGGAGTGCACCGCGGCTTTCCAATCCTGTAACACAAACTGCGAAGAGCCGCTCAACTTCGCCTTCATCCAGAGGAACGGGGTGCCGACCGGGCCGCCGTCACCGCAGGACTCGGACACCAGCACGTTCGTCAACAACAACGAGACGCTGCTCATGAACCCGGGCGACAAGGTCACCTTCCACATGTCCGACGCGCCCGCGCCGGGAGGTGGTGACGCCTTTACGGTGGTCATGGATGACCTCACAACGCATCAGAGCGGCTTCATGCAGGCGTCGGCGGCCAACGGCTTCCAGACCACCTCGATGGCCGACTGCTCGGGCACGCCGTTCAACTTCCAGCCCGAATACAACACGGCCAAGGCCGGCAACATCAACCCGTGGGGTGCGGACCAGGTCAACATCAGCACCGAGTTCGAGACCGGCCACTGGGAGGCCTGCACCTCGCTCAGCGACCCGATCGCCAACCCGATCGACCCGAACGACGGCAGCCAGGTTTACAACGAGTGCAACGGCCCGTACGAGAATGCCGGCCCGCCCGACGCTAACACGCCCGAGGTCGGCGAGGCGATGTGCTTCTACGCAGGCGCCACCCACCCGGGCTATGCCGGAGTCGGCACGTCGACACAGCCAGACAAGATGACGGGCTGCCAGGACGACATCTTCCAGAACGGCGACCTCGACTTCGACGGGACCCCGTACTGGCCGGAATGGCCGACCGGGCTCACGCCGAACATTTACCCGTCGAGTTTCCTGGAATTGTTCCCGACCTCGAACGGCCAGCAGTACTCCCAGTTCCACTTCCAGACCGACGTCGCCCTGAGCGAGTCGACCTGCGGCGGCAACACCCTGACGACGGCGCCTCCCGGGACGCCCACCGCGGCCGGCTGCACCGTGCCGCCCCAGGGACCCGGCGGGTTCTATCCGTACTGGACCCAGCTCGTCGCGGGTGGCACCTGCTCGCTGGAATTCGGCAACGTATCCCATGGGCCCGGCCTGACCACCTTCGGCAAGGACAAGCAGTACGGGACAGACCAGTTCGCTACCTACGGTTACCCGCAGTTCATCGGGGCCACGTACAACAACCCCTGCGCCACGTAGGGCGGGACCGCTCGGACACGGGCCCTCAGCCGTCACCCGACGGCTGAGGGCCCGTTCGCTTGCGCTTCAGACGGCCTGGGGGAAACTGAACACGCGATGCGGGTCGTAGGCCGCCTTGACCTGGGTGAGCCGGGTGTAGTTGGCGCCGTAGTAGGCCTGCCGCCAGTTGGCCAGGCTGGGGTCGACGTAGTTCTGGTACGCCTGGCCGCTGGCGTACGGGCGCATGGACTGCCAGAACGACTGCTGCCACGCGTGCTGCCGGGCCACCTCGGCGGCCGCCGAGCCCACCGGCCAGGTCGTGGTGTACTGGGCGCCGAACAGCGCGTTGCGGTGCACGAACGCGGTAGCGCCCGGCGCGACGCGGTTGACCGCGCCGCCGAGCGCGTCGAACGCGATCCCGCCCGACCCGCCCGGCGCGCCGCTGACCCTCTGGAAGTTCTCCACGCCGGCCAGCAGGGTGCCGATCCCGTGGCTGTTGAGCGGCTTGGTGAAGAAGTCGGACTTGGCGTACTCCGAGGCACGCGAGAGCTGGCCTCCGGCGGTCTGGGTGGGCAGATGGCACTCCTTCACCGTCAGGCTCGCGCAGCCCGCCTCGACCAGCATCGCGTGCAGCCAGGTGGTGCTCTCCAGGAAGGGCGAGGACGGGTCGGAGCCGACCGCCGCGTACAGCTTCTCCAGCTGAGCGGCGGCCTCGCTCACCGTGCCCAGGTAGGTTCCGCCCACCTGGATGCTCGGGACCGACCCGCCGGGCGCCGCGGCCAGGTGCAGGTTCGACCAGAGCTGGTCCGGGGCGTGCGGCGCCCAGGACTGCCAGGCCGCGATGACCCGGGCCGCCTGCGACCACGGCCAGGACAGGAAGAACAGGATGATCTCGCCGGCCGGGTGGGTGGTGAAGGTGAACGAGGTCACCACGCCGAAGTTGCCGCCGCCGCCACCGCGGCAGGCCCAGAACAGGTCGGAGTTGGTTCGGGCGCTGGCCGTCCTGATCTGGCCGTCCGCGGTGACGATCTGCAGGGACGTCACGTTGTCACAGGTCAGTCCGTAGGCTCGGGCGACCACGCCGATGCCGCCGCCCAGTGTCAGGCCGGAGATGCCCACCGTCGGGCAGGAGCCGCCGGGTACGGCGCGGCCGTGGGCCGCGAGCCCGTTGTAGAAGTCGATCAGCCGGGTGCCCGCGCCCACGGTCGCGGTCTTCGGGTTCCCGCCGCTGACGCTCACCCCGGCCATCCTGGTCACGTCCACGATCAGGCCGCTGGTCGACGACCAGCCCGCGTAGCTGTGCCCGCCGCACCGGGCGGCCACCGGGAGGCCGTACTTGCGGACGAAGGCCAGGCTGGTCGCCACGTCGTGCGGATTGCGGCAGTAGGCGATCCCGGCCGGGTGAAGCGAGTCGAAGCGCGGGTCGAAGAGTTCCTTGGCCGTGGTGTAGCCGGACTCCCCCGGCCGGATCAGCGGCCCGGACAGGTCGCGGGCCAGCGCCGCCCAGTCGGCGGCGTTCGGCGGGCCGGAGGCGGCCCGGGCCCCCGCGGACATGGCCACGCCGCCCGGGGAATCGCGGCTGGCCGCGGCCGCGGTGCCGCTGGCCGCGGGCGCGCTGGCGTTCCCGCTGCACGCCGAGAGCAGCGAGGCACCGCCCGCCGCCGCGGCGAACTGGAGGAACGCGCGCCGACCGGGCGCCTGGCAGTGCTGCTTCTCCGGGCGGTTCTCCGGGCGGTTCTCCGGGCTGCGTTCTCCGGGCGGTTCTCCGGGCGGTTCTCCGGGCGGTTCTCCGGGCGTCGGTTCTCCGGGTTGTCCGGGCGGTTCTCCGGCTCCGGCCATGGCGGCACGCCTCCCCTTCGCCTTCGCGATCGTGACACTCCCAGTGTGGGCGTTCGCCGGTAAAGACGCCGTAACATCCCGGCAGGTTGAGCCGCCGGCCAGTTGGCCGATGTTGGCCGCTTCGCCGTGAGCGAAGCTGGAAAGGCAGATATTTGCTTGCTTGCTCCGGCAAGCGGCAATATGGTTGAGTTACTCAACTATTGAGGACCTCAGGCAATGGATTGGGGGTGAGCATGGATGGATGAGCAGGCCGGCCCCGCGGCGATCCTGGACGCCGAACCGGTCCCGCATGCGACGCCGCTGGTCACGGGGGTGGGCCGCGACGCCGACGACGAGCTGAACCAGCAGATCTTGGACACGTTCGGCGAGCTGAGCCAGCATGCTCACGACCTCGGCCAGGGCATCGCGGCCGACTTCGGGCTGACCGGCAGCGATGCCATGGCGCTGCTCAAGCTCGAGACGCCGATGACGATGAAGGATCTCGGGCTGAAGATGGGCTGCGATCCCTCCTTCGTCACTTCTGTCGCCGATGCGCTGGAAAAGCACGGCCTGGCCCGGCGGGAACCCTCCCAGCGTGACCGGCGGAGCAAGAACATCGTGCTCACCCCGGAAGGGGTGCAGGTCAGGGACCGGATATACGCCGAGTTCAAGGCCCGGGCACCCTGGTGCACCTCGCTGGATACCGGCGAGCGCCGGTGCCTGCTCGGGCTGCTGCGGAAGATGCTCGGATCACGGGGCGGGAGGAGGTGATGGTGTCACAACCGTGGCGGCTGCCTCGTCATGACCGATGACAACTCGGCCGCACGGCCGTCTAGCGGATGACGGCCACACGGGAAGGAAGACACGTTACGGGGGCTGATACTGCGGCCCGTTCGGCCAGAAAAGGTCTTTGAAGAACAAGCACTGTGCGTGACCACGACACCTAGCTGGTCACGACGAGAGTTCAGTGCGCCCGAAAACGAGGGAGATTAACCTTGTCCGCCACACCACCAGACACCGGGCAGCAGGCGCTCAACGGCGCCGCAGTCCGGGAGGTCAGTACCGCGGCGGCGTCGGTCACGGCCTCACCAAGCACGGGGTCCGCCGCGCCGCGGCGGCTTGGCCTGGCGCTCGCCGTCATCGCGACGGCCCAGCTCATGGTCGTGCTCGACGCGACCATCGTCAACGTCGCCCTGCCGCACATCCAGACCGCGCTCGGCTTCTCCGGCACCAACCTGGAATGGGTCGTCAACGCGTACGCGCTGGCGTTCGGCGGGCTGCTGCTGCTCGGCGGGAGGTCCGGCGACCTACTGGGGCGCCGCCGGATCTTCATCGCCGGCATCCTGGTCTTCTCGCTGGCCTCGCTGCTCGGCGGGTTCGCCACCAGCCAGGAGTGGCTGCTCACCGCGCGCGTCCTGCAGGGCGTCGGCGGCGCGTTCGCCGCGCCCACCGCGCTGTCGCTGATCGCCGTCACCTTCCCCGAGGGCCCGCCGCGCAACCGCGCGATGGGCGTGTACGCGGCGATGAGCATGGCCGGCGGCGCGGTCGGCCTGATCGCCGGCGGGCTGCTGGTCACAGTACCTCAACTGGCGCTGGGTGTTCTTCGTGAACGTGCCGATCGGCCTGGCGGTCGCGCTGCTCGCGCCGCGGGTGCTCGGCGAGTCCGAACGGCGGCGTGGCCAGTTCGACCTGCCGGGCGCGATCACCGGCAGCGCTCGGCCTGGCCGCCCTCGTGTACGGGCTGTCCAGCGCCGCGACCACCCCGAACGGCGTGTCGCACTGGGGCGACACCAAGGTGATCGTGTCGCTGGTGGCCGCGGTGGTGCTGCTGGTGTCGTTCGGGATCATCGAGGTGCGCAGCAAGTCCGCGCTGATGCCGATCCGGGTGCTGCGCAGCCGGGACCGGTCCGGCGCCTACCTGGTCAGCCTGTGCATCGGCACCGCGCTGTTCGGCATGTTCTTCTTCCTCACGCTGTTCGTGCAGAACGTGCTGGGGTACAGCCCGCTGAAGACCGGCGTCGCCTACCTGCCGATGGTCGGCATGATCATGGTGGCGTCCGCGGTGGCCTCGCAGCTGGTGAACCGGATCGGCGCCCGGCCGCTGATGATCGCCGGGAGCGTGGCCAGCACCGGCGGGATGTTCTGGCTGTCCCGGGTCACCGAGCACAGCCACTACGTCTCCGGCCTGCTCGGGCCGATGCTGCTGACCGCGACCGGCATGGGGCTGATCTTCGTGCCGCTCTCGCTGGTCTCGCTGACCAAGGTGGCCAACAACGACACGGGCGTGGCCTCCAGCCTGCTCAACGTCGGCCAGCAGGTCGGCGGCGCGCTCGGGCTGGCGGTGCTCGGCACCGTGGCGTGGAGCGCGGTCGCGAACAGCCTGCACTCGCAGGCGGCCGCCGCGGCCGCGGCGGCGAAGCACGCCACCGTGCACCTGTCCGCCGCCCAGGCGGCCGCGCTGCAGAAGGCGGCGGCGAATCACGCCCTGGCGCACGGGTTCTCCCAGGGGTACGTCGTCTCGGCCGGGATCATGGCTGCTCGGGCTGATCATCACGCTGGTCGCGATCCGGGTCACGCGGGAGGACCTGTCGGGGGTCAACCCGATGGCGGCGCCCGCCGACTGAGCCCGTGGTCTCAACGGCGGTTGTAAGGGCCCCGCGGTATCGCGCCGCGGGGCCCTGGCCCGATGCGCCGGGAGCGGCGCGTGCTCGGTTTCCGCAACTCTTTCTGCTGAACCTCTGGCATGCCTAGACTTGCCGCGTGTCATCTATCACCAAGGTCCTGGCCGCCTTCGACATGACCGGCTGACCGGCGTGTCCTCTTGGTCTGGCGGCGTGCGGCGCCGCGCGGTGATCGGCGCCATTCCGGTCGCCGTGGCCTCGGCGGCGGTCCTGAGCGCCGACGGCTGTACCTCGTCTTCAGGCTCGGCCAGCCCCCCGGCCTTGCGGTTCTTCACCGGCCATCAGGCCGCGGTCGTCGAGGCCGCGACCGCGCGGATCGCTCCCGGCCCGGCCGACGACCCGGCCGAAGCCGGTCACCCGGGAGCCCGCGAGGCTGACGTGACCGGCTACATCGACTCGATGCTGGGCGCGCTCGGCACCCTCGACGCGGCCGGTTCTCCGCCGATGATCTTCGCGGGCGGGCCGTGGAGCAACCGGCATACGTCAGGGCCCGACCTCATGGCGCGGTTCGCCGCGCTCGATCCGGTCGCGCGCATCGCGTGGCGGCGGCGCCTGCAGGGCTGGCAGCAGCAATACCGGCAGGGCATCGCGACCCTGGACAAGCTGGCCGGAGGCGACTTCACCAAGGCCAGCCACGCGAAGCAGGACAAGATCCTGACCATGCCGGCGGCGAGCTCGTTCACGTCGCTTCTGTTCGAGCACACGATCGAGGGCCTGTACGCCGCCCCGGAATACGGCGGCAACCGGGACCTGGCCGGCTGGAAGGACATCAGCTACCCCGGCGACAGCCAGCCCCGCGGATACACCGCCGAGGAGGTCTCGAGGTCGGACGGGCGCGATCCGGTCGACGAGACCCCGGTGGTGGCCGACGTGCTGAAGTTCCTCGGCTCGGTGTGAGGCGCGGCCATGAGCAAGGCGGTGGTGATCGGCAGCGGGGCGGGCGGCTCGTTCGCCGCGATGGTGCTAGCGCAGGCCGGGTGGCAGGTCGTCGTGTTCGAGAAGGGCCCCAACCACTTCTCCAACCTCGGCGGGCAGGGGCCTATCGGCACGCTGTTCTCCAACGACGACCTGAAGATGAACGTGCGCTACTTCGCCGGGCCGGACCCGGAGGTGTTCCCGCGCACCTGGCGGCCGGCCGGGGCCTCGGCCGTCCAGTACACCGGCAGCGTGGACGACCTGCCCCAGTTGGTCGGGGGCGGGACGGTGCACTGGGACGCGAAGGTGCCGAGGTTCTGGGACATCGACTTCCAGCAGCTTTCCGCGCTCGGGCCGGCGGCGGGGACGGACATGGCCGACTGGCCGTTCGGCTACGCCGACATCGCACCCTACTACGACGAGGTGGAGACGCTGATCGGCGTGCAGGGCGACGTGGCGGCGATGCCCGCCGCCGTACTCAAGCACGCGCCGCGCGGCGCGTTCCCGATGCCGCCGGGTCCGCAGCAGCGCTCCTCGCTGGTGGTAGCCGCCGGAGCGACCGCGATCGGCATGCACCCGTTCCCGTATCCGATGGCGATCAACTCGGTGCCGTACAACGACCAGCACGTGTGCAACGACTGCGGATTCTGCTCCGGCTATGGGTGCCCGGTGGTGGCCAGGCCGGCGGCGCTGATGCCGCTGCGGGCCGCGCTACGCACCGGGCGGGTGAGCCTGGTGCCGGAGACGATGGTCACGTCGGTGCAGTTGACCGGTTCCGGCGCGGCGGCCCGGGCGACCGGGGTGCGCTGGATGCGCATGACATCGGGCGGACCGGTGACCGGCGGGGAGAGCGCCGACATAGTTGTGATGGCGGCCTCGGCTATCGAGACCGTGCGGCTGGCGCTGCTGTCGGGGTTTCCTGATGCGAGCGGCAAGCTGGGGCGGCGGCTGATGCTGCACTCGTTCATCGACGGCACTGCGATCTTCACCGATGAGCGGATGCACGCCTACCGGGGGCGATCGATCACGCAGTGCGCACAGGACACGTGCGACCCGGACTTTCCCGGAGCGCGAGCGTTCGCGAAGGCCAACCGGCTGCCGTACATCCGGGGCGGCAACATGGAACTCGGCGGCAGCCAGGACCCGATCGCGGAGGCGCAGTCGTACCAGACCCTGCTCGGCCTCGTGCGGCCGTCAAGGCCGTTCGGGACCGAGCTCAAGCAGCTCATGCGTTCGTCGATTCTGCGGGACCGGCTGGCGGGCTGCCAGCTGATCGGGAACGACATGCCATACCTGGACCACACGGTGACGCTCGACCCCACGGTCAAGGACGTGTTCGGGCTGCCGGTGGCGCAGATCACCTGGAGCACGGGGAAGTACGAGCAGGTGGCCCAGCAGTTCTACATCCCGGTGCTGAAGAAGATGATGACCGCGGCCGGGGCCGCGGTGGCGCTCGCGGTGCCGGCCACGACCGACAGCGGCGGGCTGCCCACCGGCTTCCACATCATGGGCGGCATGATGATGGGCGCCGACCCGCGCTCCAGCGTGACCGATGCCTACGGGCGGGTGCACGGGCTGGAGAACGTATACGTCGCCGACGGTTCGGTCTTCGTCACCTCGGGCGCGCACAACCCGACGAACACGATCATGGCCGTGGCGCTGCGGAACATGCGCCACCTGGCCGGGACCGGCGGGCCCGCGGCCGGATAGCGGCGGCGAACGCGACCGGTCGGTGCGGTCGGGCGGTCCTGGATGTACTCAGTGAATACGGGCGGGACGCCGAGGACGAACGTGTGCGCGTCATGAGTCAGGCGAAGACCGCGAGGGTCCCAGCTGAATTCCCAGTCGTGCGTGTCAATCAGGTGCGTGATCGTCCTGATCAGCCCCTTTTCCCTCATATCGAGGGTGAAGTCCGGCGTGTCGCTTTCGAGGGCGACCTCGTAGGCCAGCCGCTCCTTGTCCAGGCGGCCGAGATCCTCGATCCGCGCGTCCACCTCCAGCGCCACCGGCGCCAGATACAGATCACTGATGTCGTGCGGCCTGGCGGGCATGGACGCCTCCGTGCGCTAGAAGAGGGGAATAAAACAACAACAACTATGGTGCCCGGATACGCCGCTGGGCCGGTAAGGCCCTGCGGCGTGGCCGAACCGGGACGAAGGTCCCCGGCGGCGGGACGTTCGTCTGCAGCGGCGGCTGCCAAAACGAGGTGGACTGACAGGTGACAGAGGACCCAGAGCGACGCGGAGCACCGGACCAGATCCGGTTCACCACGCAATCGAGATCCGCGAGAAGCGGAGGTGGGTCCTCTCGTCACGTCCGGGCGATGTGGGACTGTGCTGCTAGTGTCCCGTGGGTGAAGGTCACCGCCGAGGCGGCGCGTCGCTTTCTCGTGGCCAGGCACTTCCTCGCGCCTGCGCGCTCTCTCGAGGGAGGCCTCGACGGGGTGCTCGAGGTCTTCCGGAAGTTCGGGTCGATCCAGTTCGACCCGATCGCGATCGCCGGCCGGAACCACGACCTCGTGCTGCACGCGCGCGTCGCCGGCTACGAGCCCGCCTGGTGCGACCTGCTCTACGACCGCCGCGAGATCTTCGAGACGACCAACAAGGCGCTGTCGCTGATCCCGGCCAGCGAGTTCCCCTGGTTCCGTCTGGGCTTCGGCCGCAAGGGGCCCCGGTTCCACGCCGCGATCCTCGCCGAGAACGCCGCGGTGGCCGAGCGCGTGCTCGGGCGGATCCGCGCGGAGGGTGCGCTGTCGGCGCTCGAATTCGAGCCTGAGCACGGGGCGCCGAAGGACTGGTTCGGGATGCCGGAGAAGTCGTGCGCGCGGCGCTCGAGGCGTACACCGTCACGGGCGTGCTCGGCCTGGCCCGGCGCGAGGGCAACCGGCGCTACTACGACCTCCTCGAACGGCTGCTCCCGGCGGAGCTGCTCGCGCACGAGGTGCCGGTGCGAGAGCAGCTCCGGCACAAGCTCCTGTCCCGGTACCGCGCCCACGGCCTGCTCGGCGCCGGCGGCGCCGGCGGCACGTTCGACCGCATCGCCACTCCGGAGTCGACCCCGGAGCGGCCGGGGCGCAACGAGCTGCGCGAGGAGCTGGTCGAGCTCGGTGCGCTCGTGCCCGTCGACGTCGAGGGTGTGCGCGGCAGGCGCTTCGTCCTGGCCGAGGAACTCGCACTGCTGCAGGCGCCGCCGGAGCCGCCGCCCTCCGCCGCGTTCATCGCCCCGTTCGACTCGCTATTGTGGGACAACGCTCTCGTCGCGAGCCTGTTCGGCTTCCGCTACGTGTGGGAGGGCTTCTTCCCGCCGGCCAAGCGGCGCTGGGGCTGGTACGTGCTCCCGATCTCGTTCCGCGACCGTTTCGTCGGCCGGATCGAACCGCGGATCGACCGGGACCGGGCCTGCGTAGAGGTGCTCGGCGTCTGGTGGGAGGACGGTTTCGTGCCGCACCGCGCCGACGGGTTCGTCGACGCGATGCGCGACGCGCTCGGCGCGTACCTGCGTTTCGCGGGCGCGGGCCGCCTGGAGTGGGCACCCCACCTCGCAACCGAGAAGCGGCTCTTCCTCGCCCGCCCGTGACCGAGACGAGTGGCGCACGTCCATGCGCGCGGGTGGCCCAGCTACGCTGGCAGCATGCCCGATGACTACCGTGCGCCCGGCTGGTTCACGCGCAACGTGTTCAACCAGCTGGTGGCCTTCCTCACCCGGCAGGGCATCAGCGTTGTCGGGTCGCGGGTCCTGGCCGTGAAGGGCCGGACCAGCGGACAGTGGCGGACCACGCCGGTGAACCTGCTCACCCACGACGGCCGCCGTTACCTCGTCGCACCCCGCGGCGAAACCCACCGTGGATGTGCGTAACCTGCGCGCGGCGGCACCGGCGGGTCGACCGGCGGGCAGGCGCGCAGAGACATCCACGGCCGGGAACTGGCGGCGAGGTCATCAAGGTACCGGACCCGCCGCGCCGACCTGGCGGAAGGCGTAGGTGCACCCGTCCCGGCGGCCGCGATACGCCAGCCCGGACGGCGCTCAGACAGGCCCAGGTGCTGGCGATCGGTGACCAACTCCGGTTCCCGGCCCGTCCCGGTGCCAGCGCGGGACCGTGGTCGTCGCCAGCGGTCCTCTGCAGGACGGCCTGCTGCCCGCCGACACCACCGCCTCGGATCATCCCGGCAGGTCATCGTTTCGCCGCGGCGTCGAGCGGCCCCGGTAGGTCGACCACGTTCGCCCTGCGGATGTTGGCAGAGGTGCCAGCAGTCAGGTGGCTGAAGACCGGCGGCTTGAGCGGAACACTCGAGCGGACGACGGGAAGCGGCGGGCGCGGGCTGGGGTTCCGCGGCACCGTGATCACGTCATGCGGGTGCAGGCGGTGGGCCAGGGCGGTATGGCGGCGGCCGGCGCCCCTGGTGCGGACGGCGGCGGCCAGGGCGCGGCGGGATCCGGCCAGCACGACCAGCTTCTTGGCCCGGGTCACCCCGGTGTAGAGCAGGTTGCGCTGCAGCATCATCCACGAGCCGGTGGTGAGCGGGATGACCACCGCCGGGTACTCGCTGCCCTGGGAGCGGTGGATGGTGACCGCGTAGGCGTGGGCCAGTTCGTCCAGCTCGTCGAACCCGTAGTCCACCGATTCGTCCTCGTCGGTGCGCACGGTCAGCGTGTGCTCCTCCAGCGGACATCCCGGTGACCACCCCCACCGTGCCGTTGAAGATGCCCGCGGCGCCCTTGTCGTAGTTGTTGCGCAGCTGGGTGACCTTGTCGCCGACCCGGAACACCCGCCCGCCGTACCGCCGCTCCGGCGCGTCCTCGCGGAACGGGGTCAGGGCCTCCTGGAGCAGCAGGTTCAGGTTCCCGGCTCCGGCCGGGCCGCGGTGCATCGGGCACAGTACCTGCACGTCGCGGCGCGGGTCCAGGCCGAAGCGCGCCGGGATCCGCCGCGCCACGATGTCGGTCACCAGCCCGGCGGTCTGCTCGCCCTCCTCGCAGCCGAACCAGAAGAAGTCGCCGAACCCGTCCAGGACGGGCATGGAGCCCGCGTTGATCCGGTGCGCGTTCACCACGATCCCGGACTGCTGCGCCTGCCGGAAGATCTTCGTCAGCCGCACCACCGGCAGCGACCCGGCGGCCAGCAGGTCCCGCAGCACCTCCCCGGCGCCCACCGAAGGCAGCTGGTCCACGTCCCCCACCAGCAGCAGGTGCGCTCCCGGCGCGACCGCCTTGACCAGCTTGTTGGCCAGGATCACATCCACCATCGAGGTCTCGTCCACCACCACCAGGTCTGCGTCCAGCGGTTTCTCGGCGTCGAACGACGGCTCGCCGCCCGGCCGCAGCGCCAGCAGCCGGTGGATGGTGGCCGCCTCGTGGCCGGTCAGCTCGGCGAGCCGCTTGGCCGCCCGGCCGGTCGGCGCGGCCAGCACGATCCTGGCCCCCTTGGCCTGGGCCAGCTCCACCACCGAGCGCACCGTGAACGACTTCCCGCAGCCGGGCCCGCCGGTCAGCACCGCGACCTTGGCCGTCAGCGCGAGCCGTACCGCGTCGGCCTGCTCGGGCGCGAGCTGCGAACCGGTCCGCCCGCGCAGCCACCCCAGCGCCTTGTCCCAGTCCACGGCCGCGAACGCGCTCAGCCGGTCGGCCCGCGCGGCAAGCAGGCGGAGCAGGGCTTGAGCCACGCTCCGTTCGGCCTGATAGAAGGGCGGCAGGTAGACGGCGGGGACCTGCGGTGGGGGCTGCGCCGAAGCAGACGGCGCCGCGGCGGGGACCGCCTCGCGCACCAACCCTTCGCCCCCCTCGGCCGCGGCCAGCTGGTCCAGGCACGGGACGATCAGCTCGGAGGGCACGTCGAGGATCTTCGCGGCGTCGGCGATCAGGTTGGGCGCGGGCAGGTAGCAGTGGCCGTCGTCGGCCGCCTCGGACAGCGTGTAGGCCAGGCCGGCCTTGATCCGCTCCGGGCTGTCCCGGGCGATGCCCACCGCGGCGGCGATCGTGTCCGCGGTTTTGAACCCGATGCCCCACACGTCGGCGGCCAGCCGGTACGGCTCGTGGCGGACGACGGAGACCGACGCGTCGCCGTATTTCTTGTAGATGCGCACCGCCAGCGACGTCGACACCCCGACGCCCTGCAGGAAGATCATCACCTCCTTGATCGCCTTCTGCTCGGCCCAGGCGGCGGCGATCATCGCGGTGCGCTTGGGCCCCAGCCCGTCGACCTCGATCAGCCGGCCGGGCTCGTGGTCGATGACGTGCATGATGTCCACGCCGAAATGCGCCACCATGCGCTCGGCCATCACCGGGCCGATGCCCTTGATCAGCCCCGAGCCCAGGTACTTCTGGATGCCCGCGGCCGTGGCGGGCAGCACGGTGGCATAGGAGTGCACCTCGAACTGCCGGCCGTACTTCGGGTGGCTGGACCAGCGGCCGCGCAGCCGCAGGAACTCCCCCACCTGCGCGCCCAGCAGCGGCCCGACCGCCGTGACCAGCTCCGCCCCCCGCTCGGGCGCGATCCGGGCGATCGTGTAGCCGGTCTCCGGGTTGGCGAACGTCACCCGCTCCAGGACCCCGTCCAATACCGCCCCGGGCTCCCTGGCTCCCGGCCCCGCCGCCGTCGCTGGCATAAAGACAATCTTTCACCGAACGGGCCGTGGTGCCTGCTCATCGCCGGCCTGGACGGCTGGACCCGGTCATCCGCGGCGGATGAGGAAACGGCGGCCGGGCGACCGCACAATCGCTCCAATGGACGGCATGGTACGGATTCCCGGCGCGACGTTCCTGATGGGCTCGGACCAGCACTATCCGGAGGAAGCCCCGGCGCACAAGGTCACGGTCGGCGGGTTCTGGATCGATGCCGGCCCGGTGACGAACCGGGAGTTCGGCCGGTTCGTGCGCAAGACCGGGTATGTCACCGTGGCCGAGCGGGCGCCCGATCCGGCGGACTACCCGGGCGCCCGGGCGGAGCTGCTCGTGCCGTTCTCGAGCGTGTTCGTCGCGCCGCAGCACCGGGTCAGCCTGACCGATCCGTACAACTGGTGGAAGCCGGTACAGGGCGCGGACTGGCGCCATCCGGTGGGCCCCGGCAGCTCCATCCGCAGCCTGCCCGACCATCCGGTCGTGCACGTGGCCTGGGCCGACGTCCTGGCCTACGCCAGGTGGGCGGGCAAGCAGATCCCGACCGAGGCCGAATGGGAACTGGCCGCGCGCGGCGGGCTCGACGGCGCCGAGTTCGCCTGGGGAGACGAGCTCAGCCCGGACGGGCGCTGGATGGCCAACACCTGGCAAGGCGAGTTCCCGGTGCGCAACACGCGGGACGACGGGTACGAGAGGACCTCGCCGGTCGGCGCGTTCCCGGCCAACGGCTACGGCCTGTACGACATGATCGGCAACGTCTGGGAGTGGACGTCGGACTGGTACGCGGCGGGCCATTCCGTGGACGTTCCGGCCTGCTGCCGGCGGCGGCCACGCGGTCGATGCCCGCGAGCGGAGCATCGACCGCCAGGATCCCGCGCGCATCCCGCGCAAGGTCATGAAGGGCGGGTCCCACCTGTGCGCGCCGAACTACTGCCGCCGCTACCGGCCCGCCGCCCGGATGGCCCAGCCGGTCGACACGTCCACCTCGCACCTGGGCTTCCGCTGCGTCGTGCGGGAGTAATCACTCGCGGCGGATGACGCCTGGCCGCGGCTACGGATGATTGAATCGCGAGCATGATCGTCCGGCTGGCGGCCCGGCTGGTCGTGCTCGCCGTCATCATCGGCGTCGTGGCGCGGATCGTGCCCGGCATTCACACGCAGCTGGGCGGCCTGCTCATCGCGGTGTTCAGCTGGCTGGCCGAGATGCTTCTTCCGGTGCGCCGCCGGGGCAGGCACTCGCATTCCGCCCGGCCCGCTCACGACCCAGCCTGAGGCGCGCCGTCACGATGAACCCAGCCTGAGGCGCGCCGTCACCATGATTTCCCGGCGCGGAGCCGGCGTACCTCCAGGAGCTGGATGCCGGATGCTTCCAGCCTGGCCAGCAGGCCCTGCAGGGCCGCCTGATCCCGCAGCGGGCCGTGCACCACGGTCTCGACCGGCTCCACCGAAGCGGTGAGCCGGTCGAAGTCAAGCAGAGCCTCGGAGGGGAGAACGCCGGCTATCCGGATCTCGTAGTAGGACACCGCAGCTCCTGCCAGGTCGGGGTCGGAAAGAGCCAGATCTCGATCGTCCTTCATCACCAGTTCATCCGCCCCACTCCTGACGGATGAATTCCTGTCACCATGGCGTGGCACGAGGACGGCGGTGCGCTCGCGGTCACGGCTCGGCCGCCGACTCCGGAGCCGAGCCGACCGGCGCCGATGGCTGGCGAGCAGGGGGGGCCGTCTCCGCATGGGGGGCGGGGGTGAGCCTGGCCGAGACGACATACGCCACGGCGACCGCGATGATCGCCAGCGGCGTGACGGGAACGCCGTCGGAGCCGAGCAGCAGGCTGGCCAGCAGGACGGAGGTCAGCGGGAGCCTGAGCATCACCGCGGACATCGCGCCGATGCCCATGGCCACGGCGGGCACCAGCGGCAGCCCCGGCAGGTGCGACATGGCCATGCCGCCCGCCGCGCCGATGAACATGGCGGGGAAGATGGGCCCGCCGCGGAAACTGCTCAGCGACGCGCCGTAGGCCAGTCCCTTACAGGCGACGAGCAGCAGCAGCGCGGCGACGGTATAGCTGGCGCTGCTGGTGACGAGGGGGCCGAGCGCATTCTGCCCGGAGAACAGGACCTCCGAGGTGCCCTTTCCCGTGCCGGCGCCATAGGCGATCGCCAGCCCGGCGACAGCCAGGCCCACCACGGGGGTGAGGAGAATCATCCGCCGCTCGACGTGAGGCCGGAGGAACAGGGCGAGCCACCGGATACCCAAGCCGACGGGCGCGGCCAGCACCCCGATCACCAGCGCCCAGCCGAATTCGGCGGCATCGGGCTTGCTGAAGACGGGGAGGTTCGGAATCGCCAGCGAGAACGTGCCGAGCCCGGTCCATGTGCCCAGGCCGATGAAGACCACCGAACCGACCCCGGCGGCCACCAGGCCGGGCAGCAGCACGATTTCCAGCATGCCGCCGCCCAGGCCGGAGGCTTCCATCAGCAGGAAGGCGCCGAGCAGCGGAGACCCGAGCAGGGTGCTGATCGAGGCGAAGCTGCCGGCGGCCGCCACCACGGCCGTGGTCCTGGCCGGGACAGGGCGCCTGACCAGGCGGACCGCGCAGACGCCGAGGCCGCCTCCGATGGCGATGAGGGGGGCCTCGGGTCCCAGCACAGCACCGAGGCTGAGGGTGGTCAGGGCGGCCAGGATGACGCCGGGCAGCTGGATCGGCGTGGGCGGGCCCGCCTTGGCGTTGAACCCGTCAGCGGGCGAATGCCCTCCCGTCCCCGGCAGGTAGCGGATGGTGAGCGCGACCAGCAGCCCGGAGAGCATCAGGGGCGGGATCGGCCACCACAGCGGTTCGGTGTGGAAGCCCAGCCCGTGCGGCAGGCTGGTGAAGATCCACCCCTGGAGCTTGCTGACCAGGGCGAGAAAGCCCCAGGCAATGGCGGAGATGGGTACCCCGATGGCGGCCGCCAGGACGAGCAGCACTATGTAGGGCCGGGAGCGCAGCAGCGCCTCCGGATCCGGCGGCGGCGTGGTCGGCGGTTGCCCCGCGGCCTGCTCAGTCACGACATCCGCTTGCCCGGCGGGGCCAGCGTGCCGCCGCCCACGCCGCTGCCGACGATGATCGCGTCGTAGTGCTCGGTCACCAATTCATGGTCCAAGCGCCGGGCGTGCGGGTCATCACCCGCTGCAGGTGATCGCCAGCTCAGGTCCTGGATTGACCGGGCCCGGCGACCCTCATGCTGGTGGCGGAGGTGCACGCTTGGCCCGTTACATCGCCTTGGCCGGGCTGTTCTCCGACTCGGAGCCGATGAGCAGGGACACCGCCTCGATCAGGGCCAGGTGCGTGAAGGCCTGCGGGAAGTTCCCGAGGTGCTGGCCTGTCGTGACGTCAATCTCCTCTGCGTAAAGCTGCAGCGGCCCGGCGAACGACAGCAGCTTCTGGCACAGGGCGCGCGCGTTCGGTTTCGCCGATCATGGCCAGCGCGGTCACCAGCCAGAAGGAGCAGATGGTGAACGTTCCCTCCTCGCCCTCAAACCCGGTGTCGGTGCCCTCTACCCGGTAGCGCAGGACCAGGCCGTCCTTGGTCAGATCGTCGGCGATGGCGAGCACAGTCGCCCTGATGTGCTCGTCGTCAGGCGGAAGGAACCCCATGATGGGCAGCAGCAGCAGCGAGGCGTCGAGGTCGTCGGTCTCGTAGTGCTGCCGGAACACCCCCCGGCTGGACAGGCCCTTGTCCAGAATCTCGGCCTTGATCTCGTCGGCGCCTTCCCGCCAGCGCTTGGCGCGTTCGTCGGCGCCACGCTCCTCGGCGAGATCGGCGCCCCGCGAGGCCGCGACCCAGCACATCATCTTGGATGCCGTGAAGTGCTTGGGGTCGCCGCGGACTTCCCAGATCCCCTGGTCGGGCTCATGCCAGTGCTGCAGGGCGGCGTCCACGAACCCGGCGAGCCCTTCCCACACCGGCGCCACGATCTGGGTAGCTCCGTTGTGGAACTGAATATCCACGGCGTCGAGAATCATCCCCCAGACGTCGTGCTGCTGCTGATTCCAGGCACCGTTCCCGATCCGGACCGGCCGCGCTCCGCGGTACCCGGACAGGTGGTCGAGGGTCCGCTCGGTAAGGTCGCGTTCGCCGCCGATGCCGTACATGATCTGCAGCTCGAACTTGCGGTTGAGGTCACCCTCGCTGACCGCATCGATGACGAAGCCCCAGTACTCGAGCGCTTCCCAGTCGAAACCCAGCCGGTACAGCGCACGGAGCATGAACGCCGAGTCCCTGATCCAGGTGAACCGGTAGTCCCAGTTGCGCGCCCCGCCGGGCGTTTCCGGCAGCGAGGTCGTCGACGCGGCCATGATGGCGCCGGTGGGAGCGTAGCTGAGCCCCTTCAGCGTGAGGGCGCTGCGGTCGAGGTAGGTCTTCCACGGATGGTCGGGGATCTTGGCCGAGCTCAGCCAGTCGCGCCAGAAATCGACCGTGATGCTCAGCGCGCTGAACGCCTCGTCCTGGTTAGCCGGAACATGATCGCCGCCCCAGGACAGCGCGACGAAGGCCGACTGGCCCGCAGCGAGCGTCGTGCGGCCGTAACAGCGCGCGCCCATCACGCCGAGCGGGACGGTGCCCGCCACCTCGAGGCGCACATCCCCCTCCGCCGGGGCAATGGTCATCGCGTCGTAGCCGTCGCCCTTATAGCTCCACGTGCCGCCGACAGCACCGTAATTGAACAGCGGAGCGCAGTTCACAACGGCCTCGACCCGGCCGCTGATGCACGTCGCGATCCGCACCAGCGCGCCGACGGCGCCGAAATCAGACGGCGCCCGGTGGTAGTCCGGCCGTCGTCCCTCGTGCGGGATCGGGCCCATGGCCAGGAAGTCCTGGACGATCATCCATCCCGTCGGCGTCTGCCAGGTCGTTTCCAGCACCATCGTCCCCGGCACGTATCTGCGATGCTGAGGAACGCGGGTATTGCCGGGACCGAACCTGAACGTGCCGGCAGCCCGGTCAAGGAGGGCCCCGAACACACTCGGGGAATCGGGACGCGGCAAGCACAGCCATTCGACCGACCCGTCCGGCGCGACCAGGCAGCTCTGCTCGCAATTGGAGAGGAATCCGTAGTCGGCAATAGGCGGAAACGTGCTCATCGATGGCGGCCCTTCGTAGGCGAGACAGAATCAGCCGAGCCGTTGCAGCAGGTGGTCACCGACCCGGACGGCGTTGGCCATCGCGGTCAAGGCGGGGTTCACCGCGCTGATGCTGGGGAAGAAGCTGGTGTCGACGACGTAGAGGTTGTCCAGCTCGTGGGCCCGGCAGTCGGGGTTGAGCGCCGATGTGGCCGGGTCCGAGCCGAACCGGACGGTTCCGGCCTGGTGCGCGCAGCCGGCGACCGGGATGTCGGTTTTCATGTACGCAAACCGGTGAGCCAGGTGGCCGGGTTGCATGCCGAGCGAGCCGAGCATCGAATGGAGCTGGTGGTAAAGCCGCTTGGCGGCGGTGGGGTTGCTCGGCGCGTAGGCCAGGTGGACGGCGCCGTCCGGGCCGAGGGTGACCCGGTTGTCGGGCTGCGGCAGGTCCTCGGTGGACAGCCAGAAGTCCACGGCGTGCTCCGCGACGTCGCGCAGCGCCCAGCTCGGCGCGAACTTGGTCTCCAGCGGCTTCTCGCCGCGGAACATCGCCGCCTGGGATTTGCCGATCATCTGGATGTTGCCCATCGGGTAGTCGAAGTCCGGGCCGCGGAAGTAGAAGTCGTTGACGCCGAGGGTCTTCTGGAACACGGTCGGGTTCGGGTCCTTGGACAGGGCGAGCACGGCCTGGCTGTCGTGGTACATGAAGTTGCGGCCGACCTGATCCGAGCCGTTGGCCAGCCCGTTCGGGTGCTTGTCGCTGGCGGAGGCCAGCAGCAGCTTGGCGGAGTTGGCCGCGCCGCAGGACACGACCACGATGTCGCCCTGATACCGTTCAGTTCCGCCGTCGCGCTCGACCACCACGTCGGTGACCGCGGTCCCGGCCGGGTTGGTCTCCAGCTTCACCACGCGCGCGTTCCTGAGCAGGGTGACGTTGGCGTGCTCCAGGGCGGGGCGGACACCCATCACCTCGGCGTCAGCCTTGGCGTGCAGCGGGCACGGGAAGCCGTCGCAGTCCGCGCACCGCACGCAGATGCTGTACGGTATGTTCGCCTCGTTGAGCCGGATGCCGCACGGCGCGTGGAACGGGTGATAGCCCGCCTTGGCCAGGTCATCGGACAGCTGCTGGATCCGGGGTTCGTGGGAGACCGCGGGGTACGGGTAGGGCGCGCTGGCCGGCGGGTCCGTCGGATCCTCGCCCCGCGCGCCGTGCACCTGGTACATCGTCTCGGCGGCGGTGTAGTGGGGCTCCATGTCCTGGTAGGAGATGGGCCAGGCGGGCGAGATGCCGTCATGGTGGCGCAGTTCGCCGAAGTCCTCGGCGCGCATCCGGTACAGCGCGGCTCCGTACAGCTTGGTGGCGCCGCCGACGAAGTAGTGCACCTGCGGCTGGAAGAACGACTTGCCCTTCGGGTCGTACCAGCTGTCCGGCGAGACGTAGCGGCCGTCCACGAACACGTCCACGGTGGACCAGTTCTCCGGCTCGCGAGGCAGCCAGTCGCCGCGCTCGAGCAGCAGGATGCGCTTACCCGAAGGGGCCAGGTGGCGGGCGAGCGTGCCGCCGCCCGCTCCGGTCCCGATGATGATGACGTCATAGTTCTCGGCCATCAGTCCATGGTGGAAGCGCCGGGCGGGTGTCGCATCATCCGCCGGAGGTGATGGCCAGCTGAGGCAGGCCCCAGCGCCAGATCGCGCTGGGCGCACAGCGTGGCCGGGACCACCCGGTGCGGGTGAGGTACGGCCGGGCCCGGGCACAGATCATCGGCGTGTTGGAACGTCGCCGGGTGACGTGGGCGAAGGGAACCGGAGGCAGTCGATGACCAACGTCGATCTGGCGCGGGTGGAGTTCGCGTTCGTGAGCATCAATCATTTCTTCTTCGTGCCGATCACGATTGGGCTGGCGTTCTTGACCGCGTTGCTGCAGACGGCGTGGGTTCGCAGCGGGCGCGATGATTACCTGCGGCTGACCCGGTTCTTCGGCACGCTGCTGGTGATCAACGTCGCGATCGGCGTGGTGACCGGGATTGTGCAGGAGTTCCAGTTCGGGATGAACTGGGGGGCGTACTCGCGGCTGGTCGGTAACATCTTCGGCGCCCCGCTGGCGATGGAGGGGCTGGCCGCGTTCTTCCTGGAGTCCACGTTCCTGGGGCTGTGGCTGTTCGGCTGGGACAAGCTGCCGAAGCGGCTGCACCTGCTGACGATCTGGGCGGTCTCGCTCGGCTCGGCGCTGTCGGCGGCGTTCATCTTGGCCGCCAACTCCTGGATGCAGCACCCGGTCGGCTACGTGATGGTCAACGGGAAGCCGCAGCTGAACGACATCTGGGCGGTGTTCACCAACCCGGTGTTCGTGTGGGGATACGCCAAGGTGCTGTTCGCGTCGCTGGTCACCGGCGCCGTGGTCATGCTGGCGGTCTCGGCGTGGCAGCTGCGGCACGGCGGGGACCGCGGCGTGTTCACCCGGTCGGCGCGGCTCGCGCTCGATCGTCCTGGTGCCGGCGATCTTGTTCACCATGCTGGTCGGCGACGAGCTGGGGGTGATCGAGGCCCGGTACCAGCCGATGAAGATCGCGGCGGCCGAGGCGCAGTGGACCACCTGCCAGCCGTGCTCGTTCTCGCTGTTCCAGATCGGCGGGGGCAACAACGACCAGACTCCGACCGAGATCATCGCGATCCCGCACCTGTTGTCGCTGCTGGCCACCAACCACTGGAACGGCCAGGTGGTCGGGCTGAACCCGCTGCAGCAGCAGTACACCAAGCAGTACGGGCCCGGCTACTACGTGCCGAACGTATTCATCCAGTACTGGGCGATGCGGGTGATGGCCTACCTGGGGGTCCTGGTCCTGCTGATATCGGTGTGGGGACTGTGGCTGGTCCGGCGCAAGAAACCGAAACTCGCCACCTCCCGGATGTTCTTGTGGGTGGCGGTGTGGGGGGCGGTGCTGCCGTTCCTGATGAACACCGCGGGCTGGTTCCTGACCGAAAGCGGCCGGCAGCCGTGGATCGTGCAGGGCATCATGCTGACCAAGAACGGGATCTCCCCGACCGTCAGCACCACCTGGCTGTGGATCAGCCTGGTGGCCTTCGTCCTGCTGTACGGCACGCTCGGCACCGTCGACCTGATCTTGATGCTGCGGTACTCCCGCGAGCAGCTGCCGCCCCCGCGCACCGAAACTGACGCCGACGCGCCGGTGCCGGCCGTCCAGTACTGAGGGGTCACGATGGGGCTCATCCCGTTCTGGTACATCATCATCGCCATCTTGTGGACCGGGTTCTTCGTCCTGGAGGGGTTCGACTTCGGCGTCGGCATGCTGCACAGCGCGGTCGGCGGCGACGAGGCGGGCCGCCGGGCGGCCATCAACACGATCGGGCCGCTGTGGGACGGCAACGAGGTCTGGCTGATCGTGGCCGGGGCCGGCATGTTCGCCGCGTTCCCGGGCTGGTACGCCACGATGTTCTCGGCCTACAACCTCGCGCTGGTGCTGCTGCTGGCCGCCCTGATCGTCCGCGGGGTGGCCTTTGAGTACCGCGGCAAGCGCGACGCGGCCCGCTGGCGGCGCACCTGGGACGTGCTGCTGACCGCGGGCAGCGTGCTGGCCCCGCTGCTGATCGGCGTGGCCCTGGCCGGATTGCTGCACGGGCTGCCGATCAACTCGGCGCAGAACTTCACCGGGTCGTTCTGGGACCTGCTCCAGCCCTACGCCCTGTTCACCGGCATCACCCTGGTCCTGCTTTGCGCGCTGCACGGCGCGACGTTCTTGTGCCTGAAGACCACCGGCGACATGCGCGAGCGGTCCTGGCAGATGGCCCGCCGGGTGGCCCCCGTCACCGGCGCCGCCGTCATCGGCTTCATCATCTGGACCCACGTCACCGCCAGCACCACCTTCTTCCTCAACGTGATCGAACTGCTCGCCGTACTCGCCGTCATCGCCGCCGTCTGGCTGGTCTACGAGCACCGCGAGGGCTTCGCCTTCGCCGCCACCACCATCACCATCGCGTCCTGCATCCTGTCGATCTTCGTGGACCTGTACCCCAACGTGATGGTCTCCTCCACCAACAAGGCCTATAACCTCACCGTCCACAACACAGCATCCGGAGGGTACTCACTCAAGGTGATGACCGTCGTCGTGATCATCCTCCTGCCGGTGGTACTCGCCTACCAGACCTGGACCTACTACGTGTTCCGTCGCCGCGTCAGCCGGCACGAATTCCAGCCGCCCACGCCATCCCCCCGACCCGCGCCGGGGCCGGAACCCCGGCCCGCTGCTCCCCCGGCGGCGCCAGGGAGCTGAGCTGGATCGCCCGCCGCGGAGGATTTTCCCCAGGCTGCGGTGTGATCCCATGGGGAACGACATTTCAGAAGGGATCGACCGACATGTCTGACAAGGTTGACGCGCTGGTGATCTTCGGCGCCACCGGGGACCTGGCCAAGCTGGAGACCTTCCCCGCGCTGGTGGGACTGGTCAAGCGCGGCGTGCTCGACGTCCCGGTGGTCGGGGTGGCCAAGAGCGGCTGGGGCCTGGAGCAGTTCCGCGACTACGCCACCGCGTCGCTGAAACTCAACGGGATGGACCCGGCCGACCCGGCGGCGGTCAAGATGCTCAGCCTGCTGCGGTACGTGGACGGCGACCTGGGCGACGAGGCCACCTACAAGGCCATGTCCGATCAGGTCGGCGCGGGCCAGCGGATCCTGTACTACATGGAAGTGCCGGCGCAGCTGTTCGGCCGGATCGCCGAGGGGATCGCCACCGCGGGCCGGGCGCGCGGGGCCCGGGTCATGGTGGAAAAGCCGTTCGGCACCGACCTGGCCAGCTCGCGGCAGCTCAACGACACCATGCACCAGTACTTCCCGGAGGAGGCCATCTTCCGGGTCGACGACTGGCTGGCCTTCGACCCGGTGGAGAACGTGCTGTTCGCCCGGTTCGCCAACTCGGTGATCGAGCCGCTGCTGAACCGCAACTACGTCGACAACATCCAGATCACCATGGCCGAGGCGTTCGACGTCTCGGACCGCGGCCGGTTCTACGACCGGACCGGCGCCATCCGGGACGTGCTGCAGAACCACATGCTCCAGGTGCTGGCCACCGTGCTGGCCGAACCGCCGGCCGGGCCGGCCTGTCCGGCTGGCGGGACGCCAAGCAGCAGGTGCTGAAGGCGCTGAGCCCGCTGACCCCCGAGCACACGGTACGCGGCCAGTACGAGGGCTACCGTCAGGTCGACGGCGTGGACCCCAATTCGACCGTGGAGACCTACGTCGCGGTCCGGCTGTCCGCGGATATCTGGCGCTGGGCCGGGGTACCCATCGTGATCCGGGCGGGCAAGTGCATGCCGGTCACCGCCACCGAGATCGCCATCACGTTCAAGGCGCCGCCGCGGGACGTGTTCGGGATCGAGCCCATGGCGCCCGAGGACAGGCTGAGGTTCCGGATCTGGCCGGAGACGGCGGTCAGCCTCACCTTGCACGGGAAGAAGCCGGGGGCCGGATGGGAGCCGCAGGCCGAGGAGCTTTCGTTCGCCCAGCAGCCGGGATCGGACATCCGCCCCTACGACCGGCTCATCGGCGCCGCCCTCGACGGCGACCGCTGGCTGTTCGCGCGGCAGGACACGGTGGAAGCGGCGTGGGAGATCGTCGACCCGGTGCTCGGCGACGTCGTCCCCGTGCACCCCTACGCGAGGGGCAGCTGGGGCCCCGGCGAGGCGGCGCGGTTGCTGCCCGACCGGGACACCTGGTACGACCCGGCCGGCTGAGCCGCACGCAGAAATAAAGGAACGACCGGGATCGGGGAGGCGCCGTGAACGAGCAGGATAGCCAGCGCCGCGTGGTGATCATCGGTGGCGGATTCGCCGGGCTGTTCGCCGCCAGGATGCTGCGGCGCGCCCCGGTCCGGGTGACCCTCATCGACAGGCGCCCGCACCACCTGTTCCAGCCTCTGCTGTACCAGTGCTCGACCGGGATCCTGTCCGAGGGGAAGATCGCCGTCCCGCTGCGAGATCTGCTCCGTAAGCACAAGAACGCGGACTTCGTGCTGGCCGAGGTGACCGGCATCGACACCGAAGGGCGCCGGGTACTCGCGACGCGGCCGCTCGGGGACCAGCTGGAGTTCGGCTACGACTACCTGATCGTGGCGGCCGGGGTGCAGCAATCGTATTTCGGCCACGACGAGTACGCTCAGTGGGCGCCCGGCATGAAGACCATCGAGCATGCCCTGGTCATCCGGCGCCGCGTCTTCGGCGCGTTCGAGCTGGCCGATACCGCGACAGACCCGGCGGAGCGTAGCCGCTGGCTCACCTTCGCCCTGGTCGGCGCCGGACCCACTGGCGTGGAACTGGCCGGGCAGATCCGCGAGGTGGCCACCAAGACGCTGCGCAATGAATACCGTCACATCCAGCCCGAGGACGCCCGGGTGCTGCTTTTCGATGGCGGGGACGCCCCGCTCGCCCCGTTCGGCCCGGAGCTGTCGGCCAAGGCGGCCCGCACCCTGGACAAGCTCGGCGTCGAGCAGCACATGCACTCGATCGTGACCAATATAGACGGCACCGGGCTGAGCGTCCGCGCTCAGGACGGCACCGTGACCCGCCATGAGGCAGGCACCGTGCTGTGGACCGCAGGAGTGGCAGCGCCGCCGGTCGCGGCGGCCATCGCGGCAGCCACCGGCGCCAAGCAAGACCGGGCCGGCCGCATCATGGTCGGCGACGACTGCACCATTCCCGACCACCCCGAGATCTTCGTGACCGGGGACGTCATGAGCCTGAACAAGCTCCCCGGTGTGTGCGAGGTAGCCATGCAGACCGGCATATACGCCGGGGAACGCATCAAACACGAGGTCACCGGGCACATGCCCACCAGGCCCTTCCGCTACCGCGACCTGGGGTCGGCTGCTTACCTTTCCCGCGGCAACGCGGTCGTTTCCGTGCGACGCCTGCACCTCTCCGGCTTCGTCGGCTGGATCGTCTGGCTGTTCATCCACATCGGCTTCCTGACCGGCTTCCGCAACCGCCTCGGCGCGCTGGTGAGCTGGTGGCCCGCCTTTATATGGGATATACGCCGGGAACGGACGTACACCACCGAGCAGGTGGGACTGGTACACAGTGCGTATGACGTGCTGCATCCCTTTACCACTGACACTGCGCTTCCTGGTGGCACGACCGGCGCAGAGCTCCCCGGTGCTGGCCCCGCCCCCTCCGCCACTGGCATTCCACCCTCCGCCACTGGCATTCCACCCTCCGCCACTGGCACTGGGCCATCCAGCCGAGCGGGATAAGCCGCGGGAAAGGTCAGGCAGGCTTGCGGCACGCGAACCAGATGCGGTCCTCGTTGTCGTTACCGGGCGAATTGCCGTCACCGATAATCTCTACGCCGGTGAACCTGGCGCGCAGGGCTTCCCGTATCTCGGCCAGCGGGAATGATCTCAGGGCGACGGTCTGGGTCAGCAGCCGGTACCTGCCGTCTGGCTGAAGTTCATATACCTCGATGTGCCAGTCGAATATTCT
Organism: uncultured Actinomycetes bacterium; assembly: GCA_963801155.1. Classification (GTDB taxonomy): domain Bacteria; phylum Actinomycetota; class Actinomycetes; order Streptosporangiales; family Streptosporangiaceae; genus Palsa-504. Next base: position 47,112 of record CAWDEB010000033.1, read on the forward strand.
CCGGTCGGCCGTGCGCACCCGGATCAGCAGGTAATGGCCGGCGAACTCCTGCACTATCCGGGGGACGCTCGCCATCCTTTCCAGGTGGCTGAGCGTGGCGATGTCGAAGACGAACAGGCCGCCGCGGTTGAGGTGTTCGCAGGCACGATCGAAGCTGCTCTGCCACGCGGCCAGGCTGAGCAGGTGATTGATGCCCTGGTAGGCGCAGACGATGACGTCGAATCTGGCGTCGAGCCGGAAGCTGGTCATATCGGCCAGGTACAGCTCGGTCCCGCCGGGCAGCTTCTCCCGGGCCAGGGCCAGCATGCCAGGCGATATATCCAGTCCGCTCACCTGGTATGCGCCGGCCAGCCGCGCGGTAATGCTGCCGGTTCCGCAGGCCAGGTCGAGCAGGGTCGCAGCCTGAGGGTGACGCCGCTCGATGATGTCGTGAATGAACGCCGCCTCCGTCGCGGAATCGCCGGTCACGGCGTCGTAATGCGGGGCGAGCAGATCGTAAACGGCCATCATCACATGGTTCTACGCCGGTCCGGCGGGCTGGCCATCACTCGCGGGGAGTGATGACCGGGACGGGACTTGGGTCCAGCATCGGTAGGCGTGAAGCCAGTTGATCCGCGGCTGCTGCGGCAGGGCAGGGTGGCGCGAGGGTATCTGGCGGTCACGGTCGGACTGGGCCTAGCTGGCACGGTGCTGATCCTGCTGCAGGCAGGCCTGCTGGCCACGGCGCTGGCGGGCGCGGCGCGCGGTATCGGGATCGGGGCGCTGGCCGGGACGCTGGCCTGGCTCGGCGTGGTGCTGGCCGGGCGGGCCGCGGCCGCCGCCGGAGGCGAGGCCGCGGCGCTGCAGGCCGCGGCGCAGGTGAAGTCGGGACTGCGGCGACGGCTCAGCGCCCACGCCCTGCGGCTGGGCCCGGCGTGGCTCGGCGGTCAGCAGGCCGGGGAGATCACGGCGCTGGCGACCAAGGGGCTGGACGGGCTGGACGCCTACTTTGCCAGGTACCTGCCGCAACTGATGCTGGCCGTGGTGGTCCCGCTGGCGGTCCTGGTCCGGATCGCGTTCGCGGACTGGATCTCCGCGGTGATCATCGCGGCTACGCTGCCGCTGATCCCGATGTTCGGGGTCCTGATCGGATGGCACACCCGGGCTCAGACCCAGCGGCAATGGCGGCTGCTGGCCCTGCTCGGCGGGCACTTCCTTGACGTGGTGGCCGGCCTGCCGACCTTGAAGCTGTTCGGCCGGGCCCGGGCCCAGGCCGAGGTGATCGAGGAGGTCACCAGCGCACATCGCAAGGCGACCATGACGACGCTGCGGGTGGCGTTCTTGTCGGCCCTGGCCCTGGAGCTCACCGCGGCGCTGGCCACCGCGCTGGTCGCGGTCGAGATCGGCCTGCGGCTGCTGTACGGTCACGTCAGCTATCAGACGGCGCTGCTGGTCTTGCTGCTCACCCCCGAGGCCTACCTGCCGCTGCGCAACGCCGGCGGCCAGTTCCACGCCAGCACCGAGGGGGCCACCGCCGCGCGGCGCGCCTTCGAAATCCTCGACACCCCGCTGCCCGCCCGTCGGGGGGTGCCAGGGGGGTCGTCCCCCGGTGGCCAGCAGAGCCCCGCCACGCCGGCCGCCGCCAGCGCCGACGTCGACCTGAGCCGCGAGGACATCGCGCTCCGGGCGGTGACGCTCAGCTACCCGGGCCGGGAGCGGCCGGCGCTCGACGAGGTAAGCCTGACCATCAGGCCCGGGGAGCAGATCATCCTGACCGGCCCGAACGGGGCCGGGAAGAGCTCGCTGCTGGCCCTGCTGCTCCGTTTCGCCACGCCGGCCAGCGGGACCATCACGGCGGGCTCCGTCGACCTGGCCGCGATCCCGGCCGATCGGTGGCGGTCCCAGATCGCCTGGGTCCCGCAGCATCCGCACGTGTTCACCGCGACCGTCGCCGAGAACATCGCCCTGGGCCCCTTGGGCCAGCCCGGCGCCCGCGAGGACATCGTGGCGGCGGCCCGGCTGGCCGGCGCCGATGACTTCATCCGGCGGCTGCCCCGCGGCTACAACACCGTCCTGACCGAGGGCGCCAGGACCCTGTCCGCCGGGCAGCGGCAGAAACTCGCCCTGGCCAGGGCGTTCCTGCGCCGTGCCCCGGTCCTGCTGCTCGACGAGCCCACCGCCCATCTCAACCCGGTCAGCGCGGACCGGATCATCGCCACTCTCTCAGACCAGATGGCCGACCGCACCGTCATCCTCGTCACCCACCAGCCGCCGCCACGGACCGGCCCGGCCGGCCGGCCCAGCCGGATCCTGGCCCTGGACCACGGACGGCTCACCGGCCTGGACGATCCGGTCCAGCACGCCGGGCTGGTGGTTGCACCATGACCTCCGCGAATCAGCAGGCCAGCCGGGGACCGGGGCCGGACCGGCGTGACCCGCTGCTGCGGCTGCTCGCGCTCGCCCGCCCGCTGCGCGGCCAGCTGCTGCTCGCCGTGGCCGCGGGTGCCGCCGCCACCGGCTGCGGTGTCGCGCTGCTGGCGGTCTCCGGGTTCCTGCTCGCCCGCGCGTCGCAGCATCCCAACATCATCGCGATCTCCGCGGCCGTGGTCGCGGTCCGCGCCCTGTCGGCCGGCCGCGGCGTGTTCCGCTACCTCGAGCGGCTCGCCTCGCACGACGCCGCGTTCCGGATCCTGGCCGACGTGCGGGTCAGCATCTACCGGCGGCTGGAGCGGCTGGCTCCGGCCGGGCTGACCGCGCTGCGCTCCGGTGACCTGCTGGCCCGGCTGATCTCCGACGTCGACGCCACGCAGGACCTGTTCATCAGGGGCATTACCCCGCCGCTGGCCGCGGCGCTGGTCGGCGCCGGGGCGGTCACGGCCAGCCTGCTGATCCTCGCGCCGGCCGGGGCCGTGCTCGCCGCCGGGCTGCTGGCCGCCGGGATCGGCGTCCCGGTCCTCGCCGCCGTCGCCGGGCGTGGCGCCGCGCGGCGCGTCGCCCCGGCCCGGGGCCAGCTGGCCGCGACCTTCACCGACCTGCTGGCCGGCGCGGCCGACCTGCACGCCTTCGGCGCCGAAGAGGCGGCGCTGGCCGCGGTGACGGCCGCGGACGCGGACCTGACCAGGCAGGACCGCCGGAACGCCTCGGTAAACGGTCTCAGCACCGGCCTGAGCTCGGCAATCGCGGGGGCGACCCTATGGGGCGTCCTGCTGCTCGGCGTCGCCGCCACCGGCGGCGGAGCGCTGAGCAGGGTCCCGCTGGCCGTGCTGACGCTGACCGCGCTGGCCTCCTTCGAGGCGGTCACCGCGTTGCCCGCGGCCGCCATCCAGCTCGGCCACGCCCGCGAATCGGCCCGCCGGATCGCGGCGGTGCTGGACGCGCCCGACCCCATCCGCGAGCCCGCCACGCCGCGGCGGCTACCCGACGGTCCGGTCTGGGTGAGGCTGCGCGGCGCCGAGGTCCGCTATCAACCGGGTGGCCCGGCCGCGCTCGACGGCATCGACCTGGACCTGCCGCCGGGACGGCGCATCGCCCTGATCGGCCCGAACGGCGCGGGTAAGTCCACGGTGGCCAGCGTGCTGCTGCGTTTCGTCGACCTGAGCGCGGGCACCGCCACCCTCAACGGGTACGACCTGGCCAGCTACTCGGCTGACGACGTGCGGACCACGATCGGCGGCTGCCCGCAGGACCCGCATATCTTCGACACGTCGCTGCGCGACAACCTCCGCCTGGCCCGGTCGGCGGCCACCGACGAGCAGCTCGCCGACGCGGCCGGCCGGGCCGGGCTGCTCGACTGGATCCGGTCGCTGCCGCTGGGGTGGGACACGCCGGCTGGCGCGCACGGCACCGCCCTGTCCGGCGGCCAGCGCCAGCGGCTGGCCCTCGCGCGCGCCCTGCTGGCCGATCCGGCGGTGCTGATCCTCGACGAACCCACCGCGCATCTCGACCCGGATAGCCGCCGCGCCCTGACCCGGGATCTGCTCGCCGCCACGGCCGGGCGCGCCACCCTGCTCATCACCCACGACCTCGAGGGACTCGATCAGGTCGACGAGATCATCGTCCTGCGGGAGGGAAAGGTCGTCAGGCGCGGCAGCTACGCCCAGTGCCGTCTCAGATGAGCTGGAGCTGGCGGGCCCGGCGGACCGCCTCGTTGCGGTGCGCCGCCGACAGCTTGCGGTAGATGTTCCGCAGGTGCGTCTTCACCGTGTTGACGGAGATGTACATCTCGCTGGCCACCTCGGCCGTGTTCAGCATGCCCGACACGCGGGTGAGGACCTCCAGCTCGCGCTCGGTGAGCGGCTCCACCACCAGCACCGGAGCCGGATCCTTGGCGATGACCGGCGCCGGGAGCTGGTCGTGGCCGACGACCGGGGCGAGCAGGCGCCGGTGGGCGTCGGCCAGTTCGGGGTCACGCCGCAAAACCGGCCCGAGCCAGCCACGCTCCAGCACGAGCGGCAGCCTGAGCTGCTCACGTTCGGCCAGCCGCAGCGCGGAGGCCAGGGTGCGGCGACCACGCATACCATCGCCGCTGGCGTAATGGAGCCGGGCGTCGGTCAGCCATGCGTGCAGCCGTACCGGCTCCGGCAGGTGGCTGCAGTCCGCGAGCACGGGAGCGAGCACGCGCACCGCGTCGTCGCCCTCGCCCGCGATCGCCCAGGCGTGTGCGAGGGTGACCGCCGCCTCCGGCGACGCGCCGACTCGTTCGGCCGCGGCCAGCGCGGCGCGGACGTCGCCCGCCGCTGCCCACGCTCGCGACTCGACCAGGCTCAGCTGGTGGTCGAGCCAGGCCGGGACCGGCCATCCGGACCGTGCCCTCGTGACGATCTGGGCGGCCACCGCGGCGCGGCCTTCGGCCAGGGCGCCGCCCGCCGCGACCAGGTAGGCTACCGTCCCGATCAGCTTGTCCGGGCTTTCGCCCAGCGCGGCGTCCGCCTGCTTGAGGAAGCTGCGCGCCTCGGGCAGCTCGTTGCGTTCCAGGTGTACCCAGGCGAGCGCGACGAGTGGTGTGGCGTCCGGGTGCTGGCCGGGCGGCCGGCGCTCGCCGAGCACGGGGATGGCCTGGCTGGCCAGCTCAGCCGCATGGGACAGCTGGCCGCGCAGGGCTTCGGCCAGCGATAGCTGCCCGGCCCAGCCGGCTCGTTCGGCCTCCCGGCCGGCGGTGGCCTCGTCGGCCAGCCCGGCCTCGAGGACGCGGGCCGCCTCCTCCAGATGGCCGGACCACAGCTCGACGGCGGCCCGGCCCGACAGTACCCGCCTCCTGAGCTCTGGATGCCGGGCCAGCTTCCCTCCGGGGGCCTGGTTGAGCATCGGCTCGGCGTGGTCGGCGGCGGAGGCCGCCGCCATCAGGTCGCCGACGCGAAGGGAAGTACCGAGGCGGACAAGCGCGGCGGACAACCGCGCGGCGGCGTCCTGTTCAGCGGGTAGGCGATCCAGCAGGCAATCGGCGGCGTCCAGCGCGGCGGCACACGATTCGTGCCTGGCCAGCGGCCAGCGCGAGCGCCGCCGTGACGAGGTACGGAGCCGGCTCGGTCCAGGCCCGGCCGGATGGCATGCCCGCGAACTCCGCGGCCAGGCGCTGGCCGTCACCCGGGTCGACGAGCTGGCCGATCGCCAGCTCATCGATGACCATGGCGGCGGCCAGCGGCCAGTCACCCGCCCGGGCAGCCTGCCGCACCGCGTCGGCGAGCATGCCTTTGCGCTGGTACCAGCGGGCCGCGCGCCGGAGCAGCAGGGCCACCCGGTCCGGATGCTCGTAACGCAACTTCAGGCGGAGCATCTCGGCGAACAACGTGTGATACCGGTACCAGCCGCACCCGATCGGCTGGGCGAACGCGTTCGTGCGGGCCAAGGAGGCCAGGATTCCCGCGGCCTGCTCGTCGCCGGTCAATTCGGCGGCGGCATCGGCACTGAAATGCTCCAGGAGGCACGTGCTCAGCAGGACCTCGCGAACCTGCGGCGGCTGGACGTTGAGCACCTCGTCGACCAGGTAGCAGATCAGGGGGCTGTCCTCGGCCATCAGTTCCTTGACGAACTGGCCAGGATCGGGATGAGTGGATAGGGAAATCGCGGCCAGGCGGAGGCCGGCCGCCCAGCCCTCGGTGCGCTGGGTCAGGCTCTCCAGCGAGTCGGCCGTCAGCGTGCTGCCGTGCTGGGCCAGCAGCAGCCCGGCTTCGGTGATGCTGAAAGCGAGGTCACTGGCCCGGATTTCGGTCACCTGCCCGGCCAGCCGGTACCGGTGCAGCGGAAGCAGCGGGTCCACGCGCGAGGTGACCACGACACGCAAGGCGGACCCCGCATTGCGCAGCATAAAGTCCAGCCCCTTGAGCACCCCCGGGTCGGTCAGCAGGTGCAGGTCGTCAAGGACCAGCGTCACCGGCGGGTCCTGGGCGGCCAGCGCGGCGGTCAGCCGGAGCAAGGATTCGTCGTCATGGTCTCTGCCTTGCGGCAGGGCACGCAGCTCTGTCGGAAGGGCGACACCGGACCGGCACAACGCCGCGACGACATAGGACCAGAACGTACCTGGCCCGTTGTCGAACTCATCCAGGCCGACCCAGGCCACCGGGCCGGTTTCCGCTGCCGCCCACAGGGCCACGGCCATGGTCTTGCCCGCTCCCGGCGGGCCGGTCACCACGGTCAGCTGGCACCACCGCGCGCCTTCGGCGATCAGCTCGGTGATCCGCGGGCGCTGGACGGCCCACGCCGGAACATCCGGTGCGGTGATCTTGGATGTCAGGATCGGGTCACCCACGAGCGCCGCCGACCGCCTGGTGCGAGCCGGGGCCCGGTTGGCAACATGGGCAGCCATTGATACCTCCACCGCTGGCCGGGCCTCCTTCCCGGGGCGCCCGGACACGCTTCCCCTATGACCACCCAACGCCCGCGGGCCCTCCCGTGCATCATGCGATTGGCATGAAATCATCCTTTTTAGCCTTCGAGGAGCCCCATCTCGCGGGACCGGGTGACCGCCTGGTGGCGGGAGGAGGCGCCCAGCTTCCGGTAGATCGACATGGCCTGGGACTTGACGGTGTGCGGGGACAGGAACATCTCGGCGCCGATCTCCGGGAACGACAGGTGCGTGGCCAGCATGGGCAGGACACGCAACTCCGCGGCGGTCAGCGACGACGCCCCGGGGGCACTCGCGGTGCGCTCAGCCGACAGCCGGGTCCGCAACGCCCGGGCCTCGCCGACCAGGGTGCCGAGGTCGGGGCGGCGCTTGAGGATCTCGTCGATCTCGCGCATCAGCGTCCTGGCCCCGGCCACGTCGGCCAGCGCGAGGCGGACGCGGATGAGCTCAATTCGCGCCTGAACAGCAAGGTGGGGATAAGCGTACGTCAACAACGGGCGCAGGCGCTGAGCGCTGACCAGCTCACGCTGGGCCGCCGCCATGTCTCCCCGGTGGACGGCAACGCGGGCCCGCACCGCGCAGACGAGCAGGTCCTCGATCCCGGCCTGATGCACGACCGCGCTCGCCTGGCCGACGAGGGCCTCGGCCAGGCTCCAGTCACCGCGAGCCATCGCCAGCAGGGACCGTTCGCAAAGAAGGTCCGCGAGAACATCGGGTGCGCCGATGTTCTCTCCGGTCCTGATGGCGTCCTCGAACGACGCGTCGCCGCCGCCGGGATCTCCGGACAGGACCAGCGCGAGGCCCCGGCAGAGCCCGGCTACCGGCGGCACGGTACCCCACGACGCGAACCGCCGCACCGCCTCGTCGGCGTCGGCGCGCATCTGCTCCACCCCGTGCCGGCACATGACGGCCCGCAGGACGGCCGCCCAGGCCTCGGCGGCCGGGTCATCGGGCCGGGTCCCGTCCCGGTATTCCCAGCGGTCGACCACATCGGCCCACCGCTCGGCGTCATCCGACCGCCCCATCTGCGCGGCCAGGAGCGAGGCCCACACGGCTGCCATCGGGTGTCCCTCGATCCCGCCCCGGCCCTCCAGCCACCCGAACCACCGCTGCAGGGTAGTGACCCGGGCCTCCCGGAAGGCTGGCAACGCGAGCTTTTCCACGAGCCGGGCGGCCGCGTCGACGTCGCCGGCGGCGATGGAGTATTCCAGGGCTTCCTCCGGCCGGTCGTGGTCCAGGCACCAGGCGGCGGCGCGGCGCCGCAGCACCGGCAGCAGGCCGGGCTCCAGCCGTTCCAGCTCGGCCAGCAGCATGTCGCGGAACAGGTGGTGGTAGCGGTACCAGTAGCCGCGCCGGTCCAGCGGAACCAGCAGCAGGTTCGACCGGGCCAGCTCGGCCAGGACGGCCGCCGATCCGGGCTCGGCCAGCACCGCCTCGCACAGCGGCCCGCACATCCGCTCCAGCACCGCGCTCCGGGTCAGGAACACCCGGTGCCGCGCCGAGATCCAGGCCAGGAATTCCGACTCCATGTACTCGCTGACCAGCCGGTCATCCCCGCCGAACGAGACCGCCGCGGTCCCCAGCGGGCCGCCCTCCCGCAGGTACAGCGCCGCCAGGTACAGCCCGGCCGGCCACCCCTCGGTCCGCCGGTGCAGCGCCGCCACGTCGTCCTCGCCGAGCATCACCTCCGCCGCCCGGAGCAGTGCAGCAGCCTCCGCCTGGTTGAGCGCCAGGTCGCCCGCGCCGATGTCGAGGAGCCGGCCCTGGGCGCGCAGCCGCGCGACCCGCAGCGGCGGCTCGTCCCGGCCCGCCAGCACCAGCCGCGACCCGGCCGGCACGTGATCGGCCAGCACCGACAGCGCATCCCGGCATCCGGCGTTGTGCAGCAGGTGCACGTCATCCAGCACCAGCACCACCGGCACCGTCATCGACCAGAACGCCGACCCCAGCCGCGGAACCACCGAGCCGGGCACGGAACTGACCGGCGAGGCCAGCACCTCGAACACCCGCGCGCCGAGCGGCTGCACCGCATTCAGCGCCGCTGCCACGTAGCTGAGCAGGACCTTCGGGTCGTTGTCCCGCTCGTCGAGCGACACCCAGGCGAAGGGGTGGCCGTCACGCGCGGCCCACTGCGCCAGCAGCGTCGTCTTCCCGTACCCAGACGGGGCGACCACCGACACGATCGGACCGGAGTCCTCCCGCGCCAGCCGGTCGATCAGCGACGCCCGGGCGATCGTCCCGGGCCGCACCGGGGGGCGGCGGAGCTTCGACGCGATGAGGTCGAACCCCGGCCCGGCCGTGCGCTGCGCCGGGACGGTCCGCTCGCGCACGCCGCTGTACTCCATGCCCTGAACGCATCCCTCCAGACGTTCTGCCCGTCCTATGCTCTTGCGCGGCAATTATCACGTCAAGAGAAAATGGGGGCGTGTCGCAGCCGGGCTCCCGGTGCTGTGGGTGATCGGGGCCATCCGGCCCACCAGCGCTACCGCTGAGCAACGCGGGCGGGTGGGTCACCCGGCATGGGTGAGGCCCGTGCTGAGCCCGCGGCGCACCATCGCAATCGGCGCGTAGTAGGCGCGCGGCAGTCGGCATGAGGTCGTAAAAGGTGCCCATATGCAACCGCAGGAACCAGAAACGACGTGGCCCCCGGCCCTGGGCGCGATCGGCTCGTGGCAGACGACGCTGGTCGTCGGCTTCGCGACGTTGATTCTCGGGCTGATCGTGAGCTTCCACCGAGCGGTTCGCTCAACGTCATCGCCGTCCTGATCGGCCTGCTCGTGTCGCCAGGGATCTCCATCTGGTGAGGATGTTCGGGAGCGCGAGTCGCACCGGGTGTGATGGGGATCTCGGGGTTGCTGTTCATCGTGCTCGGCTGATACTATCCGCCACCTGGACCTCACCGTGGCGATCATCGGCCTGTTCATCGGCTCGCCTGATCATCCAGGGCCTGTCCGCGATGGCCAGTGGGCTCTTCCGGGGAGACGGAAGGCGGGCGCGGCTGGTGGATATTCTTCGGGATCGTCAGCCTGCTCGGCGGAATCATCATCGCGGCGATCCCGGTGAAATCGGTCACCGTGCTCGCGGTCCTGGCCGGGATCTGGTTCATCGTCCAGGGCCTGTTCGAGATCCTCGGCGGCTTCCTGCTCCGGCACATGATCAAGAAGTCGCAGTCAGCATCGTCGAACCGCCCCGGGCTGGTGAGGGGATATCAGCGCTATGAACTACCCCTTGCAGGTCCAGCTGCCCGGCTAGCGCGCGAAGGGCCGCCTGAGGCCATGAGCCTGGCCGAGTACATCGTCTTGTTCGTGCTCGTCGCGATCATGGGAGCAGGCATCCCTGGCCCGGGGGACGCGTCGCTGATCGCGGCGGGCACGCCTGGCGGGCGAGGGCAAGCTCAACGTCGGTATCGTGCTGGCCACGGCCCTCGTCGCCTGGATGCTCGGGTCGGTCATCGGGTTCTGGATCGGCGAGCACGGCGGCCGCCGGTTGCTCGACCATCCGGGACGGCTGGAGGATAGTCGCCGGAAGCTGCTGGCCAAGGGCGATCGCGCCTTCGGCGGTCACACGTTCGTCGCGTCCGTGACGATGCCCGCCTTCGTCTCCGGGATCTTCCGGGTGCGTTTCCCGTTGTTCGTCCTGGGCGCGCTGGTGGCGGGGGTCGGCTGGATCGGGATGTACGTGGCTCTGTCGTACTTCCTGGGTGAGGAGGTCGCCAGGCGCATCGGAGACGCCGGGACCAAGGCGCTGATCTGGGTGATCGTGCTGGTGGCCGTGGGTCTGGGCATCAGGGCGGGCTGGTCACGCTGGCACGCGCACCGAACCGCGGCTACGGGGTAGGGGTGATCTCGGGGACGTCGGGGGCGGGCGGCAAGCCCTCGGCGGTGAGTTCGGCCTGCCGGGCGAGGAAACGGAGCCGGGCCGCCCGGGCGTCCCAGGCGTAGATGACCGCGCTGCCGGCGATGACGTCGTGCAGGGCGCGGTGCTCGCGCCCCACGAGGATGCCCAGGAACCCGAGCCCGCACAGCAGGAAGCTGAGCGGGAACGCCAGCGTGCGCACGATGGCGCGGGACGGCGGCAGGGTCGTGCCGTCGGCCTTGACCACGCGGATGCCCAGCACCGCCATGCCGGGCGTCCGGCCGCTCACCGCCCATGAGTACGCGAAGTACACGACCAGCCACGCGAAGTAGATGATGGCCACGACGATGTTCGACTGGTTCCAGCTGACCTGGTGACCGGTCACGATGTGCACGCCATAGGAAATGGCCGCCAGGGCCAGCGAGAACAGGCCGGTGCCCAGCGTGATGTCGATGGCGTAGGCGGCGAAGCGGGACACCGCGCCCGCGTAGTGCGCCTGGTACGTGACCAGGTCGGCCGGTGACGCGCTGACGCTCATGGCGCGGCCTGCGCGGGCGTGACGGCCGGCTGCGCGGGAAGCAGGGTCGCGGGCGGGGCGGCGGGCCCGGGCTGCTTGCGGCGGAGGATCCGCCTGACCCAGCGATCGACGAGCTGGTCGAGCTCGACCGCCTGGCTCCGGGCCGCGTCGAGGACGTCGCTGGCCACTCCCCCGGTCGACCTGGCCATGATCGCGCCCAGATCGGTGTCCTGGACCAGGGCGTCCATGTCCATCCGGCCGACGAGGTCATTGACATCGACGCGGTCCAGCAGGGAGTTGACGTCCAGGCGGCCCAGCAGGGAGTCGACGTCAACGCGGTCCAGCAGCGCGTTCACGTTCACGTGGTCCAGCAGCCGGTTCACGTCCACGTGGTCCAGCAGCCGGTCCACGTCGACGCGGTCGAGCAGCGCGTTCACGTCATGCGGTCCATCAGGGCGTTCACGTTCACCTGGTTCAGGACCGCGGCGTTAAGGTCGATACGGCCCAGGAGGGCGTTCAGGTCGACGCGGGCGGCGAGCTCGTTGACGTCCAGGGCGCTGACCAGGAGATCAACGACGCGCTCGGTGACCTGCTGGGCCAGAGTCTCGGCCGGGTCGGTCATTCGCCTGCCTGCGGACCTCAGCCGGTCGCGCGGATTCACGTAGCCAGTATTCCGTAGCACGCGGATCCCGCGTCACTCTGCCGGGGTGATCTGGGAGCCGGTGTCGGGTCCGCGACCGGATCAGGCACGTGGCGGCAGTTCCTCCACCTGTTTCTTGGTGAGGCTGACCCAGATGCCGTCGTCCACGGAGGTGACCGCGCTGACCGGGATGGCGACTTCCTTGTGTCCCCACAGATGACCCTCGCGGAGCAGGACGTGGGTCACCCGGTGGTCGGCGGGGTCCACGGCGAAGCCTTTCAGCTGCCCGATCTCACCGTCGGCGGCGTGGACGCGCTCGTGGCGCGCGACCTCGCTTTCCCCTTCCGGGACGTTGTCGCTGGTGACAATCGGCGGCTGATGGCCCAGGTCCATGCCGATCCCCATGCCGTAGGCCGACGCACCGACCCCCATGGCGCCGACGTTGCCGTACCCCGTGACCGCGTCCGGGCCGTAGCCGCCGCCGTAGTCGAGGCCCTCCGCCAGGTCGATTTCCTCGGACGCATCGAGCCGGTCGAACTCGGCGGTGCTGCAGCGCAGCCTGATCTCGCCGGTCCCCGCCTCGACGAGCTCGACAGGCACCAGCCGGCCGTCTGCCTTGCGGTGCCTGGGCTCGATGACCAGGTGCGTGACCGTCTTGGTGGCCGGGTCGAGGATGGCGCGGACGACCTCGCCGCAAACACCATCCGAGCAGCTGGCCCTGGCCCCCAGGGTGAACTCCGTCGCCATGGGCTCGATGATCACACCCGGGCCGGTGGTTGTCATCCCCCGCCGCGGATGATCCGGCCCGGCCTGGCGGCAGCAGGCACCACGGCCCGTTCGGCATAAAATTCCTGGTCCGAACGGACCGTGGCGTTACGGCCCGAACCTGACCGTTACCTGCGCGGGAAACGCGGCGGGCGGTACGCCGCCCTGTGCGGCGGGCTACTCTGCGTGCTCCGAACATCTCATGCCTCCTGATCTCTGCGGTGCGCTAGGCGGCGCCGGCCGTCTCTAGTTCGTGCAGCTCCTTGGCCTCCTCGGCGCTAAGGAGCCCGATTCCCACCAGGTCGAGCGGGCTGATGAAGCCGTCGCTGATCCGGAACCCGCCGGCGCGGACGATCGCGTCGCGGAGCGGCACGGCCCAGTGGTGCTCCAGCAGGACGAGCGCGGCCGCGGAGTCGTTCGGGATGTCCTCGAGCACGTCCCAGCCCTCCTCCTCGGAGAACACGTTCACGCCGCCCTCGGCCGCCACTTCCTCGGCCCCCGCGATCGCGCCGGCCTCGGCTCCTTCCTCGCCCTCGAAGCCCAGGCCGATCAGCGCGCCGATCTTGCTGCCGACCTCGATCGCCTCGTCCTCGGTGAGGTTGCTGAGGTGCTCCACCTCGAGCTCACCCTCGGCGTCCTTGTAGACGGCGAGCGCGTCGATGACGCGCACCATGTCGCTCTCGCGGAGCCGTTCCAGCTCGGCGATGATCTCGCCGTGGAAGTTGGGGTGGCTGAACCCCAGCACGATGAGTTGCACGGGCCCGATTGCCATTTTATGCCTCCTTCTTTTCGCGGTTGAACGCTATGGCGCGGGGCGCCGCGGCCAGATCACCCGCGGTGGATGAGCTCAGTGCAGGTGGATCAGGACCAGGTCCTTGAGCAGGATCATCACCAGGCCCAGCGCCAGTGCGACCGAGGTGGCGGCGAAGAGCTGCCGGCCGTGCAGCTGAGCCGACCGGGCGGCCAGCCAGCCGTGGACGGTCAGCACGATGATCGCGGCGACCAGCCCGGCGTTGGCCGCCGCCAGCGAGGACGCCCCGGCCAGTCGCGCCACCACCAGCACAGCAGCGGCAGGTACGACGCGCTGACCATGGGCCAGGCCTCGGCCAGCGCCTCCCGGACGCGTGACCAGCCCGGCAGCCGGCCCCGGCGGCCTGCTCCCCCAGGACCTCGGCGTACTCCTCGGCCAGCCAGTACACCAGCAGCGTGACCACGACCGAGACCACCAGCGCCGCGGTGGGCAGGTGGCCCCCGGCCGCGTCGAGGATCGCCGCGGTGACGATGGCGCCGTAGATCCCGGCGGCGCGGCGCCGGCCCGGTTCGCGTTCGCCTGCTGGCCGACGGCGGGACGGGCGGTCATATCAGGCCGAGTTCGCGGCCCCTGGCCACCGCGTCCTGCCGGTCGGACACGTCCAGCTTCCGGTAGAGCGTCCGGGTATGGGTCTTGATGGTGTTGGGCGACAGGTAGAGCTCGCGGCCGATGTCGCGAAGGGACAGCGTGCCCTGGAGCATCCGCAGCACGTCCCGTTCACGTTCGGTGAGCGGCTCGCCGGACACGACGGGCCGCGTCCGGCCGCCGACCCGCCGTTCCAGCTGGGCCAGCCGGGCCAGCTGGGCGTCCGCGCCGTCCGGCAGCGACTCGAGCATGTGCCTGGCCTCGGCGAGAACCGCGGCGGTCCCGGTGCGCTCACCCAGGCCCGCCAGCACGGGCGCCAGCCTGAGCAGGCCTTCCAGCTTGGGCCACGGGCTGATGCCCGGCCACTTCCGGCGCATCTCGAGCGCGTGCTCCAGTTCGCTGCGGGCCTCGCCCAGGCGCCCCTGCGCCGCGTGTACGGCGCCGGTGGCCAGGTAGGCAAAGGAACTCCGCGCGGTGCCGCCGAGGCCGAGGCTCGGGTTGGTCCCGAGCTCCCAGGCCTCGCGGGCCAGCTCGCCGGCCTGCGTGAGACGCGCGGCCTCTACCTCGAGCCACGTCAGCACCGCGTCGGCGAGCAGGCGGAACGGCGCCACGGCCTCCGGGTTGAGCCGGGCCTCCTGTGCGTGCCCGGCGGCGGCCTCGAACTCGCCGGCCCAGTACAGCGCGGTGCTCAGCCCGCCGTGGGCCGCTGAGTACCAGCGGGATCCGGGGTCTGTTTCCAGCGCGACCGCCCGCAGGCCTGCCGCGCGCATCGAGCCGAGGCCATCGAATCCGCAGATCGTCCGCAGGATGGCCGCCGAGGAGGCAAATGACCGCATGCCGTCCGGGAGCGGCCCGGCGTCCCCGGCCGCCTCGATGGCCGGCAGGCAGCGCTGTACGACCGGCAGCTCCCCGGACAGGGCCGCGGTCCAGGCCGCGCAGTGCGCCGCGAGCGGGCTGGCGGCGATCCGGTCATCACCGAGCTTGCGCAGCCAGTGGCGGACGGTGGCGCCCCGGCCGGAATCGTTATAGGCGTGAAAGTGCCGCGCGATCAGGACGGTGGCCTCGTCGGCGTCGCCGGCGGCCAGCGCGTGAGCGATCGCTTCGTCCGCTGACCCGTACGCCTGGTGCCAGGCGCTGGCCCGCGCGTGCAAGATGGGTCCCAGGCCGGGTTCGGTCGCGGCCAGCTGACTGCGCAGCACCTGAGCGAACAGGTGGTGATAGCGGAACCACTGCCGGTGCTCGTCAAGCGGTACGACGAACAGGTTCTCCCGCTCCAGCACGTCGATGATCGCGGCCGCGTCGGCGGAACCGGTGACGGCCTCGCAGAGCGGCGCGCAGAAACGGCCGAGGATGGCGGTCCGCGTGAGGAACTCGCGGATGCCGCTCGGCTGCTGGTTGAGCACGTCCTCGACCAGGTAGTCGACGATGAACCGGTTCGCGCCGGAGAACTGGCGTACGAACGCGTCCGGCGACGGGTCGCGGCGCATGGACAGCGCCGCGAGGTGCAGCCCGGCTGGCCAGCCTTCGGTCCGCCGGACCAGGGACGCAAGGTCGCGCTCGCTGAGTTCGGCCGCCACGACCGCGTGGATCAGCTCGGCGGCCTGGCGGGTATCGAACCGCAGTTCGTGGGCGCGGATCTCCGCCATCTCGCCGAGCGCGCGCATCCGGGCCAGCGGCAGCGGCGGATCGGCGCGGGTGGCGATGACGACCTGTACGCGCGGCGGGAGACGGCCGAGCAGGAGCGCCACCTGCTCATGGCAGGCGGCCTTCTTGATCAGGTGATAGTCGTCCAGGACCAGGACGACCTGCTCCGGGAGCGAGGCCAGCTCGTGGACGAGGACCGGGAGCACCGCCCCGCCGAAGTCCGGAGCCTGGCCGCGCAGCATGGCCAGGACCTTCTCGCTGTCGAACGCCGGGCACGCCAGACGCAGGGACGAGACTACGTGCCACCACAGCCGGACCGGGTCATTGTCGGCACGGTCCAGCGAGACCCAGGCGAACGGTTTGCCGTTGACGGGACTGCAGCGCCACTGCGCCACGAGGGTGGTCTTGCCGAAGCCAGGCGGCGCGGCGACCAGGATCAGCTTGACCTCGGCATCGGCCAGGTACTTGATCAGTTCCGGCCGCTCCACCCACTCCTTCCGTACGGCAGGCGGGTGAAGCTTGGTCTCGATAAGCACCACGGGTGGCCGTCAGTTCTGCGGGCGGAGTCCGGCTGCGCAGCCCTCATCCCCTTCGTCCCCCTTTCGACCCCCTCGTCCTGCCCTGCCGCTGGCCGGGGCCCCGGCAGAAACGAATATTTATCTTAGCCCGGCCATGGCCAGGAGAAAAGCCCTGGATAATACGCGAGACTACTTGCTGCCGCGCCGCACGGCCAATGACCGCCACAGCGCTTGCCGCTGCTGGCCGGCCTGCGCGCCGATGCTGGCCGGCCTGCGCGCCGAGCGGGCCGTGGCCAGGGCACCCGCCGCCCGCGTGGCACCGAAATCATAATTTACTTATACGGGTGATACGCGTGTTGTGCCCAGTCCTGGACCCCTTCGTGGACCCCTAATGGGCCCCTTATTGTCCCCTATTTAATGCCGGATAAGAGCGGCGCGATATTGACTGACGCCTTTTCCGACCGCCCCGGATACGTGACCGGTTTCTGCCGGCACCTGGACGGGCTGTTCGGTGCGTTCGCCCTGCGCACCGGACGACGCTGGACGCCCCGGGCGGAGCGAATAGCTCCTTGGCCGCTGCGGATGCTCGCGCGGCTCCGGCGCAGCGCGCACAAACCGGCTGCGGATTCCAGCCCCCATCACCTCTAGCGGGTGATGCCCCGCGCCCCCGCCGCTTCCACCATGGGTCTCGTGACCGAGCAGTCAAGGTGCCGCTCGAGCCGGACGGGACTCAGCCGCCCCGGCCGGGGAAGATTCCGGACTCAGCGCGGAAGATTCCGAGCTCAGCCAGGACGAGCGGGCTGAGCTGGAGCGGCTGCGCGCCGAGACCGCGGCGCTCCACGGTAAGGCGGGCGCCAATGGGCGCCGGCGACGGCACTTCAGCTGGCGGGCCACGGTCGCCATCGTGCTGATCGTGCTCGGCTGCGTGCTCGCTCCGGTAGCGGTGGTCGGCGTATGGGCCGGCAACGAGGTGTCCAACACCGGCCGGTACGTGGCCACCGTGGAGCCGCTGATCCACGACCCGGCGATCCAGAACGTCCTGACCGACAAGATCACCAACCAGATCACCAGCCAGACTCAACGTGACCGGGGTCATCAACCAGGCCTCCACGCAGCTGAACAGCAAGGGACTGACCCGGATCAGCTCGCTGCTCACGACGTTCGGCCCGCAGATCGCCAGCGCGGTAACTGGCTTCATCCACAGCACCGTGCACACGATCATCACCAGCCAGGCCATGGCCAAGATCTGGGTGCAGGTCAATACCATCGCGCACCAGGCGATGGTCAAGGTGCTCTCCGGGTCAGGGCGGCGGCGCCCTCAGCCTCCGCGAACGGCCAGATCGTGCTTAACCTTGGCCCATCATCGCCCAGGTCAAGCAGGACCTGGTCGCGCACGGGTTCTCGCTGGCGAGCAACATCCCGGCGGTCAGCCCGACCCTGGCGCTGTTCCAGGCCAAGGACCTCGGGAAGGCGCAGGCCGGCTACCGGCTGATCACGACCCTCAAGATCGTGCTGCCCATCCTGGCGCTGCTCCTGCTCGGCGGCGGGGTGTGCGTCGCGCGGGGCGCGCCGGCGCGCCCTGGTCGGGGCCGGGCTCGGCCTGGCCGCGTCCATGCTGGTCCTGGCCATCGGCCTGCTGATCGCCCGTTCCATCTACCTGAGCAGTGTCCCCTCCAGCGTGCTGCCCGCCGATGCCGCCGCGGCCGCGTTCGACGCCTGGTGCACTTCATCAAGGAGGGCCTGCGTGCGGTGCTGGCGCGTCGGGCTGGTCGTCGCCATCGGGGCGTTCTTCACCGGGCCCTCTCGTGCGGCGGTCGGGACCCGTTCGGGGATCAAGTCGGGGATCGAGTGGATCCGGCACTACGGCGAGCGTCGCGGGGTGTCCACCGGCCCGGTCGGCGAGTGGACGTACCTGCACCGCAACGTCCTGCGTATCGGGGCGGTGGCCCTGTTCGCCATCATCCTCGTCTTCTCGGGTGAGCCCACCGCACTGCTCGTCATCGTGCTGGTCATCCTCCTGCTGGTGGTCCTCGGGCTGATCGAGCTGATCGGCAGGCCCGCCCGCGGAGCCCGAGACCGCTGCTCCGGCGTGACATGCCGCGTCCCCATCCGCCGCGGGTGACGCGACGAGCGCCGGGCGGCCGCCATCGTTGACTGAGCGACGTAGCGCGGTTCCCGGATCCGCGCTGATAACGAAAGGACCGTGATCATGACCGTGCCCGCCAATGTGGATATCTCCGCTGAGACACGGGAGCTGCTGGGCGCTCTGGCGCTGGGCGACCCCGACCTCCTCGCGGCAGGCCTGGAGGTACGGGCGGAGTGGAAGGCCAGGAGCGGCCTTGACGCGCGCAGCTACGCCCTGGTCAAGCTGGCCGCGCTCATCGCGCTGGACGCCCCGCCGGCCTCTTACCTCTGGCAGGTGGCCAACGCGCTGGACGCCGGGGCCACCCCGGACGATCTCATCGGCGTGCTGATCGCCGTCGCACCGCAGGTCGGCGGGCCGAAAGTAGTGGCGGCCGCGCCGGAGCTCATGGTCGCCCTCGGCCTCAGCCTGCCCGATGGCGTGTAGCCCGATTACCTCAGGAGGTAGCGATGTTTCGACGACGCCCGTTGATGCGCGCGGCCGTGGTGGGCGGCGGCGCGTACATGGCCGGGAAGAGCGTGGCCAACCGCCAGGCCGGGCAGGCCCAGCAGGAGGCGGAGCAGGACGCCCGCATCAGCGACCTGGAGCAGCAGCAGCCCGCCCCTGCGCCGCCCCGGCCCCGGCCGCGGCTCCGGCCGCGTCCTCGCCCATGATCGACCAGCTGAACCAGCTCGCGGACCTGCACACGCAGGGCGTCCTGACCGACGAGGAGTTCGCCGCGGCCAAGGCCAAGCTGTTCGGCTCCTGAGCAGCGCGACGTCATCCCGCGGTTTTGTCCCGCGTGTGTCCGATGGTTATCCCGCGCCGGCCAGCGGGTCCTCGTCGGCCGCATCGGTGAAGGACGCGCTGACCTGTTCCTCCGGACGGCGTACCTTCATCTGCGCGAGCCGACCGGTTCCAGCATGCCGCTGCTGGAACCGGTCGGCGCGACGGACCTGCCGCTCGATCCAGCTGACCTGACGCCTGCTGTCCCTGTCCGGGGCCGTCAGGTGAACTCCTGGTCGGAGCCGCGGAGCGCGCGCAGGGACAGCTCGAAGGCGTACAGACGGCTGCGGACGACCTCGGCCTGCTGCGGGCTGGCGCCGCCCGGAGCCCGCTCGGCGTCCATCGCGGACCGGACCGCCTGCAGCGAGGCGAGCACGTCGGCGATCCTGGCCTGATCGGCGGGGTCCGGGACGGTTTCGCGCAGCGAGTACAGCGTCTGCGTGAGGTCATCCGCGCGCCGCTGGATGTCGGCCCACCGAGCGCCCGCGTCGCCGCCGGCGAAGGTTGCCCGGCGCTTCCGCCACGGCCATCGCGTCGTGAAGAGCCGACCCCTTCGCGTACGCGTCGATGAGCCTCGACCGCCAGCTGGCGGCGTTCGCCGAGCGGCGGCGGGCCGAGTGAGCGATCCATGTGATCAGGCCGGCCAGGACCGCGACGGCCAGCAGAATCCACAGCCACAGCAGGCTGGTGCCGGATCCGGTGCCCGGCGTCGCGGACAGCCGCCGGCGAGGCGGTGGCCGTCGGCGTGGCGGTCGTGGTCTCCGGGGCGGCCGTGGTGGCGGGGGCCGCCGTGGTGGCCGGTGGTGGCGGGGGCGGCCGTGGTGGCCGTGGTGGCGGGGGCGGCCGTGGTCGGCAGGGGCGGTCGTGCCGGAGCCGGCCGAGGTCGTGGCGGTCCGGCTGGGGATGGGCACGTTGCTGATCACGCTGCTGGCGGTGCTCCCGCAGCCGGCCGCCAGGCCTGCGATGAGGAGAACGGCCGCCGACCGGGAAAGGCTCTTCGCTGGATGCCGCATGCCGATCCTTCCGCGTTGTCTCCGGCGTAATGATCCCGGCGGCGGGACGCGCCGGCCTCATCCGCTAGGGAGGACCTTGCTGGCCAGCGTCCTCCGCGGCGCCGTCGAGGTCGCTGCCGGAAATGAGCTTGGCGCTCATCTTGACCGTCTTGACCGCGCCCGTCGCGCCGGCCTGCAAGGTCAGCCCGATCGCGAACAGGATGATGCCGAGAACGAACAGCGTGTGCGACCCGAGCATGAGCAGCCCGACGCGGCCCAGTGCGTACGGGGGGGTGCAGATCACCGCGCCGATGGCCCCGCCCACCGCGGTGGCCGTCAGCTTGTCCCGCTTCGACTGCTTGGGTTTGACGCCGATCAGCCGGGATGGCACGGCGACGTAGCACACCATCATCAGCCCGACGACGATGCTCAGCGATACCGCGAACCAGAACAGCCCCCAGCGGGGCACGACCAGCATGGCCAGGCCGAGAAGGATGCCGACGATCAGGCCGGATCCCAGGGCGACGGGCAGGTGGGACCGGGCCTGGGTAAAGGCCGGGCGGATCTGCGGGCGGCCGGGCTGGATGATCGCGAACGCGAACACGGCGTTCAGGTAGAAGCTCGCCGCGGTGATCACGGCGACGCCGAGCACGAGCGGGATCACGACCGCCGTCCCGGTCAGCTCGTGAAACGACTTGCCGTGCAGCACGTGAACTTTCAGGTCGAACATGGCGGCCCAGATCCACATCGCGGGCAGCACCTGGATCAGGGTGAGCCGCCAGTTCGTGAACAGCAGCTTAACCCCGTCGAAGAGCATCGCGAAGGCTCCGACGGCCAGGGCCAGGGGAGCGAGCCAGGGCCGGGAGCGGCTCAGCCGCAAGATCATCTCGTCCACGACCGCCCGGTCGCTGTCCCGCACGGCCTGGACGAACTGGCCGACCTGCGCTCGCGTGATGCGCCGCCGCCGGGGCGGCCGGGCGGCGCGGCCGGGCGGCGCGGGCTGGCTGGAAGCGTCGTCGGCCGACGATACGGTCGCCGCTCGGCCCGCTCGCCTCCGATGGCCACTATGGGATGCCCTCCACGAGCAGTTGCGCGCTGACCGACAATAACCCAGAACGGGCGGCGGACCGCGTCACCCCGGACCGGGTGAGGCGGCCGGTAGGTCTGCGAGGGATGGTCGAGTGGCATAAGTGTCTCGTGGCCGGTGGGAGTAGATCATGACTGACCAGATGACCGTAACGTCGGTACGACCCGTCGGCCGGTACCAGCTCGACTCCGAAGTGGGCCGGCTCACGCCCGCCGAGCGCGTAGCCCGGGGCAAGGCGGCGCGGGCCGAAGTGCCCCGTGACAGCCACGCGGTGTTCGACCCGCCCAAGGACCGGCCCGATCCGATCGCCCTGCTGGAGGGACAGGCGAAGACGCGCGTTCCCGAGCTCGTGCCGGTCCGCTGGGGCCGGATGATGGTCTCCCCGTTCACCTACTACCGCGGCGCGGCCCTGCCGATGGCCAGCGACCTGGCCACCACGCCGGTGTCCGGGCTGGCCGTGCAGGCCTGCGGCGACGCGCACCTGTCCAACTTCGGCCTGTTCGGGTCGGCCGAACGGCGCCTGATGTTCGACGTCAACGACTTCGACGAGACGCTGCCCGGCCCCTGGGAATGGGACGTCAAGCGGCTGGCGGCCAGCCTGGAGGTAGCCGGGCGGGACAACGGCTTCCTGCCCAAGCAGCGTCGCGAGATCGTCGTGGCCGGCGTCTCCCGCTACCGCCAGGCCATGCGCGAATTCGCAGCCATGACCAACCTGGACGTCTGGTACGCGCACGTCGACATCACCGAGCTGCGGGCGCAGTTCGATACCCAGCTCCGGGCGCGGCAGCGCAAGGTCATGGACAAGGGCCTGGCCAAGGCGCGGACCAGGGACAGCATGGAGGAGCTGGCCAAGCTGACCCGGATCGTCGACGGCCGCCCGCGCATCATCTCCGATCCGCCGCTCCTGGTCCCCATCGACGAGCTGATCCCGGCGGAGACCGACCGGGCGGACCTCGAGGGGGAACTGGCGGGCCTGCTCGCCAAGTACCAGCGCACGCTGGAGACCGACCGCAAGTACCTGCTCGAGCAGTTCGAGTTCTGCGACATGGCGCGCAAGGTGGTCGGGGTCGGCAGCGTCGGTACGCGCTGCTGGATCGTCCTCATGCTCGGCCGGGACGAGACCGATCCGCTGTTCCTGCAGGTCAAGGAGGCAGAAGCGTCGGTGCTCAGCCGGTTCGTCGGCGCCAGCAAGTACGCCAACCAGGGCCAGCGGGTGGTCGCGGGCCAGCGGCTGATGCAGGCGTCGAGCGACATCTTCCTGGGCTGGCAGCGTATCGAGGCAGGCCTGGACGGGCGGTCCAGGGACTTCTACGTCCGGCAGCTGCGGGACTGGAAATTCTCCGTCGAGATCGCGCTGCTGCGCCCGGAAGGACTGCAGATGTACGCCGCGCTGTGCGGCTGGACCCTGGCCCGGGCGCACGCGCGGTCCGGGGACCGCATCGCCATCGCCGCCTACCTGGGCAGCTCGGACGTGTTCGACCGGGCCATCGCGAAGTTCGCCTCGGCCTACGCCGATCAGAACGAGCGTGACTATCAGGCCCTGGTCGACGCGGTGAAGTCCGGGCGGATCACCGCCGAGCAAGGCCTGTAACCGCCGGGCACCTAGGCGTGGTACTCAACCTTCTGCTCATCGGGCTCGGGATCGCCCTCGAGCCGTTTCCGCTGACGGCCTTCATCCTGGTGCTGAGCGCCGAGAAGGGCATCTGGAAGGGCCTGGCGTTCGTCCTCGGCTGGCTGGCCTGCCTGGTCGTGGTGATCGCGGCGGTCTTCCTGGCCACCGGGAACAACCCGCCCAAGCCGCAGACCGTGCCGTCAGACACTGCTCTGGCCGTCAAGCTGGCCGCGGGCGTCGTGCTGATCCTGATCGCCCTGCGCACCAGGCGCCGGGCGGGCCGCCCCCGCAAGCCGGCGGCCTGGATGGCCAGGCTGGACCGGCTCTCGCTGTTGAGCGTGGCCGGGCTCGCCGCGTTCCTGCAGCCCTGGACGCTGGTGGCGGCCGGCGCGGCCACCATCGCCGAGGCCAAGCTCGCCACCGCGGCCAGCTACCTGGTCCTGGTGCTTTTCTGCCTGCTGGCCACGTCGGGCTACCTGTACCTGGAGTTGTACGCCACCTTCGCCGGCGACCGGGCCGACGCCAGGATGACGCGGCTGCGGGGGTGGCTGAGCACGCATCAGGACCAGGTGATCATCGCGGTCTGCCTGCTGCTCGGACTCTGGCTGGCGGGCAATAGCATCTACCTACTGGCCAGCTGATATGCGATGACGACTGATCCGCCCGCGCGGCTAGCTCAGGTCCCGGCCAGGGCCGGCGAGAGCCGCTGGCCGATGGCGCTGGCCGTGCTGGCCGCAGGCTTGCTCCGCGCCGCGCTGCCGTCTCAGCTCAGGAGCGGGGACGCCCGCTGGGCGTTCATCGTGGTCCTCGTCGTGTTGCTGGCGATCCTCGTCATCGGCGATCCAGGGCGCATCGACCGCGATTCCACCTGGCTCCGCGTGATGACCGGAACGCTGATCGGCTTGATCTCGGCCGTGAACGCCGTCGCCGCGATACGCCTGGTGGCCGGGATCATCGGCGCGGTCAAGTTCAGCGCCGACGCCAACCTCCTGCTGGCCAGCGGCGGCGCCATCTGGCTCAGCAACGTGATCGCCTTCGGCCTGTGGTACTGGGATCTCGATCGCGGCGGCGCGGCCGCCCGCGCGCGCGGATCGGGCCGCCTGCCCGCCTTCGTCTTCCCCGAGATGACCAACCCCGAGTACGTGGGGCCCGGCTGGTATCCGAAGTTCCTGGACTACCTCAATCTCTCGTTCACGACCGCGATGGCGTTCAGCCCGACCGATGTGTCGGCCATCAGGCCGTGGGCCAAGCTCATGATGATGACCGAGGCGGTGATCTCGCTGCTAGTCGCGGTCCTCGTCGTCTCCAGGGCCGTCAACATCCTCAGGTACCGCCGGCGGCCGCCGGGCGGCTCCGGCCGGTCCGGGCCCCGGTACGCGGTGACGAGGCGGGCGACCAGGGTGGCCAGGAACACCTGGCCGGTCACCGCCTCCATGACGGCGACGGAGCGGCCGCCGTTCTGGGCGGCGGTGAAGTCCCCGTAGCCGAGGGTGGTCAGCGTGGTGAAGCTGAAGTACTGGTACGTCTGGGTATTGGCGAGCTGGTGGCCGGCGAAGAAGTCGGACTTGGTCAGCTGGTCGATGGCGGCGTAGCCGGCGGCGAACATCAGCCCGATGATCAGGTAGGCGCTCAGGGCGCCGTAGATGCTCTGGATGGTGACCGTCGGCTTGGCCAGGACGCGGCGCACGACCATGACCGCGGCCATCAGCAGCAGCAAGGCCTTCCACAGGTCCTCAGCCGCAGTTCCGTTCCGGCCGTTCAGGGACGTCCAGAACGTCAGGGCCGAGCCGGTCACCGTGACGGCCGCAATGACCGCCGGCCATGGGCGGGGCAGCAGCGCGGTGCGCAGCGACATCAGCAGGATCACGGAGAACAGGACGACCTGTACCTCGGTGGCCAGCTTGGCGCCGCTGAACGCGGCGAGCAGGTAGGTACCGATGAGGACCAGCAACAGCAGGCCGTACCGGCCGCCAAGTGGTGGCGATCCGGTACGGCCGTGGCCCAGCCCGGTCAGCCGGGCCAAGGTGCCCGTGTCATGACCTGGCGTATGGTCGGCTCCAGGCGGACCAGCCGGCATGGCATGACTGGGTAATCAGGAGGCAGTGCTTCCGCCGTGCAGGGCATCCTGGAGTTCCCGCTCACCTTCCTTGGACAGGGAGGTCTTGATCACGGTGCCGCCGAACTTGCTCATCGCCTCGACGGCCTTGTCCGGGGTGACCTTCTCCACCATCAGGAACAGCGCCGAGGTGCCCGGCTGGAGCGCGCCGCGGACCTGGTCCTGGAATTCCTTGTCTATGCCGGACTTGGTGACCTTGCCCATGAGCGCCCCGAGCCCCGCGCCTATGGCCAGCCCGAAGACCGGGATGAAGAACAGCAGGCCGAACAGCAGACCCCAGAACATGCCCCAGGTCGCTCCGCCGCCGACCAGGTGGTGGTTGGTGTGCGTGTGGTAGTTGCCCTCCTTGTCCCGCGTGATCACCGCGATGGCATCGGGCTGGATGATCAGGTCCTGAGCCAGCCGCCGCGCCTCGTCGGCCGCTGCCTCAGCGGTGGCTTCGTCGGGGTAAGCGATCGCAATCAGGTCAGACATGAGGTGCTCTCTTTCTTAGACGCCGACTGAGTCACGCTCTAGACCATCACCTCGACCGCCGCCGCGCGCCACCCGGCACGGGTGATACAACCGGGCCCCGGGGCGAGAAAGGGGACGATCGTTCATCCCGGCGCGGGACCTTGGTCCCTGTTCCAGGGTGGGTCGTTCGGCACATCGTGGATCGATGCGCCAGAATCTCGCCCGGGCTTCCTCCGGAGGACTATCGCGGCCCGGGCGCAGCTTGCGCGCGGTCCCCGCCGGGGGGTGGGCTGAGCGGTCCGCGCTCGTTGAGCGACTGAAGGCTACCGAGGCCAAGCTCATCCTGATCGAGGCTCCGGCAGGTTACGGCAAGACCATCCTCGCGGCGCAGTGGCGCGCCCACACGGTGCAGGCGCGGCCGTTCGCATGGATCTCGCTGGACGAGGATGACGATGAGCCACGGAAGCTGTGGCGGCACATCACGCACGCGCTGTTGCGGGCGTGCCCGGAGCTCGATGCCGAACAGATCCTGTGCCATCTGCGGGGCAGCTCCCCCGACATCACGGGAGCAGCGATCCCCAGCCTGGTCAACCAGCTGGCGGGCCTCGCGGTACCAGCCGTCCTGGTGCTGGACGATTACCATTCGATCACCGGGCCGGGCTGCCACGAGCAGATGACGTTCCTGCTGCACCATCTCCCCGCACCGGTGCAGGTCGTGCTCGTGACGCGGGCCGATCCGCCGCTGCCGCTGGCCCGCTGGCGCGCGACCGGCGAGCTGGCCGAGTTCAGGGCGCACGACCTGCGTTTCACCCCAGCCGAGGCGGGCCCGGTCGTGAGCGCCATTTCCGGCGTCGAGGTCAGCGAGTCCGACCTGGCCACGCTCGTCGGGTGTACGGAGGGCTGGCCGACCGGGCTGTACCTGGCGGCGGTCGCCCTCCGCGGCCATCACTCGCCCGCCGCCTTCGTCCGCCAGTTCTCCGGCGCCAGTGCGTCCATCGCTGGCTTCCTGGCCGAGGAGGTACTCGGCCGCCAGCCGGCCGCAATCCGTCGTTTCCTCGCACGGACCTCCATCCTCGACCGGTTCTGCGCACCGCTCTGCGATGCGGTCACCGGCTCGGCGAACGCGGCGGAGATGCTGGCCACCCTCGAGCGTGAGAACGCCTTCATCGTTCCGCTTGACCAGTCCGGCCGGTGGTTTCGCCATCACCACCTGCTCGCCCAGGCGCTCCGAGACCAACTCGGCCGGACCGAGCCCGGCATCGTGCCCGTCCTGCACAGGCGCGCGAGCGCCTGGTACCGGCGGTCCGGATTGGCGGACGGGACGATCGATCACACGATTGCCGCGGGTGACCGTGCGGGAGCCATCGACCTGATCGCCAGTTACTGGCATCCGTACGTGGTGTCCGGCCGGACGGCGACCGTCCGGGGGTGGGTGCGCGGGCTCGGCGACCGCGCGATCGGCGCCGACCCGGTGGCCGCTCACTGCGCGGCGTGGTCGGCGGTAGCTTCAGGTGATCCAGAGCCGGTGAGGCGCTGGCTCCCCGTCATGGCGGCGTCGACCCGGCCCGGACCGCTGCCTGACGGGATGCAATCGCTGGAGTCCTCAGTGGCACTGCTCCAAGGCCTGTGCGGATTCGACGGCCTCGAGCAGATGCGCAGGTCAGCGGAGTGGGCCGCGGAGCTGGAAAGCGATGCGTCACAGCCGTGGTACGCGCTGGCCAGGACGGTCCTCGGTTTCAGCCGCTACCTGTCCGGCGATCCCGCCGGAGCGGAGAAGCCCCTGCTGGAGGCCGTGGCGAGCGCACCGCTCACGTCGGCGATACACCTGCTGAGCCTGTCCACGCTGTCCTTGACGCTCAGCGAACTGGGCCAGCCGACCCGGGCTCAGCACGAAGCCAACCTGGCCATTTCCCTTATGAGCAGTAGTAACCTCGGCCGGACGCCGCCGGCTTCGCTCGCCCACGCGGCGGCCGGAGCGGCCCACGCCGGCCTGGGACGCCTGCCTGAGGCCCGGAGCGAGCTCGAACACGCACTGCGTGCCCGCCGTCGGCGGCCCGGGATCAGCGCATGGGCCACCATCGACATCATGCTGCTCCTGACCACGGTGCTGATCGATCTCGGAGACCGCTCATCAGCCGCCGTCCTGGCCGGTGAGG
Organism: uncultured Actinomycetes bacterium; assembly: GCA_963801155.1. Taxonomy (GTDB): domain Bacteria; phylum Actinomycetota; class Actinomycetes; order Streptosporangiales; family Streptosporangiaceae; genus Palsa-504. The sequence continues at coordinate 74,591 of CAWDEB010000033.1, forward strand.
TCAGCGTGGCGCTGGCGACCGCGCCGGATGACACGCATCCGCTGCGCGCCCGGCTGGAACGGCTTGAACGGCGGCTCGCGGACGGGTCACCGGCATCGGTGCTTGCTCACCCGCTCACCGAACGGGAAGTGACGGTGCTGCGACTGCTCCGCAGTGCGCTCTCACAGCGCGAGATCGCCGCAGCGCTGAACCTCTCGGTGAACACGATCAAGACCCAGGTCAAGTCGATCTACGGGAAGCTCGGCGTGTCCGCGCGCGGTGATGCCATCGCGCGCGGTCAGCAGGTCGGCATCCTCTGAAACCCCCAAAACCCCTAAAACCCCTAAAATCAGCCCCAGCTGGCGTGCGCGACGCACCGCCTCGCCACGGTGGGCCGCGGACAGTTTGCGGTAGATGCTCCGCAGATGGGTCTTGACGGTGTTCACCGAGAGGTACATCTCGCTGGCGATCTCCGCGGTGCTGAGCATTCCCGACAAGAGGGTGATCACCTCGAGCTCGCGCTCGCTGAGCCGCTCGACGACGAGCGGAGTCTGCTGGCCATCCGCCGGCTGCCGTCGCGGAGCCGGGACCACCGGGGCCGCCGCGGCGGGCTCGAGCATCTCCCGGGAGGCCTGGGCCAGTTCTGGATCGTGCCGCAGCACCGGCCGCAACCAGGCCTGCTCCATGACGAAGGGAAGCTTCGTCCGCTCAGGCCTGGCCAGCAGCAGCGCGCGCTCCAGTGACCGGCGACCGCGCCGGTCGTCACCGGTGCCGTAGCTGAGCTGGGCATCGGCCAGCCACCCCGCCAAGCCGATACCCTCCGGTGCCTCGCTCTGGCCCTCGGCCACGGCGTCCAGCGCACGGCGGGCCGCCTCATGATCTCCCGAGGCCAGCCACGCATGAGCCAGGACGGCCGCCGCTTCGGGTACCGACCCCGGATCGGCGCGCCGGGCCGTGGCCACGGCGGCCGTGATGTCTCCGGCCAGGAGATGAGTTCGCGATTCGAGGATGGTCAGCCTCAGCTCGAGCCAGCCGGGAGGCGACCAGCGCTGGCGGGCCTGGCGGATCATCTCCGACGCCGCCGCGGCGCGGCCTTCGGCGAGCCGGCGCTGCGCCGCGACCAGGCAGGCCAGCGCGCTGACCAGCTGGTCGGGGCAGACCCGCAGGGCGGCCTCGGCCCGTTTCAGCTGCGCATGGGCCTCCTGCATGTCGCCGCGCTGCAAGTGCACATAGGCCAGCGCGACGCTCACGGCCGAGGTGATGTGCTCGGTCACGCAGTCGCTGACGCTCCTCATCACCTCGACGACCTCGTCGGCATGCCCGCAGGCGCGGGTCAGCTGGCCTTGCAGGGCCTCCGCCAGGGCGAGATATCCCAGGCAGTCGGCGCGCTCATATCCCGTTTCCGGTACACAGGCGGCCATGCCTTCGGTGAAGTCAGCCGCCGCCGCATCGAGGCGACCTGCCCACAGTTCTACCGTTCCACGGTCCGACAGCAACTGCACCGTGAGCTCGGGATGCCGGGCGTGCACCTCCTCGGGCAGTTGTCCGGCCAGGACTTCCGCTCGCCCGGCCGCGGCCGCGGCGGCCTCGAGATCTCCGGTCCGGCGGGACAGCGCCAGCCGGATCAGCGAGGCGGCCAGCCGGGCCGGGATCTCGTCCTCGCCGCGAAGCCGCTCCAGGATGCGTTCCGCGGCGGCCAGCGCAGCGGCACTGCCTGCCTCGCGTACCGGGTCGGACAGCCCCGTCGCGGCCAGGACCAGCCACGGCTGTGGTTGTGCCCACCCGCCATCCCGCGGCATTCGCCCGAACACCTCGGCCAGTGGCTGGTTACCGCGCGGGTCGATCAGCTGGCCCACCGCAAACTCGTCCACGACTATCCCGGCCGCGAAGGGCCAGTCGCCGGACTCGGCTGCGTACCGTGCTGCCTCGTTGAGCATCCCGTGACGCTGATACCACCGGGCGGCGCGTTCGTACAAGCCCGGCAGCCGCCCGCTGTGCTCCATCCGGAGCTTCAGGCGCAGGACCGCGGCCAGCAGCGAGTGGTAGCGGTACCAGCCGTGGCCGATCGGCCGGACGAACGCGTTCGCCCGGGCGAGGTCCGGCAGGACGTGGGCCGCGTGCGGGTCGCCGGTGAGCTCACCGGCGAGCTCCGCGTTGACGCAGTCGAGAATGCTGGTGCGCAGCAGCATGTCACGCACCGAAGGAGGCTGGGAGTTGAGGACTTCGTCGACCAGGTAACTGGTGATGGCGCTGTCTTCGGCCTCCAGTTCCTTCACGAACTGCTCGGGATCGGGATGGCCGTGCAGAGAGAGCGCGGCCAGGCGTATCCCCGCTACCCAGCCCTCGGTCCGCCCGGTGAGGCCCGCTATGGCCGCCTCGGACAGGGTGATGCCGTGATGCGCCAGGAGCAGACCGGACTCTTCGACGTTGAAGGCCAGGTCGTCGGCCCTTATCTCGGCGAGTTCCCCGGTAAGCCGGTACCGGTGCAAGGGCAGCAACGGGTCCACCCTGGAGGCGACCACCAGGTGCAGGCCTGGATGCGCGTTCCTCTGCACGTAATCAAGGCCGTCCAGGGTGGCTGGATCGGTCAGCAGGTGAAGGTCGTCGAGGACCAGGACCACGGGCGAGTCCTGCGCGGCCAGCACCGAGGCCAGCCGCACCAGGAATACATGCTCGACGGCCTCGCGAGTGGGCCCGGGCAGTACCCGCGGCACGGTAATGCCCGCCCGCCGCAAGGCGGCTACGACATAGGACCAGAAGATCCTCGGCTTGTTGTCGTAGTCGTCGAGGGTGACCCAGGCCAGGATGCAGGGATTTGTCCTGGCGGCGGCCCAGGACGCGATGGCCATGCTCTTGCCTGCTCCCGGCGGCCCGGTGACCGAGGTCAGCGGGCCGCGCGCGCCTTCGGCTATGAGCTTTTCGATGCGCGGACGCGCGACTGCCCAGCCGGGCACCTCGGGCACGGTAACCTTGGATGTCAAAACCGGGTCGTCGGCGTCGGCCCGGCCGCGGAGACGGGCAGCCCCCCGTACATCGGTACTGGACATCCTCGTCTCCCTCTCCGGGGACCTAATCCAGCCGGCGGCACGGCCAGCAGTGCCGTACGGCCGCGGCGGTGATGATGACCAGGCGGCCCCATCGTTTCCGTTCCCTCTCTTGCTTATCCCCCGGTATCCGGGAAGTCATCACCCACCCGGCGATCTCACCAGGGTGACGGATTTCACCCGCCGTGAGTGGGGCGCGGCGGCCGATAAAGCGGGACTGTGGCGTCTTAGCCGTGTGATTCCGAAAGGCAAGGGGCTGCGGTGCCATCGTCTTACTACGAGATCCGGGTGTCGGGTGTCCTCCCGCCCGAGGCGCTGCTTGACTTCGACCGGCTCACCGCGTCGGTGGAGCCGGTCGAAACCGTCTTGCACGGCCCGATCCAAGACCAGGCGGCCCTCAACGGGCTGCTCGCCAGGCTCGAGGCATTCGGGGTCGAGGTCCTGGAGATCCGCCGCCTGCACGGACAGGATCCGCGTGCCAGCGAGGACCGTAGGTGACCCCGACGGTCAGGAGGCGACCGCGGGATTGGCCCGCGGCCCGTTCTGCCAGGCCGCCGCGCCAGCGGAAACCGCAGCCCGGGCCTGAGTCCACTTGATCCTGGCCAGTTCGCTGGGCGGGGTTTCCATCTCCTTGACCCACTGACGGGTAGCCGACAGCAGATGCCCGCCGCCGACGGCCAGGCCGACCAGGACGAGCACAGCACCGCCCGACCGTGACCAGGCAATCGGCACGAAGAATCATCCGTGGCGGGTGATCGGCTCCGGCAGGCAAGCTCGTATAGTGCTGCGTTCGCGTCACTCGCGCCGGGTGATGCGCGGGGCCGCCCGTACCGTCAAGCTCGATCGCCAGCTCGACCACGGCCCAGGCTCGGTCTAGGGCAGAGGGCTCTTCAGCACGACGACGGAGCGGGGGCCCACGGTGATGCGGTCGCCGGCTCCGCGGTCAGCCGCCGCCGTCCCGGTCTGGGACGCCGGGTCGTAGCTGTCGATCTCGACCCGCCACCGCGCCTGTGACCTGGTATCCGGCAGCACGAATTCGAGCGCTTCCCACCAGGAGTTCACTAGCACCAGGAAGTCGTCGTCGACCAGGAACGTGCCGTCTTCGGCCCGGTCGGGGTCGTCGGACCCATCCAGGTAAATAGCGATAGCGCGGGCATTCGGGTCGGACCAGTCGCCGCCGTCCATCGGCGCGCCCGCTGGGGTGAACCACTCCAGCTGCCTGGCTTCGATGCCGGTCAGGAAGCGGCGGCGGCGGAAGACGGGGTGGGCGCGCCGGAATTCGACCAGGTTCGTGGCATACTCCAGCAGCGCGGTGTCGGCGTTCTCCCAGTCCAACCACGTGATCTCGTTGTCCTGGCAGTAGGCGTTGTTGTTACCCTGCTGGGTCCGGCCGAGCTCGTCGCCGCCGAGGAGCAGCGGCACCCCGAAGGACAGCATCAGCGTGGTGAGCATGACGCGGGACTGCCGAGCTCGTAGGGCAAGGATATCGGGGTCGCCGGTGGGGCCCTCGGCCCCGCAGTTCCAGGACCGGTTGTCGCTGGTCCCGTCGTGGTTGTCCTCGCCGTTGGCCTCGTTGTGCTTGTCGTTGTAGGAGACCAGGTCTCGCACCGTGAAGCCGTCATGGACGGTGATGAGGTTCACGGAGGCGGTGGGCCGACGACCCTTCGTGCCGTACAGGTCCGAGGATCCGGCGAAGCGAGTGACGAACTCGCCGATCCCGATCGGATGGCTGCGCCAGAAGTCGCGCATGCTGTCCCGGTACTTGCCGTTCCACTCCCGCCACAGCGGCGGGAACCGGCCCAGATCGTAGCTGTCCATCTGGCCGACGTCCCACGGCTCGGCGGTCAGCTTGACCCGTGACACCACCGGGTCCTGGGCCACCATGTCCAGGAAGGCCGACACCTTGCTGTAGGCGCCCTCCTGGCGGGCCAGCGTCGGGGCCAGGTCGAACCGGAACCCGTCTACGTGCATCTCGAGGATCCAGTAGCGAAGCGAGTCCATGATCAGCTGCAGCGTCATCGGATCGCCGGTGTTCAGCGAGTTGCCGCAGCCGGTCGTGTCGATATAGACAGCCGGGTCACCGGGCTCGGTCCGGTAGTACGCGGTGTTGTCGATGCCGCGGAAACACAGCGTGGGACCGTCCGGCCCGGCCTCGGCGGTGTGGTTGAACACCACGTCGAGCACCACCTCCAGGCCGGCCCGGTGCAGCGCGTCCACCATCGCCTTGAACTCGTCGACCTGACCGCCAGGCTGGCCGGCCCGGACGGCCGCGGAGTAGCCGTTGTGCGGCGCGAAGTACCCGATCGTGTTGTAGCCCCAGTAGTTCGTCAGGCCCCGGCCGATCAGGAACGCCTCGGGCACGTTCTGGTGTACGGGCAGCAACTCCACGGTGGTGACGCCTAGCCCGGTCAGGTGCGCGATGGCGGCTTCGTGGGCCAGCCCGGCGTAGGTCCCGCGCAGCTCGGGCGGGACGTCGGGATGCCGCATGGTGAAACCCTTGACGTGGATCTCGTACAGGATCGTGTCCGACGTGCGGTGCCGGATCCGGCCCTCGTCCTGCCAGCGGAACTGCGAGTCCGCGACCAGGCTCCGCGGCACGTGCGCCGAGGAGTCCAGCGCGCTCGACTTGGCCGGGTCGATCCCGTCCTGGCCGAGTACCTCGGGCCCGAAGGTGACCGACCCGCTGATCGCCTTGGCGTACGGGTCGAGCAGCAGCTTGGCCGGGTTGCACCGCAGGCCGCGCGCCGGGTCCCACGGGCCGCTGACCCGGTACCCGTAAGCCTGCCCCGGCCCGACGCCGGGCACGAACACGTGCCAGACGTCGGCGTCGTTGTCCCGCACCAGGATCTGGGTTTCCGCGCCGGCCTCGTCGAACAGGCACAACGTGACGCCGTCGGCGACGGACGAGGCGATCGCGAAGTTCGTCCCGGCCACGCCGATTTGCTCGCCGGGCGTGGCCCCCAGCGGGAACGGCCGACCGGGGAGCGTGGCGGCGACGGCGGCATCGGGGGAGACTCGGGCGGCCGGGACGGCGCCGGCCTCGGTCGCGGTGGCTTGGTTACTGGTCACTGCTGTGCCCTTCTGCTAAGGGGCGTTACGGCGCCAAGTCGCGCAGTACATCTCCGAGGGCCCGGACCGCGCCGTGCCGACGTAGGATCAGGTCGGCAATCAGGCCGGTCCACCCGGTCTGGTGGAAGGCGCCGATCGCGGCGCCGTTGTCGCCGTGGAAGTACTCGCTGAAGATCAGGTTGTCGTGCCAGGCGGGATCGGTCTGCATCCGCTCGGTCCCGCCGAAGCAGGCCCGCCGCCCGTCGGCGTCGTTGGTAAACAGGGAGATGAGCCGGTCCTGCAGGTCGGCGGCGATCAGGTCCAGGGTCAGCGTCTTTCCCGAGCCGGTCGGGTACTCCACTTCCAGGTCCTCGCCGTAGAACCGGTGGTAGCGCTCGAGCACCTCGACCAGAAGGTAGTTGACCGGCATCCAGATCGGGCCGCGCCAGTTGGAATTGCCGCCGAACATCGACGTGGTTGACTCGGCCGGCTCGTAGTCGATGGATGCCCGGTAGTCACCGACGTCGAAGGTGTAGGGGTGATCGCGGTGGTAGGCCGACAGGGCGCGCAGCCCGTGCGGGGACAGGAACTCGGACTCGTCGAACAGCTTGGCGAACAGCCGCTCGATCTGGTCGGGCTTGGCGACCGACAGCAGCAGCCGCTCGTGGCCCGGCTCGCCGCGCAACTGCGGCCTTTCGCTCAGCCGCTGCATGTCCTGGATCCCCTCACGCCGCAGGAAGCGCATGAACATCTTGTTCATGCTCATCACGTTCTGCAGCGCCTGGCCGTCGATGACCGCGGCGGCCAGCGCCGGGATCAGCCCGACCATGGACCGGACCTTGACCGGGACCGCAGCCCCGGACGGGAGGACCAGCCGGTCGTAGAACAGCCCGTCGGCGTCGTCCCACAGGCCCTGCTCGTCCAGGGCCCGGCGGATGCCCGCGAAATGCTCGAGGAACTTCATGATCAGATCCTGCGACTGGCGCTCGCCGCTCCAGCCCAGGACACCCGCGATGCCGATCATCGACACCGCGTAGGAGCCCATCCAGCCGGTGGCGTCGGACTGCTCCAGGACGTAGCCGGGCGGAAGGTGGGAGCGGTCGATCGGGCCGATGTTATCCAGGCCGAGGAAGCCGCCCTCGAACACGTTGTTGCCCTCGGCGTCCTCCCTGTTCACCCACCAGGTGAAGTTGACCAGGAGCTTGTCGAAGACCCTGGCCAGGAAGTGGGTGTCGCGGCCGCCGTCGATGGCGAAGACCTGCAGCGCCGCCCAGGCGTGTACCGGCGGGTTGACGTCACCGAAGTCCCATTCGTACGCCGGCAGCGCCCCGTTCGGGTGCTGGAACCACTCCCGGCACACCACGATCAGCTGGTACTTGGCGAACGCCGGGTCCAGGTGGGCCAGCGTAACGGTGTGGAAGGCCAGGTCCCAGGCGGCGAACCAGGGATACTCCCACTTGTCCGGCATGGACATGATGTCGAACCCGTCGAAGTTGCGCCACTTGGAGTTCCGCCCGTTCTTGCGCACGTCGGGCGGGGTCGGCTGGGTGGGGTCGCCGTTCAGCCACCGTTCCACGTCGTAGTAGAACAGCTGCTTGCTCCACAGCATCCCGGCGCACGCCTGCCGCAGTACCAGCGCCTCGTCGGCGCTGGCGCTCGCCGGGGTCAACTCGGCGTAGAACTCGTCGGCCTCTGCCCGGCGTCCGGTCATCACCTGGGTGAACCCGGTACCGAGCGCGACGGCGGGCTCCTCGGCATGGTCGGCCGGGCGCAACCGCAGCCGCAGCTCGACGGTTTGGCCCGCCGGGACGGTCACCCGGTACCAGAACGCGCACTTGGTGCCGGCCCGCTCGGGGTTGACGGTGGGCGCGCCGTGGACAACGTGGTCGTTGATGCCGTCCTTGGGGTAGGGGGTGACCGAGTGGGTTCCGTACAGCCGGGCCATGTTGGTCTCGTTTTCGCAGAACAGCAGCTCTGGCTGGGAACCGTCGAGGGCCGGCCGCTCCGATGAGCTCCATGGCGCCGAAGGTGGGGTGCTCGATGGTGACCGACGCCTCCCCCGAGGCCCGCAGGGCCGGCTTCGGCTCGCCGGGATCAGGATCCCAGGCCCAGGTGTTGCGGAACCAGGCCGTGGGCAGCACGTGGATGGTCTCGGCCTCCGGGCCCTTGTTGGTGAGCTGGATGGCCATCAGCAGGTCGTCCGCACCGGCCTTGGCGTAGTGCACCTCGGTGATCCAGTACCGGTCGCCGTCGAACGCGCCGGTGTCGAGCAGCTCGTACTCGGGCTGGTAGCGGTTCCGGCGGGCGTTGGTGTCGATCAGGTCCTGGTACGGGAACGCGCCTTGCGGGTAGTGGTAGCGCCACCGGTTCCAGGCGTGGCTGGGGATCGCGTCCAGGTACCACCAGTACTCCTTGACGTCCTCGCCGTGGTTGCCCTGCGGCCCGGTCAGCCCGAACGCCCGCTCCTTCAGGATCGGGTCGCGCCCGTTCCACAGCGCCAGGGACAGGCACAGCCGCTGCTCGATGTCGCAGAACCCGGCCAGGCCATCCTCCCCCCACCGGTAGGCCTGCGACCGCGCATGGTCGTGCGGCAGGTAATCCCACGCGTTGCCGTCGGCACTGTAGTCCTCCCGCACCGTGCCCCACTGCCGCTCGCTGACGTACGGCCCCCACCGGTACCACTCCCCGGCCTGCAGCAGCCCGTCTTCCAGTCGGCCGAATTCCGCCACCCGGTCACGCTCGGCGCCCATCGCGCTCCCTCCCTGCTTCGCGGCTATCTCGCTGCCTTTATAGGCACCGGATAATAGCCCGTGGATCACCCAAGAGGGGTGATCACTCCGGTCATCGATTCGAAGGGCCGCCGCATGTCATCATGGTGGCCGGATTGGCATTTGCTCTGGCCCTGATCACGGGCCACAGGCCTCGGATATGGACGGCGGCCGGGCTGATAAGAAAACCACGAATATGAACGGGGGGTGAACGGAGAGAAAAAGCGCACGCGGCCACTCCGGCCTGGGCTGACGTGACACAGGAGGAGCCTGATGACTGCGGTGGCCAGCGGGAGGTGTTCCGGTAGCGCGCCATCGGCTGCAGGAGCGGCTGCGCGCGGCGGTGCTGTCCTGGCTGAACGAGCGGAACGGGAAGGACCGCTTCCGCCAGTGCTGCATGCGACCGCGAGCGAGGCCCTGGAGTCATCACCCCGTGAAGGTGGCCGAGGGCTCGGCCGGGTGCCCCGATAGAGCCGCACGAAGCAACCGCGCGGATGCGATGCATCTGGCGGTGCAGCGGTGGTTTGCCGGACTTACGGCGGACGAAACAAATCGTAAGAAGAGAGGTCAAGCTGCGGTAACCGGGAAACGCAAGGGCGGATGAACTTCAGGGCCACCGCTGATCCATGCACCGCCAGACCCGGCGATTCCTCGTCACTTCTCGGGGCCTACCCGTCCGTGAATTCCTCCGGAGATCGGCCCAGGATGCTTTCCAGCGTCGCGGCGAGCGCTGGGCCATCGTCGATGCTGACGATCCGCGTCAGCGGCGAGTTCGCAATCTGCCTGGCGCGCAGATCCTCGCCATCGCGATCAGTGGCTGTGGCGATGGCATCCGCAGTCCGGCCAGTGTCGGCTAGCACGACGACTGGACGGCGTCGCTCGAGGCTGCGAACGATGTCGTGATAAGTGATCTCACCCCCGTTGACCACCAGCGTGGCCGAGGGACTGGTTCCGGCTACCACGTCGGCCACGTTGGCCAGCCAGGGCGACTCGTCACCCCAGGAATCGCCGGGAACCACGATGACGTGGCTGTGGTGAGGCTCGATGTTCGCCGCTTTGGCCCGCGTGGCCGCGGGGTAGGCGGATACCGTCCCTTCGGCGGCCACCCCCACAAGCGGGAAATTCGCGCCAGCCGCAGACCGCGCCTCCCCCATCATCCGCATCACACCCGAGTCCGTAGCACCGTCCACGACCGCCGCGCCCAGCCGGTCCATCACCGGCACCACCTGCCTGGCCAGCACTTCCGCGATCCGGCCGAGGTGCTCGTGGCTCATCCGCCCGGCGCCGCCGACGAGCACCAGCACCGGACGACCCCGTCCGACCGCCAATGCATCGAGCGTGGCGGGAATGTCCGAGACACGGTGCACCCGGGCTATCAGCTGGCCCGCCGGACTCCGCACAGGCTCAGTCATCCGAACCACCGTGATTGCCGGGCGTCTTATCGGCCCTGGTCGTTGCCACGACCCAACACTAACGTCAAGCCGCGCCGACGAAGAATGGGTGCAGTGATCTCTTAGGGTAGCCACGTCCTCTGGGTACGAGTAGCGTTCGCGATGGCTCAGTGATTTCCGGCGGGACCGGGCGACGCTAATGGGGGGGAGCAATGCGAGCATTCGTGATCCGCGGATTCGGGACGAAGGCGGGCGTCAATTTCGATCAGGTACACAACGAGCTGATTACGCCCGCCCTGCGGCAGCTGGGGATCGACGGCGGGACAACCGGCGACATCATCGAGGCAGGCAACGTCCGCGAGGACATGTTCCGCGAGCTCGTGCTGGCCGACGTCGTGGTGGCGGACGTTTCGGTGCACAACGCCAACGTCTTTTATGAGTTGGGCATCCGCCATGCCGTGCGGAACCGGTCAACGGTCCTGATCCGCGCCCGGATCGACGACGTTCCCTTCGACCTCAGAACCGACCGGTACCTGTCATACGACCCGGGCTCCGCCGCCGCGTCTGTCCCCCGATTGGTGCAGGTGCTGCGCGAGACGCTGGCGAGCGAACGCGCCGACAGCCCGGTGTTCCAGCTGCTGCCGGGGTTCGCCGCCGGCCCTCACGCGACGCTGCTCGACCTTCCACGCGAGCTGGCCGAAGACATCGACCGGGCACGCAGGGACCATCAGGCGGGAGACCTGCGGTTGCTCACCGGCGAAGTGGTAGGGCTGCGCTTCGAGGAGGCCGCGCTCCGGGCGGTGGCCCGGGCTTTGCAAAGAGTCGGCGACAATGCCGGGGCGGTAGAAGCCTTGGAACGAGTCCGTCGTGTCCGCCCCGGCGACCTGGAAGCCAACCGCGAGCTCGCTAACGTGTACCGGTGGCTCAACGAGTTCAGCCTGTCCGATCAGGCGATCGACCGGGCACTTGAGAGCGGAACGCTGAGCCAGACTGACCGGGCCGAGTTGTACGCATACCGGGGCAGCAACAGCAAGCGCCTGTGGGCCGAGCAGTGGCGCGAGGTGGGCGAACAGGACAGGGCGCGCGCCGCGCTCCGGTCCCGTCAGCTGGATGATTCCTTCCAGTTCTACCTGCGTGGCTTCGAGGAGGACCTGAACCACTGGTACGCCGGGCTGAACGCCCTGGCCATGGCGAAGATCATGGTGGAACTCGCCCGCCGCTGCCCTGATGACTGGCGGACCCGGTTCGGCACCGACGCCGAAGCCGACCGGCAGCTCACGGCGCTGGAATCCACGGTCGACTGGCTCACGTCGACAGTACGGGCCTCACTCGACTCGGCTCGTTCGCGGGCCCTCCGCGCCGGCAGGCCCGACTCATGGGTCGAAGTGAGCGCGGCAGACCTGCGGCTCCTCACCAGTGACGAACCGGAGCGGGTCGTAAGCGCTTACGAAGCCGCGATAGGCCCAGCCCTGGGCTCCGATGCCCGCCGCTCCATCCGGGCACAAGTCGACATGTACCGCCAGCTGGGCATTTTCGTCCAGAACGCCGTTCCCGTCCTGGCCCTGCTGGCCGATACGCCCGACGAGGCCGCCGATAAGATCCATCCCCTCGTCTTCGCCGGCCACATGATCGACGTGCCAGGCCGTGCCCAGCCGCGCTTTCCCGCTGACCAGGAGGACAGGGCCAAGGCCGCGATCATCCAGGCCATCCGCGACATCGACGAAGCAGCGCGAGAGCGGCAGGAGCGGACCATCGGCATGGCCGGAGCCTCCGACGGCGGGGATCTGCTCTTCCACGAGGCATGTCACGAGCTCGGCATCGAAACCCGGGTGTTCCTGCCGGTCCCGGAGCTCGCCTACCGCGCGACGGCCATCTCCGGCCAGGCATCGCGCTGGGCCGACCGTTACCACGCCGCGCTGCGGAACGCGCAGAGGGTGCTCACGCTGGCCCGCACTGAAGCTCTGCCCGGGTGGCTGCTGACGCGGTCCGGCTATTCCGTCTGGCAGCGGAACAACCGCTGGATCTTGAACCACGCCTGGGCCATCACGGCGGATAACCGGGTGACGGTGCTGGCGCTGTGGAATGGCGAGGTCGGGGACGGTCCGGGTGGGGTCGCCGACATGGTCGCCACCGCCCAGGACCGCGGGGCCGAAGTCGTCACCTTGGACACCGTTTCGTTGTTCGGCCTGGACCCGCAGCTCGCGCATGACAGCCCAGCCGCCGATCCGCCATCTGAGCCCGAGGGCAATCCTGAGGGTAATCAGGCCCGGGCCAGCACAGGTGCCGACGCCGACGGCCGGGTCCTGAACTTGGTCTGGCGCTATTACCAGCAGTGGTCACAGGCTGCCACCGTGGCCCAGAAAACTCTGAATCAGTGGCGCCGAGCCAACCTGACGTTGCTGGTCCTAGGTGCGATCGCCGCGGCTGTAGCGGCCCAGAGTTGGCTCACCTCAGGGTGGACGGCCGCATTCGCCGCCGCCAGCGCGGTATTCCTGGCGCTCGCTGGACTGATTCAGCGCCGGGCGCTTACCTCGGACGATACCGCGCGCTGGACGGGCGCCCGGGCCGCTTCCGAGGCCCTGAAGGCCGAGGCCTATCGTTACCTGCTCAAAGTCCGACCCTATGCGGGCACGGATCGCGCCGAGCAACTGAAGGCTCAGCTGGACGTCATCCAGGACCGAGCGCAGACGCTGCTCGTCGAACAGCAGATGGTTCCCGCCGGTAATCGCCCGCTGCCGGAAATGAGCACGTTCCCCCAGTACCTGACGGAGCGCGCCCAGAACCAGGCGGACTGGCACCGGAACAAGGTCGCCGAGCACGCGCGCAAGGCACGGACACTGCATATATGGCAGCTCACCGCGACCGCCGCCGGCGCCGTACTGGCCGCCGTCGCAGGGGCCTTGCCGGGATCGCATCTGTCCGCATGGACGGCGGCGGCTACCACAGTCGCTGCGGCCATCGCCACCCATCTCGCCGCCACCCATCACGAGCGCATAGCTGCGTCCTACGCGGCAACGGCTGACCAGCTTGACCGCCTTATCGCCGACGTCGAACCGGCAACCACCGACCCGGAGCGGCAGGCGCAGCTCGTCGCCGACGTCGAACGCATACTCGCCGCGCAGAACGAGGGCTGGACGGACCTGCTGAGCCACCCCGCCCACAAGTGATCCGGACTGGGCAGATTACCCGCGGCTGGGGAGGTGCACACCCGAACCCGTTGACCATGAGTGCAGGTGTCGTTAATCCGTTGCCGACCGCCATGCGTATCGCGGATGATTGCGGCCATGGCCACGACCCGGCGAGCCGACATGTTCACCGCGGACGGCAAGCCGTCTGACGACGACCCGCGTGAGAACGGGCCAAGGCTGGGCGATGAACGCGTCACGCTGGTGGAATCCCTGCGCTGCCAGCGCCTCACATTGGAGATGAAGTGCTCAGGTCTTGATGCGGAGGCCATGGCGCGGCGTTCGGTCGAGCCGTCAACGATGTCGCTGCTGGGACTGGTGCGGCACCTGGCCGAGATGGAGCGCGCGACGTTCCGGGTGATGATGGCGGGCCAGGACGTACCCCGTTTGTTCGGCTCCGGTGACGGTGATTTCGATGGCGCTGTTCCCGACCCCCAGGTGGTTGCGGAGGCATGGGACGCATGGCGTGCGGAGGCGGACTTCGCCACGCGGTTCGTGGCCAATGCGCCCAGTCTCGACATCACCGGCGACGATCCCTTGAATCAGCACGGCAGCGGTGGAGGGCCAATGTCGCTGCGCGAGGTGCTGGTCGGAACGATCGAGGAGTACGCCCGCCACATGGGTCACGCCGACCTGTTGCGCGAGCGGATCGACGGACGCCTAGGCCAGTAATGATCATGGGCACGGGAGTTCATATAGTCGAGGTCCGGGCACTCATACCGTGCGCAACGCTTCGGTCGGCGAGAGGCGAGCGGCCCGCATCGACGGGTACAGCCCGGCGATAGCGCCGATGATGAGGGCGGCGCCCAGACCCGTCAGCCAGCTGCCCGACGGACCAGCCGCGGTCAGCTTGGGACAGCAGCTTGAGCAGCGCCTCCCGGGCCTGGCTCTTGTCCTGCACCGTGCGGTCCAGCAGCCCGAGCAGTGCCTCCAGGGCTTCACGGCTCTCCTCCGCCGTGTGGACAAGCCGGACCACCCCATCCGCCAGCGTGTCGACGGCCTGGCCGTCGGTCTTGCTGGCCAGCAGCCCGACGCGCGTAGAGATCGGAGTGCAGGTGGAGCAGTGCCTGGTCCTGCTCGCTCGCCTGGTCGATCATCTGCCGCAGGCGTGCCAGCACACCCTCTGGAAGTTTCCTGGCTTCCAATTCGAATACGCTCGTTTCTGCGTATCCTGGCCGTCAGTTATGTGAGGGTGAGCGTGGCGGACATGGCCGTTCAGCTAGCTGAGGAGCGAAATGAGCAGCACCGACCCGACGACGATCGGCGTACATCGCGCTCTGCACGAAGCGCTTAACTCGGCGAGGGAAGCCCGGCATCGCCTCGAGGACGGGGATGCCGCCCCCGACCTGGACGATCTTGTGGAGCTAGGGACGCTGCTGGCGGGGCTGTCCGAGAGTGTCATGGCCGTCAACTCTGAAATGCTGGCGAAGGCGCGCCTCGCGCGAGACGCGAACACGTGAGGCACGCCGCCTTCGCCCACGTGCTGGCCGAACGCACCGCGGTGATACCCCTGGTGCCGCCCTACCGACCGGGCGAGTGAACTCCCGCCGCTGCGCGCGGTCCTGGACGATCTGAGCGGGCTAGGCCTGCTGGTAGTCGTCGGCTAACGCTGACCTGGACCCCCGCGGCCGGCTTGGCCTGGGTGCGGATGCGTACGGCGAGTTCGGCGTCCCAGTGAGCGGGGTGGCTGCACCGTACTGCCCTCGGTGACTACCGCCACCTGGGAGCGCTTGCGAGTCCATCGTGTCGCGCATACTGGCACCATGCCCGTCCGACTCCACCACATCGTCATCGACGCTCACGATCTGCCCGGCCTGGCACGGTTCTGGACGCAGGCGCTCGGCTGGAAGATCCTGTCCGAGCGCGAAGACGAAATCGTCATCGGGACCGACGAGAACGCACCTATCGGTATCTGCTTCATGCCGGTCGCCGACCCCAAGATAGTCAAGAACCGCGTGCACCTTGACCTCACCAGCAGCGCCGCGGACCGCGATCAGGAGATCGACCGCCTTCTCGCGCTCGGGGCACGCCGGGCAGACATCGGGCAGACCGGCGCTGAGTCCTGGACTGTCCTTGCCGACCCCGAGGGAAACGAGTTCTGCGTAGTGCGCCCGAAAGAAACGCTCATCAGTTAAAGCTCAGCGCCAAGAACCGTAGACAGATTCTGTCCGCGGCATGTAGTGGCGCGCCGCGGAAAGGCAGACCGCATGGTTGGCTTCCTGATTCTTCGGCGGGCATGCTCACTATAGGCCAGGAACCAGGCCCGAGTATACATATCCGGATAATCTGTTCCTACACCGAACCAAACAGCTAATCATACAGACTCGCAGATTGCGATGGTCGCCGTTACTTGGAATAATCCGGATTGCTGCCATAGCGCGGCCCGGGCGGCCGAGTCCCGCGCTCAAGTTCAGGGTTTATTGCCGTGCGCCTACGAGAGAGTCATCCAGGTGACTGACACACTTGATTGAGGCTCGTCCGGATAGCGGTTGCTTGACAGGCCTGCGGCTGGCGCGGGATAAATGGTGTGGTTGCCGGCGGGCGCCGAGCGGGTTGCGCGGGCGCCCGAGCCTGGGGGTGAGCGGTGGCTGACGTCTTCATTTCATATTCCCGGCGCGACAGCGAAATCGCAGCGCGAGTCTGCGGCGCGCTCCGAAGCCGCGGCAAAGCGTCAACTGCTGTGCAGACGGGATACATCATGGCCAGCCGATCCGCAGCCACCCGACGGCAGCACGTATTCATCGTTACAGCCGCAGCATTGGCCTTGGCCATGGCCGCCCTGAGTTCAATTGCCGGAATTGAATGGCATTCTGCAGTGGTCCAGCGCCAGGCCGCAGATACGTAACGGGATATTGCCGTGTCGAGGGCTGCGGCCGCGGAGTCGGACGGCGAGCTCGAGGCCGACCCTGAGCTGAGCCTGCTGCTGGCGCTGCGCGCGTACGATGCCGCTCCGACGGCACAGGCCGGGGCAGCGGTGCGCGCCGCAGCGGGCGCCTCCACTGTCCGTGCCTACTTGAGCGCCCTCCCGGCCGTGCGGGGCTTCGCGCCGAGTAACGCCAGCGATCCAGCTGTCTTTGACCCCAGCGGGCAGTATGCGGCGATTACCTCGCCGCCGTACGTCGCGGTATGGCGGTGGGGCAGCCGGTCAGGGCCAGGCTCAGCGGGCAAGCCGTATCTGCTGCGCGCTGGAGGTCATCCGTATGACGCGCTGTTCAGTCCG
Source organism: uncultured Actinomycetes bacterium (assembly GCA_963801155.1). Classification (GTDB taxonomy): domain Bacteria; phylum Actinomycetota; class Actinomycetes; order Streptosporangiales; family Streptosporangiaceae; genus Palsa-504. Next base: position 91,226 of record CAWDEB010000033.1, read on the forward strand.
GACGGTTCCGGCGTGATATTCCTCGGCTCGGGCGGCCGGGTCTTCCAGTGGCAGTGGCGGACGTCACGGACCGCGCGCCAGATCAGCAGCGGTCTTCAGGATCCGGTTCTGTTCCAGGCCTCGGGCGGGATCTTCGTGGCCAGCCTCAGCGGCCGGGCCGTCACGATCACAGACCTCAGCGCGCTCCGTGGGCCGACCATCACGATCCAGCTGCCATGCTGCTCGCTGGTAGACCAGAGTCTCGCCCCGGCCATCGCGTTCAGCCCGGACGGCGGCGAGCTAGCCACCTTGACCGATCCGGGCCCGGTGCTGTCGGTCTTCGATATCGCCGCGGGTACGCGCATCCTCAGCAAGGTGGTCGCGAATGCCGAGGTCCCGCTTGCGGTCAGCTCCCAGGGATCGGTCGCGGTAAGCGTAGGCGGCGCAGCCGAAGTCTTCTCCTACGTGAACCCGTCGCAGTCGCCGGTCGTCCACGAGCTGACGTCCCCTGCCGGGCTGCCGGCGCACTGCTGCGACGTCGATTCGCCGATCTCCCTCAGCTGGAGCCCGAACGGCGCTGCGCTGGCCGTTGGCTCCGAGGACCCATGGGTCCGAATCTGGCTCGGCGCCTCATCGTCACCCATCTACCTCAACGACACCGCTGCCACCGCCGAGACCGGCGTGGCGTTCAGCCCCGACGGACAGTATCTGCTGACGTCAGGCAACATGTTCACACCCCCGTACGTTTCCCAGGTATGGCAGTGGGACGCGGCGACGACGTTGTACCTGCCCCAGGCAACCAATATCGTGGCCGCGGCCGTCAGCCCGGACGGGCACACTTTCGCGCTGGCCGAGCAGGGCAACAAGATCTTGCTGTGGAACTGGTTCAGCGACAGTGCCATTACGCTGACCGCCGGCCCCGAAGGCCCGCATCCGGCCAATTCGCTGCAGATACTGCTCGCGTTCAGTCCGAACGGCACAGAACTCGTTAGCGCCGGTCCCGACGACAAGATCCGCGCCTGGAATCTGGGTACTGACCAGCAGATCAGTGACCGGCAGCTGCCAGGCACGCCGACCAGCCTCGCGTTCAGCCCCGATGGCAGCCAACTCGCGGTCGCCTACGCCGGCGGCGTCACCCGCTGGGCGCGCGGGGCATCAGCGCCTGTGGTCACACCGCTGGAGGCTGACGGTGGCGCGATAATACTCCAGCTGAACGCGGCGGGCTCGATCCAATTGCTGTCCCTTCCCACCGCGGCCGCCAGCTCACCGCTGACCGGCGAACTGATAGACATCCCGGCCGGGCATGCGGTCTCCCCGGTGACCCCGGTGCCACTGCCTGGCAACTCACTCGACAGCGAAGCCGTGCTGCCCGGCCAGAAGCTGGTGCTCTGCAGCGAGGTCTGCTACATGTACGCCCTGCGCGCCAATCATCTCCGTCGCCTCACGCCCGCCGCCCTGACCCCCGACAGTGACATATCGGTCACCCGGGACCAGCACACCCTATACGGCAGCACGCTGGACGGCAGCGTCCTCGCGTGGGACCTGAATCCGGCCGATCCGGCCATCACTGTGACGGCCGCGGCCCAGGCCGCTCCCCTGGTCCAGGCGGGCACCGGCACCGACCGTGTCCTGATCTACGGCGGCACAACCCCGGCTGAGGTCGTGCCCACCGCCCAGGATGGCAACTTCGCCGCCGTCTTGCAACTGGCCAGAAACGAAGCAGTCCGGTCTCTCACACCCGCCGAGCAGGAACAGTACCTCAGCGGAAGCGGGCCAGGCTGACCCGGCGCCACAGCCAGGACATACCGCGGCGGGGTTGATGTCGGATGACCCACGCGAGCAGTTTGTAGCTGCCCACCAGGCTGACCGCCGGCCAGGCCGCGACCACCGCGCCGATGAGGCCGTGAGACCAGCCCTGGGCCACGTTCACGGCGAGCGAGGCGAGGATGCCGAGCGCGAGCATCCAGCGGGCCAGCCAGGGAACCGGGAGGCGGTCCGTTCGGGATAAAGGGACGAGGGAACCGCAGCGGGACCGAGCCGAGCACGGGGGCGGGCCGGGTCCCGGCGCGTGTGCGCCGTCCCGGCCCGGGGAACGGTTGGCGCATGACAGAACCTTCGCCTTACGTTGACGTCGCCAACCTGCCGGCGCCCGCCGAGGGCATCGTGGTGACCATGTTCATCACCGTCCGCAGCGTGGCGCGGTCCCGGGACTTCTACTCGCGCGTCCTGGGCGGCACCGTGGTCCTTGAGGAGAACCCGTGCATCGTCAAGCTGTCCAACTCGTGGATCCTGATGAATCCCGGCGGGCCGCCCACCCCCGACAAGCCGGGCATCTCGGTGGTCAACTACGAGCCGGGCGACACCACCTCCATCTTCCTGAACTTGCGGGTCGCAGACATCCAGGCCTGCTACCAGGAATGGAAGTCCAAAGGCGCGGAGTTCGTCACGCCGCCCATCGACCGCGAGGCCGAGATCCGCTGCTACATGCGAGACCCGGACGGCTACATGATCGAAGTCGGCCAGGCCACGGGCGCGCTGCACGGCCATCTCGCCAAAAAACGCCCCGAGGACCTCCCCGGCTGAGCTCCCTGGCTGTGATCTGGCGCCCGTCACAGTCGTTAACAAATTGGGCATAGAGATGAAATCTTTCTTATGAGAGCCTGTCCCCCCGTGCGCGGCGCCGTTAGGCGTGGTCAGCTCTGAGGCCGTCCCGCCCCGGCGCGGGCAAGCCCGCGAGCCTGGGGCGGCGCAGCCGTCATCTGCGCCCTATCGCAGACCAGGGTCATCCAGGGTGCAGGCCAGGCCAACGCGGATCAATCGACGATGGGATCGGCGTGCGGTGCGCCGAAATAGGGGAACTCACCGAGGATGTTGGTCCTATCGATAGCCGCGCCCTGGTCGATAGGAGTGTTGGCCTGCAGCGAGAGCATCACGTTCTCCACGTTGTCGGTCATAGCGGCGCTTCCAGAGCAGCGGCATGCCTGTAGTTCATGATCTTTTCTGCGGTCGCCTTGCCTCTCGTCCCGCCTCTCGCCTGGCCGTCGTTATCCGCCTCCCCGCGCAGGCTCTACTGCGCACGGGGTCCTGGCCTTCGGCACCGCGCTCGACGGTGACCTGGCCGGCTTCGAGCGCGACCTGCGCACCAACTACCTGGGAACCCTGCGCGTCACCCGCGCCTTCATGCCCGCACTGGAACGCAACGCCCCCGCAGCGGTCATCAATGTCCTGACCCTGATCGCGCTGGCCCCGATGGGCCTCATGGCCGGCTACAGCGCCTCCAAGGCCGCCGCCCACTCCATCACCCAGGCGCTGCGCGCCGAACTGCGGCCGCGTGGCGTCAGCGTGCTCGGCGCCCCAAACACCAAGACGCAGGCGGACCTGACCCCGCCAGAGAAAAGCGGCACTCGCCGTTACGCCTCCCGGCAGGCAGGCACCTGCGTGTCCGCTGGAACGGGCTGGTCAGCGGTAGTCGGGGTTTTCGAAGTCGAACCGGCATCCGGCGTCCCATTCGGATCGCTGGTTGCCGTGGGCGGGGATGCCGCCGGCGTCCTTGAGCATCCGGGCCAGGTGCATCAGGTTCCAGGTCATGAAGGTGGTGTTGCGGTTGGTGAAGTCGTTGCCGGGGCCGCCTGAGCCCGGGTCGAGGTAGGAAGGACCCGGGCCTGCCTCCCCGATCCAGCCGGCGTCGGCCTGGGGCGGGATGGTGTAGCCGAGGTGCTGGAGGCTGTACAGGATGTTCATGGCGCAGTGCTTGACACCGTCTTCGTTGCCGGTGATGAGGCAGCCGCCGACCCTGCCGTAATAGACGTACTGCCCGGCCTGGTTGAGCAGGTGCGAGCAAGCGTAGAGCCGCTCGATGACCTTCTTCATCACCGAGCTGTTGTCGCCGAGCCAGATCGGCCCGGCCAGCACCAGGATGTCGGCCGCCAGCACCTGCTGGTAGATCCACGGCCAGTCATCGGCCGGCCAGCCGTGCTCGGTCATGTCGGGCCACACCCCGGTGGCGATGTCGTGGTCAGCAGCCCGCAGGACCTCGGTCGCGACCCCCTGCTTGTCCATGATCGACTGGCTGCGGCTGATCAGGCCCTGGGTGTTGCTCCGGTCGGGTGACCGCTTGAGCGTGCAGTTGATGAACAGCGCGCGCAGGTCATCGTACCTGCCATCGGCGCCGGTAGCTGGCGTGTGGTCAGTCACATGCCCTCCTCGGGATTACCTCGGCCGGGTCACGTTGACTGCCGGGCCGGACGCCATCCTCCCATCCCAGGCACCGCTGGGCATGGACCACTTGCCTGCCTGAATACCGGACCAGATCCCTGCCGGGCAGCTGCCCGTCATGGGTAGAAGTCCTCGGGGGCCGCCGGCCAGCCGGCGGAGGTCAGGTGCCATTGCTGGTCGTCGGCGGGGATGGCTGCCGCTGACAGGCAGCGGTCCTCGGTGAGGACGGCCTGCACGGCGAGGTCCAGGCGGGTGACGGCCTCGGGGCTGTGCCGCGGGGCCAGGCGGGCGTATGACAGCACCAGGCCCGGCGGCCCGGCCGCGCTGATCCGCATGGGGCTGAGCGGGCTGACGCCGAGTCCCTGCTGCCTGGCGTGGGCGGCGACGTGCCGGTCGGAGATGCCGTCCGGTAGTTCCAGGAGGATTTCCAGGCCGGCCGGGGTGCCGCGCTGAGGCCATCGGGGGAAGCGCTGGTGCAGCTGGCGGGTGAGCGCGGCCCGGCGCATGGCGTAACTACGGCGGGCATGGCGCACGTGCCGGTCGTACTGCCCGGACTCCAGCCAGGACGCCAGCGCGTGCTGTTCCATCACCGCAGAGCCGAAGTCGTCATCGCGCTTGGTCTCGGCGATGGCCCGCAGCAGGTGCGGCGGCGGCACGATCCAGCCCAGACGCATCGCCGGAGCCAGGGTCATGCTGACCGAGCCGATGAGCAGCACCTGCTCAGGTCGCATGCCCTGAAGGCAGGCCAGCGCGGGCCGGTCGAAGTGAAAGTCCGCGCGCTGGTCGTCCTCGATGATCAGCGCGCGACGGGCCACTGCCCAGTCCAGCAGGCGCGCGCGCCGCGAGGCCGACATCACCGCCCCGGTCGGGAACTGGCAGCTGGGGCTGGTCAGCACGGCCTGGCAGCCGCTGGCGGCGAGCGCATCGACGTCGAAGCCCTCGTCATCGACGGGGACCGGAATGGGCTTGAGGCCATGTACCTGGAGCAGGTGCCGGTGCCGGGGGTCGCTGGGATCCTCCACGGCGATATGGTCATGCCCGGCCGCCGCGAGCGTGCGCGCGATGACCGTCAGGGCCTGTGTCCGGCCGGTGACGACCACGATCCCGTCTGCGGGTGCCATGGCGGCCCGGAGCCGACCCAGGTGGGACTCGAGCTGCCGGCGCAGCGCTGTCACGCCCCAGGGGCCGGTGTAGCCGAGCTCCGCCGCAGGCAGGCGGCGGAGGATCTCGGTCATGGTCCTGGCCGCCTGCGAGCGGGGGAACAGGGCAGGGTCCGGCCCGGACGGCCGCAGGTCAAGCTCGGGCCGCCAGAGCTGGTGGTGCTGCTGCCCGCGCCGCTGCCACCACGACGAGTGAGCCGGGGTGATCCCCGCCGCGTCGGACACCATGGTCCCTGAGCCCGGCCGGGTCACCAGGAAGCCCTCCGCCACGAGCTGAGCGTAGGCATCGACCACGACGCCGCGTGATACTCCCAGGTCCTCGGCCAGGACGCGGCTGGCAGGCAGCCGCGTTCCCACGGCCAGCCGCCGGGTGCGGATGGCGTCGCGGATCCCGGCGCACAGCTGGCCAGCCAGCGTCTCCGGGTGACTGCGGTCGATATGCAGAAGGATCTCCGGGCCGCCGCTCATGCGCCAACCATAGCAAGGCGGGCCGTCCGGAATTGGTCCACTCAATCGACACCGAAGTGGTCCTGCCGGAAACTATCACCACCCCTTAGATTCAGGCAGTGAAATGCCGAGGCAGCAGATCCCGGGCCTGCATGCCGGTTCTCGCCTGGCGCTTCGCGCCGATCGGAAATGGGTGAGCTCTGGCCGCTGCGCGGTACAGAATGAACGGCATACGGAACCGGATCGCCTATCGGGTTTCCGCTCTGCCGGAACAGCGCCGCAAATCTGCCCCCGAGGATCAGAGGCTGCCGCTCGCACCAATTTAATGAGAGGGAAAACGGAAGTCCTCAGGCGGCGTGCTGCCGGTGAGCATCGCCGTGCATGGCAGCCTCGTCTACGTCGCCAACGCCGGCTCGGCCGTCGCTACAGCCCGAGGGTGGCCGACCAGCTGATGCGGCCGGGCAGGCACGATACATTGCCGACGGCGCACTACTGGCAAGCGAGGTAAGACCAGCCGACCTGGGCTCAGCTGCGGAACCCTGGACCAGCTGACGCGAACTTTATCGCGCGATGCAGCCACGCAAGTCACGCCGGGCGGCGCAGGCGGGCGAGACCCGCCACGCCCAGCAGGGCCCCGGCCGCGATCACCGCGAGCCACGGCGCCGGGTTCGCCGGCGGGCGGGGCGCGGTCCCGCCGAACCCGGCGGCGGCGGCGCCCTTCGGCGTGAGCCGGCTGCCTACCGCGTCGGTCACCGCGTCGGCCCTGAGCCCGGTGCCGTCGTCGAGCACCACGATCGTGTGCACGCTGTCGGCGGCCAGCGTGACCGGCGCGGCGGTCTGCTCACCCGGCACGGTGAACCGCACGGTATGCGCGCCCGGCGAGACGGCGGTGTACGACGTGGCCGACCCGAAGACGAGCTGCCGCGCGAGGACGTCCGGTCCGTAGCTGACCGTCACCCGGGGCTGCTTGAGGGAGGCTTGGAGGACCCGGACGACCGCCTCGCCCGGCGGCGCGGTCATCTGGTCCCGCAGCACCTCGGTCCGCAGGCCCGGGTCGGGGCCGAGGGCGGCCAGTGTATACGCGGCCCCGGCGCCCACCATGAAGCTCGTGGTCAGCGCGGGCTTACTGGTGGCCGGCGCGCCGAAGCCCCGCATCGCCACCGTGTACTGCCCCGGGCTGACCGCCATGTACGCCGAGACGTGACCGTAGCTGACGTCCTTCAGCACGATGGGGCTCGCCGGGTTGCCGAACGGATACAGGTACATGTCCATGGCCGGTGCCTCGGGGGACAGGTGCGCGATCCGGACCCATCCATCGGACCCGGCCGCGGGCGCCGCAGACGCAGCGGGCGCGGCCGCCATAACGGCAGCGGTGCCGCCGAGCAGCGCGGTGATCGTAGCCAGCCAGGCGAGGCGCCGGAACAACCCCATGATCATCTACCTCTCATCTGATTCCACCCCAGGGAAAAGCGCCGTGACCCGCCGGGCGCAGCGGGGCGGCGTCGAGGACCGGCGAGAGCAGCCCAAGCGGGCTCGGCACGGCGAACTCGATGCTCAGCGTGGCCCCGCCGGTGCTGGCAGGGCCAGTGCCGGCCGTGCCTGTGACGGCCGCGTACGCGGGTAGGTACGGCGGTGTCTGCGCGCGGACCATCGTCAAGGCCGCCGCCAGGCCGCGGCCGATGCCGGTAATGCTCACCGCCCGGAACAGCACCGGAGCGCCGGGAGCCGCATCGCCGAACGCGGTCACCCGGAATGCGTACTGGGACGCCAGCGCCGCGATCGTGGCCAGCAGGCGCGCATCCACCTGGCCCGCCCGCAGGCGTGCGGCGTCCGGCCCGGTGAACCGGATGTGCGGGTCCTGGAGCAGCTGATCCCCGGCGGCGGTGCGCGCGGCGAGATCGGCGCGCAGCGCCGCGCGGTAGGCGGCCGCTCCCCTGGGCTCGATCACGCGGACCTCGACCCGCGCATCGCCCGAACCGAAGCTCGCGATCAGCGCCGGCGCATACCGATCGGCCTGCTGGCCGCCGGCCGACGGGGTGGTCACCAGCACGCTGGCGCCGAGCGGGCTGGCCGCCGCGGACCACAGCGGCATCAGCCGGCCCGCGGCGACGCCCTGTTCCTGAAGTGCCGCGCACATGCCGGGATAGCACGCGATGATCGCGCTGCCGCTCACCTGACCGGCCACCCAGGCCGCCGCGCGGGCCTGAGCCGCAGCCGCCGACGCCGGGTCAGCGCCCGGCGCCGGCACCCGCGCGGCCGGGGACGGGGTACCGATGAGGCCGCTGGTGAGCCATAGCACGGTCACCGCAGCGCCGGCGAGGGCCAAGACGAAGACGCCGACCCGCCAGCGCCAGTGGGCGCGCCAGGGCCAGGGACCGCCCGCGCGCCGCCGCCCCAGGTCGGCCGCCTGCAGCCGCCACGACACCGCGACCCGGACCGTGTTGACCAGAACCCGGCCCCACGACGGCTCCGGCCGGGTCAGCACCCCAGCGCTGAGCGCAGCGTTCCGTGATGGCACGGGATTGCGGTCTTCCAGGCCCAATAACTCCACCCCCAGCCGCCTAACGGCGCGGCCACCCACGGGCAAGCACAGCACACGAAATGGCCGCCCGCACCCGAAACGGCGAATTAGTTACGGTTTAGCCGGTATGTCGCCCCCGAACAGCATGAACTGCCGGATGCCCAGCAGCCGACGTCGTGCGGGCGCTCGCCCGGGCCTGCCTGCGACGGAAGTTGCTACCGCAGTCTCCTCTACTCATTTGGTCACGGGTTTCACCGGGTGACAACGGGAGCCGCCACCGTCCGTAGGAAAGAAAGAGAGGCGTTATCCCGAACGGACAGCGGATTTCGAGTGCCCCGCCAACTGCTCCACCCGCTGGATTACGCTGAAGTCGCGGCGTACTCGCGCACGTAGCGCACCAGCCCGGCGACGTCGCCCACCAGGGCCATGAGCCACGCGCCCAGGCGCTGGCTGGCTGGAGATTCCTGCGCCTGGCCGAGCCGGGCCGCCGATCGGCGGGCCCGGGCGAGCCCGGCCGGGTCCCCGGTGTACAGGGCCACCCGGGCCCAGGATGTAGCGGGCGACATGATTGATGTAGCCGTAGCTCCCGTCGCGGCTACGACCGGCTGGTGCAGCGTGCGTTCGAGAAAATCAGGCAGGCCAGCCTCGGCACACCGGCCGTGATGATCCGGCAGTTCGAAGCGCTGGCCCGGATCATGACCCAGATCATGAACGATCGTCAGCGCCAGGTCCTGCTGGAACAGGCCGCCATGATCGACCGGGCCAGCGAGCGTTCCGTGCCGGAGGCGGACGACCGCGCCGACGTACGGCATCGCTACGAGGCGGTGCTTGCCATGGAAACCCGGCTCGCGGGCGCTCAACAGGCAACGTGACATTCGGGTGAGCCGCCGGGCGCGGCGGTGAGCAGGCTGACGCGGTCGCCGGGGGCCAGAGTGAGATCGGGCTGGGGCGGGCGGAGCTGGTGGCCGCGCAGGACGATCACCGGGGTGCTGCCCGGCGGCCAGGTAACGTCGGCGAGTGTGCGACCGGCGGCGGTCGAGCCTGCGGTGATGGTGATCTCGGCGAGCTGGTATCCGGGCAGCGGGGTCGGCGGGTGGCGCGGGAGCGCGCCCGGGTCGGCGTGGTCCCCGTTGGCGGCGGCCTGGGCCTGGGTGGTCTGGGCCTGGGCGGTGGTGAGCTGGCGGGCGATGGCGCGCAGCACGTCGGGGGCGGTGACCCAGCCGGGTATCTGGCGGCCGTCGGGGGACAGCACCGGCAGTCCGTCGTGGCCGTAGACCTCCAGCTGCCGCAGCGCCTGGGTGATGGACTCGGTGGCGAACAGGGCCTGCGGGTCGGCCTGGTAGATGACCGGCCCGGGCAGCGCGGCCCCGTCCGGTGCCGTGCTGGCGCCGTCCGCGCCGGCCGGGGCGGTGCTGGCCTGAGCGGGGGGCGGGACCGGGAGCGGCGGGCGGAGCGGGCGCATGGCGTCGGCGATCTTGAGGTCGGCCAGGGCGCGCCAGGGGGTGGTGCGGTCGATGTCGGTGCCGCGGCGCAACAGCTTGGTGGTGTAGATGGTGCCGTAGGACAGCGCGCGGGAGATGGTCGAGGCGATGGCGACCGCGAGCATGACCGGCAGGGTGAGGGCGAAGTCGCCGGTCATCTCGACCACGGACGCCAGCGAGGTCAGCGGGGCGCGGGCGGCGGAGGCGAAGACCGCGCCCATCGCCACCACCGCGTACAGGGCGGGCTGCCCGGCGCCGACCCCGAAGATGTGGTGCACGATCTCGCCGTAGGCCATGCCGGAGGTGACCCCGATGAACAGCGACGGCGCGAAGATGCCGCCGGAGCCGCCGATCCCGATGGTCAGGCTGCACGCGGCGATCTTGGCGAACGCCAGCACGATCAGGAACCACAGCGCGTACTGGCCGGCGGTGGCCTTGTACATCACCGGGTAGCCGACCCCGTACATCTGCGGGATGGCCAGCAGCAGCAGGCCGAGCGCGATCCCGCCGACGGCGGGCCTGGCCCACTCCGGCCGGCCCTTCCATACCCGGTCGCACAGGTCCTCGGTCTTGTACAGGACCGCCTTGAACGCCAGGCCCATCAGCGCCGCGATCACCGCCAGGACGGCGACCAGCAGGTAGTTCCGGGCGTGGTGCAGCGCGATGCCGGGCGGGAAGCCGGACAGGAACGGCTTGTCGCCCAGGAACGGGATGGCGGTGATGTCGGCGATCATCGCCGCCAGCATGACGGTGAACAGCGCGTCGACGGAGAACTCCCGCAAGATGATCTCCACGCCGAAGAACACCCCGGTGATCGGGGCGTTGAACGTCGCGGCGATGCCGCCCGCGGCGCCGCAGGCGACCAGGATCCGCAGCCGGTTCTCCGGCATCTTCACCCACTGGCCCAGGCTGGAGGCCAGCGCCGAGCCGATCTGCACGATCGGGCCCTCCCGGCCGACCGATCCGCCCACCCCGATGCACAGCGCCGAGGCGACCGCCTTGACCGCGCTGACCTGCGGGCGGATCCGCCCGCCGTTATCCGCGACGGCGATCATCACCTCGGGCACGCCGTGCCCGCGGGCCTCGCGCGCGAACCGGTAGATCAGCGGGCCATACAGCAGGCCGCCGACGACCGGGATGACCACGAAGAAGCCCAGGCCCAGCCACGGCAGGTGCGCGCTGGGCACCCGGCCCTGCTGGCCGAACTGGCTGTGCCCGGTGGCGGCCCAGGTGAAGAAGTAGATCAGGTACCGGAACGCGACCGCGCCCAGCCCGGACACGGCCCCCACCAGCAGCGCCAGCAGGAACATGCCGCCGCGGCCCGCCCGCAGCCACCCCGCGGCCCGCCCAGCCCACGTGGCGGCCCGCTGCCGGCGCGGGCCCGTCATCGAGGCTGCTCCGCGCTCGCCGCGGACCGGGCCGGCCTTCCGCGGTCTGGCCGCGCCTGCCTCGTCCGCGGGCCCGGGGGACGGCCACTGGCTGTCCGGCACCTCGCCCGCCGCGTCCGCGAACGCCCACAGCGCCCCGGCGACGGCCCGCTGGGTATCCGCCGGCAGCTTGGCCAGGATGTCCTCGATCAGCGTGCGGCGCCGCGCGGTGGCCTGGTCCACCACCTGCCGGCCCGCCGCGGTGACCGACACCAGCACCGCACGCCGGTCCGCCCGGGCCCGGTGCCGCCGGATCAGCTCCTTGCGGACCAGCCGGTCACACATCCGCCCCGCCGTCGACGGCGCGACCTCCAGCGCCGCCGCCAGGTCCGCCATCCGCTGCGGGCCCCGCGAGGCCAGCACCACCAGCGCCCGGTACTGCGCGATCGTGGTCTCCTCCGCCGCCGCGCCCAGCGACCGCGTCGCCACCGCGATCAGCGACCGGCTCGCCGTCAGCACCGCGTCCACCGCGGCCGCATCCACCGGATGCTCCCCCTCCGCGGGCCCGCCCACATCGCGTGCACTAGCCAATGCTTGCATTCTGCAATTGTAACGCAATACATCCTTGTGAGCGATCTGGCCGGACGACTCAGCGCCATCTACCCGGACGGGCCGGTTTCGAAAGCGCGCGGTCGGAGCCAGGAACCATAAGTCAGGTCCTCAGAATTGCTCCCGGCTGACTCCCCGGACTGGCCCAGGGCGGGCCGCGGCGCGGCTAGCGCCGGGTGCCGGACTGGCGGCCAGGGCGGCCGCGGCGGCCTCCCAAGAGAACGATCCGGGTGCCAGGTGCCACTGGGCCATCAGCCCGTACAGGCCCGCGGTGAACAGGCGGGCCGCCAGCGCGGGGTCGGTGCCTGAGGGCCATTCGCCGGCCTGGGCGCCCTGCGCGATCAGGTGCTCCAGTTGCCGGTGAGTGCGGGCGTCGACGGCCCGGACGGCCGCGGCGATGGCCGGCTCGTGCGCGGCGAGCGAACGGGCCTCCATGAGCACTCGGCAGGTCTCCGGTTCTGCCTGGACGTGCGCGGCGATCGCCGCCGCGGCCGCGTGCAGGACGGCGCGTGGCGACCGCTCGGCATCCGGCAGGCCGGTGATCGCGGCATCCACCCGTTGCCCGGCGCCGCAGTCCCACTGCTCGTGCAGCGCCAGGAACAGCGCCTCCTTGCTCTCGAAGTACAAGTACGGGGTCCCCTTTGACACCCCGGCCTGTGCAGCGACGTCGGCCATCGTGGTGGCGTGGTAGCCGGACCGGGCGAAGCAGGCCAGTCCGGCGGCGATGATCTGTTCCCGGCGCGCCGCCCGCGCCGCCTCAGCGATCCTCGGCACGCTCGCTCCCGTCCTCCGGGGTCGGTCGCACGTCCGCCACGCCGACGGGCCGACCGGCCAGCGCCAGCGGCCGGTCGCGGCCCGGGCGAGAGCGGCGCCAGGCAGCCAGCAGCCAGGCGATCCCGGTCGGCGGGCACAGGATAAGAAGCGCGCACAGCAGGCACCGGTCCGGGCCTTCAAGCTTGCCTGCCGGGTGCCCGGCAGGCAAGCCGGCCGGGACGGGCAGATCCGCAATGAGCCGGTCCAGTTCGATCCAGGTCCGCGCCGCGTACGCGGCGCTTACCCGCTTACCGTGCTCGTCGGCGCTCAGCCTGCCGTGCGCGAAGGCGTCGGCCAGCAGGCAGGCGACAGCGTCGCGATCGGCGTCAGAGGTCAGCATGCCGGACCCGGCCCCGGTGGTGCCGGGCAGGTCACCGGCTGTGCGCGTCCCGGTCATCACGGCTCCCTCTGTGGTGCGATCCTATAATGACTGACCACCCAGTCATTTTACTCGTGCGCGTAGTAGCCGTGTCAACCGGCCCGTCCTCGCCTCCTCGGACACAGGCCCTGCACGCCAGCCGGTGAGGAGTGATCACCAGATGTCCGGCGGGCCAGCTCATGCAGCTGCTTTCGCTGCGGTCGTGCGTCTTCCAGTACGGCGTGGCCGGACTCGGCCGGCCCGCCCGGCTGCATCACGACGGTTCGGTCACCGTCGGGCAACTGCGCTGGGCGGACGGTGAGGGCTTCCCGGCGGGCACCGACGTGGAGTTGCTGGTGGAAAGCGGCGGCATCTTCCAGGGCCGGTTCCTGATGACCCCGGCGCCCGGCGCGCGGCCCGCACTCGAACGGCTGCTGCTGGCGGTCGCGTTCGCCGATCAGGTCGGTGCCGCGCTGGCCAGCAGCCGTCCCGTCAGCCAGGGCTGACCGGAGCCCCGCTACCTGCCAGGCGGTTAGATGCGGGTCGGCGGGGAATCACACCGGTCCCGTCCTGGCTGAGAAAGGGGCATGCGGGAGGTTGCCTGAGTGGCGGGAATGCTGTTGTTCTGCGCGGGGCTGCCAAGAACGGACGTAACGGCCCATGGCGCGCGTACGCGGCATCACGGACGGGAGCAGCATGCGGGCGTGCTGCCTGCCGCATCGAGGGCGATGTCCACGCCCGTAGCTGTCGGCCCTCCGCGGTCACCGGATCGTTAAACGGGCAGAAGCTGGCTGGTGCAGCCTGGTCACGGGCCCGCCCAGCCGAGCGCGGCACCCGGCTGCGGAAGCTCGCCGGCCGCCGCGGCGAAGGCCCGGAAGGCTGCGATCGCCGGCTCGTGCTGGCCGGGCGGCTGCCGGATGACTCCCGGGGGGTGACCGCGTTCAAGTTCCGCGATCACGACGGTCACCCGCTGGAACTGCTCGCCTTCCCGCCGGGACATGTCCCGGGACCATGGCGCGTCGCCAACGGTACCGGCTCCTTTCTCGGCGTCGATCACACCGCCATCGCGGTCAGCGACCCGGCCGGACGTGTGCCGCATGCGGCCCCACGCAGGCGCGGGAGCAAAACTCGTAGAGACAGTCACGGCTCGGCAGCCCGCACTATCAAGTTCATCTCGCGCCCTCCTCATCGCCGGGCTCGGACGCCCTCCAGTTCCTTTCCACGCTCACGAGGTCCAGCCCCCCGAACCGCTCGGTCTTCACCCGCTCGGGCGGGTAGCCTAGGCCGACCAGCCCGGCCGCGGCGGTCTCCACGAAGCTCGTCGGCCCGCAGATGTAGGCCAGCGGGTTCGCTTCGACGGGCCAGGCGACCTCTGCGAGCAGGGCCGAATCGATCCGGCCGGTGTGGCCGGTCCATCCCGCCGGCTGGCCGCGGGTCAGCGTGTAGCTCACCTGCACCCCGTCGTGGTACTGGCCGAGCTCGTCACGGGTAGATCACGTCCTCCCAGCTGCGGGAGGAGTACAGCAGCCGCGCCGGGACGTCGCCGCCGGCACGCTGACGGTGCCGCAGGATGGACCGCAGCGGCACGATGCCCGACCCGCCGGCCAGCAGCATCATCGGGCCACCGTCGCCAGGCTCCCACCCGGATGTTCATGTCGGGCTCGTCCAGTGGCAAAGCGACGCATCACATGAGCTGACTTATCGGATGCAATCGGCATTTTTCGAAAACTTAACTGGCTCCCGCGATAGGACTCGAACCTATAACCTGCCGGTTAACAGAAGGTCTGTCATAGCCGGGGATCGCGGATGCCTGAGATGTTGTCAGCCCGTTTGACCTGCATGAGGGCTTCCATGGGCTAACACGGTCATTTTAGCAGGCGTGCCGTCGGGTGCCGGGCAGTACCGTTTTGTCCGTGTTATTCCCGTGTTGATCTTTCCCGGAGCCCCGAGTTGTGCTGGTTTTGTGTTGCCCGCAAAACGGCAGGTCATCCCCCGCTCCCGGGGCACCGATCCTACGCGCAGGCCCTGGCGACCTGGCGGGTGAACATTAGCGGCCCCACCCCGTTCAGTCCCGACCTGGTGCACATCACCCCGCCCGGTGGGTACGGCTACCTGTGGGCGATCTGGCCCGGAGGTCCGGTGACGGGCGGCATCGTCGTCTCCTGGCCGCTGCGCGCCGCGCTGCCCTCGCGTGACCGGTGGTCCCCAGCGAGGCACTCGACCACGGGTGCGAGCATATCCGGATCGAGACCGAGGAGGAGTGTAGCTCCGGCTCCGCGGGTCGGGATGGGCCTGAAGCGGGCCGACACCAGCCGCCCGAGCAGGATCGCCATCGCCGCGTCGGCGTCGGTGCCATCAGGGACCTGGCTCTCTATCTGGTCACCCTGCAGGAACTCAAGGCGTACGGGACAGCTGGGCGCGATATGACTACTGCGACGCCAAGGAATGAGCCCAGCAGGGCTCCCCGTAGCTTCCACCGTCGCGCTCGGCAAGTTCCCCGGCATCTGGGACATCACCAGCTGGCCGCAGTACTGGGCCACGCAGTACTCCTGGCTCAACGGTCACCAGCCCTGGCTGTCCAGCCCGTCGTTCGTCGTCCAGGTGTGGGCCGGTGGCTATGGCTCCGGCTCGGTGGTCCGGCAGGTGAGCGCGAACACGTTCAAGGTCACCAAGCCTGACGGCAAGACCTTTACGGTCATCGGCGTCCGCCCGGTCAGCGTTCCCGGCCCGTGGGTCATCACCAAGATCGCGTAGGCCGTCCGGCACCGGATTCTGCCGTGCCGCGCAGCCATCGCATGTGCCGGGATCCAGATGCTCCACACCGGCGAGAAGTTCCCGGTCTCTACCTGGGAAGGCCGTATGGCAGCGAGAGTGCGTTCGGCTTGACCGCATGCCATAGCTCTAACTCGCCCTCAGTTACCGTTAGCTGACCCAGCGCGGCCTCGGCCTGCTCACGGGATGCGCACATCACGACCACGCCCCGGGAATCAGCCCGGATCGCCGACAAGCACCCGGCTGCAATATTTTTGCAGCCGAACCTTGCGGCCCAGGGTCGACGCAGCGTGACCTGTGAGCGTGACACCAGCGGCTGTCCGGATCACCCCGAGTCCGCGGCGGCAGGCTGAGTCCGGCGGATAGGGTCCGGTCCCGGGCTCAGCCTGCTCGTTACCGGGCGAATACGATGGCGGACGGAGCGGTCCCGACGGTGATCGGCTTGCCCAGGGTTTTGGTGGCGGTCTGGAGCGGAATTACGGTCCCGGGGAAGGACGCGGGCTCGAAGATCTCGTTGAGGATGTAGGCCGTCCTGCCGTCCGGGGCGATCCCGATGCCATCGAGCGTGACCCCCGGGGAGGACTTCACCACGGCCGGCGGCGGGGGTGTTGGTGGCGGTGCTGATCGAGGTCACCGTGCCCGCGATGAGGTTGACGACGTAGGCGGTCTTGCCGTTCGGGGTGATCGCGATGGGGCTGGGGCCCGGCTGACCTGGTGGCCCGTTCCCGATCTTGATCAGCTTGAGCGCGGTGTTGGTGGCGGTCCGGATCGGGACCACGCCCGCGGTCGTGCTGACGTAGGCCGTCTTACCGTCCGGGGTGATCGCGATGGCGCCGGGGCCGTTCGCGACCTTGATCAGCTTGAGCGCGGTATTGGTGGCGGTCCGGATCGGGACCACGCCCGCGGTCGTGCTGACGTAGGCCGTCCTGCTGTCCGGGGTGATCGCGATCTGATCGGGGAACTCATACCCCCCGCGACGGGGGCCGCCTCCCGCCGATCACACCCCGACCCCGCCAGGCCAGGCAGCACCACAAAGGCGCGGCGTCACCCTTACTCCTAATTCAGGCCAGGCCGAGCCTGCGCGCAAGTGCCGAAGGCGACCACGATGGCCGACGTTCGGCACCCGCCGCCCATTCACACTCACTCGCCGTCACCGGGCTCGGCCACGACCAGCCCGCCCTCGTGATCACCAGACCACCATCACTTAGAACTGGCGGGTGATGACCCGCGTAACTGCTCTAGCAGCAGCGCGTCGTTCCGCTCCTGCCTCTCAGATCGGCACATTAGATACTGGCCACCGAATGCAATCAGCGCTCCCGCAACGACTCCCACCAACCCAATCCACGCCGTCACGACCCAGTCTTATGCCGATCGCGGGGCAACGCCGGGCGTCTTCCCCGGCTTTGATGGTGCAGCTCGCGGCGTCCGCGTCGATGCGGCAAGCTGCCATCAGCTACACACTGACGTTCGAGCCCACTGCCCCGGGCAGCCGGATGCAATGGCCCGGCCAGGTACAGCCCAAGGGCGCCTTCAGGCTGCTCGGCTCGCTGATCACCTGGATGGGCATCCGCCAGGAACAGCGGATATGGACAAGCCTAAAGGATCGCTTGGAAGCACGCCAGCACAGGCACCAACCGGCCGGTAGCGCTAGTCACTTGACATGGCTGCCCGGCTCATCCTCCCTAGCCGGGGATAGCCGTGAGCTTCCAGCCAGCGGTTAAGCTCCGCCCCCTGCAGCGACGCCAGGCGGGCCGCCTCTTCGGTGTCGCCGCGCTCGGTGGCAGCATCGATTGCCCAGGCCAAGGCGACAACCGCGTCGCCGCTGATCGTGGACCCGCCGTCCACAGCATCGTCCCAGCCTTGCCCGGCCCGGCATCCCGGCGGGTGAACGATCCCCACGGGGCAGGGCGAATAGTGCAGCACCGCATGGGCGACCGAGCCCAGGTTCATGCCCTCGAAGCCGCCGCGGCCGCGGCAGCCCGCAATGAGCATCTGGGACCCGCCCGCGGCGGTCAGCAGTGCTGACCGCGGCGTGCCGACCACAACGTTCCGCACCACCGCGATATCCGGGTGCTCCTTCTCCTCGCAGGCCATCAGCTGATTGAAGTCATCTTCGATCAGACGCATCGCGCCGAGCCTGCCCGGCGCATCGGCCAGGGCGCACAGCGCCTCCAGGGGCACGTCGCGTAGCGCCGCCTCCTCGAAGGCGAACGTGAGCGCGGCCCGCGACGCCGCGGATCCGTCCACGCCGACCACGATCGGGCCCGGGGCTTCATTGACCGGTCGCCACCGGCCCCCGACGATCACGACCCGGCCGCTGGCATGCCCGGCTACCTGCCAGGAAACCGATCCCAGCCGCAAGCCGGGCAGCTTGCCGTGCCCGCGGGAGCCGACCACGACCATCTCGGCGGTACGGCTGCGCTCGCACAGCACCTGAGCGGCTGGCCCGCCCACGAGCTCGGCGTGCACCCGGCCGGGCCCCAGTACGAACTCGGCATACGGCAGCCCGTCGGCGAGGATCTTCTTGCCGTCCTGCCCGGCTGGCTCCCAGCTAGCCGGCTGCGAAGCGAGCTCCATGTGATCTGGCCTCCACGCAAGGCACACCGTCAGCGTCGTGCCACGTGCCAGGGCTTCCCTGGCAGCCCAGCGAACCGCCTGAGCGCTGCCGGGTGACCCGTCATAGCCAGCCACGATGCCGTAAATCATTCCCTTCATCGCGG
Organism: uncultured Actinomycetes bacterium; assembly: GCA_963801155.1. GTDB lineage: Bacteria > Actinomycetota > Actinomycetes > Streptosporangiales > Streptosporangiaceae > Palsa-504. The sequence goes on from CAWDEB010000033.1 coordinate 109,668, forward strand.
GCCTCCTTACCTCCTGACCCCTTCGCGATCCGTCACGCCCGCTCCTCGCACCACCAATCTCGTCCCCAGGGGGCAGCCAAGATAGAGCAGACGGACCCGCGCAAGGTCCTGCCGGATCGCCGGTCTTGCGGACTAATCGCTCCCCTGCCGGGGGCGCTTTTGTTTGTTCGGTTATACGCCGTGGAGAAGTCGCCAGCCATCGCCGTGCTGGCGGTTGGTTGGTCCCGATCACCCGCTGGGATATCACCCAGATATCGGCGATGGGTCTTTGCGGCACTCGGCGACTGGCGTCTCGATCCCCTGGTCCTTCTAGAGTGAACCATTCCCGGCAGTAATCTCGCATGTCGTCTCACGTCCCTAGTGACAAGCGGAAATTCCGGGCGCTTGCATCGCGAGCACAAAGAGCACTCGCTCGGCCGGCTCAATTGACCCGTTCGGATACGCATACTGCCGTCGGCGGGCATCCGCCAAAGCGCTCTGGGCATCGGCGTAGTGAGCTGCGCTAAGGTGGCCATCGATCTCGTAGTAGTAGCACGGGCCAATAGGGTTGGCCTTAATCCGGATCTGTGTCCCGGTTGCTGGATCACATTGCTCATGCATGGCACCTCACCCCTTGCCTGCGCGATGCGGTGGGCCGCGAGCTGGAAAAGGTAAGTTGCCTGGCGTTATAGCTGGCCAAATACCCCGTAATTTTCCAAGCCAGACACGTTTATCCGGCCGCCAGTCGCTACCTACCGCGAGGCCAGGTTCGTGACCTGCTGCCTGTGCTGTTGTTTACACTCCTAGTCTGTCCTGCCCTGTACCTCGGGCAGCGCAGTCCGAAGGTCCTAGCGGGTAGGGCCGGACGTCACTACTTGCGTAAGCCCGGAGGCCAGCTAGAGTTCTGGCTGGTCAAAGAGCCGAGTCCTCCGGGGTCAGCATCGGGCACGTAAGACCCGGCTCTGTGGAAGCCCGGACGGCACAGATTCCCGAGCTGAAAGTGCAGCTCGATGAGATTGGGCAGGGGGAGGGTCACAACCGACGGAAAGTACAAAGGTCCTAGCGGGCCTCGGATCCGGGATGGCCCGCTGAGTGTACGTGCCCGCCCCTCCAGCCTCAAGCTTCACGCCGCTGTTCACGTTGCGGTTAGCGGGCACCTTGCCATCCTGGTCGATGACCGCCACCTAGTGGCTGATATGAGCGCCGTGTGTGATACTCCCACCCGACAGTCCTCACGTGTCCCGGGTGTTCTTCGAGTGGGTGACACTGGGCTCGCTGACCGTCATGATCGCGGCCGGGCTGGCGTTCTGGGGCCCTGGGAGAGCGCAAGCGGCGCGTCGGCCTGCTGGGCATAGGTGACGGTGCCAGGCCCAGGAAAGGGACGATGGTCCCCGGGGGCACCGGCTATCCCGTGGGAAACTCGCCAGCAGGAGGCTGCCATGATTTTCGCCGATCGCGCCGATGCGGGCCGATGCGGGCCGGCGGCTGGCCGCATGGCTGGAGCACCTGCGGGGCGAGCCGGTGGTGGTGCTCGGTCTGCCGCGGGGCGGTGTCCCGGTCGCGCTGGAGGTGGCCCGGGCGCTGAGCGCGCCGCTGGATGTGATCGTGGTCCGCAAGCTCGGGGTGCCCTACCAGCCCGAGCTCGGGATGGGCGCGGTCGGGGAGGACGGCGTACGGGTGATCAACCTCGAGGTCATCCGGGCGGTCAGGGTGCCTGCGGATGAGCTGGCCGCGGCCCAGGCCCGCGAGCAGGCACAGGTAGACGCCCGCGCCGCGCGTTACCGGGTCCGCCTGGCCGCGCGAGCCACTGGCTGGCCGGACCGCCGTGGTGGTCGACGACGGCATCGCCACCGGGTCCACAGCCCGGGCCGCCTGCCAGGTCGCGCGGGCGCACGGCGCCGCCCGGGTGGTGCTCGCCGTGCCGGTCGCGCCACAGGGGTGGCAAGCGCGGATCGCGGGCGCCGCCGACGAACTGGTCTGCGTGCACACCCCAAGGGGCTTCTTCGCCATCGGCCAGTTCTACGCCGATTTCTCCCAGACCACCGACGATGAGGTCGCGCCGGCTTGGGCACGCTGTTGTTCGACCTGCTCACCCCGGAGGAGGAACCCAACCGGGCCAACGTGTTCAACATCGGCCTGCTCGCCCGCCGCCTCACCCAGGTCACCGGGTGGCTGCGCTCCCAGCCTCGCGCCGCCGGGGCCGCTGTCGGTTACTTCGGCGCCAGCACGGGAGCCGCGGCCGCGCTGTGGGCCGCAGCCGAACCCGGGGCCGGCATCGCGGCCGTGGTGTCCCGCGGCGGGCGTCCCGACCTGGCCCGCCCCCGGCTGGCCGCCGTGACCGCGCCCACCCTGCTCATCGTCGGCGGCCGCGACGACGTGGTGCTGGACCTCAACCGCAGGGCCCAAGCGGAGCTACGCTGCGAGAACCACATCGCCATCGTGCCCGGCGCGACTCACCTGTTCGAGGAGCCGGGCACCCTCGTCACTGCGGCCGCGCTGGCCCGGGACTGGTTCCTCAGCCACCTGACCCGCAGCCGCAACCCGGTGGCCTGACCATGCGGCCCACATGCGCGGTAGCCGGTTCGACCTGCGCGACCACGCTGCCGCGGCATAGCGGCCCAGACATGGCCGGTTCACCACGTGGCCGCCGAACTCCGGCATCGTCACTGCGGGCGGTGCCGGCGCGACGGGCCAGCTAACCGTGAGGGCCGGGCCGGGGGATCGGGCCGGATCCCGGTCGATGTGCGCGAGGGCTCGGGGCGTGCGTCCTCGTACCGCACATGGTCAGGCAAGGGGGTACCGCAGGCGCACCGCGATGCCTCCTGGCGGGTCAGGGAGCGTCTCGACCTGGCCGCGATCACCGAAGGTAGCGACGGCCACCTCTTCGATGAGATCAGGGACGGCCAGCGATTCCGCGGGCCCGTGCGGGCAGCCGTCGCCAGTGCTGCTGAGCGCGCCGCACCGCTGGCAGGCGTATCCGGGAACAAGGCCGCCCGCGGGGACCAGCAGCAGCTGGATCGCGTGCCGGTTTGCCGCGGCCAGGCAGGCGCTCAGGCCGGTCACCGTCCGCCCGTCCGGCGGCTCTCCCAGGAACTCCGCTGCGATTCGCTGGTCCTGCCCGGTCCGCCAGTCCCGGATGACGCCGCTGGCGAGGTCCCGGACCTTCCCCGGGGTCAGGGTGTGCGGGTCGGCGACGAAACTGCCGGCGAACTGATCACGCAGCCCGGGCGGCAAGACGGCCAGGAGCTGCGGGATGGTGTCCTGGTGGCCGCCGATGACCAGCGGCTCTGCCCCGCCGGCCCGGCAGGCCTGTTCCAGCAGGGTGACGGTATCGCGGTAGTGGTGGCGGGCAAGCTGGATGATGCGCTCGTTGACCCGGTGGGCCTGCAGGCCGTACCACCCGCTGAAGCCGTGGCTGCGCATCCCCTCGGCCAGCGGCAGCGCAGCGGTGCTGATCTGGCCGTCGGCGATGCTGAACACCCAGGTGTGGCGGCGGTCGACCACCGCGACCCGGTAAGCGGGGCAGCGCTGGATGGCCAGCAGCAGCGGCCGCACGTGCGGGCGGGTGGCGAGCACGGCCCGCTCTTGCAGCTGGCATGGCAGCGGGATCGCCTCGGCCAGGCCGAGCTCGGCGCAGGCGAAGATCGCCACCGTGTGGCCGAGCCAGTCGCGAGCATGGGAGGCCAGCAGCCCGCGGACAGCCTGCGCCTCGGCGGTCCCAACCCGGACCGCGGGCCGAACGCCGGGGCCGTCGCGGGCAGCGAGCGCGAACAGTCCGCCGACGTGGGCCGCCAGGCCGCGCAGCTCGGCCGGATCCAGCGGCACCTGCACATACAGCGACAGCAGCGAGGGCCCTGCCGCCCGCAGTTTCAGCAGCTTATCTACCTCCGCACGGCTGATCATGACGCCCTCCACAACTCGGATCACTGCGGTTTCCGGTAAGGACCGAGCGCTACGTGGCACACGAGGCGGCGGCCGCCCCTGCCGGGGGATCAGTGAGCCCGGACGCTGCCGATGCCAGCGCTCTGAGCCGGACTACCCCGCTACGGCCGGGCGCCTCGTGACTCAGCGAGCTCTCGCGTCTTTCTCTCTATATTCCCCGCGTGCCAGCCCGCGGGCAGAGTCGAAGGTCCCGGGAGACCGCGTTCAAGCCCCAGCGCGGTCTGGCAGCAGGCCCGTCAGCGCCCGGCCCGCGCCTGATAACGGCATCCCGTGGCAGCAACAGGCGGGGGAGGATCTCCGCTAGGTGCGGATCGCGCTGGCGCGGTGTGCGGAACCGCAGTCTCGGTTTCCCCGCACTTTCACGAGGGTCTCAACCCTTCCCCGCCGTAACCTAAAGCGTCAGATACGGCGGTGTGCGCCTAACCGTCGCAGGATGTGCAGGTGGTGTTTCAGGCAGACTGGCGAGATGTGCCTGGTTCCTCGCCTGGGCGCTGTCCCTTTTCGGCGGCCCACCGCTGGTAGGCGGCGACCGCGGTGGGCAGGGTCGGGAACAGCCGGTCCTGGCCGATCTTGGCGGCGAGGCCGAATGCCTTGAGCCTGACGAGCAGGTCCTGCTTGACGCGGGCCAGGGCGAAGACCACGCCGTCGCGGGCGAGCTCGTTCCGGAGCGCCTCCACGGCCTCCAGCGCGGTGAAGTCGACCTCTACGTTGGCCGCGACGGTCAGCACGAACCAGCGGGGCGGGCCGTGACACCGGGCCGCCGCGAGCGCGCGGCGGCGGAAGTCCTGGGCGTTGGCGAAGAACAGCGGTGCGTCGTAGCGGTACACGACCAGGCCGGGGATGGTCCGTGCCTGCGGGTAGTCATCGACGTCGTGCATGCCGGCCAGCCCGGCACCAGGCCATGGAGCAGCAGGTCATCTCCGGACGGCCCGCGGTGGAGCGCTCGCCAGCCTCGCTTGGGGCGGCGACCTGCTCGTGCTCGGATCCCGGCACCGGGGATGGCTGCGCCGGCTCGCGCCCGGTTCGGTGGCGCGTGCCTGCGCGCGGCGCGCGCGCTGCCCGGTCGTGATCGTGCCCGAACCGCCGCCCGGGGCACTTCCGGCGTCTCTGCCGGCCGACCTGGTCCGCAGCCACCGGTTCCGCTGGGTACCACACCGCGGAGAGCAGACGGCTTCGTGACCATCTCCTGCGAGGACAGGAACAGGCGCTGCCCGGGCCGCCGGGGAGCGCCTCGGGTGCAGTCGAGGGTAATCACGGCCCCGACTTTCGGTATCCGAGAACACATCCCCAGCGCCCTGCGCCGCCTCCATGACTTCCATCCGGGTGGGGACGGACCTTCGGCCCTGTCCTTCCGGGCTGACGCCGCGGCAAGGCTGGGAGTTGCTGAACGAGTTCGCCGTCGAGCGGATGCGCTCAAGGTGATGGGGTGGTGATGCTGGCAGGCAGGCCGGAGGACAACGAGCCGGGTCAGGACGTCGTGTCACGGGTTGGCCACGTTCGGAGCGTTGTGGCCGTCCTGGACCGGCTGGGCTACCCGGTCCAGGACGTGCGCTGGACGGTTAGGGGGCAATGACATGAGCACGGTGCAGCAAGCCGGGCCGGTGTACGCGCTGCTGGCGGACGGAAGCACGGTGGAGATCCGCCGGGCAGAGCCCGGCGACTTCGACGCGGTCAAGGCCATGCACGAGGCGATGTCGCTGGATAACGCCTACTTCCGCTTCTTCAGCCTCAGCCGGACGGCGGCCGAGGCCGAGGCGCGGCGGATCTGCCGGGAGCCAGGACCGGGCCGGGTGGCGCTGCTCGCGCTGGCGGGCGGTGAGGTGGTCGGCTGCGCCAGCTACGAGGCGCTGCGGGGGCAGCCGGACCACAGAGCCGAGGTGGCGTTCGCGGTCGCCGACCACATGCACCACAAGGGCGTCGGGACCCTGCTGCTGGAGCACCTGGTCTTCTACGCCAGGAGCCACCAGATCACCGCGTTCACCGGGCAGACGCTGGCCGAGAACACGGCGATGCTCAAGGTCTTCGCCGACGCCGGCCTGCCGGTTCACCGTCACACCGACGACGGGGTGGTCGATATGACCATCCCGCTGCCCAGGGACGGCGCGGGCACCGGCCTGAACGGCTACCTGAACGCGGTGGCCGAGCGGGAGCGTCACGCGGATGTCGCCAGCCTGCGGCACGTGTTCGCACCTGAGTCGGTCGCGGTGATCGGCGCGAGCCGGCGGCCGGGGACGGTCGGGCGGGTGATCTGGGACAACATCTGCACGGGCGGGTATGCCGGCCGCCTGTACGCGGTCAACCCGCACGCCAGGCAGATCGGCGCCGAGCCCTGCCTGGCGTCCGCCGCCGACCTGCCCGGGCACGTCGACCTGGCGGTGATCACGGTGCCCGCGGCCGCGGTGCTCGACACCGCGGAGCAGTGCGGGCGGCGCGGCGTGCGGGCCCTGGTGGTGATCACCTCCGGGCTGGACGACGCCACCCGCGTCGGCCTGCTCGCGGCATGCCGCCGGCACGGCATGCGGCTGATCGGCCCGAACTGCTTCGGCGTCGCGGTACCAGGCATCGGCCTGGACGCCACGTTCGCGGCCGCCCATCCGCGGGCGGGCGTGGCCGGCCTGGTCATGCAGTCCGGCGGCCTGGGCATCGCCACCGCCAATCAGCTGTCCCGGCTCGGCATCGGCATCTCCTCGTTCGCGTCGGTGGGCGACAAGCTCGACGTGTCCAGCAACGACATGCTGATGTGGTGGGAACACGACGGCGTCACCAGGCTCGCCGTGCTGTACATCGAGTCGTTCGGCAACCCGCGCAAGTTCGCCCGGACGGCCCGCAGGGTCGCTGCGAGCATGCCGGTGCTCGCGGTGGAGGCCGGGCGCTCCGAGGCCGGGCAGCGGGCGGCCGCCTCGCACACCGCGGCGGTCGCGACGCCGCTGGTCACCAGGGAGGCCCTGTTCGCCCAGGCCGGCGTCATCGTGGTGCCCGGCTTCGGCGACCTGATCGAGGCCGCCGCGCTGCTGGCCACCCAGCCCGTCCCGTCGGGCAGCACCGTCGCGATCGTGTCCAACGTCGGCGGCGCGGGGGTGCTCGCGGCCGACGCCTGCACCGACCTCGGCCTGACCGTCCACCAGCCGCCCGAGCAGATCCGCCGTCGGCTGCGCGCGCTCATCCCCAAGGGCGGAGCAGCCGACGGCCCGATCGACACCACCGCCGCGGTCTCCGCCGGCCAGTTCCGGGAGTGCCTTGAGCTCGCGGCGGCGGATGAGGAAGTCAGTGCCATGATCGCGCTCGTGCTGTCCACCGGGTCGACCGGCGACCTGATCGCGGCCATCCAGCAGGCCGACATCCGGGTCCCGCTGGCCATCGTGCCGCTCGACCAGGCCGAAACGGTGCGGCTGCTGCCCGGGCCGACGAAGGCAGACGCGCAGGCGGGCGGGGTCCCGATACCGGCCTACAGCTACCCAGAGGCGGCCGCGGCCGCCGTCGCCCGCGCAGCCAGGTACGGGGCATGGCGGGCCGCGCCGGCGGCGTGGTGCCCGAGTTCGCCGACATCAGGACCCAGGACGCGCACGCGCTGGTGCGCGAGTTCCTCGGACCGGACGGCCACCGGGGCTGGCTTCCGCCGGAGGTGACCGCAGCGCTGCTGCGCTGCTACGGAATACCGCTGGCCGCACTGGTTCCAGTCCACAGCGAAGACGACGCCGTCGGCGCCTTCGCCGCGGGCGGCGGGGTCCCGGTGGTGCTCAAAGCCGACGTGCCCGAGCTGGTTCATAAGACCGAAGCGGGCGGGGTCGAGCTCGACCTGCGCACCGAAGCCGACGTGCGCGCCGCCTACCAGCGGCTGACGGAACGCTTCGGCGGCAAGCTGCACGCGGTCCTTGTGCAGCCGATGATCGGCGACGGCACCGAGGTGATCGTGGGCGTGGCCGACGATCACCTGTTCGGCCCGCTGGTAGTGTTCGGGCTCGGCGGGGTGGCCACCGAGGTGCTCGCCGACCACGCGGCGCGGCTCACGCCGCTGACCGACACCGACGCGGACACGCTGATCCGGTCGATCAAGGCCGCGCCGCTGCTGCTCGGGTACCGCGGCAGCCCGCCGGCCGACCTGGAGGCGCTGCGCGGCCTGCTGCTTCGCGTCTCCCGGCTCGCCGACGACCTGCCCGAGATCACCGACCTTGACCTCAACCCGGTCATCGCCCGGCCGGACGGGGTATACGCCGTAGACGCGAGGGTCAAGGTGGCACCGTACACGCCGCAAGACCCGTTCCTCAGGAGGCTGCGCTAGCCAAGGACGCTGCCATCGGCGTCAAGCGCGATCACCCCGTGCGCGCCCCAGTCCGAGAACCAGACCCGCCCGTCGTGCCAGCGCGGTGACTCGCCGAACACGACGCCCCCCATCAGGACTTCAGGTGCGCCCACCGCATTCCTCCCTCTGCTTGGTTACCGGGATAGACCGGGCCCGGCACCGGAACTCATCTCGATCCCGGCCTGATTACAATCTGGCGATCATCGGCCGGTCACTCGCGTCGGAAACGGCCCGTCCCCGGCATCTTTCTTTCGCCTGCCAGATAGAGGCTTACGGCCCTGGTTCCCAGCCCTTGACAGCGGTCACGCTTTGGTGGTTCAGCGTCATGCGACGGGCAGGCAATGCCGCTTGCGGGCCGAGATCGTGGCCGGCCTGCGGCGGCCGGACGGGCCTGCCAGGACGGAGCGGGTCAAATGGATCACGCGAGGGAGTACAGCCGCAAGGTCGTCTCTGCGGAGGAGGCGGTCGGGGCCGTCAAGTCGGGGGACTGGGTGCAGTACGGGCATCATGCCAATTCCCCGGTCTACTTGGACGGGTTCCTGGCCAAGCGGAAGGACGAGCTGCGGGACGTCAAGGTGTGCGCGGTGGTCTTCCCGGGCCTGGCGCAGGTAGCTGTGTGCGATCCCGGCCGCGAGCACTTCATCTACAGCAACTGGCATTTCGGCCCCGGCGACCGCATGCTCCACGATCGGGGACTGTGCAATTACATTCCCATCCTCTACCACGAGGGCCGCACGTATTTCGAGCGCTACCTCGAACCCGACGTTGCGATGATCAAGGTCGCGCCGATGGACAAGCATGGGTTCTTCAACTTCGGCACCGGCAACAGCCTGCACGCCACGATCGTCGAGGGGTCGAAAACGGTGATCGTCGAGGTCAGCGACAAGATGCCGTACGTCTACGGCGGCAACGACGAGGCGGTGCACATCTCCGACGTCGACCTGATCGTGGAGTCGGATAACCAGCCGCTGGTCCAGGTGCCCAGTGCCGAGCCCACTGCGGTCGACAACCAGGTCGGGGAGCACGTGATGGAGCACCTCGAGGACGGGTCGGTCATCCAGCTGGGCATCGGGGGAATGCCCAACGCCATCGGGGGGATGATCGCGCGGTCGGACCTGAAAGACCTGGGCGGGCACACCGAGATGCTGGTCGATGCCTACGTTGACATGTACGAGGCGGGCGTGATGACCGGCAAGCGGAAGGCCTTCGACCGGGGCCGGATCGCCTTCACCTTCGCCCTGGGGACCCAGCGGCTGTACGACTGGATGGACCGCAACCGGGCGATCGCCAGCTACCACGCCGACTACACCAACCACCCGCAGGTCATCGCGCGGCTTGACAACGTGGTGTCGATCACCAACACCATCGAGGTCGACCTGTACGGCCAGGTGGCCGCCGAATCGCTGGGGCCGCGCCAGATCAGCGGCAACGGCGGGATGCTGGATTTCGTCTACGGAGCCTTCCATTCCAGGGGAGGCAAGTCGTTCATCTGCCTGCCCTCGCTGCGGGAGAGCAAGACGGGCCAGCGGGTATCCCGGATCGTGCCCGCCCTGGACCCGGCCACTATCGTCACCGTGCCTCGCACCATGACCAACTACGTGGTGACCGAATACGGGGCGGTCGACCTCAAGGCCAGGACCACCTGGGAACGGGCGGAACTGCTGATCAGCATCGCCCATCCCGATCAACGAGACGACCTGATCAAAGCCGCAAAAGAGATGAACCTCTGGGTCAGGTCGAACAAGATCTGACGGCGCCTTCCGCGTGCCACCGAGGCGGCGATGCCGGCCAGCCAGCAGGGGCACCGGTGACCAGGGCCCGGGCCGCCCGAGCTCGGCGCGCAGCCGGGGCATCGGCCGTTCAGCCCGCATGACGGCTATGACCAGCGGCACAAGTACCACGGTCAGGAGGGCGGACCAAGCGGGTCGCAGTTTCCACCACTCCGCCGGTTCCCGGCTCTCCAGCTTATCGGGCTTCAGCGCCGGTACCGGGGTTAGAACGTGTCGTGGACCCGGTTCTCGCCGTCGGGGCTTGTCACGACGAGGACCCGGTCCCAGGTGCGAAACCGGAAGGCCAGATCGGCCCGGACAGTTCTCCCGCGGCGATGTGGGTCTCGGCCAAGGCCAGGTCCGATCTGGCCAGCTCGGCGGCCCGGGCGGGGTCTTCTTCCACGATGGCGACGGTGTTGCCTGCGGCGGGCCATCGAGCTAACCCAGCTCAGCATGACGAGACCTGCGAGGCGAGCCGGACCGCGCACCGCAGCGTGCCGGGACAGCTGGAAGTCACGATCCAGTTCCAGCTCGAGCCCTGCCGGGTCACAGACGGCAGCATGCGGGCCAGCGAGCAAGCGCCCGAAGTCCCTTCCGGGCATCCGGCACTGACGAGAGGCTAGCGCCAGATGGCATCGCCACTCCTTTCACCCGTTCGGTACCTCGCCGCAGGCCGGCTCCCCGAGGCCAAGGTCCTGGCCGCCATGACCACGGGCCGCGCCTGCCTCAGACCACGGCGGACCCGTCGCCGGGCAGCACGAGAAGCGGGCCGCCCCGGCCAGTGGAGCCGCCGCCGGTGCCGCATCCGCAACCTCCGCCGCGACGGCGGCCGCCGCACCCGGCGCCGCCGCCCTGGCCGCCACCCAGACCACAACCAGGGCCGCCGGCACCGCCGCCGGGACCCCGGCAGCGACGGCCGTTGCCCCGCCGGAACCTGAACCAGAGCCAGAGCCCATACCGCCGCCTGAGCAGCCCCGGAGCCCCTGCCGAAGGTGTCACAGCAGACATCACGGCCCACTGCCTGACTTCCCGGCACCAGCCGAGTATTCGCGTATATTCCCCCGCCGCCCGGGCTGAACGCGAGTGACCTTGGACCTTCGGGCGGCAAGGTCGTCTCCGCTGTCGCCGTAGGTGCGGGTGCCGGTGGATCCGGATGAGCTCCACGGTTTGGCGGCCCCGACGGCTGGCTGGGCCGTGGCGTCGGCACCACCCGCGGTGACGATGCCGGAGTTCGGCGGCCACGTGGTGAACCGGCCATACCGGCGCCGCTATGCGGCGGCAGCGTGCTCGTGCAGGTCGTGCTCGTATTCGCTGACGCCGCCTGCTATCAGCGCCCCTGTGTTGTCGTAGACCGCGGCGCCTGCGGCTGTCAGGGCGGCTTGGCTGACCCGGAAGTGGTGACCGCATAGCAGCAGGTCGACCGGGTGCGGCCGGCCGGGCGCGGCCGGCATGATGACGGTGACCACGGGCCTGGCCGGGCAGCAGCAGGCCCGGTCGGCCACGACATGCGGCGGGCTCGGCAGCAGGTCGTCGAGCTTGCCGAGATCCGCGGCGTCGCGGTCCGCAAAGTCGCGGTGCGCAAACCAGCCCTTCATTGGATCAGGGTCACGCCGCCGCGGTACTGCCGGTAGGGCCGCTGGTCCTGCGGCCTGGGGCGAAAGACCTCCGGCCGAGCTGGCGATCGAGAACGTCCGCGCGGCGATCAGCCAGATCGCCCAGACCACGCTGCGCACGGTCGCCGGCCAGCGCACCCTGGACCAGGCCCTGGCCGAGACCGGCACGATCAACCTGGACATCCGCAAGATCCTCGCCACCGTGGCACGCCGGATATGGCTAAGGGGGCCGCGGTCGTCACAACCATGGTGAGGAATACCAGGACTGGCAGTCGCAGCGCATGCCGCTGCCAGCTGCCGGGGCTCGCGGGCGAGACCGCACATCCGAACCCGGGCGCAAAGGGCTCGTCGCTTCGGCCCGTGGCAGCAGGCCGATGTGGGCCAGGCCGTGCGGCGGCGCGCATAAGGCGCCGCGGCCCGTGGCACCTGTACAGGCACTGTCTGGGCCGCGGCGGGCGAGGACAGCGGGTCAGGCACCGGGCCGGCCTGGGCGGCGCCGGGGTGGCGGCGGTGGAGATCCGGCGCTGTTCCTGGAAACGGATACGGTGTCAGTGGCCACCGTGCACCCTGCTGCGGTGCCGCACGTCCTCGATCCAGATTGTCCGCCGAATGTCGTCAACGGCGAACAAGACGCGGCAGTGGCCCTCCCGGAGCCGGGAGACGCCAGGCAGGCCGATAACAGGCTTCACGCCTGGTGGCCGGGGGTTCTCGGCAAGGTCATTTACGACGTCGGCGATGCGTTTCTTCAGCCGGCTTGTCGAGCGGGCGGAAATGCTTGCTTGCCTTCTCGCTCCAGGTGACCCGGTAGTTCACGCTTGCTTCAGCCTCGAGCTGCTCCCACGCAACCCCGGCGCCGGGCTCGGCGCGTGACTCCAGCACGCCTGCCCGATCGGCAAGATCCTCCATCAGCCCGGCCGCGCCGGCCAGCCCGGCCAGTTCGGCAGCGGCAGCCAGCTGATCAAGCTCGTCACTGGTAAGCCTGTCCAGGATCGCGGCTAGCTCCACCGGCACGATACCGGCCACACGGTTCCCGTGCTCGGTGATGTAAACGACCTGCCCGCGGGCAGCTTCATATGCCGCCGCCGCAACATCGGGGACACTCTCGACGGCTAGATTGCTCATGGTTCCGCGCCTCCCGGCTGCCAGCTCACTGGACCCCGGCCAGTATGGCGCAGCCGAACCGAAACCAACCTTGTCGTATTGTCCCTTCCGCCTGGAATGCTGCCCCGGACAGCCGTCACAACAGCGCCCGCGAACCAGCTGACTCCACCACCGCCAGGCACCGCGGCTCCGTGGCCCGGCGTGGCTGGCTCGCGGTTGGCATGGGACCTTCGGCCCTATTCCGCGGTCTGGTCCTGGCCAGATTGGAGAGGGGGGCAAGCACTTGTGGAGGGATGCCTGATGAGGTTCAGCATGCGCATCAGGGCCGCGGGCATCGTCATAGCATGTACGGCGGTCGCGGTGTCGGTGCCGGCATTGGCCGCGTCGGCGGTATCGGCCGCGCCTGCCGCGGTGCACAAGTGCACGGCCACCATCCCGTGGATCGGCATCGGCGCGGACGGCGGGTTCGCGGGCGGCCAGGGGTACGTGCTGGAATTCAGCAACACCGGCAAGACCGCCTGCACGATCAAGGGCGCTCCGCGGGTGATCGCACTCTGGCGCGGCCAGCAGGTCGGCCATGCCGCGAGGGCGGCGTCCGGTGGCACCACCGTCACGCTCGGGCCAGGCGCGACCGCGCACGCGCTACTGCTGGTCCACGACGCATCGGCCGCGTGCCCCGGGCACGTGGTCCCGAGCTCGTCTCTGCTGGTCACCCCGCCGGGCGGCGCGGGCAACGGCGGAGGCAACATCGGGTTTGGCGTCGGCGGCATGTGCCGCGGCAAGTCGACCATGTTTGTCGGCGCGATCAAGGCCGGCACCGGCGTACCGGGCTGATCCCCCGGGACCGGGCAGCCGGGCGCTGGAGGCAGGACGCCCGATGAGTTACGGTCCGTGATCGGTGCCAGTTACCTCTTCACAATCCGTATCCGCCGCTATGCGCGGTTGTGCCAGGTTATGGCAGCGGGCAAGAAGCAGTGCGGAATGATTATTCCGCGCGGTCGCTGGTTGCGGGGGTGGACCTGCGGGCGGGGATGGGGCCATCAGCCGCGAGGCGAGCCCGGCTGCCCGGTTTCTACTGGATAACGACGACGATGATGCCCCAGCCACCCAGCTGGATTGCCGTGAGTGCCGTGTTGGTGGCCGTCCGGATCGGGGTCATCGTACCCCCGAAGGGCTGATCACGTAGGCGGTCTTCCCGTCCGGGGTGATCACGGCCGGCATATGCCAGTTCCCCGTGCCCGAGCCGTTGTTGACCACGTAGGCGGTCTTGCCGTTCCGGGTGATCGCGATGGCGATGGGGAATCCCCGGGCTGAGTCCGGCCAGGGCTGAGTTGCAGAATCGGGCGCTTCCACAGCTTGGAGCCGCGGGCCGACTGATCGGTGGCGGGGAGCCCAGGTGGAGGAACGAGCTCGCCGGGAGCAGGTGCGGCTGGCCGCTGCTGAACTGGGTTGCGGCACCGGACAATGACAGCCCGGTTCGCTGCGGCGTGGCGGCGTCCTCCCATGGTCCTGCCCTTCACGGGTTGCGGCCAACGGCAACCAGCTGGGCCATCTCGCCAAAAGATCCGGAACACAGAAGTGAACCCTTAGGTCCGAGGCGCCGGCGCCTCGCCGCGTGGATCGAAGAGTTCATCGCGGTCCCGGCCGGCACCCGCCGGGCTGTGCCCATAGCAGGCCGCAAATGCCCTCATGATCTCCTCGAACGGCAGGTCGGCGAAGCTGCCTCGCTCCGCCACGTACTCCATGTGGCGCCGGCCGTCCGCTGAGTAGTCATGGGACAGCGCGTCGCGACGGCCGTCAAACTCAAGCGGGCGCACCCCGAAGCGCTCACACAGCTCGATGTTGAAGGCGGGGGTCGCTTTCACCCACCGGCCGGCCAGCCAGAACTCGGTAAAGCCGTGGAAGACGAACAGGTCCGTCCCGAGCCGGGCCAGCAGCTTCTCGCTGGCCAGGTGGTTGCGCACGTCCGCGAAACCCAGCCGCGCCGGGATACGGACAGCACGGGCCAGGGCGGTCAGCGCTACGGCCTTGGGGATGCAGTAAGCAGCCCGCTGCGCCAGGACCGTGCTGGCACGGTAGCCGCCCGGATCACTCGTGACCGAATACGGGTCATACCGGATCCCATCGCGGACCGCGTAGAAGAGCCGCGCCGCGCGCTCCTCATCGCTGGCGGCGCCGGCGGCTACCTCGTCCGCACGGTGCCTGACCGCCGGACTGCCGCAGTCGATGAACCAGGTAGAGGCCAGATACGGCTCAAGATCCTCAGCGGCGGGCACCCAGCCAGTCTACGTTCGTTCCAAACCGGAGCCTGGTGCTGACAGGCGGCGAGGTCAGGCGGCCGCAGATTGCGGCTTGATGGCTCACCCACGCGCTGGCCGATGGGCGGTGACACCGGCCACGTGCACGCGACGGGTGCTGTGCTCGATGAAGAACAGCATTATGTACAGGCGACGCAGAAACACCGTATCGACGTGGAAAAAGCCGGCCGCGAGGATCGTCCTGGCCCACCCGGCCAGGAACGCGCGCCAGCTCTGCCCGCCCGGCGAGGCGCCAGATCGATGCCCGCATCCTTGAGGATCGCGGCGGGAATCATCACCTCGGCCACGACGCGCTTGCCGCGAAGGAGTAGCGGGAGACGTGTTCCAATCCCGCGCCGGTCTGCGCTGCAGGAAAGCCCGGCGCGCCTCAGCCGCGTCGGGCATGTAGTCGTGCGCGGGATCACGCGGGATCTTCGTGCGCCTCGCCCAGGGAGTTCTCATGTCATCTGCTCCTGATGTGATCGTCTCGGGCCGCCGCTGTCCGCGTCAGGCTCATCGCCGCGGAACGCTCGCTGCGCGACCCCGGCCACCAGGCCCTCCCTGGTGACCGAAGCGTGAGGCTGCCCGGGATCGGTGTCCGGCACGGTGCGGCGCGGCGCGGGCTGATCGGCGTTCGTGGATGCAGCCAGCGAAGCTGCACGTCATCGTGGACTTCCGGTGAGCTGGCCTGCGGGCACGGCACGGTGCCGATCCCGCGCGTGGGGGCGGTGAGCTGGACAGGGCCAGCTTGTGCCCGGTGTACGCGCGGGCCGCTTCGCCGTTGCCTGGGGGCCGTACCTGCCCGTGCGCACTGTCTCCTGCACGCGCACCGGCGCTATCTAGGCCCCGTCGGCGGCGGACCGGAACCGGGCGCGCCATTGCCTGGCGTCGAACTGCGCCGGTTCGGTCTCCTCAAGGAATCGCTCGAGCGCTGCGACGAAGCGCGCCGGCGCTTCGAGCTGCGGCAGGTGGCCAACCCGGTCGAAGATCTTCAGGCGGCTGCCGGGAATGGCCTGGTGGGCGTGCTCGCCATGGCGGACGGGGATGATCGGGTCGCGCGCGCCCCACATGATGAGGACGGGTATGCCCTCGGTGAGGTAAAGCCGGTCGCCGGCGTAGATGCGCTGACCGCCTACGCTGATGACCGAGCGCAGCGTGGCGAGGAAGGCGGCCCGGCGGTCGGGGTCGGCGAGCGACGCGTAGCCGCGAGCGACCTCGGCGATGTCCGCGGTGGGCCGTAGCCTGACAGCCGCCAGGGCGCGGGCGAGCGCGGCTCCCGCGGAGCGCCCCGCCGCGGCGGTGGCGGCGATGAACAGATCCGCGCCCGGCAGCGCCGCAGCGCGCAGGACCGGACTGACCTCCGGACCCAGGCCGCCGCTGGAGACCAGCACCAGGCGCTCGGTGATCTCGGGGAACTGGTAGGCGAACTGCATGGCGATCCCGCCGCCGAGCGAATGCCCCACAAGCGTCGCGCGTTCGTGGCCGAGCACGACGAGCAGGTCGCGCAGGCCAGCGGCGAGCGCCCCGAGCGAGTAATCGCCAGCACCGGGCGCCGAGGCGCCGTGGCCGGGAAGATCAGGCGCAATGACGGTGTGATGCCGCGCCAGCGGCTCGATCACCTCCTCCCAGTTCCCGATGTTGCCCGCCATCCCATGGATCAGGAGCAGCACGGGGCCGCTGCCCGCCTCGACGCAGTTCACCGCCCGGCCATGGACCAGCACGCCCTTGGGCTTCACCGCGTTCATGCCGGCCTCCCGCCGGTGATCCGCGCGAGTGCCAGTGCGTCCGGCCCGCACGCCTCACGCACCCGCCCGGGGCCGGGGGCTGATACCCCAGCCGATCCGCCGACGGTGTCATGGCATTCCACGGCGGCCAGCGCCTGCGTCAGATCGCCGGCCATGCCACGGGCAGCCGCCGGGCCGGCGCAGCGGCGCAGGCGATCAGCTGCGCCGCCGGTCTTCGGCATCACCTCGGCCAGTCGTTCCACGGGTCACCACCGATCTTGGCACCTGTCTGATCCCGGCAGCCAGGACTGGCCGGGGGTAGCGCCGCCGGGCACGATCCGCAGGAAGTGCAGGCCGCCCGGTAACCATCCCGTCCCAGCCGGCGACTCCCCACGGCCGAAGGCCCACTGCGCGCGGGACCATCGTCCTTAACTAGCACGGCAGCTTGTGTGCCCACAGATCAGAAGGGGCCACTGTCGCCCTGGCCGATCGCGGACGGCAGGGACCGGTCCGTGGTGAACGCAGTGTCGCGGATCTCGCGGATCGTGTCGTCCAGATGCCCGAGAGCTTCTTCGATGCGCTGCCCGACCGTGTCCGCGGGTAGGTCGATAGCGGCCTGCAGGAGGAGCCCGAGCTGGAACAAGCGGTTGATGATCGTGTCCAGGACTTCCCGGCCGGTCTGTGCCTGCTCTGCCGTGACCGCAGAACGGGCGAGGTCTATGAGGTCTTCGAGCTGCCTGGCTGCGGCGGCATCCCGGATCACGGCGAAGGCGAAGTGGCCGGCTGCGGTCGTGACGGGGGTGAGGCTGATCTCTACCGGGAACGTGGTTGCGTCTTTGCGCAGCCCGATGAGCCGACCGGTCATCGGCCGGGTCCTGGGTGCTTCCGCGTAGGTGGCCCGGTGGCTGCGGTGGGCCGCCTGCAGGTCGGCTGGGACCAGGCGCTCGACCATCTGGCCGAGCAGCTCGCCGTGCTCGTAGCCGAACATCTCCTCCAGCCGTCGGCTGGCCAGCGCGAGCGCGCCGTCGCCGTCTGCCAGCGCCACCCCATCCTGGAGAGCGCCGACTAGGCTCCATACCTCGGCCGAAGTGACGGCTGTTCGGTTCCTATCCGATGGCCGGGCTACCGATAGATTGCTTCCCCCCGGAGTGGAACAGCGCAGCAGCGCCTGGTCTCCGGCTCTCACGCTGGCCGGTCTGGGCACCAGGCCAAGCACCTCCGCCGGCGCCTTGACCGCTTGGGCTGCCTCCAGGGAAGGGTAGATGGAGACAAGTCGATCGAGGCCGTTATAGCTGAGCACCCGCCTGACGATTTGGGCTGTGACCACCAGCCGCAGATCCGTCCCGCTGATAACGGCCCGCTGGTAAGCGCGGATCACGGCCTCCCCGCCAGCGTAATCACACGAGACCGTCGCGGTCATGTCCGCGATCAGCACGGCCGCGCCGCGGTTGATGACTGACAGCAGTTGCTCGCGGATCTGGCCGGCGTTCGACACGTCAATATATTCCGGGAGCGTCACGACCGCCTGCTTGCCTGCCCACCGCACGGGATAGATGTCCTCAGGCACGGCAGCGGCCCAAGCCTGCGCGTGGGCGCAGGTGCTTGATGGTTCGCGTACCGCTGCGGCACCTTCGGTGCCGCCCGGCCATTCCTGGCCGTGCCGCCAGGCTCCCGAGACGCGATCCCCGGCACCCTTGTTCTAGCTCGGTGAAGGATGCTTTACCGCCCGCGTGGATTGAGCTTGGGGCCTGTTGAACGTCCGCAGAACGGTTGACGGTGACGGTGACGGCTTTGGCAGTTCGCCTGGCTGCCATATCGGTTTCCTCGAAGGTAGTTGATGATCGCGGGGGAGAATGCGGAACATGGTCGGGCCGAGTCAGTTCCAGACTGCCGGTGGCCGCGCCCCTGCGGCGGCCACGACAAGGACCAGAGTTCACGGGCGGACTCGATCGGCCACGAATCGGAGCGTATGACCGGCCTAGACCCTTGAAAATAGGGCACACCCTCAGGTCACCGGGGCATGCCCTGAGCGTGGGTCGTCCCGGCTCTCCTCCGATTGGTGAGATGTGAGAATGGCGAGATCAAGCGCGATCCGGTGTTACTGCAATCTGATATCAATTGTCGGGAGTGCGACGAGTGTCATGCCGTCCGACCGGGAGCCCTACAATGTCCGAGTCTTCCGCTGTGCTACGTGTCGCGATCGCGAGCGACAACTTCCTGACCCGAGAGGGTTTGGGCTGCCTGCTCAGCGGTGCTCGCGGCATCGAGATCGTCGCACGGGTCGACGGCCATCCGGAAACTCTGACCGCCATCCGCCAGTACCGCCCAGACGTGCTCATCGTGGGCATCCGCACCCCCCGTGTTAACGCCGAGGCGGCACTCAGCGCCGCCCAGCAGTTGCGCTCTCAGTACCCGAGCATCGGCGTGGTGGTTATCGCTGAAGCCGGCGACGGGTACGCCCTTGAGCTCCTGCGCAGCGGAGCCGCCGGTGTCGGATACCTCCTTGACGACCGGGTTGGCGACCTCGAAACTCTGCTGAGCGCTATCCACGGCGCTCACGCGGGCGACACCGTTCTCGACCCCTCGATCGTGAATGCCCTGGTGCGACGCCGGCTGACTTCGGTGCTCGACGCGCTGTCGGTGCGGGAACTCAATGTTCTCGCAGAGATGGCATGCGGTTACTGCAACGATGAGATCGCCCGGCGCCTCACAGTGTCGAAGAAGGCCGTTGAGGGACACGTCACCGGCATATTCCGCAAGCTCCGGGTACCCGACGCCAAACGCTTCGACCGCCGGGTGGCCGCAGTCCTGGCCTACCTGCAAGCAAGCGGCGAACTGGCCAGCCAGGGACCATTCCCCTGAACCGCGCCGTGGACGATCAGCCCGCTAGGCAGCGCCCGCCTCGACTGACGAGAGCCGTCCGAGTTCGCAGCAAAGCTGGCTTCGGGCCGTCCGCCTCGGCTATGTGCCCTCTGGCCCGGTCCTGCCCGGCCACGACAGGACGCCCGCCCCGCCCGAGTTGCCCGGGTTGATGGCGGCGTCGGTCTGGATCGCGATCTGCCGCGTCTCACTGGTCACCGGAGTAGCGGCCGCCCGGCCGGGCTATCCCCACTGCTGATCGCGGGGATCTCGCTCGCCATGCTCTCAACCACATTCACCATCCGCGCGGTCGGCACGCCACGGTGATTGCTGCGGCGACCAGCGTGTGCGCAAAGGGGTCTTGACGGTCTCGGCGGTCTGGGCACAG
The DNA here is from genome assembly GCA_963801155.1 of uncultured Actinomycetes bacterium. Taxonomy (GTDB): domain Bacteria; phylum Actinomycetota; class Actinomycetes; order Streptosporangiales; family Streptosporangiaceae; genus Palsa-504. The sequence goes on from CAWDEB010000033.1 coordinate 129,640, forward strand.
GTCAGCGATGCCCAGCCGGTCGCGGCCGGGAACCGGAACGCCCCGGCCCGGGGGTCGCCGCGACCCGGTCATAGAACATCCGGGCCAGCGAGGCGGCAAGCTTCTTCCCGCCGCCACCCTGCAAGTACCGTACAGCCTGCACGAATTCGCGGAAGAAGAAGAGCTTTCGGAAGCCGACCTGTACATGCTCGCATCCATCCAGTTCCGCGGCGAGCAGCCTCGCATCAAAGAACGATGACGGTACATCTACATCGCCATCACCAGCAAAGCAATCGACAGGACCGAGCCCCGTCACGTCGCGAGAACCGGCACGGTAGGTGAAGATCTCCCCCGACTTCGGTGCCAGACCGCCGCTGCCGCGACTCGGACGCGGCAGCGAGCGGCTATCGCCACGCGCCTTCAGCAGGGTGGATTGCGGGTGGTTTCGTCGCTCGATCGGGAATCGGGTCAGCCGACCTTGTTGGCGAACCGGTGGCGAGCGGCCTGCCGGGATACGCCGAGCGCGACCGCGATCCGGTTCCAGCTCCGCCCGCGGGCTCGCGCCGCCGCGACCCGCTCGGTCACCAGGGCCTCATCGCGGCGGACCTGCTCCGCGGCCTCGGCAACCGCCCGCAGGTCCGATAGGTCTTCCGGCGCCACGCTGGCCGGGTCAAGGTTGTCCGCCAGACGCTCGAACCGGCGCGCGGCGTCTTCTATCTCAGCGTCTGTGTGCTTCATGACATCACCGTTGCCCGATAAAGCGGGTAAAACCTGGGACGCAGCCGCATCGCATGAATGACCACCGGATCCTCGCCATTCAGATCAAGCACGCCGATCTCCAGCGGCGCGCCATCGCGGGCCGGGCCGATGAGCATGGTTAGGTCATCATCCATGTCGATCTTCCGGATGGCGGTACGGACAGCATGCCAGATGTCGGCATCGCCCACCCCGTGCTTGCGGGCCGGCGCGCCGATCCTCACTGCGGCAGGCTGTCCTTCCGCGCGTACCCTGTCAACAATTGTTGTCTGCTCATTAGTTCCCGTTTCGCGGTCCGGATATGCCAGCCGACTCCCAGGATCTGCCGACGGGCGGCAGCCCATCCTTTCCGAGCGTCTTGCGCGGAACCCGCAGTAGTAGCGTTGCGTGACTGCCAGCCGACACTCAGTCTAACGGTCATGGGATGCCACGTGTCGCGCCAGCGATGAACGCGGCGACGATGCAGGCGCCGTGCCAGTCCCGGGCTGACGCACGCCCGGGTCATGTCCCATCGCGGTGGGCCTCCGGGCGGTAAGAGCGACCGGGTACGGCCCGGCAGCTCATGCGACAAGCGCAAGCGCACCAGGGCCAGGGGAATCACACGCAGCAGAAGGCGAGATCAACCGAACGCAAGTCCTAGGATCTGCGTCTGCCAGGGAGTCCCAGGTGCGCAGGCACGACGGCGCCCACACCCGGCTTCGCCGCAACCCGGCCCGCGCGACCTCATCCCAGTCCTCGTGAAGCCCGCAGACTGCCATGATCAACACAAGCCAACACAACCTGCGCCGGGCCGACGAATCCCGGGACAGTCCCGTGTGAACAGAATCCCCAGGTCAGAACAATATCACCGGGCTCCCGCGATAGGACTCGAACCTATAACCTGCCGGTTAACAGCCGGACGCTCTGCCAATTGAGCTACGCGGGATCGACCGGCACAAGGGTAGCGCAATCCCGGCGGAGATGTGACAGCCGGCAGGTGAGCCACCTCCCGTTCACCTCGCGCTCATTACGATGAGTACCCTCGTGCTACCGGGGAAAGTCATGTAAGCACAGGACGAACTGCGTGAAAGGGGTGCCAGATGCGGAGACGTATCACGTTCCTTGGCGGGGATCGCGGTCGGCTTCGTAGCCGGCGCGCGGGCCGGCCGTGAGCGCTACGAGCAGATGGTAAAGCTCGGCCGGAAGGCCGTCGAACACCCGGCGGTGCAACAGGCCACCCACGCGGCGAGCGCCAAGGCCGCCGAACTCTCCAAGGCGGCCGGGCAGAAGGCCTCGCAGCGTATGCCGGGGATCGTCCAGACGGCCAAGAGCAGCGCGAGCAAGGCGAAGAGCGGCGCCAGCAAGGTGCGCGGGCAGCTGGACCGCAAGCCTGGCCGGGACTCCGGCGACGACGATTCCGCCAACGTGAACGGCACCCGTCCCGGCGACTAGGCCAGTCCGCGGCACTCAGCCGTCAGGCCAGATACTCCCTGGCATCCGTTTGGCCGGTCCCCGGGTGGTGATGCCCCTCGACCCTGAGCACCTGCCGCGGGTCTAGTCCAGGTACTCGCGGAGCATTTGCGCGCGGCTGGGGTGGCGGAGCTTGGCCAGGGTCTTCGACTCGATCTGCCGGATCCGCTCCCTGGTCACCCCGAACTCCCGGCCGACCTCCTCCAGCGTCCGCGGATGCCCGTCGGTGAGGCCGAACCGGAGCTGGATGATCCGCTGCTCACGCTCGGCCAGCTGATCCAGGACCCGCTCCAGCTGGTCCTGCAGCATGATGAACGCCGCGGCCTCCATCGGCACCACGGCGTCTGCGTCTTCGATGAAGTCCCCGAGGTCGGACTCTTCCTCGCCGATCGGGGATTGCAGCGATACCGGCTCCTGGGCGATCTGCTGGATCTCCGCGACCCGCTCCGGCTCGAGTCCCATCTCCGCCGCGATCTCTTCGGCGCTGGCTTCCCGGCCCAGCTCCTGATGCAGCTGCCGCTGCACCCGGGCCAGCTTGTTGATCGTCTCGACCATGTGCACCGGCACCCGGATCGTCCGCGCCTGGTCGGCGATGGCCCGGGTGATGGCCTGCCGGATCCACCACGTCGCGTAGGTGGAGAACTTGTAACCGCGGGTGTAGTCGAACTTCTCCACCGCCCGGATCAGGCCCAGGTTCCCCTCCTGGATGAGGTCGAGGAACACCAGCCCGCGGCCGATGTAACGCTTGGCGATCGAGACCACGAGCCGCAGGTTCGCCTCGATCAGCCGCTGCTTGGCCCTGACCCCCTCGCCGACGAGCAGTTCCAGGTCGCCGTGGACGGCGCCCAGCATCGGGATGCCGCCGCCGAGCTTCTCCTCGGCGAACAGGCCGGCCTCGATGGCCTTGGCCAGCTCCACCTCGTCCTCGGCGGTCAGCAACGGCACCCGGCCGATTTCCCGCAGGTAGATCCGCACCAGGTCGCTGGTGGTGGCAGTCCGCCTGCCCTCGGCCTCGGCGTTGCGGAGCCTCGGCCTCGTCCTCGCGCGGCACGTCGAGCACGTCCACGCCCTCGTCGGCGAGCGCGCGCACCGCCGCGTCGAGAGCCTCCGGCGGGAGGTCGGCGCGGTCCAGCGCCACCATGACGTCAGCCATGGTCAGGGAACCTCGTTCCCGCCCTAGCGCCACGAGATCGGTCAGCTGATCCGCTGGTGATGGTCCGTTCGTCAGCACCGTGAGGGTCACGGGACCAGTCTGCGTCACGAACCCATGGTTACGGGGGACCTAATTTTGTCACGCCCGCGCTACTAGCCAGCACGGTCCGCAACCGTATAATCACGGCGGCCTACGGCCTCAGCCGCCCGCGGCGCGGTCGATCAGCGCTCTGCGGCGGGTTTCCAGGGCGACGAGGTCGCCGTACATCCTGTTGTATTTCGCCTGCTCTTCCACGGGATTCATGCGCTGCAGCCGGGACTTGACCGAGCGTGATCTCCCGGCTGACGGCGAGTTCGCCGACCCGGGCCAGGATGGTGTCGGCGTACTTGGCGTCCGGCTCGCCCGTGATCACCAGCGGCTCGACCGCGAGTCCGGTGACGAAGGCCTGGGCCCGCTCGTTCGGTGCCTCCTCCCGCAGCCGGGCGGCCCATTGCCGCGGGCTTCCGCCGCTAGCCGCCGTTCCGCCGCACGCGGCGATCAGCGTGAACACCGCCCGGTGCGCCGGCACGGTGAACGCGTCCGGCGCCGAGCGCGTCGAACTCCGGGCCGCACAGCGCCGGCCGCTGCACCGCGAGCTGGAGCGCCTGCCGCTCCAGCTGGACGACGGGATCGCCGAGGTCGTACGGGTGTTCTTGATATTTTTTCCGAACGGTCCGTGGTGCCCGTTTCCGGTCTCCTGCTCGCGATCCGGGCCGGTCGCGCGCCTGGATCCCTCCGGCGCCGGGGAGCACGTTCAGGCAGATGCCCGGCGATCCGGTCGCAGGATGAGCTCGGGATCCGTTAGTCCGAGCCACCGGTCCAAGTCTCACCGGCGTACACCTGGTGCGCAGCGCCTCGTCCTTGATCCGCGCGATGATCGGCGCGGCGCCGTCAAGCGCGGCGAGCTGGCCCTCGGCGGTATCGAGGTCGTACTCGTCGAGCAGGCTGCGGATCGCGAACTCGTAGAGAGGCACCCTGCGGGCGATCAGGTCGCGCACCGCCGCGTCGCCGTGCGCGAGCCGGACGTCGCACGGGTCGAGGCCATCGGGCTGAACGGTCACGTACGTCTGGGTGGCGAACTTCTCCTCCGGCCTCGAACGCGCGCAGCGCCGCGCGCTTCCCGGCCGCGTCTCCGTCGAAGGTGAAGATGATCTCGCCTGTGGACCAGTCCGTGTCCATGATGAGCCGGCGCAGCACCTTGATGTGCTCCTCGCCGAACGACGTGCCGCAGGTCGCCACCGCGGTGGGCACCTCGGCCAGGTGGCAGGCCATCACGTCGGTGTAGCCCTCCACGATGACCGCCTGCCGGCGCTGGGCGATCTCCCGCTTGGCCAGGTCCGCCCCGTACAGCACGGTGCTCTTGCGGAACAGCGAGGTCTCGGGGGTGTTGAGGTATTTGGGACCGTCGTCGGCGGGGTCGAGCTTGCGCGCGCCGAATGCGATGACGTCACCGGACAGGTCCCGGATGGGCCACATCAGCCGCCCGCGGAACCTGTCCCGCGCGCCGCGGTTGCCTTCCCGGGCCAGGCCCGCCGCGATCAGCTCGCCGTCGGTGAAGCCGCGTCCGTGCAGGTGCCTGGTCAGGTCCTCCCAGGCCTTCGGCGAGTAGCCGACGCCGAACCGCTCCGCGTCCTTGAGCTCGAAACCGCGCTCGGACAGGAACTTCCGCGCGTGCTCCGCGTCGGTGTCGCGAAGCCGCTCGGCGTAGAACTCGGCGGCGGCCCGGTGCGCGTCGATCAGCCGGCGGCGCTGGCTCTGCTCCTGGCCGGGCACGTAGCCGCCCTGCTCGTAGCGCAGTTCGACGCCGGCCCGGCCGGCCAGTCGTTCGATCGCCTCGACGAAGCTGAGCCCGTCAATCTTCTGCACGAACTTGATGACGTCGCCGCCCTCGGCGCAACTGAAGCAGTTCCCGGTGAGAATGTTGTCCTCGAGCGTAAAAGCATGACCTTCGTCGACTGTGGCGCAGAAGACTTCTTCCACCCGGTCCGTCTGAAGTACCTCGCGGACAACCCAGGACTTTCGTTCATAAGCCTTACTGGCACTGCGGAACCGCAGGCGATGCTGGTCGAGGAGGAAGAATTCCTCGGTGAGGTCCGAATCGATGAAGACGACCCTGAACAGTGAGCTTGGCTCCCTGCCCTCGAATCCAACCCGTACCTGCTCGGTAACACCATACGTTCCAATTCCGAGGCGTGTACATACCATGCGCACATATTCCAGAACCTCGCGATCTGCCGAGTTGAGCATGACAGTACCGGCTGCCGAGACGCAGCCGTCGGCAGCGAAGTATCCCGCCAACCAGCCGTACAAGTAGGAGACGGATTCATCGAGTGGCGGCGGCTCCTTAAAGAATCGCGGCAGGTGGTGCACGAGCAACTGGCGCCCGTGCTGCGTGACCATGCTCACGGGGAACCACTTCAGGAGTTCGGCGTCTTTGACGGCATCCAGTTGAGCCATGGACCCTGTGCCACTTCGGGTACCGTCACCGAATGTCAGGCCGTGGGCGATGCCAAATGGGGATGGTGTAGTATTCTTAACTCTCGTTCTCGGGTATTTCGAGACAAGCCTGTGGCCTGGCCGGAGATCACGGGTTGTTACTTCGCGGCTAGATGCCAGAGTTTTGCCAGAGCGAATGAACCAGCGATGCTCACCAGTCGCATAGATCTGCTTTCTTACGCCGTTGCGGGTAAGCGTAAGCCGCATCAACGGCTGGACACCGAAAGAGCGGAAAGGAGCGTCGACCCAGTCCCCATGTCTTCCGAGAACGCGATGGGTGCCACCGGCGAGTTCACAAATGGGTTTGACGCCTTCCCAGGTCAGCACCCGCGTTTCTCCCGCAAGGCAGTAGAACAGCCCGCGCGCTGGCGTGACGTTGAATGAGGGCGTCTTCTCGTCGTGGAACGGGCACAGGCCCTTGAGCGAGCCGCCGCCCGCATTCTTCAGCTGCAGGTACTCCCCGACCACCTCGTCGATCGGCGACCGCTCGCGAACTGCCGCGATGTCCTCGTCGCGGATCCGCCCCGCCATCGCCCACCTCCGCCGGTGTTTCCACCGCCCAGGGTCTCCCGCCGACCCGGGTCTCCCGTCGCGGCGAGTCTAGTCCGCCCGGGTGCCATCCGCCGGGATAGACGCGGCTAGCCTGAGCGGGTGCGCGATCTGCTCGTGTTGTGGGACGTCGATTACACCTTGCTGTACGCCGCCGGACTGGGCAACCGCCTGTACCAAGCCGTATTCAGGGACATGTTCGGGCGCGATCTCGCCGCCGTCGCGCCCAAGGCCGGGCGGACCGACCGGGCGATCCTCCTGGACACCCTCGCGCTGGCTGGGGTGACGGAGCCACGGGCTCACGTGGATGACTTCCTCGCCGCGCTGGCCCGCCGGGTGGCTGCGCTGGACGGCACCGTCCAGGCCGAGGTCCGCGCTCTGCCCGGTGCAGCAGCCGCCGTGGCGGCGCTCGCCGCGGCCGGAGCCCGCCAGTCCGTTCTCACCGGAAACATCCGCCCGCTCGCGGCGCTGAAGCTGGCCGCGGCCGGGCTCCGCGAGCACCTGGACCTGGACGTCGGCGCGTACGGGGATGTGCACGAGGTCCGGGCCGAGCTGGTGCCGGTGGCCAGGCGGGCGGCCCAGGCAGCGTACGGAGCGGACTTCGAGGGCACAGCGACCGTGCTGATCGGTGACACACCCCTCGACGTGGCGGCTGCGGTGGCCACCGGGGCCCGCGCGGTGGGCGTGGCCACTGGCAGCTTCGGCGCGGCCGACCTCGTCGCGGCGGGCGCACACGCCGTCCTGCCCGACCTGACCGACGCCTCGCTCGTTCTCGCGGCCGTTACCGGCTGTCCTTGACCGGCAGGCGAGGCGGGGCGACTCAGACTTCGGGGAGGGGGATGTCGGGGTTGGTGAGGCGGGAGAGGTCTACTTGGCGGGCGGCGCGGATGAGGGCCTGGATGTCGTCGTTGACGTCCCAGACGTTGACGTTCATGCCGGCCACGACTCGCCCGCGGGAGAGCCAGAACGCGATGAACTCCAGCCCCGCGCGGTCGCCGCGGTAGGCGACCTCGTCGTAGGTGCCGGGTGAGGGCAGGCCCGCGCACTCCATGCCGAGGTCGTACTGGTCGCTGTAGAAGTACGGGACGGGGTCGTAGACGACCGGCTGGCCCAGCATGGACCGGACGGCGGCCGGACCGCCGTTCAGGGCGTTGGCCCAGTGCTCGACGCGGACCCGGCGGCCCAGCATCGGGTGAAACGAATTCGCCACGTCGCCGGCGGCGAAGATGTTCTCATCCGAGGTACGAAGGGCCTCATCGGTGAGCACGCCGTTGCCGACCTCAAGTCCCGCGGCGGCGGCCAGCTGGTCGTTCGGGGCCGCGCCGATGCCGACCACGAGCAGGTCGGCGGGCACTTCGGCGCCGGCCGAGGTGATGACCAGGCCGGGGCGGAACTCCTCCGCCCGCTCGCCGAAGCGGAACTCCACGCCGTGGGCACGGTGCAGGTCGGCGAAGGTGGCGCCGAGCTCGGGGCCGAGCTGGTCCTGCAGCGCGCCAGGCTGCGGCTCGAGCACGGTAACGGGGCAGCCGGCCGTGCGGGCGGCCGCGGTGGTCTCCAGGCCGATCCAGCCGGCGCCGGCCACCACGACCCGGGTTCCCGGCTGGAAGGCCGCGCGCAGCCGGTCGGAGTCGGACGCCGTACGGAGGTAAAGCACCTCGTCCCGGTCGGAGCCGGGGAAGGTGAGCCGCCGGGGCGACGCGCCGGTGGTGAGGAGCAGCTTGTCGTAGTGCACGGTGCTGTCGTCTGAGGTGACGACGGCGGACGCGGCACGGTCGACGCTGGTGACCGTGACGCCCAGGCGCAGGTCCACGTCGTGCCCGGGGTACCAGTCCAGCGGGTGCACGTAGATCGAGGCGCGTTCGTCCTTGCCGAGCAGGTATCCCTTGGACAGCGGCGGGCGCTCGTACGGGAGTTCCGGTTCGGTGCCCAGGAGCACGATCTCGCCGTCGAAACCCTCGTCGCGCAGCGTCTCGGCGGCCTTGGCGCCGGCCAGGCTCGCGCCCGCAATCACAAAGGTTGGCATGGGCTCTATTCTTCCCCACGCCCACCCTAGTTCGTTAGGACCCGCAGAGGCGGCGGTGCCAGGCGATGGCGGACGTGTCGGTGAGGCTGGCGATCTGGTCGATGACGACGCGGCGGCGCGCCGCGTCGGACGCGGCCGCGTCCCAGGCCGGGCGCAGCAGCGGATCGAGCGTCCGCGGCGCGCCGCGCTCGACCGCGAAGGCCAGCTCGGCCAGCAGTTCCCGTTCCCGCGCCTGGGCCGCGGCCACTCCCGCGCGCGCCATCACGTAATGCGCCGTGATCCCCTTGAGCAGGGCGCACTCCAGCCGCTGCCGCCGCGGCACGATAAGGTCCGCGGCGTAGCGGGCGAGTGGGCCCGAAAACCCCGGGCGGGCGGCGAGGGTGGCCTGCTGGGCGGCGACGCAGAAACGGCCGATGAGCTCGCTGGTCAGGTTCTTCAGCGCGGCCACGGTGTCCGGGCCGCCGTCGTAGGAGCCCGGCCAGACGTCCAGGGCCAGCAGCGCGTCGAGGATCTCGGACAGTTCGGCCACGGAGACGTCATCGCCGGTATACGTGGTGGCCGTGGTCTGTGATACCACGGCCCGTTCGGTCAAAGAATTGAGGTTCTTAAAGGTGATCAGGCCGGCGTGGAAGCCGTCTTCCAGGTCGTGCACCGAATAGGCGATGTCGTCGGCCCAGTCCATGACCTGGGCCTCCAGGCAGGGGCGCCCGGGCGGCGCGTCCTGGCGGATCCAGGCGAAGACCTCGGCGTCCTCGGCGTAGACGCCATATTTCCGGGGGGCCGCGGGGGTCTGGGGGGCCGCGGGGGTCTGGGCCGCGGGGGTCTGGGCCGCGGGGGTCTGGGCCGCGGGGGTCTGGGGGGCCGCGGGGGTCTGGGGGGAAGGTTCCCCCCAGGCTCGGGGGGGTCTGGGGGGGGCGTCCCCCCGAGGAAACACGGAACCAGGGGTACTTGAGGGTCGCGTCCAGGGTGGCCCGGGTCAGGTTCAGGCCTGCCCCGGCGACCTTCGGCTCGAGGCGGGTGAGCAGCCGGAGGGACTGGGCGTTGCCCTCGAACCCGCCGCATGGCCGGGCCAGTTCGTCGAGGGCGAACTCGCCGTTATGGCCGAACGGGCTGTGGCCGATGTCGTGCGCGAGGCAGGCGGTATCGACCAGATCGGGATCGCAGCCGAGCTCGCGGCCGATCTCCCGCCCGATCTGCGCGCATTCGAGGGAGTGGGTGAGCCTGGTGCGGGGGAAGTCGGCCGAGCCGGCCGTGACCACCTGGGTCTTGGCGGCCAGCCGGCGCAGCGCCGCGCTGTGCAGGACCCGGGCGCGGTCGCGCTCGAAGTCGCCGCGCCCGGCCCGCTTGGGCGGCTCGGCCACCCAGCGGGCCGTGGCGCTTTCGTCGTACTCCGTCCTCACCTGGTGTCGGAGCCACCGCTGACCAGCGCGGCGCGCCCTGCCTCCAGGCGGGCGACCGGAACGCGGAACGGCGAGCAGGACACGTAGTCCAGGCCGACCTGATTGAAGAAGTGCACCGAGTCCGGGTCGCCGCCGTGCTCGCCGCAGACGCCGATGTGAAGGTCGGGCCGGGCGGCCCGGCCTTCCTTGACCGCGATGTCGACCAGGCGGCCGACGCCGTCCCGGTCGATCGTCTCGAACGGCGACACGCCGAAGATGCCGAGCTCCATGTACTTGCTGAAGAACGCGGCCTCCACGTCGTCGCGGGAGAAACCCCAGGTCATCTGCGTCAGGTCGTTCGTGCCGAAGGAGAAGAACTCGGAGCAGCCGGCGATCGGGCCCGCGTTCACGGCCGCCCTCGGCACCTCGATCATGGTGCCGATCAGCGTGTGCACGTGGGTGCCGGTCTCTTCCTCGACCTGCTTGAGGATCTTCTCGGTCTGCTCGCGGGCGATCTCCATCTCCTGTACGGTCGCGGTGAGCGGGATCATGACCTCGGGCTGCGGGTCCTTGCCCGCCTGCTTGAGCTCGGCGGCCGCGTGCGCGATCGCGCGGACCTGCATGTCGGTCAGGCCCGGGATGACCAGGCCGAGCCGGACGCCGCGCAGGCCAAGCATCGGGTTCTGCTCGTGCAGCCTGCGCACCGCGGCCAGCAGTTTCTTGTCCTTCTCGGTGGCCGCGTCCCCGGCCAGCGCGATCTTCACGGACAGATCCGTGAGGTCGGGGAGGAACTCGTGCAGCGGCGGGTCGATCAGCCGGATGGTCACCGGCAGGCCGTCCATGGCGTCCAGGATCTCGACGAAGTCGCCCTTCTGCAGCGGCTCCAGGGCATCGAGCGCGTGCTGGCGCTCCTCCTCGGTATGGCCAGGATGAGGTCCTCGACCAGCTGGCGGCGCTCGCCGAGGAACATGTGCTCGGTGCGGACCAGGCCGACGCCGCCGGCGCCGAACCGGCGGGCCCGGGCGCAGTCCGGGCCGTTGTCCGCGTTGGCGTGCACGCCGAGGCGGCGCCTTGGCGTCGGCGTGCACCATGATCGCGTGCACGGCCCGGATCAGGTCGTCGGCCTCGTCGGAGTGCGGGCGAATCTCGCCCTCGAAGTAGCGGACGACCTCGGAGGGGACGACCGGGATCTCGCCCAGGTAGACAACACCGCTGGTGCCGTCGATGGAGATCACGTCGCCCTCGCGGACCGTGATCCCGCCGGGGGCGGTGAACTGCCCGGCTTTGTTGTCCACGGTGAGCTCTTCGGCGCCGCAGACACAGGTCTTGCCCATGCCGCGGGCGACCACGGCCGCGTGGCTGGTCTTGCCGCCGCGGCTGGTCAAGATGCCCTGGGCGGCGATCATGCCGTGCAGGTCATCCGGGTTGGTCTCGCGGCGGACCAGGATGACCTTCTCGCCGTTGGCCGCGAGCTCGACGGCGCGGGCCGAATCGAAGACGACCTTGCCGACCGCCGCGCCGGGGGACGCGCTGATCCCGGTGGCGATCTTGGTGACCTTGCCGCTGGTGTCGAATCGGGGGAACATCAGGCGGACCAGCTCGTCGCCGGAGACCCGGGCGAGCGCCTCGTCCATGTTGATGAGGCCCTCGTCCACGAACTGCATGGCGATGCGGAACGCCGCCCCGGCGGTACGCTTGCCCACCCGGACCTGCAGCATCCACAGCTTGCCGCGCTCGACGGTGAACTCGATGTCGCACATGTCGCGGTAGTGGTGCTCCAGCGTCTGCATGATCTGGATGAGCTGGTCGAACGAGGCCTTGTCGATGCGCTCCAGGTCCTGCAGCGGCACGGTGTTCCTGATGCCGGCCACCACATCCTCGCCCTGGGCGTTCTGCAGGTAGTCGCCGTAGACGCCCTGGGCGCCGCTGCCGGGGTCGCGGGTGAAGGCCACGCCGGTGCCCGAGTCCGCGTCGAGGTTGCCGAAGACCATCGCGACCACGTTCACCGCCGTGCCCAGGTCGCCGGGGATGCGCTCCTGGCGACGGTACAGCACCGCCCGGGGAGTGTTCCACGAGTCGAACACGGCGTTGATGGCCATGTTCACCTGCTCGCGGGGGTCCTGCGGGAACTCCATGTTCGCGTACTTGCGGACGATGTCCTTGTACGTCGCGACGAGGTTCTGCAGGTCGCCGGCGTCCAGGTCGATGTCGTTGCTGACCCCGTTGGCCTGCTTGGCGGCGTCGAGGGCGTGCTCGAAGTGCTCGCCGTCGACGCCGAGCACGGTCTTGCCGAACATCTGGATCAGGCGGCGGTAGGCGTCCCAGGCGAACCGCTCGTTGCCGGACTGCTTGGCCAGGCCCTGCACCGACTCGTCAGACAAGCCGATGTTCAGGACGGTGTCCATCATGCCCGGCATGGAGAACTTCGCCCCGGATCGGACGCTGACCAGCAGCGGGTCGGCCGGATCGCCGAGCTTGCGGCCCATGGCGTGTTCCAGCTTGTCCAGGTGGGCTGCGATTTCTTCGTCGAGGCCTTCGGGGGTGCTGCCGTGTTCCAGGTAATATCGGCACGCCTCGGTGGTGATGGTGAATCCGGGAGGCACGGGCAGGCCGATGTTGGTCATCTCGGCCAGGTTGGCGCCCTTGCCGCCCAGCAGATCCTTCATGTCCTTGTTGCCCTCGGTGAAGGCATAAACGAGCTTCGGCACTTCCTGCTCCTCGTCCTGCTTTCCGTCCTGCTCTTCGCAGTGCGCGACGTCGTGTATCCACACGGGACTCTACCGGTGGAGGGATAGTAAAGACACGGACCTTCGTCCCGGAGCGCAACCAGAACGCGGTGCCCGCGTCTCCGATACGTGGAAGCCAAAGCGGCGCCGCCGGACCGGCCGGAGCTGACCGACGCGCGGAACGCGGTAACCGCGTTGTACAAGGCGCACGCGCTGGGCGTGCTCATCGGCGTGATCCCGGACAGCGGCGACGGGCGGGTCGGCGTGATCAGCGGGAACGAGTTCACACCGCTGCCCGCGGCGGTGGCCGCGGCCGGGCTGCAGTCCGGCACCTGGTGACAATGGGAGCATGCGTGAGGCAACGGTCGGGCTGCTGCATCCGGGGGAGATGGGGGCCGCGGTGGGGCGGTGCCTGGCCGCGGCCGGGCACCGGGTGCTGTGGGTGCCGGAGGGGCGCAGCCCGGGCAGCGCGGCGCGGGCCGCCGGGGCCGGGCTGACCGCCGTTTCCGGGGGACTGGCGGGCCTGGTCCGGGAGGCCGGCGTCATCGTGTCGGTCTGCCCGCCGCACGCGGCGCTCGACCTGGCCCGCCAGGTGGCGGGGTTCGGCGGCGTGTACACCGACGCCAACGCGGTCTCGCCGGCCACCGCGCGGGAGATCGCCCGGATCGTCCAGGACGGCGGGGCCAGCTACGTGGACGGCGGGATCATCGGGACGCCTCCGGTGGCGCCCGGATTCATCAGGATCTACCTGTCCGGGACCCGGGCCGGGGAGGTGCAGCGGCTCTTCGCCGGCAGCGAGGTCGACGCGCGGGTGATCGGCGGCGAGGCCTCGGTCGCGGCGTCCGCGCTGAAGATGGCCTACGCGTCGTGGACCAAGGGCAGCGCGGCCCTGCTGCTGACGGCCCGGGCGCTGGCCCGCGCCGAAGCGGTGGAGGAGGCTCTGCTGGCCGAGTGGGGTACCTCCCAGCCAGGCCTGGCCGAACGGTCAGCCCGGGCCGCCGGGTCCGCGGCGGCCAAGGGCTGGCGCTGGGTGGCCGAGATGGAGGAGATCGCCGCGGCCATGGCCGCCGCCGGCCTCCCCGACGGCTTTCACCGGGCCGCGGCCGACGTCTACCGCCGCGCTGGCGATGACGGATCCGTGGACGCCATCCTCACCGCGCTGCTCTCGCCACCCTGACCACACCCGTCCCCGTGTTGGGGCCGGTCTGGGACCAGTGGGTGTGACATCCTGACGGCTCTGGTGGGCCGTGGGTACACTCACCCAACCGCAGCCGCGCCCGGACGAAAGGGCTGCGGTCACCTGGCCCCACTAGATCGTTGAGCACGCCAACTCCGGAACCACTTACCCTGGCCGTCGACTGACTATCGAAGCCATGATTGGTCTGTGATCGTGCGGCGCGACGACCGTGGTACAGCGTGGTACGTCTTGCTATGCTGAGGTCATGACTTCCGCCGAGGGCCAGCCGACCGATGTCAGCGTCCGGCAGTTCGTGGCCGACTCCGGATCAGTCACCCGCGGCCTGCGGCAAGGCCGCACGTACACGCTCACCCTCAACGGCGAGCCGCTAGCCAGGATGATCCCGATCATCCGCCGCCAGGCAGTTCCCAAACAGATAGCCCTGGCCATCTTCGCGACCGCCCCGGTGATCGACGCGGGCGAACTGCGCGCCGACCTCGATGCAGCGGTAGCCCAGGACGTGCGAGATCCTTACCAGGGAACAGGCCGTGACAGCGCATGAGGCAGGCGTGCTGGACACCAGCATCATCGCGGCCCTGAGGCTGTACGACCCTGCGGAACTGCCCGGCACCTTCCTGATTACAGCGGTCACGCTGGGAGAGCTGTCCTGCGGGCCGCACGCTACCGACGATCCGCTCAAACGAGCTGCGCGCGTCGCCGTGCTCCAGCATGTCGAAGCCACGTTCGACCCGCTTCCCTATGATCACGCCGCGGCCAGGCTCTACGGGCAGATATGCGCAGCGGTCCGCGCCACGGGACGCCAACCCCGCACCCGCGCCTCTGATCTCATGATCGCCGCCACGGCGGCCAGCAGCGCCCTGCCGCTGTATACCGCCAACCCCTGTGACTTCCGCGGCGCGGAGACATTCGTCGAACTGGTTGCGGTGCAGGGCCGACCGAACGACCTCTGATCACGCTGCGAGGCGCAGGCCGCTGCAGCGCGACAGGAGCTCGTGGCACACAGGCCCGGAGATGGGGTGACGACGTGCTTGTTGCCCTGGCCCGGTTGATCCGTGCGCTGCACGAGGCATCGGCTGGGTGGGTACCGCCGCCCGGCGCGGTATGGGGCGGGACACCGGCTAACACGGGACGCATCACCGAGCGCACCGAGCTGGTCAGCCACCGCGACTGCGCCCCGGGCAACGTGGTCTTCCGCGGCGGGCTGCCTGCCGCGCTGGCATGTCGGCCTACAGCAACGGATTCGAGATCTTCGTGACCCGCCTCATCCGGCCCGACGCCCCCGGCTTCGACGGAGACCCGGTACCCGGCGCGCCGAGACCAAGGCTGACTACGACCAGTTCGCGTCACCCAAAGCGCGTGGCACACAGGCCCCGGTAGAGGGGAACGCTCCAACTCTGGAAACATCCGGCCTGGCCGTCGGCTGACCATAGAAGGCACGGTGGACTTGTGATCGTATGCGCCGTCAGGCGTGCGCCCCGCCGCAGGCACGCGGGCGAATGCATGCCTGCTACCATAGAGGCATGGAACAGATGACGTGGCGAGCGCCATCCGACCTCATCGAACGGGTCCGCCGTGCTGCCCGGCGGCAGCGCCGCAGCATGAATGACTACGTGACCGCCGTGCTCGACGCCGCGACGAACCCGCGCCTGGCCAGCAGCGAGGCCGAGCGCCTGCGGGAACGCCTGGACCAGGCCGGCTTGCTGGCCGAGCCCGGTGAACGTCGCAGGCGTCCTCCGCGCGAGGAGGCCGCCGGCGCCCGTAGACGCGCCGGGGCAGGGACGGCGCTATCACAGCTGGTCAGCGAAGACCGTTGAGCACGTTCGCCGATTCCTCGGCGCTGGTGAAGCTTTACGCGGATGAGGCTGGCCACGAGCAGGTCCGCGGCCTGGTGAGCATTGCTGTCGCGCAGCTGGCCAGGGTGGAGGTTCCGGCGGCACTGTGGCGGAAGCAGCGCATGGGTGAACTGTCCGCCGGCGACGCGAGATTGCTTACCGCCGATTTCGAGGCTGATTACTTCGGGACCGACTCTGAGCCCCCGCGTTTCGCCGCTGTCGCAGTCACTGGGAGCCTCCTCGACGAGGCGGCCAGGCTGTGCGCATCGCATGGCCTCCGAGCTTATGACGCAGTCCAGTTGTCCACTGCTCTGGCTGTGCGCCGGGTCGACGAAAGCTGCACGGAATTCGCGGCCTTCGACCGCTCTTTGCGCACCGCGGCAGCAACCGAGGGCTTCGAGCTCATGCCATCGGACCTCCCCGACTCCGAGACAGCCTAGGAACGCGTCCGCGGTCTGCTGGCGCGCCGAGCAATCAGGGCCGACGGCAGATCGGCCCATTAGGGGAACACTGCCAACTCTGCCCGACGCCTGACTATCGAAGCGACGACCAACTTTTGATCGCCATCGTGGCGAGCGATTTGGCGAAGGATTACCGCTGGTTGATCCAGACCGAGGCGTGGGAGGGTTCCAGGGTCTGGTGTACGGCGGCGAGCAGGTGGGTGTGGACGGCATCGGGGTCGGCGGCGTCCTGCAGCCGGGCCGCGAAGGCTGCGATGGCTTGGTCGGCGTCGTAGCGGGCCCGGTTGAACCGCCGGTCCACGGTGTGCTGGACCCGCACTCGCAGCGGGTGGAAGGCCGCCGCCGCGACCAGCGTGGATATGGCCACCGCGACCGAGGTGTGGAACGGGAGTACCCGGGTGGCCAGCAGCACCAGCCCGGCATATATCCCCACCAGTAGCGCGGTCACCACGGCGTACGTCAGGGTCCGCGAAATGACTAGGCCGATATCCCAGAGGTGGGTGCGCAGCACGGCGATACCGATGCAGACCGGGATGATGGCCAGAATCAGAATGAAGATGCTGCCGACGAGGTTGCTGTCCACCTGCGATTTCACGGCCGATGGGGCCACCACACGCACCAACAGGCCGACAAGCTGGAAGACGATGATACCCGCCATGGCGGCGGCCAGGCCGAATACCACCCATTTCGTCTGCTGCCGCTCGGTCAGGCCCGAGACCCGGCGATACCGGTAGACCTGGGCGCCCGCGCCGAGCAGGAGCAGCCCGAGACTGATCGGCTGGGCGGCG
Source organism: uncultured Actinomycetes bacterium (assembly GCA_963801155.1). Taxonomy (GTDB): domain Bacteria; phylum Actinomycetota; class Actinomycetes; order Streptosporangiales; family Streptosporangiaceae; genus Palsa-504. The sequence continues at coordinate 146,468 of CAWDEB010000033.1, forward strand.
TCCGGGGCCGGCTGGACCCTGACGATGGCGGGGACCGTCACGGCCGCTACGCCGGCCGTGACGGCTAGCGCGCACCAGCGGCTCCAGCGGGGCACGAACCTCCCCGACGGGAAGATCAGGAAGAGCCACCCGCCCGTCACCTGGGCGACGCCGGTACCGATGACCGACAAGGCATTGAGGACGGGATTGGTGATGGTCAGCCCGGCTGGGAAGCCAAAGCCACAGCCAAGCGCCGTCAGGGTGTACGCGCAGAACAGCGCGACGGATTCGCGTGCGGCGCGGATGTAGATCACGGTCGCGACGGCCAGGCAGACCAGCATAAAGACCGCCACATAGCAGATCTGTATGGCCACGTACTCGGCCGGGGTCAGGTGCCCGGCGGGCAGCTCAGCCCTGATCGTGCGGGTCAGGAGCGAGCGGGTGTACTCGGGCAGCACCAGCAGATTGGCCGTGATGGCCAGGACGGTCAGCACCGGCCAGGCACGACGGGCGATGATCAGCCAGCGGGCACGCCACGCCGGTTCGGCCGGGGTGGCGCCCCCCGTATCGGCGTTTGCCGTGACATCCACTGCCATCGCGCCCTCCAGGTCGGGCGGTCCATCTGAAACGCTACGCCAGCCTAGAACGGCCGCGATACGGGACCGTTACGGCCCGGCGTCGCTTGCGAGTGCGGCGGGCGATCCGCGCGCCGCGGTTGGAACCGGTTCTGGCACCCCCGATCCCGTAGAGGGGAACATGCCAACTCTGCCCACGTCCGCCAAGCCCGTCGGCTCACCATCGAGGCGACGATACAACTCTGACCGCTGTCAAAGCGTGACGCCGCCGACCACCAGTTAGGTAGTCTGGAGGTGGACCCGTGAAGAAGGGGTACCCGCTGTGAGCATCGCGGACTTCGCAGAGCCGGAGCGCAGGTCGTATGCGGCCGAGCTTGACGAGCAGGCTCGCCGCAAGGGCGTGCGCCCGATCGCCTCTGTGGACGAGCTGCGTGCCGATGTCTTCGAGTCGGATGAGGAGCTGGATGAGTTCCTGGCCGACCTGAAGGAGTTCCGGCACCAGCATGTGGCCTGACCGTGGCGCGGGTTGTCCTCGACACCGATGTGGCATCGCTGAGTTATAAGGGTCGGCTACCCGCGTGGCTCGCGGCCCGGCTGGTCGGGCAGGAAGTCTGTGTGACCTTCGTGACGATCGGGGAGCTGGCGCGGTGGGCGGAGAAACGCCATTGGGGGACACGTGCCCGGACCGAGCTGGTGGACTGGCTGGGCCGCAGGGTTGTCCTGCCTTACGACGAGCGGGTGGCGTGGAAGTGGGGCCAGCTCAGCGTCCTGGCCGAGCAGCGGGGCCGTCCCCGCCCGATCAACGACACGTGGATCGCGGCCTGCTGCCTGGTTGCCGACCTGCCGCTGGCGACGCTGAACCGTAAAGATTTCAAGGACTTCACCGAGTACGACGGCCTGCACGTAACCGGTCCCGACGCGAGCTAAGCAGGGCAAGGCCCCAAGACGGGGCCGACGGCACCCTGGTCCCTGAGAGGGGGGTGCGCCAACTGTGCCCCGCCGCCTGACTATCGACGCCACGATCAACCTCTGATCGCACGCACCGCCGTCTAGTGATGCAGCTGGACGCTATCCACGATGGCCGCAAGATGCACAGGGTCAGCGTAGATGAGTAGCAGGGGATACAGGCAGTGCTGTCCCGTTGGGGTAAGACAACCACCCCCCGCGAATACCGGCTGCCGGTATTCGACCAGCGCGGCGCTATTTTGGAACGCAGGGTACCCGGTCCGGTGAGCTTGACGGGGAGCGTCACTGGACGGAAAGATCAGGCAGCCCGGCCGGCCGTCGATGCTGCGGTAGATGATCTGCGGGTGCAGGCCGTAGGGGTTCAAGACGTTGCCGGTGGCCGCTACGGTGCACGCATAGTGCAGCCCTGAGGGCTCGACCATGGCATTCAGCTGCACCCAGCCCGAGGCGCCGTCGTAGCCGAACCGGCCTGCCCCCAGGCCAGGGGTCGGCTGCCAGTCGGCGGGTATCGAGATGGTGACGGCGAAGGTCGCCGAACTCACCTGGCGGGCCGGTCGTGAACTGCAGCCGTTAGCAGCCGTTCGTTCGGCGTCTGTCGGCAGCGACCAGGCCGTCAGCACTGCGGGCGGGAAGAACGGCACCTCGGCACAGACGACGGGTTCCCCGCCCTGTTCCACCTGCCAGCAGCTGCGGGCGGCCCTGGCGAACAGCCCGATGGACCCACCATCCTGGAAACCCACCAAGACCTTTTGTGGAGCCGCGCGGGACGGCAAGAAGGCGGCCTCGGCCCAGTACGTGTCCGTAGCCGGATCGGAGGCGTAGTAGACGCTGCCAGGTATGGTGCCCGCCACGTCAGAAAGCGAGATCCCTCTAGCGTTCACATAAGCCGCGGTTAGCTCGTTACGCACATCCTGGCTGACCGGCAGATCGCGGACGCCCCCCGTCCCGGCTGGCGCAGAGCTGGATGCCGCGGGCGAGACTGCGGTGGCAGCCGCAGGGCTGGCTGACCGGCCGTGGCCTGGCGCGGCGGGGCTTGACGTCGAGGTCGCCGTGCATCCGGCCACTGCCACTGTGGCCAGCAAGCCGAGCCAACCCAGCACCCGCAGTCTTACCGTGATCGTCCGCATGCTGGCCTCCGAATCCCCGGCTGCCATGTAGAACGCCGTCACCTCCTCGTGGGTTGCGCAGACCTGAACAAAGAACCCGGCCGGTGTCAACGGCCAGGTTGAGGTGGCTCTGGTCGCGACAATTGAGCCTTGAGGCATCCTTACGGGGTGAAGGCAATCTGCATTGTCCTGAACGGACGGGCTGTCCCGGCAAGTCGAGCATCGCGGCAGTGTTGCAGGAGCTTTGGCCAAGGCCCTTCAGGTGAGTGGTGTAGACACCTTCCTGGCATCGCAGAGTGCGCGCTTCTTCGCCAGCGACGGGCGTGTAGTGGCCGGGTTCAGCTGGATCCCGGTGACCGCGCGGCGACCCGTACCGTCGGCACGATGCGGGGTCAGCGCGCTCGGGTGCACACGTTCAGGAAGTACGACGTGGACGTCGACACCTCGATAGCCGCACCCCGGGAATGCCCTGAAGCGATCCTTGCCGTACTGGATGCCCGGCCTGCAAGCCGACTCCCCCTGCCCCCTAGATGTCAACGGGACATGCCAGCTCTGCCCACGCCCAGCCCGGCCGCCGGCTGGTCATCGAGGCCACGGTGGATTTGTGAGCGGATCGGCGCCGGGCGGGCAGGCTGTTCCATGATCGGCGCCCGGAATGTCTTAATGCGCAGTTACGGCACAAGAGACATAACGGGCTCACGGCGCGCAGCGGGCCCGCTGGGCGGCCCGGCCCGCCATGCACTGGCCGGCTAGATGCAGCACACTGGCCGTACAGCGCCACGCCCCCGCGTGCGGGCGCTGCGCGCCGCAGTTACAGCCCTGCCTGCACTAACGTGCCCGCCGCGCGTTGCCCGGTGGGGCTCGTGGCACCCGCCCCCGCTAGAGGGGAGCACACCAACTCTGCCCACCGTCTGACCATCGAGGCGGCGATCGAGTTGTGATCGCGTCTGCTCCGCGTCCTGCCGTCCGGGCTGCGGCGGCAGGCGCGCCATCGTGCTGGCCTGCCCCGCTGGCCGACAACCGACCGCGACGGTCCGAGGAAGCGCCATGGCGGCGGCTAGTCCGGACCTCCACGCAATTGCGTGGGACGTTTCCGCGGAAACGTCCGGTCGGCCGGAGATCCTCACCGGCGCCACATGTAGGGCGTCGTAGCAGAGACCTTGACCAGCCCCGCCCGCTCCAGGATGGGCCGAGAGAACTCGGTCGAGTCGCTGTGCATCAGCCGTTTGCCCAGCGCGAGCGCTGAACGTGCCCGGGCCGCGGTGAGGGCCCGGTAGATCCCCCGGCTCCGCCACTCCGGCCGCGTGGCCCCGCCCCAGATTCCGGCGAACTCGGTCCCGGCGGCCGGCTCGAGCGGCCGGCGCTGACGATCTGCCCGTCGGCCTCCGCCACCCACAGCTGCATGCCGTCCCCGGTGGCCAGCCTACGCAGCACCGCGTTCGCCGTTTCCTCGGCGTCCGGGTCGCCGAAAACCTCGGCCTGCATCGCGCACATCGCCCGGACGTCCGGTTCCGACGTGACCACCCGTAGTCCGACCTCGCCCGGCAGCGCGACGTCGACGGCCAGCCGCCGCGCCTCGCCGATCATGATCGACTCGGGCTCGTCCGGCACGAAGCCGCTGGATACCAGCGCGTCGTGCAGCCCTGGCGCGCGGTCATGCCCCCGCGTCTTCCACTCCACCCGCGTGATCGCCGCATCCGCACGGTAGTGCGCCAGGGCCTCCCCGACCCACCCGGCGATCGTTACCGCGTCGGCCCCGCCCAGGTTCTGGTAGGTCACGAACCCCCGACCGCCCGCGAAGGTCACCAGCCGCAGCGGACCAAGCCGCTCAACCGCTATCGCGCTGGGAGTCTCGGCGTCCGTCCGCAGCTGCCGGTCGTAAGCCTCGAGGTACTCCTGCGAAGTCATCATCAGCGGCATAGTCGCAAACCCGGCGCTGCGAAGCCACCCAATATCGACCGCACCCACCGGTGGGGATCGCGCCGACAAGGGATGAGTGGTCGCGGGGCTCAGTAGAGGGGGACGTGCTAACTCTGGAAACATCCGGCCCAGCAGTCGGCTGATCATCGAAGCCACGGTGAACTTGTGATCATCTAGGGCGCCCCGGGTGACGCTTAGGCTGGAGGGGCGGACACGTACACTCAGCGGGCCATCCCCGGGATCTGAGCCCAGCCAGGACATGGCGCTTTTCGCCAGCATCCCGCTGCCCTATCTATGCAGCGCCTGCAACAGCAATAGCTCCACCTGCTCTGGGCTGGAGAACGTGCCCGCTACTACCCCTGACTCCAGCACCCGCGCCCGGAACGCCCGCTGCCGATCCTGCAAGCCCGGGTCGCGATCCAGCAGCTGCCCGGGCGGGATTGGCGCCGGATCCTCCTCCAGCAAGAACACCAGCTGCGGCAGCCCCGCCTCGGTGGCGATGTCGAACTCTAGCTCTGCATAGGACACCTCCGGCTGATCGCGCATCGGCGGGCCATACCGCAGGCCGATCAGCCCCACGTAGACATCGCAGCGGCGCATCAGGTCCCGGCGGTAATCAGCTTCCTTGCCCTCGCGCGCGGTAAAATGCGCCTTGGCGGCCACCGCGTATCCCGCCTGGGTAACCGCTGTCTCCGCAGCAGCCACAAACGACCGGCCCAGCGGAAACTCGCGCAACTCGTCGGTATAACTCACGAAGACTCGCCGCGGTCCCGCCATGACCAAAGGCTACGCCAGCACTGCATCCGCGGCCTTCCGGTCCCGGCCCTCCTCCTGGCAGGCGCCAAGGATCCATGCGAGCGGACGGCAGGCCTAGGCCTGCGCCGACAGCAGAGCCGATCGCGGGCGACGGCTCGTAGTGCCCACCCCGGACGCAGTGACCGTGAACCGGGCAATTGGCGGCGGAGGAACCGGCCAAGCGCATTACCGGCCGGTTCGGGGGCACCAGGCTCTCCGCTCGTCCCGCACAATCCGGCGACACCCCCCGCACACTGGCCGCACAGCGGCACCGCATGTGGCACACCAACCCCGGCAGATGGGGCCGGGGGGACCATGCGACGCGCGTCGCCCCGGGACAGGCCTGCTGCTGCGTCCCGGGCTGGCCGCCGGGGATTTCGATGCGGTGGTGGGGCCGTTGCTGGTGCCGTTGCTGGCCGATGAGCTGGCGCGGGATGAGGCGGTGGCGGGGCTGCGGCGGTTCTCGCTGATCAGCGCGCCGCGGGGCGGCCTGGTCTCGGTGCACCGGCTGGTCCAGGCGATCACCCTGGACCAGCTCCCGGCAGAAGAGGCGGCGGCCTGGCGGCGGGCCGCCGCCGCGGTGATCGGGGCCGCGCTGCCCGGCGATCCGCGGGACCCGGGGTCCTGGCCGGTGTTCGCGGCGCTGCTGCCGCATGCCCAGGCCGCGCTGGACCCGGCCAGCTACGGCATGGACAAGGTGGCCCGGTACCTCGGCGCGAGCGGCCGGTACGCCGCGGCGCTAGCCGTGCAGCGGCAGGTCCTGCAGGCCTGGGAGGAGACCCGGGGCGCCGAGCATCCCGACACGCTCACCGCCCGCGATTACCTGGCCGGCTGGACCGGGGAGGCGGGGGATCCGGCCGGGGCCCGGGACCAGTACACCGCGCTGATGCCAGTCCTTGAGCGGGTCCTGGGCGCCGAGCACCCCTACACGCTCACCGCCCGATCCGACCTGGCCCGCTACACCGGGGCGGCGGGGGATCCGGCCGGGGCCCGGGACCAGTACGCCGCGCTGGTGCCAGTATTTGAGCGGGTCCTGGGCGCCGAGCACCCCCACACGCTCACCGCCCGCGTCAACCTGGCCTTCTACACCGGGGAGGCGGGGGATGCAGCCGGGGCCCGGGACCAGTACGCCGCGCTGGTGCCAGTCCTTGAGCGGGTCCTGGGCGCCGAACACCCCCATACGCTCACCGCCCGATCCGACCTGGCCCGCTGGACCAGGCTGGCGCAGAACTCTGAGTCATCCACGGGCGGGAATCCAAGCCCGGATCCGGGACCGGTCTAGGGCCTGACGTCAAAGTGGGCACACAGCCTCGATCACCAGACGGTGCGTTGAACTGGCCGGACGGTTGCGGGATTTAACCAAGACGGCTCTTGTGGCCACGCTGACACTCTCATTGGGGGTGGCCGGTCAGCAGGGGCCGAGGCGCTCCATCTCCGTCAGGTAGGCCACGATGCTGTCCAGGCCTACGCGTTCCTGGCGCATCGAGTCGCGGTCCCGGACCGTCACCGCCTGATCGTCCAGGGTGTCGAAGTCGACGGTGACGCAGTACGGGGTGCCGATCTCGTCCTGGCGCCGGTAGCGGCGGCCGATCGCGCTGGCGTCGTCGAAGTCGGTGTTCCAGTGCTTGCGCAGGACGGCGGCCAGGTCCCGGGCCTTGGGCGACAGGTCGGCGTTGCGCGACAGCGGGAGCACCGCGACCTTGACCGGCGCGAGCCTGCGGTCCAGGCGCAGCACCGTCCGCTTCTCCAGGTTGCCCTTGGCATCGGGCGCCTCGTCCTCGGCGTACGCGTCGAGCAGGAACACCAGCGCGCCCCGGTCGACGCCGGCCGCGGGCTCGACCACGTACGGGATGAACCGCTCGCCCGACTCCTGGTCCAGGTAGGACATGTCCTGCCCGGACGCGTTCTGGTGGGTGGTCAGGTCGAAGTCGGTGCGGTTGGCGATGCCTTCCAGTTCGCCCCACTCGGTGCCGACGAAGTTGAACCGGTACTCGATGTCCACCGTGCGCTTGGAGTAGTGCGAGAGCTTCTCTCGCGGGTGGTCGTACAGCCGCAAGTTCTCCTTGCGGATGCCGAGGTCGGTGTACCAGGCCAGGCGCTGCTCGATCCAGTACTGGTGCCAGTCCTCGTCGTCGCCGGGCTTGACGAAGAATTCCATCTCCATCTGCTCGAACTCGCGGGTCCGGAAGATGAAGTTGCCGGGCGTGATCTCGTTGCGGAAGGACTTGCCGATCTGGCCGATGCCGAACGGGAGCTTCTTCCGCGAAGTCTGCAGCACGTTGCGGAAGTTGACGAAGATGCCCTGCGCGGTCTCCGGGCGCAGGTAGGCCAGCCCGGAATCATCCTCCACCGGGCCCAGGTGGGTACGGAGGAGGAGGTTGAACACGCGGGGCTCGGTGAAGGTGCCCCGGTTGCCGCAGTTCGGGCACGTGAGATCGGCCAGCCCGCCCTCAGGGGCGTGGCCGTGCCTGTCCTCGTAGGCCTCGATCAGGTGATCGGCACGGTACCGCTTGTGGCAGAACGAGCACTCGGTGAGCGGGTCGACAAACTCGGTGACGTGCCCGCTCGCCTCCCACACCTCCGGGGCCAGGATCACCGAGGAGTCCAGGCCTACGATGTCGTCGCGTTCGGTCACCATCGCCCGCCACCACTGACGCTTGATGTTGTTCTTCAGCTCGACGCCGAGCGGGCCGTAGTCCCAGGAGGCCCGCAGGCCCCCGTAGATCTCGCTGGACGGGTAGACGAATCCCCGTCTCTTGCTCAGGCTGACAATGGCGTCGAGGCGGTCACTGCGCAGGGCCATCAGTGGTCTCCATCCGGCTGGCGGTCGGCGGGCGCGACGGGCGCGATCTCCGTGGTGATCCCGGCGCGGGTGCGGCCTGACGGGCTAGGGGCATCCGTGACCGGAGGCCCCTAGCTTAGGAGCACTGGGCCATGATCGCGAACTGAATTCGGCCGGGTAACTGGCCTCACCCCCGCGCCACCGCGCCGTTCACCAGGTCGGAGTCGATATCCAGGGAGATCCCGCCGACGGTCACCACGTGCGGGCCGGCGTACTGCTTGGACCGGGCCGAGGTCGGCCATACCGCGGAGGTGATGTAGGGCGACCCGGTCAGGTTGGTCACGTTGTCCCACAGCGCGATCCAGATCGCCTGCGGCTCAGCGAGCGGGTGCCCGCCGATGGTGCTCGTGGTCTGCAGGTCGGTGATGCCCGAGGCCGCGCTGGAGTAGACGCCGGACACGTAGCCGCTGGCTTGCAGCTGCCGGTCCCACGCGTCCAGGAACGTGAGCACGGCCGTCACGCAGCTGGCGTCGGTCTCGTTGTAGGCCTCCATGTCGTAGTAGATCGGCGATCCCGGGCCCAGCCCGAACGAGCCCGCGTCCGCGACGGCCTGGCTGGCGGCTTGCTGCCCTTCCGAGGCCGCCTGATTCGGGTTGATCTCGTCGCTGAAGCTGTTGCACGGGGCCTGCGGCCCCACGTAGGTCGGCATCAGGGACCAGCCCATGCCCTCGGCCGCCTGAACCCAGCTCGTGGACAGGTTGCCGTAGTCACAGCCCATCTCCTGGCCGCCGATGTAGATCGCCACCGAGGCGTACTTGGCCCGCCAGGCCGTCATGGCCTGCAGCGACGGGGCGGTGCAGGTGTCAAAGCCAGCCAGGGGGCCGCCCGGCGCGGGCGCCGGGAGGAAGGCGGCGGGGAGGAAGGCGGCGGGGAGGAAGGCGGCGGGGAGGAAGGCGGCGGGGAGGAAGGCGGCGGGGCCGAGGGCGGCGGCGGGGCAGGATCCGGCGTCGGGGTCGGCGGTGCTGGTCGGCGTCGGGGCCGGAGGTCGGCGTCCTGGTCCGGGTCGGGTCGGGGTCGGCGTGCTGGCCGGGATCGGGGTGCTGGCCGGGGTCGGCTCAGGCCAGGACGGCGGGATCCAGGACGGCGGGATCCAGGACGGCGGTGAGCTGCTCGGCGGAGCAGAAGCCTGCGGCGCGGCCGAGGCGGTCGCAGTCCCGGGCCACGGGGCAGTCGCCGACGGCCAGGGACTCGGCGCGGAAGTGGCGCCCGAAGGCTGCTTCGCGGAGTTCACCGCGCCTGACTGCGGTTCGATCCGGTGCAGGCCGACCAGCACCCGCAGGATGAGGCCGGGGTCGGTCCCGTAGGTGGCGGTGATGGACGGGGCGCTGCCTGGCATGGCCACCGCGAACTCGCGCAACTGCGCGCTTTCCAAGATCGTGCCCGGCTTAGCGGGCATGTCCGTACCGGCCCGCTTGACTCCTACCGCGGACCGCAGGTCGGTCCGGACCGGAGTCGACGGTTCTCCCGGCGTGACCGGGCCGCCGATGCTTACCGTGTCGGCCCGGCCGACCAGGTGCGGCGGGCAGTTCTGGTTGGGCCCGGGAGTGCCGAGATAAACAGCGTTTACGTCGTAGCGGACGCATTGCTCGGGATCCTTGCTGAGCAAGTACACCGGCCAGGTGGCCGGAACACTTATCGCATAGCCGCCGTACTCGACGGTTTTCATGGCCGGCGCCGCAGCCTTGGCGGTCATGGCGGCCGTTTTCGTCGTGACGGACTGGATGGCCGCGGTAAGGCGGACATCGGAGATCTCGTGCTGATGCCCCACTCCCGATCCGATTCCCCCGAACGCGCATCCGACCATGACAGCCACTGCCGCGCGACGCATTAATCCCCCTTGAATTAACCCCGTAACCAATGACTGGTAAAGCCCCCACAGGCACACCGAAGACCGATTCGCCCCACTACTGCGATCCCAGCGCGCTGGCAGCAGTAATCTTCCCAGTAATCATAGAGTTACGCTCAGTTAATGCCGTCGGCCGCCGGGGCAGCTGATCGCGGAGAGCAGCGAACTGGATTCACGGAGAGGAATTCCGGAGAACCGAAACTACGTTCGGCCAGAAAAAGTTGTGACGGCGTGCGGGGAACGCTAGAACGCGCGAGGGAATCCGGGGCGGGGAATCCCCGATCCTCCGCGAAGGCCATATTCTCCGCGTTGCTGGGGCGTTGGCGCACTAGTGGAGCCTGCGGGACGACGGCACGCGTGAACCACGCGGACCGCGCGGACCGCGCGGCGTTTTGGCGCAGACCGGGCCAACCTGAACAGCCGCGGGACTAGAACGCGGCGTCCGGCGGGGGCGGAACGGGATTCGGCTCGGCGCCGCCATAGCGGCGGTCGCGGCTGGCGTAGATCTCGCAAGCGTGCCATAGGTGGCGCCGGTCGAAATCGGGCCAGAGGGTATCGAGAAAGACCAGTTCGGCGTAGGCCGACTGCCACAAGAGGAAGTTCGACAGGCGCTGCTCGCCGGATGACCTGACAAAGAGATCGACGTCCGGTATCCCTGGCTCGTCCAGGTATTGAGCGAACACCTTTTCGGTGATCTTCTCCGGGCGGAGTTTCCCGGCCGCGACATCGGCCGCGATCGCGGCGGCGGCGTCGACGATCTCCGCCCGGCCGCCGTAGTTGACGCAGAACTGCAAGGTCAGGACGGTGTTCCCGGCGGACAGCTGCTCGGCGTACTCCAGTTCGCTGATCACGCTACGCCAGAGCCGGGGCTGGCGGCCGGCCCAGCGGATGCGGACGCCCATTTCGTTCAGCAGATCGCGGCGGCGGTGAATGACGTCGCGGTTAAAGCCCATCAGGAACCGCACTTCGTCCGGCGAGCGCCGCCAGTTCTCGGTCGAGAACGCATAGGCGGACAGGTACGGAATGCCGAGCTCGATGGCCCCCATGATCACGTCGAGCAGAGAGGACTCGCCCTCCTTGTGACCTTCGGTCCTGGGCAGCCCGCGCTTCTTGGCCCACCGGCCGTCGCCGTCCATGACCAGGGCCACGTGCCTGGGCACCAGCTCGGCCGGGATATCGGGAGGCTTCACCCCGCTCGGATGCGGATCAGGCGGGCGGATACCAGCGGCTTGCCGTCTCGCGGTTTCCGGGTTCTGCTTCACCATCTACACGCGCTCCACATGACGCAGCGAGCGAATCGAATGCTCCAGGTGCCACTGCAGGTAGGCGGCGACCAGCCCGCTGCACTCTACCCGGTGCCTGCGCTCGCTGCGGTCGGCGTTGTCCCAGTCGCCGCGCAGCAACGCGAGCATGAGGGCCACGCTGCCCGCCGCGGGCGCGGCCGCGCCGGGCGGGCGGCAGGACGCGCACACCATGCCGCCCGCCGCGATGGCGAAGGCGGGCAGGCGCACCTCGCGGACGGCCGCACTGGCCTCGGGACGATCCCGGCCGCTCCCTGGCGCGCCGCAGCGGGCGCACTCCTCCAGGGCGGGTGCGTAGCCGGCCACCGCGAGCGAGCGCAGGAGGAATGCGTCCAGCACCAGCCGGGGATCGTGCTCGGCCCCGCCGAGGGCCCGCAGCCCGCCAATGAGCAGCAGCAGCTGGCGCAGGGCGGGTTCCTTCTCCACCGGGGTGAACCGTTCGGCCGTCTCCAGCATGGCCACACCCGCCGTGTAGCGGGGATAGTCCCCGGCCAGCGGCTCGCCGTAGGGCCGGATCACCTCGGCCTGGGTGATGATGTCCAGCGAGCGTCCCGGGTGCAGCATCAAGTCGACGTGCGTGAACGGCTCGAGCCGGGCGCCGAACCGCGACTTCGTCCGGCGGACGCCCTTGGCCACCGCGCGGATCCGCCCGGTGGTCCGGCCCAGGACGGTGATGATCCGATCGGCCTCGCCCAGCTTCTGCGTCCGCAGCACGATCCCGTCGTCCCGGTAAGGCTGCACCCGTCCATTCTCCCGCACGGCGGGGGTAACCGCGCGGAGGCGGGGGGCCTTGTGGGCGTGTTCCCGCCTCCGAGCCGGGGTGGGTGGCTGGGCCGGGTCAGGCGCGGCGGGAGCGGTTCACGGACGACAGGACGGCGCGCATCGAGGCGCTGGCCGTGTTCGTGTCGACGCCGACGCCCCAGTAGACCTGGCCGCCGATCTCGCACTCCACGTAGGCGGCCGCCTGCGCGTCCGTGCCCTGGGTGAGCGCGTGCTCGGTGTAATCGAGCACCCGGGCCTCGATGCCGATGGTGGCCAGGGCGTCGCAGAAGGCGGAGATCGGGCCGTTGCCGACGCCGTCGATCTGCTGCGCCTGCCCGTCGGCGGAGATCTCCGCGGTGAGCGCGTGCTTGGACTCCACGACCGAGGAGCTCTGGTGGTCGAGCAGGGCCAGCGGTCCCTCGGTCAGGTACTCGGCGGAGAAGATCTCCCACATCTGGGCGGGGGTCACCTCGCCGCCCTCGGTGTCGGTGTGGGCCTGGATCACCCGGGAGAACTCGATCTGCAGCCGGCGGGGCAGGTCCAGCCGGTGCTCGGCCTTCATGATGTACGCGACGCCGCCCTTGCCCGACTGGGAGTTGACCCTGATCACCGCCTCGTAGGTGCGGCCGACGTCGTGCGGGTCGATGGCCAGGTAGGGCACCGCCCAGGGGTACTAGGAGAACGGGACGCCCGCGCCAGCGGCCTCGGCCTCCAGCGCCTCGAAGCCCTTCTTGATCGCGTCCTGGTGCGAGCCGGAGAACGCGGTGTACACCAGGTCGCCGGCGTAGGGGTGACGAGGGTGAACCGGGAGCTGGTTGCAGTACTCGACGGTCCGCCGGATCTCGTCGATATCGGAGAAGTCGATCATCGGGTCGACGCCCTGGCTGAACAGGTTCAGCCCGAGGGTGACCAGGCATACGTTGCCGGTTCGCTCGCCGTTGCCGAACAGGCACCCCTCGATCCGGTCCGCGCCGGCCAGCACGGCCAGTTCCGCGTCGGCGACGGCGGTACCGCGGTCGTTGTGGGTGTGCACCGACACGCAGACGTGGTCGCGGCGGGGCAGGTTCCGGCTCATCCACTCGATCTGGTCGGCGTAGACGTTCGGGGTGGACCGTTCGACCGTGCACGGCAGGTTGAGGATGATCTCCCGGTCCGGCCCGGGCTGCCAGACGTCCATCACGCCCGCGCAGACGTCGAGGGCGTAGTCCAGCTCGGTGTCCATGAAGATCTCGGGCGAGTACTCGTACCCGAAGTCGGTGCCGTCCAGGAGCGCCTCGGCGTACTTCATGACGTGGCGGGTGCCCTCGACGGCCAGCGCCTTGCACTCCTCGCGGTCGATGCGGAACACGACCTTGCGGAAGATCGGGGCCGTCGCGTTGTACAGGTGCACGGTGGCCATGCGCGCGCCGGCCAGCGACCGGACCGAGCGCTCGATCAGATCCTCCCGGGCCTGGGTGAGCACGGAGATCCGGACGTCGTCCGGGACGCGATCGCCCTCGATCAGCTCGCGCACGAAGTCGAAGTCGGTCTGGCTCGCGGACGGGAACCCGACCTCGATCTCCTTGTAGCCCATCCGCACCAGCAGGTCGAACATCTTGTGCTTGCGGGCCGGGCTCATCGGGTCGATCAGCGCCTGGTTGCCGTCCCGGAGGTCGGTGGACAGCCAGCGCGGGGCCTTGGTGATGGACTTGCCGGGCCAGGTGCGGTCCGGCAGGTCAACCGGCCGGAACGGGGTGTAACGGTGGCAGGGCATGCCGCTGGGTTGCTGCTGGGGCGGCGTGACGCGATAGAACGCGGAATCGGTGTGCATGGTCTGCTTCCTGTGGGCGATATCGGTCTGGGCCTGGACAATGGCCAGCGGACGCGCCAATATCCCGCGGCGAGGGAGCCGGCCTATCGGCCCCCGCCGCGGCCGCTAAGCAGGAGCAGCTCGCGCAACATCAGGAAACTACTTTACCAGCTCGGCCGGGCGCGGGGGTGTCGGGGGGCGAGCTAGGGGCGCGGGGTCGCCCGGCCCCGCGAGCCCAAGGGCGCGGCGTTACCTGGGCTCCCCGCGAGCCAAAGGGCGCCGCCGCCGACTGGACTGAGGAGCGACGAAGGAGCGACGAGGGAAGGAGGCGGGTCAAGAGGCGCCCGGAGGCGAGCGGGAAGATACAGCACGGGAAAATAGAGTAGCGTCGCTGGCCCGGGCGAGGTTGGCTGTGAGAATGCACATCGAGCGAGCAGACCTGGCGGACGCGGACACGATCCGCGGCTGCTTCGAGGTCTTCCTGGCGGCCCAGCAGGTGGACGAACCCGAGGGGCCGTGGTTCACCGAACGGCCGTTCCGGGGCTGGCTGACCGTTGGCTGGGGCGGCGACCCGCGGGAAGTCTGGGTGGTCCCGGGCCCGGCGCAGGGGCCGGTCGCGGGCTGGTACCGGCTGGAACTGCCCGATCTGGAGAACCGCGACCAGGCCGGCCTGACCTCGTGGTCCATCCGGCGCAGCGGCGGCGCGGGCTGGGCCGCGCCCTGCTGCGGCACGCGGCGGCCCGGGCGAGCCGAGCACGGGCGTTCGGCGCTCAACGGCGCCGCACGCCGCGGCGGCGACGGCGAGGCCTTCGCGCGTTCGGCGGGGGCGGAGCCCGGGCTGGTGGACGTGCACCGCGTGATGGACGTCCGCGCGGTGAGCGACGAGCGGCTCGCCCGGCTGCGCGAGACGGCCGAGCAGGCGGCGGCGGGTTACTCGCTGGTGTCGTGGACCGGGCTGGTGCCCGAGGAGTTCCTCGAGCAGGCGGCGGCGCTGTACGCCGCGATCAACGACGCCCCGCACGATCCGCACATCGCGCCCGCGGCCTGGGACGCGCAGCGGGTCCGCGAGCGGGTCAACGGCCTGCGCCCGCACTACGGGCTGCGGACTTACGCGGTGGCGGCCGAGGGATGAGCGGCGGGCACCGGGGAACTGGCGGCGTTTACCGAGATCGCGGTGGATCCGGCCGATCCGGGCTGGGGGCACCAGATGCTCACCGGCGTGACCCGGGCTCACCGCGGGCACCGGCTCGGCCTGCTGGTGAAGATCGCGATGGTGGAGTGGCTGAGGGCGGCGGAGCCGAAGCTGGAACGTATCCAGACCTGGAACGCGGAATCCAACCGGTACATGATCGCGGTCAACGAGGCGCTCGGCTACACGATCCTCGGCCAGCCGGGCAACTGGTGGCGGCTGGAGGTGGCGGCGGTACTGGGCGAGCAGGCGCTGGCCGGCCGTGGCGGGTCGGGGAGCCGGGCACCGCGGCCTGCGAGCGGGCGGGTCCCGGTGAAGGGTGCGGTCGGGCGGTCAGTCGTAGAAGCCGAGGCGGCGGAGCTGCTTGGGGTTGCGCTGCCAGTCCTTGGCGATCTTGACGTGCAGGTCGAGGTAGACCTTCGCGCCGAGGAGAGCCTCGATCTGGCGGCGGGCCCGGCTGCCGACGTCCTTCAGGCGCGCTCCCCCGGTGCCGATGACGATGGCCTTCTGGCTCGGCCGCTCCACGTACAGTTCGGCGTACACGTCGACCAGGTCGTCCCGGCCGGGGCGCGGGCCCATCTCCTCGACCACGACCGCGATCGAGTGCGGCAGCTCGTCCCGGACGCCCTCCAGGGCCGCCTCCCTGATCAGCTCGGCGACCATGATCTGTTCCGGCTCGTCGGTCAGCTCGCCGTCGGGGTACAGCGCCGGGCCTTCGGGCAGATGGGAGACGAGCACGTCGGCCAGCACGTCGAGCTGGAAGCCGGTTACGGCCGAGACCGGCACCACGGCCGCCCAGTCGCCCAGCTCCGTCGCCGCCACCAGCTGTTCCGCGACCCGCTCCGGCGGCACCTGGTCGCACTTGGTCACGACCACCACCACCGGGGTCTTCTTGACGTTCTCCAGCTCCCGGGCGAAGAACCGGTCGCCCGGGCCGATCGGGTCGGCGGCCGGGATGCAGAACCCGATCACGTCGACCTCGGCCAGGGTCGAGCGGACCAGGCTGTCCAGGCGCTCGCCGAGCAGCGTCCGCGGCTTGTGCAGGCCGGGCGTGTCGACCAGGACCAGCTGCGCGTCCGGCCGGTGCACGATCCCCCGGATCACCCGCCTGGTGGTCTGCGGCCGGTCACTGGTGATCGCGACCTTCGCGCCGACCAGCGCGTTGGTGAGCGTCGACTTGCCGACGTTGGGACGCCCGGCCAGGCAGGCGAAGCCCGCGCGGAAGACGGAGCGGCCCAGGGCGGGGTGCCCCGAGGCAGGGTGCCCCGAGGCAGGGTGCAGAGTGTCGGCGCCCGCGGGGCGGGCGGGCGACGGATCGTTCACCATTTGATTCTCGCGCATGTTCTGGCCGGTGGAACCACGGCCCGTTCGGCATAAAAAAAGAGGCAGGGGCGGGTCAGACGGTGAGGACGGCGCGGACCGTACCGTCGGGGGCGGCGTGGAAGACCGTCGCGCCCGGGCCGAGGTCGCGCACCACGGCCAGGTCTCCCGGGTCCACCTCCCCGTCGCTGACCAGGGCGGCGGCCTCGAGCTTCTGCGCGCCGCTGGAGACGGCCATGGCCACGGCCAGGCGCAGGGCGGACAGCCGCAGCGAGGGCAGGGCCACCGCGGCGGCGGTGTAGGTCCGGCCGGTCTCGTCGCGGACGGCGGCGCCCTCGGACGCCGCTACCCGCGCCCGCGAAGAGCGGGCCAGCGTGATGATCTTGAGGTCTTCTGTACTGATCTGGGGGGGCGGCCCCCCCAGATCACCCCGGCCAAGCATCTCGTCGCTCACCCGTCAGAGTGTACGGGGCGCGGTCACTGCTGCTCGTCGCTCTCCCGCTCGACCAGCACCGTGACGATCTTGTTGCGGCGGCCGGACCCGGGCTCCGCGGTCAGCCGCAGCCCGCTCACCGTGGCGGTGGAGCCCGCGATGGGCACCCGGCCGAGCGCGTGGGCCAGCAGCCCGGCCACCGTCTCCACGTCCTCGGCCCCTTCGATGTGGACGTCGAACAGCTCCTCGAGCTCGGTCACGGGGAGCCGGGCGGTCACCCGGGCCGAGTCGGCGGACAGCCACTCGACCGGCGGCCGCTCGTTGTCGTACTCGTCGGTGATCTCGCCGACGATCTCCTCCAGGATGTCCTCGATGGTGACCAGGCCGGCGGTGCCGCCGTACTCGTCGATCACGATCACCATATGGTTGCGCTGGGCCTGCATCTGGCGCAGCAGCTCGTCGACCGGCTTGCTGTCCGGCACGTAGCTGGCCGGGCGCATCACGGTGGCGACCTTCTCGGTGGCCCCGGTCAGTGGACGGGGCCCCGGGGTGCTCGTGGCTCCAGGCCACGATGTCCTTCAGGTAGGCGATGCCGACCACGTCGTCCTCGTTCTCGCCCACCACCGGAATCCGCGAGAAGCCGCTGCGCAGGGCCAGGGAGAGGGCCTGCTCGACGGTCTTGTCGCTCTCGACGAACACCATGTCGGTGCGCGGCACCATGACTTCCCTGACGATGGTGTCGCCGAGCTCGAAGACCGAGCGGACCATCTCGCGCTCGCCTGGCTCGATGCCGGTCCGGCGCTCGAGGTAGTCGACCAGCCCGCGCAGCTCGGACCGGTCCACGGGGCGTTCGGCGTCCTCGCGGTCCTCGGCCCGCCTGATGCGGCGGCCGGGCGGCATGGCGTTGCCCACGGCCACCAGCAGGCCGGGCAGCGGGCCCAGGGCCCGGGTCAGCGGGTAGAGGAGCCGGGCGGCGCGCCCGGCGGTGCGTTCGGTGCGCGGGCCGATCCGCCCGAGCTGCGGGCGCACGCCGGTCAGCGCGTAGTGCATGACGATCACCACGCCGGCCGCGGCCAGCACCGCGCGCCAGTCGTCGCTGAGCCAGTGCACGAAGGCGGCCGTGACCAGGACCGCGCACAGGCACTCGAGGATGGCGCGGAGCAGCAGCAGCACGCTCATGTAGCGCGGCAGGTCGGCGGCCACCGTCTGCAGCGTGCCCTTGTGCTCGGGCCGTTCGGCCACTCCGGTGGCGGCGACCAGCGTGAGCGCGGCCTCCGCGTTGGCGCACCAGCCCGCCGTGAGGGCCAGCACGGCCGCCGCGACCAGCAGCCACCCCGCGGGGGACATCAGGCGGTCCCTTCTCGCTCCGTTTCGCGCTCCGCCGTTTCGTGCTCCGCCGTTTCGTGCTCCGCTCGTTTCGTGCTTTGCCGTTTGCCAGGCCTTGAGCAGCTGGTCCTGGGTGCCGAACATGGCGGCGTGCTCTTCGGGCTCGGCGTGGTCATAGCCGAGCAGGTGCAAGATCCCGTGGACGGTGAGCAGCTCGAGCTCGTCCTGGGCGGAATGGCCGGCCTTGACGGCCTGTTCGGCCGCGACCTGCGGGCACAGCACCACGTCCCCGAGCAGGCCCGGGTCATCGCCCGGTTCCGGGTCGCCCGCGCGGTTGCCGCCCAGGTGCGGCGGCCGGAGTTCGTCCATCGGGAAGGCGAGGACATCGGTCGGGCCCGGCTCGCCCATCCAGCGCTCGTGCAGTTCGGTCATCGTCCGCTCGTCCACGAGCAGGACGGACAGCTCGGCCAGCGGGTGGATCCGCATCTGGTCCAGGGTGAACCTGGCCACCGCGGCGAGGTCGGCCTCGTCCACGGCGAGGCCCGACTCGTTGGCGATATCGGTGCTCATCTGGTGTTCTTCCGCCTGCTCGACCGGTCCGTGCTGTGGGCGGTGGAGCCCACCTGCCGCTCCTGGGCGTCGTACTTCTCGTACGCGTCGACGATCTTGCCCACCAGGCGGTGCCGTACCACGTCGTGGCTGGTCAGCCGGGCGAAGTGGATGTCCTCGATGCCGTCGAGGATGTCCTGGACCACGCGCAGGCCGCTGACCTGGCCGGGCGGGAGGTCGACCTGGGTGACGTCGCCGGTCACCACCACCTGAGACCCGAACCCGAGCCGGGTGAGGAACATCTTCATCTGCTCGGCCGAGGTGTTCTGCGCCTCGTCCAGGATGATGAACGAGTCATTAAGCGTCCTGCCGCGCATGTAAGCCAGGGGGGCGATCTCGATGGTGCCGGCGGACATCAGGCGGGGGATCGAGTCGGGGTCGATCATGTCGTGCAGCGCGTCGTAGAGCGGGCGCAGGTAGGGGTCGATCTTCTCGTACAGGGTGCCGGGCAGGAAGCCGAGCCGCTCCCCCGCCTCGACCGCGGGCCGGGTCAGGATGATCCGGTTGACCTCCTTGGCCTGCAGGGCCTTGACCGCCTTGGCCATGGCCAGGTAGGTCTTCCCGGTTCCGGCCGGGCCGATGGCGAACACGATCGTGTGCTTGTCGATGGCGTCCGACGTAGCGCTTCTGGTTCAGCGTCTTGGGCCGGATGGTCCGGCCGCGGGCGGACAGGATGCCGACGGTCAGCACGTCGGCCGGGCGCACGCCGCGCTCGGCGCGCAGCATGGCCGCGGTGCGCTCAACCGCGTCGGCGCTCAGGTTGGTGCCCTTGCGCAGCAGCTCGAGGAGTTCGTCGAACAGCTCGGTGACCAGGGCGGTCTCCGCCGGGTTGCCGGTCGCGGTGATCTCGTTGCCGCGGACGTGGATGTCGGCGTTGAACTCCCGCTCGATCACGTGCAGCAGCTCGTCGCCGGAGCCGAGCAGGCTGACCATCGAATGGTCGGCCGGGATCACGATCTTCACCTGTGATCGCGGTTCACGCGGGCCGTCGGCGCCGCGCTGACCGTCGGCGCGCGCATCGTGCTCTGGTTCACCCGGCCGGCCGTTGCCGCTCGTGTCCGCTCTTGCCGCGCAGGTCGTTGTCTGAAGTGCGCAGGTCGTCGTTTCGGATATCTGTCAATTCGTCGTCAATTCGACGCTCTCCAAGCCCCGGAGGACCGCCTCCCGTGGATAGTGCACTCCATGCTATCCGGCCTGGCTACCCGGCCCGCGCGTATCCGGGGTTGTCCGGGGGTTGTCCGGCCCGTTCAGCCCGGGGGGCCAGGTGAGGGTAGTGTCCGCCGGTACCGGCCGCTTGTGGGCCGGGATAATCGCACGTTAGGTCGACAATTCATTACACCGCTGATACTCCTGAGTAACCACTACGCCATCCGTTGTTATCGTGCCGATCCCGGCAAGTGCTGTTGTTGGTCCCGCACTATGGATATTCTTAACTTTCCCGCAATCCTCCGGCGATCACCGGCGGCGTGTCCGAAAGCCAGCGTGGCGCGGCCCGTTTGCTGCTTGGTTGCCCGTTTACCCAGGTAGCTGGTCTTTGGTCCGGGCGGTTGCCGGCGGCGGCGAGGCAGCAGACGGTTAGATGGGTGGGGATTACCAGGCATGAGGGACCGGCGATCAGGTCCTCGTGCGCACCGGCGGCGGCACGGAGGCGCTAGCTGGTGAGTGAACCTGAGGACGGGGAAGCGCGTCCAACCAATGTGACGGAAACCCTGGTGGCCGCGGGAGCCATCCTGCCAGGTGCCCTGGTGGCGCCCACGGCGACGTGCATGGGGTGGAGCGCGGATCGCGCGGTCACTGAGCTGTATTCGCAGCAATACCGGGCGCTGGTGCGGCTGGCTGCGCTGCTGGTGCGGGACACGCCTACCGCCGAGGAAGTGGTGCAGGACGCGTTCGTGGCGATGCACGGCGGCTGGCAGCGGCTGAGGGACGCCGAGAACGCGCTGGCCTACCTGCGGCAGGCGGTCGTGAACCGGTCCCGGTCGGTGCTGCGCCACCGGACCGTGGTGGACAAGAACCTGCAGAAGGCGCCGCCGGACATGCCCAGCGCCGAGCACGGCGCGCTGGCCCAGCTGGAGCGGTCCGCCGTGGTGGACGCGCTGCGCAAGCTGCCGGAGCGGCAGCGCGAGGCGATCGTGCTGCGCTACTACGCCGACTTCTCCGAGGCCGAGATCGCGGCCGCGATGAAGATCAGCCGGGGCGCGGTCAAGAGCCACACCGCGCGCGGCATGGCCGCGCTGCGCGCGGAGCTGGAGCAGGACTCATGGTGAGATCCGGCCGCGGCTTCGACGGCGGGCAGGGGCCGGACTTCGCCGAGTTCTTGCGCCGCGAACTCCACGCTGCCGCGGATCAGGTGGAGCCGGGCGCGGACGGCCTGGAGCGGATCCGCGACAAGATCCGGTCTCGCCCGGCCCACGCCAGCCGGCCCAAGGGGGTGCTGGGCGTCTGGGTGGCCTTCTCGGGCGTCGTGACGGCCCTGGTCCATCGCCTGGGTTTCCTGGGCGATCTGGTCCGGCGCCTGGCCGATCTGGTCCGGCGCATAGTTCCGGCCCGCGGCGGGGACCGCTCGGACCGGTCCCGCGGCGGGGCGAGGTGCGCCGGCAGGGCAGCGCGGCGGGCGCCGCAGCGGCCCAGGGACTGGCGCGAGGCGATGCTGCGGCCGGCCTTCGCCATCGGCGTGGCCGTGTTCGCCATCGGCGTGGTCCTGTCGGTCGTGCCTCCCGCGCGCCAGGCGATGGTAACGATGGGCGACGCCATCGGCTCGGCCCTCAACATCAACACTCCCCCCTCCAGCGGCGCGGGTGCCACAGAGGGCAATGGCAGCAGCTCCGGTGCCCTCACCGGCTGCGGAAGGTACCGGGCCCAGCCACCGCGCCTGGTGTGGCCGCGCATACCACGCCGACTGCCTGCCCGTCGCCGTCCACGCATCCGCCCGCGACGCAGACCAGGACCAGCCCGCCGAGCACGGCGACCCAGACGACCACCGCGCCCGCCACGTCGTCCAGCGGGAGCCAGAGCAGCGGGAGCGCCACGAGTCCCAGCTCCAGTCCCTCCGCCAGCCCGAGCACCAGCCCGAGCGTGAGTCTCAGTCCCAGCCCGAGCCCCGAGCGGCACTTCGACGGCGACCTCCACGCCGCCGGCCAGCCCCACTCACAGCACCAGCACCAGCACCAACTCGGCCGGGCCCGGTAAGAGCGGCGTCGGGGCGACTACGAACCCGACCTGCACCACTCCGGCGCCCGACGCACGCCGCAGCGTCCACGGCGTCTTCTTCGGCCTCTCCTCGGCCTCCTCTTCGGCCTCCTCTTCGACGTCTTCCTCGGCGTCTTCTTCGGCCTCCTCTTCGACGTCTTCGTCTGCGTCGTCTCCGGGCGTCTTCTTCGGCCTCCGCCAAGTCGTCGTCCTCGGCCAAGCCCGAGACGAGCGCGTCGGCGTCGTCCGCCGGCGACCACGACGCCGCACTGCGTCGAACCCGTCGTCGTCATCCGCCGGCGCTAATGACGTCACCCCGGCTCATGAACTCGCCGTCGGCTACCAGCGGCCGGAGCGGCTGAGCAGGACGGCGGCGGCCACGGTGCCTGCCGTCGATGTCCGCAGCACGGTGGGCCCCAGGCTGCGGGGCATCGCGCCGGCCGCACGGAAGGCCGCGTTCTCGTCGTCGGTGATCCCGCCTTCCGGACCGACGATCACGACCAGGTCACCGGATTCCGGCGGCCTGAGCTGGCCGAGGCTCTGGGCGGCACCCGGTTCGAGCACGACCGCGCACGCCGCCTTGGTGATCACCTGAGCCACTTCTCGCGGCCGACACGGGCGCGGTCACCTCGGGTATCCAGGCCCGGCGTGACTGCTTGGCGGCCTCCCGCGCGGTGGCCCGCCACCGGGCCAGCGAGCGTACGCCGCGTTCGGCCCGCCAGACCGGCACGCAGCGCGCCGCCGCCCACGGCATGATGCGGTCGACGCCGATCTCGGTCATTTCCTCCACGGCCAGCTCACCGCGGTCGCCCTTCGGGATGGCCTGGACCACGGTGATCAAGGGGTCCGGGCGGGGCATCTCCCGCCTGGCCTGGACGGCCAGCTCGAGCCCGCGGCCGGAATGAGCGGTGACCACGCACTCGGCGACCAGGCCCGCGCCGTCACCCACGTCGGCCCGTTCGCCGGGACGCAGCCGGCGGACGGCGGCCGCGTGCCGGCCCTCGGCTCCGGACAGGAGGATGACATCTCGCTGGAGTTCGGCACGGTCGGCAAAGAACACAGGCGGCTGCGGCACGATCAGGCCCCGACTTTTTCAGAAGACACCGGGGTCAGCGGCCGTTGAACGCGTCGCGCAGCCTCGAGAAGAACCCCTGCTGACCCGGCGCGAACCGGCCGGGCGGCGCTTCCTCGCCGCGGAGCTTGGCCAGGTCGCGCAGCAGCTTTTCCTGCTCGGCGTCGAGCTTGGTCGGCGTCTCGACCGTGACGTGGATGACCAGGTCACCGCGCCCGTTGC
The DNA here is from genome assembly GCA_963801155.1 of uncultured Actinomycetes bacterium. Lineage (GTDB taxonomy): Bacteria > Actinomycetota > Actinomycetes > Streptosporangiales > Streptosporangiaceae > Palsa-504. The sequence goes on from CAWDEB010000033.1 coordinate 169,709, forward strand.
CGTTGAGGTGCTTGACACCCTGACCGTAGAGCGGGATCACCTGCCCGGACTGGGTTCCGGGGCGGATGTCGATGTCGGAGGGCCCGTCCAGGCTCTCGACCGACAGCGTGGCGCCCAGGGCCGCGGCCACCATCGGAATGGTCACCGTGCAGTGCAGGTCATCCCCCTGCCGCTCGAAGATCGCGTGCGGGCGCTGCACGATCTCCAGGAACAGGTCACCGGGCGGCCCGCCGCCCGGGCCGACCTCGCCCTCGCCGGCCAGCTGGATATGCGTGCCGTCCTCGACGCCGGCCGGGATCCGCACCTTGATGGTGCGCCTGGTCCGGACGCGGCCGTCGCCGTCGCACTCCGGGCAGGGCCGGACCAGCACGGTCCCGTATCCCCCGCAGCCGGGGCATACCCGGGCCATCATCACCTGGCCGATGAAGGAGCGGGTCACCTGGCTCACCTCGCCGCGCCCGCCGCAGATGTCACAGGTCTGCGGGTGAGTGCCCGGCGCGGTGCCCTCGCCCGAGCAGGTGGGGCACACCACGGCCGTGTCCACGGTGAGCTCGCGGGTCGCGCCGAACGAGCACTCGGCCAGGTCGAGCTCGATCCTGATCGTCGCGTTCCGGCCGCGTTGCGCGCGGCTGCGCGGTCCCCGGGTGGTCGTCGCGCCCGCGCCGCCGAAGAACTGGTCGAGCAGGTCGCTCAGCGGCGAGAATCCGGGCCCGAACGGGCCCGCCCCGGCGCCCGTTCCCGCACTGGCGAACGGATCGACGCCCATGTCGTACATCCGGCGCTTCTCGGTGTCCGACAGCACCTCGTAGGCCTGGGTGATCTCCTTGAACCGCTCCTGGGTCTCGGGATCGGGGTTCACGTCCGGGTGAAGCTCCCGCGCGAGCCGCCGGTAGGCCCGCTTGACCTCGTCCTGCGTCGCGTCACGGCGGATCTTGAGCAGAGCGTAATAGTCCGCCACTAGGACTCCATCAGAATCTGGCCAACGTAACGTGCCACTGCGCGCACCGCGCCCATTGTTCCCGGGTAATCCATCCTGGTCGGCCCGAGCACGCCGAGTTTGGCCAGCGGCTGGGTCGGGTTCCCGTACCCGCGTGGACACCAGCGATGTAGCCTCCAGGCCCGCGACCTGGTGCTCCGATCCGATCGTGACGGTCAGAATCGCGGGCTCGGTCGTCTCTCCGAGAAGCCGCATCAACACTACCTGTTCCTCCAGGGCCTCGAGCACTTCCCGCAGGCCCTTGCTGAAGTCATGCGCAGCGAGGTTCGCGGTGCCGCCGAATACGATCTTCTCCTCGTTCCGCTCGATCAAGCTGGCCAGCAGGATCGAGAACACGGCATTCGCGTTGACCCGCTCCTCGACCGGGAGCCGGTCGGACAGGTCGGTGACCATGGCGGCGGCGTCGGCCAGCTTGTGCCCGCCCAGGCAGGCGTTCAGTACCGCGCGTACGTGCGAAACCGAGGCGTCGTCCCAGGCCGCCGGCAGGTCGACGGTGCACTGCTCGACCCGGCCGGTGTCGGTGATCAGCACCAGCAGCAGCTTGGTCGGGGCGAGCGGGACGAGTTCGATATGCCGGATCGCGGACTTGGTGAGCGACGGGTACTGCACCACGGCTACCTGACGGGTGAGCTGGACGAGCAGCCGGACCGTGCGCATGACGACGTCATCGAGACTGTAGGCGCCCGCCAGGAACGTCTCGATGGCGCGCCGCTCGGCCGCGGACAGCGGCTTGACGCTGGACAGCCGGTCGACGAAGAGCCGGTAGCCCTTGTCGGTCGGAATCCGGCCCGCGCTGGTGTGCGGCTGCGCGATGAAGCCCTGTTCCTCCAGTACCGCCATGTCGTTGCGGATCGTCGCCGGGGAAACATCGAAATGGTGCCGGTCAACCAGCGTCTTCGACCCCACCGGCTCAGTGGTGGACACGTAGTCTTCGACGATCGCCCGGAGCACCGTAAGTTTGCGCTCGTCAAGCACGCGTTCACCTCCTTGGCCCTTCCTTGGCACTCAAAGGTCCTGAGTGCTAAGTCTATTGCGTCCAGCAAGTTCCCGGCGCGCGACAACACGGCGAACTACCGCCGTGATCTTACCCAGGAGGGACCAAACTCGTGTGGAGCAGGCGATACGGCCCGGACGTGCTGGCCGATGGACAATCCGGGCCATGGCCATTGGGGCGCCGCCGGGTCCAGCGTGAGGTTCCCAAGGTCGAGGCCGAGCGCGGCCTGGTCGTGGAGGACTCCGAGGGCCGGTTCTGCGGTGCGGTGGTGGGTTACGAGAAGGGCGCGGTGACGCTCGAGGACCGGCACGGCAAGCGGCGGATGTTCCCGCTGGCGTCCGCGGCATTCCTGCTGGACGGCCAGCCGGTCACCCTCGATCCCGCCCAAGGGGCGTCGTCCGCCCGAGGAAAAGCCGTCGTCCCCCCGGGCCAGGACCGCCTCCGGGTCGGTGGCGCCGCCGCCCAGCCGCGCGAAGGTGGCCAGGGCGAGCCGGATCTACGTCGAGGGCAAGCACGACGCCGAGCTCGTGGAGAAGATCTGGGGCGATGACCTGCGGGACGTGGGGGTCGTCGTGGAGTACCTGGAGGGCATCGACGATCTGCCGGCCATCGTGACGAGGTTCTCCCCCGCGCCCGGCCGCCGCCTCGGGGTGCTCGTGGACCACCTGGTGGAGGGCTCCAAGGAGAGCCGGATCGCGGCCGGCATCCGGTCGGCCGACGTGCTGGTGGTGGGGCATCCGTTCATCGACATCTGGGCCGCGGTGCGGCCGTCCGCGGTCGGCATCGCGCGCTTGGCCGGACGTCCCGCCGGGCCAGCCGTGGAAGGAGGGAGTGCTGCGCGCCATCGGCTGGCCGCCGGAGGTGCCCGCGGCCTGGCAGCGTATCCTGCGGTCGGTTACGAGCTACGCGGATCTGGAGCCCGAGTTGCTGGGCCGGGTGGAGGAACTGATCGATTTCGTGACCGTGCCCGGGAATGACTAGCGTGACGGCAACAGCGGATGACACGCGAGGACCGATGACGAGCAAGCGGGCACGACCCGGACCCGGCCCGCAGGTCGCCAGGAATGAGCCGGGAGGCCCGTGGGTTCCGGTCCCGGAGGCGGAGGTGAAATCGGCGACGTTCGGCTACCTGGGCGCGATCATCAGCGGACCGCTCATCCCGCTGGTCACGTACGCGATCGGGCGGAGACGGTCGCCGTTCCGGCGGTTCCACGCGGCGATGGCCCTGAACCTGTCGCTCACCGGGCTGCTGTACGCGCTGTGCTGCCTGATCCTGTGCGGCCTGCTCCTGCTGGACAGCCTCACCGCGGCCCTGGTGGTCGTCATCCCGATCGCCTTCGGTCTCTGGCTCTCGGTGCTGAAGTACCTCATCCGCGGCATCGGCGCGGCGAACCGCGGCGAGCGGTACGACGTGCCCGGCTGGATCTGCGCGCGGATCGCGAAACCCTTAACTCGGTGAGCGTGCGCGTCACGGTGTCGGCGAGCAGGCGGCCGCGCCTGGTCAGCACGATCCGGCCCGCGGCGTAGGCATCGGCGCGCGCCAGGCCCTCGGCCACCACCGCCGCCGCATTCGCCCGTCCGGCCGGGCTCAGGATTTCGACCGGGCATCCGTCGGCCAGCCTGATCAGCAGCATGACCCGCTCGAGCTGCCGTTCGGTCTCGCCCAGGATCTCCCTGGCCTGGCCGGGGCTGAGCCCGGCACCGATCCTCGTGCCGTAGGCGGCCGGGTGCCGCACGTTCCACCAGCGGGTCCCGCCGACGTGGCTGTGCGCGCCCGGCCCGATGCCCCACCAGTCGCCGCCGGTCCAGTAGAGCATGTTGTGCGCGCACCGGGACGATCCGCTGGCGGCCCAGTTGGAGATCTCATACCAGCCGAGGCCCGCGGCGGTAAGCGTCTCGTCGGCCACGAGATAGCGCTCGGCGAGCACGTCGTCGTCCGGCGCGGGCAGTCGCCGCGCCGCACGCGCGCCGCCAGCCGGGTACCCGGCTCCACGGTGAGCGCGTAGGCGGAGATGTGGTCGGGTCCGGCGGCGACGGCGGCCTCCAGCGAGCGCCGCCAGTCCGCGTCGGTCTCCCCCGGCGTGCCGTAGATCAGGTCCAGGCTGACGTGGGAGAACCCGGCCTCGCGGGCCCACGTGACGCAGCGGGCCGGGCGCCCCGGCTGGTGCACGCGGTCGAGCACCGCGAGCACGCCGGGGACCGCGCTCTGCATTCCGAACGAGACGCGGGTGACCCCCTGCGCGCGCAGTTCGGCGAGGGTGGCCGCCTCGACGCTTTCCGGGTTGGCCTCCGTCGTCACTTCGGCTCCCGGGGCGAGGCCGAACTCGGCGTCGATGGCCCGCAGGATATGGCCGAAGGCGGCCGGGGGCATCAGGGTCGGCGTTCCGCCGCCGAAGAACACCGTGCGCACCGGGACGTCCGCGCGGTGTTCTGCTCCGGCGAGCGCCTTGCGGGCGAACCCGATCTCGGCGATCGCCAGGCCGGGGTAGCTGCCCACAGATACCGCGGTCGTCCGCGCCAAGTTCGGCGGCGGTGTAGGTGTTGAAGTCGCAATAGCCGCAGCGGGTCGTGCAGAACGGCACATGCACGTAGACCCCGAACGGCCGCTCGCCCAGCCCGCGGGCCGAGGTTTCCGGCAGAATCCCGTCGGCGGGGACGGGCTCACCGTCGGGCAGGGCACCAGGCATGCGGTCAGGGTACCCAAGGGGGCCAGGGGGTCTGGGGGAAGGTTTCCCCCCAGGATCGTGGGGGTCGTCCCCCCAGGGGGACATTGCCGGATTAGGGATCCGCGCGCTTAGACTGGAAGAGTCGCAGGCACGATAAGCAGTCGGGTCGCGTTCGCGGGAGGCGTCGGTGACAGAGAACCAGTCGCAATGGCCGGCCCAGTACCCGAGGTACAGCCCGCCTGACGGGACCCAGGAGCCGCAGGCCGGCTACCAGGTCCCGGTCGCTGGTTACCAGGTCCCGACCGGCGCGGCTTACCCGGTCCCGACGGGCGGTTACCCGGTCCCGCCAGGTGGTTATCCGGCCCAGCAGCCCGGCTACCAGATCAGGGCCCACGCTTCCATGCGCGCGTCCTCGGCGGACCGGGAGCGTGCCGTTGACGTGCTGAAGGCGGGGTTCGCCGAGGGCCGCCTCACCCAGGACGAGTACAACGACCGGATGGGACGGGCGTACGCCGCCCGCACCTACGGGGATCTGGCGGCACTGACCGCTGACCTGCCGGTCGGCCCGCTGCCCGCCTGGCCGGTTCCCGCCTACCAGCCGCCACCGCCCAGCGGGACGAACTCGATGGCCATCGCGTCGATGGTGCTGGGCGTGGCCGAGTTCTTCACCGCCGGGCTGACCGCCGTCCCGGCCGTCATCTGCGGTCACGTCGCCCGGCGCCAGATGAAGCAGACCGCACAGCGTGGCGACGGGCTGGCCACCAGCGGCCTGGTGCTCGGGTATATGGCGATCATCTTCTGGTCGGTGCTGATCGCGGCCTCACTGGTGGGCGTGGCGATCTCGATCGCGCATAACGGCCCGATCATCGTAAACGGGCCGCCACCTGGACCCTGAGCTTGCCCTGGAGCCGCGCTGACCGACCGCCACACCGAAGATAACATTGGCACTTCCCAGACGCGCCGAACGTCTTACACTCAGTTAGAGGCGTCCGCAGGAGGCTCATGTGGCATACGGTCCAGCTCAGGCATTTCCGCCGCAGCCGCCCGGACCCGAAGGCTTCGGGGCTCCCGGGGGTTTTGGGGGTTCTGGGGGCTTTGGGGCCGGAGTCACCGGCGTCAACCCCGCCTGGCTGGCGGCCAGCGCGGATCGCGAGCGAGCCGTCGGCGTACTGCGGGCGGGTTTCACCGAGGGGCGGCTGACCCAGGACGAGCTGGACGACCGCGTGGCCCAGGCCTACGCGGCACGCACCTACGGGCAGCTCTGGGCGCTGACCGCCGACCTGCCGGCCGGGGCGCTGCCTTGCCCGCAGTTCCCCCAGGGACACGGCGCCCTGGTCCCGCAGGAGGCCGCGCCGCCCAGCCACTGGAAGCCTGCCGCCACGCTGATCATCACCGCGCTGGTGATCTTCACCCTGGCCGCGCTGATCACCGCGATCATCACCGCCCACGCCCAGTCCGTGTACATTCCGAACTTCCAGCACGCGAACCTGACCCCGTTCATCAAGCAAATCAAGCACGTCGGTCCGGCTAACGGCCTGTTCCCGAGGATCCCGCCGAGCGGGCCCGGCGGCTGAGACCACGCTCCGTTCCGTATAGAGATCTTGGCCTTACCGCTGCCTGCGGTCAGTTGGCTGGGTGGACAGGGCCGCGACGAAGGCCTCCTGGGGGACGTCGACCCGGCCGATGGTCTTCATCCGCTTCTTGCCCTCCTTCTGCCTCTCCAGCAGCTTGCGCTTGCGGGTGATGTCGCCGCCGTAGCACTTGGCCAGTACGTCCTTGCGCAGCGCGCGGACGTTCTCCCGGGCGATGATGCGAGCGCCCACGGCCGCCTGGATCGGCACCTCGTACTGCTGGCGCGGGATGAGTTCCTTCAGCTTCGCGGTCATGGCCAGGCCGTACTCGCGGGCCTCATCGGCGTGCACGATCTGGCTGAACGCGTCCACCGGCTGGCCCTGCAGCAGGATGTCGACCTTGACCAGGTTGGCCTGCTGCTCCCCGTCGGGCTCGTAGTCGAGCGACGCGTAGCCCCGGGTCCGAGACTTGAGCTGGTCGAAGAAGTCGAAGATGATCTCCGCCAGCGGCAGCGTGTAGCGGATCTCAACCCGGTCCGCGGACAGGTAGTCCATGCCGATCAAGGCGCCGCGCCTGCTCTGGCACAGTTCCATGATCGTTCCGATGTAGTCGGCCGGAGAGATGATCGTGGCCCGCACCACAGGCTCGTACACGGCCGCTACCTTGCCTTTTTGCGGCTCGGATCCCAACCCGATCCTGGGAAATCGCTGGGGTTGGTCACCCGCAGCTCCTGGCCGGTGTCCATGACGACGCGGTAGACGGCGTTCGGGGCGGTGGAGATGAGCGACAGGTCGAACTCCCGCTCCAGCCGCTCGCGCACGATCTCCATGTGCAGCAGGCCGAGGAACCCGCAGCGGAAGCCGAAGCCGAGGGCGTCGCTGGTCTCCGGCTCGTATACCAGCGCCGCGTCGTTCAGCCGCAGCTTGTCCAGCGCGTCGCGCAGGTCCGGGTAATCGTCGCCGTCCACCGGGTACAGACCGGAGAAGACCATCGGCTTGGGATGATCGTATCCCGCCAGCGGTTCCTTCGCGGGGTGGGCTGAGCTGGTCACGGTGTCGCCGACCCGGGCCTGGCGGACGTCCTTGACCCCGGTGATCAGGTAGCCGACCTCGCCGGCGGCCAGGCCCTCCGACGCCGTGGGCTCCGGCGAGATGACGCCCACCTCGAGGGTCTCGTGCGCCGCTCCGGTGGACATCATCAGGGACCGCTCGCGCCGGGAGAGCCGGCCGTCGACCACCCGGACGTAGGTGACCACGCCTCGGTAGGTGTCGTAGATCGAGTCGAAGATGAGCGCGCGTGCCGGGGCATCCGGGTCGCCCTTGGGGGCCGGGACGAGCCTGACGATCTCGTGCAGCAGGTGCTCGACGCCCTCGCCCGTCTTGGCGGACACCCGCAGGACCTCGCTGGGGTCGACGCCGATGATGTTCGCGAGTTCGGCGGCGTAGCGGTCGGGCTGGGCGGCGGGCAGGTCGATCTTGTTCAGCACCGGGATGATCTTGAGGTCGGCGTCCAGGGCCAGGTACAGGTTGGCCAGGGTCTGCGCCTCGATGCCCTGGGCGGCGTCGACCAGCAGGACCGCTCCCTCGCAGGCGGCCAGGCTGCGGGAGACCTCGTAGGTGAAGTCAACGTGGCCAGGAGTGTCGATGAGGTTGAGCACGTACTGCTTCTGGCCGTCGCCGCTGGCCCATGGCAGCCTTACCGCCTGGCTCTTGATCGTGATGCCGCGCTCGCGCTCGATGTCCATCCGGTCCAGGTACTGCGCGCGCATCTGGCGCCCCTCCACCACGCCGGTGAGCTGCAGCATCCGGTCGGCCAAGGTCGACTTGCCGTGATCGATATGGGCGATGATGCAGAAGTTCCTGATCACGGCCTGGTCGGTGTGACCTGGGGACAGGCGGGCGGGACCGGCCGGGCGGGTAGCACCGGGCGGGCGCGCGGGATCGGCTGGGCGCGCGGAGCTGGCAGGGCTGGCAGGGCTGGTAGGTGACACGCATGTCCGTTTCGGGTGACTCGCCGCCTCGCGGCCTGAGTGTTCCATGATCCCATGTCGGGTGTGCTGCCCCCGCCGCTGCGCCGCAGGGGCCCGCGGTTTGAGTGTAGGGCTTCGGCTCGGATAAGCTTCGTCGTCGCGTCACCCACAGGCCGTCATGCAAGACTGGCTGGCGAGCGTAGGACTTGGGCCTGCGCGAGCGGCCGGTACTCGTGGCACGGGCAGCGGGTTGCTGCATAACGCGAACTTTGCAAGACACCGCCAACTTTGAAGGACTTCCACGCGTGGCGAACATAAAGTCTCAGATCAAGCGCAACAAGCAGAACGAGAAGGCGCACCAGCGGAACAAGGCCGTCAAGTCGTCGCTGCGCACGTCCGTCCGTAAGTTCCGCGAGGCCGCAGACGGCGGTGACCTCGAGGCGGCCGGGACCGCGCTGCGGGCCGCCACCCGACAGCTGGACAAGGCCGCGAGCAAGGGCGTCATCCACAAGAGCCAGGCCGCGAACCGCAAGTCCGCCATCGCCAAGCGCTACGCCGAGCTCCAGCAGGCCTAGAGCTATTCCGGGCCGGGCCCGCGGCGCCCGGCCCGTTCCGTGACCACCGCCCGGTGCGTGTTCCCGGGCGGGATCCGGTTTACGCTCGTGACGCGTCGAGTTCGGCCCAGACGGCTTTGCCCGCTGAAGTCCGGCGCACGCCCCACCGGCCGGCCAGGGAATCCACCAGGACGAACCCAAAACCCGACTCATCGCAATCGGCCGGGCTACCGCGACAATCGCCAGTGCGGATCGCCATCCTGGACCTCAACACGCAGCCGGGTACCCGCGCTGGTGAGTTCCAGCCCTATCGCGCCGGTGTCGCGGGCGTGCCGCAGGGCGTTCGTGACCAGCTCAGACACGAGCAGGACGGCGGTGTCCTCCACGTGGCCGAGCTGCCAGGCGGCCAGCGCGTCGCGGGTAACTCGCCGCGCCAGCCGCACCGCGGGCACGTCGGGTGGCAGCGCCAGCCGAAGACTGCGCTCGTTTCCCTCTCCCCCGCCGGGGCGCACGTAATAGCCGCGAAATCTACCATGGTCAGCCGTCATCGCCTCAAAGCCCCAACTCGTCGTCCGCCGGCCTCCCGGCGTTACTGCTTCACGGCGGATGCGGATCGCAGGCTTTCGGCCCGGATGCGGATCGCAGGCCTGCGGCCCGCCGCGCGGCTGGCCAAGGCTATGGGCGGCGCCCAAGAGCAGTGCTCGGCGCGCGCCTCCCCGTGCTCTTTGTTACTGCCGAGTTTCGGGCTCCCATCTCAGCTAAAGCCGAGGGGATGCTTAATACACGCTCTCGGCTTCCAGATCGTCAGCTGATCACTTGCTGACCGTCAGCTGACTGCTGAACCCCCGGCCGGGCCGCGCTTAGACGTTGCCTCCGCCGGCCCGGGCTGCGACGATCCGGCGTACCGCCCGTTCCAGCGCGTAGTCCGCGCTGGCCGTCTCGCCCTTGACCTGCGCGTCCGCTTCGGCCACGGCGTGCAGCGCGCGGGCGACGCCATCCGGCGGCCAGCCGCGCAGCTGCTGTCGCACCCGGTCGATCTTCCACGGCGGGGCGCCGACCTCGGCCGCGAGCGTCGCGGCGTTCAGGTTCCGGGGAGCCGAACCGACCCGGCCCAGCAGCCGGACCCCCTGGGCGAGCGCGCTGCAGATCAGCACCGGCGAGACGCCGGTGGCCAGGGCCCAGCGCAGCTGCTCCAGGGCCCGGGCGAGGTGCCCTTCCACCGCGTGGTCGGCCACCGTGAACCCGGTCGCCTCGGCCCGGCCGCGATAGTAGGTGGCCACCACGGCCTCGTCCACCTGACCAGCGGCGTCGGCGGCGAGCTGCTCGCAGGCGGCGGCGAGCTCGCGCAGGTCCGAACCGACCGCGTCCAGCAGGGCACGGGCGGCGGCATCGTCGGCCCGCTGGCCCGCCCGCCGGAACTCGCCCCGGACGAAGTCCAGCCGCTCGGCAAACCTGGTGACCTTCGGGCAGTCGATCACCTGCGCTCCCGCGGCCTTCACCCCGGCCAGCAGCTCCTTGCCCTTGGCCCCGCCCGCGTGGGTCATGATCAGCGACACGTCCGGTGCCGGGCTGGCCGCGTACCGGGTCAGCTCGGCGGCGACCTCCTTGGCGGCGTTCTGCGCGGCCCTGATCACGACCACGCTCCCGCCGCCGAACAGCGACGGCGAGGTCAGCAAGTCCAGCTCACCGGGCCCGAGTGCCGCTCCGTCCAGGTCATGGACATCCCCGGCCTGCCCCGCGTCCGCAGATGCGGTGATCAGGTCCCGGACGGCGCGGTCGATGAGGAACTCCTCCTCGCCGACCACGATCGTGACCGGAGCCTTTGCGGAACGGGATGCCGCGGTGCGCGCTGCCATGACCGCAGCATGCCACGCCGCCGGCGGGGTTGCCGAATCCAGGAGGCTCTATGCGGTGACGGGCTCGCCGCCGAGCCAGACGCGGCGCGGCGCCAGTCCGAACGACCACACGAACGCGCCCTCGTGATCGGCGTCCCACAGCACCATGTCGGCGAGCCTGCCGCGCACCATCGCGCCCCGGTCGGGAGCGCGCAGCGCGTGCGAGCCGCCGATCGTGGCGGCCCGGAGCGCCTCGTCGACGCTCATCCCGAGATAGGACACGGCCAGCGAGACGACCAGCGCCATCGAGGTGATGCCGTTGCGGCCCGGGGTGTGATCCGAGGCGAGCGCGACGGTGACGCCCTTGTCGAGCAGCGATCGGACCGGCGGCCGGGCGGTGTGCTGCAGGGCGGTACCCGGGCACACCACCGCGACCACGCCCGCTTGCGCGAGCGCGGCAACGTCGTCCTCGTTGGCCTCGTGCAGCATGTCGGCGGACGCGCAGCCCAGTTCGGCGGCCAGCAGGGCGGCACCGGTACGCGAGTCCCCGCAGGCGTGGATCCGCGGCAGCAGGCCCGACCGGCGGCCGGCGGACAGGATCCAGCGCGCCTCGTCCTCGGAGAATCCGTCCTTCTCGCAGTACACGTCCACGCTGTCGGCGCCGATCGCCGAAGCGTCCGAGCACCAGGAGCCCACCGCGTCGATGTAGTCCGCGCGACGGCCGAAGTACTCGGGCGGGACCGCGTGGGCGGCCAGGAACGTGATGTGCACCCGCGGCATGCCGGGTTCGCCTTCGAGCCCGCGCAGCATGCGGACGTCGGCCAGCTCGCCGTCCCGGGTCAGGTGGTAACCGGTCTTGGCCTCGATGGTGGTGGTCCCGGACCGCAGCCACCGGCCCATCCGCTCCCGTACCCCGTTGCACAACGTCCACGGGTCGGTGCCCCGGGTGACGGTCACGGTGGACGACACGCCGCCGCCGGCCCGGTCGATCTCCGCGCTCGACGAGCCGTTGGACCGCATGGCAAGTTCGGCCCAGCGGTTTCCGGCGTACACCGGGTGGGTGTGGGCGTCGATCAGCCCGGGGGTGACCAGGCCGCCGCCCAGGTTCTCCACGTGGTCCACGTCCACGATGTCGTCGATGACCCCGGGAATGCGCTGCGGCAGCTCGGAGGCGGGCCCGACCCAGGCGATCCGGTCGCCGCTGGTCACTACGGCGGCGTTGGACAAGATCTCGGAGCCTGTCCACAGACGGCCGATGTTGGTCAGCAGGCGTACAGTCACCGGCGATCCCCCCCGGGACCGGTGATCTCACACGTCATGAGCGATCACCTGCCATGCCTCGCGCCTGCTGGGCCGACGGGCGCTGGATGAGCTTCGCTTGCACACCGCACGATGAGCGCCGGTGTTCGTTACGCTGAGCCGTACGGGTGCGGTCACCAACGTATCGATCCAGATACGCTATTGCACCGCTACCACCGCAGACAAGCCTTTCGGCGAAATGCAGAACTTTATCCGCCAGCCCGGTATCCCGGTCCTTGGTCCGCGCGGAAAACCCGCCACATGTGACCACTATCACGTTCGCGGCGGACACGATCGTCTCGGGATCGTTACGGTGCCGCGGGAGTCAGCGCGGCCGCCTCCAGCTGCGCGGCCAGTCCCGGCGGGACCCGCGCCTCCAGCAGCGTGCCGTCCGCCACGTGCTCGGCGTGCAGCACCTCGCCGTCGGCGTGGGCGCGCGCCACCAGGTCACCGCGGCCGTACGGCACGACCACCCGGACCTGGGCGTCGAGCCGCGGTAGCGCGGCCTCGATGGCGTCCCGCAGGGCGGCCAGCCCGGCGCCGGTCTTGGCCGAGACGCTGATGCTGCCCGGCACGCGCGCCCGCAGCGCCTGCAGCACCACGGGGTCGGCAGCGTCGATCTTGTTGACCACCACGAGCTCGGGCACGTGCCCCGCGCCGATCTCGGCCAGCACCCCGCGGACGGCGGCGATCTGCGCTTCCGGCTCCGGGTCCGAGCCGTCGACCACGTGCACGATGAGGTCGGCCTCGGCGGTTTCCTCCAGGGTGGAGCGGAACGCCTCGACCAGCTGGTGCGGCAGGTGGCGGACGAAGCCGACGGTGTCGGTCAGCGTGTAGGCGCGCCCGGAGGGCGTCAGCGCCCGCCGCACCGCCGGGTCCAGGGTGGCGAACAGCGCGTCCTCGACCAGGACCCCGGCGCCGGTGAGCACGTTGAGGAGGCTCGACTTGCCCGCGTTGGTGTAACCGGCGATCACCACGGACGGCACGTCACGGCGCCGCCGCCGGCCGCGCTGGACCTTCCGGCCGGTCGACATCTGGTTGATGTCCTTCTGCAGGCGGGTGATCCGCGCCCGCAGCCGCCGCCGGTCGGTTTCCAGCTTGGTCTCGCCCGGGCCGCGGGTGCCGATCCCGCCGCCGCCGGCCACCCGGCCGCCGGCCTGCCGGGACAGCGACTCGCCCCAGCCGCGCAACCGGGGCAGCATGTACTGCAGCTGGGCCAGCTCGACCTGCGCCTTGCCCTCGCGGCTGCGGGCGTGCTGGGCGAAGATGTCCAGGATCAGCGCGGTCCGGTCGATGACCTTGACCTTGACCACGCCCTCCAGCGACCGCAGCTGGCTCGGGGTGAGCTCGCCGTCGCAGATCACGGTGTCGGCGCCGACCGCGGCCACGATGCCCGCCAGCTCGTGGGCCTTGCCCGAGCCGATGTAGGTCGCGGCGTCAACCCGGCCGCGCCGCTGGATCAGGCCGTCGAGCACCTCGGACCCCGCGGTCTCGGCCAGCCGGCGCAGCTCTCGCAGCGAATTCTCCGCGCTGGCCAGGCTGCCTTCGGCCCACACCCCGATCAGCACGACCCGCTCGAGCCGCAGCGCACGGTACTCGACCTCGCTGATGTCCTGTAGCTCGGTGGAGAGCCCGGCCACCCGTTGCAGCGCGTGCCGCTCTTCCAGGTCCATCTCCCCGGGCAGATCTGGTGCGTCCGGCTGCTGGTTAAAGACCGTGCTCATTGTCCTCCGACATCCGTGGTTGTACTCGTCCCCCGATGGTGCCACGCGCCGCGCGGGATCTCCATTTCATTAACACGCGGGGCGGGCCATATCTGCCCGGGCCGCTCCGGGTCTCCGGCGCTGGCCGGGCTGTCGGCGTTGGCGTGGGGCTGAAGAGGCTGGAGTGCTGCCCGTGGCGCAGGCAGCCACTCAGGGGTTGAGCACGCAGCCTCGGAGTGCGCCGTGGGCGGCCACGCGGCCGGCTTCGAGGGCGGCTTGCAGGAGGGCGCCGTCGGTGGCCAGGCGGCTCACCTCGGCTGAGCCGGGCGCGGGGCGGATGGAGAGCACCGCCGGGTGAGCGGGTGAGGCGGGGCTGGCGGGGCTGGCGGGTGAGGTCAGCGTGGCGGGTAGTACGTACGAGGCGGACTCGTACTGGGCGAGGAGCTGGTCGTCGGCGGCCAGGCGGGACTCGCGGGCCAGGAAGGCGGCGCGCAGGGCGGGGGCTTCGCGCCGGAGAGTGGTGCGGGCCAGCAGGCGGGCCGAACGAGACGGACGATGACCGTCCGGCTCGGGGCGCGGGTCACGGCGGGAGCGCAGGATCAGCAGGTGGGTCGCGCCCTGGGCCAGGGCGGTGCGGTACGGGATGGACTCCGAGACACCGGCGTCGTAGAAACGGCGGCCGGCGAACTCGACCGGCGGGCCGGCCAGCAGGGGCAGCGCGGCGCTGGCCCGCAGGGCCAGGCGCAGCTCGGCCGGGTCGCCGATGAACGGGTGCAGGTCGGTGGACTCGCCGGTGGCCGCGTCGGTGGCCACCGGGTGGAACTCGACCGGGCTGGCCAGCACCGCGGCGAAATCCATCGGGAACGTGTTCTGGTACAGGTCCTCGATCAGCGCGCGGATGTCGACCACCGGGCGGCCGCGCAGCAGCGCGGTGCGACGGATCAGGGTCCGTGAGTAGGCGGGCTCGGCCCAGCCGCGCAGGCCTTCCGGCCGGCTGAGCAGCCAGGCGCCGGTGATCGAGCCGGCCGAGGCGCCGTAGACCGCGTCGAAGGCCGGGACCAGGCCGAGTTCGTCCAGCGCAAGGGCCATTCCCCCGGAGATGATGCCGCGCATGCCGCCGCCCTCGATGACCAGGGCGATCCGCAGCCCGTCCGCCCGGGCTCCAGGCTGGCTGTCCGCGCGGCGGCGGACGGCCAAGGCGCGCAGCACCTCGTGCGGTGCCCGGCCGGGATCATGCTCCACCCCGGCAGCCTAAGCGGCGCGGGCTTGTGCCTGTCAGCGCGATAGGCGGCGCAGCGCCGAGGGCAGGCCGCCGTCGTGGACCACGGTCAGGCGGTGGGTGGCGCGGGTCAGCGCCACGTACAGGTCGTGCCCGCCGGCCGGGGACTGGGCCAGGATCCCGGCCGGGTCGACCAGCACCACCCGGTCGAACTCCAGGCCCTTGGCCTGGCCCACGGTGAGCAGGGCGACCGGCGAGTCGAGTACCTCGGGCCGGTCGCCGGGCACCGCGTCGGGCAGGGCCCGGGCCAGCTCGCCGATCCGCGCCGAGGGCGCGATCACCGCTAGCCTGCCGCCGTCGCCCATCTCGGCCGCGTTCTTCCGCTACCACTTGGGGAGCGAGGCCGAGGCCAGCGACGGCGCGCGGGGCGACGCCTTCCTCGCGGACCGACTCGGGGGGCTGCTCGCCGGGGGCGACCGAGGCGAGCACGTCGGCGGCCACGGCCATGATCTCGGCCGGGGTCCGGTAGTTGACCGTGAGGTGCTCCTCGTGCCAGCGGCCGCGGACGTACGGGTCGAGCATCTGCGCCCAGGAGCGGGCGCCCGCCGTGCTGCCCCGCTGGGCCACGTCGCCGACCACGGTCAGCGAGCGGGTGGGGATGCGCCGCATCACCATCCGCCAGGCCATCGCGGACAGCTCCTGCGCCTCGTCCACGATCACGTGGCCGTAGGCCCACGAGGGGTCGGCCCAGGCGCGTTCGGCGGTGGTGAGCTGCTGGCCGGGGTCGCGGTTCCAGTCCGCCAGGGTGGCGGCATCCACGAAACCGGCCTCGGCCACGCCGGTGATCTCCAGGACCTCCCGGGCGTACCGTTCCTCGGCCCGGCGTTCCCGCTCGGCGGCGCGGCGCCTGCGCTTGTCCGCGCTGTCGTCAGCGTCAGTCAACACTGGGCCGAGCAGCTGGGCGGCCTCGTCCAGCAGCGGCACGTCCGCCACGGTCCACGCGTCGGGGGCCTCGGGGCGGAGGACCACGTTCCGTTCGGCCGAAGAAAGACCCGGAGCGGCGCTGCGGAGGGCACCTTCGGAGGCCAGCAGCCCGGCGACCAGCCGTTGCGGGGTCAGGAACGGCCACAGCGCGTCGAGCGCGGCGCGGACCGGGGGTTCGTCCCACAGCCGGGCGCGGGTGTAGGGCAGGTCGTCGGGGTCGAGGGGGCGGCCCAGGGCGGCGGCTTCGGCGGTCGCGAGCGCGCCGAGCATCTCGGTGACGAACAGCTTGCGGGCCACGTTGTGCGGCTTGCGCAGCGCCCGGGCGCGGTCCCGGGCCCGCAGCACGGCCTCCCGGGGCACGGTCATCCGCACGTCGTCGGCGGTGATCTCCAGGTCTCCCGGCGGGACCTGCTGGCGGTCGCGCACCGCCCGGCGCAGCACGCTCACCATCTTCGGGTCGCCCTTGACCTCGGCCGCGGCCGGGTCGTCGTCGGGTGCGGCGCTGACGCCGGGGAAGAGCTCGGCCATCGAGGTGAGCACCACGTCGGTCTCACCCAGGGACGGCAGGACCTGGCTGATGTAGCGGAGGAAGGTGGCGTTCGGGCCGATGACCAGGACTCCGCGGCGCTCGAGGGTCCGGCGGTGGGTGTACAGCAGGTACGCGGCGCGGTGCAGGGCCGCGACCGTCTTGCCCGTGCCCGGCCCGCCCTGCACGACCAGCACGCCCTGCAGCGCGGCGCGGATCACCCGGTCCTGCTCGGCCTGGATGGTGGCGACCACGTTGTGCATCCGGCCGGTGCGGCCGGCGGTGATGCTGGCGATCAGCATCGCCTCGCCGGACAGGGACTGGCGGTCCGGCTCGGACAGGCGGTCCAGGTCGAAGACCTCGTCGTCGACGCCGGTGACGGTGCGGTCCCTGGTGTAGATGTGGCGGCGGCGGATCAGGCCGTCCGGGTCCTTGGGGGTGGCGGCGTAGAACGGGTGGGCGGCGGGCGCGCGCCAGTCGATGAGGCGCGGCTCGTGCTCGTCGTCCCGCAGCCCGATCCGGCCGATGTACAGCGTGACCGGTTCCCGGCTCTCGGGGTTCCCGGGCTCGTGGCCGTCAGTGCGGCCAAAGACCAGGCCACGTTCCACCGCGTTCAGCTGGGCCAGGCGCCTGCCCTGCTCGGCCGCAGTGATGTCGCGCTCCACCCGGGCCTGGAACGTCCCGCCCGCGGTGCCGCTGCCCTGGGTCCGGGCCAGCGCCCGCTCTGCCCGCTCGCGCGCGCGATCCAGCAGGCGGTAGAGCATGTCGACGTAGGCTTGCTCCTGGCCGACGGCATCCACGGGCGCTGCGGGCTCCGTCGGCTCTGCGGGCTCTGCGGCCACGGAATTGGCTTGGCGAGAAGTCATATTTCGTGATATACTTTCTTTAATTGCGCGCTGACGGGATGGCGCCGATTGCCGGATCAGGCCAGTTTAGCAGCTTTCGCGGTGTTCGCCACCCCATGTGGGTCCTGAGCTGCAGCGCAAGGAGCGGACAGCAACCACTGCGGGTGCTTGCATAACGCGACTTTCGCATAAAATACGAGGTCACGGATTTTCATACCGCGAACTTATTTAAGCCGCGCGTTATTTCTGCGGAAATGGCTGGGGTATTACCACCGGTTGTTCGTCCATAGCGAGACGTGGGCGGGTTCCAGCGCGCGCTGTATGGCGCTGGCCAGACGAGTCCGGCCAGCGCGATCGCGGCCACCCGTGAGGCCGGCCAGGCACGGCGAGCGCCTGTCCGTCCGATCACCTGCTTCACCGGAACGACGCTGCGCCCCGACCGTTCCGGGAGCGTTACGACCCGGTGTTGAGCGCGTACAGCTTGCCGTCTTCACTGCCGATGTAGACGACGTTGCCGGACACCACCGGGCTGGAGAAGATCCTGTTCCCGGTGCGGTAGGACCAGCGGACGTGACCGGCGGCATCCAGTGCGTACACGTAGTGGTCGCCGCCGCCGACGTAGACGACGCTGCCCACCACCGCCGGGCCGGATACGACGAAGGCATCCTTGGGGTTACGCCAGAGGGCGGAGAAGGAGGAGGCGCCGCTGGGTTTCAGCGCGTACAAGCCGCCATCGGTGCCGACGTAGACGACGCCACCCGCTACCGCCGGGCGGGCGTCGGCTCTGTCTGGTACGACGCCTGTTACTACGACGTGGTACTGCCGGAGGCGGGTGCCGTTATCGGCATCGAGCTCGTACAAGGAGCCGTCGTGGCTGCCGAAGTAGACGACGCCGTCGACCACCGTCAGCGTCGGGTTAGAGTCGACCCAGCCCGCGGCCGGGTACCCCCAGAGGGGGGCACCGTCGGCCTTCACCGCGTAGACGCCGCCGCTGTACCCGTCGCCGGGCTCGCTCCCGAAGTAGACGACGTTGTCCACCACCACCGGCCCGGACCGGATCGGACCGGACGGGAATACCCTGGCCTCGCGTTCGGCCTTGGGCACGGTAGGCCCGGTGCGCAGCGCGTACACGTTGCCGTGGCTGCCGCCGACGTAGACCATGCTCCCGTCGCTCGAAACCGCCGGGCTCCAGATCTGGCCTCCGATGAAGTAGGACCAGATGAGGCGTCCGGTCAAGGACAGCGCGGGCGCGGTGCGTAGCGCGTACACGTTGCCGTCATCGCTGCCCACGTAGAGCACGCCGTCCACCACCGCCGGGCTGGACTGCACCATGCCTCTGGTCGGGTATTTCCAGAGCTCCTTGCCGGTTTTGGCGTTCAGCGCGTATACGTAGTGGTCTTCACTGCCGAAGTAGACGACGCCATTCACGACCGCAGGGCTGGACCAGATCGCTGCGCCGGTGGGGAACTTCCAGGCCAGACTGCCGGCCCGGGGAGGCTGGCCGGGAACGAGGATGACCGCCACCACCGCGGCGATGACCGCGATGATAGCCACGGCGCCGACCGTGATCGCCGCCCGACGCCGCCCGGCCCGGCGCGGGCGGGATTCGGGCGGGACCCTCCGGCTTGGGTCTGATCCGCTGGGTATCGCGGGAGGGCGATCGTCATGGGGCGGAGCAGTGGCCGGCGGCTGGACCGCCTTGGCCGTGACCGGTGCGGCCGAGACAGGTTCCGGGGCCGTGACCGGCGCGGCCGAGACCGGTTCCGGGGCCGGGATCGGTTCCGGTT
The DNA here is from genome assembly GCA_963801155.1 of uncultured Actinomycetes bacterium. Classification (GTDB taxonomy): domain Bacteria; phylum Actinomycetota; class Actinomycetes; order Streptosporangiales; family Streptosporangiaceae; genus Palsa-504. The sequence goes on from CAWDEB010000033.1 coordinate 188,659, forward strand.
CGGGCGGCGTTTCGGGTGCTTGCGGCGCTGCGGGCGGCGTTTCGGGCGCGGACGGGGCGAGCGCCGCGGTGGCCGCGGCGCCGACCGCGCGGCTATCGTCGCACGTGAGCTGTTCAAGGGCGAGCCGGGCGGCCAGCGCCCGCCCCGCGTGGCTGCCGCCCAGCAGCGCGGCGAGTTCCTGGACCGCCCCGGCCCGGACCCCGGCCAGGGGGCTGTCGATCGCCTGCCGCAGTTCAGGCGGCAGCGGCGCGGGCGTGGTGACCGGGCGGACGCGGCGGGCGATGTGCAGCTCCCCTTCCATGCCGAAGGTCCACTTGCCGGGCGTCTGGCTAGGGGTGACCGCCCGGACCTGGCCGTAGACGTAGTCGTACAGCTCGTCCAGCCCGACCAGACCGTCCTGGTCCTGGTCGGCGTCCCCGGTCGCCAGCCCTTGGACCAGAGCGCTGGTGAACACCGACGGCGGCACATCGCGGTCGTCGGTGAGCTCGCCGGCCTCGAAGGCGTACTCCATCGCGCTGGACGCCGTGATCACCGCCCGGCCTCGGCCGCCGAACTGCTGCTCGATCCCCAGCTCGGTGCCCGACCGGGCCAGCAGGCCGCGCTGGAACGCGCCCGCATAGCAGCAATCCAGCAGCAGCACCACCCGCCGCGAACGGCTGCGGCTCATCCGGCGGTTGACGAACTCGGCGGCTACCGCGGTGGCGCCCAGCCGCCCCAGCACCGTGTTCGGCGCCGCGAAATACAGCTCACCGTCCTGGTCCTTGATCCCGTGCCCGGAAAAGTGCATCAGCAGCAGGTCGCCGGGCTGGCGGTCGGCGAAGAACTCTTCCACGGCCAGGTTGACCACGTACGCGGGCTCGTTCAGCAGCGTGCGCACGTCGAAACCGCCGATGGCAGGATCGCGCAGCACGGCCGCCAGCGCCCGGGCGTCGCTGGCCGGGGCACGCAGCCGCCGCAGCCCCGGATCGGTGTACTCATCGCTGGCGATGATCAGCGCGCTGCGGATTCCGTCCACCGGTCTGTCACCGGCTCGCGTGCCGGGCCAGCCACTCGTCGGTCAGCCGCCGCTGCTCCTGCGACGACACCCCGGTCAGCTCCAGGACGTCACCGCCCAGCTCCAGCTTGATGCTGTGCCGGGACGAGCCCGACAGCCACGACCGGACCGCCGCCACCACGCCCGCGAGCATTTCCGGATCGGCTAGGTGCACCAGCAGAGCTCCGAGTGCGGCCACATCCACCGCCCTCGATCCCGGCGGCGGCTTGCCCGCTGCCGGGACCTCGACCGAGTCGACGTCAAGGTCGAGAAGCTCACGGCGGAGCCGAAGGGTGGCCTCCGCGATTTCCTCAGCGTCGCCGTCGGGCCCGATTACAACCTGGACGCCAAGCGCTGACGTTTGCTCATCCATGCCCACCCCAAACACCTAGGGCTCGTCCGCGAGCCGGGCACCCTTGATAATAGAGGCGGGGGGAGAAGACGGCAGGAAGATACCCGCCATTCCGGCGCCCGTTGAGAGAACAGGTCCCGCCCGGAGCGATAACCCGGAACGAATGCGCGAATTGCGCCGCGCGGTCCCCGGGCGGGTGGCGAGGGTTCCGCTGGCCCTCCCGCAGGCCCACCATGTTCTCCCGCCCTAAGATGAAGGGCACAACTGGGTCCGAGAGGGAGCTTGAATATGCCGGGAAGCGAAATCGTGGAGATCACCGGACCGCACGGTGACCGCTACGAGGAGATCCTCACGCCGCAGGCCATCGACCTCATCGCCACCCTGCACGCCGAACTCGCCCCGCGCCGGTTCGAGGCGCTGGCCGCGCGCCGGCGCCGGCAGGCCGAGCTGTCCCGCGGCGCGATGCTCGACTTCCTGCCCGAGACCGCGGGTATCCGCGACGACCCTTCGTGGCGGGTCGCGGCGCCCGCGCCCGGGCTGGTGGACCGCCGGGTCGAGATCACCGGGCCGACCGATAAGAAGATGACGATCAACGCGCTGAACTCCGGCGCCAACGTGTGGCTGGCGGACTTCGAGGACGCCAACACCCCGCTGTGGGACAACATGATCACCGGTCAGCTCAACCTGAAGGACGCCCTGGACCGGACCATCGACTTCCGCTCCGACGAAGGCAAGGACTACGCGCTGCGCCCGGACGGCGAGCTGGCCACCATCGTGGTCAGGCCGCGCGGCTGGCACTTGGACGAGAAGCACATCCTGGTCGACGGGACGCGCGCGTCCGGCAGCCTGGTGGACTTCGCGCTGTACATGGCGACCTGCGCGCAGCGTCAGCTGGACAAGGGCCAGGGCCCCTACTTCTACCTGGCCAAGAACGAGAGCCACCTGGAGGCGCGGCTCTGGAACGAAGCGTTCCACCTGGCCCAGGACTTCCTCGGCATCCCGCGCGGCACGATCCGGGCCACGGTGCTGATCGAGACGATCCCGGCCGCGTTCGAGATGGAGGAGATCCTCTACGAGCTGCGGGAGCACTCGGCGGGGCTGAACGCCGGCCGCTGGGACTACCTGTTCAGCGTGATCAAGAAGTTCCGCACCCGGGGCCGGGAGTTCGTGCTGCCCGAGCGCAACTCGGTCACGATGACCGCCCCGTTCATGCGCGCCTACACCGAGCTGCTGGTCAAGACCTGCCACCGGCGCGGCGCGCACGCGATCGGCGGCATGGCCGCGTTCATCCCGAGCCCGCGCGACCCGGAGGTCAACGAGAAGGCGCTGGCCAAGGTCCGCGAGGACAAGACGCGCGAGTCGGGTGACGGCTTCGACGGCTCGTGGGTGGCGCACCCGGACCTGGTGCCGATCTGCAAGGAGGTCTTCGACGGCGTCCTCGGGACGAACCCGAACCAGCTGGGCAAGATGCGGGAGGACGTCAGCGTCACCGCCGAGGATCTGCTCGCGGTGAGCAAGACGCCCGGGGTGATCACCGAAGCCGGGCTGCGCAGCAACATCAGCGTCGCGCTGCAGTACCTGGCCTCCTGGCTGGGCGGCAACGGCGCGGTGGCCATCTTCAACCTGATGGAGGACGCGGCGACGGCCGAGATCTCCCGGTCCCAGACATGGCAGTGGATCCACAACGACGTCGCTCTCGACGACGGGCCGGTGGTGACCAGGGAGCTGGTGGAGCAGCTCATCGACGAGGAGCTGACCAAGATCCGCGCCGCGGCCGGGGGCGACTTCGACGCGGCGCAGTACGGGCAGGCTACCGCGCTGTTCTCCGAGGTGGCGCTGGCCGACGAGTTCGTCGAGTTCTTGACGCTCCCCGCCTACGAACGCATGCCGTAGCGGGTTTCTGGTCACGGGCGCGGGAAAAGGAGACAATCAGCACAGGTCTCCCCGGGTGAGGTGCATAGGGTGTTATGGGATGGTACCGATGACGACGGCGGTCGAGGCGCTGGTACCGCGGATGCGGGAGATCTGCGGCCCGGGCAACGTTGTCACCGACCCCCTGGAGCTGCGGACCTACGAGTGCGACGGGCTCACCTCGCACCGGTCGGTGCCCGCCCTGGCCGTGCTGCCGGGTACGGCCTCGGAGGTGGCTTCGGTGGTCGCCGCGTGCGCGGCGGCCGGGGTGCCGTTCGTGGCCCGGGGCAGCGGCACCGGGCTGTCCGGCGGCGCGCTGCCCGCGCGAGGACGGCGTGCTGATCGTCATGTCCCGGATGCGCTCCATCGTCGAGATCGACCCGGTGAGCCGGCGGGCCATCGTCGAGCCGGGGGCCACGAACCTGTCGGTGAGCAAGGCGGCGGCGCCGTTCGGGCTGTTCTACGCGCCCGACCCGTCCAGCCAGGTGGTCTGCTCGGTGGGCGGCAACGTGGCGGAGAACTCCGGCGGCGCGCACTGCCTCAAGCACGGGTTCACCGTGCACCACGTGACCGGGCTGCAGATCGTCACGCCGTCCGGCGAGCTGACATGGCTGGGCGACGGGACCGGGGTTTGCTCCGGATATGACCTGCTGGGCGCGTTCACCGGCTCGGAGGGCACGCTCGGCATCGTGACCAAGATCGTGGTCAAGCTGATGCCCCTGCCCGAGGTGGTGCACCTGCTGCTGGTCGCGTACGACACCACGAGCCACGGCGGCCAGGCGGTGTCCGACATCATCGGGGCCGGCATCCTGCCCGGCGCGATCGAGATGATGGACGCGCTCGCCATCGAGGCCGCCGAAGAGGCCGTGCACTGCAACTACCCGGCCGGAGCGGGCGCGGTGCTGCTCGTGGAGCTGGACGGCCCGGCCGCGGAGGTCGAGGCGGAGATGTCGACCGTGCGTTCGTTGTGCGAGGCGGCGGGCGCGACGGAGATCCGGGCCGCCGACGACCCGGCCGAGCGGGCGGGCATCTGGGCCGGGCGCAAGTCCGCGTTCGCCGCGGTGGGCCGGATCAGCCCGGCGTACATCGTGCAGGACGGCGTGGTGCCGCGGACCTCGCTGGGCGCGGTGCTGGCCCAGATAGCGTCGCTGTCCGCCGAGTCCGGCATCCGGGTGGCCAACGTGTTCCACGCCGGCGACGGGAACCTGCACCCGCTGGTGCTCTACGACGACGCGGTGCCGGGCCAGGCCGAGGCGGCCGAGAAGGTGTCCGGCGCGATCCTGGACGCGTGCCTGGAGCAGGGCGGTTCCATCACCGGCGAGCACGGCGTGGGCGTGGACAAGTCCCGGTACATGCCCAAGATGTTCGGTGCCGACGACCTGGACACCATGCAGCTGGTCCGCTGCGCGTTCGACCCGGCCAGTTTGTGCAACCCCGGCAAGATCTTCCCCACGCCCCGGCTGTGCGGGGAGGTCCCCGGCCACCGCCGGGAGCCGCATCCGGCCGTGGCGGCCGGGCAGGCGGAGATCTTCTAGATGGATACCGAACGCAGCGTGGTGCCTGCGGCCCGGGACGCGCTCGTGGCCGCGTGCCCGGTGGTGCGGAAGGGTGTCCCGGCTTCGGATGCGATCGCGGGGGCTGGGGGGCTGGTGCCGTCGTTCGTCGCGTTCCCGGCCAGCACCGATGAGGCGTCGGCGCTGCTGCGGGTGGCGGCCGCGCACGACCTGTCGGTGGTACCGCGCGGGGCTGGGACGGGGCTGGGCTGGGGCCCGCCGCTTGTGTCCTGTGATCTGGTCATCGACCTGCAGGCCATGGACCAGGTCATCGAGCACGCCGCCGGGGACCTGGTGGCGCGGGTGCAGGCGGGCGCCACGATGGGAAACCTGGCCTCGGTGCTGGCCTCGGCCGGGCAGCAGCTCGCGGTCGACGCGCCGGCTGACGCCACGGTGGGCGGGGTGGTGGCCACCGGGACGGCCGGGCCGCGCCGGTTCCGCTACGGGGCGCCGCGGGACCTGCTGATCGGGATCACCGTGGTCCGGGCCGACGGGGTGGTCGCGCACTCGGGCGGCAAGGTGGTCAAGAACGTGGCCGGCTACGACCTCGGCAAGCTGTTCTCCGGTTCGCAGGGGACGCTGGGCCTCATCACCGAGGTGACGTTCCGGCTGCACCCGCTGCCGGCCGCGGTGGCCTGGGTGACCGGGGACTTCGACCCAATGCGCCTTCCGCTCTGGCGGGCGCGGCGTCGGCGGTGGCGGCGGCGGCCGGTTCCGCGCTCGTGCCGTCGGCGGTGGAGCTGCTGTGGACGGACCCCCCGGCTGGGCTGCGGGTGGGTGTCCTGCTGGAAGGCACGCCGTCCGGGGTGGCCGAACGGGCCAGGCAGATGGCGGAGCTGCTCGCCGGCGCGGGCGCGACGCCGGCCGTGGCCACCTCCGAGACACCGTTCCGCTGGTGGGAGCCGGAACCGGGTGCGCCCGGAACGGTGGTCCGGGTCACGTTCTGGGTGCGCCAGCTCGCCGAGGTGCTGGACGCGCTGGCCACGGCCGGGGCGAGCACCGGCATCCGGCCCGCGGTCAGCGGCGCGGCCGGCGCGGGCGTGCTGTACGCCCGGCTGGATCCTGGCGTCGCGGACGAGATGGCCGCCCGGTTCGTCCGGGCGCTGCGCGACCGGCTGGAGGGCGTGTTCGCGGGGTCCGCGGACGGTTCCGGGCTCCTGCGGGGCAGCGTTGCCGTCCTGGCCGCGCCGACGGCGGTCCTGGCGGCGGCCGGCGCCGACCAGCCGGTGCCCGGACTTGACTTGATGCGAGCGGTCAAGGACCAGTTCGACCCGGGCCACCGGATGTGCCCCGGACGATTCCCCTGGGGGCGGTGATGCAGGACGCCGAGCGGCTGCGCGAGGTGGCCAACGACTGCGTGCACTGCGGGTTCTGCCTGCCGGCCTGTCCCACCTACCAGCTGTGGGCCGAGGAGATGGACTCCCCGCGCGGCCGGATCCACCTGGTGATCCAGATCCTGGACGGCGCCGGGCTGACCCCGGCGGCGGCCCAGCACTTCGACCGCTGCCTGGGCTGCATGGCGTGCATGACCGCCTGCCCGTCCGGCGTGCAGTACGACCAGCTCATCGAGGCGGCCCGGGTCTGGACCGAAGAGGCGCGGCCGACCCTGCCCGCCGCAGCCGACGGGACCCTGCGGGAGCGGGCCGTGCGCGCGGCCATCTTCGCGCTGTTCCCGTACCCTCGCCGGCTCCGGGCCATGACCCGCCCGCTGCGGGCCGCGCAGCGCACCGGGCTGGACCGGCGGCTGGTCCGCAGCAGCCTGCCGGGACGCCTGTCCCCCGCGCTCGGCGCGGCGCTACGCCTTGGCGCCTCCGGCGCGGGCCGCCTTGGCGCCTCCGGCGCGGGCCGCCTTGGCGCCTCCGGCGCGGGGCGCCTGGCCCCGGCGGCCGCGGGGCGGCTGCCGGAGCGGGTGGCGGCCCGGGGCCCGCGGCGCGCGGTGGTCGGCATGCTCACCGGATGCGTCCAGTCGGTGTTCTTCCCGCAGGTGAACGCCGCGACCGCGCGGGTGCTCGCGATGGAGGGCTGCGACGTCATCATCCCGCGCGGCCAGGGCTGCTGCGGCGCGCTGTCCCTGCACTCCGGCCGGGAGGCCGAGGCGGCGGCCTTCGCCCGGCGCACGATCGAGGCGTTCGAGCAGGCGGGTGTGGACGTGGTTGTGGTCAACTCGGCCGGCTGCGGATCGGCGATGAAGGAGTACGAGCGGCTCCTGTCGGATGTCCCGGACTGGTCCGCGCGGGCGGCCGCGATGAGCGCCCGGGTCCGGGACCTGTCGGAGTTCCTGGCCGAGCTCGGGCCGGCCGCGCCGCGCCACCCGCTGCCGGTCACGGCGGCCTACCAGGACGCCTGTCATCTGGGGCACGCCCAGCGGATCACCCGGCAGCCCCGCGAGCTGCTGCGCGCGATCCCGGGCCTGACCCTCGTCGAGCTGCCCGACGCCGGGACCTGCTGCGGCTCGGCCGGGGTGTACAACCTGCTGCAGCCCGAAGCCGCGAGTGAGCTGGGCGCGCGCAAGGCGCAGGCGGTGCTGGACGCGGGCGCGCCGCTGCTCATCTCGGCCAACCCGGGCTGCACGCTGCAGATCGCGGCCGCGCTCGCCGACCGCGGGGAGCACGTCGAGGTGGCGCACATGGCCGAGATCCTGGACGCCTCGCTGCGCGGCCTGCCCCCGCCGGGCTGACGGCCCGGTGACCCGCGCTGGCCAGAGTGGACGCCGGGTGAGAACATGGAGTCGTGGACGGTGACGCAAACAAGCCGGGCCAGCAGTTCCGGTCGGCCTGGCAGGCCGCCGCGGACGCGATGAGCGAGTGGTCGCGGCGGGTATCGGAGGCCACCCACGAGGCGCTGGACAAGATCGAGCCCGCCGTCCGGGCCGCGGTCGAGGCCGGGCGCTCGGCGGTGACCGGGGAGTGGCGTAACTGCCAGTGCCGGTGCTACAGGGCGCACCCGGATGACTCGGGCGTGTGTGACGGCAGGGCGGTCATGACCCGGCGGGTCGGCGAGGCGGATGTCTCGCTGTGCGCGCCGTGCGCGGTGGCGCAGGGTGTCGCGGAGATGACGCTCTAGCCGCACCGCGCCCACCGGACGGCGGTATGAGATCGCGGTCAGCGCGCGGGAAGAGTCACGGTGAAGACTTCCTGGCTGGCCTGGGTGGCGAGCGAGCCGATGCCGGTCACCACGTTGCCGGACGGGGCCAGCGCGCTGATCTGGTAGCTGCCGCCCGTCTGGGGCCCGGTCAGGCCGCCGATCGGCGCGGAGGTCCACGAGGTCCCGTTGGCCGAGGTCCAGGCGGCGACCTGCTGCTGGCCGGGCTCGCCGAACTGGCCCGCGGCGGTGAAGCCGCCGGGGCTGGCGGTCAGCGCGGTGAACGCCGTATCCGGTCCCGGCGAGCTGAACGGCACCTGCTGCCAGCTGGCGCCGCCGTTGACCGAGAGCTCGGCGATCGGCACGGTGCCGGCCGGGGTCGTGGCCTGGCCCAGGGCGGCCACGCGGTTCCCGCTGATCGCGATCTGCTGCAGCACCGCGGACGAGGCCCCGGCCGGCACCGGCAGGACGATCGTCGTCCAGGTGGTGCCGTCGGTCGTGGTCCACACGGCCGGCTTGCCGTCGTGCGATCCGGCCGACACGAAGCCGCGCGCGTCCGCGGCGACCGCGAGCACCTGGCTGGAGCCGGTCGCGTCGTTCACGTCATGCGCGCGGGTCCAGACGGTCAGGTCCGGCGACCACCAGACGTCGGCCACGCAGCTGCCGCCCGGCGCGACCAGCTTGCCGACGATGACATATCCCTTCGGGCCCGCGGCGGCCGCGACGGCGGACACCCCGGCCAGGTCAGCGGTGATAGTGCCGGGGCCGGCGGCCGACTGCCAGGTCGTGCCGTCGGCTGAGGTCATGACGACCGGGCCGGGCGCGCCGACGGCGAGCCAGCCCGACAGCCCGTGGGTCACCCCGGTCAGGGCCTCCAGGCCGGAGGCGGCAGAGACCTGCGAGAGCGACGTGGCCAGGGCCCAGGACCCGCCGGAGGCCTTGCGCCACACGGCCGGGTAGCCTTCCGCGCTGCCCACGGCGATCTGCTGGCCGGCGGCGACGGCCAGGCCGTTGACGGCGAGTTCCGGGATGGTGCCGCCCGGGATGCCGGCCAGCGAGACCGGCCGTACGCTGCCGCCCGTGCTCGCCTCGAGGAACACCGGCTGCTGGCTGACCTTGCTCGGCGCGGTGTAGCCAACGGCGACGATGGTGCCGGCCGACGCGACCGTCGCGCCGACCACGGACTGGGTGTCCGCGTTGCCGAGAGATCCCGTCTGCTGCCAGCTCTGGCCATTGCCGGTGCTGGTGAAGGCTACGAGCTGGCCCGCCGCGCTGGCCCCGGCGACGACGAAGCCGAAGTCACTGCCCTTGACCAGGCCGGGGTTCCACCCCGCGGACGCGCCGATGGTGCCTGCGTACTGCCACGCCGTTCCGTTCGGTGAAAAATAGGCCACTGCATCCGGGGTGCCGCTGGCCGAACTGCCCGGCCGTACGGCGAGCAGGCCGGCCGCGTCCGATCCCAGGCCGGTGATCGCGGTCCCCGCCCCGTGGTCGGCCGGGACCGTCACCCGGGTCCAGGTCGACCCTCCGTCGGTGCTCAGCCACACGCCCGCGTAGGTGGTTCCGCCCCTGGTGACCTGGCCGGAGATCACCGTGTCGGACCCCCGCGCGGTGATGTAGGAGATGCTCTGCACGGTCTCGCCGGGCCCGGCCAGCCCGAGTTGGGCGGCGGTCTTCCGCTGCCAGGTCACCCCGTCGCGGGAGGTCCAGATCACGGCCTGCGTTGTGTGGTCGGGGGCGGCGGCCACGCCGGCGGCCAGGAACCCGTCGGACGTGCTGTTCAGTACCCACATCCCGTCGCCGGGCAGCATCGGGGTGATGCCGTGGGTGGCCGCGAGTGTCCAGGACAGGCCGTTCGGGCTGGTCCAGATGGCCTGCGGGCCCACCGCCAGCCAGCCGCCGGGACCCCCGGCCAGCCGGGCGGCCGGATGGCCGAGCGGGGGCTGGACCCCAGGACCGCCTCCTGCTGCGTGTACCGGGGCCAGGCGCCAGGAGGCGCCGCCGTTGCCGGACACGAAGAACTGCTGCCGGACCACGCCGTCGCTGGTCTGCGAACCCATAGTGACGATCGTGTCCCCCGAGGCGACGATGCGGTTCACGGTCTGGAACACGCCGCGCTGCTGCTGCCCGGGATACATGCCGATGGTGAGCGCCGGCTGCGCCGCCGGGCCCTGGCCCTGGTTCGGTGGCCGGCTGTCGGCCAGCTGGCCGAACTTCGGCCCGTGACCGGTCAGCAGGGCGAGGGCCAGGACGGCCACCGCGACCAGCACAATGACGGGCACCGCGATGGTGGCCGTGCGCCGGCTGACCAGGCCGCGCCGGGTACCGGGCCGCCAGGTGCCGGGCAGTTCGGGTTCCAGGAGCAGGGTGTCGCTCCCGCCGGACCGGTGACCGGCGGGATGCGGGCCGGTGCTGGGGTTTCTGTCGTTCCACAGCGGGGGTGCGGCGCCGGGCGTGCGCCAGGTGTCGGGGTCGGCGAGCGGCTGATCGTCGGGCTCGATCATCGGGCTGGTCCGCGATCCGGTGTCCGGCTCGGTCCGGGGTTCGGCGAACACCGGCGCGCTGAGCGGGACCCGCATGTTGCCTGGCCAGGCGCCATTGACCGGGTCGGGCGGAACGGATCCCGACCCGGCGTGACGGCCCGCGGGGTGCGGCTGCGGTGACCAATGCGGCGACCGCGGCGGCGGAACAAACGGCGGCCGAGCCTGCTGCGGCTGGCGTTCTTGCTGCGGCGGCGTTCTTGCTGCGGCGGCCATGCTTGCTGCGGGGGCCATGCTTGCTGCGGGGGCCATGCTTGCTGCGGCGGCCATGCTTGCTGCGGCGGCCATGCTTGCTGGGGGCCTGCGGGGGCTGATGCGGGTTCCGGTACGGGGCCTGCGGCCGCGGGCCGGGTTCGGGGCGTCCCGGGGCAGGCGATTGCGGCTGGTGAGCACCGTCCGCCGGGTGCTGTTCCCACGGGATCTCCGACTCGCTCCACAGGCGCTGCGACGCCTGCCACGGGGACAGCCCGGCGGGCGCCTTTCTCGCCCCCGGGCCTGGACGCCTCGGCGGGAGGCCCGGGCCGCCGGGCCTGCCCCGCAGAGCCCGGGTCGGGCCGACCACCGGCTCAGCGTCGAGAATGGAGCGCCGGGAGGCGCCGGTGCCAGTAGACGCTGACCCGCTACCTTCACGTGGCGAGGGCACCTGGGGCGGCGCGGGGGCGGGCGCGGGGGCGCGGGGCGGGCGCGGGGGCGGCGGGCTCGCCGGACTGTTCGCTGGCCAGATCGGGAGGTTCCGCGCCCGGCCCGGGGGCGTCCATTCCCTCATGCCAGGAGACGGGAGACTCGTCCGGCTCTGGCGCGGGTGACGCGAACCACTCGCCGGTGACGTTCTCTCCGGCGTCGTCGCTTGCTTCCGCGCTGGCCGCCGCCCGGTCCGCCTGATCCCCCTGGTCTGCCTGGTCTGCCTGGTCTGCCAGTGGCCGGTTGTCCGCTGGGCCGTCGGCCGGGGTAGGCAGGAACCAGCCTGCCAGAGGGGCCACGCCGGGCCAATCGCCATCGTCGGTTATCGGCCCGGCATCCGGTGGCGTGACATCCGTTTCCGGCCGCGCGGCCTGGGGGGCTATCAGGCCCGGCGGCACCGACCAGGACTGCACCAGACGATCCGGCCAGCTCCCGCCAGAGATGCCCGCACGCTGCGACTCTTCGGCCGAACCGGGTTCTTGATGACGATTCTCACTTGATCGATCACGTTCTGTGCTCATCACAAGCCCCAGTTCAGCCAAGTCTCGGGCGAGATGTCACAATCCTCGCCCATCCCTACCGATTCGTACGGGTAATCCGCATTTGATGTTACCCATTGAGAGCGAGAGTGTACAGAGGGCTATTTTTTGGGACCCGCCGGGATCATTTGGCGCGCCCGGCTGGGAGTTGCGGTTCTCTGGCGACACCCGGGCCGGTTATTTGGCCGGGCCGGGCCGGGCCGCGGTCTCCTGGGCCTGGATGAGGCCGTAGCCGATGGCCTGGGCGGTGGTCAGGGACCGGCGGCGGCGCGCGTCCTCGCGGATTTCGTCCGCCTCGCGGCCGGTAACCTCGGCCAGCCTGAAGTACAGCGTGTCGAGCATGCGGGTTACCTGCTGCTGGCGCGCGGTGACCGCGGTGACGGTGCCGCCGAACTCGAGCCTCGGCTCGGCCAGGGTGAAGGTGGCGTTCGGGTAGCCGGTCCGCTGCGCGCAGGACGCGAGCACGCCCAGGGCCGGACCGCTGATCTCACCGCTCACGCACGCGTTCACCCGAACCCGCAGGACATCCAGGATCCCCATCACGGTCAGGGCGGCGGCCAGTTCGGCGCGCAGGTTCTGCAGTTCCAGCCGGATCGGCTGGTCCCCCTCGGCGTCCAGGGTGAGCAGCTGGGCCGAGAGCCGCGCCGCGGCCTCGTCGTCCAGGATGCCCGAAGCCAGCACGATCCGCTTCTCCAGCAGCCGCTGGTACAGGCTGGCCTGCCAGTCAGCGAACGGGTCGAGCCAGACCCGCACTGGCGAGGCCGGCGACGGCTCGGGCCGGGCGGGCGGCGAGGTGGAGGGCGGCCAGCCCGGGGTGAGCGGGATGCCGGGCCAGCCGGGCTCCCCCGGCCGGGGCGGGATTCCTGGCAGGTGCGCGCGCACCGCGCCGTGCGTCATTCGGTGGCTCCTTCCGCGGTGCGGTCGAGTTTCCAGGTGATCTGGCCGCCGACGGCGGCCGCGTAGCGCTCGAGCGTGGAGGCGCGCACGTCGGCGGTGCCGGACTCCAGCCGGGCTACCGCGGACTGGGAGGTCCCCATCCGGGCGGCCACTTCGGTCTGGGACAGGCCCGCTGTCTGCCGCTGCTCGGCGAGTTGGCGGACCAGACGGCCGCGGTCCTCGGCCATCCGGGCGGCCTGCTCGTCCGCCCGGCGGCGCAGCGCCATCTCGCGGAAGCCCGGCATGACCGGCAGCGGCGCAGGCCTCGTTCGCCCCCGATCGGCCGGACTGCCTGGGCGGCCCGATATCGACTCTGCTGTCCCAGAGATCTCAGGAGTCCAGGGATAAGGTTATGCTCGCTCGCCATACCGTCGAGGGTATCTCATATTCGAGATAATTCCGTCCGGCGCAGGGCTCGTGTAGAGTATTCTCGAGACGGTGTCGTCAATGACAAACGGTGTTGTCAATGGGTGGGAACACGACGCCGCCCAGGGTCGATACCCGGACAGCCTGGAGCCTGCGAAGCTAGAACTCCGCTCTAAGCCGGTCGATCTCCCGGACCCGCTCGCGGAGCTGCTCATACTCGGGCTGCTCGCGGAACCGGGGCAGCACCACGCGGATCGCGTCCGCGCGATCATCGGCGATACCCGCCCTGATCAGCGTGTCGAGTGTTTCCAGTCCGGCCGGTCCCAGCCGGGCGTGCACAAACGTTGCTTCCCCCAGTTCCCATGCCCGTAGGTCTGCCAGCCGCCAGCTCCATCCCATCCTGTTCCGGGGACCATCGCTCTCGCCGGTGACGGGGTTATGGCTGAAGATGAAGTCGACCAGGCTGATCTCGCGGAGCTTGTCGGCCAGGTAGCGCGGGAACTCCTCCAGCGCCGCCTGATGATCACGCTCGAACGCCAACATGATCTGCTCGTAATCCTCGGGCCGGTCGGCTCGGAGGAAGACCCGGACGAACAGCTCCCCCGGCTCGATTTCCGGGTCGTCGCCATAGTGCAGCAGCACGGCCTGCTTGATCACGTCGCCGGGGAAGCGCTTGTGCACCTCGTTATCGATCTCGCGCTCGATGCTGGCGAACACGGCGCGGTCCGTGTCCGCCTCCGGCAGTCGTCTGTGAACGCAACGGTAGCGGCGTTCCCGCCAAGACGGCCATCATCGGGAGGACCGCCGGGTCGGGCGGCCTGGTGTGGGCGGGCGAGCGGGGCCGGAGGGCTCGAGGCGGGCTTGGGGAGAGCGGCGGCGGGGATGGCGGGAGTCTTCCGGGGCGGGCCGGGGGCGGGGGCGGCAGGACCGCGGGGGCGGGGGGACGCCGGGGGCGGGGGTCGGGGGGCGGGGACGGGGACCGGCCAGCAGGCCTCGGCCCACACGACGCGGCCCGGGTGGGCGTCGGCGTAGCCCCACCGGCTGGTGCAGGCGGCCACCATGGCGAGCCCGCGGCCGCCCTCGGCCATCAGGTCGAGACGCCCGGCGGCCGGGAGGGACGGGCCGCGCCTCGGTCGATGACGGCGATCCGGGCCACCCCGGGCCGCGGAAGGTCGACCTCGACGATGAAGACGCCGCCGTTCCCCGAGCCGGTGTGCGCGACGGCGTTCGCGGATAGTTCGGACACGCAGGTCATGAGGACTTCCCGGGCCGGGCAGCCGGCCAGCAGCTCAGCCACAAACCTGCGCGCCTCGGGCACGGACGCGGGCGTGCCGCGGAACGTACGGGCCCAGGGACGCGCCGGCTGGGCGGGACCCGCGGACCCGAAGGAACCCACGTGCAGCACCGGGTAGGCACCAGTCACTGTAGGTCACCCCCTGACATCTGACTTCTACCCTCTGTGACGCGCGACGACGCAAATCGGTTCACACGGACTTTCCGGACAGCCGGGCCAGACGATCGCGGCCGCGGGCAAGGACCACGAAAATAGCTGGTCTGATCGACATTTCGCACCTTTTGCCCCTTCCGTGACGCGGGGGTCGGAGGGACACTATGGGGGACGGAGACAGTAAGGCAGTAAGGAGGAGGACATGGCTGTCGAAGGAACGCCCGGACTCAAGCGATCACTGTCGGTCTGGGCCGCGGTGGGCCTGTCGGTCGCGCTCATGGCGCCGAGCATGGCCGCCAACATCAACCCGCAGGCCAGCGCGACCACGGCGGGCCGCGCGGTCCCGCTGACCTTCCTCATCGCGGCCGTCGGCGTGCTGCTCGTGGCCTACTCCTTCGTCCGGCTGTGCCAGTACTTCCATCACTCCGGCTCGGTCTACGCGTTCGTCGGCGCGACGCTCGGCCCGCGGGCCGGGGTGGTCGCGGGCTGGGGCCTGCTCGGCACCTACACGTTCTACGCGGTGGTCACCGCGAGCGCGGCCGGCATCTTCGGCACCGCGTTCCTGCAGGCGGTCGGGATCTGGCCGCACCCGCCGACCTGGGCACCGTTCGTCCTGCTCGCGGTCGCGCTGGCGCTGGTGCTGCTGCTCGCCGTCATCCCGGCGCGGCGCGGCACGAGCGTGCTGCTGACCGTCGAGGGCACCACGGTCGCGCTGATCCTCATCGTCACCGCGGTGGTGCTGGTCCGGCTGCTGGCCGGGAACGCGCCGGGCGCGAGCACTTCACCTGGAGCGTGTTCCAGGTGACGCCGGGCACGAGCTTCTCCGCGCTGTTCCTCGGCGTGGTGTTCGGCTTCCTGTCGTTCGCCGGGTTCGAGGCGGCGGCGACCCTGGGTGAAGAGGCCAACCGGCCGACCCGGGACATCCCGCGCGCGATCTTCGGCGTGGCCGTGTTCGGCGGTGTCTACTTCACGGTGGTGACCGCGGTCGAGATGATGGGCTTCGGCACGAGCACAGCCGGCGTCAACAAGTTCATCGCGTCACCGTCGCTGCTGGGCGACCTGGGTTCCTCCTACGTCGGGCACTGGGTCGGCGACGTGATCACGCTCGGCACCACGGTCAGCGCCTTCGGCTGCTGCCTGGCCTCCACGGTGGGCGCGGCCCGGCTGATGTACGCACTGTCCCGGACACCGCCGGGGCGCGCGGGGTCGGCGCAGGCTCGCGGTGGGGCACCCCGGCCAACGCGACCATGGTCATCGTGGCCATGTCGGCCCTGATCGTCATCATCTACCGGACGGCCTTCCACGCCACCGCGTTCGACAGCTTCCTGTGGTCGGGCACCATCGGAACGCTGATCCTTCTCGTCGCCTACGTACTGGCCTCGCTGGGCTGCATCATGCTGGTGTTCGTGCGGCGGAAGCTCCCGGTGCCGATGTGGCAGATCGTGATACCGATCGCGGGCCTGATCGTGCTGGGTTACACGCTGTACCGGAACGTGATCCCGTACCCGACCGGCGACGGCAGGTGGTTCCCCATTACCGCGGTGTCTGGCTGGCAGCGGCGATCGTGGCCGTGATCGTCGCGCCGGCACGGCGCGGAAGCTCGGGGCCGCGCTGGCCGCCCGCGAAGGCATCAAGGCGCCGGACGGCACCACTGCCGAAGTACCTGCCCAGCTCGAAGCATCATAGAGCGAGCCACCTCCCGCGAGCCAAAGGGCGCGGCACTGCGTGGACTGACGAGCGAGGAACGAGCGAGGAGGGAAGGCAGTGCGTCAAGAGCGCCCGGAGGCGAGCGGGACAAACACTGCACTGCTCGCCTGCGTCGCGGAACAGCCTGTGGTCGATCACCACTGTCACGGGGTGCTGTACCGCGAGGCGGACGAGGCCACGCTCGAGCCGCTGCTGAACGAGGGCTCAGGGTGGCCGGGCGGCTCGGTGTTCGACTCGCAGGCCGGGTTCGCGTTCCGCCGCCTGTGCCCGCCGGTCCTCGGCCTGCCGCCGCACGCCGAACTACCCGACTACGTGATCCGCCGGGCCGAGCTCGGCGCGACCGAGGTGAGCAAGCGCTTCCTGACCGCGGCCGGGATGTCCGCGCTGTGCGTGGACACCGGCTTCACCCCGGAGCCGATCACCTCCCCGGCCGAGCTCGGCGGGCTGGCGGGCGCGACCGCGCACGAGATCGTCCGGCTGGAGCGCGTGGCCGAGGACGCGGTCGCGGCCGGGACCGGCGCGGCCGACTTCGCCGACGCGGTACGGGCCGCGCTGGCCGCCCGCTCCGCGTCGGCGGTCGGGTTCAAGTCGATCGCCGCCTACCGGACCGGGCTGGACCTGAACCCCGAGCGGCCGTCCGACGCCGAGGTGGCGGCGGCCGCCGGGCACTGGCTGGCGGGATACACTCCCGGCCGCACCGGACCGCCCCGGATCGCCGACCAGACGCTGCAGCGGTTCCTCATCTGGTCCGGCGTGGACCTCGGGCTGCCGGTGCAGTTCCACGTGGGCTACGGGGACAGCGACGTCGACCTGCACCACTGCAACCCACTGCTGCTCACCCCGCTGCTGCGGGCGATCCAGCCGGCCGGGACCCCGGTCATGCTGCTGCACAACTACCCCTATCACCGGGAGGCCGGCTACCTGGCCCAGGTCTTCCCGCACGTCTACATCGACGCGGGCCTGGCCACCCACAACCTGGGCCGCCGCGCTCCCGCCCTGCTCGCCGAGGCGCTGGAGCTCGCGCCGTACGGCAAGTTCCTGTACTCCTCGGACGCGTTCGGGCTGCCGGAACTGTATTACCTGGGGGCGACGGCGTTCCGGCGCGCGCTGTCGGACGTCCTCTCCGCAGGCCTGCAGGAAGATCTTTATACCGAACGGACCGTGATGCGCCTGACCCGGATGCTCTGCGCGGACAACGCCAAGCGCGCCTACCGGCTCGGGGATCAGATGTAGCGCAGCGCCTCGTCGAGGAGGCCCGGGTCGGCTCGCGTCGAGCCAGTGGATGCGTGGGTCCCGGCGGAACCAGGACTCCTGGCGGCGGGCGAACCGCCGGGTGGCCTTGACGGTTTCCTCGCGCGCTTCGTCGAGGGTGAGCTCGCCGTCCAGGTGGCGGAGCATCTGCTGGTAGCCCAGCGCGCGGCTGGCGGTCATGCCGTCCCGCAGGCCGTGGCGGACGAGCTCCCTCACCTCGGCCTCGAAGCCTGCCTGCCACATCGCCTCGACGCGGGCGGCGATCCGCTGGTCGAGTTCCGGGCGGGGCAGGGTGAGGCCGAGCTGGACCGCGGGGCGGACCTGTTCGTAGCCGGGCATGGTCGCGGTGAACGGGCGGCCGGTCAGCTCGATCACCTCGAGGGCGCGCACGATGCGGCGGCCGTTGCTGGGCAGGATGGCTATTGCCGCGGCCGGGTCGAGCGTGGCCAGCCGGGCGTGCAGCACCGCGGGGCCCACCTCGGCAAGCTCGGACTCGAGGCGGGCGCGGGTAGCCGGATCCGTTCCGTGAAAATCGAGATCGTCGAGAGCGGCACGGAGGTACAGGCCCGAGCCACCTACGAGCATCGGGACGTGACCGCGTGCGATGATGCCGTCGATCGCGGCGCGGGCCAGCTGCTGGTAGTCGGCGACGTTCGCGGTCCGGGTCACCGGCCAGATGTCGAGCAGATGGTGCGGCACGCCGTGGCGGGCGGCCTCGGGCTCCTTGGCGGTGCCGATGTCCATGCCCCGGTAGAGCTGCATCGAATCGGCGTTCACGACCTCGCCGCCGAGCGCGCGGGCCAGCGCGATGCCCAGGCCGGACTTGCCGGTGGCGGTCGCCCCGACCACGGCGATGACGTGGGTGCCCATGCCTCTCAGTGTGCCCGGCGCCAGCTGGCCACGACGTAGCTCACCTCGAAGGGAACGCCGCGGTAGCGCAGCTCGGCGTCGAAGGCACCCTGGCCCGCCGCCCCGGCCAGGACCTGCCAGGCGGCGCGGCCGGCCACCTCCAGCGGCCCGTCCTGGCGGGGGTCGAGCGCGGCGAGCGCGCCGGGGTCGGCGGCGGCCAGCGCGCCAGCCACCCGGTCGTCGTAGCGGTCGGCCTCGGGATCGGCGGCGCCCGGCGCGGCGCGGGCCCGGCGGGCAGGTCCGTCGCCCATGGCCAGCAGCGCGACCCGGGGGGCGAGCGCGGCCAGCTTCCCCCCAGCTGCAGGCACTCGGCGGGGGCCGCGTCCGAGGCGATTCCCCACCACGCGGCCCGCGGCGCCGCGGGCCGCGGAGAGCAGCCACTTCCCGACGGTCAGGGACAGCGGCAGGAACGGCGGGCCGTGGTCCCCGCCGACGGTGAACGGGACGCCGAAGTCGTGCAGGCTGCCCGGCGTCCGTGGCGGGTACCCGGCGGTATGCCCGGTGGGGCCGCCGACGACCGCAATGAGGTCCGGGCGTTCGGCCAGCAGGGCGGAGACGGCCTGGTGGCACGCGGTCCGCAGTCGCTGCAGCTCCGCGTCGCCGGCGCCGGGCGCGCCGGTGGCCTCGGGGATCAGGAGCGGCGGATGCGGGCAGACGGCGGCCGCGATCAGCACGGCGGGCACCCCGTGAGCGTTATGCAAAACCGACTCGCGAGTGCAGGCCTTTGGGGCCTGCGCGAGCGATCGGTGCAGGTGAGCGGCCAGCAGAGGGAAGGGCGAAGGGGAAGGGGAGGTGCGCAAGCTATGTGCGGAGGGGTTCTTTGCATAACACGAATGTTGGATAAGACTGGTCAGCGGTTTCTGGTTATCCGGCGGCGGTAGGCGATGCTCCCGAGGCCCGCGACGATGGCCGCCCCGCCGAGCACCGCGAGCCCGGCGTCCTGGAATCCGGCCGTGCCGCCGCCGCCGGTGACCGGCGCGGCGGTTGGGTACGGGCTGTACGAAGGGCTCGGCGACGGGCTGGGCTCGGGCGTGGGGCTCACGGTTGCGCTGGGGCTCTCGGTCGCGCTGGGGCTCTCGGTCGCGCTGGGGCTCTCGGTCGCGCTGGGGCTCCCGGTTGCGCTGGGGCTCACCGAGCCGCTGGCGGAGGGTGAGAGCAGAGAAACAGAAGAAGAAGGCACGGTGGGGCCGGAGGTGCAAGCCGAGAGCGCGACGCAGGCGAGCATGGTGGTCAGGCCCCAGCCGACGGCGGTCAGCCGGACCCGGTGCGCCGTCCCCGCGATGGCTGTGCGCGCCCTCATCGAACCTCCTCGTGCTCTCGGCAATGACCATTTCCCGGTCGCCGGGCGCAGAAACCGGCGCGGGAAGGAAAGAACTCCCCGGCGAAAACGCCGAGACCATAACGGTATGCCCCGGCTACGGCGGAAACCGGCAATGGCGCGCCCACCGTCGGAATATTAGGCTACTTGAGTAGAACGCCCCTGGAGGGAGCCCGCTTTGGGGGGTGCGAGGTGGCCGCGGATAGCCGGGTTGCGCGTGGTCGCCTCGTGGCCCGAGGGCGGATACGCCCGCCCGCCCAAGCCGGTCAGCCTCCGAGCCCGGCTGGCCGGGGTGGCCGGGGTCGCGCTCATCCTGGGCGGGACCGCTGCCGTGGCCGTCACGTTCCTGTCCCAGCAGCACGCGCCGCAGCCTTCCGCCGCGGCGCGCGGCGCCATCGCGCCGGGTGGCCAGGGGCCGTCGCTGCCACGCTCCGTGCCGGTGTCGGTGGAAATCCCGGCCATCGGCGTGACCTCGAAACTCCTGCACCTCGGGCTCAACACCGACGGCACGATCCAGGTACCGTCGCTGGTCACGAGCGCGGGCGAGGCCGCGTGGTACGAATACTCGGCGACGCCCGGCCAGATCGGGACGTCGGTCATTGAAGGCCATG
The DNA here is from genome assembly GCA_963801155.1 of uncultured Actinomycetes bacterium. GTDB lineage: Bacteria > Actinomycetota > Actinomycetes > Streptosporangiales > Streptosporangiaceae > Palsa-504. The sequence continues at coordinate 208,894 of CAWDEB010000033.1, forward strand.
TCGACAGTTATCAGGGCCCCGCGGTTTTCTACCGCCTCGGGGCTCTGCGTCCCGGAGACACCATCGACGTGACGCTGGCCGACGGGATCACGGCCATTTTCCGGGTCACCGGCGTGCGCGAGTACCCCAAATCCAATTTCCCGGCGAAAGCGATATACGGGGCGACCGACTATGCCGCGCTCCGGCTGATAACGTGCGGAGGGGTTTTCGACTATGCCAGCGGGCATTACCTGAGTTCCACTGTTGTATTCGCGTCCCTGACCGCCTCCCGGTCGGCCAGTACTTGACCGCCCCTGCGCGGCCTCGTCATTTCGTGCTCAGCTGGTCTCGGCCGCTTGCTTCAGCAGGTTCCACAGCTCCTCAACGTCCTGACGTTCGGTGGACTCGGCTCCGATCGAGACCCGGACCGACCAGGCGCCGTCCAGCAGGGAGGGCGTGACCAGGGCCGCGCCCGAGGCGTTGACCTCGTCTGCCCACGAGAGGGTGTGCGCGTTCAGCGCGTCGGCGTCCAGGACCGCGCCGGTACCGGAGACGAGGCCGGCGGGTTCGTGCCTGAGCACTACCGTCTGCAGGTTGACCGGGGCCAGGACACGCCAGCCGGGCGTCGACGAGACCTGCTCGGCGAGCCAGCGGGCGTTGTCCAGGTCCCGCCGTAGCCGGGCGCGGATGGCTTCGGCGCCGTCGAGCCGGAGGTGAAACCACAGCTTGAGCGCGCGGAACCGGCGGCCGAGCGGGATGCCCCAGTCCTTGTACTGGGTCACCTCACCGTCGACGGCCGAACGAAGGTAGGACGGGCTGGTCGACATGACCCGGATCAGATGGCCGGGGTCGGCGACGTACAGCAGCGAACAGTCCAGCACGGTGCCGAGCCACTTGTGCGGGTTCCAGGCCAGTGAGTCCGCGCCTTCCACGCCGTCCACCAGCCAGCGCATCTCCGGCAGCAGCAGCGCCGAGCCTGCCATCGCCGCGTCGACGTGCACCCACATCCCGTACCGGCGGGCCAGCGGGATGATCTGCCCGAGCGGGTCCACCGCCGTGGTGCCGGTGGTGCCGACGCTGGCCACGACGGCCGCCGGGCGCCGGCCCGCCGCCACGTCAGCCTCCAGCGCCGCGGCCAGCGCCTCGGGACGCATGGCGTACGTGACCGGGTCGACGCCGACCAGCCGCAGGTTGTCCCGCCCGAAACCGGCCAGGGCCACGGCCTTCGCGATCGAGGAATGGGCGTGCTCGGTGGTGTAGACCGTCAGCGGCGCGTCCTCGGCCTGGAGCCCGCCGCGGGCCTCGCAGTAGTTCGTCGCGCGCTCGCGCGCCGCGAGCAGGGCGACCAGGCACGCGCTGGAGGCCGTGTCCTGGATGACGCCCTTCCACGTCTCGGGCAGCGCGGTCAGCTCGCGCAGCCAGTCCACGACGACTTCCTCGACCTCGGTCAGCGCCGGGGCGGACTGCCACGTGATCCCGAGCGCGCCGAGCCCGGAGGTGGCCAGGTCGCCCAGCACGGAAGCGAGGGACGCGTTGGACGGGAACCAGCCGAAGTAATGGGGGTGCTGCACCTGGGTTACGCCCGGGACGACGACGCCGTCGAGGTCGGCCAGCACGTGGCTGAACGGTTCGGCCTTCTCCGGCGCCCGGTTCGGCAGCTTGGCGGCCACCTCACCCGGGCTCACCCGCGCCTGGACCGGCAGCTGCGGGATCCGGGCCCGGTAGTCCGCGATCCAGTCGATCAGCTCATGCCCGGCCGCCCTGAACTCCTCAGGTCCCATATCGCATCTTCGCTTCCTCGCTGCCATCTGGCCCAGCCGGCCTTCGGCGCGCAGCCTACCGGAGCATTTCAGCCGACCCGCTGGAGACCGGGCGACTTCCTCAGCGGTTGAGAAACTGGTTCGCCAGGGCCGGCGGCGCGCAGGCCAGCCAGGCGTCGGTCACCGCCTCCCGGAGCGCCTGCGCGGAGACCTCCTCCAGCTGGATGAGGACGGCGGAGAACCCGTCGAAGTGCGGGATGGTGAAGAACGCGTCCGGATGCGCGGCGAGCACGGCCTCCTTCTCGCCGAGGTCCTCGACGCGGACGGCCAGGATGGGCCCGGCGGGCGGGGTCTGCTCGCCGAACCGCCGCAGGTCCGCCTTGGTGAACGGGCGCTCCCAGGCGAAGGCCTTGCGCGCGACGAACCAGGTCCGGTTGCCGTGCCGCTCCCCTTCGGTCACGTCGGGCAGCTGCCGGGCCACGTCGGCCACGTCGTCTATAGTCGCCACACTCGTACGTTAGCTGCCGGAGCGCATTAGGAGCGGGCCAGGATGACGTCAAGCGCGCTGCTCGTCATGGACGTGCAACAGGGCATCGTCGACCGGTTCGCCGGCGACGAAGGATACCTGCCGCGGCTGGCGGCCGCGGTCGACGCGGCCCGCGGCGCCGGGGTCAGGGTCATTTACGTGACGGTGGGGTTCCGGGCCGGATATCCGGAGGTCAGCGAGCGCAACAAGAGCTTCGCGGCCATTTCCGGGACCGGCCGGATGACGGACGGCGACCCGGGCTCAGTCATCCATCCCGCCGTCGCGCCGGCCTCCGGCGACATCATCGTCACCAAGCGGCGGGTCTCGGCGTTCGCCGGCAGCGACCTGGAGGTGGTGCTGCGGGCAGGCGGCATCGACCATCTCGTGCTGGCGGGCATCGCCACCAGCGGCGTCGTGCTGTCGACCCTGCGCCAGGCCGCTGACCTGGACTACCGGCTCACCGTCCTGGCCGACGGGTGCCTGGACGCCGACCCCGGGGTGCACCAGGTCCTGACCGAGAAGGTGTTTCCCCGGCAGGCCGACGTCCTCAGCATCGCCGACTGGACCGCGACCCTGCCTAGGACCGCGGCTGGCTGATGTTGACCAGCCACGGAACGCCGAACTGGTCGACGCACATGCCGAACTCGTCGCCCCAGGCCTGCTTCTGCATCGGCATGGTGACGGTGCCGCCGGCGGACAGCTTCTCCCAGTAACCGTGCAGCGCGTCGTCGTCGCCGCTGAGGCTCACCGCGAACCCGGCCGGGGGCTGGTACTGCATATCGCTGGTGACGTCGGCGGCCATGATCGTGTAACCGGCCGCGGTCTCGAGCTGCCCGTGCATGATCCGGTCGGCGTCGGGCGTGCCCTGGGCGCCGAAGTCGGCGAACGTACTGAGCGTGAGCTCACCGCCGAACACGCTGGTGTAGAACTCCAGCGCATGCCGGGCGTTGCCGTTGAAGTTGAGGTATGGGTTCAGCCGTGAGGCCATTGTCTCCTCCTGCAACGTAGTGCCCTGGGACCAGGCCCTGCATGCGCCGGTGCTACACGCGAACGGGTTGCTCGTGTTCACCCTGGCCGGCGACCGGATCAGCGTGATCACCCGGTTCGACCCTAGCGTGCTGCCGCGCTTCGGACTGCCTCGGTCGCTGCCGGGATAGCGGCCGCGGGCGGCCGCCGGAAAAGGGCGACGGTGATGGGCAGGGCGAGCACGGCGACCATCCCGCACACCCATAAGGCCCACTGGAAGCCGCCGGTCAGCGCTACGTTGACCGCCTTACCCCGGCCGAGCAGGGCCGGGTCGGAGGTGTCGCGGATCGTCTCATTCAACGATCCCGGGCTGTTCCCGGGGTTCGGGTTTCCGGCGCGGCTGCCCGCCGGGGAGCGGGAACCGGTACGACTGGCGGGTCCACGAGCGCCGGCTGAACGGGTTTCCGCAGTTCACCACCGAGATCGACGGACAGGCCGTGCACTTCCTGCACGTGCGTTCGCACTTGCCGGGGGCGCTGCCGCTGATCATGACGCACGGGTGGCCCGGGTCGATCGTGGAGTTCGTCGAGCTCATCGGGCCGCTTACCGACCCCGGGGCGTACGGGGGCGATCCGCGGGACGCGTTTCACATGGTCGTTCCGTCCATTCCAGGCTTCGGGTTCTCCGGGCCGACGCGGGAACGGGGCTGGAACGTGAACCGCGTCGCGCGGGCGTGGGACGAGCTCATGCGGCGCCTGGGTTACCAGCGGTACGGCGCGCAGGGCGGCGACTGGGGCTCGTCGATCTCCCGGGAGCTCGGCGTGATCGTGCCGGACCATGTTGTGGGGGTGCACCTGAACATGCTGTCGCCGTACGTTGCTCCCGGTTCGGAGCCTCCTGATCTGGATGATCGGGATCGGGAGCGGGTGGAGCGGCTGCGGCGGTTCCGGCTGACCGGGAGCGGGTACGGCGCGATCCAGGCCACCCGGCCGCAGACGGTGGGCTACGGGCTCACCGACTCACCGGCCGGGCAGCTGGCGTGGATAGCGGAGAAGTTCGGCGAGTGGACGGACGGTGGGCTGGGCACGGTTGACCGGGACCAGATGCTGACCAACATCACCGCCGACGAAGCCCGGATGCTGGTGCCGTTCCTCGCTGACCGCGATCCGGAGGTCTACCGCCGCTACCACCACTGGTGGGCCCGGCTTCCGCGCGCCGAGGTGCGGCTCCTCCCTGGCTCCCCAGGCTGACGGTTGACATCGGGTCCTGCTGCACTAGAGTTCTCGACTGAACATTCGGTCGGTTTTGCGGTCATGCTCGTCGTGGCCGCCCGGTGAGGAGATTTGGATGCAGGCGGGCGTGCGGCGCGGGCGGCCCGGGCATGACCTGGAGTCGGTGCTGCGCGGCGCGGTCAAGGTGTTCAACGAGCGCGGATACGACGGCACGAGCATGGAGGACCTGTCGCGCGAGCTGGGCATCACGAAATCGGCGATCTACCACCACGTGGCGGGCAAGGAGGAACTCCTCCTGCTGGCCGTGGACCGGGCGCTGAACGGGCTGTTCGCGCTGCTCGACGACATCGCGAGGCTGGACGTGCCCGCGATGACGAGACTGGAGGAGCTGGCGCGCCGCAGCGTGCTACTGCTGGTGGCGGAGCTGCCCTTCGTCACACTGCTGCTGCGGGTGCGGGGGAACACCAAAGCCGAGCGGCAGGCGCTCGCGCGGCGGCGTTCGTTCGATGCCGCCGTCGCCGATCTGGTGGCGCAGGCCAGGGACGAGGGAGACCTGCGGTCGGATGTCGATCCGGCCCTGGTCGCCCGGCTGCTGTACGGGATGATCAACTCGGTGGCGGAGTGGTACCGGCCCGGCGGCGGGGGCAGGCCGGCTGAGCTCGCGGACATCATTGTCACGGTGGCGTTCGACGGGTTCCGGCTCAAGCCCTGAGGCTGGTCATCCGCAATGGAGCCCGCCTACCGAAGGCGGGAGAACCCATGGACGCGGACCAGCGTCCGGCAGATACTGAAGCCGCAATGGAGCCCGCCTACGGAAGGCGGGAGAACCCTCACGTACCGGTACCTGCCCCGGCACAGCATCAAGCCGTAATGGAGCCCGCCTACGGAAGGCGGGAGAACAGCGACTCGGCGTTCGTGTCCGCGTGGCGCATCGGGGCCGCAATGGAGCCCGCCTACGGAAGGCGGGAGAACCACTCGTAGTGTGAGCTGCCCCGCGTTTTCCGGACAGGGAATTTGCGGTTATTTCACGCTGCTTCCTGCCCGTTCAGGTATTCGTCCAGGACCTCTTGCGGAGTCCGGTACCCGAGCGTGGAGTGGAGACGAGTCCTATTATAGCGGAGCTCGATCCACCGCGCAATATCATCCATCGCGGCTTTGCGGGTCGCGTACGCCGTCCGGTAGACGAGCTCGTTCTTCAGCGTCCCGTTCACCGATTCCGACAGTGCATTATCATAGCATATCCCGGTGCGCCCCACCGACTGCCTGATCCTGAGTTCCTTCAGTACCCCGGCGAACTCGGCCGATGTATAATTGCTGCCGCGGTCGGAATGGAACATCGCGCCCTCCGGCAGGTCCAGGTTCCGCGCGGCCATCCGGATCGCCCGGGAAATAAGCGGGGTCTTGTAATTGTCGTCCATCGCCCACCCGACGATCTTGCGGGTTGCGCAGTCAATGACCGTCGCGAGATACACCCAGCCTTCCCACGTATCGATGTACGTGATATCCCCGACCATTTTCCGGCCAGGCTTATCCGCGGTGAAATCACGGTTCACCAGGTCCGGGATGGGTCCGGCCTGGCCGTCCTGCTCGGTCAGAGAGCGGCGCCAGGGCTTCGGCTGGCAGGGAACTAGGCCCAGGTCACGCATGATCTTCCGCACGGTCTCGTCATCGACGGTCTCGCCGCCGCGGACCAGGGCAGCGTGGATCCGCCGGTACCCGTACTCCTCGTTATTCGCTTCGAACAGTGCTTTTATCTTGATTTCCAGAAGCTCCCGGCGCCGCGCGGTCTCGCTTTGCGGCCGGCTCCTCCAGTCGTAGAATCCTGATGATGATACTCCCAGCCATTCGCACATCCGCACAACAGCGGGAGCGTCGCCCTCGGCGGGCAGGATGGCGCACTCAGCGTCGATGAACTCGTATTTCTCGCTCACCGATGCTCCCTCGCGAAGTACGCTGCTGCTTTTTTCAGGAACGCGTTCTCCATCTCGAGCTCGCGGACGCGGCGTTCCAGCTCCCGGACCCGCTCGTCGTCGGGCATATCGGATGGCAGGGGCTGTCCTGCTAGTTTCTTCCGGTACGCCTTAACCCAGAACCCGAGCGTGGTATCGTTGACATGGAGTTCCCGCGCCACCTCGGCGATTGTCCGTGGCGGCGAGGAGTCGACCACTTTCTTGACGGCCTGCTCCTTGAACTCCGGAGTGTAATGCTTCGGTTTCCCCGGCATTTGATCCCGTTCCTTTCCGGCGAGAATCCTATTGGATCCCCTGTCCGGAAAATCTGGGGCACCTCAGTCCAGATGCCCGGGCCGCAATGGAGCCCGCCTACGGAAGGCGGGAGAACAATCAAGCAGGGCTCGCCGAGGACGGACATGCGACGGCCGCAATGGAGCCCGCCTACGGAAGGCGGGAGAACTGCCGTAGGCGCGCATGTACGCCTCGTCGTCCGGGCCGCCGCAATGGAGCCCGCCTACGGAAGGCGGGAGAACCTGCCGCTCTGGGCGGGCCACTGACCTCACGCGAGGTCGCCGCAATGGAGCCCGCCTACGGAAGGCGGGAGAACGCGTGCAGGCGCCACGGCACGGCGGCAAACACCGGTGCCGCAATGGAGCCCGCCTACGGAAGGCGGGAGAACCGGGTCATGCCCTCGATCTCCGCGAGCGACGGGCTTCCAGCCGCAATGGAGCCCGCCTACGGAAGGCGGGAGAACCCGCCTTGCTGCGCGGCCGCGATCCCGCAGGCGACACGCCGCAATGGAGCCCGCCTACGGAAGGCGGGAGAACCGGCTCGCCGGATCATCTCGGCGAAGTCGATGACCTCGCCGCAATGGAGCCCGCCTACGGAAGGCGGGAGAACCACGTACCGGGCGTACAACTACTCGGGCTTCACGGCGCCGCAATGGAGCCCGCCTACGGAAGGCGGGAGAACGGTGACGGCTGGCCGACATGGAGGTCGTGGTCGGCTTGCCGCAATGGAGCCCGCCTACGGAAGGCGGGAGAACCCGGACGCCACGGTCAGGATCTGCCACTCGACCGAGCCGCAATGGAGCCCGCCTACGGAAGGCGGGAGAACCGTCGATGCTCGCAGCGCCACGGCGACTCGTGCACGCGGTGCCGCAATGGAGCCCGCCTACGGAAGGCGGGAGAACCGCACCTCGAGCCGCAGGTCGCGGTCCCGGATCCGCTGCCGCAATGGAGCCCGCCTACGGAAGGCGGGAGAACCCGGTCCGCGCATGCCGGTCGACCTGCCAGCGACGCTGCCGCAATGGAGCCCGCCTACGGAAGGCGGGAGAACTGGACATGGCGTACGGCCGGCGTACGCCCTAAGCGGCCGCAATGGAGCCCGCCTACGGAAGGCGGGAGAACGGCTCGCAGGATTCGAGCCGGGTGACCTGCGCGGATGGGGCGTTGTGCGAGCGGTCACGGAAAGCATAGCGCTGAGACCTACTCTATGGACTTGTCAAGGTGCAAGAAACGGTCGCTGACCTGCGTGCGAGCGCTCGCCGGCCTCAGAGTCACCACCTCAGCGCTCGCAAGTCAGACGATGACCGCGCTGGACGAAGGCAGTTTCTCATGGTGACCGAGGAAGAGGAAGCGGCTGGAGTCACCGGCTTGGCCGAGGTCAATCACCATCACACTGTCCTCGGATGTCTTCATAAGTGTCTCGATGTCACCACGCATAATGACCCTCTCTTGGTCGGACAGGTCACAGACGAACACTGAGTACTGAATACGCGTGCCGTAGCCTTCCATGCATCCCGCGATGCTGCGGAGTCGGCGGTCATCGCGGATGTCGTAGGCGACCAGGTACCTGCGGCGGGCCATGACAGGCGCCTACCTTGTGACCAGCGGCTGATAGGCGGGCAGCTCGCCGGTCAGCGTGGCGGCGAGGATCCTGGCTTGCAGCTCGGCCGCGCGACGGTAGCTGACCTGGTATCCGAACATCGGGTGCCGCACGTGCGTGGTCATCCGCCGTTCCCAGGCCCTTATCACGGTCTTGCGGCCCTCGGGGGTCAGGGTTACCGCCCCGGCGCGGACCAGGAAGTCGGAGGCGGAAATCTCCCGGTTGTTGACCAGCGTCAGCACGGTGGAGTCGGCGAGCAGCGGCCGGAACTCCTCGGCCAGATCCAGTGCAAGCGCCGGACGGCCGAACCTCGGGCGGTGATACAGCCCGATGTACGGGTCGAAGCCGACCGCGAGGCAGGCCGCCAGCAGCTCCTTGGCCAGCAGGCCATAACAGAACGACAGCAGGCAGTTCACCGCGTCCGTCGGCGGGCGCCGGTTCCGCAGCCCGGTGAAAGCCGGGCCGGGCAGGGCGTCCGCGCCGGCCAGCAGCGACGGGAACGCCTCGAAATACAGACGCGCAGCCGTGCCCTCGATGCCGAGCAGCGACGCGGGGCCCTCGGCCTGCTCGGCCTGCCCGGCCAACGCTGCGAGCTGGCCCACGCACCGTGCCACCGCATCTTCCCCGTTACGCCGCAGCAGCACCCGGCAGTTCCTGATCTTGCCGGCGATCATCCGCCGCGGCTGGTCCAGCTGCCCCCGTGCCGCCGCGGTGACCTGCCGGATGCGGAGCATCACGTTCTTGCTGGGCAGTCCGGTGGTCAGGCCGAGCAGCCAGCCGCCGCCAGAGAAGTGGAAGACGTCGACGTCGCGCGAGAACAGCTCCCGCATCGCCTGGGCGGTGACCTGGACGTTCCCGTAGGCGCAGACGTGCTGCACGTCGATCAGCCGGACGCTGGCCAGCAGCTCACGGTACTTGGAGACCGTCAGCCGCCCGCCGTCGATGCCCACCACTGAACCCGGTTCGGTCACGTACAGCGGCACCGCGTCGGGGTCGGCGGCGACCAGCCGCCGCGGCTGCGCCTGCTGCCGCCCGGCGAGCACGTGCGTCTCGTCCGGCAGGCAGATACCCGCCAGTGAGCATCGCGGGCACTTCGGGCTCGACTGGAGCGGTGGCGGCGGTACGAGCCTGGTCGCGACCGCACGCGCCTGCTCGACAATCTGCATCGTCCGTGCCATCAGCTCCGGCGTCACCGTCACCCGGACCCGCTGCCTGGTCTCGGCGTAGAAGACCTCGCCGCGCTCGGCCGCGTACCCGTGCTCACGCAGCAGCAACACCTGCGCGCAGACCTGCACCGCGTCCGCCTCCCACGCCGTGCCGTCCCGCGAGGGCCGACCCTTCTTCGTGTCGATGGGCACCACGCCGCCGTCCTCGCCTTCGAGCAGGTCGAGTTGCGCGATGATCCCCAGCTTCTCGCTGGACAGCTCCACCGAGCGTGCCGCCTTCACCTCGCCCTCGGACGGCAGCGGGGCCGCCCCTCCCCCGGCATCGACGCGGCGGTGCTGCCGGTCGCCTTCGGCGGTGTCGCTGCTCGGCGCCCAGAGCTGGTCCACCCACTCCAGGAAGAACAGCCGCGGGCAGTACGCATACTCGTTGAGCATCCGGGCCGGCACCAGTTCCGGCACCTCGGTGATCGTCATGTCCCCTCCGCGGAACATCAGGTAGCTTGCGCAGACCGGCAGCGCACTGCCATCGGCACGCCGGGCGATAGCGCCACGTCCGCCACTACCGACGGACGCTCCACGGTGACGAACATATCATGTTCCAGTTAGTTCCAGTAAATTCCAATTATACGAGAGGCCATGACGTGGCCTTCGCTGCAATGATCCGAGCCTGCGGATCAGCCGTCCGGTATTCGCCGGGCGGTGTGCCCTATGTAAACCTTCTGGCCCCTGATCTCGTAGAGCATTCGATACCGGCCGACCCGCAGCCGACGCATATCCAGGGACTCGGGACTCACCCGGTCAGGCTAGGAGCCAGATCGGCTGGCCGAACGGCCACCTCGCCGTCTCCTCCAGGTTAGCCGCTTGAGGTTCCAAGATCTCCAATGATTTGGTTGTGCGGAGGGCTATGCGGCGGCTGGGCCGGGCTGGATGCCGAGGTGCCTGAACAGGGTGGCCATGTCGGTTCGGAGGTGTTCGTAGTCCTGGTCGATGGGGGTCAGCCTGGCCGGGACGTGGTCGTGCCGGCGGATCTGGACGCCGGCCAGGATCGGGGCGATGACATGGTCCCGGAGGGTGAGCAGCGCCGATATGGTCCGGGCGGCCGGGCCGGGCAGGTAGTAGCGGCGGGTGTGCGCAGGTTTGGCCACGAGCTGCTTGCCGCGGAGTTTGCGCAGATCGTAGGCGGCCTGGCGGGTGTTGTAGGTGGCGTGGGTCTGCCCGGTCATGGCGTGGACTTTGGCGGTCATGTCGGCCACGGTGAACCCGTCGGGAGACGGGGCGAGGGCGAGCACGGCGGCCAGCGCGGCGCGGATCCGGGGCTTGTTCACATCGATGCCGCCGACCCGGCTGGCGCCCAGTTGCGCGGGCAGCGGCAGCTGATCCAGCGTGCCGCCGGGGAGGAAGCCGATATCGACGCAGTCCAGCGCGGTGCAGAACCGCTGGCACATGCCGGCCAGCCGGGCAACGATCTGGGGGAAGCGGTCCAGGGCCCGGCCGCAGCCCAGCTGCCTGGTGTTGTGGGTGATCGCTTCGAACCGCAGGACGCGCGCGCCTTTGGTGTAGCCCTTGAGTGTCAGCAGCCCGAAGTGGACTTTGAACACCGTCAGGTCCCACGCAGGTGTCTCGAGCGCGACCCCGACCCGGGGCGAGGGGGCCGTGCCGTACTTGCCGGGACGGCGGCGGGCTCCGAACAAGGTCCGCAAGGCCCGGATGTCCAGCCGGGACCGGGTCCGGTCCAGCATGGCGTTGAACACCCGGTCCATGTGACCGCCGTAGGCGAACAGCAGGTTACGGGAGTATTCGGCCTGGTAGACCGAGTAGGCGTAGCTGAAGCAGGTCCGCTGCTGGTCGGCCAGGTCCAGGCCGAAGATCAGGCACGCGGTGCAGATCCACCGGTCGATGACCTGGCCCAGACGCCCTGCAGCCGCATCCTGCGACAAGGTGTCTGCGATCTGGGCCAGGCCGGCCGGATCCGTGATCTCAGTAAAGCAGTTCCCCTCCTTGGTGAAACCGATGCCCTCGCCCTGCGCAGCGATCGCGACGTACTCCTGGCCGTTCAGGATCACCTGGGCGCCGAACGGCGCATGCCCGGCCATCTTGATCGTCAGGTGCCCCCACTGGCGGTCCATGATGTGGAAGCTGTAGTGATTCACGTACGTGCGCTTCCTCGCCAGGTTGCCGATCACCGTGCCGTCCGCGGACCGGCGCACATCCCACACCATCGCCGGGGCCCTGGCGACCAGGATCAGGAACACGCCCGGCCCCACCGAATGCGTGCGCAGGTACTCCTCGGCGACCAGGTGCTTGCGTTCCCCCGCCGTGCAGTCGATCACCGGGACGGCGTTGTCGGCGGCCCAGGCCCGGACCCGCCGCGCGAACCGCCCCGCCAGCCGCATCAGGTGCGTGTTGTCCAGCACCGCATCCGCCTCGGCCTCACTGCCCCCGATCAAGCGCCGCCACCAGGTCCGGAACCCGCCCGCCGTGTTCCCCATCGGGTAGTAGGCATTCAGCACGATCCGGTCCACGCAATCGTAGGAGCCGGTCAGCAGGTCCCCGTAGCGCTCAGTGAAGTCATCAGCCACCCGCCGACCGTAGAGCCGACCGGCACCTCATCTCAGGACATCAGCCACACTGCCCGCAGGGCCATTCCTTCCGGGCGAAGTCCCGGACGGAACGTAGGAACTTGTAGGTTCCCGGCAGAGATTTCCAATTGATCTTGGTTGACCTGCGGTTTCCCAGCGAGTTTTCCACTGTTCCGGCCGGGCCTTACCAGGTGGGGCTTCCACTCCGGCGGCTCGTGCCCGGCACGTGGACAGCCGCCGTTGGTGAACCTGCCGCGTCACCAGGCAGAACTCGCCGCGCTTCGCGCGAGTCTTCCAATTGGACATCCAGTGGAAAACTCCCCTGGGAATTGGACAAGTTCACAGGGAACCTACAGAACTTACCCCTCCGCTCTCACGCGGGCCGCGAATGCCCGCCACGCTGACTGGCCGAAGGACAGGACCGGACCGCCGCGGTCCTTCGTGTCCCGTACCAGGATCGCGCCGCGAAGAGCGCCCGCCTCGACACAGTTGCCGCCGCCCGATCCGGTATAGCTTGACGTGCGCCAAGTGGGCGCCTCGGTCATCTCCATCGTTCCTCAGCAACTTTCCTGATCAGGTCCCGGATGCCCTCTTGGGCAGCGCTTCCGCTCGCAGCGCGTCGAAGCGCTGCGTAACCTGCGACACTATCTCCTCGTTTTCTGACACCTGCCCGTCGGCTACGTTATCGAGGAACACAATACGGGGCGCATCGGGTGTTTCCGCGATGACGAACCCGCCCTGCAGGCCAATGTGCGGGCCGGCGGTGAACGGGATGATCTGGAGCGTAACGTTCACCCGCTGCGACACCTCCAGCAGGTGCATGAGCTGGTCCCGCATCACCTCCGCGGCTCCCACCTGGCGATGCAGCGCTGCCTCGTCCAGCAGGACGTATGCGAGCGGCGGGTCGTCTGCGGCCAGGATCTCCTGCCGCGCCAGCCGGGCAGCGAGCAAGTTCTCGACCTCGTCATCGTCAGCGTGCGGGCGCGCGGCCAGCACGCAGCGCGCGTAGTCCGGAGTCTGGAGCAAGCCAGGAACCAAGGCGTGCTCAAACATCCTCAGCACCCGCGCCGCCTTCTCATGCGGCACGAACGGGCGGTAGCTTGCCGGGAACGGCAGGTCGCGGAGCCGTTCCTCCATCATCGCGAAGATCCCCGGGTAGCCGAAGAAGTCATCGGCGCGTCTGGCCAGGTCCGGCTTTGGCAATCGGTGCCCGCTTTCCACCGAACGTACCGTGGCGCCCGAGTAACCCAGCTTGGCGCCCAGATCGTCGCTGCTCAGCCCAGCCTTGTGGCGGGCTTCCCGCAGCACGTCAGCGAACAACGACAACCCCGCCCCGTCCCTGTTACGCCGAACGGCCATCTGCTGCACCTCGTTACCCGGACTGGGGGCCTGTGCCCCTTCCGGTCCGATCATCACACGTTGCAGTGACACGGCGACAGGAAATGCTCGGCCGACCACGATGGGAATGCGCCCGGCTCCGGCGGAACGCGGTTCGCCCGCGGCCGGGCAGCCGGGCGAGGGAGGACGGCGTGGAAACGGCAGCGGCGGTCTTGCGGTACACCGGCGTGTTCGACGGCACGGCCGCCCAGGTGCGCCAGGTTCGCCACGAGGTGGCCCGGCATCTGGCCGGGTGCCCGGCCGCAAACGACGCCGTGCTCATCGCGTCCGAGCTGCCAACGCCGTGCTCCACTCCGCCTCCGCCGGGCAGTTCTTCACCGTCCGCGCCGAGCTGCACGGCTCCTACCTGTGGCTCGAGGTGGAGGACTGCGGCGGCCCGCGATACCCGCATCCTCATGATGACGCCCGGCCGCACGGCCTGGACGTGGTGGCGGCGCTCACCGGCCCGGACGGCTGGGGAGTCGACGGCGACACCTCCGGCCGCGTGGTATGGGCGCGGCTGAAGCTGGCCCCGGGCCAGCGCCCTGCGCCTGCCGTCCGGGACACCATCGATCCCTGAAGACTGCCAATCCATCCGGTTTCCGGGACGAACCTCCACCACGAAGGACGTCATTCGTACTTGGCGATACACAGGGTATGGCGGCGGGCAGTGCCTGATTGCCGTCTCCGTCGATCATGGCTAAAATCGATCAAAACGAGCATCATGATCGAATCGATCGCCTTTGGAGACCATCATGGCACCAGCCGCGAAGAACGAAGCGGTACAGGACGAGATCTACCTACCGCGCGAGGAAGCCGCGGAGATCATCGACTTCCTCAGCGCACTCCGGGACCGCGGCCGACATTCCGCCGCTGCCCGGCCGCGGCTAGTAGGCCCGGACGGGCAGAGCGTGGAACTCCCCGAGTCGATGTTCCAGGTGCTCCTACAGGTCGCCGCGGCCATGAAGGCCGGCCTGGCGGTGACCGTTGCCCCGCACCACCTGACGCTATCCACCCAGGAGGCCGCAGACCTGCTGCGGATATCGCGCACGACGCTGGTCCGGCTGCTGGAAACCGGGGTAATCCCGTTCGACAAGCCCAGCCGCCACCGTAAGGTACGGCTGGATGACCTCCTCGAGTACCGCAGACTGCAGCGGAGTCAGGCCGAGCTAGCCCTGGCGGACATGGTTGCCGATGCTGAGCGCCTCGGCCTGTATGACACGGACCCCACCGAGGTGAAGGCGGCGCTGAAGGCCGCCCGCCAACGCTCAGGAGCCGACTAGGCGTGTTCAGCGCGCTGCTGGACACCTGCGTCCTCGTGCCCAGCCGAGCCCGCGACGTCCTGCTCGAAGTCGCCAGCATAGGGGTCTACCGGCCGCTATGGAGTTCAGAGATTCTTGCCGAACTCGACCGCACCCTGCGTCTGCTCCTGGGCAAGCGCGGCGCGACGCCAGAGGAGACCGATGCCTATATAGCCCGGCTGTTCCGGCAGATGGAGACAGCATTTCCCGACGCGCTGGTGACAGATTGGGAATCACTCGCCGGAACCGTCCAACTGCCGGATCCCGGTGACCACCACGTGGTGGCAGCAGCACGCGCGGGCCGCGCCGACGTAATCGTCACCGACAACCTCGCCCACTTCCCGCCCGAGGCGCTGCCCGCACCGCTGGTCAGGCAGTCCCTCGACGACTTCCTGCTCGACTCGCTAGACCGTCACCCCGGCCTGGTCATCAATGCGATCCATACTGTCGCCGGGCGAACCGGCAGATCCGGGCCGACAATGACAGTCCGCGATATCGGCACCTACCTCCAGGCCAGAGGCATGCCCACCTTCGCCAAACGCCTGCTATCGGAACTCGACCAGCCAGGTCCCGCATGAGCCGCACGCCAGGAGCGCTATGCGCCGGTCAACTGGGATGCCATCAATCCCTGAAGGGGAACCCATGCGTGTTCGCGGCATAGCCGAACATTCCGGGTTCGGACCCTACACGATTCTCGATCTTCGCGAACTCCCCGAGGACGGCAAGGGCTCCGAGCTCGAGGACGGGTGGCTGGTCGAGGTCGCGGCTGACTCCCGGCACAACTGAGTGGTGCGGAACCTTTCCAGGATCATCGAGGACGCGGCGGCGCACGCTGGATCGGCGGTCATCGTGTGCGAAGGCGGCGAGTGGGAGGTCAGTACCCCCGCCGGGATCCGCAAGGCCCGACGTCTTCGTCATCTCGCGCGACACCGCCCGCGCCGTGATCCTGGACGAGAGACCGAAGGTGATCCCCGGCGGCGAGCTTCTGCTGGTCGCGGAGGTCATCTCTCCGGGCAGCGGCAGTGAGCGGACCGACCTGGTGCGCAAGGTCCGCGAGTACGCCTCGCTCGGGATTCCCCAGTACTGGATCATCGAGCACTCACCCGACCTGAAGGTGCAGATCCTGATCCTTGGTGCGAACGGATACCTGCCTGGTGCGTCCGCCGTCGCCGGGACCGAGTTGGCCGCCGGTATCGAGGCGGACAAACCGTTCTCCGTCTCGTTCGATCCGGCGTCGCTGCTCACCCTCTGACGTCTTGGACAATTGTCCGCAGGATGAACCCTTAACCACCCGGCGGCCTGTGGACAGCAACGCAGGCGGCGGGAGGCACTCCCGCATGCCCGCTGGCCATCAGCACGCCTTCACTCACCGTGACACTCAGGACCAATGCCAAAACCCTGGCACCGAAGGCGCCTTAGCCTCGATGCCGGACCGCTAATTTGGGTCTGGACGCGGATCAACCCGCGGCGTAGCGCGCAGGCTCGGCGTCTTCCCGGGCGCCCTCCCTTGGGTCCCTGAGCAACTGAGAGACCCGCTGCGGTGACACCTGGAGTACGGCGGCTATGTCACGGCCGGTGAGCCCGGCGCGCTGAAGAAGGCGCGCTGCTTCGCGCGACTGGGCAGCGGCTTTCTGCTGCGCGCTGGCGGCCGCGCGGACGGCGGCTCGGGCCGCCGTCGCCTGCTCGTCCAGGCCGTTGCCAATCTCAGGCGTGACCTCGACACTGAAGGAATCCTCCGGCACGCCCAGACGGCGGCTGATGAGATCGCGGGCCATCATCTCGGCGTCCTTCAACCCGTGCGACTGGGTGACCCCAGCACCTTCGATGTGAAGCTCCCAGCCGTGCTCCCAGCGCTTGGCGCGCACGCTGTAGGTCCTCACTGCAACCACCCTTCCGGCAGGCACTCCATGCGGCTGATCGTGTCGCGGACGACACCGGGCGAGATGATGTTATGGCGCGGTATGTCGGCGGTGTGCGCGCCGCAGGGGCATTCCCAGGTGGTGTGCCGCCCGGTATCCCTCTTCACTTCACATCCTTGCGCGCGCAGTACCCGGTTGAGGTCCCGGAGCCTCATCGCCTTCGTCACGAAGGTAAATCTAGCCCGTCTTTACGTCAACCTAAAGACGGGCTAGACGATTTCGCTCCCGAGTGCGGGAGCATTGCCCTTCGCGGTCGCGGACCCGCGTCGGACATAGCTTCCGGCGCCGGGACTGAGCTGGCCATCGACATCGAGGCGGATAAGCCCTTCTCCGTCTCGTTCGATCCGGCGTCGCTTCGCACCCTCCGACGTCTCCTCCCCGAGCAGGTCGGCCTACGTGATTATCCCCAGCCTCTCGCTGGGCAGCTCCACGGAGCGCGCCGCCTTCACCGATGGTACGGAGAGGGGTATGAAGGACGTATGAAGGAAGGGCCGATCGGCGACGCTGATGCGCTGGAGGCGATCGCCGACGAGGTGGAGGCTGGCGGCGGGCCGGTTGCTTTGGTACGCCCGGGGCACTGCCCCGTGGTCCTCGTGTCCGCGGAGGAATGGCAGCGTCTTGACGAGCTGGAATCCGCAGAGTGGACGGCATGGTGGCGGCGGGACGCGGCTGAACGGCGCGCGGCCGCGGAAGAGGAGACCGCCGAGGGCGAGGACGAGCCTGGTCTCGATGAGGACGAGTTCCGGCGCCGGTTCGGCTACCTCTTCCGCAGCACCGGAGCCGCGTGACGGCTGCTGGCGATCGCTGGTATCTCGACGTGCGCCCGCGCGCTCAGCGCCAGCTCTCGCGACTTCCCGAGAAGATCGCGACGGCGGCCGCGGAGTTCATAGTCGGGCCGCTCCTTGACAACCCGCATCGTGTCGGTCATCCGCTTCACGACGAATACGCTGGCCAGCACTCCGCGCGTCATGGCCAAGATTGGCGCGTCCGTTACCGCATCGAGAAGCCGGCCCATATGGTTGTCGTGCCCGATGTGTCGCATCGTTCGGACATCTACGGGACATAGCCAGTAATGCACTACCGCATGCGCACCGCCACCGAAGCATCGTGTCGATTCCTTTACGGGAGTAGCCTGCTCAGAGCCGATGCGAGCACGTCCGGGGCGCCGAAACTTCCGTATCCGCCCTGATCCGTCCGGCGGATCGGTGCCTGGAGCACGCAGATGATGCCACGTGCGGCTAGGGCGTCCGGCCAGATTTCTGCCTTCTGCGACACCAAGGTCCTGTCGGCGACGAGCGACCGGATGACATCGCGGGTCCCTGGTACCGCCCAGAGCGGCCAGCGGAAAGCGCTGCGCTTCCACTCGTTGTCGCAGGCTGTCGTCCGCAAAGATCCATTGACCGTTCGGGTCACGGGATAAAAGACGAGTCCACGGAAGGCCAGCCAGTCAGCTCCAGGTACGCCCAGGCGCTTCTCCGTGGATGGGTTGGTCGCTCGAACCGCATATACCCGCTCTCCGCGAGAGTCCCAGGACAAGGAGGGCAAGGCACTGTCGTATGCCCACGGGCCGCAGACTGCTTCCCTGAGCCGCTCGCGATCGACATCGGCCGCCAAGGTCCGGACCATCTCAAGGAACTGCTGTTGGCCGGCGGTGAAATGCAGGTGCGTTGGCTTGGCGTTCTTCTTGCCGTCGAGCGCGTCCTCGGCTACGAGAGCACACAAGTGATCAGAGCCGACGCGGCGGTCATGCTCGCGGCACACGGCCTCGAACCATTCCCGCAACTTCCGCTTGTCTGGCTTGGCATCCGGCAGGGGCGATTTCTCCGGGAAGTTGAGCAATACGCTCCTGCCCCACTCCTCCCGGTCGTGGTCCAGCACATTAAGAAGCAGGTCAAGATCATTGAGGCCACCGATGACCGCGTGCGGCACCAGTTCGTCTGTCCAGCAAAGTCTCGCGCCGTCCACCTCGCGCGCCAACGCGTCGAGAACGCCGAGCGCGGCAAGGTAGCCAAGGGGGTTCGTCCCTTCAAGGGCTGGCAGAGCCAGTTCGTTCCTCATGCGACCTCTACCTTCAGCTGGCTTCCGCCGACCTGCTCGCTGGCGCTTGCCCGGTGGTCGGCCAGGCGCAGGATGCATTCCAGCCACGTCAGCCCGAACCATCCGTAGCGACGCACCAGGCGCCAGAACCGGTCTGCGATCCCGGAGTCGATACGCCCCATGGCCGTCGCGGTGGAGTGCTCCAGCCGCAAGTCACCGAGAGGGACGGTGACGTTGTCCGGGTGAGGATCCTGAACGACCGGGGCGAATGGTCGGCAGTACCCGTGGTGGCTGGCCATCAGGTGCAGCACTAGCTCCCAATCGCCCGCTGACTCGGCGAGAGCCGGACAGTGCTGCGCCATTGCCACGCTGAGCAATTCGTGGCGGCCACCCTTCGGATAGCCTGCCTCTCGCCTTGCCCGCTCGCGCTCGGCCCGTTCGCTGGCCATGACGCCTGACTTAGCCAGCAGCCCGTCGCCGGTGATGCGCCCGTTACGCAGCATCCTCTGGAACCTCGGGTCCGCCTTGCCGAGATCGTGGAGCCTCCCTGCCAGGCCGAGGTCGCCGACCAGCTTTGGGGAGAGCCCGCACTTTTCCGCGAGACTTCGTGCCCACTCCTCCACGGCGTCCAGGTGATCGAACAGCGGAATGGGGACTCCGGTAAATGAGCTTGTCTCAGCGTCGCAGTCGATGCTGTCCTCCACCGATTCCTCCGGCTCCACCGGAGGCCTCAGTTTCCGTTTGGAGGTGACGATGAAGATTGTCGATGCGGGCACGTCACCGGCACGCTCGATTGCCACCCGCGTGATGATCCGCTTCTGGTCATCGTGCAGAGCACGAATGATGCGGCTGGTGAGATCGTCACTTCCATCGAGCATCGCCAGGGCGCTGGCCAGCCAATCGCCGACCGCGGTGGCGTCGTCGCCATCAAGCTCGGCGTCGACGTCGCTCGGGAGGGGGAGCGCAGGGAGGCTTTCAGCCGCATCCCGGAGCAGTGCCGGATGAAGGCGCAATGTGGCGCGCAGGCGCTGTTCCGCCTCGACCCTGTGGCCTAGGTCAGTCACCAGGCTGACACTGCCCGGAGCCCAGTTGCTTCCCCTCACCCCGCCGTAGGTGGCCGGCAGCACCAGCGTGTCCCCTGGGACGATATCGCTCACCTGATGTGCGATTGAGCTTTCGTCGCCACGCCACCGCAGCGTCGGCCTGATACGCCGATCACCTGCCAGCCGCTCGTCGGCGCTCGTATCCGTGATCACCCCCTCGATGTCCGAGACTTCCGCATCCGGCGCATCGTGATCGCCGTCCGCGAGTCGGGCCAGCCAGGCTCGCACCGCACGCAGCGGCACCTGCATCGCCTCACCAGATCCCGGCCCGCAGGCACTCACCAGGTTCACCACAGACTTGCTGGTCAGCTGGGTGAGCAATCCTTCGGTCAGGTCAGCCCGCCAGACCAGGTTGACATCGGCGGAACTGTCGGTTAGGCCATGCAGCCAGAGTGCAACATCGGGATCGCAGTCGGGCCGGGGAGAGGTCTGTACCCACCGATCAAGATGGCTGGGCAGCAGGAGGGGGGCCACCGGTTTCTCGGCCAGGAGTTCCGCCGCCAGGCCGGTAGCGGGTTGCTGTTCGGCGAAATTGAACTCGCCGTCCGGCAGCCACGCCCAGGTCCTTGCCAGCGCAGGCCCATAGATAGGGTCCTCGGCGCCCTCCTTCACGTCCTCGGATGCGGCCAGGATCACCGACCTCGACGGGCCGCCTCGCGCGCTCAACTCGCCGTTCCGGTCGACACGGCCGAAACGCTGCTTCAGCGCGTCGAAGCTGGCGCATTCGGTCACGAGGGCATCGAAGTCGAAGTCGGCGCCTGCCTCGATGGACTGAGTGGCGACGATCACCAGCGGTCGGTCATCGGCCTGGCGAGCTCGCCCGGTCCGGATGCGCGGCGCGATGCCCTTAAGCACGTCATCGCGGTCAAACGGTCGCATGCGTCCGGTGATCAGACAACAGTCAAAGCCCGGATCGTCGGCTAGCAGCCCGTAGGCACTGCGAGCGGTGTCGACCCGGTTGAGGACCACGCCGACCACCTTGTGCTGACCAGCAAAAATGATCAAGCGGGCAGAGTCCGCGGCTTCTTTCGCAATCTTCTCGCGCGGGCCTGCGCCGCTCCTGGCCTTGCTTTCGACCTGCAGTTTGACCGCCGGTTTGCGTGCCGCGAGCCTGCGCGCCAACAGGGCCGCGAGTGCGGGATCACGGTCACGATCGCTGAGCATGTGCACGGAGCGGCCTGGTGTGGGCTCTCCCGGCGTGGCCGACATCTCGACCACCTGCCAGCGATCTGGTAGTCCCGTCTCGGCTGGCGGCCGGTAGCGATCGGCAATCACGCCGAGGGTATCGGCGAATGGCTTGGCCAGGTGTACCTCATCGAGCAGGAAGAGGACGTCGTTGGCGAGCAGCCCGGCGTGCACGGGTCGCATGCCGTCGCTGATGCCGTACCCCCGGAACAGGAGCCGGGATCCGACCTGGTCGACGGTCGAGACCAGGACAGCGGGGACGTCGGGACGAAGCGCCCACGACTCGTCGCGGACGATGCCCCCTCGTAGCTCGGCGTACTGCAACGGCATGCCGCTCGGGTCGCCGAACGGCGCGGCGAGGCTGCGAAGCCGCTCGGCGACCATCCTGACTACCGGATCGTCGTCGCTGCGGAGCCTTCTGGCCAGCCGGCGTGCCCGGACGGCGGCCTGATGAACAACCACTCGCCTGTCGATCACGAAGACGACCCGGCGAGGCATGTCGTCACGCAACGCCATCAGGAAAACGGCGATGTCGATGACGGCCGTCTTCCCGGCCGCTGTGGGAAGGTCAAGCAGATCGGGCCACCGCCCGGTCGACGCGACGCGCTCGAAAAGGTCTTGCTGCCACGGGAACGGAAC
The DNA here is from genome assembly GCA_963801155.1 of uncultured Actinomycetes bacterium. Classification (GTDB taxonomy): domain Bacteria; phylum Actinomycetota; class Actinomycetes; order Streptosporangiales; family Streptosporangiaceae; genus Palsa-504. The sequence goes on from CAWDEB010000033.1 coordinate 230,502, forward strand.
AGGTGGTTCGTCCGGCGATCCGTCCTCGGCGTTGACAGCGGCGAAGAACGCCGGAAAGCAGGAGGCGTCCAGTTTGATCGTCACTGCGTCTCCTTCCCGGAACCGCGGGGAAGGCACAACCCGTACCCGAGGTAGCGGCCGGCCCCGATCAGGACAGGCCCTTCGACCGCCTCAGCGAACTCGATCTCGGCGTGCACGCATGCTCGCGGCGTTCCCGTTCCCGTCTGGTAGCCCGGGAACTGCCTCGCACCAGCGCGCCGCCGACCCGCGGGGCTCGCGGGGATTCCGACTAGGGGGGCATCCAGCCTGATGGTGACACGGACATGCTCGGGCCGGTCAGTGAGCCCGGCGAAGACACAGGCACGGGCGACCGAGGCGGCGGCTTCGTCCTCGGCACGTTCCCGGGCGCGCGGCTCCCGGCTGCGGAGGTTGCCGGGAAACCGGTCAAGGGCGATCGGCGTGACGGTCAGCCAGCGCCGGGCGGGACGGCACCAGTAGTAGCGCATAGTCGTCTTGCGCCGCGCGGCGATCGCAGGATCCAGCCAGCCGTCTTCGCTGTCCGCCCGGTCAATTCCGAGGTCTTCGAGTGTCAGCCGGAGGGGCTGACCATCCGAACGAGCCGACAGCAGCAGCTCGAATCCGGCGGCCGACCATGACTGGATCGCGTTCTCAACCGCATGCCTCTCGTCCTCAGAGCAGGCGGCAGGCACGATGAGCGCGACACCGAACACTGCTCCGTCGCTGTACGGGCTCCCGGCGTTGAGGAGAGGCGCCACGGCTAGGTGCGGCCGGTCAAGCGGCGGTGTCGGGCCACCGGTTCCCGCCGAGCGCTGATGTCCGGAGAGAATTTCCGGCGCCGGCTGGTCACTGTGAGCAAGAAGAGAGTTCCGGGCCGCGCGGGCGATGGCGAGCGCCTGCGTCGCGGCCGGAGGGCGCAGCCGCCGTGGGATGCCCAGTACGTACCAGTCGCCGCCGAGCAGAGGAATGAAGGGACTTGGTCGCGGAGCGCCCGGCCGGTGGTACTCGCTCATCCCGGCAGGAAGTGTCCTCGGCTCCTCGCCGCGATGTGACGCGTAGGCGCGCTCAAGACGGCTGACGAGACCAGCACGTGGCACACGCAGCCGCGTACCATTGCGCTGACGCCCGGGGACGAACGTCGGTGAGGGGCCGTCATCCGCGCATCGACACGCGACGAGGGTCGACGAATGTCCGATCCGGCCGACTCTCGTGAGCAGTCCATCGAGGATGGTCAGCTGCTCGGCACTGGGCACGGCATCGGACCACAGGAACCACACCGTTGGCTCGTCTGGGAGAACGGTGGGATAGGTCCGGCCCTGTTTGCCCCGGAACTCGGGAAGCACTTCGAGGACCCCGGCGGCGATGGAGCGAGATTCACGGCCGGTCGGCGTTCCCACCCGAGCGCCGTCCGCCAGCGTCTTCGCCTCGGCCTTGGTGAGCGCCGCCCGCGCACGGCGGATTGCCCGTTCGTCACCCAACTGCTCCGCCTCATGCACCGCGCTGCGCGCATCGGCGATCAGGGTGTAGGTACGTGACACGTCACGCGAGAGGGCCTTGGGATCATTCACCGGAACGAAGTGCGTGACCACGCTACGGCGGTGTTCCTCGCCGCAGCGGATGGCGGGAGCTTCCTGCTCTTCGAGCCACCGCAGGGCGCTCCGCTCGCCCGGATCAGGCTCGTCGTTGTCGGCCCAGGCTGCCACCATGGCCGAGAAGAGGCGAGCCGGATGCGGAGGCCACTCCGGCCGGTCCCGGTCGTTGAACTGCGTGGCGGTATACCGGCCGGACAGCAGTTCCACAGCGATGGCGAACATCACGCATCCCCCGCCGCGCCTGCTTCCGCGAGTTGCTGGCTGCGCCGGATCAGTTCGACCAGCCGAGGGGCAGGGCGCAGGAGCAGCTCGCCGGCGCGCCATGGCAAGCCTGCCGCGGCGGCACGGTCGGCGGCCTCCGCGACCAGCTTCAGCGCGTCGGCGCTCGTCAGGTAGAACGGGGCCGTCGTGCCGTCTCGCGCCACCATCTCGAAGGTCACCGGACTGTCGGTGACGAGCACACAGCGGGAACGCAGGTCAAAGCCCTCCTCGAAAGCCAGGGCAGCAGCGGCCAAGCCCAAGGCGGCTAGCGCCGTCCGCGCCGCGGGCTCAGCCTGAGCACGTTGGCCGTCCAGAGCCGAGCCGTCCGGCATGGTCGGAAAGCGAAGCCGCCGGAGCTGAATAAACGACAGAACGGTCGTGCCGATGATCTCCCTGGCAGTAACACCGCCGGCCCTGGCGTCGATCGACGGCGTGACATTGCCGAGGTTGGCTTGCGACGGGCGACCGGCCTCGCGCCCTCCCTGGCTGCCGCCGTCCTTCGCGCCCAGCAACTTGGGCTTGCCGGCCGTATCGCGTTCCGCCTCGTTCTCGTCAAGCGTCCATGTCCCATCGGGAGCCTGATAAAGACGGCCCGCCCGGAGTTCGATGCCCACCGGATCAATGCGAGATGCGGTCCTGACCCCGACTTCGATTCCCAGGGCCACGATCTCCGAGGTGATGGCACGCTCATACTTCGCGCCGAGTCCGCCGCGCGGACCCGTGGAATCCCAACCGCCGAACACGAGCGTGTGCGGACTGTGATGGTAGAGGGCGGCAGCGTCCCGGGGGCGAGCCTCGGTGATCGCAGTTCCCACGGGCCCGTTGCGGAAGAGGTGGTCCCCGTCGTAACTGTCGCGCAGAAGGGCATCGAAAATCCGGTGCGGCGCTTCATAGTCGCTGATCCGGTCGAGTCCGGCTAGGTTAGACGCTTGCGTGAAGTCGACCGAGGTGACAGGCGCCAAGAGGTCCCCTCGCCGGATGGCGTCGAGCAGCGCAAGCTCTAGCCTGTTGGCCTGCGATGCCACTGAGTCGAGAACCACCGCTCGGGTGACCGACCCTCCGTTCCCATCCGCATACGGAATGTAACGGTCCTCGGTCGCGTACTTGGTCGCGGCGTTGTCCAAGACCCCATAGGTCGGCGGGAACACCTTGTCCCCTGGTCCGCCGAGTGGCTGTAGGACAGTCCGGCATCTGACGCCAACAGCGTCATCAGCGACGCCAGACAGGAGCTCGTCGTAACTAAGTGACATCTCTGCCTCCTTCAGCAGGGATCCGCCCTATACCGTGCGAGACATCCTCATCACGGTTTGTGTTGGGTTACGGGTAGGACATCAGACCAATGGATACGTCTCGGGTTAAGAACCAACGAAGTGGACGACGATGAGCACGCCGCATAGGACTAGAGCACACACCACCATGACCGTGATCAGGCGCAGGCAGTCCTTCCATCCGTGCTCGCCGATCCAAGAGATTATCCACGCGACAAGCGTGATGCGTGACTTCGGCCAATCGGGCGGACCCGTCATGCCCCGGGAGTCTACGCTTTGGCTGCCCGCTATACTTACTACTGCACAGAACTGTTTCGGCCTCCATGGACCGCCGACCACATTGCGGCTGTGCTGTCGTGAGTGCCCCGCCACTACAGGCAGGCTGGTCTGCGGTTTCGGCCGCAGCTCCATTATCCGGGGTCAGCCACAACTCAGGGCTGGCCCCGGTTCCTCCGTATCCCCTAATCACAGGGCTCGTACCTTCCAGTGTTGCAGGTGGGCCAGGAGGGCCTGGTTGGCTTCCCAGCCGTCGGGGAACTTGACGGGGACATTGAGGTGGACGGGCTCGGTGGAGGGATGGGCGTCGAGGAGTTCGGGGATGCCGGCCCGGGCGACGACGATGCAGGCGTGGCGGTGCCTGGTGGTCAGCACGCACAGGCGGCCGGCCTCCAGGTGGAACGCGGTGGCATCACGGCGGCCGGACAGGGGATGCAGGACAATCACGATGTCGAACTCGCGGCCCTGCAGGCGGTTGGCGGTGTCGACGGTGATGCCGGGCAGGCCGTTGGCCCGCAGGACCGCACCGATCGCCTGGGCCTGATCCCGGTGCGCGGTCCCCACCGCGATGCGGGCCGGGGTGACCGGGGCGCCCGCCATGGCCCGTTCGGAAAAAAAGAAGAACACCGCGCTGGAGGAGACGGGCGGCCAGGGCGGCACAGGCGGTGACCGCCTCGGCGTCGGTGCGGACGGTGTGCCTGGCCGGCAGCTCGTACAGGGCCCAGCCGGAGGCGGCGGCCGTCTCCACCGCACGGTCAAGAGCATTCTGACCGAACGAGCAGGTGCTGAACTCCACCCGGCGCTGCTCGTGCCCGGTGGCGGCGCGGAACCCGGTGAACGGGTAGAACGCCTCCGCGACCACCGGGGCGGCGGAGGCGGGCAGCCGCCAGGAGACGGGCAGCGCGTGCACCGGGATGTCCGGGTTGTGGCGCAGCAGCACCGCGACCGCGCTCTGCATCGGGTCCCAGGTCAGGCCGGTCCAGCGGCCGGTCTGGACCGCCGAGAACGGGTCAAGCTGGCCGGGGTCGCCGACGAACAGGCCGCGGTCGAACAGCCCAGCGACGCGGAGCAGCAGGTCCGAACGCATCTGGTAGGCCTCGTCCACGATCGCCCAGGGCCAGGGCGCAGCACCGCGGACCGTGGCCCACTTGTGTGCCGTGCTGAGCACGACCCGGCAGCCGGACAGGTCGTCCAGCTTCGTGGAGAGCGTGACGCACCGGTGCCGTACCACGCGTTCGGCAGGGATGTACTCGCTCCCGGCCAGGCGGCCGATCGGCAGCCGCGGGCGGGCGGTGGCCAGCCGGTCGGTGAGGTCATCGACCTGCTCGTTGGTCTGCGCGACGACCATGACGTTCTCGGCGGCGTCGGCGAGTCCAGCGGCCGCGCGGACGACCAGCGCCGACTTTCCTGCGCCGGGCGGGGAGTCGACCACCACGCCGCGGTGGCCGCGGCCCAGGTCGGCGAGGATCCGCGTGCTGGCCTGCTCGGCGAGTTCGGCGGCGCCGGTCATGACCAGACCTCCCGGTTGTCTTCCTCGGACGGGACGTAGGGCGGCGGGGGGCCGCCGTGCGTCCACGGGGTGTCCTCGGGCTCGGGGAAGGCCGGGGACGGCTGGTGGGCGTCGGTGAAGGCGGCGTAGCACACGGGCTCGCCGACCGCAGGCACGCTGCCGGGTTCCGGCGTGAGCGAGCGGCCCATGCCGCCCTGGAGCTCCAAGACGATCCGGGTCCGGGTGCCGGCCGCGGCCACGGCGATGACACGGGCCTTCTGGCTCGGGCGGCCGGGCGAGGTGAGCGTGCTGCCTTCGCCGACGAGCACCTCGTCGGCGGTCTCGACAGTGATGCGGGGCCGCAGCACGCGCCTTCGGCCGCTGGCGTCCACGCGGTCCGGCTCGGCCGCGGTGACCAGGCCGGCGAACGCCTCGCCGGTCATCCGGTGCTCGGCCATGACCAGTGGGTCGTCGAACGCTCGCTGCGCGGCCACCATCTCCTGGACGCGCTCCAGGTGAGCCAGGCGGCGGGCCGCGGAGACCGCCCCGTCACGGCGGGGCTGCGGCGGCCCGCCGTCCCTGAGGTGCCGCGCGTGCCAGGTGAAGGCGGCCTTGTCGGCGTCCCAGCGGGCCCGGACGTGACCGCCTTCGGGGAGCCCGCGGAGCAGATCCACCGCTCGCCACATCAGCCTCCAGGTGGGCCGGAGCTGAGTGGCGAGCGCGTCGGTGAGCGCGGCCTTCGCGCGGTCGTACGCCCGCCCGTCGCCGGTGAACCTCGCGGTCCGGATCGCGATGATCCGCTGCTCGAGGACCTCGTTGTCAAACGTGGGGTCGGTCGCGAGGCCGGCGGGCAGCGCAGCGGGTCCTCGGCCGCGGCGGCCGCCTGCGGGCCGGACATGCCGGACGGCGGATCGATCCAGCCGAGCAGCGCGCCCAGGTTGAGATCCTCTACCGGGCTCTGCCCGGTGGCCCAGTGCGCCGCCAGCGCGTCGGTCGCGGCCAGCATGAGCGACGAGGCGGGATGCTCGGCGCGATCGGTAAAAAAGGTCAGCCAGCGGCCGAGGACGGGGACAGATTCGGCCACCGCGTACGGCCCTTCGGTCCGGCGGAAGCGAGTGGACCGGCCGAGCAGGCGGGTGAAGGCGATCCCGGCCGGGTTGGGCACCAGGAGCTGCGGCGCGTCGGCGTAGCGGGTGCCGGGCTCGCGGCCGCCGACGGGCTCCTCGGCGGCGAGGTAGCTGCTTATGTAGGGAAGGATCGCGGCCGCGAGTTCGGTGGCGAAGACGAAACGCTGATCCCGGTCGCGGGGCTCGGGGACAACGAGCAGTTTTGGCGCGCGGGGGTTGTCGCCGACCATCGCGGCCAGGGGGGCGTTGGCTTCGCCGGCCAGGGCCAGTGGGATGAAGACCAGCGGACGCGGGCTGATGTGCGCGTGGCGGACGGTGCAGGCGGGCTGCGCGATCCCGCGGTCGGCCGCCAGGGCGCGGGCCAACGACGTTAACGTGGTCATACCGCCTCCCCCAGGAGGTCCGCGCGCTCGCCGAGAATGTCCGCGCGCAGCCGCGCGGCCTGGCGCAGGAGCTCGGCCGCCTCGGCCAGGCCGGACGCGGCGGCGGGGCCGCCGGAATCCAGAGGGTCTCCCTCCGGTGCCGGGGGCGCCGTGTCCGCCCGGGCCAGGCGCAGGACCGTCTCGACGTGCTCGACGCCGCCGAGGTCGTCGAGAGCGTCACGGCCGAGGGCCGCGGTGCAGCCCCTGGCCTCGTCCCGGCAGAAGAAGCACATCTCGCAGGTGTTCAGGCATTCCGGCGCGTACCTGGCCTGCACCTGCCGGATCGCGTCCGCGATGTCGGCCGGCCTGCGCTGGGGGACGCCGTTGCCGTCAGGGTCCAGATCGAAGGTCAGGCCCGGCGGGAGCAGGTCGAGAAGGTCGTCGATGCGGTCCATGCGGGCGAGCTGGCGGCGCAGGACGGTGAGCTGCTTGCGCACGTCAAGCGAGGTGGCGACCGGCCGGTTGGAGAAGTTCTCCGGGCAGACCAGGATGGCCTCGTCGGCGACGGCCTGTGGCGGGAACTCGAGCTCGGAGAGGGCGTCGCGGAGGGCGAGGACATAGACCGCGGACTGGATCGCCGCGGCCGCCACCTTGCCGCTGTCCGCCTGCCCGTCGATGACCGCGAACGACTTGATCTCGACGACATGGAACCTGCCGTGCAGCTGGAACGCGATCAGGTCCGGTTCGAGGAAGGCGTGACGGCCGCCTACATCAAGGCGCAGCAGCGGGTGGTCGAACATCGTGCCGCTGGCTGCGTCGGCGGTGGCTGCTCTCGCCAGCAGGGTCCGGGTCCTGGCGTGCCGCAGGTCCAGGCTGGTATTGCCGCCGACCTCACCGAGATCGTCGTAGTGCGCCTCGGGGATGGGCAGGTTCAGGTGCTCGCGGAGCAGCGTGAGCAGCTGCGCTCCCCCGTCGGACTTCACCTGGGCCTCGAACGCGTTTCCCCGGGCCAGCGCGAACCTGGACTGGCCGAACGGCACCGGGAGTCCCGCGTAGGTCGCGACCTGCTGCTTGTCCACGCCGGCCGCGTCCATTACCGCCCTGCGGGCGCAGCCGGGATTGCTGGCTAGCGCCGCGATCGTGCGGGCGTTGTGGCTGCGCGGCAGGGCCCGGCCGCGCAGGCGGGCCAGCCGGGCCTCGGTGCCGTTCAACGTCCCCTCCTCTGCCGTACCTGGCCCGCGAGGCCCATGCGAGCACCGAAAAGCTGCTGCGCCTCGTCGAGCTGCTCGCGGGCTCGTGCCGCCGCAGCCTGGCGTACTTGCCGATCGGCAGCCTGGTGGACCTCGAGCTCCGCCAGGGCCGCCCGCTTGACCTGGTGCGGTTGCACTTGTGAGGCGCTTTCCGCGGCGGCGGGGATACTAGCGGCGAACCGCCACAGCAACCGCCGCGCGGCGGGTACCGGGGCCGGGAGCCGATCGATGGCTTCGGCGACCCGGACGGCACCCGTCAGGAAGTCGACGCGCGGAGAGAGCGATCCGATGACACGGTGTTCCATCGGCCAGGTAGATATGGCAAGCAGGCCACGTGCCGGGGCGAGCAGGTCGGCGGTCAGCGCGGCGCAGAGGTAGTAGGGCCGGGCGAACGGGGCGGTCCGGAACGAGCGTTCCTCGTCGCGTTTGAGGCTGGTGAGCCGGGCGGTAGGGAAGGTGCTCGCGAAGAAAGCCTCGTGCACCGTGGCGATGAGTCGTGGTGCGGCCGGGACGGTGAGCAGGCTCAGGGCCTCGTGCACCTGCTCGCGCAGCGGCAGAAGCGGCCCGGCGGCGCGGGTTGCGTGGTGCGGCTCAGGCCGGTCGGCCCGGGAGGCCCCCGCGCTGGTGTTCTGCGCATCGGCCAGTGCGTCTTCCCAGTGCTGTTCGGCTTGGCGCAGGTCACGGCGCAGTGCGCTAGCATGCTCCCGGTCACCGGCCAGGACGGCCTCGCGCACCGCGGTGCGCAGCTGGCCAATGCGGCGCTCCAGGGACTCGACGGACTCGCTCACGGCGAGACTGTAGCATCCTCCAGTCAGTTCCAGCAAGTTCCAGTATTTCTGTGGCTCCTGCTAGTCGAAGACGATGACGGCGCGATCCGCGGCCCGTCGGTGCAGCGACCTGGCAGTGACGTCCGACCGGCTCCGGCTCAAGCTCTGACCGCCTTCGGGGCGCTCGCGGTGATGCACGGCCGGGCGGTTCCGTGCTGGCTTAGCGGTTCGACACCGCCATGGACCGGGGGTCACCCGGCGCGGGCGGTGGGGGGTCCGTGGCTGTGCAGGGTTTTGGTGCCGTCGGGGCTGCGGGCGGTGGTGGTGCCGTCGGGGTGCAGGGTGACGGTCCAGCCCCATTGGTGGATCGCGACGTGGTGGTGGAAGAAGCAGTACAGGGCGCAGCCGTCCACGCTGGTGGTGCCGCCGTCGGCCAGGTGGGTGACGTGGTGGACTTCGCAGGCGGCGGCGGGCTGGTCGCAGCCGCCGGCCCAGCGGCAGTGCTGATCGCGCAGGATGACCGCGCGGCGGATCGCGGCCGGGATCTGGTCGCTGTGCCCGACGTCCAGCGGCAGCGACGGCCCGGCCAGCCGGGCCCCCAGCAGCCCGGTCCGCAAGAAGGAGGCCAGCCCGCCCGGGCCGGACAGAAGGTCGACGGCCCGGCCGATGATCGCGTGCCGGAGCATCTCCTGGCCCTCCGCGGTGGGCGGCTGCGGGCCGGGTGTGGGCGGCGGCGGGCCGGGTGTGGGCGGCGGCGGGCCGGGCGGGCGGGAGCCGGGCGGGTCCCCGGGCTGGCCTGAGTCGTCGGACGGAGCCTCGGGCTGGCTTGCCCGGTCAGCTGGGTCCGGGCCTTCGGCCTGGTCAGCCGGACCAGGCGGGTCTGCGGTCTCGGCCGTGCCGGCCCGGGCCGGTCCCCGGCCGGCCCGGCGGCGCAGTGCGGGCCGTGGCCGGCGTAGGTCAGGCACAAGCCCACCAGGTCATCCAGGACGCCGGGGTCGATCCCGCCGGTCACCACCGGGATGATGCTGGCGTCGCAGGACACCGCGCGGGCGGGCTTGCCGTCCAGCCACGCGGCACCGTCGCCGCCGGACTGGGAGGCCGCCGCGCGGCGGGCCGCCCACCGCACGGCCATCTCCCCGATCCACTCCTGCGCCAGCACCGACCCGTCGTCCAGGGCCCGCAACTCAGCCAGCGACACATGCGCCCACACCTTCACCGGCTGCCCGGCCCGCTCCGGCAGCAGACCGGAGGCCACCAGGCGGCCCATCGCGTCCTGCAGCGCGTCATGGTACCGCTGGTCCCTGGACCGGGTGTCCTCCGCGCCCCTGGGGGCCGACAGCGCCTCCAGCACCGCGGTCACCACCGCCGCGCACTCCGGGGTGAGATCCCCCGAAATCACCCCGGCGCCGGCGAACGTGGTCTCGACCCGGACCTTACGGTCCTCAAAGTCCGGCTCCGGGTCATCCTCGGAGTCCGGGAGGGACCGGGCGTAGATCTCGGCGGCCAGGGCGGCCAGGTCCTCCTTGCGGGCCCCGGCCCGCGCGGCGGCGACCAGGATGCCGTCGGCGGCGTCCCGGCAGGACTCCGGCAGCTTGCCGGTCCACCCGCAGATCAGCCCGGCCATCGACTCGGACAGCACCGTTCCCTCGGCCAGCGCCACGATGACCTGGGGGTGGGCGGCGGCGCGGCGGGCCCAGCCCAGGTGAGCGCGGGCCGCGCCCTTGGTGATCCGGGTGCGGTGGATCAGCCAGGAAGCGGGGCTGTAGTCCGCGTCGGCGGCGTAGCCGTGCCCGGCGGTGAACGCGGCCAGGATCCGGGCCCGGGCCGCGGTGGCGATCGCGCCGGCCTGCTCCAGCGTCTGCAGGCACTCAGCCTGCGCCTGGGCGGCCAGCGCGGTCGGGTCGGCGGCGGCCAGGTAGCTCAGCCCGGCCAGGACCATGTCCATCGCCTCGGCGGTGCTGGCCGGGACGGGGGTAGCCATCTGGGTCTTCACCTCCCCGGGATGCTGGCGGGACGGCCCGTTAGGTCAAATAGGTCTTTCGATCCTGTGTTTGACACTAACACGTCATGCCGACATTTCCTCGAAACGACACGCGGCTCCGGGTGTGCGACACGAATCTAGAGGTGCTGGGATCGGGTCCTACAGCAGGAGCGGGATGAGGCACAACCGATGGCGAGCTTGAGCGGGTCCATGCTACTTCTCCAACCGCAGCTGCGGGGCGGACATCGATCACCGCATGCCCGGTGCCGGTCGCTGTCACCGGCTCCCGGGTGGATCTGGGCTCTCCACCCACCGGTTGATGTCAGGTCGCCGGCTGCTCGAGGATGATGTACCGGCGGCCGCCGAGTGCGAGGGTGCCGGAGCGGACGAAGCCGGACTGCTCGGCGACGTGGAGGCCGACGGCGTTCCATTCCGGGACGGTGGTGCGCAGCCGGCGGTCGAGCGCGACCGACCGGGCGTAGGCGACGGCGGCGCGGCCCAGTTCCGCGCCCCAGCCCAGGCCGGACAGGTCGGACCGGATGCCGATGGCGATGTCCAGGAGGGCGGGATGCCCGGTCTCCCCCGGCGCCCGGGCGGGCTCACCCAGGCAGCAGAAGCCAAGCAGCGCGTCGTGGCCGTCGGCGACGGCCCAGTAGCCCTCGTCCGGCGGGAACGGCTCGAGGGCGTCGTAGACCTGCCAGGCACCTGGCTGCGGCGAGGCGGCCAGGGTCAGGCCGTCCTCAATGGTCAGCTGCCGGACGTGGAACGGCGGGACGGGCGGTTTGCGGTCGGGAGGCATCGGGCACCGTCACTGGTCGAAGTCGAGGACGACGCGCTCGGCCGCCGGGTGCGACTGGCAGGCCAGGACGTACCCGGCGGCGGCGTCGGCGGGTTCGAGGGCGTAGTTGGCATCCATCCGGACCTTGCCCTCGACGACCTTGGCCCGGCAGGTGCCGCAGACGCCGTTCTTGCAGGCGAAGGGGGCATCGGCGCGGTACCGCAGGGTCGCGTCCAGGATCGAGACGCCGTCTTCGGGCAGGACGAAGGTCTGCGAGCGCCCGTCGAGCAGGATCGTGACCGACGCGCCCGTGGCCGGTTCTTCCAGGGCCGGGGCGCGGCGGGCGGCGGGCGGCGGGCCCACGAAGAACAGCTCGCGGTGGATGTGCTCGTCGTCGGCGCCGTAGGCGAGCAGGACCTCACGGGCGACGTCGGTCATCGGCAGCGGGCCGCACAGGAACCACTCGTCGACGTCGTCCGGAAGGACCAGGCGGTCCAGGATGCGCCCGAGCCGGTCGGCGTCGAGCCGGCCGGAGAGGATCTCGACGTCCACGGGCTCCTCGTCGAGCACGTGGATCAGCTGGAACCGATCCGGGTAGCGGTTCTTGAGGTCTTCGAGGTCCTCCAGGAACATGATGTTGAGGGTGGTGCGGTTGACGTAGACCAGGACGGCGCTGCTGCCGGGCTCGACCTCCAGGGCGGTGCTGAGGATCGACAGCACCGGCGTGATGCCCGAGCCGGCCGCGATGGCGCCGTACCGCTTGCGCTGGCCGGGGTGCAGGGCGGTGGAGAAGCTGCCGGTCGGCGTCATGATGTCCAGGACGTCGCCGGGGCGGAGACGTTCGGCGGCGTAGCTGGAGAAGACGCCGGCGGGGATGCGCTTGACGCCGATGCGCAGCCGCCCCGAGGTGGCCGGGGCGCAGATGGAATAGTTGCGCCGCACGTCGTCGCCCACCACGGGAGAGCGGATCGACACGTGCTGGCCGGCCTGGAAGCGGAACTCCTCGCGCAGTTCCGGCGGGACGTCGAAGGTGATGGCCACCGCGTCGTCGGTGAGCCGCTCGACGCAGGCCACGCGGAGCGGGTGGAACACCGAGTGCCGGCGCGCGCCGGGCATCAGATTGCCTTGAAGGAGTCGAACGGCTCCGCGCAGGAGCGGCAGGTCCACAGCGACTTGCACGGAGTGGAGCCGAAGCGGCTGATCTCCCGGGTCTCGATCGAGCCGCAGTGCGGGCAGCGGACCGAGAACGCCAGCCCTACCGGGCCTCCGGCAGCGTGCGCGGCGGGTCCAGGCGGCGCGATCCCGAAGTCCCGCAGTTTGCTCCGGCCCGCCTCGCTCATCCAGTCGGTCGTCCACGGCGGGGACAGCACGATCTGGACCCGGACCTGGTCCGCGCCGGCCCCGCGGAGCGCGGCCCGAACGTCGGACGCGATGACCGCCGTCGCGGGGCAGCCCGTATAGGTCGGGGTGATGTCGACCTCCACGGCGCCGTCGCCGACCACCCGCACGTCGCGGATTACCCCGAGGTCGCCGAGCGTCAGCACGGGTATCTCCGGGTCGGGCACGGCCTGGGCGGCCGCCAGCAGTGCGGCACGGTTTTCGGCGTCCTGCGCAGTCACCACGACGCCCCCGGATGCGAGCGATGCAGGTGCTGCATCTCGGCCAGCAGATGCCCGAGGTGCTCGGTGTGCAGCCCGTCCCGGCCGCCGCGGGAGCGCCAGCGCGGCTCTGGCCGCCGCAGCGTCGCCTCGTCCAGCACCGTGCCCACGTGGCGTTCCCAGGCCGGCCGGAGCGCGGCCGGGTCCGCCGCGACGCCCGGCAGCAGGCCGGTCGCGCCGGCGGGATCGAACAGCTCGTCGGCGTAGGGCCAGACCTGGTCGAGTCCGGCCTGCATGCGCGCCCGGGACAGCTCCGTGCCGTCACCCAGCCGCAGCACCCACTGGGTGGCGTGGTCGCGGTGGTAGTCGACTTCCTTGACCGCCTTGCCGGCCAGCCCGGCCAGGGTCGGGTCGGCACTGGCGAGCAGGGCGGTGTAGAGCTCGTACTGGTAGGCGGAGAAGATCAGCTGGCGCGCCATCGTGACGGCGAAGTCGCCGTTGGGGATCTCGACCAGCTGGACGTTGCGGAACTCGCGGTCGTCGCGCAGGTAGGCCAGGTCATCCTCGTCCCGGCCGCCGCCCTCGACCGCGCCCGCGTAGGAGAGCAAGATCCGCGCCTGGCCGAGCAGGTCGAGCCCGATGTTGGCCAGCGCGATGTCCTCCTCCATCTGCGGCGCGTAGGACACCCACTCGCCGAGCCGCTGCGCCAGGATGAGCGCGTCGTCCCCGAGCGCCAGCGCGTAGGCGGCCAGCGGCGGGAGCGTGCTGACACCGGTCACAGGTGCTTTGCCCCCTCGGGAACATCGTAGAAGGTGGGGTGGCGGTAGACCTTGTCGACCGCCGGGTCGAAGAACGGGTCCTTCTCGTCGGGGCTGTTGGCGACGATCGCGGACGACGGCACCACCCAGATGGACACGCCCTCGCCGCGACGGGTGTAGACGTCGCGCGCGTTACGCAGGGCCATGGCGGCATCTGGTGCGTGCAGGCTGCCGACGTGCTGATGAGACAGGCCGCGCCGGGACCGGACGAACACCTCCCACAACGGCCAGCCCCGGGTGCTGTTCTTGGCTGGCTGGCTCATGACGCGCGCGCCTGGGCGTACTCACGCGGAGCGTGCTTGTCCGCGTAGGCCTGGGCCGCCTCCCGGACCCAGGCGCCGTCCTCGTGGGTCTGGCGACGGCGGCGCATGCGCTCGGCGTTGCAGGGTCCGTCGCCGCGGATGACGCGAGCGAACTCGTCCCAGTCGATCGGACCGAAGTCGTAGTGACCGGTGTCGGCGTTCCAGCGCAGGTCATTATCGGGGAGGTCAAGCCCGAGCACCTCGGCCTGGGGGACGCTCATGTCGACAAAACGCTGCCGCAGCTCATCGTTGCTGAACCGCTTGATGCCCCAGGCGATCGACTCGGCCGAGTGCGAGGACGCATCGTCCGGAGGACCGAACATCATCAGCGCCGGCCACCAGTACCGGTTCACCGCGTCCTGGGCCATCTCCTTCTGCGCCCGCGTCCCGTGCGAGAGGGTGTGCAGGATCTCGAATCCCTGGCGCTGGTGGAACGATTCTTCCTTGCAGATACGCACCATGGCGCGGGCATACGGACCGTAGGAGCAGCGGCACAGCGGCACCTGGTTCATGATGGCCGCACCGTCCACGAGCCAGCCGATCGCACCCACGTCGGCCCAGTTGAGGGTCGGGTAGTTGAAGATGCTCGAGTACTTCTGCCGGCCGGCCAGGAGCAGGTCGACGAGCTCGTCGCGGTCGATGCCGAGCGTCTCGGCCGCCGAGTAGAGGTACAGGCCGTGACCCGCCTCGTCCTGGACCTTGGCGATCAGGATGGCCTTGCGGCGGAGGCTGGGCGCCCTGGTGATCCAGTTGCCCTCGGGCTGCATGCCGATGATCTCGGAGTGAGCGTGCTGGGCGATCTGCCTGATGAGCGTCTTGCGGTACGCCTCCGGCATCCAGTCGCGGGGCTCGATGCGCTGGTCGGCGGCGATGAGATAATCGAAGTGCTGCTCGGCCTCCTGGGATGCGGCCTGTTTCTCGGTGCCGCTCGTGATGCCGGGGTCGTAGTTGCCGTACACGGAGCCTCCCGTCTCTCCTGGTGGCAGGCTACTCTTTACCGAACGTTCGGTCAATAAATAGGTGGCTATACACCCGGTCCGGTCGCCGGGGGCTGGATGGCCTGCAGGGCCTTCAGCAGCGCCGGGTTCGACGCCCCGGTCCAGTCCTGGGCGAACAGCCCGTAGCTGGCGCGGTCGCCGAGCGCGAACTGCAGCTGGTTGGTCTGCGGGGTGGTGCCCTTGCACATGGTCCCGTCCAGCAGCCACCAGCACCAGTCCACGTCGGTTTGCCCGGCCCACGCCAGGAAGTTGCTGAACCATGCCCCGAGGTTCCCGTCTGACGGGCTGGAGGCCCCGATCACCGCGGAGGCACCGACTGCGGCCAGGCTGTCGTTGCCGGTGCCGAACTCCCCGATCCACACCGGGGCCGTCCCGTCGGTCAGGAGGAAACCGCCGACGTTGCCCATCGCCGTGATGTAGTTGGCCTGCGACTGCCCGGCCGAGTGAAACCACGCGTAGTCGTGCATCGAGTACACCACGCAGTTGCCCTTGGCCGGAGTGACCAACTTGGTTCTGGTGCCGGTCAGGTCCGCGGCATAGGACAGTCCCTCGCAGAAGAACAGCGCATTGGCGTCCACAGCCTGGATGGCCGTCGCGGTGCTGGCGTAGAGCTGGCAGAAGTCGGTGTCCGGATTCCCGTCGCCCCACGACGGGGTGTAGACGGTCCCGCCGATGGTGGCCTTCCTGGGCTCGTTCTTCAGGTCATAGCCGATCACCAGCGGGTTACCGGCGAACGCGCCCGCCACCGTCAGCCAGTCGCTGCTGAACCTGGAAGCGGGCCAGTTCCCGTTCCACCACAGACCGTTCCCGTCCTGCTCCGAACAGCACCAGCCCTCGAACAGCAGATGGCAGTTCGGGATCACCATCAGGCCCGCATCGGTCAGCGCCTGCACGCAGGCGGTGTACACCTGCCACGGGGTAAAGCCGACCAGATCCGGGTTGGCGGCGACACCGGCGGGGGCCACCGGGGACCCCCAGGTCACCGTCTGCAGCGCGAACGGGAATCGCACGCTGTTGAATCCCCAGGCCGCGATCTGGCCGGCGATCTCGTCGCGATGCCGGTAATCCAGGCCGCCGGGCGTCATCGCGTCCTGGTGCGACCCGGCCCAGTTGACCCCGGCGAGCTTCACCCGGTTGCCGTTGGCGTCGGTGATCCAGCGCCCGGAAACCGACAGCGGAGTGGCTATGGCCATGGGTATCACCCTCCGGTGGAAGGCGCAGCCTGATACCTCCCGGTTTGAACCGCGCCCAGGGATTTACCCCGATTCTCCCCCAAACCTACCGGCCTGGCCCAGGAGGAAGGCGCGCAGCGCGGTCACCTCGGTGAACAGGTAGCCGGTGATGCCGAGCGCCTCGGCGCCGCGGACGTTCGCCTCGCGGTTGTCGATGAACACGGCGTCGGCCGCGCTGAGGCCCAGGTCGTCCAGCACGTGCCGGTAGATCTCGGGGTGCGGCTTGAGCAAGTTGAGCTCACCGCTGACGTAGCACGCCGCGAAGAAGTCGCCAAGCGGGCCGTGCCGGAAATAGCTGCCGAAGTCCGGGCCCGCGTTGGACAGCAGCGCCAGCCGGGTGCCGCCGGCCTTGAGGTCGGCGAGCACCTCGATGATGGCCGGATTGATGGACAGCCAGCTGCGGAAGTCCGCGGCCCACAGTTCGTGCACCCGCGCGTCGTCCCAGCTGGCGCCGATGTCGCCGGCGATCGCCTGCCAGTACGCCGCGACACCTGCGCTGCCTTGGTCCAGGCCGTCCCGGTGGGCGAAGTAGGCCCGCCAGAAGGGCTCGCTGTCGCGGCCGACGCCGGCTAGGCCGGCGATCACCTCCCGGTCGGCGGCTGACGGCGTAAGCGAGATGACCTCCCCGTAATCGAAGATGACGGTCTGATCAGGCAGCGAGATGCGCGCACGGGTCACTCAGGAAAGCTACCGTCCGCAGCCTCCGTGTGCCTGCCGGCCACGCGGACCTCAGGCCTTACGGGGTCCCGGTTCAGGGCCGGGTCACTGGCGCCGCGGACGGCGGCCAGCACGCCGAGCAGCGCGGTGAGCGGAACGACCAGCGCGATGAAGTCACCGGAGGTGAGGTTGCCCAGGGCGTCGAGGGCGCCGGCGAAGCCGACGACCAGGATGGCGACGACGACCAGGCCCCAGCCGTGCAGGAACAGGCGCAGCGGGAAGGGCGAGGCGGCCGGGGTCACGTCGGGCACGGCGGTGACGGCCTTCGTCTCGCGGCGCTCGGTGAGGCCCTCGCGCACCCGGACGTGGAGCATCAGGCTGCCGGGCCGGTCGGCGATGAGGAGCAGTTCGTCGGGATGGGCCGGGTCGGGGGCCTGCGATACCGAGCCGCCGCCCGCGGCCCAGGTGACCGCGGTCCCGACGGCGGACGGCCAGACGCGGTAGCGGACCTGCTCGCCGACCACCACGGTCTGCGGGCCGTCAATGACCAGCTTGGCGGGCCGGGCGGCCGCCGCTCCCCGGGCCCCGTGGCCGCCGTTGCCGGCGTGGCCTCCTGGGGCCCCCTGAGTCTTCTGCCCGGCCTGGGCGTCCCGGGCCTTACGGGGCCCCACTGCCTCCAGGGTCTCCTGGACGGGGGCCGCCTCGGGACTCGCCGGGGTCGCCGGGGTCGCCGGGCCGGCGTGGCCGTTGACGGCCTGCTCAGGCGGGGCCGGTTCCCTGGTCAGGATGAACTGGCGGCGGGCCAGCAGCTCGGCGAGCCGGATCTGGCGCGCGTGTACGCTCCAGGCCATGGCCACTACCGCCCCGGCGAGTCCCGCGGCCCCGAGTCCCAGCAAGGCGGCGAGGACGGGTTGGCTGGCACCTGCGGTGGCGGCGAGCATGTCGTCTCCCTGATCGGACCGATCGCCTGGCGAGGCTCCCGGCGGTCATCCAGGACCAGGCCGGTACCGACCGAGATTCTCGTCAGCTTCGAAATCTTGTACCACCATTAAAACATATAATCGAAGCAGGCGGGAACCCCGCCCAGGCTATCGAAACGAACTAGTATCAGCCGAGGTCGGGTTGGTCGCTGGGCTGCGAGCTCGCCCTGCTCGTCGCCCGGTCGGATGACAAGGAGGCCGCGATGCAGGCCGGCACCGATGCCATCGACGAGCTGCTGCGACGGCTGTTCAGCTGACAGGCCGATCTCGCGGTTTGAAGCCGGCTCAGGCCATCCGGTCGAGGATCTGCCGGACCAGGTCGATCGAGGTGTGCGGGTGCAGGAACGCGAACCGGGCTACGGTCTCGCCCTCCCAGGCTGAGGGCGGGATGAAGGCAACCTGGTCGGTGAGCAGCCGGTCGGCCCAGCGGTTGTACGCGGCGGAGTCCCAGCCGCGGCGGCGGAACAGCACCACCCCGAGTTCGGGCTCGCGGATCAGCTCCAGGTGATCCCGGGCCCGGATCTCGGCCGCGGTCTCGCGGGCCAGCGCGATCGACGCCTCGATGGCCTCGGTGTAGGCATCGACCCCGTACACGGCCAGCGAGAACCACAGCGGCAGGCCCCGGGCCCGCCGGGTCAGGTGGTAGGCGTAGTCGGTCGGGTTCCACTCCCCCGGCGTGTCGTGGATGACGTCCAGGTAGGACGCGTCCTGCTTGTGCACCGAGCGGGCCACCGACGGGTTCCGGTACAGCAGCGCGGCGCAGTCGAACGGGGCGAACAGCCACTTGTGCGGGTCCACGATGAACGAGTCGGCGTGCTCGATCCCGTCGTACCGGGCCCGGACACTCGGCGCGAACAGGCCCGCGCCGCCGTAGGCGCCGTCCACGTGGAACCACAGGCCATGCTCGCGCGCGACCTCGGCCACGCCGGCCAGGTCGTCGACGATGCCCGCGTTCGTGGTGCCGGAAGTGGCCACGACCGCGGCCAGCGACCGAGGGTCCCCGTCCGCCGCGATGGCCGCGCGCAGGCCCGCGCCCGTCAGCCGGTGATCCTCGGCCCGCACGATCAGCGGGTCCATCTCGCAGATGCGCAGCGCGTTGACGATCGAGGAGTGAGCGTCCTCGCTGACCGCCACCCGCCAGCGGCGGCCTAGGGCCGCCTTACGCTTGGCCACCTCGCGGGCCACGACCAGCGCGGACAGGTTCCCGGCCGAACCGCCGGAGACGAAGCAGCCGCCCGCCCCCTCGGGCAGCCCGGCCCGGTCGGCGATCAGCCGCAGCACCTGGTTCTCGGCGTGGATGGCCCCGGCCGCCTCCAGCCAGGAGATGCCCTGGATCGACGCGCACGAGATCAGCATGTCGAACAGCAACGAGGCCTTGGTTGGCGCGGCCGGGATGAACCCGAGGAAGCGCGGGCTGTCCGCCGAGATGACGGCCGGCGCGACGACCGAGGTGTACACCCCGAGCACCTGATCGGGGTTGTGCGGCTGGCGGCCGAGCAGTCCCTTGAGCGCCGCCTCCAGCTCACCGGGATCGCGCGAGCCCTGGTCCAGCGGGACCGGATTCAGCCGCAGCCGGTTCTCCGCGTAGGCGAGCACCGACCTGATCATCGACTCCGTGGTCGGATCCACACTGTGCATGGGCGCACCGTAGAGCCTCGGGACGGGCGATAGCAAGGGTCAACTGGTGATGTGAGGGGAGTCCTGTGAGGTCAGGGCCAAGGCCCGGTCCAGGAGGGGCTGGCAGCGCAGGCGGCCGGCGAGGTCGCGGGCCTCGCCGATGGCCGCCGCGGCGGCCTCGGCGTCACCGCTGGCCAGGAGGAACTCAGCCTGGTCGAGCAGGCCGTGGGCGAGATGGTAGGGAGTGGATTGCTCGCGCAGGCCGGTGATCGCGGCGGCGAAGGAGGCCGCGGCGGCCTCGTCACCGTCGTCGGCGGCCAGCCGGGCGCGGGCCAGGTCGCGTTCGGCCTGCAGCATGGGGGCGCAGGTGCCCCGGCTGGTAGTTGTCGAGCAGGGTGAGCAGTTCGCGGGTGGTGGCGGCGTCACCCAGCTCATGGGCGGCGCGGACGGCCAGCGGCCACGCCCAGCGCAGGGACTCGTGGCTCATCCCCAGGGCGTCGGCCTGGGCGAGCGCTCTCCCGGGCGTGGCGTATCGCGTCCCGTGGCTGGCCTTGGGCAGCGGCGGCAAAGGCTTCCGCGGTGCTGATCAGTGGCCTTGTCCTGCGGATCTTCGCTGGCCCGCAGGTCTCGCAGCGCCCCAGCATGGCCTGGCGGTCCCGGCGTCGCCACGCAGCGCCGCCAGCCAGCCCCGGTAGCAGGCGAGGTGCTCGACGTCCGCCAGCCCGTCGGGGTCCACCGCCTGGGTGAGCTCGGCCTCGGCGGCGTCCCAGTCGCCGAGCATCACCAGCGCCTGGGCCAGGTTCCTGATCGCCACGGCCAGGATGATCGCCGGTCGCCGGCTCGGCGCAGGTGCCCGGCGGCGGTGCGAGCGGCCTCCGCGGCGGCGGCGGGGTCGGTGACCGCCAGAGCGTCGGACAGGTTGATCAGCGCGCGACCCACGCCGGACGTTGTCGCCGGCCTGGGTGGCGAGCCGCGCGGCTTGGTGGAAGTAGGCGATCGCCTCGGTGCGCCGCTCGGCGGCGCTGAGGTAGATCCCGCGGGTGACGAACAGGCCGCCGAGCTGGCCGGCGCCGACGCCGAGGGCCTGGCCGAGGATGAGCACCTCGGTGCGTGAGCCGGTCGGCGTCGGGCGAGCCCGGCGAACGCCTCCAGCGCCGCCAGTTCGCTCCAGGGCATCAACGGTGTCGGTGTCGGGATCTGCCCGCAGCACCTCCAAGGCCGCGGTGAGCTGTTCGCGTGCCTCGGCGTGACGGCCCCAGGTGCGCAGCGCCCGCCCGGCGATGGCCTGGGCTCGGGCGGCGGCCCGGGCCTGACCGCGCCGCAGGTAATAATCGCGGGCGCGCTCCGCATACTCGATGGCCGCGGCCTAGTCAGCATTGGTGATGGCGGCCTGCGCGGCGCGTTCCCACAGCATCCCGGCCGCGATGTTGCCGGTCGTCTGTGGCGTGCGGCTCGGCTGAGCTCGGCGGCGGTGGCATAGCTGGCGGCGGCCAGGGCGGGGGCGCCGGTGCGCTCGGCGCGTTCGGCGGCCCGGATCAGGGCGATGACGGCCTGGCCGCGGATCTGGGCGGCGTCGGGGTCGTCGGGGAGGGCGTGCAGCGCGTCCAGGTAGTGCCGGGCGATGACGTCGGCCACCTCCTCGCCGTCGCCGGCGAACGCGGCGCGCAGGTGCGCCGCCACCGTCAGGTGGCGGGCCTTGCGGTCGCGGCGGGACAGGGTGTCGTAGGCGACCTGCCGCAGCATCTGCTGGGCGAACCGGTAGCTGCCCCGCTCCGGGGACAGCGGGTCGGCGGACACGCTGAGCACCTCGCGGCGGACCAGGTCGGCCAGCGCGGCGCGCACGGACGGCTCGTCCCGCCCGGACACCGCGATCAGCGCCTCGGCCGGGAACGTGGTGCCCAGCACCGCGGCGTCGGCGACCAGCCGCCGCACCTCCGGGATCCAGGGCATCCAGCCGGGCGGCCAGCAGCGCGTGCAGGCTGTCCGGCACGGCCAGCTCCCCGATATCGCCGGTCAGCCGGTATACCCCCTCGACCGGCTGGACGATGTCCCGGTCGATCAGCGAGCGCACCGTCTCCACCGCGAACAGCGGGATGCCCTGCGCCTGGCTGGTGATCTTCGACCGCGCCGCGGCCGGCATGCCGGGCACCAGCGCGTCGACCAGCCGGTCCATCGACGCCGGATCCAGCGGATCCAGGGTCAGCGTGCTCCGGTTCCGGCCGGCGCCGAATCCCGGCCGGGCCTGGCCTAGCTCCGGGCGGGCGAACACCAGCACGTACACCGGCAGGTCCCGGGTCCAGTCGATGAGATGATCCAGGAAGTCCAGCAGGCCGCGTGTCGGCGTACTGGGCGTCCTCCACCAGCAGCACCACCGGGCTCTCGGCCGCGAGGCGCTCGAAGAACAGCCGCCAGCCCGCGAACAGCTCCTCCCGGGACAAGCGCGCCCCCGCTGTCCCCGGCGAAGCGACGCCCGAGCAGCCGACCCAGCCGCAGCCCGGCGTACGCCCGCTCGCCGGGATCGGGCACGAACCGGTCCAGGCCGGCGGCCAGCTTGGCCGCGGCGACCTCGGGCGGGTCCTCCTCGGCGATGCCCAGCCGCTGCCGGACGATCTCGGCCAGCGCCCAGAACGCCACGCCCTCCCCGTAGGACAGGCACCGGCCCCGGTGCCACCACACCTCCGCCGCCAGGCCGTCGGCGTACTTCTCGAACTCCCAGCCCAGCCGGGACTTGCCCACCCCGGCCGGCCCGGAGACCAGCACCAGCCGCGGCACCCGCCGGTCGGCGGCGGCGTGGAACAGGTCCTTGATCGTGCGCAGCTCCGCGTCCCGCCCGGTCAGCGGCGCCTCCAGCCCGTCGACCCGCTGGCGCGCCGCCCACCGCCGACAGCACCCGGGTCGCCCGCCACAGCCGCTGCGGCTCGGCCTTGCCCTTCAGCTGGTGCTCCCCGGCGTCGGCGAACCCGACCGCGCTGCCCGCCAGCCGCTGCGTCGCCGCGTCGACCAGCACCGACCCGGCTCGGCGGCCGCCTGCACCCGGGCCGCGGTGTTCACCGCGTCCCCGGCCACCATCCCCTCGCCGACCGCGCCCAGGTTCACCGCCACCTCGCCGGTCACCACCCCGGCCCGCGCCGCCAGGCCCGGCAGCCCCGCCTCGGCCCCCAGCTCGGCCACCGCGGCCACCAGGTCCAGCGCGGCGCGCACCGCCCGCTCCGCGTCCCCCTCGGTCGCCACCGGGGTGCCCCAGACCGCCATCACCGCGTCCCCGATGAACTTCTCCACCACCCCGCCGTACCGGCCGATCACCGTCCGCGCCACCCCGAAGTACTCGCGACAGCAGCTCGCGGACCGCCTCGGGATCCCGGGCCTCGGACAACGGGGTGAACCCGACGACGTCGCAGAACAGCACCGAGCACACCCGCCGCTCGGCGACCGGCTCCGGGCCCGGCGGCGGAAGCCGGCGCTGGCGCGGCCGCGGACGGCGCGTGGGCGCGGATCGGAAAGGCGGCGTACCGCAGGCTACGGCAGAAGCGCTTGCCCGGGAGTCAGCGGCTCACCGCACGACGGGCAGCCGCCCGCCGGAGCGCCGCAGTCCCCGCAGAAGAGGTCGCCCTCTTCCAACAGCGCACCGCACCGCCCGCACCCCACCCGACACTCCCACGCTCGGCACATCAACCCGGTCAAGCTCGCACGTAAACGCCATTGTAGATCTGCGAAGTGCCACGGGACGGGCTGAGCTGGCCGGGGGCAGGCACCCCGGCCCGTTCGGCAAAAATCTCGGGAGCGGGCGGAAGCTTTGGTGGTTGGCGTCGCCCACGGTCATCCGTCAGGATGGGGCTTGCCCGCGGTAATGGAGGGACGATCGTGACAGACTCACCGGCACACCCGCTCGACCCGCTGACCGCCGAGGAGATCCGGCAGGCGGCCGCGATCCTGCGGCGCGACCGCGGGGTGGGCCTAGGCTGGCGGTTCGCGTCGATCGAGCTCAAGGAGCCGGGCAAGGCCGTGCTGGCGGCGGGCGGTGCGGCGGGCCGCGAGGCGATCGTGGTGTGCTGGGACCGCTCGGACGGGCAGGCCTACCGGGCGCTGGTGTCCCTGGCCGGCGACGCGGTGACGGGATGGGAGCACCTGCCCGGCCAGCAGCCGAACATGACGGTGGACGAGTGGCACGAATGCGACCAGATGCTCCGGGCCCATCCCGCGCTGGCCGAGGCGCTGGCCCGGCGCGGGATCACCGACATGTCCCTGGTGCTCACCGACATGTGGGCCTACGGCGCCGCGCTGGTGCCCGAACGGTACCGGGGCCTGCGGATCGGCTGGTCGGACGTGTGGTACCGGGGCAGCCCGGACGGCAACCCGTACGCGCACCACGTGACCGGGCTGCACCCGGTCGTCGACCTGAACCGCATGACGCTGCTGGAGATCGAGGACAGTTTTGATGCGCGGCGAGCAGCCGGAGGTGACCGGCGAGTACCTGCCCGCGCTGATCGGGCGGCCGCTGCGGGAGGTGGCGCCGCTGGAGGTCAGCCAGCCCTCTGGGGCCGGGTTCACGCTGGACGGACGGCTGCTTTCGTGGCAGAACTGGCAGCTGCGGCTGGGGTTCAACCATCGCGAGGGCCTGGTGCTGCACCAGGTGGGGTTCGTCGACGACGGGCGGCTGCGGCCGGTGGCGCACCGGATGTCGTTCGCCGAGATGTTCGTGCCGTACCGGGACGCCAGCCCCGACCACTACCGGCGGACCGCGTTCGACATCGGCGAGTGGGGCCTGGGCTTCATGACCACGTCGCTGGACCTGGGCTGCGACTGCCTGGGCGAGATCACCTACCTGGACGCGGTGGTGCACGACTCGGCCGGGGAGCCCCGGGTGATACGCAACGCGATATGCGTGCACGAGGAGGACAGCGGCGTGCTGTGGAAGCACGTCGACGAGCGGACCGGCGCCGCGGTGCGCCGCCAGCGGCGGCTGGTGGTCTCCTTCCACGTCACCGTGGCCAACTACGAGTACCTGGTGTACTGGCGGTTCTACCAGGACGGGAACATCGAGTGCGAGGTCCGGGCCACCGGGATCGTGGTGACGTCGCATGCCACCGGCGGCTCCGGCTCGCATGGGACGGTGGTCGACCAGGGCACCTACGCGCCGTTCCACCAGCACTTCATCGTGGCGCGGCTCGACCTGGACGTGGACGGGCCGGACAACACGGTGTACGCGGTCTCATCGGAGGCTTCCGGGGTTTCGC
Source organism: uncultured Actinomycetes bacterium (assembly GCA_963801155.1). Classification (GTDB taxonomy): domain Bacteria; phylum Actinomycetota; class Actinomycetes; order Streptosporangiales; family Streptosporangiaceae; genus Palsa-504. Next base: position 255,107 of record CAWDEB010000033.1, read on the forward strand.
AGGACGATCCGTACGGTCTGGGGCTGGTGGTGCGGGAGACGGCGCTGCGGACCGAGGCGGAGGGGAAGCAGGACTACGACTGGGCCGTCTCAGCGGGCCTGGAAGGTGGTCAACGGCAATAGTGCGGAACGGACTGGGTACGTCACCCGGGTACAAGCTCGTGCCGTCCGGGGCGTTCCCGGCGCTGCTGCCCCCCTCCTCGCCCGCGTTCTTGCGCGCCGAGGTGATCGGGCACACGCTGTGGGTCACGCCGTACCGTGAGGACGAGCGCTGGCCGTGCGGCGATTTCCCGAACCTTTCGGATCGCGACACGGGGCTGCCGGCCTGGACCGCGGCGGACCGGCCCATCGAGAACACCGACGTGGTGCTGTGGTACGTGTTCGGCATCCACCACATCACCCGGCCGGAGGACTGGCCGGTGATGCCGGTCGATGCGGTGTCGTTCTGGCTGAAGCCGTTCGGTTTCTTCGACCGCAATCCGGCGCTGGACGTGCCGCCGGCGGGTTGCTTAGCCCTCGTCCGGGTCGGTGCCCGCCGAAGTACTTGTCGTCCTGCTGCACCCGGGCGACGTCCTCGGCGGCGCGCCGCTGGGTCTCGGTGAGCTCCGGGTCCGTCGTAGTTGGTGTGGACCAGGGTGGGCGGCTCGTCCTCGCCCACGGTCCCGCAGGAACTGAACCAGGAAAAGAAGCCCATAGGTACTCCCTCGCGTAGCTTCCGGCCGGGTCCGGCGGTGTCCCTAGGTCTACCCAAAGACGGGGGTCATCCCCATGTCGGCGGCGGGCGGGCCGTGCCTAGCATGAGGCCGTGACCACGCGGGAAACGCAAATCCGTGAGGAGCCGACCCGCCGCGCCGACCCGGCGGGCAACGAGCGCCTGACGGCGATGACCGGAGCCGTGCTGCTCGTGCTGTTCGTCGCCGAGTGCCTCACACTGCTGAACATCGGCAACCTGCTCACGCTGCACGTCTTCCTCGGGATGCTGCTGCTGGGCCCGGTCAGCCTGAAGATCGGCTCCACGCTCTGGCGTTTCACCAGGTACTACACCGGCTCGGCGCCCTACGTGCGGAGGGGTCCGCCGGCGCCGCTGCAGCGGGTGACGGGGCCGTTCGTCATCTTGACCACCGTGGCCGTCCTGGGCACCGGGATCATGCTGGCCGTCGAGAGCCCGGGCAACGGGTCCTGGGGCCGGCTGCACCACCTGTCGTTCTTTGCCTGGGCATTCTTCATCGCTCATCCACCTGGCCTTGTACGTCCCGAAGCTGCCCAGGAAGCTGTCGGGGCGGGTGGACGACGCCCGCCACGTGCTGGCGGCCCGGCCCACGCGCTGGCTGCTGCTGTGCGGTGCCCTGGCCGCCGGCCTGGGGCTGGCGTTCGCCACCTATCACCTCTCGGCCAAATTCGGCGGCTCGGGCAGCATCCTCCCGTAAGACGCCGGGCGACAATGGACACAGGCGGGTTTGGAGGATGCCGTGCGGATCGATGTGAGCCCTGAAGCAGAGGAGTTCGTCCGCGGGCGTGGCGGGCAGGTGTGGGTCTGGGCGGCTCACCCACGGGTGTGCTGCCTGGGGACGCCGGCCTACATGTACGCGGCCACGGAACCGCCGCGGGATCCCTCCGGGTTCAGCCCGGCGCACACGGCCGGGCTGGACGTCTGGTACCGCATCCCGGGCGGCCGACGGCCCGACGTGCTGGAGATCGGGCTGCGCGGCAAGCGCCGTCCTCGGGTCGAGGCGTACTGGGACGGGTGCATCTACGCCCTGTGAGGCTGGTCCTGCCCTGCCAGGGGCCGCCCGCGGGTGCCGCAGTCCCGCAGCCCTCATGGGGCACTAGCGCCCCAATTACGCGGAAGATCCGGCTTTCGCGGAAGATCCGGGCAGCTATAGTTGCCTAATTCTTCCGTATAAGCCATTTCTTCCGCGTAAATCACGTCGGATCGGTTATCTGTGCGATAAATGTGGTTGGTGTGAGAGGTTGTGGTTGGTGATGGGCTGGCGGGCCTGGCCACTCGCGGTACGGTGCGGCGAGCGTGCCGCGAGCCGGGGATAGCCTTGCCGGTCTGCCGCGGCACTGGTCGGCTTGCCGGTCTGCCGCGGCACTCGTCGGCTTGACGGTCTGCCGCGGCACTGGTCGGTTTGACGGTACAGATTAGTCTGGGCAGACTAATCTGCAATGAATCTGAGTCGGCTCATGATCCTCGGCCTGCTGGCCGAGCGCGGGCCGATGCATGGCCATCAGATCCGCCGGACCGCCGAGCTGACGAACGCCGAGGTGTGGGGCGGGATCACCGGCGGTGCCCTGTACGCGGAGCTGCGCAAGCTCGCCGGGGAAAGGCTGATCGAGGCCATCCGGGAGGAGCAGGTGGGCCGACGCCCGGCCCGGACTGTGTACCAGATCACCGCGGAGGGACGCCTGGAGCTCGTCGTGCAGCGGGACGCAGCCCTCGAGGTCGTCTTCGGGTCGGCAGACCCGATCTCGGTCGTGCTGCTGTTCGCCGCCGGGACGGACCCCGTGGAGTTGAGCGAGCGGCTGGCGGTGCGGCGCCGCCGGATCGAGGGGCAGCTGGACGCGATGGTCGCGGAGCGCGAGCGGCTGACCGGGCAGGCGGTACTGTCACCGCTGGCCGTGGCAGCGTTCCGTCGCGGTGAGCTGCGACTCGAGGCGGAGCTGCGGTGGCATGAGGAATTCGGTCGTCAGCGCGCGCCCGGTGGGGCCAGCGGGGCCGGGCTGGCTACGGTGCGGACGGTGGACCGGAGATGATGACCCAGCGGTTTCGCCCGATCTCGGCGGTGCGGTGAAGCCGCGCGCCGGGGCCCGGGCCGGGCGACTGCTCGCGGTCAACGTGGCCGCCTGCGTGCTCCTGCTGATCCAGTACCTGCTGGGCATGGTGGTGAACGTGTACGTCGTCCTGCCCGGGCGGCATCCCGGGGCCGGGGCCAGCGACTACTTCACCGGCGCGGCATCCGGCCTGGCCTGGGTGATCTCGGATGGGCCCGGCTGGGCCGCCGCGCACGCCGCGTTCGGGATGGCGCTGGCGGTGGCGGCGCTGGCCAGCATCGTGCTGGCCCGGCGGCAGGACGGCCGCCTGGCGCTGGTGCTGTCGGTGCTCGGCGCGCTGGCCATCGTGGGAGCCGGGTTCAACGGGACCAGCTTCCTGGACTACGGGCACGCATTCAGCTCGATGATCATGGCCGGGTTGTGGGCCCTGGCGCTGGCCTGCTATCTCGGCGGCGTGGTGCTGCGGCCGCCGGACCGTGGGAGCGTTAGGGCTGCGGGAGCGTTAGGGCTGCGGGAGCGTTAGGGCTCAGGGCAGTGGCCCGGGTTCGGGCAGGTAGAGTAGGACGACGGCGCGCAGGGCGCCTGGCCCGCCGGGAACGGCGCCGCCCGCCCCTCGGCGAACGGCCCGTGCAGGCCCGGCGGCGGGTTCACCGGCGAGGGGTCGAGGGCGAGCCAGTACCGGTCGGCCACCGCCCCGGTCCAGGCGTAGCCAACCAGGTCGGCCCGTGCCGTTCGCGCCGGCCACGCCCGTCGCCCACACGTGGTCGGTGAGCGGGGCGGCGGTCGAGCAGTCGTTCCCGATCCAGGTCGTAGACCGTGCCGGGCTGACTCCCCGGCGATGACGGCCGACACGGTGAACTGTCACCCGACCGGCGCCGGGCAGGGCCGCGGCGGTGATGACCACCGTGCCGGTCACGGTCCCGTCGGCGGGCAGCGCGAGCACCACCGTGTCCACATCGGGCAGCGACGGCGGCGTGGTCAGGCTGGCCGCAGGACGGCGCGCGGGGATGGAGGCCGCGGGCCTCGGCGCGGATAGTGGACCGCGACCGCCACCGAGACGGCGAGCGCCACGGCCTCGGCCAGGACGAGCAGCCAGACCAGGCCGCCCGGCCTAGGGTCGCGGCCGCCCGCGATGACGTCGGCGTCTGCGTCACGGTCGGGCACCTCATCATTGGAGGTGGGCTGGCGATGATGTCAACCGCGGCCGATCGCCCGGGAGCATGGCGAGCGGGGAACACGATACCCTGGGGGCCCTGGGGGCCGGGCTTGAAAGCTAGAGGAGGATCATGACGCCGGCGCGTGACCTGGCCGACCGTTTCCACCAGCGCTGGCTCGAGGAGAATCCCTTCGCGGCCACGATGTACGGCATTCCCGGGTACGACGATCTGGTCCCGGACGAGAGCGAGGAGGGCGCGCAGGCCTGGCGGGCCGAGGTCGCGCAGTTCCTCCGGGAGGCCGACGAGATCGCGGCCGGGCCGCTCACCCCGGCCGATGCCGTCACGCTGGACTGCACCAGGGAGGCGGCCGCCCAGGAGCTGGCGATCATCGATATGGCGCAGGCGGAGTACACGGTCACCGCCATGCAGTACGCCGGGCCGGCGTGCTTGCTGGCGCTGGCCGCCCGGACGGTCCTGGTCGACCCGGCGGCGGCCGAGGCCTACCTGACCCGGCTGCGGCGCAGCGGCGCGTGGCTCGACCAGATCGGCGAGCGGCTGCGGGCCGGCGCCCGGAAGGGGCGGCTCCCGGTCGCTCCGCTCGCCGAGCAGGCCATCACCTGGGCCGAGGACGTCCTGGCCGCCCCGGTGCCCGGACCGCGTCCTGGCCCCCGCGCCGCCGCCGGGGTGGCCGGGCGCGGCGGCGTGGGAGTCGCAGCGGCGCGCGGTCGCCGCGGAGGTGGTGAAGCCGGCGCTGGCCAGGTGGGTCGCCACCGTCAGGGAGCTGCTCCCCCGGGCGCGGCCGTCCGGAGCAGGCCGGGCTGGTCTACCTGCCCGGCGGCAAGGAAGACTACGCCCGGGCGGTCAGGATCTATACGACCCTGCCGCTGCGCGCCGGAAGAACTGCACCAGACCGGCCTGGACCACATCGCCGCGCTGGAGGCCCGGGCCGTGAAGCTGGGCGCCGGCCTGGGGCTGTCCGGGCTGGACGAGGTATTCGGCGCGCTGCGGGACTCGGCCGGGAAGATATCGCCCGCCGAGGCCATCCGGGAGGCGACGGTCGCGGTGAGGCGGGCCGAGGCCCGGGCGGCGGAGTTCTTCCCGCAGCCGCTCCCGCCGCCGTGCGAGGTGACGCCCATGCCGGAGGTCGTGGCGGTGAGCGGCGCCGCGCCGCATTACACCCCGCCGCGCCTGGACGGCGGGCGGCCGGGGACGTTCTGGTTCAACACCGAACGGCCCACCGCCGGGACCGGATGGGACATCGAGGTGGTGGCCTTCCACGAGGCGGTGCCCGGGCATCATCTGCAGCTGTCCCGCCTGCAGCTGCTCACCGACCTGCCCGCCCTGCAGCGCCAGCGCAGCCTCCCCGTGTTCTCGGAGGGCTGGGGCCTGTACGCCGAGCAGCTCGCCGAGGAAGCCGGGCTGTACGCCGACGACCGCGGCCTGCTCGGCTCGATCAGCACGTCGCTGATGCGGGCCGCCCGGCTGGTGGTGGACACCGGCCTGCACTTCTTCGGCTGGAGCCGGGAGCAGGCCCTGGAGTTCCTGGTCGACCACGTCCCGATGCCGCGGGAGTTCCTGGCCGCCGAGATGGACCGGTACGTGGTGGTGCCGGGGCAGGCGCTGGCCTATCTCACCGGCAAGCTCGAGATCATCCGGATCCGGGAGGAGGCCCAGCGGCGCCTGGGCCCGGCGTTCTCGCTGCCCGCCTTCCACGCCGCCGTCCTGGACCACGGCTCGCTGCCGATGCCGGCCCTGGACCGCAGCATCGCGGGCTGGCTGGACCAGGGCGGGCCGATGAGTCTTCCCGGCGGGAGACGTCGAACAGGTATGACCGAACCGAAGACTCACACGCTTGACGTGCCCGGTGCCGTGCTGTACTACGACGTCCGGGCCAACGATTCACGTGCCGAGCCGGTCCTGCTGATCATCGGGTCGCCGATGGGCGCCGCGGGATTCGTGACCCTGGCCGGGCATTTCACCGACCGCACGGTCGTGACCTACGACCCGCGCGGATCCGGGCGCAGCCTCGCGGACCGACGGCGCACTCGAGACCACCCCCGATGAGCACGCCGATGACCTGCACCGGCTGATCTCGGCGCTGGACGCGGGGCCGGTGGACATCTTCGCCAGCAGCGGCGGCGCCGTCAACGCGCTGGCCCTGGTGGCCAGGCACCCCGAGCAGGTCCGGACCCTGGTGGCGCACGAGCCGCCCGCGATGGCGAACTGCCGGACGCCGAGACCGTGGTGGCCGTGTGCGTGGACATGCACGAGACGTACCTGCGCAGCGGCTTCGGCCCGGCCATGGCGAAGTTCATCGCGCTGGTCAGCCAGCAGGGCCCGCTCCCGGCCGACTACCTGGACCGGCCCGCGCCCGGACCCCGCCGCTTTCGGGTTGCCGACCGAGGACGACGGCTCGCGCAACGACCCGCTGGTGGGGCTGAACATGATCCCGCTCTCGCACTACCAGCTCGATTTCGGTGCGCTCCGCGCGGCATCGACCCGTGTCATCCTCGCGGTCGGCGAGGAATCCGGGCAGATGGTGGCGGGCCGCGCGGGCGTGGCGGTCGCCGACCGGCTGGGGAGGACGCCCGTCATCTTCCCCGGCGGTCACGACGGGTTCCTGGGCGGCGAGTACGGCGGCATGGGCAAGCCCGACGCCTTCGCCGCGACCCTGCGCACGGTTCTGGACGGCTGATCGCGCCCGGCGCGGGACGCGAGGACGCGGGATCGGCTGGGTGAACCACGTACCGTTCAGCATAAGTGAAGTTCTTGGTCCGAACGGACCGGGCACCTGGCTGGCGGGTCTGCCGGATCTGCCGCCCGTCATGCGGGAGAATGAGGCGGTGGACGGTTCCGGGATGACCAGGGCTGTGGTGGCGACGGCGTTCGGCGGGCCCGAGGTGCTGTCGGTGATCCAGACGCCGGTCAGCCCGCCGGGGCCGGGCGAGGTGCTGATCAGCGTTCGGGCGGCGGGCACGAACCCGATCGACTACAAGAGTACAGCGGCGCCATGGGGCGTGATCCGGCCCGGCTGCCGATGCGCCTGGGGTCCGAGGCGGCGGGCGTGGTAACCGAGGTGGCCGACGGCGTCCCGGGCCAGGCGGCCGTGTCGGCCGGCGATGAGGTCGTCGCGTACCGGATCGCGGGCGCGTACGCCGAGGACGTGACGGTGCCCGCCTCCAGCGTGGTCCCCAAGCCCTCGACGCTGACGTTCGAGCAGGCGAGCGGGATGATGCTGACCGGCGTGACCGCCGTGCACGCGCTGGCCGTCACCCGGGTCGGCGCGGGCGAGACCGTCCTGGTCCACGGCGCCTCGGGCGGCGTCGGGCTGATGGCCGTCCAGCTCGCCGCGGTGGCCGGCGCGCGCGTGATCGGCACGGCGGGCGAGAGCGGGCACGCGTTGCTGAGGGAGTTCGGCGCGGAGCCGGTGACGTACGGGGCCGGGCTGGAAGAGCGCGTCCGTGCGCTGGCCCCGGGCGGCGTCGACGCCGCCGTCGACTGTTACGGCGGAGACGAGGCCCTCGACATGTCGCTCGCCCTGGTGGCGGACCGCGGCCGGATCGTCACGATCGTCGCGAGCCGGCGGGCGTTCGACGCGGGGATCAAGGTGATCGGCGGCGCGCCGGGAGCCGACCCCGGGACCGAGATCCGTTCCGCCGCCCGGCTGGAACTGGCCCGGCTCGCGGGGGACGGGAAGCTGCGTGTCGTCGTCGCGGCGGTCTACCCGCTGGCCGAGGCCGCCGCCGCCCACCGGGCGCTGGCGACCGGCCATACCCACGGCAAGATCGTCCTGGTGCCGTAGGCCGGGTTTCGGTGAAGGTCCTCGTCGGCCGGTCAGAAGGAGGCGAGAGCCGACAGCCCGGCCTGGGCTATCTCCATGTCCTGGGTGTAATGGCCGCCGCTGACGCCGATCCCGCCGACCACCGCCTCGCCGACCTTGATCGGATAGCCGCCGCCGAACACGATCAGGCGATCGATCCCGGGGGCTGCGCCCATGGCCAGCGGCGGATCGTCCTTGACGAAGTCGTGCCAGCCGTCGGTGGCCAGGCCGAAGCCGACCGCGGTGTACGCCTTGTCCTGGGCCACCTGGACGGACAGCAATGGCGCACCGTCCATCCGGCTGAACGCCTTCAGCACTCCGCTGTCATCCACGATCGCGATCACGAAGGCCTGGCCCATCTGGGCCGCCTGCTGCTCCGCCGCCTCGATCATGGCCTTGGCCAGTTCCGTGGTCACGCTGGGCCGCTCAAATGTCGCTGCCATCCGCACCTCCGGTCCCCCGCCCCGGGAGCCTTGACCGCATACCGCTGTTCGGCCTCGCGCACCTGGGGCAGCCCGATGAAATCCACGAACTCCGCGAACGTGGGTAGCTCGCGTACCGCCGCGGCGGGGGTGCCCGCCCGGGCGATCTCCTGCAGTATCCTCCGCATGGCCCCCGTCGCCGCCAGCAACGTGCTGATCGGGAAGATGACGATCCGGTAACCCAGCTCCTTCAGGCGGTCCAGGCTGATCGGCGGTGTCTTGCCGCCCTCCGCCCAGTTGAACAGCAGCGGCACGCCGGGAAAGGCCCGCACCGCCTCCTCGGCCTCCGCCTCGCTGGTCAGCGCCTCGATGAACAGCACGTCGGCGCCGGCCTCGCGGTACATCCGCCCGCGCTGGAGGGAACGCTCCAGGCCTTCTACGGCCCGCGCGTCGGTCCGGGCGATGATCACGAAGTCGGGCTGCGTGCGGGCCTCGACCGCCGCCCGGACCTTCTCGGCCATCTCCTCCGCCGGGATGACCAGCTTGCCCTCCATGTGCCCGCACTTCTTCGGGGCCACCTGATCCTCGATGTGGATCCCCGCGACCCCGGCCGCCTCGTAGGCCCCGACCGTGCGGATGACGTTCAGGGGGTTGCCGTAGCCGGTGTCCGCGTCGGCGATGACCGGGATGTCGACGCAGGCCGCGATCCGCCCGGCGTTGCCGGCCATCTCGGTCATGGTCAGCAGGCCCACGTCCGGCCGCCCGATGAGGGCCGCCGAGGTCCCGAACCCGGTCATGTACACCGCCGGGAACCCGGCCTCCTCCACCAGCCGGGCAGACAGCGGATCGAACGCCCCCGGCGCCACGATGGTCTGACCGGACTCCAGCAAGGCCCGCAGGCGGGCCGGCCCGCCTGGCTGCCGGGTGAGCCGGGCCGTCACCGGGGCCCCGGGTTGAGGGCACACCACGCTCGTACGATCACGGCTGCACTCTAACGCCTTAGCCGACCACGCCGCCGGAGACCACGGGGAAGCATAGGATGCAGCGATGGTGCCGGCGGCCAGGCGGTCCAGGCTGATCAGGGCCGTTGAGGTGATCGCGGCCGCCCTCGCGACCGCGATGGCGGCCGCGGCCTGCGGGGGCGCGCCGAGCCACATCGCGGGGACGCCGCCGTCAGCTCCCGCCCCGCCGGCGGCGAGCAGGCCGGCCCCAGGCCGCGCCCGTCCGTGCCGTCAGCGGCCGGCACGGCCGGCACGTACCGGGTCGGTGAGCGGCGGATGACCTTTACCGAGCCTGCGCACGTCGGGGTGACCGGCCAGCACCTGGGTGAGCGTTCCGTGCTGACCCTGATCCGGTACCCGGTGACCCGCGGGCCGTCGGGTCTGGCCTGGCCGGCGGCCCGTTCCCGCTGCTGATGTTCGCCCCGGGGTTCCAGCAGTGCAGCGACACGTACGAGCACCTGCTGCAGTCCTGGGCCAGCGCCGGCTACGTGGTGGCGTCGGTGGACTTCCCGCGCACCGACTGCCTGGTCGGTTCGGCCGCGTACGAGCCGGACCTGGTGAACCAGCCCGCGGACGTGTCCTACGTGCTCAGCAGGCTGCTGGCGCTGAACTCGCAGCCCCGCGGCTTCCTGTCCGGCCGTCAACCCCCGTGAGGTCGCCGCGGCGGGCCAGTCCGACGGCGGGGACACGGTGGCGGCCTGGCGGGCAACACGTGCTGCCAGGATCACCGGCTCAAGGCCGTGGCGTCCTGTCCGGCGCCGAATGGCCGCCGATGCCGGGGACGTACTTCGAGGCCAGGCGCCGCCGGCGCTGTTCGCGCAGGGAAGCGCGGACACGATCAACCCGCCGTGGACAGCGTGCAGCGTACGCGCGGACAGGGCAGCCCCGGTATTACCTGGACCTGTAGGGGCAGACCACATGGTCCCGTACATGGGGGACAACCGGTGGAGCGACCGTCGCCCGCGTCACCTGGCCTTTTCGGCCGGTACGTCCTCGGCCACGCGGGTGCGCTGGCCACCATCGCGCAGGCCGCCAGCCGCAGCGGCATCGCCGCCCTGGACAGCGGCGGCCGTCCCGCCCGGCGCGGGTGAGCGTCCGACAGCTCCTTCAGGGCTCCTCGCGCCGCGCAGACCGCGCTGGCAAAAATTATATACCCGGCCCCGGCCTTCGTCGACGACGCTTTTCGGGCCAAGCGAGCGATTGGCGTAGCCCGGCGGAGTCCGGCCGGTACGCGCAGTACGTGATCTGGCGTGGAGATCTCAGTCTGCGGGCGCTAGGAAGGGCCGGGCGCGGTGGGATAAAGGGATCAGGGAGTTGAAGGTGGGCTCGGTGAGCAGGGTGAAGGGAGAGGAGGGAGCGGCATGCCGAGCAGGACGGGAGCCGCGCGCGGGGCGGGTACGGGGGGTGCGGGGGCCGTGGCCGCGGCCTGCCAGGCGTCGCCGGCGCGGGTGCGGCGGAGGGACAGCGGCGCGGCGTCGGACAGCAGGTAGTGCGGGGCGGCGCGGGTGACGGTCACGGTGACGACGTCGCCGGGGCGCGGGGCGGTCTGGTGCGGGGCGAAGTGCACCAGGCGGTTGTCGCGGGCGCGGCCGGACATGCGGTGGGTGGCGGCGTCCTTGCGGCCCTCGCCCTCCGCGACCAGCACCTCGACCGTCGCGCCGGTCAGCTTGCGGTTCTCCGCGAACGTGGTCTCCTCGACCAGGGCGACCAGCCGCTCGTAGCGTTCCTGCACGACGCTCGCGGGAACCTGGCCGTCCATGGTGGCGGCGGGGGTGCCGGGACGGATCGAGTAGCGGAACGTGAACGCGCCCGCGAACTGGGCCCGGCGGACCAGGTCCAGGGTGTCCTCGAAGTCCTGGTCGGTCTCGCCGGGGAAGCCGACGATGATGTCGGTGGTGATGGCCGCGTCGGGGATGCTGGCCCGGACCCGGTCCAGGATGGCCAGGTAGCGCTCCCGCCGGTAGGCGCGGCGCATCGCCTTCAGCACGGTGTCCGAGCCGGACTGCAGCGGCATGTGCAGGCTGGGCATGACGTTCGGGGTCTGCGCCATCGCGTCGATCACGTCGTCGGTGAAGTCCCTGGGGTGCGGGGACGTGAAGCGGACGCGCTCCAGGTCCTCGATCTCCCCGCAGCTGCGCAGCAGTTTGCCGAACGCCTTCCGGTCACCGAACTCGGCGCCGTAGGAGTTCACGTTCTGGCCGAGCAGCGTGACCTCGAGGACCCCGTCCGCGACCAGCGCGCCGATCTCGGCCAGGATGTCGCCGGGACGGCGGTCCCGCTCCTTGCCGCGCAGGCTCGGCACGATGCAGAAGGTGCAGGTGTTGTTGCAGCCGACCGAGATCGACACCCAGGCGGAATACGCGGACTGGCGCCGGGCCGGCAACAGCGAGGGGAACGTCTCCAGCGTCTCAGCGAACTCGACCTGGGCCTCGTCCCTGACCCGGGCCCGCTCGAGCAGCGCCGGCAGCGAGGCCATGTTGTGGGTGCCGTACACCACGTCGACCCACGGGGCGCGCTGCGTGATCTTGGTGCGTTCCATCTGGGCCAGGCAGCCGCCCACCGCGATCTGCATGCCGTTCTTCTTCTGCGGCAGCAGATGACCCAGGTTCCCGTACAGCCGGTCGGCCGCGTTCTCGCGGACCGCGCAGGTGTTGAACACGATGACGTCCGGGGCCTGGTCCTCGCGCGCGGGCCGGTAGCCCGCCTCGTCCAGCAGGCCGGCCAGCCGCTCGGAGTCGTGCGCGTTCATCTGGCACCCGTAGGTGCGAATCTGGTAGGTCCGGCCGCCTGCTGTCACACAAACAGGATAGGGGCGCGCGGCGCCTAAGTCTGGAACACGAAGTGCCCTGGCTCAGCGCGCGAATTCCGTGGCCCTGGACTCGCGGACCACGGTGATGCGGATCTGGCCCGGGTAGGTCAGTTCCTCCTCGACCTGCTTGGCGATGTCGCGCGCGATCACCTGGGCCTGGATGTCGTCGATCCGGTCGGGCTTGACCATGACCCTGATCTCGCGGCCCGCCTGCATGGCGAAGACCTTCTCGACGCCCTCGTGGTTGCCGGCGATCTGCTCCAGGCGCTCCAGGCGCTTGATGTACATCTCGAGCGACTCGCGCCGCGCGCCCGGCCGGCCGCCGCTGATCGCGTCCGCGGCCTGGGTGAGCACGGCCTCGACGGTGCGGACCTCGACCTCGTTGTGGTGGGCCTCGATCGCGTGTACCACGTCGTCCGACTCGCCGTAGCGGCGGGCGATCTCGGCACCGATCAGCGCGTGGCTGCCCTCGACCTCATGGGTGAGCGCCTTGCCGATGTCGTGCAGCACCGTGCAGCGCTTGAGCAGCAGCGGGTCCATCCGCAGCTCGCTGGCCATCATGCCCGCGATGTGCGCCGACTCGACCAGGTGTCGCAGCACGTTCTGCCCGTAGGAGGTGCGGTACCGCAGTCGGCCGAGGAGGTCGACCAGTTCCGGGTGCATATCGGTGATGCCCAGCTCGACCAGGGCGTCCTCCCCGGCGCGTCGGCATAGCTGCTCGATCTCGGCCTTGCCGCGCTCGTAGGCGTCCTCGATCCGCTGCGGGTGGATCCGGCCGTCCGCGACCAGCCGGTCCAGGGTGAGCCGGGCGATCTCGCGCCGGACCGGGTCGAAGCACGACAGCAGGACGGCCTCGGGCGTGTCGTCGATGATCAGGTTGACGCCGGTCACCGACTCGAAGGCCCTGATGTTGCGGCCCTCGCGGCCGATGATGCGGCCCTTCATCTCGTCGCCGGGCAGGTGCAGGACCGACACCACGGACTCGCTGGTCTGCTCGGTGGCGACCCGCTGGATGGCCAGGGTGACGATCTTGCGCGCGCGCTTCTCGCCTTCGGTCTTTGCCTCGTGCTCGATGTCCCTGACGATGAGCGCCGCTTCCCGCTTGGCCTGGTTCTCGATGGCGGTGACCAGTTCGGCCCTGGCCGCCTCGGCGGTGAGGCCGGCGACGCGCTCGAGTTCCCTGGTACGCTCGGCGTTTTTCTGGTCGAGTTCGGCGGCGCGGCGGTCGAGGTCCTGCTTCCTGCCGGTCAGGGCCTGGGCGCGGTCTTCGATCCGCTTGAGCTCCTCGTCCAGCCGCTGTTCACGATCGGCCAGGCGCACCTCGCGGCGCTCGAGATCGCCGCGCAGCTCACGGATCTCGTCCTTGACCGCGCGGATCTCCTCCTCGACTTCCCGGCGGCCCTGGGCGGCCTGTTCGGCCTCCTCGCGGGCTCGTTCCAGGATCCCGGCGGCTTCGGTCTCGGCGCGCGCGCGGATGTGCTCGGCTTCCTGGTCGAGCTGGGTACGGTCCTGGGTTTGCGTCAGCTGAGGGCTTGTCGTGGCCACGGTCCTGCGCCAGACGACGACCAGTGCGAACACTACTGCGAGCAACACGATCACGAACGCGAGCGACAATGCGCTGCTCACGGTCACCCCTTTCCGTCCATAGCCCTCGGGGGACCCTTGTGTAGTGACTCTAGGTCCGGTTCCAGGGTTTATGCCCTGGCGCGGGCGGTCGCACGCGGCGGCCCGCGGACTGTTATCCGGTCCAGCCTCTGGTTACCCTGCGTGTATTCCTGTTTCTCCTCCGCTGATCCTGTGCCGTCCCGCAAGAGCGCGTGACGCCGGGTTTCGGTGCAGAATGGAACAACATCTCGCTGCCGCGAGGTTAAGGCTTGATAACCTTTTTATCAAGCAAAGGGTGGCTGACCGGTGCAGACGGTGCGTTTAGCGGACGAAAGGCGCGTTAGCGCGAGGATGTTCGCCTTCGGCTACCGGGAGTGACTACTCGCCTAGGTACTGGTCGGGGTCAAGCTCGAGAGCCTCGTGGGGCCCTTCCTGCTCCAGGACTTCCTTGATCAGGCGGAAGACCAGGCTAGGCGGATAGCCCTTCCGGGCCAGCGTGCCCGCCGCCCGCCGGACGCGGGCTTCGGGCGGCTGGCCGCGGGTGGCCGCCATCTTCTGCTCCACCAGGCGCCGGGCGGTGGCGACCTCCTGCTCGGGGTCGAGGGTGTCCACCGCCTCGCGGATCTCCTCGGTCTCGACACCCTGACGGCGGAGCTCGGCGGACAGCGAGCGCCGGGACAGGCCGCGGCTGTAGTGCCGGGACTCCACCCAGGCCCGGGCGAACGCCGCGTCGTCGATCAGGCCGACGTCGGTGAAGCGGCCGAGTACGGCCTCGGCGGTCCCGGCCGGTATCCCGCGCCGCCGCAGCGCGGTGGCCAGCTGGGCCCGGGTCCGGGGCGCGGCCGTCAGCAGCCGCAGGCAGATCTCCCTGGCCTGTGCTTCAGGGTCACCGACCTCGCTCTCGGACGGTGACCCTGAAGCCTGCTTGCCGCGGGCCATGACCGGCTAGATGGTTTAGACGGTGACACCGGGTGGCGTCGTGAGGTTCCGCGGAGCGCCGGCCCCGTTGCCGATCTTGGCTGGGGCCGTGGGGATCGAAGGGCTCAAGGGGCCTGGCCCGCTGGAGGTGCTGGGGGTGGTGTCCGCGTCGAGGCGGGCCCCAATGCCGAGCTTCTCCTTGATCCGCTTCTCGATCTCGTTGGCCACGTCCGCGTTTTCGCGCAGGAAATTACGGGCGTTCTCCTTGCCCTGGCCGAGCTGGTCGCCTTCGTAGGTGTACCAGGCCCCGGACTTGCGGACGATGCTCTGCTCGACGCCGAGGTCGATCAGGCTGCCCTCGCGGCTGATCCCGATTCCGTACAGAATATCGAATTCTGCGTTTTTGAAGGGAGGGGCGCAATTGTGGACGATGACGTCCTCGGCGACCAGATTGTGCAGGTCGGCCGCTTCGACATCGAAGGTCCGAGCGCGCCGGGCGGGCAGGATCTCGCGGATCCGGGAGAACCAGAGCTGGTCGGCCAGGATCTGGTCGAGGAACGGGTCGTCGAGCGCGTCGGCCAGCCGCTGCAGCCGGTCGCGGCGCATGCGGGGCGTACCGAGCACGACCTTCATGCCGCCGCGCGGGTCGCCCGCGCTCTCGCCGATCATCTGGGCGGCGAGCAGCGGGGTCACGCCCCGGTGTTCCAGGTGGCTGAGCACGGGTGCGATGACATCTCCGGACAGGTAGATCCGCTGCGAGCCCCGGTACCGGCCGTCGAGGGCGGCGAGTTCCCGCGTCACCACCTGACCACGTGGCCCCCACATCGGGATCGCGTCGGCGAAGGCCTCGACATTCTCCACGCCGGAGACGCGGACCTCCCACACGGGGAGCTTGCCGGATATCCGGCGGCCCTTGATAATCCCGCCCCGCTGGGCGCGCGGGTCACGCCGCTGGATACCACTGCCGATACCCCACCGCAGCAGCAGCCAGTGAATCTGCTGGGCCAACTGCTCCGATGTCGTGGTGAAGCCGATCCGGATTCCACCCGTCTGCTCCCGGGAGACATAGCCATCGGATTCAAAGAGCCCGAAGATGAGGTTGCCTACCACTTCCGCCGAGACCTCGGGGGCAAAGAATTCCGGCGGAATCTTCTTGGTGGGCGCCAGGCACCCGTGGATCCCGGCCCAGCGGCAGAGTTCAAGAACTCCGTTTTCTTCCCCAGCTCGGTGAGAAAAGGCGACCGTGATTTCATGGGCCGTCGGCTTCGCCTCGCACCCGAGTGAGCTGGCGATCTGAGCGGCGTCTTGCTGCAAAGACTCCACGACATTGGTGAACTCAACTGGCTTCTTTCCGCCCACGTAGCCGTCGCCGATGAGGTAGCCGAGCAGCCTGGCGTGGTCCGGCGGTATCGGCTCATCCGAGCCGAAGCCCAGGAAACTGCGTGGCCGTGCGACCCGGTCGCCGCGGGTGAGTTCTCCGGCGAGGCGCCAGCCGTGCTCGGTCAGGACCTTGTGGTCGGGTGTGACCCATAGCTCGGTGTTGTCACGCAGCCTGAGGCCGATGACCTCCTGCTCGCCCTGGTCGAACCAGGACCGGACCTCGCGGACGCTCAGCTCGCCGTTCTTGTCGGCGGACACAACGTGGACGGGGAGCCGCCCGTCGACGATCTCCTCGATCCGGTGAGTCAGCCCGGTCGCCGGGTCGAAGACCCGTGTCCCCTCGGCGAGGCACTTGTTCTTCACGACCTTGACGCGGGTGCGGTTGCCGACGGATTCGGTGCCGTCCTTCAGCGTCTCGATCCGCCGCACATCCAGGCGGACGGAGGCGTAGAACTTGAGCGCCTTCCCGCCCGAGGTGGTCTCTGGACTGCCGAAGAGCACGCCTACCTTTTCCCGAAGCTGGTTGGTGAAGATCGCGGTGGTCTTCGTCTGGTTCAGCGCGCCGGTGATCTTGCGGAGGGCCTGGGACATGAGACGGGCTTGGAGCCCGACGTGGCTGTCTCCCATCTCGCCCTCAATCTCCGCCTTCGGGACGAGCGCGGCTACCGAGTCGATGACCACGACGTCGATGGCGCCGGAGCGGATGAGCATGTCCGCGATCTCAAGCGCCTGCTCGCCGGTGTCCGGCTGGGACACCAGCAGCCCATCGGTGTCGACGCCGAGTTTCTTGGCGTAGTCCGGGTCCAGCGCGTGCTCGGCGTCGATGAACGCGGCGATGCCGCCCGCCTTCTGCGCGTTCGCCACCGCGTGCAACGCTAGGCTGGTCTTTCCGCTGCTCTCAGGTCCGTATATCTCGACGATGCGGCCGCGCGGCAGGCCGCCGATGCCCAGTGCGACATCCAGCGCGATCGAGCCGGTCGGGATTACCTCGACCGGCACCCGCGTCTCGTCGCCGAGGCGCATGACCGAGCCCTTGCCGAACTGGCGCTCGATCTGGAGCAGCGCGGTCTCCAGGGCCTTGTCCCTGTCGCTCGCCCGCTCGACGCTCGACTTGTTGCTCGTTGCCATCTGGGGACTCCCTGCCGGGGTAAGGGGCCTGCGGGCACCTTCCCGCACCGCCCAGGTCGTCTTCGTCGTGGTCCCGCCGGTCATCTCCGGCGGATCGGTGGACACGCTACGCGCTGCCACCGACATTTCCGTGCACGCCGTCCGCGGGGATCTCGTGGAGCGTGATCCGCGGCGCCGCCGGCCGGGGTCACTGCCGTTGGGTCAACTATAGGACGAACGTGTATTCGACCATGCGCGACACGCCGAAGAAGACCGGAAATCCTTGGAAAACCGGGCCGGGACGCTGCGCCAACCGTCCCCGAGATACTGTCACGCCGGGCAGCGTGGCCCGGTAGATCTCACGGTGGACGCAAGAATAAACAGGCGCCCTGACCGGCAGCACGATCCGCTGCCCTCAGACAGGCGCCGGCTTGGCGCACGAGCGAATGCGTCGTCGCAGGACGCACCACGGCCCGTTCGGCATCAATGAATTTGATCTTCCGGTGTGCGGCGATGTACGAGCGCCGCGGCGGGCTACCATCGGCACGGGGCAGAACCGGCACACGAGGAGAGAACATGCCGCTCGACGAGGACGTGATCCGGCTGGCCAAGGGCAAGAACCTGGCCACGGTCGTGACCCTGATGCCGAGCGGGCAGCCGCAGGCGCTGCTTACCTGGATCGACACCGACGGCGAGCACGTCCTGGTCAACACCGAGCCGCAGCGGCAGAAGGCCCGGAACGTCGCCCGTGACCCGCGCATCACCGTGCTGATCCGCGGCGACGGCTTCTACGACTGGGCCGAGGTCCGGGGGCACGTGGTCGAGACCATCGGCGGCGAGCCGGCCCGGCGGCACATCGACGAGCTGTCGCTGCGGTACAACGGCCACGAGTACACCAATCCCATCGGCCCGCAGGGCCGGGTGATCCTCAAGATCGCCGCGGACAAGATCAATACCCCCAGGCGGATGGGCCGTCGCTAGCGCAATCTCTCAGCGTAAGTTTCTCAGCGCAGTTTCTCCGGCACGTCGAACGTCTCGCAGACCGCCCGCCAGACCACCTTGGCGTCCTCCCCGTCGGCCAGCGCACGCTCGATCGTACGGCCGCCGAGCTTGGCGAACACGTAGTCCTTGGCCACGCTCTGGGCGTACACGTCCCCGAACTGCGCCCTCATCCGGGCCCAGAATTCCGTCAAGCGCACCTGGAAAGGGTACTGCCCAGCCCGGCCCAGCCCAGCCCGGCCCAGCCCGGCGCAGCCCAGCCCGGCCCGGCGGCTCCGGGGCACGGCCGCGCACGCGGCCGTTTGGCCGATGTGTCGTTTTTCACCAGGTGGGAACTACTGCAGGCAGAGGCGCACCTCCGAGCCCGGACGTGCGCCGCCCGACCAGAGGGCCGGCCTTGGGGACCGGACGCGGCGGGCACTGCGTGTGATGGAGGGCGGATGGCCGCTCCCGCGGGGGTAAGCAGCGAGCCTGAGCCGGACCCCGACGTTCCCCAGGCGGCCGCGACCGAGCCGGTGGCGCTGGAGCCAGCGGATCCGGGGCCGTCCGGACGAGTGGGCGCCGAGGCCGCCGCGGATCCGGAGCCGTCGGGACCGGTGGGCGGCGAGGCCGCCGCGGATCCTGAACCCGGAACGTCCGCGGACGAACGCGTCCGGGAGGGCCGCGGCGTCAGCTGGCTGGTCACCGCAGGCGTGGTGGTGGTCGTCCTCGCCCTCGCCGCGGCCGCCGGCGCCCTGGCCGTGACGACTCACGGCTTCCGGCCCAAGACCGTCGTCGCGTACCGGCCGGCCGCCGTATTCGGCCTGCGGGCAGGCGATTGCCTCAATTCTTCACAGAACGGGCTCTCGGTCACGATCCTGTCTTGTGCGACGCCGCACGAGGCGGAAGTGTTCGCCACGTTTGGCCTGACCGGATCGGGCTGGCCCGGCGACGCAGCCATCCAGCAGCAGGCGAACGACGGCTGCTCGGTGCGGATGGCGGGCTACCTGAACCCGGAGTTGCTGAACGCGGGCCTGACCGAGGAGTACGTCTATCCCGACCAGAAGGCCTGGCAGGCCGGGGTCCGCACGGTGGTCTGCGAGGTCAGCTCGTCCACCGGGCCGCTGACCGGCTCGGTCCGCAACAGCGGCTGATTTCCCGCGGGCGGGCCGTCCCGGCCGGGGCCGCCGTGCCGCAGGCCAGCAAGGCACCGGTCGACCGTTATCCTTCTCTCGCCGCGGCCGTGGGCGCCAGCCCGGATCCCGCGTACCTCTTCATCACCGCATCCAGGACCCTCGGCTCATTCGAGACATGGTGCCGCGAGCACGGCATCGGCTACCGGGAATGGCATTCGGGCGGCTTCACCGTCGTGCAGCCGGCCACGAAGGTCAATCCCGGCGCGTTGCCGCACGCCGTGCTGTATTAGGGCGTTCCGGGCGGCGGGACCTCTTCGGGCCCGAGCCGCTCCTCAAGGATCGCCAGCAGCTCGAGAATGCCCGCGAAGCGGTGCTGGTCGCCGGTGCCCGCCGCGGTCAGGCAGCCCTCGTAACGGCCGTCGCGCGTCTTGGTGATGTCAAGGACGAGCCGCACGATGCCTCCATCCTGGGCTGGCCATGGAATTACCGTTTGCCGGGCGCATCGATACCAGGCTCAGGCTACGGATACGCCCGCCTGGCCGGCGTCCGGATATTCCCTGGGTTCTTCCCTAAGCGGGATCCCCTGGGTTTTCGCGGTCGCGGATCCGGTTGGTGAGCTGATGACGGCTGCGGACGCCGAGCTTGGTGAAGGCGTGAGCAAGGTGGTACTCGACGGTCTTGGGGCTCAGGTACAGCTGGGCGGCGGCCTCACGGTTGGACAGCCCAGACGCCACCAGCTGCGCTACCCGCAATTCCTGGGAGGTGAGCCGCGGCAGGCCGGAGTCGCCGCCAGAGCGGGGCGCAGGCCGACACCGGCGAGTTCGGCTTCGCTGGCTCGCAGGAACGGATGCGCTTGCAGAACGCTGAAGACGTCATGGGCGGCACGTACCGCATCGACAGCGGCTCCGTACCGCTGCAGCCGGGACAGGCATCGGCCGTGCTGGAGATCCAGTAGCCCGCGGTGGAACGGCAGGACCTGGCTGCGGGGCGCGCAGCGGGCGGTCCGCAGCACGGCGTCGGCCTGGTCGAGGTCATCGCGGGCCATGGCCAGCGAGCCGCGCAGCCACGCGGCCTGGGTCAGTGCCGCGTTCTCGCCGCGGCGGGCGGCCCGGGCCTCGAAGGCGGTCAGGATCACCTCCGCCTGGCCCAGGTCACCGGTGCGGATCAACGCCCAGACCTGCGCCGGGTGCCACCAGAACGCAGCCGGGTCGTAGCGGTCGATCTGCGGAACGACCCGCGCCAGGGCCGCGCCGTGCAGTACCTCTTCCGGGTCGTCCCTGGCCAGGCCCAAGATGCCGCGAGCCGAGGCAGCCAGGACGGCGGCGAAGCCGCCGAAGGCGCGCGCCGCCTGCTCGGCGGCCTGCGCGTGGCCGTCCGCGGCCGCCCAGTCACCACGGCAGGCGGCGACCGGGACGGCCGCGCTGTGCACCAAGGCCAGGTCGTAGGCACGGTCCGCATCGCAGGCCAGGGCAACGGCCATCTCGGCGTGACCCCGGGAGTCATCCCAGCGCCCCAGCCTGAACTCGGTCTCGGCCAGGAAGGCCAGCGCCGGGCAGGGGAACCGGACCTGCACCCCGGCACCGATCCGGTTCACCGCCAGCGCGAGGTCCTCGGCCGCGGCGGGCAGTTCACCGGACCATAGCCGGGCCACGCCGCGGAAGGCCAGCGCGTCGGTCCGGGCGGCGGGCACCATCGCCGACCGCGCGGGCAGGTCACCGAACAGGCCAAGCGCGCGGCCGACGTCGCCGTTCAGCACGAAGGCAAACGACCGGACGCAACGCGCGGCGTCGTACCACGGCTCGCGGCCGGTACCGCGGCCCAGCGCACGGTCGAGCCAGACGGCGGCCTCGGCGTGCGCTCCAGACATCTTGAACAGCATGCCGAGCCCGAGAGCCGCCTCCCCGCCCACGCCCGCCTCGCGTACCGGGTCGTGGGTATCCCACGCCGCCCGCAGCAGTGCCTCCGCCTCCCCCGGGCGCGCGGCCAGCAGCGCGAGCTGGCCCAGCGCCGTATCCCGGCGGGCGCTGGCGGGTAGCTGCTCGATCACGGGCCGGACGGCATCGGCGGCGCTTACGTCGGCGGCTCGTACCAGCAACTCGAAGGCCGACAGCGCGCGCTCGTCCCGCTCTGGCCCGCGCCCGGTCACCGCCGCGGCCTGCTGCAGGCACCTGGCTGCCAGGAGCAGCTGGCCCGCGTCCGCGGCGGCGGCGGCCGCGGCGCAAAGATCGGCGGCCAGCTCCCCGTCGGGGCCGTCAGCAGCCGCGAACCGATGGGCAAGCGCCTCCTGGCCGCCCAGGATCGCGGCCGCGCGCAGATGCAGCTGCCTGCGCCGCTCGGCCCCCAGGTCGTGATAGACCGCCTGGCGGATCAGCAGATGCGGGAACGAGACCGCCCGGCCCGACAGCGTGTCCTGCTCAGCCAGCAGACCCGCCTGCGCGGCCTGGTCGAGCGCCGTGGCCGGCTCGGCCGTGCCGGCGACGGCGGCCGCATCGGCCAGGGCGGAATGCTCACCGAGCACCGACGCGGCCACCACGAGATCGCGTGCCGACCGCGACAGCGCGGCGAGCCGCGGCAGGATAAGGCCCGCCAGCGACCTGGGCGCACGGAAAAACCCGCCGGTGGCCCTCAGCTCCTTGTCGGTCAGCTCGTCGAGCAGCGCGCGGGCCAGCAGCGGGTTGCCGCCGGTATGGTCGGCCAGTCGCCCTACCGTCCGTTCGGAAAGCTGCGCGCGGCCGAGCTGCTGGCACAGCAGGCCGAGTTCCGCGACGTCGAGTCCGCCGAGCGTCAGCACGGACGAGCAGCGATCGCCGGTGATGAAGCGGGCCCACCCTTCGCCCAGCTGCTCGGCCGCCTCGGGCCGGCCGGTGAGGACGACCAGCACCCGGTCCGCGCCCAGCCGCCTGCAGGCGAACAGCAAGGCCTTCGCCGAGGGCGGGTCGACCCACTGCAGGTCCTCGACTACCACCGCGGCCGCCTGTTTGCGCTGCAGGCAGGAGATCAGCGCGCGCAGCTCCACGCCGACCGCCAGCGGATCAGCGCGGGGTCCAGGGCCGTGCGACAGGAGTTCCAGGTCGGCCAGGGCGCCCGGCGCAGCCGCCGCCGCCGCGTCCGCCAGCTGCCGGACGGCCCCGTACGGCAGCTCCGCCTCGGCCATCTCGCCGCTGGCGGCTATGGTCCTCAGGTCTGGCTGGCGGCTGAGGAACTCCACGATGAGCGAGGACTTGCCGATCCCGGCCTCCCCCTGGACCATCACCACCTGCGGCTGCCGCGCCCGCGCGGCGGACAGCGCCGAGCCCAGGGCGGCCAACTCCGGAGCGCGGCCGACGAACACCCGCGCCGGGCGTGCGTCCCGCCCGCCGGGCTCCCGCATCCCAGCAGGCCAAGCCGGATCCGCAGGAAGCATCGCCCAGCCCTTCGAGGAACTACGCCGCCGTAGATACGGAGGCCGAGAGCAGCGACTAAATACACCGGCGGCAGGGCCTCGGATCAGGGTGTGTGCGAGCACACCAAAGCCGTGCAAATCCGGCGTGTCGCGCGCTAGCGATCGACGTCGGCTCACTCGGCTGTTGGTTCCCGGGCTGGCGACGCCGCCGCGAACGCGCTACGTCAGCGGATCACGGGATTATCGGTCAAGCTGGACGAGATATAGGTCTTGCCCGCCTCCCCCCGCGGCCTGTCGGTGATATTCTTTTCGTCCATTTCCTTGATGACCTGTTCGGCGGACTGCTCGGCGAGCACCGCCCTGAGGAAGGCGATGATGTCGTCTGGATAGTCCTTCCAGTTGATGGTCCGCCGGGTTTCGATAATGTCGGTTGATCTGGGATCGGTTCCGGGCGTGGACCGGATGCTCTTCTCATAATCCTGTGTCCGGCAGCCGTTGAAGACCCAGAGGCGGTAGCGTCGCTCGGAGGCGGGCCGGGCGAGTTCTCCGGTGCGTCCCGTCGCGAGCGCACCTCCCTTACCACCCGGCCTGTTCAAGTTCCAGTACATGAGCCGGGCGCCGAACTCCCCGGAATGCTTGAGAGCCTTGTTGAGGAAGATGTTGCCGCGGTTCGCGCCCTCGACCCTGATATGCCCGCCGGCCACCTGCCGCAGGAAGTACTTCCACTGCGCGTCCACGTCGTTGCTCTTGATCCGGCGTGCTATCTCGCCCCCCACCTCTTCGTAGTCGCCGATCGACGTCGTGCTCCCGTCCGGATTGAGGAAGATCACCGTCATGGCGGGATCGAAATCGGGACCCGTGCCCATGCGTCCGTGGCCCGCGTAGAAGGCTATGTCCGAGTGCTTCATGCCCTCCTGGAAGCCGCTGGCCGCCTCGGCGCCGTGCTTATTGTCGGGATTCGTGACAATGCGCAGCACGACCGCGATGTTGCGCGCCGGTCCGGCTGGCGGCGTATAGGTCAGGACGTTCTTCCAGACGAAGTACTGTCCGAAGGCGCTGGCCCCCGGGGTGTTCCCCGTTCGTTTGTATATTTCCATGGCCTTCGCGGTGTTCTCCACGAACCCCTCGGCCGGAAGCGCCTTAATTATGGAGCCGTATGTTCTCGCTCCCCAGCCGCCTTCGTCGTACCCGATGCCCAGCGTGATATCCAGCATTCCGTCCTTGAAGAGCTCGCCGTAGCGGAGGTTGTGCTCGCCGCGTTTCCCGGCCGGAGGCTTGGCGGCGGCCAGCCGGCTGATAATCGTTTTCGGGGCGAGTGTGCGCCACTCGTCCCCGCCGAAGGCCTCGACCAGGCCTGACTCGGTGTCCGTCCCGAATCGCCTGTCCACCGTTCCCTGGTAGAGGCCGATCCGCTTCAGTTGTGCCTGGATCAATCCCAGCTGGGCCGGCGTCCAGGCGGGAAGGCCTTTCGCGCCGGGAGCAGGCGTTCCCGCTGGGGTTGCGCGCTGCAGGGTAGGTTCGGTGTTCCGGGTGAGGCGCGGTACGCGCTTCAGGTGATCCCCTGTGGTGGCCATGTCGGCGGCCCGGTCGGCTTCCCGCTCGGCAGGGTCCCACGCACTGGACATGCGGCGACTCGGTCCGGCTGGGCGCTGCCCGCCGCCTTGCTGAACGACGTGAGCCAACTCGTGGGCGATGAGCCGAAGGCCTGCCGGGCTGTCCGGCGCGAACTGCCTGTCGCCGAAGACAATATCGTTGCCGACGGTATACGCGGCGGCACCGATCTCCTGCCCGCTGCGCGCGGCGGCGGCATCCGCGTGGACCCGGACCCGGCTGAAGTCGTAACCGAAGCGCGGCTCCATGAACCGTCGAACGCTGAGGGCAAGCGGCTGGCCGGGGGAGCTTACGATCTCGGGTCCCGGCTCGAGTAGTCCCTGCCTGGTAGCCGTAAGAGCACGTCCGGGTCCTGCCATGTCAGGTCACCGGGGGCTCGTTCGACAAGACCGGCCTCGGCGGCGCGGCGGGGCTCAGCGTGAGGGCGGGGACGGCTGTCACGGGTTGCTCCTGTCCCTGGAAGTACGCGCTGGGCGAGACCATCGTGGCCTCGATGTTGAAGGTGACGGGCTGGCTCCTGGCGGGCGGGGCGCCCGAGAACGTGAGGGGGATGGGAACCGAGGACATCCCGGGGCTGACCGTCACCGTCGTGGGTGCGGTCACGTATTGGGGCCCAGACGGAGGACCAGCGACCGAGACGCTGAGCTGGGCCGGGGCGGCCGCCGGGTAGGTGAAGGTCGCCGTGGCGTTCACCTCGGTGACCGGGGCCACCCCGGTCGAGCCGGTCGGGACGACCCCGGCGAAGGTGCCGACGGCGCCGGCGACGGCGGTGCCCGCGACGGCGGTGAACGCTCCGCCAGACGGCAGGGTCAGGCTCCTGATCCCCAGCGGGGGAGCCAGGTAGAACCACGACTCAAGGTCGCTGGCCAGCGAGCCGTCCCCGGACGGGAAGCGCAGGTCGATCCGGGGGGTCGTGCCGTCCGGACGGGTGCCGGGCTGCCCGAAGGCCCGGCCGTCCAGGTAGATCGGCCCGGACGTGCCGGCCGTGAAGAATCCCTGGCCCATCAGCCTGACCCGGGCGCGGGTGAACCGGCCTATCTCCGTGCCGGGCGCGAGCAGTTGCTCGATGTACCCGATGACCGGCGCGGGAGGCAAATTCCAGGTGAGCTGCTGTCCGGCCACGCCGATGGTGGACTCCACGATGTAACTGGCCCGGAGCGCCGCGCCAGCTGGTTCCTTCAGGTACTGCTCCGGGACCGGTTCCAGGGTGACGATGAACCTCCCGCCGTCGACCGGGCCGGTGATCGCCTGGTCCAGGGTCACGACCAGGCCGTTCGCCGCCAGCACGTCGATCGGGATCACGTCGTCGTTGGCCCAGCTGATCGACCGGACGTGGATTGCCGGTGCCGCCGTCAGCGGGCGGAACGGCCGTCGGCAGTCCTCGACGGCTACCGTCCCGGCCGGGACGGGCCGGCGCAGGACGGGCAACGGAAGGGTCGCGGCCGCGTGCGCTTCCGGAGCCGTTACCGCTTGGGGCTCTGGGGCCGGCTCCCTTATCACCGCGAATTCCTTGACCCAGTACAGGCAGGCCAGCGGCGCCTCATGCACCACCAGCGACGTCGGCGGCTGCGCGGCACTCCCGTCGCTGCCGCACGGCGGCCACTGCACGGCACCGGTCGCCGCCCGGGCCGGGAACGTCCAGTAGTCCCCCGACTGGTAGGTCCCGGATCCGAACGTCACCGAGATCCCGTTCTCCAGCTCGATCGCCGTCCCGGGTGAGACCGGGACGCCGGTCGCCGACGCCAGCGGCCCCGACTGGTCCCAGCGCCGGACCCGCGCGTTGCGCCCCGGATCGATCCCGCTCACCGTGACCGGCACCGTCACCGTCAGCGCGTCCTTGTCGATGGCCGTGACCTGATACAGCGTGCCTGGCGCGTTCGGGGGATCCCCGTACAGGCAGGTGTCGTCCGTCAGTTCCACCCACTGCCCGACCCCGAAGCCGAGGTTCGCGTCCGGCCCGAGCGAGGACACCAGGAGGACCGAGCCCGAGCCGCCTGCTGCCGCCGAGATACCCGTCACCGCCGAGACGACCGAGCCGTTCTCCCGCGACCATTTGAACGTCGCCGGGCCCGGGTCGCTGCCGGCCTGGATCTCGACCCGGTAGAGCTGGTTCTCGACGCCCTGGTACCCGGCCGCCGCCACCGGCCCGCACCCGCAGTCACCGGCCGCGCCGCTGGTGGTGACGGTCAGCGTGCCGGTGCTGGCCGCGGGCTGGTTCCCGTACCGGGCCGGGCAGAACGGGCCGGGCTGACTGCTGACGTCAACCGTGACCGGACGCGCGACGACTCGCCACACCGTCTGTTCCCGCGCCGTCGTATCCGCCTGGCCGAGCGCCGGCTCGCGCAGGCACGGGTCATCCAGGGCGGTGACCAGCCGCTGCCACACTTGGAGGTACACCGCGAGGAGCGTCTGCTGGCCCGGCAGCATGGCCAGCAGCGCGGCGGCGGCGGGATCCGAGGACGGGACCGGGACGGGCTGGGAGTCATAGGACACCTGGGCTGCGTTCTCGGCCAGCAGCCCGTCGACGTAATAGCGGCCGGGGCCGATGAGGATCTGGTTGCCCGAGGCAGTGATCGCGAAGCCCTCGTCCCCGACGGGCCCGCCGAACTCCCCGATGACGTCGATCGTCTCCGTCCGCCGCAGCCGCGCATCGATGAACCGCTGCTCGTTCGCGTCGGCGTCCAGGGCGACGCGCCCCTGCTGCTCGAGGACGGCGGTATAACCCGTGCCCGTGCTGCGCCGTATCCGGCTGAAGTCGCCTCTCATGCCCCACTCTTTCTGGCCGGGTGAAGGAAGATCCCGCTTTCCAGCCGGGCCGGCAGGTACTCCGGGACCCGGATCTGGACGTTGCGCACCGCCTCTGTCTCCTGGATCTGCAGGTAGACACCGAGCTGTGAGCCGTTGTCCGCCCCCGCCCAGACCGCCATGGGGCACTCCCCGGACAGCAGCAGGTACGCCGGGCGGCCATAACGGACCGTGACGAACCGGGGCATCAGCGCCTGCTCGGAAGCCTGGTCGGGCGGGATGCACTCGTATTGCTGTGGCGTGATCGAGCTCGCCGGAAGGGAGCAGAACCGCACACACCCGGTCTGCCGGCGGCTGGCCCATACCGGAGCCGTCCAGGTGTCGTTGCTGGCCAGGCGCGCGTACAAGATCGAGTCCGAGGCCAGTGTGATCGTCCGGGCGCGGATCTTGCCGACGATCGTGCTGTCCTGCACGCGCAGGTCCGGCCCGGCGGACGGCGGGCTGGCGGTCGCGGCAGCCAGGTCGGACCCGGCGTACGCCGCGGAGTCCGGGGCGGTGGCGTCCAGGACGCTGCCGCAGACCAGCGTGCTGCCGCTCTCGTCGGCCGCGATGGGGCCGCTGATCACCCGGCTGAGCGCGAGGGACGCCCCGGTCGCGGTGACGACCACGCTCGGCGCGCCGGGGTGCAGCGGGGTGCCGTCGGAGAGCAGGCCGGTGCCGGGCACCAGGGTCGAGTCGCTGATCTGGACCGAACATGGCGCGCCGGAGACGAGGAGCTGCCCGGCCAGCCAGATCCCGCTGATGAGCAGCTGCCCGGGCGGGGGCGCCGGGCCCGGGCCGGCCGCCGCGAGCCCGGTTACCGCGATGTCGCCGGTCAGGGTGCTGAGGGAGTTGTTCCAGACGACGGCCGAGGTGGCCGTGTTCTGCTGGCCCGCGACGATGGCCAGGCTGGATCCGGGTGGCAGCTGGACGGCGGAGCTCCCGGTCACGTTCACGGCCAGCGAGGTGATCCCGGGCAGGACAATGATGCCCTCGGAGTGCGGCGCGCCCAACACGGTCGCGTTCCAGGCCGCCACCGCGCTCTCCAGGCTCGGGTAGCCCGCCGGGCCGACGATCGCGCGGAAGCCGGGGCTGGCGGGCAGGACGCGGGCCAGCGCCGGCGTGCGGTCGTAAGGCCCGCCGCCGACCTGCCCCGGGAACCCGTACCAGTAGCTGACCTGGAGTGACTTCGGCACCGGCACATCGGCCGCGAACTGGATCCGGCCCAGCTCCGGGTCGACGGCGATCAGGCCGGACGGCACCACGCACCACGTGCCGCCCGTCCGGTCGGCCAGGTTGGCCGGGTACACCTGGCTCGCGGCGACGGCCGCGCCGTCGGCCACCAGGGAGATAACCCCGGAGCCGTAGCAGCGAGCGAGCTCCGCCCGGGCGATCGGCTGGGGAACGTTATCCCGCGTCAGCAGCGCCGTGAACGACTCGGGCAGGTTCAGCGGCGAGAACAGCGGCATGTCGTGGCCCAGCGGGCTGAACTTGTACCGCCCGCCGCCCACGACGAAGGCCGGCGCCCCGGTCACCTGGAACGCCTGCCACCGCCACAGGTGGACCGCCACGTCGGGGATATTGGCCCGGCCCGGCCCGTGGAGCGCGACGTCCAGCGGCGTCGGGTCGGGTGCCGCCCCGTCGGCGCAGGAGCTGCCCCCGGCCGGAGGCGCTATCCGGCGCACGTCGATCGTCCGGTTGGCCAGGTCGAAGGGGCTGTCGGCGATCCCGTTGCTCGACGCTCCGCCCAGCAGCCGCATCGTGTGCCCGTGCCGCAGGTCGACCGTGGCCGCGTGGCGGGGCAGGACGTCCCGCATGCTCTCGGTCGTGATCAGGCGCTGGAACTCCTCGACGACGATGGCCGCGCGCCCGGAGACATCGATGGCGACCTGCTGCAGCGCGATCTTGGTGCCCTTGCGCCGCCGGTAGCCGATCGTGTTGGCGACCTCGGCGCGGCTGTCGGTGGCCGCCGTGATCTCGTAGACCGAGTTGTAGCCGATCAGGTCGCCGATGTACGGGATCACCCACGGGGCGCAGGTCTCGATGAACTGGTCGTCGTAGAGCTGGCTGAGGTTCTGCTCGACGAGGTCCGACTGGGCCGCCAGCACGCCGAACAGCGCCCGCAACGGCCCGCCGCTGGCCGCGTCACGGGTCCGGTAGACGGCGGGCAGCAGCGCGTACAGCTGGTCTGCGTCCAGGCTCATGACCAGCTCCCGAGCTGGCCCTGGGTGGCCGGGTCGAGCAGCAGGAGCTCGGCCCCGAGCGCCGGCTGCGTCGCGCTGGGCGGCCGCGGCCCGCTGGCCTGCAGCACCGGCCCGGCGGTCGCGGGCTGGCCGCTGCGCTGCAAGCCCGTCAGCCGGACCGCCAGCACGCCCGGAACGCCCTGGATGACCTCGATG
This sequence comes from uncultured Actinomycetes bacterium, assembly GCA_963801155.1. Taxonomy (GTDB): domain Bacteria; phylum Actinomycetota; class Actinomycetes; order Streptosporangiales; family Streptosporangiaceae; genus Palsa-504. The sequence continues at coordinate 284,390 of CAWDEB010000033.1, forward strand.
ATCTCGCTGGCCGCCACCCCCTGGCCCAGGGAGCGCTGGCCGAAGGCGAACGCGGCCGACACGTCCTGCCAGGCCTGCGCGAGGACAACGGACGGGTCGTAGGTCGTGGTGTCCACGGCGACCGAGGCCGCGAACGTAAACAGCACCAGCCGGCCGGGCACGATCGCCAGCGGCACGTACGGGTCGCCGGACTGCCGCAGGGCCGTCGCGAGCGAGGAGACGATCGGGTCGCCGGCCGCGAGCGTCCCCCCGTTCGCGCCCGCGATGGTCAGGAACACTCCCCGCAGGTTCCCGGACCACGTCCAGGTGGCGAGGGCCTTGGCGATCCCGGCGAAGCCGAGCGCGTAGTTCTGGTAGTCCTCCAGGGAGACGACCCGGCTGATGGTCAGCGTCGGCAGCGGCGCGATCTCCCGGATCTCGGCGGCGGTGGCGGGGTCGGAGGCGCCGGTCGCCGCGCTCGGGTTGGTGACCCCCGACAGGCCCTGGGGCCGGTCGAGCGGCTGGCTGAGCTGCCCGGCGGCGACCATGCCCGCCAGGCCGATGCCCTTGCGGTAGACGGCCCGGATGTTCGCCTGCCCGGTGGGCGGCCGCTCGCCGTGCGTACCGTCGCCGAACTGGACCACGGCGTTCCCCGACGGGTTCACGCTGGTCGTGTAGAGCCCGGTCGGCGGTCCCCGCGGACAGCAGGTTCGGCGCCTCCTGCCAGCGGAGGTTGTTGACCCACACCTGGAGGGTCGACTGCGCGCCCGAGGAGATCGCGGCCGTCAGGTAGGTGAGCGGGGCCTGCTTGAGCGTGAACGACAGGCCGGGATTTGCCGTGTCGCCGGAGCCGAGGATTTCCTGCACGGTCTCCCCGTTGGTGGCCAGCACGGCGTTGGCGTTGACGGTGACCGTGGACCGGTCGTAGATCCGCGCCAGCGGTGCGGCCAGGGCCAGCTCGGTCAGGTCCCCCGTGGGGGTGGCGGCCTGTATGACGGCGGCCTCGCTGGCCATCGGGTCGGCGGGGCCGGCCGGGAGGAACGTCGGCGGCTGGCTGTTCAGCGAGACGGACAGCGTCCCGGGGACCCCGCTCTTCGTGATCACCGACCAGATGGCGCTCCCCTCCTCTCCCGCCACGTCGAGGCCGGGCGGGAACGCGTCGATGAGGAACACCTGGCCGTCGGCGGTAGAGGAGGTGCCCGGTGCGGCCGCGGGGGTGAAGGTGGCGCCCGGCACTCCGGGCTGCGCGGGTGCGACCTGCAGCCGCAGCCGCCGGCCGGAGATCCCGGCCGCCTGCCCGGCCGGGATCTGCTGTCCCCCGACGACGGTTACGGATGGCCCGGTGACCGCCGCGAGCATGCCGGGCGGCGGCCCGGCCAGGATCAGGTAGATCTCGAACGGCCCGATCCGGATAGCCGGGAACAGGTCATAGACGCTCGTCCAGTCGGTCAGCGGCAGCGCCGCCCCGGTGAGCTGGGCACTCTGCACGTACGCGGTGACCTCGGGCGTGTTCTCGACGAAGACGCCAACGAAGATGGCGTTCCAGTTGATGTCCAGGGCGGGTGATGCGGCCGCGCCGTCCGATGACGTGCCGCCGGCCGCGGGCGGCGCGCCATTCAGGAGCAGCTGCAGGTTGTCGACCATGACCGCGGTCGCCCGCGACGACAGAGCGAACCGCCCGGGGTTCATGTCCGCGGCCGAGCTGATCGTGAGGATCTCGGTAAGGACGGCGTCGGCGCTCACGTCCGTCTCGCCGAGGTCGCCCAAGGTCAGCCCGGTCAGCGCGAGCCATTGCGGCGGGCCTCCGGCGGCGGGCGTGAGGCCGGGATACACGGCGTCGAGGACCACCTGCGGGTAGGAGTAGTCGTACAGGTAGTTCCACGTCGGCCCCGGCGCCCCGGCGGGCGGGTTGTCGTTGTTCCCTGGCGGGCTTCCCGGCCAGCCGGGCACCTGCCAGATGTACGGGCCGGCCAGGGTGGCGGGGCTGGGTGCGTTGACCCCGAAGAGCGCCGCCTTCTTGCGGAACACGTACAGGCTCACCCCGCCCGCGAACTGCGTCGTGGACAGCGGCGCGTCCCAGGTGAGCTGCGTGGTCTTCGCCACGGAGTCCGTGGACACCGCGGTGACGTAGTGGAACTCCACCGGGCCGCTCGCCACCGACGGCACGCCGCCCGGCGCGGCCACGAACAGCAGCGCGTCCCCCACGCTGACGTTATTCGACGTCCCGGCGATCAGCGTGCTCTGCTCGGTGCCGGACAGCCCCCACGGCATGGTCGTCTGCGCGGGCAGCGAGTTCCATGCGGCCAGCGCGGTCAGGTCGGCGGAGGTCTCGAATACCTGCGCTGTCTGCCCTGGCCCCGGCACGCTCTGCACCCGGGTTCCGGCCGGGATGAGCACGGAGGCCGGCGACCCCGGCGCGGTCGCCAGCGTGAAGGCGAGCGTCGCGGACGCGGCCACGCCGGGCGACGGAACGTACCCGACGAGGGCGGCCAGGTCGGTGACCGATCGCTGCTCGACCGCCGTCCGCAGGAAGGCCTCGTTCGCCAGCCGCTCGCTGTAGAACGTCAGGATGTCGAGCACCGTGGCCCAGGAATCGAGCAGCGCGATCGAGAAATCGCCGGGGTCCCGCGTCCGCAGCCCGCCCAGCGGGGCCAGCGTCGGGTCGGCCGAGGACAGCGCCGCGAGCATGCTGGCCAGGAACGTCGCGTACCGCCCCGTCCGGTAGGACACCTGGCCGAGGGCCGGCCGGTTGGTGATCGTTTCCGGGGTCTCGGGTTCGGTTCCCGCACAGGCGTCACAGGCAGAGCAGTCGCACACGGTGCCGTCGCAGGCGCACGTCATTTCCCACCGCCCATCATTTCCCTCCGTCCAGGGCCAGCGTGAAGAGCCCGTGATCGAGATGGTCCGGGTCGTTGTCGCAGCGCGGGATCTCCAGCCGCCCCAGCGTGAGGAACCCGTCCGCCACCCCGTCTACCCACGGCGCGTCCTGCCGGGAGAACACCGTAAGCGTGACCGAGGCAACGCCCTCGACGGCCTGCGCGGCGGCAATCAGCGGGCTCGCGTACACCGTCTGGCCGAACATGAAGTTCGCCGCGTTCAGCAGCCCGCCCGGCCCGGTAAACCTGGCCGTCAGCGCCGCCTGCACGTCGCCGCGGAAGTGATCGGCGGCCACGCAGACCGCCAGCTCGATCCGCAGTCCGACGATGATCGCCGCCTCGACGGCGACGTCGGTGCCCATCATCCGCAGCAGGCCCATGTCCTGGGCGACCGACGCGGCCAGCTGGCTGGGCAGGACCGGGACGGAGGCCGGCGCCGCTGGCTCCACCGACACGAACGCCGTGTACCAGCTTCCCGTCCAGCGCAGCGTGCCGCGCGCCGCCTCGACGCCCGGCAGCAGGGCGGCCTGCTGCCCGTAGTCGTCCTCGGTGACGCACCGCTGCTGCGCCTGGAACGCGAAGGGCGCGAACTGCCGGATGTGATCGGCGGACTCCATGTCCACCCCGCTGGTGACCGGCAGCGGATTACGGACCCTGGCGACGGCGGAGACCGGGAAGGGCGGCATCGTGCCGGGCACCACGGCCTGCCCGAGCGCTTCCCGCCCTACGTTCCCCGGGGCGCCGTTGCCCACCCGGTACGTGGCCGTGAACGCCAGCCCGGGATCGGGCAGCGCCCCATGCACTCCGTCGCCGAACCGCAGGAACGCCGTCCCGTCCCGCTCGACCTCGACCTCGAAGTGCCGGTCAGCGCTCCCGCTCGACAGCAGGTCCGGCCGCGGCGCCCAGCCGTTGCCCTCGCTGTCGGTCAGGCTGATAACCGGGACGACCTGGCTGGGGTCCTGGGCCAGGAACGCCGACGCCGACACGGGAGCGGTGAACGGGACGGCGAACGTCACCGGCGACTGCCTGAGCCGCGGGTAGTACCGCCCGGCGGCGGGCACCTCGGGCAGGTCTTCCGCGCTCACCCACGTGCCCTGGTCGGCGAGCGCGATATTGCCGCGCGCCACGCTGACGTCGCCGACCGGGGCACCGTCCACCGTGCTGCTCAGGCACAGCGAGAACGCCAGCGCGTCCGCGTCCGCCCAACTGACCTGCGTGATCTCCGTCGGGGGCACCGTCACTGGGTCCGTGAGCGGCGCGCCCTGGTAGTCGGTCCGCCGGACGGCGGAGAGCATGACCGCGCAGCGGTGCGCCGGGTCAGCGTCCGCCGCTGCCCCGGTACCCGGCCCGAGCTTCTCCTCGAAGATGAGGATCGTGCCCGGCGCCAGGCTCGTCAGGTTTCCGGTCAGGGTGGCCATGGTCGCCCCGGCGGGCAGGCAGCAGTTCTCGTCGCCCCAGGTGTAAAACGTGATCTCGTCCTGCTCAGTGAAGAGAGACACGGGTTGGATGGCGGCGAAGGCCGGTGCCGTCCCAGATAGCTGGCCGGCGAGCGGGCCGTCGGCGCCGCCGGCCACAGGCAGGCCGGGGACGGTGGGGAAGAAAAGGGTTCCCGCGGGCAGGGTGAGGCCGTCGGCGGTGGTGTCGACCGCGATGAGGGCGCGGGCGTTGCAGCCCTCGCCGACGCGGTAGTCCACCAGGCGGGCGTGGCGGCGCAGCGAGATGCGGCTGCGGGCGGTGCCGAGGTACGCCTCGGTCCCGACCGCGTCCTGCTGGTAGCTGAGATGATCGGCCGCGTAGGCCAGCGCCTCGACCAGGACGATGCCGAGATCGGCGGCGTGCCGTTCGGTCCAGGCGGGGGTGAGCACGGCCAGCCGGTCGAGCATGACCTGGCGGAAGCCGTCGTAGTCGCGGGCCAGGTAGTTGATGTCGGGTGCGGGCGGCGGAGGCGGGGCGGTGCTGGCCGGCAGGCAGTCGGCGGGGGACGGGCAGCCGGCCTTGAACGAGAACGTGACCGTGGACAGCACGGGGTCCAGGCCGTCCGGCGGATCCGGGGTGACGGTCACGGTGCCGTCGGCGGCGACCTGCACGGCGGCGAGCCGGAGCGTGTAGGGCGCGAAGTCACCGGTCTGGTCGAGCTGGACGGTGACGACGTGCGTGGCCTGCGCGGTGGCCGGGGTAACAGACGTGACCGACACCGCGGTATCGCCGGTGATCACGATGTTCGCCGGGGTCAGCGCGAGCCCCGTGGCGTCCTGGAGGAAGGTGATGCCCAGCACGGTGCCGCAGCCCGGCGGCCCGATGACCTCCAGGTAGTCGATGCCGTTAAGTCCCGCGGTGGCGAGCACGAGGTCGCGGCGGTTCGACTGGCCGCAGAGGTAGATCATGGGCCGCCCGCCCCCGTTCCGGTCCCGTACACGAACTGCTCCGTTAGCTGCTGCTGGGACGCGATGACCGTGTACGCCACCGTGACCGCCAGCGTGGCCTCGTCGGCGGTGACCGTGACCGACTGGACGCGGATCAGGTCCGACAGCCACTGCTGCAGGCCCGCCTGGATGGCCTGCTGCTGGATGGCGGCGAGCACGTCGCTGTTCGGCTCGAAGACGAGCTGGGCCGTGCCGCTGCCGAACGTCGGCCGGTTGACCCGCTCGCCCGGCGCGGTGAACAGGATCTGCTCGATCATGTCGGCGATATGCGCCGCCGGGTCCGCGGCCTGCGCCGTGTGCCCGGTCCCGTCGAAGCCGTAGGGGAAGGCGAGGTCGGTCATCATGCCCCTTACTCGGCGGCCACGCGCGTCTGGGTCGCGACCGGCAGCAGCGGCGTCCCCGCCGGGGCGCAGATGGCCTCGCCGGCGTCGATGACCAGCGGCTGGCCGTTGGAGGTCACGCGGGTCGTCCCGGTGACCCACTGGGCGGTGGCGCAGGGCGGCACGCTCGAGGGGACTCCGGGGCAGCCCGGCCACCTGCCACGGGTCGGTGATGAGGGCGGTGGGCGTGCCGCTGACGGTGACGCTGGGGTTGGGCACGGTCGGCGATCGCCTGGCCGCCGTGCGCGCACATGACGGTCGCGCCCTGCTGGATGAGGAACCCGGGCATCGATCAGGTCACCTCCAGCGCGCCGTCGTTGACGGTGATGGTGGGGCCGGTCAGCGCGATCGACGCGCCCTGGCCGTTGTCGATGATGATGCCGGCGTCGGACACGGAGATCATTGCGTCGCCGACCTGCAGCAAGATGCCGCCGGTGGGGCCGGGAATATCGCTGACCATCAGGGTGTTCTGGCCCTCGGTCTGCACGACAACCTGCTGCACGCCAGGCGCGGCCCGCCAGCGCGAGGGGCGGGACCACGTCGGTTGTCTGCCAGAAGCAGCCGGTCCAGACCGGCTTGTCCGGGTCGCCGTGCTCGAACTCGACCCACACGGTCGATCCGATCGTCGGGATGGCATAGAACCCCGACAGGGGTCCGGCGAACGGCAGGCAGGGCAGCGCCCAGGTGGAGGGCAGCACGCCGGCCACGTCAGCCACCTGGACCAGGAGGCGGCCGGTCTGCAGAGGATCGACGTTGTCCAGGACCGTGCCCCGGTACTTGCTGTAGAACTTCTTTGTGTCAGGCATGGGCGATCTCGCTCCGGCGGTCAGTAAGGGAGGGCCGGGACCACCGGCAGGCTGGCGATCAGGGCGTTGCGTGTGAGCGTGAATGACTGCTTGTACTCTCCGGGCTTGAGGTCGTGTGTGACGCTGTCCACGTAGTGCATGCCGTCGAACGCGATCCCGGCGCCGCGCACTCCGACCAGGCTGCGGGCCCGCAGCACCGCGCCGTACCGGTCGACGTCCAGGCTGCCGTTCCCGGTGACGACATCCGCGGCCCGGGCCGCCTCGGCCATGCCGAGCATGGTCGCCTCGGCGAGCGTTTTGTCGGCGGCGTAGTCCAGCTTGGGGAACCTCTGCGGGGGCGGCACGAAGGCGCCGAGCGGCGGGGCGAACGGGATGACCGGCGGGATCGGCACCGGCACGGCGACGCCCGTGGTGGCGTCGGCCATGTACACGATCGGTGCGGCCGAGGCCAGCGGCTGGTAGCTGAACGACAGGCTTTCGACGTTCGTCCAGGCGTCCATGTTCACCGACAGCGCGGGCTGCGGGACGCCGATCCGGACCTGCGGGCCGAAGTATCCCTGGCTGGTGCCGGGCACCGGGCCGGGCGCTAGATAGAAGACGTAGCCCACCGCGGCGGCGAGCTCGCTGATGTAGGCCAGGTCGGTGCCGTGCTGCACCGGGGTTTCCACCAGCGGCACCTGGATGTCCGGGGCCGGCACCGGGATGACCTCGGGGATCACGCCGAACGCGGCGTACCGCGCGAGGATGGTCTCCACCCTCAGGTCCGGGCTCAGGCCCGGGTAGGGCAGCCCGGTGAGGTCCAGGAGGTCCATCAGGGCGGACAGGTCGTGGCCGGTGACGACCAGCTTGGATGACCCGCTCATCGCGTCGGGCTGCACATCGTACTGCTCGACCACACCGTCGATGAGCACTTGCGGAAGCCCGCCGTAGGTGACGACCAGAATGACACGCAGCAGGGGCACCAGGAACAACGCCTGCAAAGGCGAGGCGTTGGCCAGCGTGAAGGTGAGCTGGAAGCCGCTGCGCCCGGTCGCCGACTCGGTCACCTGGGCCGAGGCGAACGCGTCCATGACGGGCTTGGGCACCGGGATCGCCTCGACCGGGCCCGCCAGCAGCGTGAGGTAGAGCGGGCTAGCCATGGCGCGCTCCGGGCGGCACCGAGGTCGCGGCCGGGATGAGGATCGTCTGGCCGGCCTGCGCGGTCAGCTCGTCGGGGTCGGCCGCGCCGTTGGCGTCGCAGATCATCCAGTACAGCGCCGGGTCGCCGAGGAACTGCTGGGCCAGGTTATCCAGCCGGTCCCCGTCGCTGATGACGTACGTCGTGGTGGCGGTGTAGATCGAGGACTGCGGGATGATCCGGCGGGCCAGGTAGTTGACGGGCGTGCCGCTGGGCAGGGTTAGCTGCTCGATCGCCGCGCCGTAGTAGCGGGAGTTCGGGTTGGCCGGGCCGCCGGTTCCGGCGGCGTTGGCGATCAGCGCGGCGAGCATCTGGTCCATGTCCTACGCCCCCGGTCCGGGTGCCTGCGCGGCCATGGCTTCCTTGGCCAGCTGGTAGGACATGTACAGGCCGCCCGCCGGGGTGAGGAAGCCGACGTCATCGACGTTCAGCACCCGCATGCCGAGCGACACCTTGGCGCGGATGGGGTTCAGGTTGGGGTCGAACGCCTCCTCGGTGATCTCCAGGTCGGTGATCCGCACCGGCGTGATCCGCTGGGTGCTCCACGCGAACACCGTCAGCGCGGACTCCCCGGCAGGATCTCGATCGTGCCGGCCAGCGACAGCGCCTCGTTCAGGATCAGCGTTGAGCTGGCCGGGTAGACCAGCAGCTCGAGCTGGGAGAGCTGCGGCTGCGATACCTAGACTGACCGCGACCGGGCTCGGGGGGTTGGTGGCGAGCTGGTCGGTCGCGTCGATCTCGACCTCGGCCTTGATCGTCTCGGTCGGCGGCCCCTTGAGCCGGAAGATCTCCGTGCGGTCCGGCTCGTCTCCCACCGGCTGCGGCTTCAGCGACCGGGTGAGCGTGTCCGGGTTGTACTGCAGCATGATCGTGCCCAGCGGCACCCCGATCGTCGGGTCGAAGGTGAGGATCGCGCCCTTGCGGAGCCGCGGCGAGACGCTAGGCATCGGGCTGCCCCGTTCCCGCCAGGCGCGCATCGACCGCCGCCAGGATCGCCTCGGTGGCCCGCCGCGCGGTAGCCTCCGGCGTGCCGCGCCCGGCCAGCTGGGCCTGGATCGACGCGGCGAAGTGCTCCCGCTGGCCGGGGGAATACCCGTCCAGCGTGATCCGGCTGATGTCGAGGTTAATGGGCGTCACGTCAGGCCCCGCGTTTCCGCCGCGGTCAGCGGCTTGTCGAGCTTGGCGTACTCGGTGCGGACGGCGGCCAGGACGTGCCTGGGCTCGACGCGTCCGCCGTCCCCGGCTGCGCGGAACGCGGCCAGCGTGGCGATGTTGCGGATCACGCCGCCCGCCACGTTGAGCTGGGCCAGCTGGCCCCAGTCCAGGTTCCCGACCGGGGTCGCCGCCGGGAAGATGCCCCGCCAGATCCGCGCCCGGGCGGCGGCGTCGGGGAACGGAAACAGCACGACGAACCGGAGCCGGCGCATGAACGCCGGGTCCAGCGCGTGCGGCATGTTGGTGGTCAGGATCGCCGCGCCCCGGTAGGCCTCCATCTGCTGAAGCAGGTAGCTGACCTCCAGGTTCGCGTAGCGGTCGTGGCTGTCCCGCACTTCGCTCCGCCGGCCGAACAGCGCGTCTGCCTCGTCGAACAACAGGATCGCATCGGTGTCGGCGGCGGCCGAGAAGATCTCCCTGAGGTTCTTCTCGGTCTCGCCGATGTACTTGCTCACCACCGTGGCCAGGTCGATCCGGTACAGGTCCAGGCCGAGTTCGGCGGCGATGACCTCCGCCGCCATCGTCTTGCCGGTGCCGCTGCCCCCCGCGAACAGTACGGTCAGGCCGAGGCCGCGCGGGTGTTTGGCCGCGAAGCCCCACTCGTCGTTCACCAGGGCCCTGTGCCGCACGTGCGCGGCGATCTGCCGGAGCGTGTCCACCTGGGTTTCTGGCAGCACCAGGTCGTCCCACCGTGCGCTGGACTCAACGCACGTCGCCAGCCCGCGCAGCCCGCGGCGGGCGTGCTCGCGCCGCTCCTGCCGCGTCAGGCCGGCCAGCCGCAGCCGCAGGCCGTCCAGGCGCTCGGCGGCACTGCCCGGGCTCGCCTCGATCGCCGCGGGAGCTTCGAGGATGGACAGAAAGGACAGGACGTGCGGGGGCAGGTCGTCGGCGTTCTGCGTCCGGATCAAGAGCCCGGCACCGTGCAGGGCGGCCTCACGGGACCACAGCCGGGCCAGTTGCTCGCGGTCGGCGGGGGCGCCCGGAATGTCGGCCGCCTCGATGGCGCACGGCAGCAAGCCCAGGGCCACGCAGATCGCGGTGAACGCGCGTTCCCGGGTCGGCCGGGCCGGTGCGACCAGCAGCAGGGGATCGCCCGTCCCGGACCGGTCGGCCCAGTGCCGGACGCCGGCCCGGACGGCGTCCGCGTCCGCGGCCGCGCCGGCTGGCCCGCCCCGGTCGGCGTCGCCTTCGGCACCCCGCAGCGGGAGAACGAGCGGGTTCAGGCGCTCATCGATCGCTGGCATGCCGATCAGGTGGGCCAGGACGGGCTCGTCCAGGCGCGCCGGCGCGTGCAGCAGGTCGGTCGGATCGACGCTGGCCAGCCGCCAGTACCGCAGCGGGCGGGCCGAGCTCAGCGCGCTCCAGTGCGGGTCATCCAGGACCGCCAGCGCCAGCCCGAACGTCACCGCGGCCCCCGTCGGCACCCCCGCCGCCGCGCCGCAGGCGCGCGCGAACCGGGCCTGCAGGGCGTGCCCGGTCAGCAGGATCAGCACGTCCCGCTCGAACGGGGTGAGGCCGAACAGCGCCGTGAGCTGATCGAGCGCCGTCCACGGCTCGCTGGCCGCCGCCGGGGAGCCTGGCGGCGGCGCCTCGGGTTCGGCCTCGGGCCCGACCTCGTCGAGGCGTGTCGCGGCGGACAGTGCCTTGTACACGCGGTCGAGGGCCTGCGGCAGCGACTCCATCACGTCACCTGCACCAGCGGGGTCCACTGACCACCGGCCTGTTGCGTCAGCAGGCTGCTCGCGCCGTCGACCTCCACCCGGATCGGCACCCCCGCGCCGGGGGTGGTGCCCGTCACCGGGATGTCCGCGGGAACGGCGACCGTGACGGTGGCGCTGGTCGCAGGAGCACCGGGCGGCGGGGTCGGCACCGGGACCCCCTGGTCACCGAGGTACACGGTGACCTGCTGGGTGCGGCCGACCGGCGGGCTGACGGTCAGGGTCAGCGGGCCGCCGTGCGTCGCCTGGATCGGCGAGTCGTCCTGGATCTGGATCGTCGGCAGGAGCTGGAACGGCACGGGACTGGAGGTGAACCCCCGGCGGGGCTTCGGCTCGCCCGGGAAGGTGACCAGCCGCTGCACGCGCGCCATCCGGGTGCCCGCCTGGAGGTTCCCAGGGAGCGTTACCTTCAGCAGGTCACCCCGGAGCACGCTGGGACAGGCCTGATCGCCGTGGTCGAAACAGACGAGGGTGTCCGTCACGGCCTGCCCGAGGAAGTTCGCACCGGTGATCGTGAGCACCTGGCCGGCGGTGGCCATCGCGGGAGAGATGGCGGTGATGACCGGCGACTGGAGTGGCAGCGCGACGAGCCGGCGGTGCCGGACCGGCGGTCCCGAGGTGACCATGCTGGTGTCCTGGATGACCACGACGGACACCTGGAATGCGCTGCTCGGCCGGTAGGGCGCCTGGAAGGCGGGCCACAGCCGGTAGATCTCCTCGGTGGTCAGCGTCTCGGGGGTGATGCGGATGTGCTCGAACTGCCCGGCCAGGGTGCTGGCGGAGACGAGCTTCGCCCCGGCGGACGACTGGGCCGCCAGGGCCGACAGCGCGTCCTGGACCGTCTGGGACGGAACGACGGGGTTGTCGTGGAACACCTTCATCGCCCAGCCCAGCAAGATCTCCGCCGCGAGTTGCGCGGCCTGCGTGCTGCCGTAGGCCGAGACCAGGTAGTGCAGGTTCAGCGCGAGCGGCGGGTTGCCGACCCGGTGGCCGGCGGCGTCGTAGGACGGCAGGTCCAGGTTGCGTAGCGCCGGGTTGAGGCTGACGTAGTACATGAACAGGTTGAGCTGCGGTTCCTCGTTGTTGCCGATCTCGATCAGATCCGGGGAGACCGCCGTGATCGCCGAGGTGGTCGTCAGGACCGTGTTCGGGCCGCCTGCGGTGAGGTTGTTCGTCAGCAGCCACTTGAGGATGGCGGTCACGCCGCCCACGGCCAGGTAGTCGCTCATCGCCGGCCGCTCCCGCCCGGGGAGCCCGCGCCGTGGTCAAGGAAGTCCGCGAGCGTCGTCCTCGGCCGGAACGGCGGCTTGGGCCGCTGCGGCGCCTCCGGCCGTGGCGGCCGCGGCGGCGCCGGGGCGGCGCGGACCTCGATGTGCCCGATCGTGATCGTGACCGGGCGTTCCCCGGCGCCCGCCTGGTGGCCGGATTCCCCCGCCGCTGATCGGTAGCTGCGCTGCTCAGAGCGGTATTCGCCGCCAGCGGCACGAGATGTTCCGGTCCCGTCGGCTGCGGCCCGGGCCCCTGGAACGTGTTGCGGAGAGCGACCACCGCTCCTGGCGATACGGGATATTCCTGGAAGGCCGGATATAACCGCGACCGGGGCTTCAGGGGAGAGTGCGCCGGGCAGCGCTGCGTCGGGGGCCGGTGCAGCGGGTGGCCGGGCTGCCCGGGGCGGTGCATCAGGCAACCGGGCTTCGGGCGGAACCGCGTCAGCCGGCCGCGCGTCGGGAAGAAGCAGACCGGGCGGCCAGGCGTAGGGAGGAAGCAGACCGGGCGGCCGGGCGTCGGGGGCGGAGTCTTCCGCGGGGGCGGCGTCTTCTCCGAGGGCCGGGTCTTCTCCGAGGGCCGGGTCTTCTCCCAGGGCCGGGTCTTCTCCGAGGGCAGGGTCTTCTCCGAGGGCAGGGCTCGGGCCGGCGCCGGCGGGGCGAAGCGCGGCTGGATCACTGGTTCCAGCGAGGACTGCGGTTCCCGGCTGCGCCGGATCATCCGGGCCAGCACGCCGCTGCCGGGGCGGCTCGCCTCCGGTCCGCTGGCCTCGTGCTCGCTGCTCATGAGCCGGCCAGTTCCAGGTAGGCCGCGCGGCGCAGCGGGCTCAGCCGCATGATGTCCCGCTCCCCCCAGCCGTAGGCGGCGGCGAGCGCGTGCACCTCGGCCAGCAGCCGCCGCGCGGCGACCGTGACCTCCCGCCAGAGGAACCGGGCGATGTCGAAGTCGTGCACGTGCCGTGCGGTGCACGCGGGGCAGTCAATCGCGCAGCGCAGTTCCGCGTCCGCGTGCAGCTCCTCGAAGCGCTTGACCACGCTGGGCGGGTAAGAAGACCGCAGGGGAGAAAGGACGGCCCGTTCGGAATCATGGTTTTGAATTTGCTCGAGGCAACGGGCCAGCAAGAGATCCTGGGCCTCCTGCGGGTCGGGGACGGCGAGCGTGGCCAGCAGGTCGCCGGTGGTGACGGGGCGCAGCCGGTAGCGCTGGCCGTCCTCGGTCCACTCGGGTGGGTCCGCGCCGACGGCGGCCTCCAGCCGGGTGGCCAGCTGGCCGGCGTCCAGGGTGAACTCCAGCCGGTCGCCGCACGCCGGGCAGGTGCCGAGCACCGCGAGCTCGGGACCGAAGGTCAGCGCGCGCAGGCGGAGCAACTCCAGGTCGCGGTCGGCGACGGGCATCGCGGGCAGGACGGCGGGGGGCGTGCCGGGCAGGGCGGCCGCCAGCAGCGCGAGCGGCCGCCGGAGCTCGTGGCCTCGTGCGCCCGCCTCCCAGGCCGCCAGCAGCAGCTCCCCGCTCAGTGCGCGCATCGTCGTCAGGCGTGCGTGGACGTGAAGGTGGGCTCGGTCGGCTCGGTCGTCGAGGTGTCGCGGTCCCAGCCCTCGTTCTCGATCTTGATGTGCTGGATGGCGACGGCGTTCGCGTTCGCGTCCAGGTCGGGCAGCGCCTGGTATTCGCTGACCCAGCACCGGTACAGCTTGTAGCTGATCGCGAGCTGGCCCGCCTCGTTGAAGAAGTCGATGATGAGGTCCTTGCGGAAGTCCGCGAGCGAGACCTCGGACCCGGGGGCCGCGCCGAGCTGCCAGACCTTGGCCGCCCACGCCTCGAACTCGGGGTCGTGGGTGACGCCCCGCTCGATGGTGATGGCCTCGAACTTGTTGCGGCCGGGTGACTTGCGGCTGGTGCTCGGGTCGCCGCCCTCGCGGTGCTCGACGACCTCGGTGGTCCGCTTGAGCGCGCTGACCTTGCTGACGCCGGCCACGTACCGGCCGTCCCACTTCACGCGGAACTTGAAGTTCTTGTACGGGTCGAACCGCTGCGGGTTTGCGGTGAACTCTGCCATCAATCCCCCTAGGACGACGCCTGGCCGGTCAGCTGCTCGATCTGGATGACGACGAACTCGGCGGGCTCGAGCGGCGCGAAGCCGACGAGGATGTTGACGATCCCGCCGCTGACGTCCGTCGGGGTGGTGGTCTCGCTGTCGCACTTGACGAAGTACGCCTGGGCCGGCGTCGTGCCTTGGAAGGCGCCCTTGAGGAACAGCGTCTGCAGGAACGACTCAACGTTGAGCCTGATCGCGGCCCACAGCGGCGCGTCGTTCGGCTCGAAGACGACCCATTTCAGGCCGCGGTACAGGCTCTCCTCCAGGAACAGCGCCATCCGGCGGACGGGCACGTACTTCCACTGGCTGGCCAGGGCGTCCGCCCCCTGCAGCGTCCGTGCCCCCCACAACACCCGGCCGTAGACCGGAAGGGAGCGGAAGCAGTTGAGGCCGAGCGGGTTGAGCTGCCCGTTTTCCTGGTCGGTCATCGTGTAGGTCAGGCCCTGCGCGCCGTTCAGCGTCGCGTTGATCCCAGCTGGCGCCTTCCAGACGCCCCGGCTGCCATCGGTCGTGGCGTACACGCCGGCCACCACGCCGCACGGGGCGAAGGACCGCAGGTTGTAGTTGTTCAGCGGGTCCGGGAGGCGCAGTTGCGGCCAGAAGGCGGCACCGTTCGGGTCGGTGATGCCGAGGGTGGTCGATATCCAGTCGATGGCACCGCTGACGGTCGCGATATCCGGCGGCGGGTCCACGAGCAGGAAGGCGCGGCGCTGGTCGCAGTAGGGGATGGCCTGGCTGTAGATGGACGTGATCTCGGTGTCCCCAAGGGCCGAAGATCCGGGGTCGCCGGGCGTGGCGCGGGTGGCGTCCGGGAAGCACAGCAGGTTGAACAGGTCGGCCTTCTCCAGCGCGTACATACCGGTGAACGTCGCCTGGTCGCCGATGAGTGCGGTGGCCCCAGGCAGGTCACCGTCGGCGCCGGCCGCGGCCGACGCGGTTCGGCTGACCCAGCCGGCGCCTCCGTGGCCGGTGCCGAGGGCGTAGTGCGCGACGTTGAACACGGGTGCGGGCGTTGTCCCCGTCTCCAGGCCGAGTCCGTTCAGCACGTCCGTCGGGGCACCCGTCCCGGACGGGGCCTCGAACTCGAGCACGGCGTCCGGCTGGTTCGGCAGCGAGGCGTTGATCCGCAGGGCCGTGCCGAGCGTCGGCGGGGTGGTGGAGCCGTCGGTTACCATCGAGGCGACCGAGCACTGGACGGATGCGCCGGTCACCGACGCACTGGCGAGCGCCGTGTTGATCGCCTGCTGCAGCCGGTTGGCCAGGCCGCTCAGGCTCTGCGGGATCGGCGCGTTCTTGGTGAACACCGTGACTGTCACGGGCAGCTGGGCGGATACCGATGACGCGGGGGGGTTGGCCGTGGTGAGCTGGAAGCCATAGTTGTCGTTGGCGGTCGTCGTGTTCCCGGTGCAAAATGCCGAGGTGACTTGGCCCACGGTGATCGGGGCGCCCACGACCCCGGAAGCGGGCAGCGGCGACGATGTGGCTGTCCCGGACACGTTGACCAGCTGCGAGCCGTTATCCACGTCGTTGATGACCGCCGCGACGTAGTTCATGCTGCCGGTGTCGAGCGTGAGGTTCGGGAAGTACTCCGTCGCCCCGTTGAGCAGGTTCGTGACGGTCAGGTTGAACGCCTGCTGGTCCACCGTGAGGTCCACCGGCGGTCCCTGGTCCACGTCGATGAGCAGGTTCCCGTTGGCCCACGCCCCGCTGGACAGCGAGGTGAAGGTCAGGCCGTCGAAGGTCACCGCGGCGGCCGCCGGATCTCCGGCGGTCTTCGGCGCCTTCGGCACGCGGACGACGTAGGCCTGCTGGCCGGGTGCGTTCTGGTAGAACTGGGCGACGGCGTAGCTGAGCGCGCTGTCGGACGCGAGCCCGCCGAACAGGCGCTCGAAATCGGCGAAGCTGAAAATAGCCTGGGCGCGGTTGTCGATGCCGGCCGGCGTATATCCGACAAATGCGGCTATCGAGGTGGCTACGCCGGTGATCGTGTGTACTGGGCTGGGCAACTCCTGGATGTAGACGCCTGGATAGGTGTAGGAAATGGCCACTTCGCACGCCCCTTTGCCGGCCCTGCTCGGTGATGCCGGGGATGCGCGGCACCCCGCCGAGCCCGCGACGGGCTGCTCCCCAGGCATGCTCCTAGCTGCGGAGGCTATGGACCCCCCGGCCGGCCGGCGTCCGGGATTTCCCTGGGTTTTTCCCTAGGAGAGAACCCCTGGGCTTTCCCGGCGGTGAATCCTGCGGCACCAGGCCGGCCACCAGTGCAGGCCTAGGGTGCGGCCAGCCACTCGCCGTGGCGCATCACGGCGTGCGGGCGGAAGTCGTCGTCGCAGACGACCAGGTCCGCGGCCAGACCCGGGCGCAGGGCGCCGGTGCGATGGCCGAGGCCCAGTATGCGGGCCGGGGTGGTGCTCGCGGCGGCGGCCACGTCGGGGACCGGCAGGCCCGCGGCGATCGCGTGCCGGACCACGCCGGCCAGGGTGGCGGTGGACCCGGCGATCGCGCCGGCCTGGGCGGGGTCTTGGCGGAGGCGGGCCACTCCCCCGGCCACGGTGACCCGCATCGAGCCGAGGCGGTAGCTGCCGTCGGGCATGCCGGCGGCGGCCATGGCGTCGCTGACCAGGACCAGCCGGCCGGGGCCCTTGACGCGGGCGGCGAGGCGGATCGCGATGTCGTGCAAGTGCACGCCGTCGGCGATCACCTCGCAGGTGACCTCGTCCCGGTCGAGCAGGGCACCGGCGGCGCCCGGCTCGCGGTGGTGCAGCGGCCGCATGCCGTTGAACAGGTGGGTCGCGTGCGTCGCGCCGGCGTCGACGGCGGCCAGGGTGGCCTCGGCGCTGGCGTCGGTGTGCCCGGCGGCCACGGTCACGCCGGCCCGGGTCGCCGCCTCGATCACCCGGGCCGCCCCGGGCAGTTCGGGGGCGAGGGTGATGACCCGCAGGTGGCCGCGGGCCGCGGCGTGCAGGCGCTCGAAGACGGCCACGTCCGGGGCGAGCATGTGCCGCGGGTCCTGGGCGCCGCGCCGGGCCGGGGACAGGAACGGGCCTTCCAGGTGAAGGCCGGCGATGGTGCCGTCGTCGGCCAGGCCGGCCAGCATGGCGGCCCGGGCCTCCAGTTCGGCCAGCGGCGCGGTGACCAGGCTGGCCAGCATGCTCGTGCTGCCGTGCGCGCGGTGGAACCCTGCCGCCTTCCTGGCCTCGCCGCCGGTCCCCTCGGTGAACGACGCGCCGCCGCCGCCGTGGACGTGCATGTCGACGAACCCGGGGAGGACCCACTGCCCGCGCAGGTCGAGGGCGGGCTGGTCACGGGCGTCGCCGGACCCGACCGCGTCGATCAGCGGCCCGGCCAGCCGGATCCACCCCGGGCTGAGCACGCCGCCCGGCGTTACTATCCGGCCGCCCGCCAGCAGGAGCATCAGGCCAGGATGACAGAACGCGACAGCGCGCGCGGCTGGTCCGGGTCGATGTGCTTGCGCGCGGCCAGTTCGGCGGCGAGCCGCTGTGCGCCGGTCAGCCCGAGGAGCGGGTCGGCGCCCGGGGCGATGACCATGGCGCCGGTGCGGCGGGCGTCGGCCAGCAGGCTGGACGGCACTTCGCCCAGGGCCCACACCACGGTGCCGCAGTCGCTGACGCTGATCGGGCCGTGCCGGTACTCCATCGCCGGGTACGACTCGGCCCAGGTGCGCGAGGCCTCGCGCAGTTTCAGCGCCGCCTCGTCGGCCACCGCGGCCGCCCAGCCGAGGCCGAGAAAGGTGAACTCGCTGTGGTCGGCCAGTCCGGGCGGCAGCGGCCGGGCCAGCTCGCGAGCGGCGGCGTCCGGCAGGGCGCGGAGGTCCTCGCCCAGGTGAGCTCGGAGCAGGACGATGGTGCTGGTGATGAAGCGGCTCGACACCACGGACCGTTCGGCCGAAAAATCCAGCAGGACGACGGCGCCGGCCTCTTGCACGAGCGGCGAGCCCGGTTCGGCGGCGATGACCGTCGCGGCCACCCCCGCCGGGGTCCGCCGCAGGGCGCCGAGCACCTCGGTCGTGGTGCCCGTGCGTGACACGTACACCATGCGGTCGTAGTGCCTGGCCGGCACCTCCGAGGCCGGGAAGGCGTCCGTCTCGCCCTGGCCCGCGGCCTCGCGGAGGGCCGCGTAGCACCGGGCGACGTTGAGCGAGGAGCCGCAGCCGATCACCGCGACCCGCTCACCGGCGGCGGGCAGCGCGGGCCCGGCCGACGCCGCCAGCTCGATCGCTTTCGCCCAGCATTCCGGCTGGCTGGCGATCTCGTCCATCAGGTGGCTCATCGCGACCCTCCCTTACGATCATTCAGTTTGCAACTTTATGCATGATTAATGCTCTACTGAGCATTATAGATCATCTAGAGTGGATGAGGCGCGCTCGGCCCGGGTCAGGGCAGGATTCAGGCCGTGACGACGCGGATGCCGCGCTCGGTGAAGGCGGCCAGCGAGGCCGGCGCGGCGTTCTGGTCGGTGACGACGACATCGATCTCCTCCAGCGCGCACACCCGGGCGAATGCGCGCTCGCCCAGCTTGGAGCGGTCAGCGACGATCATTACCTGCGCGGCGCGGGTGGCCATCAGGTGGTTGATGCTGGCCTCGCCCTCGTGGTGGGCGGTGGCGCCCGCGACCGGGTCCAGCCCGTTGACGCCCAGGATGGCCCAGTCCAGGGCCAGCTGCTCGAGCACCAGCGTGGCGAACGGCCCGATCAGCTCGTAGGACTGGCTGCGGGCCACTCCCCCGGTCACCACGATCTTGACGTGCTGCCGGACGGCGAGCTCGTTGGCGATGTTCATCGCGTTCGTCACCACGGTGACGGCCGGGGTGCCGGTGCCGTCCTGCAGGTCCGGGCGGGTGGCCAGGGCGCGGGCGACCTCGCTGGTGGTGGTGCCGCCGTTCAGCGCCACCGCCGCGCCCGCCGCGACCAGGGCGGCGGCCGCACGGCCGATGCGCTGCTTCTCCGGCGCGTTCCGGGCGGTCTTGTACCGCAGCGGCAGGTCGTAGGAGACGTGCCCGGCGATCACGCCGCCGCGGGTACGGCTCACCAGCTGCTGCCGGGCCAGCTGATCCATGTCACGGCGGATGGTGGCCTGCGACACGCCGAGCGCCTGCGCGGCATCCGCCACGGTGAGCTGCCCGTCGGCGGGCAGCAGATCGAGCAGCGCGTTCCACCGCTGGTACCTGGACACGTGACCTCCCCTCCCTCCCGGGTCCGGCTAACTGCGCGATTGTGCGCAGTTTACCGTCTTACGTGCAGGCTACATGCGTGATACTGCGCGCCTGCCCGCCCGAAGTGCCCGGCGAACAGGAACACGGTCAGCCTCAAAGGTCGCGCCGAGGGGGCCGCTGCAGTACTCGTCGCCAGGCTCGTTCAACGTGACAGCTGAATCACCGCGCAGTAACCGGCCAGGCAGGACACCGCGGGGCAGCTTTCCGCGAAAGGTGCTAGATCCTTCCGCGCGCAGAAGCGCTTGTCGAGGGGGTGAGCTGCGCGGACAATGTGAGTGGGCCCGGGATCTGACGGCCAGGCCATACCGTCAGCAGGGCCGGCTCGTCCAGGACGAGGACGGGGGCGTGAACCGGATGAACGTAACTGTCGACGGGGGCAAGCGACAGTCCCGGTCGCCCGGTGCCGCCCCGGCCACCGGGTCGGCGGATTCCTCCCGCCGCTTTGCCTTGGAGGCAGCCTCCGCGCGGAAGGCCGACCTCCCGGCCCGCGACTCGAGCCGCGTTTCCGCCGCCGCATCCGGGTCGCCAGACGCGGCTCCGCTTACCGCACGGAACCTCAGCGAGATACCGATATTCTCGTCCAGCCACGAGGACGTGGCCGAGGCTCTGCGCGGGGCGGGAACGCCCCTCGGCGAGTCGGCGCGGGGATTGTTCGAAGCGCGCTTCAGCCGCGACCTGCGTGCGGTTCGGATTCATCGAGGCCCGGCCGCGGGTGCCGCGGCCCACGTTCTGCGAGCGCGGGCATTCACGGTCGGAAGTGACATCGCCTGGCCAGACTGGGTGCCCGCGCCGGATTCACCCGGCGCACGGAGTCTGCTGACGCACGAACTGACCCATGTCGTGCAGCAACAGTCCGGCACGACGTCGGCGGGGGGCATCGGGGCGGAGCGCGAGGCGCGCGCGGCCGCAGCGTTGCCGACAGGCGAGCCGATCCAGACGTCACCCACCCGCCCCGGCGTGGCCTGTGCGCCCGGGGACTGGCTGGGGACGTCCCACGATCTGCGCACGCTCTCTTATAGCCAGCTGGTCGCAGAGCTCGAGGAGATTAAGCGCTGGCTGCGAAACCGGTCCCAGTCGACGCCGGACGTGCTGCGCTACGAGCAGGTTCGCGATGAATTGCTCACAGAAATCGACCGGCGGGATAGCCGAGCCAGGTCGAGCGCCGAGGAAGGGGCGCCCACGCCGTCTGTGCCGAAGCCGCGGATGCTTGCCAAGAAAGGGAGCGTTGTGTTTCGCGACGAGGACGAGATGCGGCGCGAGGTAAGCCACATGGAGGTGTGGCTCGCGCGCGGTGGCTTGAGCGAGCAGGACCGTGCGATGGTCCAGCTGGAACTCAACGCGGTGCAGCCTCTTGCGGCAACGATCGATCATTTCACCTTCGATGGCTGGCATGTTCCGAATGGCCAGATGGCGAAGATGATGCCTCTCGCAAGACGGATTGCCGCCGCGCCGCGGGTTCCCGTTCGCGTGGTGGGCCACACGGACCCTGTTGGCACACATGAATACAATGTAGATCTGGGCAGGAAGCGCGCGAACGAGGTCACGCGCTTGCTGAAAGCGGCGCTCAGGCAAGTCGCTCCCGGCCGCGTATTTGACGCGTTCGATGTTTTTAGCCACGGCGAAAGGGAACCGGTCGCGTCCAATGACACCGAGCGGGGCCGGGAGCGGAATCGCCGAGTCGAGGTCTTTGTTCCGGTGACCGGACCCTGGCTCGCGGATCCGGCCGACCTTCAAAGCCCGGATCGCAAGGGGCGCAAGAACCAGCGGCAGAAAGATAATCGCGGAGATGATAACGGGCCGGTCGCTACGCCATGGACGGTTGTCGATCCTCCGCTTCCCTTCAATCCACTGGACGTGATCAGCCAAAATGAAGTACCGCCGGACCTGCCTGGCGATCGTTCGGGTCACTCCATCCTGACGCTACTGAAAGCCGCAGCGGTCCCCCTCGGCGTCACCCTCTCCTCTGGCCTCTCGGCGATCGGCGAGGCGGCGCTGGGGGAGGCGGTCGGGGCGATCTTGGCCGCGTTCGAAGAGGCAGGAATCGGTACGGCGGGAATCGGCCTCGCTGGAGAGCGGGCAGCGGAGGTAATTCTGGAGCATGAGTTCGGCGACAGGAATGCAGTTTTCAATCTGAACGCGCTCCAGAAGAATTTCCCGCTGCTCGATCTGATGACTCCCCACCAGCTTCCTTCCGTGAAGACTCTCGGAATTCTGACCGACCAGCCTTACGAGAGTAACCGGGCAAAGATCATGCAGGCATTGCGGCAGGGGATCGGGCTGAACCTTCCCGGTGACACGGGTAAGCTCGAGCGCGCCGCCAAGGCGCTGCTTAGGCATCGCGCGGAACTGTTGAGGCAGGCAAAGGGCGCGGTGCCGGAAGCGATCAGAATGGCTAGAACGGCCGATCAGATGAAGGACGCCATAAGGGATCTTTACACCCTGCACATACCGGATGACTGGGTCTCCAGGGCCCGAGAAGATGCGGCGCAGATGCTGTTCGATTCGCTACGCGTTGCGATTGACGTGCCAGGACATAAGCATCTTGCGGGCCGTGCGGCGACCGCTGCGGACGCGAAGTGGGTGCAGGAAATCGCTAGCAAGATCCGGCCGATCGGGATTTCGTCGCCCGATTTCAAGGTAATGTTGGAAGTAGCGAAGGAAGAATTCAGGGGGAGAGGTAAAAAGCCACGCTAGCTTCAGGCTTTCGTCTGGGATCAGCCCGGCCTCGCCGTTCGAATGTTCATTGCGCCGAACGCTATTCGAGGTCGAAGGCGGCGTGAATGGCCGCGGTGAGGAGGGCCTCTTGCGCGGGGAGGAGCAGCACCAGTTCGCGCGTCAACGTCAGCAGCCGCCCGCCGGGCCGGGGACGCCGGGGCCTGGCTCGGGATCGTCGACGATCCCGGTCACCACGCTGCGCAGCACGGCGCCGAAGTGAACGACGTACCACACGCCGCGCCAGGAGATCAGGGAGGCGATGCCGATCGAGCGTTCCTGGCCGTGCTGCCGGTAGATCATCCGGGCGCCGGAGACGTGCCAGTAACCGATCGAGTTGTCGCACACACCCGGGTAGACCCAGGCCGCGTCGTCACCGGCCACCAGCACCCGGACCAGGTGGGCGTCCGGAGCCACGACTTGATGGGCCGCGCGGACGTCGAGAGTGAAGTCGTACCACAGCCTGCCATCCCAGTCGGCGGCCGGATCGTAGATCGCCTTCAGCTTCTGGTAGGCGGCGCGGGGGAAGAAGGCGGGGAGCGCGAGGAGCGCGTTCCCGGTGGTCACGGCCAGCCACACGTCCTGCATCGCGTCGCGGAACGCGGCCGAGTCCGTGCTGGGGAAGGCGCGGGTCTGCGGCAGGGCGCCCGCGCCGGGCGCCACCGGCAGGGCGGTCGGCGGCCCGCTGGGCCTGGGGGACGCCGGGGCGGGCGAGGGAGACGCCGGGGCGGAGGTGACGCCGCTGGCGGGCGGGCGCGATGACGGCCGCGCGGTCTTCGTGGCGTTGACCTGAGTCGCCGCCGGGGATGAGCCCGCGCCGCAGCCGGTCAGCAGCGCCGCCGCGATGACCGCCGCGATGACCGCCGCGGCGAACGGCGTCCGGAGCCCGCTGGCGAAGGTGGCCACCCCAGCATCATGCCGGACCGGTCACCGGACTCACCCCTGGGTCAGGACGGATGACCCGGGGCCGCCGACTTGGCAGACGAAAGTCATCGAGGTAGTCATAGGAGATGTCGGCCGCGATGAACACCAGCAGGCCGATGGAGAAGATCCGCAGCGACACGACGCTCAGCCGCGGGACTCCTCGCCACAGCAGCGTCAGCGTCCCCAACAAGAGCACCAGGTCACCGACCGGGTACGCGTAGGTCACGAGGTCGGCCAGGTCGAAGGGGCCCGCCGCGGGCTCGACCCGCGGCACACCACGACTCCACCATGGCCAGCAGGCGGCATCGGGGAGTCGAGCCACGGTCCGTTCGGCCAAATGAAAGGACGCGGGAGGCCTTGTGGTCCGTGCGGGCGCGTCAGATTTGTAGATGACTGACAGGTAACTTGCCGCTGACGGCGTGGCGTTGCCGGTCAGGGCCGGGTCAGGCGGTGGCCGTCTGGTTGCGGGGCCGCTCCCAGATCTGTTCCCAGTGGCTGCTGGCCTCGCGGCAGCGCAGGTGGCCGTGGCCCGCAGCGTGCCCCGCCCGACCTGACCTGCCGGCCACTGCCAATTGATTGGCTGTGCCGTTGACGCGGTGCCAGGATGACGGTTATGCCTGCTTTCCATGCCTTTGACGGAACCAAGCTGGCGTACCACGTTCAGGGTGAGGGCGCGCCGCTTGTCTGCGTGCCCGGCGGGCCGATGCGCGATTCTGTCTACCTCGGTGACCTCGGCGGCCTGGCCGCGGTGCGGCGGCTGATCATGCTGGACCTGCGGGGCACCGGTCAGTCGGCGGTGCCTGCCGACCCGGCGAGCTACCGGTGTGACCGCCTGGTCGATGACGTCGCCGCGCTGCGCGAGTACCTCGATCTTGAACGTATCGACGCACTGGCTCATTCGGCAGGCGCCAACATTGTGGTGCAGTACGCCGCGCGCCATCCGCTGCGGGTCGGCAAGCTGGTCCTGGTTACGCCGAGCACCCGCGCGGTCGGCCTGGCCGCCAGCAGCGAGATGCGACGCGAGATCGTCAACCTCCGCCGGGGCGAGCCCTGGTTCGCCGAGGCGGCCGCCGCCTTCGAGCGGATCCAGGCTGGTTCGGATGCCGACGAGGACTGGGACGCGATCGTGCCGTTCTTCTACGGACGCTGGGACGCCACGGCCCAGGCCCACGCCGCCGCGAATGAAGAGCAGGTCAACCAGGAGGCGGCCGGCGTGTTCGGCGGGCCGGGCGCGTTCGACCCGGAGGCCACCCGCGCGGCGCTCGCCGCGTTGTCCTCGCCCGTGCTGGTGCTCGCCGGTGAGGCGGACGCGAACACCGTTCCGCTGATCGCCGCCGAGTTCGCGGGACTGTTCCCCGGCGCCAAGCTGGTCGTCCAGCCAGGTGCCGGGCACTACCCCTGGCTCGACGACGGCGACTGGTTCACCGCAGCCGTCGCGGGCTTCCTCGACGACCGCGGCTGAGGGCGGGCGCTGCCGTCCCGAAGCGAATGCCGGGCGTGTCGGGAGGTGCACGTCAGATTTGTAGGCAACCAAGATCATCTTCAAGATGAACCTGTTCAGATGGCCGGCCATGTCTGGTTGCGTACGACATACCAGACGGGCTGCTCAGCAGCGGCGTAGCTCGCGTGTGACGCGCTGACCAGCAAGTTTCCATCTGGATGTGACCGTACAACCAGATCAAGCCTGCTACCAGCAGGAACGCGTCAGCCCCTACAAAATTGACGCACACCCGTGGTCCGTGCGGGCGGCCGGAAATGTCGGTGGGGCAGGGCAATATGGGAGCATGGCAGAAGAGTCGCCGCTAACCGGTACCGCGGATGCGCTGGACGGGTTCTCACCGGCCACGCGGGCCTGGTTCGACGGTGCCTTCGCCGAGCCGACGCGGGCCCAGGCCGGCGCCTGGCGCGCCATCGGCAAGGGTGAGGATACGCTGGTCGTCGCGCCAACCGGGTCGGGCAAGACGCTGGCCGCGTTCCTGTGGGCGCTCGACCGGCTGGCGGCGGTGCCGCCGCCGCAGGACCCGAAGCGGCGTACCCGGGTGCTGTATGTCTCCCCGCTCAAGGCGCTGGCGGTGGACATCGAGCGGAACCTGCGGGCGCCGCTGACCGGGATCCGGCACGCCGCGCACCGGCTGGGGCTGGCCGGGCCGGACATCAGGGTAGCCGTCCGCACGGGCGACACCGCGGCCGAGGACCGCAGGAAGCTGGCCGCCGCTCCGCCCGACATCCTCATCACCACGCCGGAGTCGCTGTTCCTGCTGCTCACCTCCCAGGCCAGGGAGACGCTGCGCGGCGTGGAAACCGTCATCGTGGACGAGGTGCACGCGGTCGCCGGGAACAAGCGCGGCGCGCACCTGGCGCTGTCGCTGGAACGGCTGGACGCGCTCAAGGGGGGTCTGGGGGGATGGGTCCCCCCAGGAGCGGGGGGGTCTGGGGGGGTCGTCCCCCCGAGGCCAACACAGGGCGCCGCACAGCGGGTCGGGCTGTCGGCCACGGTGCGGCCGGTGGCCGAGGTGGCCACGTTCCTCGGCGGCGCCCGGCCGGTGACCGTGGTGCAGCCGCCCAGCCCCAAGCGCATCGAGCTGACCGTGGTCGTCCCGGTCGAGGACATGACCGAGCTGGATACCGCGCCGGGCCGTTCGGGCTCGGACGGGGATTCCGGCGACGGGCCCGCGCCGGCGCGGTCGATCTGGCCGCACGTCGAGGAGCGGGTGCTCGACCTGATCGAGCAGCACAAGTCCACGATCGTGTTCGCGAACTCGCGGCGGCTGGCGGAGCGGCTGTGCGGGCGGCTGAACGAACTGGCCGCGGAGCGGGCCGAGGCGGGCCTGTCGCTGACCGAGGCGGGCGTCCCGGCGGAGGTCGCCCGGGCGCACCACGGCTCGGTGTCCCGGCAGGAGCGGGCCGAGATCGAGGAGGCGCTCAAGGCCGGCCGACTGCCCGCGGTGGTGGCGACCTCCAGCCTGGAGCTGGGCATCGACATGGGCGCGGTGGACCTGGTGGTGCAGGTGGAGGCGCCGCCCTCGGTGGCCAGCGGCCTGCAGCGGGTGGGCCGCGCCGGCCACAACGTGGGCGACGTGTCCCGAGGCATCATCTTCCCCAAGTACCAGGGCGACCTGCTCCAGTCGGCGGTGGTCGCCGAACGGATGCGGGACGGCCAGATCGAGGAGCTGAAGATCCCGCACAACCCGCTGGACGTACTGGCCCAGCAGGTGGTCGCGATGACCGCGGTGGACGACTGGCCGGTGGACGAGCTGGAGCGGACGGTACGGAAGGCCGCGCCGTTCGCCGGCCTGACCCGGCCGGTCCTGGAGGCGGTGCTCGACATGCTGGCCGGGCGCTACCCGAGCGAGGACTTCGCCGGGCTGCGGCCGCGCATCGTCTGGGACCGGGTGGCCGGGATCATCCGGGGCCGGCCTGGCGCGCAGCGCCTGGCGGTGACCAGCGGCGGCACCATCCCGGACCGCGGGCTGTTCGGCGTGTTCCTGGCCTCTGGGGGCGAGGGTTCGGGTCGCCAGCCGCGGCGGGTCGGGGAGCTCGACGAGGAGATGGTCTACGAGTCGCGGGTCGGCGACGTGTTCGTGCTGGGCGCCAGTTCGTGGCGGATCGAGGACATCACCCCGGACCGGGTGCTGGTCACGCCCGCGCCCGGGCAGCCCGGGCGGCTGCCGTTCTGGCACGGCGACACCCCGGGGCGGCCCGCCGAGCTGGGCCGGGCCATCGGAGCGGCCTGCCGTTCGCTGGCGGCGGCGCCCTCGGAGCCGGAGGCGATGGCCACGCTGGGGCGGGCCGGGCTGGACGAGCTGGCGGCGCGGAACCTGCTGCGGTATCTCGCCGACCAGCGCGCGGCCACCGGGTACGTGCCCGATGACCGGACCCTGGTCGTGGAACGGTTCCGGGACGAGCTCGGCGACTGGCGGGTGGTACTGCACAGCCCGTACGGCGACCGGGTGCACGCGCCATGGGCGCTGGCCATCGCGGCCCGCCTGCGCGAACGGTACGGCGGGATGGACGTGCAGGCGCTGCACACCGACGACGGGATCCTGATCCGGGTGCCGGACTCCGACGAGCCGCCGCCGAGCGGAATCGTGCTGCTCGATCCCGAGGAGATCGGCGACCTGGTCACCGCCGAGGTGGGGGCCAGCACGCTGTTCGCGTCCCGGTTCCGGGAGTGCGCCAGCCGGGCGCTGCTGCTGCCGCGCCGGCAGCCGGGCCGCCGCACCCCGCTCTGGCAGCAGCGGCAGCGGTCCGCGCAGCTGCTGGAGATCGCCAGCCGGTACCCGGCGTTCCCGATCGTGCTGGAGACGGTCCGGGAGTGCCTGCGGGACGTGTTCGACGTCCCGGCCCTGACCGGGCTGCTGCGGGACATCGCCGCCCGCCGGATCCGGATCGTCGAGGTGGAGACGGCGACGCCGAGCCCGTTCGGCAAGTCGCTGCTGTTCCGGTACGTCGGGGCGTTCATGTATGAGGGCGACGCGCCGCTCGCCGAGCGGCGCGCCCAGGCGTTGTCGCTGGATACCGCCCTGCTGGCCGAGCTGCTCGGCCAGGACGGGCTGCGCGAGCTGCTCGATCCGCTCGTGGTCAGCGAGGTGGAGCGTGACCTGCAGCACCTGTCGGAGGGCAGGCGCTGCCGCGACGTGGAGGGCGTTTCCGACCTGTTGCGGACGGCGGGGCCTTTCGCCGCGTCGGAGCTTGCCGCGCGGTGCGTTGCTGATCCGTCCGCTTGGCTTTCTGAGCTGGCCGCGGCCCGGCGGGTGATCGAGGTGCGGGTCGCCGGGCAGCCGATGTGGGCCGCGATCGAGGACGCGGGCCGGCTGCGGGACGCCCTCGGGGTGCCGCTGCCGCTGGGCGTGCCCGAGGCGTTCACCGAGCCGGTCGCCGACCCGCTTGGCGACCTGATGGCCAGGTACGCGCGGACACACGGCCCGTTCGCCACCGCGGCGGTGGCCGGGCGGTACGGGCTGGGCACCGCGGTGGTGACGATGGCGCTGCGGCGGCTCGCAGCCGAGGGCCGCATCGTCGAGGGCGAGTTCCTGCCGGCCCGCGATTCCGGCTCTTCCGGTTCCCTAGCGGCGTGGAATGGTGTGACGCCGAGGTGCTGCGCCTGCTGCGCCGGCGTTGCCTGGCCCGGCTGCGCAAGGAGGCCGAGCCGGTCCCGCCGGAGGTCCTGGCCAGGTTCCTGCCGGCCTGGCACGGGATCGGCGGGTCCGTCGGCGCTGGCCCCCGCGCTGGCCCCGGGGCCGCCCCGGCCGGCCCCGGGGGCGGTCTTGGCCGGCGGCGGGCCGACGCCGGGGCGGTCCTGGAGGTGGTGGAGCGGCTGGCCGGAGCGCCGGTGCCCGCGTCCGCGCTGGAGACGCTCGTCCTGCCCGGGCGCGTGCCCGGCTACTCCCCCGCTCTGCTCGACGAGCTCACCTCGGCGGGCGAGGTCGTCTGGTCCGGCGCGGGCGCGCTGCCGGGCGGAGACGGCTGGCTGGTGCTCGCGCCCGCCGACAGTGCCGCGGCAATGCTGCCCGAACCCGGCGAGGCGACCATGACCCCGCTGCACGAGGCGGTGCTCGAGGTGCTCAGCGGCGGCGGCGCACTGTTCTTCCGGATGCTCAGCGACCGTGCCGCGACCCTGATCGGCGGCTCGCCGCCGGCTGACAGCGAGGTGGCGGCGGCGATCTGGGACCTGGTCTGGGCGGGGCTGCTCACCAACGACACGCTTGCCCCGCTGCGGGTCGCGCTCGGCGGTCAGCAGCGGCGGTCGGCCGCGCCGGCGCGGGCCGCCGTGCCGGCCGGGCCCGGCCGGGTGGTCCTGGCCGGCGGTACGGCTTCGGACGGCCGCAGATGCCGACGCGTACCGGCCCGCCCACCGTCAGCGGCAGGTGGTCCCTGCTACCGGGCCGACCGGAGCCTTCCGTTGGCGGCGGCGCGCAGACCGTTCGCGCGCACGCGCTGGCCCTGACGCTGCTGGAGCGGCATGGCGTGCTGACCAGGGGCGCGGTCGCCTCCGAGCGAATTCCCGGCGGCTTCGCCGCGGTGTACCCGGTGCTGCGGGCCATGGAGGAGGCAGGCCAGTGCCGGCGCGGCTATTTCGTCGAGGGTCTGGGCGCGGCGCAGTTCGCCCTGCCCGGCGCCGTGGACCGGATGCGCGCGCTGGCTGACCGGCCCGAGGGGGGCCCGGGGGGATGGGTCCCCCCGGGAAGAACTGCGGGGGGTTCCGGGGGGTCGTCCCCCCGGGTCGGCACCGTTCTCGCGGCCGCCGATCCGGCGCAGCCGTACGGGGCGGCGCTGCCGTGGCCTGATCGCCCCGGCGAGACACCCTCGTCGCACCGGCCGGGCCGCAAGGCGGGCGCACTGGTCGTGCTGGTGGACGGGTCTGTGGTGCTGTACGTGGAGCGGGGCGGGCGGACGCTGCTGTCCTGGACCGATGATCCGGAGCTGCTGCGCCCGAGCGCGGCGGCGCTGGCCGCTGCCGTCCGTGACGGCGCGCTGGGCCGGCTGAGCGTGGAACGGGCCGACGGCCTCACCGTCGGGTCCGGCATCCACGGCTCTCCGCTCGCGCAGGCGCTCGAGGCGGCGGGCTTCCGCCCTACCCCGCGCGGCCTGCGCCTGCGGGCCGGCTGAGCCCGCCCGGCACCGTTAAATAGCCACCCAAAGGCCGCAAAGCGCCATTGGCATAATGGATTACCATTATCTGTCATCTTATGGAAAGCGCTAATTTCGCGGCTTCGGGGAAAGTAATCTGGCCCCGAAGCCAGCGCGGCTGCCGGCATCACGGCAGGTGGCGCGCCACGATGAGTTAGTTCATTCCCTGGGAGAGGTCGATGCCGGATCGGTCGTCACATCAGGGCCTGCCGGAGGACTGGAATCACGGCAGCCACGCCGCCCGCGGACCGTTCTCCGCGGCCGGGGCATCCAACGGCTACGGCGCGGGGAAGGCGGGGTCGCACCGGGCCAGGACCGCAGACGGGTACGGTACCGGGCCCACTGCTGCCTACGGCGCGCCGAAGACCGATGCGCTGGGACCAGGGCGGAGTCGTACGGAACGGGAACGGCGAGGCGGCCGGAGCCAGGGCGGACGGATACGCGCGGTAAGGACCGACGCCTACCAGGCCGACGCGTACGGCACGGCAGCGGACGGTACGGCGGGGCAGCCGACCCCTTCGGGGACGCCGATCCCTTCGGGCCCGGAGCGGCCGACCCGTTCGGGCCCGCGCCGACCGCCGCCTTCGGCGCGGTGACCGCCGAGGCCGAGACGGCGCGCCCCGAGGCCGAGACGGCGCGCCCCGAGGCCGAGCCCCCCGTCACCGTGATCGGTGACCCGTCGCCGCGCGAGAGCGCGGATGCCAGGGGCTTCCTGGGCGCCCTTTTCGATTTCGGATTCACCTCGTTTGTGACGCCGAAGGTCATCAAGGTGCTCTACATGCTGATAGTGATCGGCACGGTAGTAAGCGCCCTGGTGTTTACCATCGTCGTATTCAAGGCCAGCGTGATGTTCGGATTCCTCGTGCTGGTCTTCGGTGATCCGCTGTTCATCCTCATCGTCCTGGCGATATACCGCATAATCCTGGAATTCTTCGTGGTCACGTTCCGGGTGGCCGAAGACATCCGGGCCCTGCGCGAGCGCGGCGACCTGCGCTGACGGCGACCGCCGGATCCCGCGGCACGCTGCCGACCCGGGCTGGGGCTGTCAGCTTGCCCAGCGCCTTCGTGCTGTCGCTGCTGTAGGCCTTGGCCAGCAGCCCCGCGGCGGCCGCTGGCCGCGGGAACGCTCGTGGTGCCGTGAGCCGGGCATCTGGGCCCCGGCCGCTCTGGCACGATCGGGACCGTGAATGTCACCGCTGAAATGCAGCACCGGCCGGGCCAGCCCCGCTCCGAACGCGACGCCGCCTTCCTCCAGCGCTTCGACGCCGCGATGCGACTGCCGATCATCGTGTCGGCCATCTTGCCGCTCATCGTCGCCCCGGAGTCCCATGGCTGGGTCGGTGCCGTGGTCGGCATCACCACCTGGCTGGTGTTCCTGCTCGACTACGTCGCGCACGTCCGCCATCTCGAGCACTACGGGCGCACCGGATTCGGCCGCTTTGACCTGTTCGTGGTGATCGCCACCGCGCCGTGGTTCCTGCTCCCCGGCGCCCAGGCGGGCGGGTTCGTGGTCCTGCTCCGCCTGGCCCGCCTGGCCCGCCTGGCGATGGCGACCAAAGGGTCGCGCCGCCTGTTCGACCGGCTGGGCCGGATCGCCGTCGTGGCAGGCGGGGTCCTGGTCACCGGTTCCCTGGTCGCCTACTACGCCGAGCACCCCGCCAATCCCGAGTTCGCCACGGTCGGCGACGCGCTGTGGTGGGGCATCGTCACCCTTACCACCGTCGGCTACGGGGACATCGTCCCCCAGACCCCGACCGGGCGGTTCGCGGCCGTGACCATCATGATCACCGGGGTCGCCGTCCTGGGGCTGCTCTCAGGCTCCCTGGCGAGCTTCTTCCGGCTGGATGGGGGCGACACGGCCGCCGGGTCACCGGCCGGCGAGCCAGCAAGTACCACGGCCACGCCCACCGACGCTGCGCTTGCGGCCCTGGCCGCCGAGGTGGCAGCCCTCCGCCGTCAGGTGGAGGCCCTGACCGAGCGGTTGACCGGAACTCCCCCGACCTGACTTCGCAAGTCAGCTCAGGGGTTGTGCGGATGACAGTCTGGTGACCGCCCGCGATTGCCCGTCTCGGCCGGCTGTTTCCGGCACGGATGTAGGCACACCCCAGGATGCGGGCTGCCTGCCAGCCGGGCGGAAATCGTTCCGCGTCTGTCCCGGATCACGGCGGAGCGGCCAGTGCAGCATCGCTATCACCCGGTACGGATGATTCCCGTCGGGTCT
Source organism: uncultured Actinomycetes bacterium (assembly GCA_963801155.1). Taxonomy (GTDB): domain Bacteria; phylum Actinomycetota; class Actinomycetes; order Streptosporangiales; family Streptosporangiaceae; genus Palsa-504. The sequence goes on from CAWDEB010000033.1 coordinate 316,044, forward strand.
GGTCAAGCGAAGCTTGCGGGAACGACCCCGGTGACGGGGTGTCCGGGATGGCGGGTGGCCGGTCTTGCCCGGGAGGGAGCGCGAGCCGTGGGATTTCACCATGACGAGGCTGAGGAGGAGCAGGTCCCGTTCCGGCTGGAGGGCGCCTCGGGGGCAGATCGTCACATCGTGGTGACCGCGGCTAAGCGCCGGTGGCTGGATGAGCATCTGGAAAGGCAATGGCGCCGACCGCCGACGGCCGCGGAGTCGGACCGGTCGGTGGCGGACTTCGTCCGCGAGGAGGTCTTGTACCGGGAGGCTCTGGCGCTCGGGCTGGATCGCGACGACCTGGTGGTGCGGCGGCGGCTGGTCCAGAAGATGGAGATGCTCGCGCTGCGTGACGGCCCCGGGATCAGCGAGGCTGACCTGATGGACCACTACCTGGCGCACCGCGCGGATTACGCCCTGCCGGAGTCGGTCTCGTTCCGGCATGTGTTTTTCAGCGCTGCCGTTCGCGGCGTCGGCACGCACGCTGCGGCCGGGGCCGCCCTGGCGAACCTGCACGATGGCGGGACATCCGGGGCGAGTGGGCTAGGCGATCCACCGCCGATGCCCCCCGAGGTCAGCGACTGGACCCGGCCCATGGTGGCGGCCCGGTTCGGGCCGGGCTTCGCCGAGGCGGTCTTCGCGGCCGGGCCGGACGGCTGGTCGGGCCCGGTGGCCTCGGCCTACGGCTTTCACCTGGTGTTCGTGACCCGCCGCGCGGCTGCCCGGGCGCCGGACTTCGCCGAGGTGGTCGGCCGGATCGCGACCGATCTGGACGCGGCGCGCGGGGGCCCTGGACCGCATCTACGCCAGCGTCCGCGACGCCTATCAGGTCGAGATCGAGCCGGCCCCGGCCGGCCTTTCGGCCCATGCGCCGCACCTGCATGAGCACGCCGAGAGGACCCGAGCATGAGCACGCCCGCGAACCCGCTGCGGAACCCCTACTTCGGGGAACTGCACGTCCACACCGCCTGGTCGCTGGACGCGTTCGTCATCGCGGCGCTGAACGGCCCCGACGAGGCGTTCCGGTTCGCCAAGGGCGAGCCCGCCCGCTCCTCGCTGAACAACGCCGAGCAGACGCGGCTGCCGCGCCCGCTGGACTTCGCGGCGGTCACCGAGCACGCCGAGTGGCTGGGCGAGTACGGGCTCATCGTGGACCCGGACTACCACCCGGAGGACCCGGCGGCCCGCGCGATCCTCGACCGGTACCGCGCCACCCGGGTGCCCGGCCAGGACGGCCGGGCCGGCGACGTGCACGCCATGGTGGAGGTGGTCATCTCCGGGATGGTCCGTCCCGATCCCACCCGGCTGCCCGTCGGGGAGCTGAAGGAGGTGCTGGATGCGGGCCGGACGATCTGGCGGCGGATCGTGGAGATCGCGGCCAGCCACAACGACCCCGGCCGGTTCACCACGCTGAACGGGTCGAGTGGACGCCCACGCCGGGCGGGGTCAACTTCCACCGGGTCATCATCTTCCGCGGCGACGACGTGCCGGACCTGCCGCTGAGCAACTACGAGGCGACGCACCCCGAGCAGCTGTGGGACTGGCTGGAGACCGCCGCGGGCGGCCCGGACAACGCGGTGGCGATCACGCACAACGCGAACTTCAGCAACGGCCAGATGTTCAACCCCCGCTACAGCGACGGCCGGGAGATCGACGAGGCCTACGCCCGGCGCCGGGCGCTGTGGGAACCGCTCGCGGAGATCTTCCAGAGCAAAGGCTCCTCCGAAACCACGCCCGCGGTGTCGCCCCATGACCCGTTCGCGGGCTTCGAGATCGTCGCCAGCCAGGCGTTCCAGCAGGTTTCCGGCGCCTCCGGCGCCGCAGCCGGCCAGATGCGGTGGGGCACCGTGCGGGGCGGCCTGCAGGAGGGGCTGCGCCAGCAGGAGCGTATCGGCGTCAACCCGTTCCCGGTCGGGTTCGTCGGCGGCAACGACGGCCACTCCGGAACGCCGGGCAACAGCGAGGCCAAGGGCTGGACCGGCGGGAACGCCTACCTGGATGACACCGCGGACCTGCGCCTGTTCGGCGTAGTCGAGGGCGGCCTGCCCTCGGCGCTGCTCAACCCGGCCGGGCTGACCGGGGTCTGGGCGGAGGAGAACACCCGCGACGCCCTGTTCGACGGGCTGCGGCGCCGCGAGACCTTCGCCACCAGTGGGGTGCGGCTGGTGCCGCGGCTGTTCGGCGGCTGGGACTTCGGCGCTGCCGACCTCGGTGACCTGGCCGCGGCCGGATACCGCAGGGGCGTGCCGATGGGTTGTGAGCTGCCCGCCCGGCCCGATGCGGCCGCCGCGCCGACGTTCCTGGCCTACGCGGCCAAGGACGCGCTGGGCGCCAACCTGGACCGCATCCAGATCATCAAGTGCTGGACCGCACGCGGCATGCTCTTTGAGAAGGTGTACGACGTGGCCGCCTCCGGCGGCCGGTCACCCGACCGGCATGGCGTGCTGCCGCCGGTCGGCGACACCGTCGACGTCTCCACCGCCACCTACCGCAACGACATCGGCGCGGCCGAGCTGTCCGCGGCGTGGACCGACCCGGACTTCGATCCCTCGCTGGCCTGTGTCTACTACGCGCGGATCCTGGAGATCCCAACGCCGCGCTGGTCCACCTACGACGCCGTTGAGCACGGCAAGCCACTCCCCGACGCCGTGCCTGCCAGCGTCCAGCAACGCGCCTGGACCTCCCCCGTCTGGTACACCCCTAGCGACCGCGACCGCGGCGAAAGGACGGCCGCCGAGGGCATGTACACCGTCGCCGAACTCGCCGATCGGGGCATCCACCCGATGACCGACGACCAGATCCGCGCGGTGACCGTGGGCCGCACGGTCCGGTCGGTGAACCTCATCACCGGGTTCGAGGCCACCCTGCACTACGGCGCGGACGGCAACCGCTCCCTGATGGGCCTCGGTGACCGCCCGGTCGTCACCCCGTATGAGATCCGCGACGGCCGACGCATCGAGACGACCCTGCTCGGCGAACGGATGTCAGTCGCGCTGTTCTCCGTCGACGGCCGCACCCTGGGAGCCAGGGACGACGAAGCCGGCTACGTCAACTACGAAGCATTCACCACGAGCTGATGAGGCCCACGCGAGATCGTGTCACTCGCGTGCACCTGGACAACCGATCCCCCGCCCCGGCCCGGCCGCGGCTGGACCACCCAGACCGTTTACGCCATCCTCGGCAACCCCAAGCACACAGGCCGGCCAGCACGCCGGCCGTGCGCACGATGCGGGTCCTGCGTAGTGCGGGTCTGGCGCTCACCCGCTCAAGGATGCCGGGCGACCGTGAAAGGAGCATGAAGCGCTCGGCGATCGCGCCGTGCACGTGGCCGCGAGCAGCGCGGCGCCCACCGCGGCCGACGCCAACGGGCGGGTGGCGCCGGTCAGCTCGGCGAAGCGCGCCCAGATGGCCGGGGCGCTGAAGACCCCGCCGACGCCCGCGACGGGCAGCGGGCGGAGGCGGCGCCGGATGGACTCGGCGAGGGTGGCGAGATGCTCGGCGGCGCACCGGACGATCCGCTGCGCTTCGGGGTCGTGCCCGGCCATCGCCGTGACCGCGGGCGCGAACACGGCCAGCCGGCCTCGGTCGGCCGGATGCGCGTTGACCTCGCTGATCAGCACGTCGAGGTCGGGCACGGTGGCCTGGGTCACCGTCTGGTATATCAGCTCGGAGCCGCCGACCTGCTCGTGAAAGCGCAGCGCGGCGCGGGCGGCCTCGCGGCCGATCCAATAGGCGCTGCCCTCGTCGCCGAGCAGGAAGCCATGGCCGCCGGCATAGGCAAAGCGCTCCCCGTCCCAGCCGAGCGCGACCGATCCGGTACCCGCGATAACCACGATGCCGGGACCGCCGAGGAACGCGCCGCAGCGCGCGGCGTCGGCGTCACCGGTGACGTGCACCGGGCAGCCCGCCCGCCGGGCCAGGGCCTGACCGAGTCGGCGGGCCTGGCCCGCCGCGTGCACGCCGGGCAAGCCGATCCCCACCGCGGTCGGGCCGGCGGCGGCGATGATGCGCTGCAGCTGCTCGGCGAACCCCGTGGTGAGCAGCGCATTCATCGGCGGACCATCCGGCCGGGGAGTTACCTGACCGCCTTCGAGCACGACGACCCTGGTTCTGCTGCCGCCAGCGTCGACCCCGAGGAGGCGGCCGGGCAGAACGCTCGCGACGGTGCTAGTCACCAGGCGGGCTGGCGGCGGGGGCGGCGGACGCGCTTGGCCTGGGCGGCGGCGAAGGTCCGCTCGAGGGCCACCCCTGTGCGGGGCAGGTCCTGCTGGGCGAGCGTGACGAACAGGCAGTCGACCACGGTCAGCTGCGCGATCCGGCTGGTCATGGCGCCGGAACGGAAGGCCGTCTCCCGGGCCGCGGTGAGCAGCACGAAATCGGCGGTCTCGGTGATCGGGGACCACGGGAAGTTCGTCACCGCGGCGGTGACGGCACCATGACGGCGCGCCTCGCGCAGCGCGTCGATCGTGTCGACGGTCGTCCCGGTGTGAGACAGGCCGATCGCGACGTCGCCGCGCTCGCGCAGCGAGGCCGACGTAATGGCCATGTGTGGATCAGGCCAGGCGAAAGCCGGACGGCCGATGCGCTGCAGCTTCTGCTGCAGGTCCAGGGCTACGTAGCCGCTGGCCCCCACGCCGTAGATGTCGATCCGGCTGGCCTTGGCCAGCACGTCTACGACCTGGGTCAAGGTGGCGATGTCGAGATGGTTCGCGGTGTCGGTCACGGCCCGCGCGTCGGCGTAGGCGATCTTCTTGGTGATGGTCGCGGCGTCATCGTCGGGATCGATGTCGCTGGAGGCGGCCGCGACGGCCGCGGCGTCGTCGTGGGCCACCGCGCCGGCCAGCGCGAGACGCAACTCGGGGTAGCCGCGCAGCCCGATGGCCCGGCAGAAGCGCACCACGCTGGTGGCCGAGGTGCCGCAGGAACTGGCCAGCTCGGAGATGCTCCGCCAGGCCACCCCGGCCGGGTCGTCCAGGACCATCTGGGCCACCCGCCGCTCCACCGGCGCGAGGTTCGGCAGCAGCGCCCGGATGGTGACCAGGATCCCGACGTCAGGACCCTGATCCGGTCGTGCCTGGTGTTCGGCCACGCCGTCAGGTTACCGTTTGCTCGGATAACTGGCGGGACGCGGAGCGTATTGGGGTCCCGGTCGCGCTGGGATGCGTGGTCGTGGCGAGGCAGCAGGAGCGGGGTGGCCGGGCGTTGTGCGTCTAGGGTCGGTTGGCGTGGATCTCGATGCCGTGCGCACCTTCGTCGCCGTCGCGGACGCCGGGCAGTTTTCCGAAGCCGCCGCCGACCTGTCGGTCACTCAGCAGGCCGTCTCCAAGCGCATCGCCGCGCTGGAGAAGGACCTCGGCGTGTGGCTGTTCACCCGGACCGCGCGCGGCGCCCAGCTCACCGTGGACGGGCAGGCGTTCCTGCCGCATGCCCGTGATCTGCTTCGGGCCGAAGAACGGGCCGCCGCCTCGGTGCGCCCCGGCCGCCGCGCGCTGCGCGTCGACGTGATCAGCCGGCGGATCGCTCCGACGGCTCTGCTGCGCGGCTTCCACCAAGCGCATCCCGAGACCGTCGGCTAGCAGACCCGGCTGCTGTGGCCGGCCGACACGGCCTGCGGCGCATTGCCGTGCACGACCCGACGCCGTCTACCCGCACTCACTGATCTGGCGAGGCGACAACCCCCACCCGCCCTCAAGACGCTCCGCAACTACCTCGGCACCACCCAGCCCCGCCGTCGCGACGCCGGGATCTGGACCCCGAAATGGGCGCACCGCTAGTGGCGGAAGTGCAGGTACCGCGGTGACGCCGCCCCGGCGGGCTCGGGCAGTCTCAAGGGGGTAGCACCCGGCTGGATCGTCCCGAGAACCGTGGGATGCGCCGCGCCGGTCGCCGCGGTCACCGGCCCCGGCAGCCGTCGACCGAGGTGCCCGACATGCAGCCGAGCACGCGGGCCCGCGGTGGATGTGAATATGCAACAGCTCTGGAACTCACGACGGAAAACAGTAACATGGATCCGTCGCCCATGGAACCGAAGGAGGGCGGCGGTGCCCGCAGAACCGCAGCTAGGACAGCCAGACACCATGATATGGCCGCCGCCGTCGCGGACCGAGATGCGGAACAACCGCACGACGGAGATCGACACGGTCGGGACGCTGGAGCTGCTCAAGCTGCTCAACGCGGAGGACGCGGTGGTGGCCGGGGCCGTGGCCGCGATCTTGCCGACGCTGGCCGAGGTGGTCGACCTCACCGTCATCCGGGTTCGCGGCGGCGGGCACGTGAACTACTTCGGCGCCGGCTCCTCGGGCCGGATCGGGGTGCTCGATGCGGCCGAAGTGGTGCCGACCTTCGGGGCGGACGCGAGCCTGTTCGTCGCGCATCACGCGGGCGGCGAGAGCGCGGTGGCGCACGCGGCCGAGGGGGCCGAGGACCGGGAGTCACTCGGCCGCTGGGCGGCCGCCGAGGTCACCGCCGGCGACGTGGCGGTGGGCCTGTCGGCCAGCGGGCGGACTCCGTACGTGGCCGGAGCGCTCCGTGCCGCGCGGGCCGCCGGGGCGCTCACCGTGCTGGTCAGCAGCAACCTGTCGGCCCCGCTGGCGGACCTGGCCGACCGCAGCCTGCTGGTCGACACCGGGCCCGAGGCGATCGCGGGGTCGACCCGGCTCAAGGCGGCCACGGCCCAGAAGATGATCCTGAACTCGCTGTCGACGGCGGTCATGATCAGACTCGGCCGGACCTACTCCAACCTCATGGTGTCGCTGTCCGGGACGAACGCCAAGCTGCGCCAGCGGCAGATCCTCATCCTGAGGGAGACCTCCGGCGCGACCGAGGCGGCCTGCCGGGCCGAATTGGCCCGATGTGGCGGTGACCTCCGGGTGGCCATGCTGTGCCTGCTGTCCCGGCTGGAGCCGGAGGTCGCCGCCCGAGCGCTGGCGGCCGGCGGCAGCGTCCGCGCCGCGCTGGTCGCGACCGGAACCGCAGCGCGGCGGCCCGCGCGAGGGAGCTTACGCAACTAGAGGCGGCGCGGGCGGGGAGGGGTCCGGTGGGGTGCGTGCGGCGGGGCCAGGAGGTGTCACGCCGTGGCTGACGGGCCGGTGATCGGCTTCGTCCGGTGCGGCGTGGGGCCGGAGGGCGGTTACGTCTTCGGGCTGTATGTCCATCCCGCGCAGGCCGGCCAGGGGACCGGCCGGGCGCTCCTGCGCCATGCCGAACGGCGGCTGCGCAAGCGGGGCTCGGAGGCGGTCTCGCTGCACGTCTTCGAGGCCAACGAGCGCGCCCGGCGGCTGTACGCGAAGGCCGGATACACGCCGGACGGCAGCACGCGGGGTGAGCCAGAGTACGAGGCGACCGAGATACGGCTGGTCAAGGCCCTGTCGTGAGACCTTCTCCGCCGCGGCTGACCGCGAGCTACGAGGCCCCCGCCACGGGATATCCGGCGGTATCGCGGTTGCTGCTGCGCCAGCCGGCCTCCGGCTTCCCGCCTGCCGTCGCGGTCCGGGTGTGCAACCGCCGCAGGGTTCACCCGGCCCGGGCGGGCGGGGGTCCGTGGCTGTGCAGGGTTTTGGTGCCGTCGGGGCTGCGGGCGGTGGTGGTGCCGTCGGGGTGCAGGGTGACGGTCCAGCCCCATTGGTGGATGGCGACGTGGTGGTGGAAGAAGCAGTACAGGGCGCAGCCGCCGAGGCTGGTGGTGCCGCCGTCGGCCAGGTGGGTGACGTGGTGGACTTCGCAGGCGGCGGCGGGCTGGTCGCAGCCGCCGGCCCACCGGCAGTGCTGATCGCGCAGGATGACCGCGCGGCGGATCGCGGCGGGGATCTGGTCGCTGTGCCCGACGTCCAGCGGCAGCGACGGCCCGGCCAGCCGGGCGCCCAGCAGCCGGGTCCGCAGGAAGGAGGCCAGCCCGCCCGGCCCGGACACCAGGTCGACGGCCCGGCCGATGATCGCGTGCCGGAGCATCTCCCGGCCCTGCGGCCCGGGCGGCCGCGGGCCGGGCGTGGGCGGCTGCGGGCCGGACGGGGCGCGGCTGCCGCGGGGCGGGCGGGGGTCATCGCTGCCGGGCGGGTCCTGGGGCTGCGCTGAGCCGGGCGGGTCCTGGGGCTGCGCTGAGCCGGGCGGGTCCTGGGGCTGCGCTGAGCCGGGCGGGTCCTGGAGCGGGTCTGTCCGGCCGGCCGGGCTCGGGCCTTCCGCCTGTCCCGCGGCGCCAGGCCGATCGGCCGCCGGGCCGGGCTGGGCCACGGCCGGCCCAGCGGCGCGGTGCGGGCCATGGCCGGCGTAGGCCAGGCACAAGCCCACCAGGTCATCCAGGACGCCGGGGTCGATCCCGCCGGTCACCACCGGGATGACCGCCGCGTCACACGCCATGGCCCGGGCCGGCGTGCCGTCCAGCCACGCGGCACCGTCGCCGCCGGACTGGGAGGCCGCCGCGCGGCGGGCCGCCCACCGCACCGCCATCTCCCCGATCCACTCCTGCGCCAGCACCGACCCGTCATCCAGGGCCCGCAACTCAGCCAGCGAGACATGCGCCCACACCTTCACCGGCTGCCCGGCCCGCTCCGGCAGCAGGCCGGCGGCCACCAGGCGGCGCATCGCGTCTTCCAGCGCGTCGTGGTACCGCTGCTCTTTGGTCCGGGTGTCCTCCGCGCCCCTGGGGGCCGACAGCGCCTCCAGCACCGCGGTCACCACCGCCGCGCAGTCCGGGGTGAGATCGCCGGTGATGACGCCGGCCCCGGCGAAGGTGGTCTCGACGCGCAGCTGGCGGTCCTCAAAGTCCGGCTCCGGGTCATCCTCGGAGTCCGGGAGGGACCGGGCGTAGATCTCGGCGGCGAGCGCCGCCAGGTCCTCCTTGCGGGCCCCGGCCCGCGCCGCGGCGACCAGGATCTCATCGGCGGTCTCGCGGCACCCGGCGGGGAGTTTGTCGGTCCACCCGCAGACGGCCCGGGCCATCGACTCGGTCAGGACGGTTCCCTCGGCCAGCGCCACCGCCACCTGGGGGTGGGCGGCGGCGCGGCGGGCCCAGCCCAGGTGACCCCGGGCCGCGCCCTTCGTGACGCGGGTGCGGTGGATCAGCCAGGATGTCGGGCCGTAGTCGGCGTCATCAGAGTACCCATGCCCGCTGGTAAAGGCGGCCAGGATCCGGGCCCGGGCGGCGGTCTCGACCGCATCGAGTTGTTCGAGGGTGTGAAGGCACTCGGCCTGCGCCTGAGCCGACATGGCAGTCGGGTCGGCAGCGGCCAGGTAGCCCATCGCGGTGCGGAGCATGGCCAGTGCCTCGGCGGTGCTGGCCGGAGCCGGGACGCTATTCACCTGGGCCGTCACCTCCTCGGGGTCGCTGGCGGGCCGGTCGCCTTGTGCCGGGTACGGATGTACCTGTCCTGGGGAGTGCCACCCAGGCCCGTTAGGCAGAAAAAGTTCATTTGATCTTGTGTTCGATTCTAACAGGCCGTACTGACATTTCCGGGGAACGACACGCCTAGGGTGGTAGCGGCAGCTGCTTCCGCGGTTCGCCAGTTGCCCGCATGTTCCGTAACGGCCCGCGCCCTCGCCGCGGACCACCGCCCGCCCTGGGAGCGCCGTCGCCGCCCGGGCGGGCTCACCCCGGGCCGGGTCCGCCGGGATTTCGTCCGCCTGGCCGGGTGGGGCGGACGAGCCGCGACGGCGGCGGGGGCGGGACCGGCGCCCGGCGCGCCGCCTGCGCCGCGAGGGCGCGGAGGAACTCGCGCTCCTCATCGTCCAGACGCAGCGCGCGGGCCAGGGCGTCGACCACGGCCGGGCTGGGCCGGGTCTCCTTGCCGCGCTCCAGACGGGTGTAGTAGTCGATGGACACGCCGGCCGGATCAGGTCCTGCTCACCGCGGCGCTCGTCCCCGCCGGGACCGGCCTGGGCTTGGCCGTGCCGTCGGTGATCATCGTGTTGCTCGCCGCCATCCCGGCCGATCAGGCCGGGATGGCGGCGGGGCTGCTCAACTCGAGCCGCCAGGTCGGCGGCACGCTGGCCGTCGCGGTGTTCGGCGCGATGATCTCGCAGCGGGCCTCGTTCGTGCCTGGCATGCGGGACAGCCTGCTGATCGCCGTCGTGGTGCTGTTCGCGGCCGCCGCGGCGGCGTTCACGCTGCCGCGGCCGCGACGCGAAAATGAGTTGACCGTTTTGAGGGGTTAAGGGACGGTTGGGACGGACCCCTTGGGAGCCGCGACGTAGCGCCATAGGGCGGGCGTGCGGTGCGGCGCTGGCCCCGCAGACGCCCGCCGTCCAGAGCGGGGTGCCGCCTCCTGTCGGCGGCACCCCGCTCGTAAACGGGATGCGGTACGGTGCCGACTCATGGAGGTGACCCTCCGGCGTCAGCGGTTGGGCTCAGCCTTGGCGGCCCGCCCGGCGCACGCGGGGCCACACGCCCATGAGAACGCCGATCAGTCACGCTCATCCGTCAGCCGGGCCGGGCCGGGCCGGAGCTGCATGGCGAAGAGCAGGCGCTCGGTGTCAGACAGGTCGCCGACGATCTTGCGGATGGGCGGCGGGTGCTTCCTGACCAGCGTCGGCACGGCGACGATCTGGTCCTCGGCAGCCAGGTGCGGGTTCTCCAGCAGGTCGATGATCTCGATGTGATACCGGCCTGGCAGCCAGTGCGCGCAGGCGCGCTGCAGGTTGGCGATAGCGCGGAGGCACGCGGGCGTGCGGCCGGTCACATAGAGATGCAGCTCCCAGGTCTTCTCGGCAGATGCCGCTGGCTGGGCTTCATTACCGGTGTTGCCACCGGCCTCGCGTGGCGGGGTCATCGCTTCTCTTCGTCATCGTCCTCGTCGGGATCTGCCCAGCGCTGAGTGCCCATGGCCTGCCAGGCCGCCTGCGCATCGGCTGCCAGGCGCTCTTCGCGGCCAGCGATCCGCTTCAACTCGGCCTGCTTCGCGGCGAGCTCGTCTTGCAGCGCGGCCAGCTCTGCCTGCCCGTGCACGATGCCCCGCAGCAGCTCTCGCTCACGGCGCTGCGGCTCCTCCCGCTACGGCAGCCTGGCATCGCGCTCGCCGATTTCCTGGCTGAGCCGGGCCGAGCCGGTCAGCATCCCTTCGGGCCCACGTACACGTCGGCGAGCTCGATCCCGTGATCGGTCAGCATGAACTCCCGGACCTGGTTGGAATGGGCGCTGCCTCGTTGCTTGCGCACGAACAGCAGCCGCTTACGCTCCCCGGTGGACTCCACGTTGCGCAGCAGCAGCCAGGTGTCGGCCCGCGACGACACGCCCAGCGCGGTCTCGGTATCTTCCTGGCTAAAGACGGTCGCGATCGCGGTGATCCCCCGGGCCTTGAACATATGGAACTTGCGGGCCAGCATCAAGCTCACCTCGGTGCGGGAAGACCCGCTGATGAGGCTGGCGATCCCGTCGACGACCGCGACGGCGGGCGCCTGCTCCGCGACCAGGCCAGACACCACCGCCAGGTGGTTGTCCATGCCGAACTCGGCCGACCGGCCCGCCCAGATCCGCAGCAGGCCCGCCTCCACCCAGCGTCCCAGGTCCAGGCCGACCGAGCGCATGTTGCGGATCACCTCATCCGGCGATTCCTCGAACAGGATCAGCAGGGCCCGCTCGCCCCGCGCGCACGCCGCATCGATCAGGTGCGCTCCCAGCGTGCTCTTCCCGGTGCCCGCCGCCCCGCTGACCAGGACGGCCGACCCCTGGAACAGGCCGCCGGACAGCATCGAGTCCAGCCCGGGCACGCCGGTGGAGATCCGCTCGCTGGACGCGCCATAGTCGAGCGCAACCGACGTGACCGGCGGCACCTCGAAGCCACGGTCCGTGATCAAGAACGGGTACTGGCTGGTCCCGTGCGCCGACCCGCGGTACTTGACCACTTGCAGCCGCCGCGTGGAAATCTCATCCCGGGTGCGGTGGTCCAGCGCGATCACGCAGTCGCTCACGTACTGCTCAATGCCGTACCGGGTCAGCGCGTCGTTCTCGCCGCGCTCGCCGGTCACGACCGCGGTGACGGCCCGGTCCTTCAGCCAGCGGAACAGCCGCACCAACTCAGCCCGCACGATCGCCTGGGAACTGAACATGCCGAACAGCGCTTCGATCGTGTCGAGGACAACCCGCCTGGCCCCGATGCGCTTGATCGCGTCGTCCAGCAGCAAGAACAACGGCTCGAAGTCGAACTCCCCCGCCCCGACAACCTCTGTCGGCTCGGCCCGGAACGCATAGATGACCAGCAGCCCGTCCCGCTGCAGCCCGTCAAGATCGAAGTCCAGCGAGGCGACATCGGCGGTGACCTCCTCGACTGACTCCTCGAAGGTCACCAGCACGCCCGGCTCACCGTACTCCCGTGCACCCGCGACCAGGAACTGCAGCCCCAGCAGCGTCTTGCCACACCCGGCGCCGCCCATGATCAGCGTGCACCTTCCCCTGGGCAGCCCGCCCCGGGTGATCTCATCCAGCCCCCCGATGCCCGTCGGAGCCTTCAGCAGCAGCTGGCCAGCCGGACCGTTACCTAGCAAGGTCATATCAGTCCTCCCACGATCGGGGACGCCTTGTACTTAGCGCGGTCGGTCCTCCCGGTCATCTTCTCTCCGCAGTCAGGTTCCGGACATGCGGCCATGCCGGCCGCCCCAACCCAGCCCATGGTTTGCACCACCGAAATCAACGGAACGCGCACCACGACCGCGAACGCCGGTTCGGTGCCTGGCACCAGTCGCCTGCCCTGCCGACGCGACCGGGCCGCTACCACCTTTCCCAGTGCGGCACCCACCGTAATCCCGCGGTTAAGTCCTTATTCAGGGCCAAAGGTCCCCGAATGTTCCAAGACCCATCAGCCAACCCGCCCAGCCCCGCTGGATCCCCTGGCCCACCTGGAGGTCAGCATGGGACGCGGTCTCCGCGGCGGCGGAAGGTGCAACAGTCCTGGCTGGGCTCAGATCCGGGGATAGCCCGCTGAGTGTACGTGTACGCCCCTCCAGCCTAAGCTTCGATGATCAGCCGACTGCTGTTCGCGGCCCGGAAGTTCGGAGGTGCTGCTGCTGGCTGGGCTTGCTAAGGTCCAAGGAGAACGAGGAGGGTAGACGATGCTGTTCAGGATCCGGGCCGACGCCAGTTGCACCGATGGAGCCTGCGGTCAGGTGAGCCGCATAATCGTCAACCCGGCCGCGCGGGAGGTCACTCATCTCGTAGTTGACCCGAAGCACCGGCATGGCGCGGGGCGGCTTGTTCCTGTTGACCTTGTGGATGCTACGACGGGCCAGATCCGGGTTCGCTGCACCCTAGCCGAGTTCCAGGCGCTCCGACCCGCCGAGGAGACCGAGTCGGTGCGGGACCTGGACCCCACCGGGCAGTCGGACTACTCCCCTAACCAGGGGAACATGTGGGTTTGGATGCACGTTGCCCGCGACCCTGGCCAAGCGGAAGCCCCGCAGGCGGTCACCGTCGACTCTGTCCCCTCGGGCGAGGTAGACGTACGCCGCGGCCTGACCGTCTGTGCGACCGACGGCGAGATAGGGCAGGTCCAGGGGCTGGTCGTGGAACCTGGCGGCCACCATGTAACCCACGTGCTCCTCCAGGAGGGGCATATGTGGGGCCGTAAGGAAGTGGCTATCCCGATCGGCGATGTGACCAAGATCGGGACTCTCCTTATCCATCTCAGCCTCACCAAGCACCAGGTGGAAGACCTGCCGCCCGTGGACATTGATCACCCAGCGGGATAGACCTGCACGGGACACCCCGTACCCCCGGGCCGACGGTGACACCAGCTAGATCCGCGCGAACCGTCTCCAGGTCCACCGCGTTCACGCCAGCGGCTGGCCGGTCCGCGCGTGAGGTGATCGGGTGGTCATCGCAGGCTAGGGTGCGGTCATGGAGACCTCGGATACGGAGCAAGCCTTCTCGGCCCGGCTGCACGCGCAGTGCGATCGCATCTGGGCCGGCCTGCACGCGCACCCGTTCCTGGGCGAGCTGGCCCGGGGTACCTTGCCGCTCGACCGGTTCCGCTTCTTCATCGAGCAGGACCTGCTGTTCCTGCCCGCCTTCGCCCGCTGCATGGCCATGGGCGCGGCGAAGTCGGCGAGCGACGCGGACCTGGAGTTCTTCAGCAGGCAGCTGGACGGGATCATCCGGCTGGAGATCCCGAGCAACCGGCGCCTGCTCGACCAGGTGATCAAGCTGGGCGCGGAAGACCGGGGCGGCTCGCGGGGGATGGCTCCGGCCAACGTGGCGTACACCAGTTTCCTGCTGGCGACCGCGGCGGCAGGCGGCCCGCTGGAGATCACCGCCGCCATCCTCCCGTGCTCGTGGAGCTACATCGAAATCGCCGCGGGCCTGAAGGACGAGATCGCCGATCATCCCGTGTACTCGGACTGGGTGGCTTTCTACCTCCAGCAGGAGGAAGCCGATCTGGTCACGAACATGCGCGAGACGTTCGACGACATGACCCGGGCCGGGGCGGTCAGCGACGAGAAGCGGCGCCAGCTCGCCGAGATCTTCATGATGAGCTCACGGCTCGAGGGAATGTTCTGGGAAATGGCCTACACCCTCGATCAGTGGCCCGATCTCGGCTAAGTCTCGGGAACGAGTGCCTCTCTCCAGTCACGGATATACCAGTTACGGATTACTCCGTTGAGGACGAACGGGTCGCCGCGGACGAACTCCTCGGCCGCCTGGTGGGTGGTGAATACGCTGGGCGGCGGTCTGGGTCAGGACTCGTCTTGCCGACCGGGACCCGTCTCTTCGGCGGGCGCGGCCCAGCCCTGGCGGCCCGCGGCGCCGGAGCGCGTCGGTGCGCCGGGTGGCGTACCCGGGGCGACGCGAGGGCCCTGGGTGGCGGGCGACGGGCGCCTGGGCAGCCCGGACGCTGCCGGGCTGGGCGCGGGACCGGGCGCCGCAGCCGGGCCCGCCGGGCCGGCTGCTTCGCGCCCGCCCCTGGACCAGCGCGACTCAACCTCGTCGAAGATGGGCAGCCCGGGCGTTCTCGTCTGGCTCTCGGCCTGCGGCAAGACCACGCCGATGTCCCCGCTGGGCATATCGGGGCGCGCGGAGCCGGAGAGCCGGACGGCCGCGGCCGTCCCGACCGGTACCGTGGCCTGCGCGCTACGGGCCGACCAGGCCAGATCGGTCTGGGCTGCGGGTGCTTCCTGGGTCCGCGCCGGCGCATAGGCCGCCGGGCCGACCGCGGCTCCCCTCTGCTCGGCGGCGCGGCCGGGACCAGGGGGGGCGCTGTAGTGAGTGAGGATTTCGTCCGGGAACCAGACGAGCGCCGTGAGACCGCCGGACTCGGCCTCGTTCAGCCGGACCCTGATCCCGTGCCGGACAGCGAGCCGGGCGACCACCAGCAAGCCCATCCACTTCGGGACATCGATATCCGGTGGCGGAGGGTTATCCAGCTGCTGGTTCGCGTAGGCCATCTCTTTCGCGGACATTCCGATGCCCCGGTCGGTGATGTCGACCAAAGCGCCGCCGCTGGTCAGAATGCGCCCCGTGACATGGACCGGCATTTCTGCCGCCGAGAACGCCGTGGCGTTGTCGATCAGCTCGACCAGTAGGTGCACGGCGTCATAGACGGCGGTCCCGCGCACCGCGATGTCGGGCTGCACCTCGAATGAGACGCGTTCGTAATCCTCGACCTCGGCGAGCGCGGCCTCGACCAGATGGGCCAGCGTCACCGGCTGGTTCCAGCCGGTGGCTGGCTCCTGACCGGCCAGGACGAGCAGGTTCTGCGAGTTGCGGTGAATGCGCATGGCGACGCGGTTCAGCTTGCCCAGGCTGGCCAGGCGCTGCTGGTCCTGTTCGCCATGCTCGAGGCTCTCGATGATGCGCAGCTGGCGTTCCACCAGGGCCTGGCTGCGACGGGACAGGTTCACGTACATGGCGCTGAACTTGCCGCGGAGGGCGGCCTCGCTGGCCGCCGACTGCGACATTTCCCGGCGCGTCTGGCCGAAGGCGCGCTCCGCCTCGTTTGGCCGGTTGAAGGAATCCGTCTCGACGGGACCAACCCCGAGCCGTACGCCCGCGGCCGCGGGCGGGGCAGCGGGTTTCTCCCGCGCGGCGGGTTCCTGCGGGAACGCGTGGACCCCGGCGCCGCCGCGCGAGACAGCGATCGCGCGCTCGGGGTCATGCCTGTGGCGATCGGCCTGCCCGGCCGGGGCGTCGGTCGGTGTCCGCAATACGTCCAGCGTGATGAGCACCGCGACCGCGAGGACCAGGATCAGGAAGAGGATTCCGGCCAGCATGCTGCTCACATCCCGCCGCTTGTCGGCGTGGTGTGCGCAGACAGATCGAAGCTCTCAGCGTCAACGGCCAGCAAGAATCGGCCCAGCGGAACCAGCATGGCCCTCCCTCTTCCGGCCCGCCTATTCTGCACGAGGCAGAACGTGGTCGGGATAACTGTAATCGCTAAACGACTAGCGCACGTCCCATACGTCAGGGAAGTCGGTAATGTCCCGGGTGCGAAGTTCAGCGAGCGGACTTCTCGTTCGCCGGTTATTGCCGGGGGGTGCAGCCGGAGGCGGGCGGCGTCGTGCGCGGTCCAGAGGTCATCCCAGAGCTCGGCGCGGGCCTCGTCGGGCCTAGCGGCCAGGCCAGCGGCCGGGAATGCGCCGTCCGGCCAGCCGCCCCCGGCGGCCAGCGCCGCGATCAGCGCAGCACCCCGGGCGGAGTGGTCGGTGTCATCGTCGCGCGGCATCGAGACCGGCCGCCTAGTGGCGTCGGCCAGGTCGGTCCGGAAGGACGGGGCGGCGGCGCTGCCGCCGGCCACCTCGACGACGTGGCCGAACCCGCAGGTCTGGTCCAGCACGGCCAGGCAGCGGCGGCTCTCCAGGACGATGCCGTTGACCAGCGCACGGGCCAGATGCTCCCGGCCATGGCCGAGGTCGAGGCCGACGATGGCGCCGCGCAGCAGGGGGTCCCACAGCGCGCCCTGCTCGCCGGGCGTCAGGTAGGGCAGCAGAACGGGAGCCCGCGCGGGATCGGCCCCCGCCGCGAGCTCGACCACCCCGGCCGCGTCCAGGTCTCCCCCGAGCAGGTCGGCCAGCCAGGTGATCGCGCTGCCCGTGGCGAGCAGGTCCATCTCCAGGCCCCAGCACCCGGGCACCGCCAGCGGCGTGACCAGGAACCGGTGATCCGGGTCGAGGACCAGCCGGTCGGCGATGCCGAGGATGACGGTGCTGGTGCCGGCGATGTAGGCCACCTGGCCGGGCTCGCGGACCCCCATCCCGAGCGCGCCGAGTACCGAGTCGGCCGCGCCCAGGACGACCGGGACCGGCGGGCAGCCCAGCCGGGCCGCCGCTTCGGATCGTAGCGGACGGCTGGTCGCCGACGGCAGCACGGCCGGCAGCCGCGGTCCCCCGCCCAGGGTCAGGGTCGCGGCGTCCCACCGGCCCGCTTCCAGCTCGTAGCAGCCGTAGCCGGAGGCCGTGCTCGGGTCGGTGGCCAGCTCGCCGGTCAGCCAGGCAAACAGGTAGTCCTTGGCCGAGGCGATCGCCGTGGTGGCGGCCGCCCGGGCCGGATCCACCCGGGCGATCCGGCCGAACATCGGCAGCAGGTAGCGGCCGTCCACCCACTGGCCGGTCAGCCGGTACAGCTCGGCGGCACCGCGGCGTTCGCGGAGCTCCTCGCCCAGATCGTCGGCCCGGCCGTCCTGCCAGGTGATGGCGGGCCCGGTCGGCCGGCCGACCGGGCCCAGGGTGACGAGCGTGGGAATCATGCCGGACAGGCCGATGGCCCGCCACCGACGGGCCGGGATCGCCTCGCCGAGCCTCGCCGTGGCCTGCTCCACCGCGCGCAGCCAGTCGCCGGGGTCCTGCTCGTAGGCCCCGGCGGCGGGCCGGTGTGTGGGGTAGGCGGCGTTGGCCCGGGCCAGGATCGCGCCGGATGCGCCCAGCGCCACCGCCTTGAGGCCGGACGTGCCCAGGTCCAGCCCGATGTAGACCTCCCCGGTCGCGCCCGCGTTCAGGAAGGCTCCGTGTCCGTCGGCTCCGTGTCCGTCGGCTCCGTGTCCGTCGGCTCCGTGTCCGTCGGCTCCGTGCCCGTTGGCTCCGTGGTGCTCGTTGGCTCCGTGGTGCTCCTTGGCTCCGTGGTACTCGTTGGCTCCGTGGTGCTCGATGCCTGCGTGCTCGGCAGCCGGGGCCCGGCGAGTTCCGCCTCGACCCGGTCGCCGTAGCTGGTGGTCGGGTCGGAGAAGAAGCGCGACTTCCCGACGTACTGGGACACGAACGAGAGCACCAGGCCGACCGCTGCGAGCCCGAACCCGAAGGCGAGCTCGACCCCGTTAAGCAGGCCCTGCTCCAGCGTGTAGATGATCACGAACAGCATGAACGCCGCACCCAGACCGGGCAGGAAACCGCCGAGGAAGAAGTTCGACGCGCTGCTCATGATGGTCCGGCGGTAGTACCAGACCGCCGCGCTCGCGGTGAGCAGGTAGAACATCGCCGCGATCAGGCCGAGCGTACTGACGATGTCAGACAGGGCCTTGCCGATGGAGCCGGCCAGCGTCGTACCCCACAGGAATACGATGTTGAGCAGGCCGAACAGGATGGTGGCGTTCCACGGGGTGCGGTACCTGGGGTTCACGTTCGCGAACCAGCGCGGGAAGGTGCGGTCGCGGCCCATGGCGAACGAGATCCGCCCCGCGCTGACGATGGCGGCCAGCAGGGAGGCGAGCGTGCCGCCCAGCACGGCGACGATCATGACGTTCTCCCAGCCGCCGCCGCCGATCAGGTTGCCGACGTACGCCAGGATGTTGGCCGCGTTGTTCTGCATCGCGCTGTTAGGCGCGACGCCTTGCAGGCACAGGATCACGCCGGCGTAGATGACGAACAGGATTAGCACACTGGCCACCCCGGCCCGGCCGGCCTGCTTGCCCCTGGCCTCCTCGCTGACGTACGCGGCGGTGTCCCAGCCGGAGTACAGGAAGATGGCCAGCAGGCAGCCCGAGACCAGCGCGCTGAACCCGCCCGCGCCGCTGATGGTGAACCACGAGGTGGAGATGTGCACCGTGTGGTGCAGGCTGTGGCCGTAGATGCCGACCAGGGCAGCGATGGAGAAGCCGACCAGCAGGCCGTACTCGAAGATGGCCCAGCCCCACGAGAACCGGGCGGACAGCTGGATCCCGAGCGCCGCGATGACCAGGACGAGGATGTCGAACCCGGTGCCAACGGCGGCGACCGCATAGACGTTATTGGGCAGCGTGGTACTGAAGAAGCTCAGCATGTAGGTGCCAAGCGGGACGGTCAGGCTGGTCGTGCCGACGCAGTAGTACATCAGCATGATCCAGCCGCCGAAGAACCCGGCGTGCGGGTCAAGAGCCCGCCCGACCCAGGAGTAGGTCGCGCCCGCGCTGCGCTGCCAGGCGTTGAGCCGCTGGTAGCCGATCGCGATGCCGAGCATCGGGATGAGGCAGATCACGATGGGCAGGAAGCTGGCGTAGCCGACGGTGGCCAGCAGGACGGCCAGCGTGACCGCGATGCTCTGCGTCGGGCCGGAGCTGGCCATGGAGAGGACGACGACGTCGCCGATGCGTAGGGCGGCATCCTTCAGGCCGCCGCCCGCTTGGTCAGGGGACTGTTCCCCCGCCGTGGCAGCACTGGTGGCAGGCGATGACATGGCGCATCTCCGTCTCGGTCTTGGGTTGCTCCGCGCAGGGCGGGCATTCGGCTGGCTGGTCGCGTGGAAGACCGACCGTTTTGCCAGTTATGCCGCAGACCCTAGAGGAACAACGGGCTGTGACGCAATAAGTCTGCCGAGATACGGTTAGTCACAAAAAGCTGCTAATTCATCACGTTCCGCTGTCGACGGACCGCCTGCGCCCGATGACGGCGAACGCCTCCTGCGCGGCGCCGAGCATCTCGCTCACGTCCTCGGCGGTGTGCACGAGCGACACGAACAGGTTCTCGTACTGGCTCGGGTGGAACAACACGCCTCGCAGCAGCATCTCCTGCCACCACTGGGTGAACATCTCCTCGTCTGCGTAACGCTGCGCGTCCCGCCAGTTCCTGATCGGCCGCTCGCTGAACCAGATCTGGAAGACGGTGCCGAGCCCCTCGATGATGACCTCCAGGCCCGCCTCGGCGGCCAGCTTGCGCAGCCCGCTCATCAGCGTCTCGCCCAGCTCGCGCTGCCGCTCGAACAGGCCCGGCTCGGCCAGCACGTCCATGGTGGCGCTGACCGCGGCGCACGCAACGGTATTGGCGTTGTAGGTGCCCGAGTGCGAGTAACGACCCTCGGCGATCATCGACATCGCCTCCCGGGAGCCGCCGATGGCGGCCACCGGGAAGCCCCCACCCAGCCCCTTGGCCATCGTGGTGAGGTCCGGCGTTACCCCGAAGTACTCCTGAGCGCCGCCGCGCGCGAACCGGAATCCGGTGATGACCTCGTCGAAGATGAGCAACGCGCCGTGCCGGCGGGTCTGCTCGCGCAGCAACTCCAGGTAGCCGGGCTCGGGCAGGATGCAGCCGGTGTTGAACACCGCGGGCTCGGTGATCACCGCGGCCACCTGATCGCCGCGCTCTTCCATCACGGCTACCAAGCTGTCGGGATCATTCCAGGTCAGGACGATGAGCGTGGCCTCCAGCTCGGCCGGGACGCCGGGGCCGGACGGTACCGGCCGGGGTCTGCCGGCTGGGCAGGCCAGCTCGGGGTCCACGTGGTTGCTCCAGTAGACCGTGTCCTGCCAGCCGTGGTAGTGCCCTTCGAAGCGGATGACCAGCGGGCGGCCGGTGTGCGCCCGGGCCAGCCGGACGGCCGTACCGACCACCTCACTGCCCGAGTTGGAGAACCGGACCAGTTCCACCCCCGGCACCGCCTCGGTGACCTTGCGGGCGGCCTCGATCTCCAGCTCGTAGGGCAGGCCGAAGCAGGTGCCCAGCTCGCTGACGGCGTTCGTGACGGCCCGGGTCACGGCGGGGTGCCGGTGGCCCAGGATCATCGGGCCCAGGCCCAGCAGGTAGTCGACGTAGGAGTGCCCGTCCACGTCGCGCAGCCGCGACCCTGACCCCTCGGCGATGAACGGCGGATACGGCTTCCAGCCGAACTTCACCGTGCGCGCGCTACTGCCCGCGCCGCCCGGAACGTAGCGGCTGGCCTCCGTGAACAGCTCACCGGACCGCCGCGCCCAGTGCCGGTACCGCTCGTCGAAAGCTAGCTCGTCCAAGCGACGACTCCCATCCTGTGCTCCCGGGGGCTTATGGGTCGCGGTGGCCGCGGATGTCGCGTTTTGGCGACAGCTTCGGTATCGCTATGTCACAATACGCGAGTGAGCCGCGGGGGGCTGTGAGCCTGGTGATGAGCGGCCCGGCACGATCAGGAGCGTAGATGACCGATCAACCGCTGACCGCGATCCCGCGGCCGACCCAGGTCCCCGCCATACCGGCCCGGCTCGAGCCGGACGCGATCGGGGTCGCCCAGGACACGATCATCGGCCTGGCCTCGTCCGCGCCCGCGGCCACCATGGCGGTCACGATGGCCGGGATGGCGGCGACCGCCGCCTACGGCGGCGGACCGGTCATCATCCTGTGCGGGATCCCGATGCTGATCCTGGCCAACACCTACCGCCGGCTCAACCTGTGGAACGCCAACTGCGGCGCCTCGTTCGAGTGGGTCGGCCGCGCGATCAACCCCTACCTCGGCTTCATCGTCGGCTGGATGATGCTCGCGGGCTGCCTGACTGGGACGATCTCCGTGGTGGTGGTGCTGTCGCCCGCGGTCCTGGCCGTGTTCGGCGCCAGCTCCGTCGCCACCTGGCCGAACATCCTGCTCAGCACGGCGGTCATCGTGGTCATGGCCACGATCGCGGTGATCGGCATCCGCCTCACCGCGCGCACCCAGGTCGGCATGGCGGTGATCGAGTACGCGATCCTCATCGGCTTCTCGGTCTGGGCCCTGCTCCACGTGCTCGGTCACCACCCCGGCACGTTCCCGATCACCAAGGGCTGGCTGAGCCTGAGCGGGATCAACGGGAAGGGCAACCTCGCCGCGGGACTCCTGATCGCGGTCTTCATGTACACCGGCTGGGACGCCACCGTCTACGTCAACGAGGAAGTGAAGCACCGGCGCGTCAACCCGGGCCGGGCCGCCGTCTTCGCGGTCGCGCTGCTCGTGATCTTGTACGCGCTCCCGCAGGTCGGCATGCAGGGCGTGGCGTCGCCGGCGCTGCTGCAGAAGAACTCCTCCTCGGCGCTGGTCTTCGTCGCCCAAGTCCTGGGCGGTGGCGGGTGGGCCAAGGTGATGGCCTTCGCGCTGGCCCTGTCGGTGATCGCGTCCACCAGCACCGGCATCGTGATCACCTCCCGGATCGCCTACGGGATGGCCAGCCACCGGGTGCTGCCGCCGGTCCTGGGCAACGTGAGCCGCCGTTACTCCACCCCCGCGATCGGCACCGTCATCATCGCCGGCATCCTCATCGCGGCCACCTGGGCGTACCTGCTGTCCATCTCGATCGCGAACGTGTTCACCGACGTGGTGAGCGTGACCGGCCTGCTGTTCGCCGGCTTCTACACGTTCACCGCGCTGGCCGCGGTCGTGTACTACCGGCGCCGCATCTTCAGCAACGCCTGGGACGCGCTGCTCGTCGGCGTCCTGCCCCTCGCCTCGGCCGTGTTCCTGGCCTGGGTGGTGGTCAAGTCGCTGCAGACCGCGCCCGCCTCGGAGAAGTGGTCGCTGGTCGGCATCATCGGCGCCGGGCTGGTGCTGATGCTGGTCGCCCGGTTCATCCTGCGTTCGGCGTTCTTCCGGATCCCGCTGGAAAGCGACCCCGGGGATCGCTGAACCGCGGTCAGCGCTCCCCGATGTTGGCCAGGCTCTGCCGGACTACCTCGGTCAGCGGGTGCCCGGACGGCAGGGTCCGCTCGCAGCGCACGGCGGTCTCGCGCAGGAGCGCCTCCGCGTCTCCGACCCGCCCCACGGCGTAGTACAGGTGAGCCAGGTTGGCCAGGCGGGCCAGGGTGTCCGCGTGGTCGGGACCGAGGACCCGCTGCGAATCCGCGCAGCATCTCTCGGCGTACTGCATCGCGGCCGGCATCCGTCCAGCCGCCTGGTACGCGGCGGCCAGGCTCGCGGCGGTCGCGATCGTATCCGGATGGCCGCGGCCCAGCACCTTATCGCGGTCGGACTAGCACCCGCTTGTAGTGCGAGATGGCGTCCTTGACCTTGCCTTCGGCCAGGCAGACCGCGGCCAGCCGCTCCCGGGTGGCCATGGTCAGCGCATCGCGCGGCCCCTGCAGCCGCTCGCGATCGGCCAGGCTGCGCGCCAGCAGCCTGGCCGCCGCCGCGTAATCACCCGCGGTCTGGTAGGCGGTGGCCAGTTCATCCCTGGCGCTGAGCGTTTCCGGATGTCCGTCGCCACGGAACTGCTCGTACTCGCCGACGGCGCGATGCATGACGGTCACCGCGTCCGCAGGTTCGCCGGCCATGATGAGGGCCCGCCCCAGGCTGACGCGTGCGGCCAGGATGCCCGGGTGGCCAGGGGTGAGCTCACGGGTCCGATCAGCCAGCACTCGCTGGTACCACTGAACCGCTTCCGCCGCGTTCCCGGCCGCCAGGTACGCGGCGGCCAGCTGGGCGGCGACCGCGAGCGTGTCCGGATGGCCCGCGGCCAGCTTGGCGTCGCAGCGCGCGGCGAGATCCGACCAGAAGTCGACGGCGGGCCCGGCCAGGCGGGCTTCGTCCAGGCTGCGGCCCACCCGCAGCAGCAGCGGATGGCACCCCTCGGCCCACAGCGCATCGACGGCCGAGTCCTGCAGGCTGGCCGCGTTCGCCCGCAGGCTGGCCGCCGCCCACGGCTGCGGCTCCTCGGCGGGCCACACTTCGAGCAGCGCGCTCGCGGCCGCCCGCGCCGCGGGCTCCTGGAACTCGGCGGGTGCCGCCAGCTTGATCGCGGTCTGGAGGGGCGAGCTCATCAGGACGGTCGGCGGCGTGACGTCCCGGTTGATGCTGATCAGGCCGACTCGCTCGAGGACGAGCAGCACGTCCCACACCTGCCTCGGGTCGGCGGCGGCGGAGAACGGAGTGGCCGAGCCGCCCAGGTACGCGATCAGGGCCTGCGTGCCGAAGAGGGCTCCGGGAATGCCGTGACCATCGAGAAGCGCCAGGAAGACCAGCATCAGCCGGACGGACGGGCTCGGCAGCAGCGATTCCGCCCGCTCCAGGCAGAGCATCCAGGTCACCGTCGCCGCCGACGGGATCTCGTCGGCGCCGGCCCATAGCTCCTCCCGCCGCTGGACGAAGTAGTCCCGGTAGTTCCGGCAGGTCAGGTTGGAGCTCGCGATCGCCGCGGAAGCCTGGCCAAGCGCCAGCGGCTCGCAGCCGAGGGTCTCGACGAGGTCGATGGCGCCCTGGCGCTGGACCGGGTTCGCGCTGAGCCGTTCGGACAGGCCGTTCAGCGCCTCCCGGGCGCTGAAGAACCCGACCGGGACGACCCGCGTCCCGGGGCGGCCGACCAGGGGCCGCGGGCTGGTGATCAGCAGCCGGCCCGCCGACCCGGCTGGCCACAGTCCGCTCAGGTCGGCGGACTCCGGCACGTCGTCGAGGACTACGAGCCAGGGCTGCCTGGTTTCGCCCAGCCAGCTGACGAAGCGGACCGCAACCGAGTCGGCCGGGCCGGTGGGCTCGAGGCCGGTCGCGGCCACCGACGCCTGCACGAACCCAGACAGGACCGCCGCCCGGTTGGTCACCGAGATCCAGATCAGCCCGTCGATAACCTGCGATCGCCACAGTGACTCCGCGATCATCACGGCGATCTGGGTCTTGCCGGACGCGCCGGGCCAGTTCGGCAGGCTCTCGGGGGCGGCCGGGTCCGGCACGATCGCCACGGCCGATCCCGGGACGAGGACGTCCGCGAGGCCGCCAGCGGTGTCGGGTCGGTCGGTAAACCCGTCGGCGAGCGGAGGCACCTCGCCGATCCGGAAGCGCCGCGCTGGCTCAGCTGGCATTCCCATTGGGCATCACCGCCCGCCACCCCCCATCGAGGCTGCCCTCCCGCGAACCTCCTCTGAATATGTACATAACACGCGAAGGTTCGGACCCGGAGAGCTTTGCAAATATCGGCATCTTTACTGACATTGCGCTTTCTGCACGTACGCCGTACGTTGACTCGGCCCGCGGGCGGGCGACGGATATGGCACTGGAGGAGAAGGTCAGGCCATCAGGCCTCGCCCGCGATGCTCGCCAGGCTCTGATGCACGGTCTGCGTCAGCGGATCCCCGTAGGGCAGGACCCGGTCGCAGCGCGCGAGCGTATCCCGGAGCAGCGTCTCCGCGTCGCCGACCCGGCCCACGGCGTAGTACAGGTGCGCCAGCTGTGCGCGCCGGGCCAGCGTGTCGGCGTGGTCGGCGCCCAGGACCCGCTCGGACTCCGCGCACGCCTGCTCGGACAGCTGCACCGCCAACGGCATCCGGCCCGCTGCGTGGCAGGCACCGGCCAGGCTGGCCCTGGTCGCGATGGTATCCGGGTGGTCACGGCCGAGCACCTCCGCGCGGTCGGCCAGCACCCGCTTGTACGCGGAAATGGCCTGCTTGGTCTTGCCCCCGGCCAGGAGGGCCGCGGCGAGCTGGCCGCGGGTGGCCATGGTGTGCACGTCGCGGGGACCCTGGAACCGCTCGCGCTCGGCCAGCGTCTGCGTCAGCAGCCTGATCGCCGCCGCGACATCACCGGCGGCCTCGTGCGCGCGAGCGAGCTCGTCCCTGACCGCCAGGGTGTCCGAATGACCCGGGCCGCGGAACTGCTCGGATTCGGCCACCGCCCGGCGCAGGACGGTCACCGCGTCCGCGGCCTTCCCGGCCACGATCAGCGCGTCGGCCAGACTGACGCGGGCCGCGATGATGCCCGGATGCCCAGGTGCGAGATCCAGGCTCCGTTCGGCCAGGACCCGCTCGGACCACGCGACCGCCTCGGCCCCGTAGCCCGCAACCAGGTACGCGCCGGCCAGGTGGGAGGCGACGACCAGGGCGTCCGGATGGCCGGGCGGCAGCTTGTTGTCGCAGCCGACGGCCAGCTCACGCCAGTACTCCACGGCCGGCCCGGCCAGGCGGGCGGTGTCGAGGCTCCGCCCGGCACGCAGCAGCAGCGGATGACATCCGTCGGTCCACAGGATGTCCGTGGCCGCGCCCTGCAGGCTGCCCGCGTTCGCGCGCAGCACGGCGGCCGTCCACGGGTGCGGCTCGTCGTCGGGCCACGCTTCCAGGAGCGCGTTCGCCGCCGTCCGGGCCGCCCGGTCATGGAACACCGTGGGTGCCGCCAGCCGGACCGCCGCCTGGACCACCGGGCCCATCAGGATCGCCGGCGGCGCCTCGGACCGGTCGATGCTGATCAGTCCGGCCCGTTCGATGATCAGCAGCGCATCCCATGCGGGCTTGGGGTCGACGGGCGTGCCGAACCCGACCACGGGACCGCCCAGGTAGACGCTCACCGACTGGGTGCTGAAGATCGCGCCGGGGATCCCGTGGCCGTCCAGCAGGGCGATGAGGACCAGCATGAGCCGGACCGACTGGCCAGGCAGCAGCTGCTCGGCCTGACCGAGGGACAGCGTCCAGGTAACCGAGGCGGCGGACGGAACCTCGCCCGCCGCCACCCCGATCTGCTGCCGCCTGCGGACAAAGTAGTCCCGGTAGTCCCGGCAGGCCAGCGTCGAGTTGGCGATCACCGCGGCGGCCTGGGCCAGGGCCAGCGGCTCACGGCCGAGCGCATCGATGAGGTCGATGGCGCCCTGGCGCTGAGCCGGGTTGACGCTGAGCCGTTCGGTCAGGCAGCCAAGGGCTTCACGGACGCTGAAGAATCCGACCGGGAACACCCGCGTCCGGCGCCGGCTGGCCGCGACGGCCGACTGCGAGCTGGTGATGAGGAGCCGGCCCGCCGGTCCTTCCGGCCAGAGCCCGTCGAGTTCGTCCACGTTCGGCAGGTCGTCGAGCACGACCAGCCACGGCTGGTCAGTCTCGGCGAGCCAGCTGACGAAGCGGGCCGCGACCGACTCGGCCGTGCCCGTCGGCTCGATGCCCGTGGCCGCCACCCAAGCCTCGACGTATCCCGACAGCACCGCCGACCGGCTGGTGGCGGAGATCCAGACCACCATGTCGACGGCGCCCGATCGCCACAGCGTCTCGGCGAGCATGACCGCGATCTGGGTCTTGCCGGACGCACCCAGCCAGTTCTGCTTGCCTTCGGCGAACTCCGAGCCGGGCACGAGCGCGATCGTCGACCCCGGGACGAGAGCGTCCAGGATGCCGCGAGCGGTATCGGGCCGGTCGCTGAATCCCTCGGCGAGCGGAGGCATGTTACCCACCCGGAACCGTACTGATTGCTCAGCCGGTATTCCTCCTGAGGGCACAGCCCGCACTCCCATCTATTCCGTTGAGTCCAAACCTCCTCGGAACGCTCAACCGGTAACACGGGGAGGTTCAGGCACGGGGAGCCTTCTCCGCATCGGGGATCTTGCTGACACCACCATTATGCACGTGCAGACGGGTCAGGGTCATGTGCATCTTACGGGTCATTCCCGCGGGTTGCGCGGGGGCGAATTCAGGGCCACTGATCTGCGGTAACGCTAATGTGATCGGCCGAGCGCGCAGGGTTTGCGGCGGCACGCGGCACGATCCGTTCGGTATAAAAATGGCCCATCGCCGTGGGACGGCGGCCTGCGGCGCGGTGACCTGCGCTACTGGGGCCGTGCTTAACGGGTTGGGATCGGCGACGGAGGCCAGCAGGGCCGCCCGGGCCTGGTCCACCGCGGCCAGCATCGCGCCGCGCAGCACCGGCTCGCCGGGGAGCCGGGGAGCCTGGGTTCCCCGGCTGGCCTGTCCTCTGGCGCGCCGCTTGGCTTCCGCCAGCGCGGCGTGATCTTCGCCAGGCGTCATCGCCTGGCGCCGTACCTGCTCCTGCTGCCGTCCGCGGCGGTGATCGCGTCCCTGGTGCTCTGGCCCACCATCCAGATCGCGGAATTCTCGTTCCAGAACTACGGGCTGCCTCAGCTGGTCGGGAGCGAGCCCACGCAATGGGTGGGCTTCACCAACTACTCGCACATCCTGCACGACCCGGAGTTCTGGCTGTCGCTGCGGCTGAGCGTGCTGTCGGCGGCGGTCATGGTCCCGCTGACGCTGATAGTGGGCACCCTGGTCGGTGTGCTGCTGAGCCGCCTGGGCCGCAAGATGGCCGCGTTCGTGGCCTCGGTCTCGGTTCTCGCCTGGGCCACCCCCGCGGTGTCGGCGAGCGTGATCTTCGTCTGGCTCGCTACCCCGGACGGCGGGGTGGTGGACTGGTTCTTGACCGAAGCTGCCGAACTGGCTGGGCGGCGGCGCGCAGTGGGCCGGTTTTTCCTGGACGAACGCCGCGCTGCCGGCCTACGCGCTGGCAACCGCCGTGGTGGTCTGGACGGGCTTCCCGTTCATCGCGGTCAGCGTGCTGGCCGGGCTGCGGACCATACCGGTTGAGATGTTCGAGTCCGCCCGGGTGGACGGCTGCGGGCCGTGGCAGATCTTCTGGCGGGTCACCTACCCGCTGCTGCGGCCGATCTTCCAGGTGCTGTTCCTGCTGTCGGTCATCTGGGACTTCGGCGTGTTCACGCAGGTGTTCATCATCATCGGGGAACTTGGCCAGCGGGACGAGTACAACCTCGGCATCTACGAGTACGCCACCGCCTTCACGCTGCCGCCGGCCTACGGCCTGGCCTCCGCGCTGGCCTTCATCCTCACGATCATCCTGCTGATCATCACGGTCGGCTACGTGCGGGCATCGGTCCGGGAGGGAGCGCTGCGTTGAGGCGTTTGCTGAGCCGGCGGGCCCGACGGGCCGGGCTGAACCTGCTCGGGCTGCTGGTGGCGCTGATCACGCTGTTCCCCATCTTCTGGATGGTGTCGACGGCGTTCAAGCCGGCCACCGAGTGGTACTCGCTGACCCCGCGTCCGCTCCCGGCACATCCGACCCTGGGGAACTTCCGCGCGGTGATCGACGGCAGCGTCATCGGGCTGCCGTACTGGAACTTCCTGAAGAACAGCCTGCTCGTGACCGTAGTGTCGGTTGTCGCGTCCTCCTTGATAGCGCTGCTGGCCGCCGATCGCGCTGGCCAGGTTCCGGTTCAGGTTCCGCACCACGTACCTGATCATGCTGCTGATCGTGCAGATGCTGCCGCAGCAGGCGCTGGTGATCGCGCTGTTCATCGACTTCCGGTCGCTGAACCTGCTGGACAGCCTGGTCGGGCTGATCCTGGTCTACACGGCGTTCGCGCTGCCGGTCACGATCTGGATCCTGCGCAACTTCGTGGCGGCCGTGCCGCGCGAACTGGAGGAGGCCGCCGCGATCGACGGTGCCGGGCCGGTGACGGGTCTTCTGGCGGATCCTGCTGCCCCTGGTGGCACCGGGGCTGGTGGCGACCAGCGTGTTCGCGTTTGTCTTCGCCTACAACGAGTTCGTCTTCGCGCTGACCTTCCTGGGCGCTGACACGGCGAAGTTCACGCTGCCCATCTACGTCCAGTACTTCTACGGCCAGGAACGGCGCGGACTGGGGCGCGATCATGGCCGCCTCCACGCTGTTCACGATCCCGGTCATGGCCTTCTTCCTGCTGGTCCAGCGCCGCCTGCGCGCGGGCCTGGTCGCCGGGGCGGTGAAGGGGTGACCGCGCTGGAGACCGGCGCTGACCCAGCCCTGACCCGGCTGGCTGACGCCATCCTCATCCCGCCGTTCCCGGGGCGTTTCGGCACCGGACTGGATCCTGCGGGCGCTCTCGCGAGGCTTGGCGGGTGTGACGCTGTTCGGCCCGAACATCGCCGCGCCGGAGCAGGTAGCCGCGCTGACCTCGGCGCTGCGCTCGGCTGCGCGGCGCCTACGGACCCGGTGATCGCGATCGACGAGGAGGGCGGCGATGTGACCCGGGTCGCGTACGCACGACGGCAGTCCGTACCCGGGGAACGCCGCGCTCGGCGCGGTCGACGACATGTCGCTGACCCGAGCGGTTTACCACGCGATCGGCGCCGATCTGGCTGGGCTCGGAATCAACTTCAACCTGGCGCCGTGCGCCGACGTGCTCGGCGCGGCGGACAGCCCGGCCGTCGGCACCCGCTCGTTCGGCACGGACACCGATCTGGTGTCGCGGCACACGACCGCCGCGGTGACCGGCCTGCAGGGCGCGGGCGTGGCCGCGTGCACCAAGCACTTTCCCGGGCACGGCCGGACGGGTACCGACTACGCACGAGGCGCATCGCCACCATCGAGGGTGGCCTGGCCGAGCTACGCCAGCGCGACCTGCCGCCCTTCGGGGCCGCGATCAGGGCCGGGACCGTCGCCATCATGCCCAGCCACCTGCGCGGTGCCCGAGCTCACCGGTGACCTGCCCGCCACCGTGTCCAGCGCCGCTCTGGCCGACTTGCTGCGGGGCGAGCTCGGGTTCACCGGTGTGATCGTCTCCGACGCGCTGGAGATGCGGGCGACCAGGGACATGTTCGGCGTGCCCCGGGCCGCCGTGCTGGCCGTCGCGGCGGGCACCGACTTGCTGTGCCTGGGCCGCGACAGTGACGAGGAGGAGTACCTGGCGGTCCGGGGGGCCCTGGTCGCCGCGGTCCGCGACGGAACGATCACGGGGACGCGGCTGGAGGAAGCAGCGGACCGGGTTGCGCGCCTGCGCGGGGGCCTGGCGCGCACCCGGTCCGTAGGGTTCGCGGGCGCCTCCCGGGGTTCCGGTGCTTCCGGTGCTTCCGGTGCGGCCGGGCCGGTTCTGGACGGCGTGGGGCTGGCTCGCGGCCCGGCGCGCGGTTCGGATGTCGGGGCCGCGGTCCGCGCTCGGCCGGCCGCTGATCATCGAGGTCGAGCCGCGGGAGAACGTCGCGGCCGGGCGCTTCGGCTGGGGACTGGGCCCGTGGGTACCGGCCGGAAGCGTCCGCCGGGTCGGCGTCAGCCCAGGCCATGACGGCGCCGGTGCCGGCCGGCGGGGACCGGTGCCGGCGGCGGGGACCGGTGCCGGCGACGGCTCGGCGGAGGATTTCGACCTTGCGGGGCTTCTCGACGCCGCGGCGGGGCGCTCGCTGGTCGCCGTGGTCCGCGACGCGCACCGGGATGCCGATACGCGATCCCTGGTCAGCGCGCTGCTCGCGGCCCGGCCCGATATGGTCCTGGTCGAGATGGGGCTGCCGCTCTGGCAGCCGCCGGAAGGCACCTCGTACCTGGCGACGTACGGCGCGTCCCGGGCCAGCGCTCAGGCCGCCGCCGAGCTGCTTGGGCTGGTCCAGGGCGGACCGCCGGCTCTCGAAGCGCATCCGGCTCGGTGGGGCGACGCCCACGCCTACGTCTAGCGCGTCCGTCGAGCGAGGAGCCTCGTCGTCGCACTGGATTGCTCGGCTCCGGGTGTTCAGTTGGCCGGGGCGGGCTGACCGGGCGGGGGTTATCCCTCGCCCGCAGCGCGTTCGCCGCGCTGTATCGCTGGTTCCCAGGCCGGAGTCGCCCCCTCACCAACCACAATCTCAACACCAACCACATTTTTCGCACACGGGTTCCAGTATGGCGTGATTTACGCGGAAGATATGGCTTATACGGATGATTTGGGCAATCATAGCTGCCCGGATCCTCCGCGAAAGCCGGATCTTCCGCGCTTTTGGGGCGCTAGCGTACTAGCGGGGGCTGCGGGGACTGCAGGCCGCCGGGGCGGTGCGGCGGCGGAGGCGCGGTGCGCGGAGGCGCGGCGCGGAGGCGCACAGGATCCTGACCGGGGACGAGACAGGGCTGTCGGGGACGCGGGCGGGTCAGCCGGGGGCTGGCGGGGGCGGCGGGGGCAGTGACGGGACGAGGTCGGTCAGCAGGTTCTTGTTGAAGGTCATGATGGTGTAGCGGCTGAAGTAGTAGATGTGCTGCGGCTTCCCGAACGAGACCCGCACCTCCCAGAGCGCGATCGGGTCGATCGGGATGGGCGGGTTGATCAGCACGACGAAGTTCGCGTAGTGCAGGGTGGGGTCGTACCAGGATTTGTCGAACTCGTAGGGGCCGCCCGCGACGTAGTTGCCTTCCCAGCTCACCGGGCGCACGTTGACGGTCTCGCCGCTGGCCAGCGTGGTGGTGTTGGATATCCCGTAGCTGCTCAGGCCGTAGGTCAGGTGGTTTGCGGCGAGCCAGTCCGCGAGGTTCTGGGTGACGGCCGGGATGCTCGGCTGCGTGACCGTGTAGCCGAGCGCCGCCAGGTAGCAGGCCAGGGCCACGCTCAGGGCCGGCACCAGCCGGGCCTTCCTCAGCCGGCCGCCCAGCATCCGGGCGGCCAGTACCGCGCCCATCGGCAGGACGGGCGCCACCTCGCGCGCGCTCCAGTAGGTGGTGGGCGTGGTGCTCAGCATGTAGGCGGCCAAGTTGATCAGGATGCCCACGGTCAAAATCTGGGCGATGCGGTCCTCGCAGCTGAAGAACCGCCGGATGACCAGCCACAGGCCCCACGCGGCCAAGGCCAGGCCGACCAGGTGCAGCAGCGCGATGGCCGCGTTCAGCCCGATCGACGTCATGCCGAACAGGTCGGCGCCGTACAGCCCGCAGATGCTCTGCACGAGCAGCCACAGGTGCGAGGACATGTCGGTGATCGGGGCCACGCCCCCCGGGACGGGCAGCACGTGTACCCGCCGTGCGCGGAGATCTCCCTGACCACGATCCGGGAGATCTCCGCCGCCGCGGCCGCCGCCACCACGAGCGACACGTCGAACCACCCGCTGCGCCACCCCTCGCGGCGCTGGACCAGGATCTGGTAGGCGCGCACGGCGGAGACCGCGGCCAGCGGGGCCACGCCGATGAGCAGGATCAGCTGGTCGCCGATCGCGCCCCAGGCCAGCATCAAGGCGATTATGGGCGGCACGTACCAGCTTCTGGGGGCACGATCAAGGACCAGCCAGGTCAGCAGCAGCGGCACCGAGGTGCCGATGTGGTCGGGCTGGAAGATCAGGATGAACACGCCCGCGCCGAGCTGCGGCGCGACCATGATCCCGGCGGCGATGAGCATACGCACCATGCCCTCGCGGCCCTTGGCCTGGCCCCGGCCCAGCAGCCCGCCGGTCAGCACCACCAGCGTGTAGGTGATCGCGGCCGAGGCGTGCAGCACGTCGGCGTTCAGCCCGCGGACCCACTCCACGATCATGTACTCGGGCAGCTCGGTGGTGTAGAACGACACGTCGGTGACCGTCCAGCCGCGCAGCAGCAGGTTGCCGTGCAGCATGGCCCAGGCCTGCAGCGCGTTGGAGGCGCCGTCGGAGGTGACTTCCTCGGTCCGCGACACGGCCAGGTAGCACAGGTACAGGACGACACCCGCAGCGGCCAGGCCGACCGGCCAGGCCACCAGGATCACCCGCCTGAGCCAGGGCCCGCTGAGCCAGGGCCCGCTGAGCCGGGGCCACTTGAACCGCGGCCGGCCGATCTGCGCCAGCAGGCGGCGGTGCCCGTTGCTCCCGTTGGCGTCGGCGCCGTCGACACTCTCGACGGGTTTGGCGGACGTGGCGGCCAGCGGGCTCATGGTGCGAGCACGAGCCCGGGCGATGGCGAGCGGCATGGTGCCCGGCTCGTCCTCCGGTGGCGTGTGCATACTCCCCCAGGCCGATTGGTCGCGTTTCCCGGAGTGAGCCTAATACGGAGCCGGGACTCCACGTGGCGGAGGGCGGGACGCCAATGCCAGAAAATCAGTGGGGAACGTGCATAATGGCGGTCATGCGACTGTCAGCCCGGGCCGACTACGCACTGCGTGCCGTCATCGAACTCGCCGCGGCCGGCCCCGGTCACGTCACCGCCGATCAGCTCGCCCACGCGCAGCAGATCCCGGGGAAGTTCCTGGAGACGATCTTGACCCAGCTCCGGCGGGCTGGGCTCATCCGCAGCCAGCGCGGACCGGACGGCGGCTTCTGGCTGGCCCGCCCGGCGTCCGAGATCTCGCTGGCCGACATCATCAGGGTCATCGACGGCCAGCTGCTGGGCGTGCGGGGCGAGCGCCCGGAGAACATCACCTATCCGGGAGTAGCCGAACCCCTGCAGCAGGTCTGGATCGCGCTGCGAGCCAACGAACGGGCCGTCCTCGAGCAGGTCACGCTAGCCAACATCGTGTCGGGCAACCTGCCCGACATGGTGCGCCATCTCACGGAGAACCCGCGCGCCTGGGTCTGAGGCACCGCGGCCCGAGCGAAGCTCTGCGGTCAGACCGGCACCATCTCCGTGACGTCGTGCACGTGCCCGGAGGCGGTGCCGAAGCCCGGCTCGGAGTCCGCGAACTCCAGCGTCTCGGCATCCGGATCGATGGTGCTGATCGAGACGAAGTCCGGCGCCGACGCCAGGCCGGGCCGCGCCTCGGCCGGTACCCGCAGGCCGGGCTCCCTCGGCATCCCCAGCACGGGCTCGTGCTGGAGCTCCGCGAGGGCGAAGTTATCCGAGACCTCACGGAAGACCTGAGAGAGCGGAGTACCCAAGGCGCCGCAGATCGCGGCGAGCAGTTCGGATGAGGCTTCCTTCTGGCCGCGCTCAACCTCGGACAAGTAGCCGAGGGAAACACGCGCTGAGGCGGAGACCTCGCGCAGCGTACGACCCTGCCGCAGGCGCAGCCGGCGCAGCACGTCACCTAGTAGCTGACGGAGCAGAACCATAGTCGCACTCCTTTCCAAGGCCGAACCGCCGACACTCCCACCGTACCTGGCATTACGGCTAGTTTGCGAGATCCGGCCACCCCGTGTTCGCTGCCAACGTAACGCTGTAATCAGTCCGGATCTTCCCGGAGCCTGCCGAGCAGCAAGCCGAGGGCATGCTCCACGGTCAGTCTACGGATGCGGTGCCTGTCACCGGTCAGGACGATGGTGCGCACCACCGTGTCGTCTGCGGCGCTGACGGCGATGTGCGCCGTGCCCACCGGCTGCCCGTCCGCGGGCTCGGGGCCCGCCACCCCGGTCGTGGCCACCCCGTAGGTCGCGCCGAGCCGGGTTCTGACCCCGGCCGCCATGGCCGCGGCCACCGGCGCATAGACCGCGCCGTGCCGGGCCAGCATGCCCCGGTCCACGCCGAGCAGGGACGCCTTGAGCTCGGTGGCGTAGGTGACGACCCCGCCGCGGAACGACGCCGACGCACCCGGTATGTCGGTGAGCGCGGCGGCGACCAGGCCGCCGGTCAGCGATTCGGCGACGGCGACGGTATGACCGCCCGCCTTCAGCCGGGCGAGGATCTGCCCGGCCAGCTCGTACGCGTCCTCGCCCGCGGATGCGGGGTGGCCGGCTGGCTCCCCCGGGTGCGGCGCCTCCGACCCCAAGGACCCCACGACCACGATCTTGCCTCCCAACCCCGGTCACCACAGGGCCGCGTCGGCAACCAGGTCCACTCCGTCCGACCCGGTCACCACCGCGCGGACCATGTCGCCGGGAGCGAGCGGAACCGCGGACCGGACCGTGGTCACCCCGTCGACTTCGGGCGCCTGATGGGCGGCCCGGCCGGTGAAGGTCCCGCCCTCGCCGGACTCTTCGTCGGCGGGGACGGGCTCCTCGATCAGGACGTCGAGGGTCTCCCCCAGCCGGTCGGCGGCCCGCTGGGCCATCAGCTCTTCGGCCAGGTCGGCGAACTCCTCTACCCGGCGGGCGATCTCCGCGTCGTCCAGCTTGCCGGGCCGGGACGCGGCCTCGGTGCCGTCCTCGTCGGAGTAGCCGAAGATCCCGATGGCGTCCAGCCCGGCCCGGCCGAGGAATAGCTCGAGCTCGGCCAGATCGGCCGGAGTCTCGCCGGGGAAGCCGACGATGAAGTTGGACCGGACGCCAGCGCCGGGACTGATCTCCCGGATCTGGTCGAGCAGGGCCCAGAAGCGCTCGCGGTCACCGAACCGCCGCATGGCCCGCAGTACCGGCCCGCTCGCGTGCTGGAACGACAGGTCGAAGTAGTCGGCCACCCCCGGCGTCGACGCGATGACCTCGATCAGGCCCGGACGCAGCTCGGCGGGCTGCAGGTAGCTGATCCTGACCCGCCCGATGCCCTCGGTGGCGGCCAGGTCGGGAAGGACCTCCTCGAGCAGCCGGAGGTTGCCCAGGTCCTTGCCGTAGGACGTGGAGTTTTCGCTCACCAGCACCAGTTCGCGTACGCCCTGGCTGGCCAGCCAGCGGGCCTCGGCCAGGATCTCCGGCGGGCGCCGGGACACGAACGCGCCACGAAAAGACGGGATGGCACAGAACGAGCAGCGCCGGTCGCAGCCCGAGGCGATCTTCAGCGGCGCCACTACGCCCGCGGACAGCCGGCGCCGGAATACGCTCCCGGCCGGGCCGATCCATGGCGCAGCAGGGCCGGGGGGTACAGCGAGGTGGGGCTGGCGGTCGGCTGGGGTGATGGGCAGCAGCGTGCGGCGGTCCCGCGCGGTGTGCGCGGGACGGCGGCGGCCGGCCAGCACGTCGTCCAGGCGCGTGCCGATATCGGCGTAGTCATCGAAGCTGAGGATCTGCGCCTCGGGCAGTTCGTCCGCGAGTTCGGCGCCGTAGCGCTCGGCCAGGCAGCCCACCGCGGCGACCTTCACGCCGGACTCGGCCGCGGACAGCAGCTCGGCGATGGATTCCTGCTTGGCCGCCTGGATGAAGCCGCATGTGTTCACCAGCACCACGCTGGCCTCATCGGCCGAGGTCAGCTCCCAGCCGGACGCGGTCAGCCGGGCCGCGAGCTCCTCGGAATCAACCTCGTTGCGGGCGCAGCCCAGGGTGACCAGGCTGACCGACCGCGGGGTCCGCGGCCCGGACCCGGCCGGGGGTGAAGGAGATCCGGAAGGAGAAGACACACCGAGAGCCTACGCGGTGAGCAGGGCAGGTCGGCTAACCCGACTGGGCGCCAGACGAGGGGCGCGGCGAGGCGCCGCCCTGCGGGCTGTAGTTCAGCGTCACCGGCTGCCCGGGGGAGATGGACTGGCGATGGCCGTCCACGGTGAGCGTGATCCCGCCGGGGTTGCCCAGCCGCAGGCTCACCGCCTGCTTCTCCGTCCAGGTCATCGAGCTGCCCGCCGGGACGACCCCCATGTAGATCTGCGAGCCGTCGCTGGCCCGGGTGAGCAGGACCCAGCACTCCTCCATGGCGTCGACCTTGATCACAACGTCGGAGGGTGTCGCGGACGAGGTGTGCGAGGCCTTGGCCGTCGGCGTCGAATGGGCACTGGGCGTGGTGCTGGTGGTGGCGGCCGCCCCGGCGAGGTGGTTTCCCTTGTTATCGTGCGAGGAGACCAGGCGGTAGGCGGCGAAGCCGATGACGGCGAGCAGCACCACGACCACGATCATGGCCAGGCTGGGCGAGTGCCGCTCGCGGATCTTGATCGGCTTGGAGTGCTCGAACACTTCGGCCGCCCGCAGCGGGTGCAGCGGCCCGTGGTCGGCGTCGTACTCGCTGATCAGCGGGGCCGGGTCGGTGCCGACGGCCCCGGCGATGCTGCGGATGTGCCCGCGCGCGTAGAAATCGCCGCCGCACGCGGAGAAGTCACCCTGCTCGATGTCCCGGATGATCGACTCCCTGATCCGGGTCTGCTGGCTGACCTGAGAAATAGTGAGACCGGCCTGACGGCGCGCGTCGGCCAGGGATTCGCCGATGCTCACGCTGCGCCTCCACGTGCTTTCGGTCGCGATTTTCCCACTCCCGGGGGCGAGGGCCATCACCAAGTGTAGACAGCAAAGACTGCCAGATCGGCGCGGCCGCTGCGGCCAGTTCCGGGGGTCTACCCGCCCCGCAGCGAGATGAGCGTCTCGTCCAGATCGTCCGGCCGGACCAGCACGTCGCGGGCCTTGGAGCCCTCGCTCGGGCCCACGATGCCCCGGCTCTCCAGCAGGTCCATCAGCCGCCCGGCCTTGGCGAAGCCGACCCGCAGCTTGCGCTGCAGCATCGACGTCGACCCGAACTGGGTGGTGATGATCAGCTCCGCGGCCTGGACCAGCAGGTCGAGGTCGTCGCCGATGTCCGCGTCGATCTCGCGGCGTTCCGGCGCGGCGGCGACGTCCTCCCGGTAGGTGGGCTCGGCCTGCTTCTTGCAGTGCGCGACGATCTCGCGGATCTCCTTCTCCGACACGAACGCGTTCTGCAGCCGGATCGGCTTGGACGCGCCCATCGGCAGGAACAGCGCGTCGCCCTGCCCGACCAGCTTCTCCGCGCCCGGCTGGTCCAGGATGACCCGGGAGTCGGCCAGGGACGAGGTCGAGAAGGCCAGCCGGGACGGGACGTTCGCCTTGATCAGGCCGGTCACCACGTCCACGCTGGGCCGCTGGGTGGCCAGCACCAGGTGGATGCCCGCCGCCCGGGCCAGCTGGGTAATCCGGACCACCGCGTCCTCGACGTCACGCGGTGCGACCATCATCAGGTCGGACAGCTCGTCCACGATGACCAGCAGATAGGGGTAGGGCAGGTAGACGCGCTCGCTGCCGGGCGGGGGCTTGAGCTGGCCCGCCCGGACCGCCTTGTTGAAGTCGTCCACGTGCCGGAACCCGCAGGCGGCCAGGTCGTCGTACCGGCGTTCCATCTCGCCGACCACCCAGTCCAGCGCCTCGGCCGCCTTCTTCGGGCTGGTGATGATCGGCGTGATCAGGTGCGGGATGCCGTCGTAGATGGTCAGCTCGACCCGCTTGGGGTCGATCAGGATCATCCGTACCTCGTCCGGCGTGGACCGGGCCAGGATCGAGGTGATCAGGCCGTTGAGGCAGACCGACTTGCCGGAGCCGGTGGCGCCCGCGATCAGGATGTGCGGCATCTTGGCCAGGTTCGCCACCAGCACCCGGCCCTCGACGTCCTTGCCCAGGCCGACCACCATCGGGTGGTGGTTTCCGATCGCCACCTGCGACTTCAGCACGTCGCCGAGGCTGACGATCTCCTTGTCCGCGTTCGGGATCTCCACCCCGATCGCGGACCGGCCCGGGATCGGGGAGACGATCCGCACGTCCGCGCTCTTGACCGCGTACGCGATGTTCTTCTGCAGCGCGGTGACCCGCTCCACCTTGACCGCGGGCCCCAGCTCGATCTCGTACCTGGTCACCGTGGGACCCCGGCTGAACCCGGTGACCTGCGCGTCCACCTGGAACTGCTCGAGAACCTCGGACAGCGCCTCGACCACGACGTCGTTGGCCCGGGTCCGCTGCTTCGGCGCCGAACCGGGCCGCAGCAGCGCCGGGGGCGGCAGCGTGTAGCCGCCCAGGGCGTCGCCGGTCAGCATGAGCTGCTCGGGGCCGACATGGGGCGATGGGGAGGTGGGAGGAGATGGGGGGGCGGAAGGGGGTGAGGGTGTTTCCTCCGGGCTGGCGGGGGGTGCGGCGTGGTCCTCGTGGGTGCCGAAGCCGAGCGCTTCGATCAGCCCGGCCTCGCCGTCCGGGCGGGCGGCGGCGCCCGCCTTGGCCGCGCCGACCCGCTTCTTACCCTGGCCGACCAGCGGCGTGTCATACGGCTTGACCCGGTCCCCGCCCTCCAGGGCCGGGCGCAGCCGGACGTTCTTGGCGATCTGGCCTCGCGGTCCACGAGCCCGGACCCCGGTGCCCGCCTCGTAGTCCTCGTCGATTTCCAGGCTCCCACCTACGTCCCCGTCCCCCTTCTTCTTGCTCCGGCACGGCGTGCCCGAATACCTCGCGCAGGCCGAGAGACGTTCGGGGATCCCGCGCAGCGTGGTGCCGGTGATGAGCAGGAGGCCGAAGAGGGCCAGCAGGGCGAGCAGCGCCGCCGCCACCCACGGGGTCAGGGCTGCGGCCAGCGGCCCGCCGGTCCCGTACCCCACGAAACCGCCCGCCTTGCGGATCACGGCCGCGCCGTCGGACGGATGCGGCGTGCCCTTGGCGATCTCGAGCAGGCCGCACAGCCCGAGCAGCAGGGCGGTCCATCCGATCGCGGCCCGCCGGGTCGCCTGGTTGCGGTCCGGATGGCGCAGGAACCGCCAGGCCAGCAACGCGACCAGCACCGGGGCCAGGAAGGCCAGCGACCCGATCCCGCCGGTGACCGCCTCCTGAATGCCGTGCCCGGCCGCGTTGTCCATCCGCACCCACAGGCCGCCCGCGAGCACGATGGCCACCCCGAGGGTGAGCAGGCCGACGCCGTCCCGGCGGTGATGCGGTTCCACGTCGCGCGCGCCGCGGCCGATCGACCGGGCCACCCACCCGACGGCGCCGGCCAGCGCCATCCAGGTGCCCTGCAGCACCCGGCCGATCCACCCGATCAGGATCACCACCGGGTCATGGGAGCGAGGTGGTTTGCGGGGCTGGTTACGAGGCCTGTTACGAGGCCTGTTACGAGGTTTGCCGCGGGGGTTGGGGCGGGGGTTGGGGCGGGGGTTGGGGCGGGTGGCGCGGCGCGGCGTCCCGCCGGAATAGCTCGCTGACGTGCCACGACCGCGCGCGCCAGTCCGGGCCGCCGGGGCGCCGGGCTGACGGGCTGGTTCGTTTCGGACACGGGTCGCCATAATTACAAACGTAGCGAGAATGCTGCCCCGGGCGAAGCACCCCGGGCCGCGTGTCGCTCAGAGCTTAAGACGGCGGGTCAAGAGCGGCCGGAGGCGAGCGGGAAAATACAGCGCCCGGAGGCGAGCGGGGAAAGGACAGCACGAACCCCGATCCGTTCGGTACAAGGATTTTAAGGCGATACGGTGGCCAGCCCCGCGGCGGGGACCGATAGGGTCGGCGCATGCAGGTCGCGATCCTCGATGATTATCAGCAGGTTGCGCTGGCCAGCGCGGACTGGTCCGCGGTACGGGAGCTGGCCGAGATCCACGTCTTCGCCCAGCACATCGGACGTACGGAAGCACTGGTCAGCGCGCTGGAGCCGTACGACATCGTGGTGGCCATGCGGGAGCGGACGCCGTTCGACGCCGAACGGCTGGGCCAGCTCCCGCGGCTGCGGCTGCTGGTCACCACGGGCATGTCGAACACGTCCATCGACCTGGACGCGGCCGCCGCGCGCGGGATCACCGTATGCGGCACGGGCGGGGTGGGTTCCGCGACGGCCGAGCTGACCTGGGGGCTCATCCTGGCCCTGCTCCGGCACATCCCGGAGGAAGACCAGCGGCTGAAGATGGCCGGACGGGCCGGCGGGGCGGCACTCGGCGTGGGCGGCGGCTGGCAGCGGACGGTCGGCACCGGCCTGGACGGCAAGCGGCTGGGCGTGGTCGGCCTGGGCCACCAGGGCCGGAGGGTGGCGGAGATCGGCCGGGCGTTCGGCATGCACGTGGTGGCGTGGAGCCAGAACCTGGATCCGTCGCAGGCGGAGAAGGTGCACGCCAAGGCGGTCGGCAAGGAGGATCTGTTCGCGTCGGCCGACGTGGTCACCGTGCACTACAAGCTCAGCCCGCGCAGCGTGGGGCTGGTGGGCGCGGCCGAACTGGCGCTGATGAAGCCGTCCGCCTACCTGGTGAACACCTCGCGCGGTCCGCTGGTGGACAGCGCCGCGCTGCTGGCCGCGCTGCGGACGGGCTCCATCGCGGGCGCGGCCCTGGACGTATACGACGTCGAGCCGCTGCCGCTGTCCTCCCCGCTGCGGACCGCGCCCAACGTGGTGCTCACCCCGCACCTCGGGTACGTCACCGACGAGACCTACCGGGTCTTCTACGGTGAGGCCGTCGAGGACATCGTGGCTTTCGCCGCCGGCTCCCCGGTCCGGGTGCTTTCGCCGGGCTAGGCCTGGATTACGACGGGGATGATCATGGGGCGGCGACGGTAGTTGTCGCTGACCCACTTGCCGACGATGCGGCGGGCCAGCTGGCTGATCTGGTGGGGGTCGGTGATGCCGTCCGCGGCGGCCAGGGCCAGGGCCTCCTCGATCTTGGGCAGCACCTCACCGAACGCGGCGTCGTCGATGCCGGCGCCGCGAGCGTGGAGCTCCGGGCCGGCCACCGTCTTGCCGGAGCTGGCGTCGACCACGATCACTATCGAGACGAAGCCTTCCTCGCCGAGGATGCGGCGGTCCTTCAGCTGCGACTCGGTGACCTCGCCGACCGTGAGCCCGTCGACGTAGACGTATCCGCAGGGCACCGCGCCGACGATGCTGGCCTGGCCGTCCACCAGGTCCACCACAACGCCGTCCTCGGCGATCACGATGTTGGCGTCGGGCACGCCGGTCAGCGAGGCGAGTTGGGCGTGCGCGCGCAGGTGGCGCCACTCGCCGTGGACCGGCATGAAGTTGCGCGGCCGGACCAGGTTGAGAACGTAGAGCAGTTCGCCGGCCGGCGCGTGCCCCGATACATGCACCAGGGCGGAGCCGCGGTGCACCACGCGCGCGCCGAGCCGGGTGAGCCCGTTGATCACCCGGTACACCGCCGTCTCGTTGCCCGGGATCAGCGACGAGGCGAGGATGACGGTATCCCCGGCGGCGATCCGGATCGGGTGGTCGCGGCCGGCCATCCGGGTCAGGGCCGACATCGGCTCGCCCTGCGAGCCGGTGGAGATCAGCACCACGTCGCCGGGCGGCATCTCCTCGGCCTCGCGCAGGTCGACCAGCAGGCCGCCGGGCA
This sequence comes from uncultured Actinomycetes bacterium, assembly GCA_963801155.1. Classification (GTDB taxonomy): domain Bacteria; phylum Actinomycetota; class Actinomycetes; order Streptosporangiales; family Streptosporangiaceae; genus Palsa-504. The sequence goes on from CAWDEB010000033.1 coordinate 358,416, forward strand.
CCCGGAGGTACCCGAGGTCACGCGCGACGCCCATGTTGCGCACCATGGACCGGCCGACGAAGGCGACCTTGCGCCGGTGCTTGACCGCGGCGTCGAGGACCTGCTGGACCCGGTGCACGTGCGAGGCGAAGCAGGCGACGATGATGCGCTGCCTGGTGCTGGCGAAGATCTCGTCGAGGACGGGCGCGATGTCGCGTTCGGAGGTCACCACGCCGGGCACTTCGGCGTTGGTCGAGTCGGCCATCAGCAGGTCGACGCCCGCGGTGCCGAGCCGGGCGAACCCGGCCAGGTCGGTGAGCCTGCCGTCCAGCGGCAGCTGGTCCATCTTGAAGTCGCCGGTGTGCAGGACCAGGCCCGCCTGAGTCCGGATGGCCACGGCGAGGGCGTCCGGGATCGAGTGGTTGACGGCGAGGAACTCACAGTCGAAGGGCCCGAACGAGCCGTGGCTGCCCTGCCCATTCTCGGCGCCCACCTCCACGGTCACCGGGTCGAGGCGGTGCTCGGCCAGCTTGCTCTGCACGAGGGCCAGGGTCAGCTTCGAGCCGACCAGCGGGATGTCGGGCCGCTCCCGGAGCAGGTAGGGGATCGCGCCGATGTGGTCCTCGTGGGCGTGCGTGAGGACGACCGCCTCGACCTGTCCGAGCCGGCCGTCCAGGTACCCGAAGTCGGGCAGGATCAGGTCCACGCCAGGCTGGTCGGGATCGGGGAACAGGACGCCGCAGTCCACGATGAGCAGCCGGCCGCGGTACTCGAAGACCGTCATGTTCCGGCCGATCTCGCCGAGGCCGCCCAGGGCGACGATGCGCAGGCCGCCGGCGGGCCAGCGCGGGAGGCGGGGTGAGCTCCGGGTGCGGGTGGCTCACGCGCTTATGCCGCCCCGGGCAGCTTCACGCCGCCCGCGATGAGGTCAAGAGCCAGCTGATGGCGTTCGGCGTCCGTGGCGGCCAGGAGCGGAGCGCGCACCGCGCCGCCCGGCAGGCCGAGCAGGTCCAGGGCGGCCTTGGTCATCACCGCGCCCTGGTTGCGGAACAGCCCGTCGTAGAGCGGGATCAGCTCGTAGTGGATCTGCCGGGCCCGGCCGACGTCGCCGGCGCCGAACGCGTCGATCATCTCGTGCAGCCGGTCCCCCGCCACGTGGCCGACCACGCTGATGAAGCCGACCGCGCCGAGGGAGAGCCAGGGCAGGTTCAGCATGTCGGTGCCGCAGTAATAAATAAGGTCAGTCCGGGCCAGCACGTGCGAGGTGGCGGACGGGTCGTCCTTGGCGTCCTTGACGCCGACGATGCGGGGGTGGGCGGCCAGCTTTACGAGCGTCTCCGTGGCCACGGCGGCCGCGGTCCGGCCCGGGATGTCGTAGATGAGCATGGGCAGGCCGGTCGCGTCGGCGACCGCGGTGAAGTGGGCCTCCAGCGCCGGCTGCGGCGGCTTGTTGTAGTAGGGGGTGACGACCAGCAGGCCGTGCGCCCCGGCCCGTTCGGCGCTGCGGGCCAGCTCGATGGTGTGCGCGGTGATGTTGGTGCCGACCCCGGCGACCACCTTGGCGCGCGAGCCCACCGCCTCGATCACGACCCGGATCAGGCGTTCCTTCTCCGCGTCGGTGGTGGTGGGCGCTTCCCCGGTGGTCCCGTTCACGACCAGCCCGTCGTTGCGCATGCCGGTAACCAGGTACTCGGCGAGGCGGGCGGCCCCGTCGTAGTCGACGGCCCCATCGGGGGTCATGGGGGTGATCATCGCCGTGACCATCTGCCCGAACGGGGCGGTCACCTGGCTCGCGCCGGTTGTCGTCATACCCGAACGCTACCCGCAACCGGGTGCGCGGAGTAGTCGGCATTCCGACACCACGGCAGGAAATCCCGCCAGGGCTAGCTGGCCGGCGCCGCGGACTTGCGCTGCGGCCGGGCCGGGCCGCACAGGTAGGCGGAATCCGGAATCCGGGCGGTGCGGCGGGCCAGGAACAGCGCCGCGGCCGCGGCGATGGCCAGCGCGATGGCCACGATCTCGGCGATCGCCACGACGGACAGCCCGGCGGCGATCCCCGAGCCGATGCCGCTCGTCCGGCCCTGCATGTTGATCAGCCGGGGCGCGATCACCAGGCCCGCCAGCGTCCCGGCGGTCACCCCGATCGCGGTGAGGATGGTCGCGTTGACCACCAGGGTGGCGATGACCTGGCGCGGGGTGAGCCCCATGGCCTTGAGCACGCCCACCTCATGCAGGTGGTCGCGCTGCCCGACCACGGTCGCGGTCAGCAGGTTCGCCAGCGCGATGACCGCCAGGATGACGACCGAGACCGCGATCACCACCAGCATGATCCCGAGCTGGCTGGCGGGATTGGCCACCACCTGCACGTCGAGCCGGTCCTGCGACACCTCGAGCAGGTGCGCCCGGGCCTCGGCGGCGGACACCCCGGGCTTGAGCACCAGGCTGTAGAACGGCGGCGAGGCTGCCTCGGCCGCGGGCAGCGCGTCCAGCCCGAAGTCGAGGACATCTCCGTTGTTGTCCGGCTCGATGGTCCGGCCGACGATGTGCAAGATCACCGGCACGCCGTCGATGGTCGGCGAGATCCACGCCCCGACCTTGATGTGCATCAGGTCGAGGAAGCCCTGGCCCGCCACGGCCTCGTTGGCCGCGTGGTACAACCGCCCCTGCACCGGCTCGAACGGGTAGGGCCTGGCCGAGGTCCCCATGGCCCGTGCGGTGAAGGTGCCGTTGTCGCCCGGGAGCAGGGTGTCGAACTCGGCCCCCGGATACCACGCGAGCACCTGGTCATCGTGCTCGATGAGATCGGCCGCCTGCCTGGCGTCCAGGCCGCCCTGGCTCACCCTGACCGCGGCGGCCAGGCCGATCTTCCCCGGGTCACGGGAGAAGCCGTCAATGGTCGACCAGCACGTCAGCGCGATCGTGATCATCACCATGGGAATAGCGAGGCCGAACACGGTCAGCACGGCGGGCAGCCGCCGGGTCAGTGAGTCCCTGGCCCCGAGGACCAGGGGGGCCGGCAGGTGGACGAGCAGTCCCAGCCGGGCCAGCAGGGACAGGTGACCGCGCGGAGGGCTCGGCTGGACCGCGGCTACCGGCGACACCCGGCCCGCCCGCCAGGCCGGGATGACCGTGGCCACCGCGACGGTGAGCACGGTGCCGACCGCGATCAGCGCCATCCAGGAGCCGGACAGCGGCCCCAGGCTCACCGGCGTGCCGTCAGGCGGCCGGACGAACTCCGGCGACGTCGCCACCCGGGCGACGACCAGCCCGAGCCCGGCCCCGGCTGCGCCGAGCAAGGTCTGCTCGGCCAGCAGCATCCGTACCACCTGCCCCGGGGTGAACCCGAGGGCCTTCAGCATCGCGATGTCCTGACGCTGCACCAGGACCCGGCCCGCGGTGACGTTGGCGATGGCGCAAGGGGCGGCCACCAGGGCGATGATGCCGAACAAGGCGAGAAGGAGTCCCAGCAGCCGGTCGTTGCTCGCCATCGACTGCTTGACCTGCTGCCAGGTGGAGTAGCGCTCGACCGCCGACGCCGAGTTCTGGTCCGGGCCGTTGTACAGGTTCCAGATGGTCTGCACGACCTGGCCGGTGGCCACGGTGGAGTTGTCGTACAGCCGCAGGCCGACGACCTCCTCGGTCTCGCTCGGGTTCGGTTCGACCTTGGTGAGCAGCCGTTGCTGCACCCAGATCAGGCCCGGCGTCCACTGCGGGTAGAAGCCCTGGTCGGCGGTGTCCGCGATGCCGATCACCCGCATGTGCACTTCGGTGCCGTCGATGCCGTCCACGGCGATCCTGCCCCCCAACCCGACGTGCACCGCGGCGGCGAACGACGCCTCGAGGACGGCACCGTCCGGGGCCGAGGACCGCAGCCAGGTCCCGTCCACCACGAGCGGCGCGGAGATGCCCGGCAGGACGGGGGTCATGGCCCGCAGTTCCACCGGTGAGCGCGCCGGGCCCTGCTCGAGCGTGGCCGAGGCAGCCTGGTAGGGCCGGGCGACCGCCTGGACTCCCGGCAACGACCGCAGCTCGCTCGTGTCGGTTCCGTTGGTGAAGTAGATCAGCGCGTCCGCGCCGTGGGTCCGGTCGAACAGCTGCTGCCAGGGGTTGACGGCGCCCTGGAGGAGCACCGTGGCGAGGATCAGCGCGGCCACCACCCCGGCGACGACGCCGACGGTGAGCAGCGCCTGGCCGCGGCGGGCGCGCAGGTCCGCGCGCGCCCATCGCAGCGTGCCCCGCATCGGCCCGGCCCCTTCCTTACCCTCTCAGCTCCAGGATGTCGCCGACGCCGTTCACCCGGCGCGGAATCGGCACCATCCTGGCGTCGTCGGCCACCATCCCGTCGAACAGGTTGATCACCCGGTCGGCCAGGCTGGCGACCCGGGCGTCGTGGGTCACCATCAGGATCGTCTGGCCGTCGGCGTGCGCGCGGCGGAGCAGGCGGAGGACGTCGCGGGTGTTGTAGCTGTCCAGGTTGCCGGTCGGCTCGTCGGCCAGCAGCAGGCTCGGCTCGTTGGCCAGCGCCCGGGCCAGCGCCACGCGCTGCTGCTCCCCGCCGGACAGCCGGGCCGGGGCCGCGCCCGCCTTGCCGGCGATGCCCAGCTCGGCCAGCAGTTCCTCCCGGCGCTTCCTGGCCTGCCGTGGGGTCGCGCCCGCCAGCAGCGCGGGCAGCTCCACGTTATCGGCCACGGTCATGTTGGACAGCAGGTTGAAGAACTGGAACACGAACCCCACGTGCCGCCGGCGCAGGATGGCCCAGCCGGCCGTGGACAAGCCGTCGACCCGCTGCCCCAGGAGCCAGATCTCGCCGCCGGTGGCCGGCTCGAGCCCTCCCAGGACGTGCAGCAGGGTGGACTTACCCGAGCCCGACGGGCCCATGATGGCGACGAACTCCCCGGCGGCGAGCTCGATGTCCACCCCCCGGATCGCCTCCACCGTGACTCCGTCGGCACGGTAGACCTTCACCAGCTTGGAGGTCCGCAGTATGGCAGTGTTATCCCCGGGGGGAGGATCCCCCCCAGACCCCCTCGGCCCCCTCTTGGGGGGAAGCCTTTCCCCCAAACCCCCTCGGCCCCCTCGGCCCCCTCGGGGCGGCCACGGCAAGCCTTTCGGCGCTGAACGGCTCACACGAAGTTCCTCCTGGCATCGTTCCAGCCAGTCGAGGTCCGCCTGCAGGTGCAGGACGGCGCCCTCGATCAGGAGCCGGGCTGCGGTGTCGGCCGGGTCGATCTCGGCCTGCAACTCGATCAGGTTACGCATTATGCCGAGATAATGCCTGCGCTGGGAACTCATGAGTTCCATCCGGTCGGCCAGTCCCGCCATCGGCGCCAGGATCAGCTTGATGAAAAACTCATCGCGGACCCGGGGTCCGTCGCTCGGCTCCCCGACCCAGGCGCGCAGCGCCTCGCGGCCTGCGGCCGTGAGCTCGTAGACGCGCTTGTTGGGCCGGGTGGTCTGCTCCACGTCCTCGCTGCGGACCAGTCCGTCCTGCTCGAGGCGCTTGAGCGTGACGTAGATCTGGCCGATGTTCGGCGACGGATACGCCTGCCCGAAGGTCTGTTCCAGAGCGAGCTTGAGCTCATAGCCGTGAGCCGGCTCCTTGGCGAGCAGTGCCAGCAAGGGCTGCCGCACGATCCCGTCACCTCCATGGGCCGCTGGCCCGCGCTCAGATTATCGCTGTGCATAACGGCTGGGTAAAGGTTTGCGCCGGACGGAACTGGGCAGGTGACCGCGGCGCTGCGGGGAGCTGGGCCAGGCCCGGGACCGGCGCTGCGAAACATGTCGGACTCGTTATGTGATGTGGTTGACATATACCTAACGACGGTGCATAACATGCATGTACGAATTTTACACGGCTTTTAGTTTCCGCTGGAGGCCTGCATGAGGCGCGCGATGCCAGGTGTCGCAGTCGTCGCTGCGGGTCTCCTGCTCGCCGCCGGATGCTCGTCGGGTGACCCGTCGGGCGGGGCTCCGCCGACGGACGGGATCGGCCCGATCACCTTCGCCATCGGCAAGGACAACTCCGGCTGGGCGCAGGGCGTGATCACTGAATGGAACAAGCTCTATCCCAACCAGAAGGTCACCCTGCTGCCGCTGCCCGAGGCGTCCAACGACCAGCTAGCGCAGCTGGTCGCGAACCTCCAGGCCAAGAGCGACGAATACGACGTCATCGACATGGACGTCATCTGGACCGCGGAGTTCGCCTCGAACGGCTGGATCATCCCGCTGCCGGAGAGCCAGTTCCCGCTGGGTGAGTTCCTCAAGCCCGCCGTGGACACCGCCATGTACCAGGGCCGGCTGTACGCCGTGCCCGACTACAGCAACGCGGATCTCCTGTACTACCGCAAGGACATCCTCGCCAAGGCGGGCGTGCAGCCCCCCAAGACCTGGGGTCAGCTGCAGCGGATCGCCGAGACCGTGGCGCCGAAATACGGGCTGTACGGTTACGCGGGCACGTTCGCCCCGTACGAGGGGCTCACGGTCAACTTCGCCGCGGCCGTTCAGTCGGCCGGGGGGTCGATCCTCTCGCCGGACGGCACCAAGGTCACGGTGGATTCGCCCCAGGCGCTCCGCGGGCTGGAGTTCCTGGTCAACGGGTTCACGCAAGGCTGGATCCCCAAGGTCGCGCTCACTTACGAGGAGGAGTCCTCTCAGGCCGCGTTCGAGGCCGGCAAGTTCCTGTTCCTCGACAACTGGCCCGACGTCTACGCGGCGCTATCCGTGCCCGGCCCGGAGAACAAGGTGTACGGAAAGGTCGGGGTGGCGCCGCTGCCAGGCCCGGACGGCACGGGTTCCAGCTCGCTCGGCGGGGCCAACCTGGCGATCAGCGCGTTCTCCCAGCACCAGCAGACCGCGCTGAACTTCATCAAGTACATCACCCGCGAGGCCAGCGAGCGGCAGATGCTGGTGCAGGGATCGTTCCCGCCGGTCTGGACCCAGCTCTACACCGACAAGAGCCTGTGGCGTACCTATCCCTATCTCCCCGTGCTCGAACAGGCCATCAACTCGGCCCAGCCGCGCCCGGCGATCACCAACTACGACCAGGCCAGCCTGGTCATCTCCAGCGCGGTGTACGAGGCGCTGACCCGTCAGAAGCAACCAGAGCAGGCCCTGGCGGAAATGGCGGGGCAATTGGCCCAGATCATCCGCGACGGGTGAATCTGCCATGGCTGGCGCCGCCAAGACTTGGCACCAAGAGGGCCTGGCACTGCCCGGGCTGACCGCACGGGGGCCGGCCAGCCCGGCACCGGACCAGCTCGCAGACCGCTTGGCTTTCGAGAATACTTGCATAGAGTTATTGACCGACTACTTTCAGTGGGAGGATCGAGGACACATGGCACGCGCAAGATCCAGCAGATATGCGGCAAGGCGCTCCCTCAGGAGCTGGCAGCTCGCCGCCCTGGTCGGGACGGTCGGGGCGCTCGCGGCAGCAGGCTGCAGTAGTAGCAGCAGTAGCAGTACCAGCAGCACCACCACCACCACTAGCCCGTCCAGCGGCACCTCGGCGGCGCCGGGTAATGCGACGTCGGGCACCATCGCCTGGTGGGCCAGCCCGATCAACACCAGCGGCAAGGACGTCCGTCAGGTGCTGATCAGCGACTTCGAGGCGAAGTACCCGAACATCAAGGTCACGCTGACGTCGGCACCGACGAACACCGACACCAACCGGGCCACGCTGGCCACCACCATCTCGGGCGGGTCGACCACCCCGGACGTGTTCATGGGCGACGTGATCTGGCCCGCTCAGTTCGGCGCGCACGAGCTGGCGGTGCCGCTGTCGAATTACCTGCCGGCCAGCTACTGGAACCAGTTCGCGCCCGGGCTGGTCACGGGCGCCTCGTACAAGGGCCAGGTCTACGGCTCGCCGATGTTCGAGGACCAGGGCTTCCTGTACTACCGCAAGGACCTGCTGGCCAAGGAGCACCTGGCGGTGCCCACGACCTGGGAGCAGCTGGAGTCCGAGGCCGAGCAGCTGCAAAAGGCCGGGCTGGTCAAGTACGGGTTCGTCTGGGAGGGCGCCTCGTACGAGGGCCTGACCTGCAACTACATGGAGTACCTGACCGACGCCGGCGGCACGGTGACCAACGCCAGCTACACCTCGGCCGACCTTAACTCCGCGGCCTCGATCAAGGCGGTCACGTTCATGCGGTCGCTGGTCACCACCGGGGTCAGCCCGTCCGCGGTGACCACGTTCCAGGAACCGCAGGCGATGTCCACCTTCGCCTCCGGGCAGGCCGCGTTCCTGCGCAACTGGGACTACGCCTACGCCGACTCCCAGGTCCCCGGCACCCCCACCGTCGGGAAGGTCGGCGTGGCGCCGCTGCCGACGTTCGCCGGCGAGCCCTACCCTGGGTACTCCAACATCGGCGGCTGGAACCTGTACATCAACCCGCACAGCAAGAACATCGCCGCCGACCTGACCTTCATCAAGTGGATGGCCAGCACGCAGGCCCAGGACGTCCTGTCCGTGCAGTACTCCGAGATCCCGACCGTCCAGTCGGTACGGACCTCACCCCAGGTTCTGGCTGAGAACCCGGTGCTGGCGACCGTGCCGAAGACCCGGCTGGTCCCGCGCCCCGCGGGCACGCCGAACTACCCGCAGCTGAGCACCGCGATCTACCAGAACGTGAACTCGGCGCTGGCCGGCTCGACCTCGCCATCCGCGGCCATGGGGGCCGCCCAATCGGCCGCCCAAACGGCCTTGTCTAGCTCGGCCGGCGGCTTGTAGCGGCCGCCATGTCCAGGGCCAGCAGGTTCGCCGTACCGCCTGCTGGCCCTGGACGGCCTTCCGTGCTACGAAGATCACGTGAGCTAGCCCGAGGCGACCTCTCACGAGGCACGAAGGGGTGACCAATGACCACCATCTCAGGTACCGCCGAACCAGTTCAGGCGACCGCGCCCCTGGTTGGCCGCCCGGACGTCAACCGTAAACGGATGGCCCGGCTGGGCTGGGCCTTCTCCGCTCCCGCCCTGATCTTCGTGGCGGCCGTCACCATCTTCCCCATCGTCTACTCGGTGATAATGAGCCTGTCGAACGTGACGGTGACGGGCAGCGGCATCAGCCTGAACGGCTTCACCTGGAGCAACTACTCAATAGTGCTCAAGAACTCGACGTGGCATTACGCGCTCGGCTTCACGATCGTGTACACGTTCATCACCGTGCTGGTGGAACTGGTGATCGGCACATTGATCGCGCTCGTGCTCCAGCGCCTGACCGCGGGGCGCGGGGCGATGATGGCCCTGCTGCTGATCCCCTGGTCGATGATCACCGTGATCAACGCCGAGCTGTGGCTGTACATCTACAACGGGGTCTACGGCGTGGCCGATGCCATCTTGAACGCCGTCGGCCTCGGCCACCCGAACATCCTCGGCACGAACATTCCGGCCATCATCGGGCTGATGATCGCCGACATCTGGAAGACCACCCCGTTCGTGGCCATCATCGTGCTGGCCGGCCTGGTGATGCTGCCCGGCGACATCTACGAGGCGGCCGAGGTGGACGGGTCGTCGGGCTGGTCCACCTTCTGGCGGATCACCGTCCCGCTGCTGCGGCCTACCCTCGCCCTGGCCGTGATTTTCCGCGTGCTGCAGGCCTTCGGGTTGTTCGACCTGCCGTTCGTGATGACCAACGGCGGGCCGGGCACGGCGACCACGTCGCTGGCCATCCTGGGTTACAAAGCGCTGTTCCAGAACCTCGACTTCGGGACGGGCTCGGCGGTGGCCACTACCACCGCGCTGCTGGTGCTGCTCGGCTGCCTGGTGTCGCTGCGGTTCTTCAGGGTCCAGGTCGGAAAGGAGGGAACGTGATGGGCAATCGCAAGCGGACCGGCTGGCACCGGGTCATCAACGGCGTCAACATTTCAGCGGTCCTGGTCGTGCTGTTCGTCGGGCTGCCGCTGTACTGGCTGATCATCTCCAGCTTCAAGACCCCGGCCGCGATGGGGGACAGCCCGCCGCAGTACTGGCCGCGCCCGCTGAGCGGCGCCAACTACTCGCAGGCCTTCGTTCAGTACGACTTCGGCTCGTACTTCATCCACTCACTGGTCGTGACGCTCTGCGCCACGGCACTGGTGCTGATCTTCGGGACGATGGCCGGCTACGCGCTCGGCAGGCTGCCGATGCGGGGGAAGTTCACCCTGATGGTGACGCTGCTGATGATCTCGGTCTTCCCGGAGATCGCGGTGATCGCGCCGCTGTACACGCTGCTGAAGGACCTCAACTGGCTGGACAGCTACCAGGGCCTGATCATCCCGTACACGGCGTTCTTCCTGCCGTTCGCCATCTGGATCCTGCGCAACTACATGCTCGGCATCCCCAAGGAGATGGAGGAGACCAGCCGGATCGATGGCGCCGGGCCGATCCGCACGGTGTGGTCGATCATCCTGCCGATGGCCCTGCCGGGCGTGTTCACGGCCGCGATCTTCACCTTCACCGCGTGCTGGACCGAGTTCCTGATGGCGCTCACCTTCAACATCAACCTCAAGACCATCCCGGTCGGTATCGCGACGTTCGGCACCGCGCTGGAGGTCCCGTTCGGGACCATCTTCGCCGCCAGCGTCGTGGCGGTCGTCCCCATCGGCATACTGGTCTTCATCTTCCGCAAGTTCGTGATCTCCGGTCTGACTTCCGGGGCGGTAAAGGGATGAGCCCAGCAGGTCACGATCACCACAGCAAGCACGGCAAGCCCGGTAAGGAGGCATGATGGCCACCGTCGACCTGCAGCAAGTGAACAAGGTCTACGAGAATGGCTTCCACGCGGTCAAGGACCTGTCGCTGGACGTCGGCGAAGGCGAGTTCATGGTGCTGGTCGGCCCGTCCGGGTGCGGGAAGACGACCGCGCTGCGGATGGTGGCCGGGCTGGAGGACATCACCAGCGGGACGCTGCGGATCGGCGGGAAGGTCGTCAACGACGAGACGCCCAAGGAACGCGACATCGCGATGGTGTTCCAGAACTACGCGCTGTACCCGCACATGACCGTGGCCGAGAACATCGGCTTCGCGCTGAAGCTGCGTAAGATGCCCAAGCCGGACATCGCGGCCAAGGTGAAGGAGACGGCGGAGATCCTGGGGCTGACCGAGTGGCTGGACCGCAAGCCGGGGCAGCTGTCGGGCGGGCAGCGGCAGCGGGTGGCGATGGGCCGGGCCATCGTGCGTGAGCCGTCGGTGTTCTTGATGGACGAGCCGCTGTCCAACCTGGACGCCAAGCTGCGGGTGCAGATGCGGGCCGAGGTGCAGCGGATCCAGCGGCGCATCGCGGTGGCCACCTTGTACGTGACCCACGACCAGGTCGAGGCGATGACGATGGGCGACCGGGTGGCGGTGATGCGGGCCGGGCATGCTGCAGCAGGTCGACCACCCGCAGCACCTGTACGACCGCCCGGACAACCTGTTCGTGGCGGCGTTCATCGGCTCGCCGGCGATGAACCTGTACGAGGCGTCGATGACCGAGGACGCGGGCGGGGTCAAGATCGGATCCCAGGAGCTGGCGCTGCCGGTGGTCTGCCGCGACTCCCACCCCGGGCTGGCCCGGTTCGCGGGCAAGAAGATCATCGTGGGGCTGCGGCCCGAGCACCTGCCCGCGGCCACCGACGGCAGCACCGGACCGAAGCTGACCGGTAACGTGGACCTGGTCGAGGCGCTCGGCTCCGAGCTCATGATTCACTTCACCATCGACGCCCGCCGGGTGCGGGCCGAGGGCGCGAGCAGCGAAGACGAGGACGCGACCGCGCAGTCCGGCGAGGGCGTGGCCCGCGTCGAACCGGGCACCAAGGTCAAGGTCGGCGACAAGATCACGTTCGCCGTCAACGCTGCGGGCATGCAGTTCTTCGACCCGGAGACCGAACAGGCCATCTGGAACTGACGGTCCCGGCCGACGGCTTCGGCCGCGGGGCGCTCCCGGGAGGGCGAAATCGTCCCGCGGCCGAGCCGGAGCCGAAGGACGTGGCGGGAGTGGCGATCAAGACCGAGGTGAATGTCACCGTCACCGTCACCGTTATCGGCGAGGCGATCATCGACCTCCTCCCGGCCGGCCCGCCGCGCACGTTCCAGGCCGTCCCGGGCGGGAGTCCGTACAACGTTGCCGTCGGCCTGGCTCGTCTCGGGCACGACGCGACGCTGATGGCGCGGCTCGCCGATACCGCGTTCGGCCGCATCCTGCGCGATCACGCCCGGGCCGAGGGCATCGACCTGCACGCCGCCCCGCGTGCCGCGGAGCAGTCGACGCTGGCCGTGGTCTGGATGGACGCCTCGGCCCGGGCCAGCTACGACTTCTACCTCGAGGGCACGGCGGACTGGCAGTGGACGGCCGAGGAGACCGGCCGCGCGCCCGAGGGAACCGCGGTGCTCCACTTCGGATCGATCGCGTCCTGGACGCCGCCCGGAGACGCCAGGATCCTCGAGCTCGCTGCCCGCCTGCGCGAGCGCGGCGACGTACTCATCACCTACGACCCGAACGTCCGGCCCGGGCTGCTTCCCGATCGCCACTACGGCCGGCGCGTGGTGGAGCGCGCCATCACGCTCGCTCACCTGGCCAAGGCGAGCACGGACGACGTCGAGTGGCTCTATCCCGACCAGACGCCGGACCAGGTCGCACGGCACTGGCTGCGGCTCGGCGCGTCCACGGTCGTCATGACCAGCTCGGCAGACGGCGCCGAGGCCTTCACCGCGCAGGGCTGGTCGGTCCGCCGGCCCGCCCTCGACGTGGCCGTGCTGGACACCGTGGGCGCCGGGGACTCGTTCATGGCCGGGCTGATCGGATCGCTGATCAGCCGGGGCCAGCACGCGCCCGCGGAGCTGGCCCGGTGCCCCGGGGATCAGCTGTCCGGGGCGCTGGACGACGCGATCCTGGTGGCGTCCATCAACTGCGAGCGGCGGGGCAACGACCCGCCCACGGCCGCCGACGTCGCCGCCGCCCGCGGCCGGCTCAACCCGGTGCCCGCAGCCGGATAGTCGGCTATGGTCGTGCCGAGTAGAGTATCGTCAGGAAATCCGGCGAGCCGAGATTCCTCTACGGAAAGGACCATCTCGTGAACCCTGACGACGCGAGGCCGCCCGGGCTGATGGCGGGCGCACTGGGTCAGCCCGGCGTTCCGGACCAGGACGGCTCGCCGCAGCGGCAGCGGCTGTCGTTCCGGACCAGCGGCCTGGCGGTTGACCTCGAAATAGCCGGCGCCGGCGAATCCCGGCGGTTGACCGGGCAGCTGATTCCGGGGCAGGCGGCCGTGGTCGAGATCCGGGGCGTCATCACCGTCGAGGCCGACGCGCACGGCCGGTTCAGTACCGACGCGCTCCCCCACGGCCAGATCAGTCTCCGCTGCCGCCTGGGCACCGAGTCGGACCGTACCCGCCTCGCCACGGGCTGGGTCACCCTCTGAGGCCAGACCGGGCCGCGCTGGTTCCTCCCGGGCCGAGAAGGGAAGGTGGCTGTCATGGGAGTGACGATCCTGCGGAACGCGTCGGTGCTCGACCCGGAGAAAGGAGAACTGGCGCCGGGGCAGTCGGTGGTGGTGGAGGGGGGCCGGATCGCGGACGTCGGGCCCGGCCTGTCCGGACCGGATGACGCGCTGATCCTCGACGCGGGCGGCGGCACGGTGATGCCGGGCCTGATCGACGCGCACACTCATCCGGCGGTCGTCGACGACGACCTGTTCGGCATGGCGGAATGGCCGCCCACCTACGTGGCGGCGCGGGCCGGGCAGGCCCTGGAAGGGATGCTCGCGCGCGGTTTCACCACGATCCGCGACGTCGGAGGCGGCGATATCGGGCTGGCCAGGGCCGTCGAGGAAGGCTACTTCACCGGACCCCGGATCCGTTACGGCGGCAAGCAGCTCACCCAGACCGGCGGCGCGGGTGACTGGCGGGCGCCCAGCCGCCGGGTGTACGACGACAACTACTACTCCCCGGCGATCGGGGTGATCTGCGACGGGGTTCCCGAGGTTCGCCGCGCGGTGCGGGAGGAGGTGCGGCGCGGCGCGCATCACATCAAGGTTTACCTCAGCGGCGCGGTCGACTCCCCCAGCGACCGGGTGGACTCCACCCAGTTCTCGCTGGAGGAACTGCGGGCGATCGTGGAGGAGGCCACGGCGGCCAACATCTACGTCACCGGGCATGCCTATACCTCGCGGGCCATCGACCGGGGGCTCGAGTGCGGCGTGCGCTGCATCGAGCACGGCAACCTGATGGAAAACCGCAGCATCCCGCTGTTCAAGAAGTATGGCGCATTCTACGTGCCCACGATCGTGACCTACCACTGCCTGGCCCGCAAGTCTCGCGACGGCAGGCTCCCCAAGGACATCGCCGCCAAGCTGCAGGACGTGATCGGCGGGGCGATGGGCGCCCTCGCCATGGCCCACCAGGCCGGCATCCCGATCGTCTACGGCACCGACCTGTTCGCCGACACGCACGATCACCAGCTCGAGGAGTTCATCATCCGCTCCGAAGTGCAGCCCCCAGCCGACCTGATCAGGGCCGCTACCAGCACGGCCGCCCGGCTGCTGCAGCTCGAGGGGCAGGTGGGTGTGGTGGCGCCGGGCGCGTTCGCCGACCTGCTGGTAATTGACGGCAACCCGCTGGAGGACATCCGGGTGCTCACCACCCCTGACCAGACCCTCAGGCTCATCATGAAGGAAGGCCGGATCTACAAGAACCAGCTGTAGCGGCACGCCGTAGGGACAGCTGGGCGTTACGCGGCCAGTTCGGCGTAGCGGCCCTGGCCGGCGAGCAGGCTGGTGTGGTCGCCGGCCTCGATGATACGGCCGTGATCCAGCACGACGATCTGGTCCGCGTTGCGGACGGTGGACAGGCGGTGCGCGATGGTGATGGTCGTCCGGCCCAGGGCCAGGGTGTCGAACGCCTGCTGGATGGCCCGCTCGGTTTCGGTGTCCAGGGCGCTGGTGGCCTCGTCGAGTACGAGCACACGCGGATCGCGCAGCAGCGTGCGGGCGATGGCGATACGCTGCTTTTCCCCGCCGGAGAAACGGTGGCCGCGGGATCCCACCATGGTGTCGTACCCGTCGGGCAGGCTGGCGATCAGCTCATGGATCTGCGCTGCCCGGGCCGCGTCCTCGATCTCGGCGTCGCTGGCGCTGGGCTTGGCGTAGCGCAGGTTTTCCCGCACCGTGGTGTGCAGGAGGTAGGTCTCCTGGCTGACCACGCCGACGATCGCGGCCAGGTCGGCCAGCCGCATGTCGCGGAGGTCGGTGCCGTCGATGCGGACGGCACCGCGGCTGGGATCGTACAGCCGTGCGACCAGCGAACCGAGGGTGGTCTTGCCCGATCCGGTCTCGCCGACCAGGGCGAGCGTGCGGCCGGCCGGGACGTCCAGATCGATGCCGGTCAGGGCGGGGCGGTCGGCGCCGGGGTAGGTGAAGCTGACATTTTCGAAACGGACGTGGCCGGTGACCCGGGCCATGTCGACGCTGACCGGGCGGGCCGGCTCGTCGACCTCGACCGGCAGGTCGAGGTACTCGAAGATCCGCGCGAACAGGGCCAGCGAGCTGATCACCGAGACGCTGGTGCTGAGCAGGCCGGTGACCGGCCGGAACAGGCCGTTCTGCAGGGTGGTGAAGGCGATCAGGGTGCCGATGCTGACGGTGCCCGCGGTGAACGGCAGGCCGGCCGCCAGGTAGATGACGGCGGGGATCGCGGCGAAGATAATGCTCAGCGAGGCCATCCGCCAGCGTCCGGCCAGCTGGGAGCGCAGCTCCAGGTCGATCAGGCGGGCCGAGGAGTCGGTGAACCGCCGTACCAGGGCCGGGCCGGTCCCCATCGTCTTGGCCAGCTGGATGCCGTTGACCGACAGTCCTTCCTCGATGGTCACGTTGAGATCGGCGAGCTCGCGCTGCTGCTGGGTGGTGATGGCCCGGCGCATCCTGGCGACCTTGCGGGTCAGGAAGATGGCCGGCGGCATGACGACCAGCGAGATGAGCGAAAGCCGCCAGGACAGGGCGACCATGGCGACCGCCGTGGCCACCGCGGTGGTGAGGTTGGACGCGATAGAGGTCGCGGTCGAGGTCACCACGGACTCCATGCCGCCGATGTCGTTCTGGATGCGGGATTGCACTTCGCCGGTGCGGGTGCGGGTGAAGAAGGCGATCGACTGCCGCTGCAGGTGGGTGAACACGCTGGTGCGCAGCTCGTGCATGACGTGCTGGCCGACCTTGGTGCTGATCCAGGTCTGGACGACACCGAACGCCGAGGTGACGGCGGCGACCGCGACCATCGCGATCACCAGCCAGGCCAGCAGCCGCAGGTTCCTGTCCGGCAGGGCGGTGTCGATCACCGCGCGGAGCAGGAACGGCGAGGCCAGCCCGACCAGGGAGGAGGCCACGATGATGGCGGTGACGATGGCCAGCTGCCCTCGGTAGGGGCGGAACAGCCGCCCGATACGGCGCAGCGACACCTCGCGTGCCTGCGCCTTTTCCGCGGCGGTGACAGTGGCCGGGCCGCGGCCCCGGCCCCGGGTATCCCGGTTCATAGTGGGGCGATGCCAAGAGGTTCTTCCTTTCGCCGGATGCGTGTTTATTGGTGAGGCTACCTCAATATGAGGGTAGAGCACAAAATTCTGGTAGGATATTCCCGTGACCTCCGAACGCGACGTGGCGGCCCGGCCCGAGCCCGCTGACCTGGCTGGCGATGAGTCGCTGTCCGAGGCCTTCTGGGCCGTCGCGCGCGAGCTCCGCGAGAAGTCAGCCGAGAGGCTGGCGCCCTGGGACATCACCCCGGCGCATCTGCGCGCCCTGCGCACGCTGAGCAGGCACGGGACCATGCGACTGTCCGAGCTCTCCGACCACCTGCAGATCGCGCCCCGCACGGCCACGGAGGTCGTGGACGCACTCGAGTCCCGGGACCTGGTCCGGCGGCGCGCCGACCCGGCGGACCGGCGCGCCACGCTGGTCGAGGTGACCGAGCACGGCGCCGGCATCCTGGCCGAGATCCGCGCCACCCGCGGGACCGAGGCCGGGCGGGTCTTCGGCCGCCTCGGCCCGGCCGACCGCGCCGAACTGGCCCGCATCCTCAGCAAGCTCCGCTACTGATCCCCGGCCGGCCGTTTTGGAATCCCCCAGGCCGGCGGCCACCACGGCTCAATTCGCGTATGTTTAGCTGACAACCAGCGTGAGGCATATCTGGGGTTACGCGGTATACCGCCTCCCACGCGCGCTATGACCGTCCAGACGATGACCAGGAGAAGCAGTGGCCGAGCAGGAATCGGCATCACCCGGTATCGATACCCGGATCCCCAACATGGCTCGCATGTACGATTACGCGCTCGGTGGCAAGGACAACTTCGCCGCCGACCGGGCAGCGGTGGAGAAGCTGTTCAGCTTCTCCCCGGAGAACAAGGATGTGCCCCGGGCCAACCGGCGTTTTCTCGGCCGGGCGGTCCGGTTCGCCACAGCGCAGGGCATCAGCCAGTTTCTCGATCTGGGCACCGGCCTGCCCAGCCAGGGCCATGTGCACCAAGTTGTCGCGGAGATCAACCCGGGCGCGCACGTGGTCTATGTCGATTACGACCCAGTGGTGGTGAACCACGCCAGGGCGCTGCTCGTGGACTCGGATTCGATTACCGCAGTGCAGGCCGATATCCGCGATCCCAAGGGCATCCTGGCCCATCCGGGCGTGACCGGGCTGATCGATTTCTCGCGGCCGGTAGCGGTCTTGTTCGTCGCCGTCCTGCACGGCATCCCGGACCGGGACGATCCGGCCGGAATTGTGAGCGCATTCGCCGGATGCATGGCGCCCGGCAGTTACCTGATCCTGTCCCACCTCACCAGCGAGGGCCATCCACCGGCGCTGGTGGCGCAGAAAGAGGAGATCTTCGCCCGGTCGAATGCGCCCGTCTCATACCGCAGCCGCGCCGAGATCCTGGGCATGTTCAATGGATTCAACCTGGTCGAGCCGGGCCTGACCGCAGTTACGCAATGGCGCGGGAATGAACTGGATCGCAAACTTGACGCCGCTGGCGAGTGGTGGCTTGGCGGAGTCGGCTGCAAAGAATAGCCAGGCCGGCGGCCGGACCGAGCGGACGGCGCGGCGATCCGCCGCAATCACCTGGAGAAATTGTCAGCCGAACGAGCCGTGGTGTCACCGGTCCCGTACCGGCCGGGCGGGCCTGACCAAGGTTCACACCTCGACAACCTAGTGCGCCACCAGCACGTCACCGCCTGCGTGAAGACGCGGTCAGGCGGGCTGCCACAGCTCGACCCGATTGCCCTCGGGATCGGTGACCCAGCCGAATCGGCCGACACCCTCCATGTCCTGCGTCTCTTCAGCCACGTCCGCTCCCTTGGCGCGCAATTGCGCGAGCATCGCATCCAGGTCGCGGACCCGGAAGTTGAGCATGGTCTGCTGGGCGCGGGACCCGAAGTAGTCGGTCCCGGACTCGAACGTCGCGAACACCGTCAGCCCGGCTTCCTGACGCCACAGGCCGTTCTCATCGGCGTCCAGGCCCAGGCAATGGCGATACCACGCACCCAGAGCCGCCGGGTCGGCGGCCCTCATGAA
Organism: uncultured Actinomycetes bacterium; assembly: GCA_963801155.1. GTDB lineage: Bacteria > Actinomycetota > Actinomycetes > Streptosporangiales > Streptosporangiaceae > Palsa-504. Next base: position 376,896 of record CAWDEB010000033.1, read on the forward strand.
GTAGCCGCCGATTCCAAGCACACGTTCCATGCCGCTATCTTGCCAGGACGGCGATCGGATGCTGCCCGTGATCCCAGCGGGTGCCCGGCACCCAGGCGGGCGGCCGCTGCAGTTGACGGTCGCTGGCGATCGCACCACGATGATGACGACTGTCACCGAGCAGGAGGGGGACCCATGATCCTGATCAACATCAAGATGCAGATCCGGCCCGAAAAGATGGACGAGTGGCTGGCACTGGCCGACTCCTACGCCAGGGACGTCAACTCCGAGGACGGCTGCTTGTTCTTCCAGTTCGCCCGGAGCCTTACCAGCGACAACGAGTTCGTCTGCATCGAGGGCTTCAAGGATGCCGAGGCGGGCGCCACGCACGTCAAGCAGCCCTACGTGAAGAAGTTCTTCGACACCACACCGGACTTGGTGGCCACGCAGCCGCAGATTATCTACATCGACACCCCGCATGACGGCTTCGGCCCGATGGGCGAGATCCAGCCTCGCTGACCGGTGTAATCACGAGTGTGGTTTGCCGCTGACGGGTGCGTGAGCTCGGCGGCCTTGCCGTCGGCGGTGAGGTGGGGCCAGCTCGTCTGCCAGTCCGGCAGGTCGGGGCTATGACGATCTCCTTCCTGTGTGTACGTAATAGACGCCCGCGAACCGGTCTCCTCGTGCCGACTCTGGCTGGACGGGGCCATCTTCGGGACGATCGGGGTGCTCGGCGCCGCGGTTGTCAGGGATTCAGCGACGTCAGCTGGCGGGACGGGTGGCGATCGCGGCCGGGAACATGATCGCCCCGCCCGCACCCTGCACCGCGCGGAACGCCACCAGCCACGCCTCCGCGGCGCCGCCGCGCGGCGTGGCGCCGCACAGCGCCGACGCACCGCGAAGATGATCACCCCGAGCACCACCATCCGCCGGTGCCCGGCGATGTCGGCCAGCCGGCCGCCGAACGCGAACAAGGCCGCCAGCGTCAGCAGGTAGGCATTGATCGCCCACTGCATCCCGCTGGACGACAAGCCCAGATCACGCTGAATGGTGGGCGCGGCGATCGAGACGATCGTCTGATCGATGAACGTCATCGCGACCGCGAAAATCATCGCCGTCAGAACCAGGCTCTTCGACCGGCCGCCGCTTGTGGTGCTGATGGCTCTCATCGTCTTTCTCCTTGGCGCGAGGATCGGGCCGCCGCCAGGGGCGAGGCGGCCATCACCGGCGTGCCCGCCTCCGGGCTGCCGAAGATGACCAGCGTGGTGCGCCTGCTTCATCGCGACGACAGCGGCGTCACGACAAGCTCCTCTGGTGCTCAGGGCGGGCTCCGGGGAGGCCATGGATGCCGGACGGGCGCCTGGGCCGCCAGGGTGCCCACCGGCGGCGCGCGGGCTCGGCCCCGCGCCGGGTGCCGACGGCCGGGCAGCTGAGGATCTGGGCCGTATGGAGCGGCTGAGCCCCCGGGATCTGGTCAATCTGCGGGTCGAGGACCGTGGCCTGCCGATGCACGTTGCGGCGCTGATCATCTTCGACGGCGCTGTTCGCGCGGGCGTGGCGGACTCCGGCCGCTCTGCCCTGGCGGGCCCGCGGGACCTCGCGCGCCCAGCGGGCCTGCTGGATCTGGATACCCTGCGGGTGATCGTGGCGCAGCGGCTGCATCTGGTGCCTCGCTTGCGGCAGGTGCTGTACCGGCCGGGGCCCGGCCTCGGGCTTCCCGTCTGGGTGGACGCCGCCGGCTTCGACCTCCGGGAGCACGTGCGCGCCCGGCCGGTGCCCGCGCCGGGCGACGAGGGCGCACTGCTGCGGGTCTGCACCGAGCTCAACCAGGACCGGCTGGACCGGTCCCGGCCGCTGTGGCAGATGTGGCTGCTGACCGGGCTCGCCGATCACCGCGCCGGGCTGCTGGTCCGCCTGCATCATGTGGTCGCCGACGGGATCGCCGCGCTGGCGATGCTCGCAGCCTTGTGCGACCCCGATCCGGCTACGGCGGCTGCGGACGTCCCGGCCTGGGCGCCCGAAGCGGTCCCTTCCGGACGCGAGCTGGCCGCCGACCAGCTGCACCGGCAGGCGCTGGCCGTGACCGGCGCCATGCGCGCGGTGCGGCACCCCTCGGCCGGCGCCGCCCGCCTCCGCGTCCTGGCCCGGCAGGCCGGCCAGCTGGCAGCCGACGGCGCCGCCCCCCGGACCTCACTGAACGTCCCGGCCAGCGGGCACCACCGCCTGCTCCTGGTCCGGGCGGACCTGGAGCGCGCCCGGGCGGCCGCGCACGCGCACGGGGGAACGGTCAACAACGTCGTCCTGACGGCAGTGGCAGGCGGGGCCAGGAGCGTGCTGGCCGCCCGCGGTGAGCTCACGCCGCGGCTCGTCCTGCGGGCCTCGGTGGGCGCATCGGTGCGAGCCGCGCCGGATCCGCGGGCCACCGGCAACCAGGTCGGCATCCTCCTCGTCCCGCTCCCGGTCGCAGAGGCTGACCCCGCCCGGCGGCTGGCGCAGATCGCCGCGGCCACCGCGGCCCGCAAGCGCCAGCAACCCGTAGCAGGTCCGAACGCCGGCCTGCTGCAGCGACCGATGATCAGCATGATGTCGCGGCAGCGCCTGATCAACCTGCTCGTCAGCAATCTCCCCGGCCCCGCCTCCCCGTTGTGCCTGGCGGGCGTGAGAATCCGGGAGATGTACCAGATCGGCATCGTGGGAGGCAACGTCACCGTGAACGTCGGCGCCCTCTCCTACGCGGGCCAGCTGAACATCGCTGTCGTCGGCGACCCCGAGGCGGTCCCTGATCTGGCCGTCGTCGCCGCCGGGATGGCAGACACGCTCGAGCAGCTCGGCGCCGACGTTACCTAGTCGCTGGTCAGCGCCCGGGCCAGGCCGACCCCGGCCTCGCGGTCTTGGTGCCTGGCCGGGGCGCCGGAAGGGCTTACGGCCTACCCGACGGAACCGGCTGCTTCGGCGGTTGCCTGGTCGGCGGAGGCGGCGTGTACGTGGAGATCTGCGGCAGCCACTCCAGCCAGCGGGGCAGGTACCAGTTCCAGCGGCCGAGCAGCTTCATCGTGGCCGGCAGCAGGCACGCCCGGACGATGGTCGCGTCGAGCAGCACCGCCACGGCCAGGCCCACGCCCATCTCCTTGAACTCCACCATCGACAAGGTGGCGAAGGTGAGGAAGACGAACACCATCACGACGGCGGCGGCGGTGACCACCCCGGCGCTGATCTTGATGCCGTGCGCCACCGCCTGGCCGGTGTCGCGGGTGCCATCGTAGCTCTCCCGGATCCGGCTCAGGATGAACACGTGGTAGTCCATGGACAGCCCGAACAGCACGACGAACATGACCAGCGGCAGCCAGCTGGCGACCGAATGCGTGCTGGTGAAGCTGAGCAGCGACTGCCCCCAGCCCCACTGGAACAGCGCGACGACCACGCCGTAGGCCGCGGCGATGGACAGCAGGTTGAGGATCACCGCCGTGATCGGGATGACGATGGAGCGGAAGGAGATCAGCAGCAGCACGAAGGCGAGCAGCAGCACGAACGCGAAGACCCAGACGGTGCGCTGCTTCATGATGGTGTTGAAGTCCACGGTGCTGGCCGTCTCCCCGGCCACGGCGACCCGGACGCCGGGCACCGTGCCCAGCGTGGCCGGGATGACCTTGTCGCGCAGTGTCGCAAGCGCGTGGTCGGATGCCGTGTTCTCCCCGGTGCCGGCCAGCGGCACCTGGATGATCGCGGCGGTGTGCGCGGGGTTGATGATGACCGTGATCGGCTGGTTCATCTGGCCGGTGGCCAGCGCGGCCCGTTCGAAGGCCGTGTCGGCGGCGACCATCGCGGGCGAGGTGACGTCGGGTGCCTCGACCGCGACGAGCGCGGGCGCGGGGCCGCCGGGGAACACCTGCTGGATGCGGTTGTAGGTCTGCAGGGCGGGCGTGTTCTGCGGCAGGTCAGTGACGCCCGGCTGGGCGGTGTGCAGGCGCAGCAGGGGCACCGCGAGCGCGACCAGGACGCACGCCGAAATCCCGGCGGTCAGCGCCGGGCGGGCCAGGGTCCGGTCCAGGATCGCGGTCCAGACCCGGCTCTGCCCGGCGGGCCGGCGCAGCCGGCTGACGAACGGCAGCTGGCCCCGGTCCACCCGGTCGCCCAGCACGGCGAGCAGGGCCGGCAGCAGGGTCAGCGACCCGATGACCGCGCAGGCCACCACCAGCATCGCGGCAACGCCCATCGCGTAGAAGACCTTGTTGCCGGTCAGGAACAGGCCGGACAGGGCCACCAGCACGGTCAGGCCGGAGATCAGCACCGAGCGGCCCGAGGTGCCCGCCGCCACCTCGATCGCGTCCAGGACCGGACGCCCGGCGGCGCGTTCCTCACGCTCGCGCTTGACGTAGAACATCGAGTAGTCCACGCCCACCGCCAGGCCGATCAGCAGCATCAGCACACTGGCCGTCTCCGTGGCCCCGGACAGGTGACTGACGAACTCCGCCAGGCCGCTGGCGGCCAGGATGGCCATCACGGCCAGCCCGAGCGGCAGCAGCGCGGCGACCACCGCGCCGAACGCGATCAGCAAGACCACCAGCGTGATCGGGAAGGCCAGCGCCTCCGCCCGGTGCAGGTCGCGGAGCAGGGTGTCGTTGAGCGCCTTGGCGATGCTGGCCGTACCGGTTTCGGCGATCTGGACCTGCGGATGGGCGGCCGCGGCCGCCTGCACCGCGGCCAGCACCGGCACGACCTGGGTCGCGTCATCATTGATGTTGCCGGTGACCTGGAACTGCAGCAGAGCCGCGTGCCGGTCCGCGGAGACCTGGTTGGCGTACGCGGGGTCGAGCGGGGAATGGACCTGGGTCACCCGCCCGGTGGCGTCGATCCGGCTCAGCACGTCGCGGATCGCCGCCTGGTAGGCCGGCGCGCCGACCTGCAAGCCGCGGCTGTCGAACAGCACGTACTCGGTGGCGTGCTGGGGGAAGTCCCGGGCCATCATCTCCGAGGCCTGCAGGTCCTGGCCCGATCCCGTTTGCGAGTCGGGCAACTGGAATGTTCCGGCCATGTGGCCGGCCACCAGCAGAACCACGACGCACCCGAGCCACGCGATAATCGCCGTCCACGGGTGAGTCGCGCTCCACCGGCCAGCGGCCCCGGTCAGCCGTCTCGCGCTACTCATGGCACACCTCGATATTTCTGGCGTGATATCACGGCATCGCCTTGCCACCTGGGATTTGCAGTGGCCAATGGCCCTTTCGCGAGTGCCGTTCGCTCCTGTCTCGCGGGGACATTCGTCACTCCGGCGAAACCCCGGCACCAGGAATATGAGGATTCTTGGAGCCCCGGCCTGGGGCTTTGCGGAAGTTGATGGGCCGCTGCGAGATTCGATCATGGCGGGGCTCCTGGTAAGGATTCGGGTATCCGTGCCGGATAAAACAAGATGTGCCAGCGCTGGTGCTCAGGACCCTGTTCATACGAAACGGCCTGTCATGCTTTTGTATCTCTCTGACCTGCAGGAACAGCGACCTGAAAGTCTTTTTTAATTCTTATCGTTGTTTACCGGGCGGGCGTGCAGGCAAGGCATCCCGCCGGGATACCGCTGCTCTGTCCTGGGACTGATGTTGTCCCCGGTCCGGACGGTGAAAACGGCGGAATTGCGCCACTCGGGACAGACTGTGATGCCTCGCCGGCATAAAGATGCCTGCCCGTCTCTAATTGCCAGGCGGGGCGAGGACCACCACCGCGGCGACGGTCCAGAGGACGTTAGTCCCTTATAGTTTAGCTAACTAACTTCCTATTTGCTCTGGGGCTGGCAAGCTTCCTATTTGCTCTAACCGACTTCCTATCTGCGCTAACTAACCTTCCTATGCTCTGGGGCTGGCAATCTTGTGGTATGGCCCGGGTTGATGGAGATCGACGAGCAGGTGCTGGCCTGGTGCTGGCCGCCAAGTTCGAGGCGCTGCTGCCGCACCTGGATGAGCGGGGCCGCCGGCTGGTCCACGCCGTCGCGGCGAGGTCGGCCACCAGGTCGACGGGGTGCTCCGGCCAGATCGGCCGCATGAGCACGGCGTGCGCCTGCCTGTGGGCGGGCTTAGCCGGTTTGCTGGATGGCTGAGTGCTGGGCGATGCGTTCGGCGCGGAGCGCCGAACGGCGGACCTTCCCGGCGTCATCGCGCAGCGGCGTGGTGGTGCGCTCGATCACGCGGGGCAGTTTGTGCGGGGCGAGCCGCTGGCGCAGATGGGCAATCAGATGCTCATCAGGTACCGGTTCGGATAGCTCGACGATGGCGTGGGGAATGTTGCCGAGGTCCTCGTGGGGGAGGCCGATCACGCAGGAGGACTGGACGGCGGGGTGTTCGTCGAGAGCGGCCTCGATCTCCGCCGGGTAGACGTTCGCCCCGCCGATGAGGATCATGTCCGTGAGCCGGTCGGTGATGTAGACGTACCCGTCGGCGTCGGCCCGGCCGATGTCGCCGAGCGATTCCCAGCCGTCGGCGGCGCTGCGTGCCGCCGCGCCGATGTACCGGTACGGAGGCGGGGCGCCGGGGCCCCGGCGCATCCAGATCTCCCCTTCCTCGCCAGGAGAAACGGGCCGGCCATCGAGGTCGCGTATTTCTATCTCGCCGAGCACCGTGCGGCCGACTGACCCCCGGTGAGCGAGCCATTCGGTGCCGGTGATCACCGTTGCTGCCTGCAGCTCGGTGCCTGCGTACAGTTCATGCACCTTCTGCGGGCCGAGCCAGTCGATCCAGGCCTGCTTGAGCCACGGCGGGCACGGCGCGGCCACGTGGAAGGCCACCTTCAGCGAGGAGAGGCCGGCGGTCAGACGGGCCGCCTCGGGCAGCCGCCAGATGCGGAGCATCATGGTCGGCACCAGGTACAGCCAGCTCGCCTGGTGCTGCTCGATCAGGCGCAGTGTCTCGGCCGCGTCGAACCGGGACATGAGCACCATGTGGTTGCCGAGCAGCATCCCGGCCGCGGTGGCCACGAACGGCGCGTTGTGGGACAGCGGCCCTGTCATGAGGGCGCACTCGCCGGAAGGCAGGCCGACCAGGGGGGCGAGGCCGGCCACGTTCTCGAGCAGGGCGGGTGCGGTTGCCCCGATCAGCTTCGGCCGGCCCGTGCTCCCGCCGCTGGTCACGAGCTTCCACACCGGCGACACGCCCGGCGTGAACGAGCCGGCGGGCAGCTGCTGGGGCACCGACTCCAGGGCCGGCCATGCTCCCGCCTCTGGCTGCGGCATTCCCACGACCAGTGACGGACTGGCCAGGTCCATGATGGCGGTGCGTTCGGGTGGCGGGAGCCGGTGGGAGACCGGCTGCGGCACGGCTCCCACCGCCCAGGCCGCGAACATGCTCTCCACGAACCCGATCGAGTTGGGCAGGCCGATGGTGACCGTCGAGCCTTCGGTGACCCCGCGGGCCGCGAACAGCGCAGCCAGCCGCTCGACCCGCTCCACGAACCCGGCCCGGGTCAACGTAACGTCTCCGCAGGTCAGCGCGGGCCGGTCCGGATCAGTTTCGGCCAGCTGCCGGAGAACAGACAAGAAGGTATTCCCGCCGATGTTGCTCATATCATGCTCCTCCCCTGGCGCAGCAGCTGCCCGCAGGCGCTGTCGGCCTGTATGCGCTCCCATCCCGTTCGCCGTGCCCTGCGTGGACCGGCTGCGGCGCCTGCATCCGGTTCGCACCGGGACGCAGGAGCCGTGCAGGGAACACCCGGAAACACCCAGACCCGGCGCCGGCTGCGTCGAGGACCGCCAGCGCATCCTCGGCCATCAGCCGCACGGGGTAAGGCCCGGCCGGGTCGGAGCTGCGGCCAGCCCCCCGGTTGTCGAACCGGATGACACGATAGGAGGCAGCCAGTTCGGGGGCGGTGCGATGCCACATGTCAGCCCCGTAGGCGTGGCCCATGATCAGCAAGATCGGGTCACCCGTCCCGTCCTGGTCCCACCAGATCCGGGCGTCAGGACGCTGAGCGAACGGCATGGCTTGTCTTCACGCTGGCGGCAGCCACCTCAGGTTAACGATCGATCGGTAGGCAACGACAGTAAGATACCTCTTCGTGTCCCGTCAAGGACGGGGCTGGTGGGGCAGCAAACGGCGAGACCTCCTGCCGATCAAGTGGTCGGGAAAACGAGAGCTTCCAGTGGGTGAATCACCTCCGGTGCGCAGAGTTCGTCCCGGCATGCCGGCTCTGCCGCCGCGGCCAGCAGCAGAGGGCACCCGGGGCCGGATCCTGCTCGCCGCGCCGCGGCGGTTCGCCGAGCACGGATACCACGGGACCTCGATCTGCCTGGCGGCGCTGACCGACCGCCAGGCAAAGCTGCTGCCCGCCGATGCGGCTTTACCGGGCGGGGCGCGCGATGGGGGCAGTGACCATAGGTGGCGTCCCGGTCCAGGCTGCTGCCCGGGCCTGGTCGTATCGCGTCATCGGCCGGTAGGTTCTGGTGGGTGGCCGTGGAACAGCCTGGCGTCGCGGATCTGCTGGTGAGCTGCCTGGAGCGGGAGGGCGTCACCGTCGTATTCGGCATCCCCGGTGAGGAAAACATCCGCTTCACTGACGCCCTGGTCCGCTCGCCGATCCGGTATGTGCTGGTGCGTCATGAGCAGGCGGCGTCGTTCATGGCCGAGATCTACGGCCGGCTGACCGGCCGCGCCGGGGTGTGCTCGGCGACGCTGGGCCCGGGTGCGATCAACCTGCTGCTGGGCACGGCCGATGCCACCACGAACAGCTCGCCGGTGGTGGCGTTGTCGGCGCAGGTTGGCCTGAACCGGATCTACAAGGAGTCTCACCAGAGCGTCGACCTGGTGGCGATGTTCGCGCCGGTGACCAAGTGGGCCGATGTGGTCCTGACCCCGGGTGCGGTGCCGGAGATGATCCGCAAGGCGTTCAAGCTGGCGCAGACCGAGCGTCCCGGGGCGGTCTACCTGGCCGTGCCCGAGGATGTCGAGACCATGAGCGCGCCGGGGCTGGCTCCGCTCAACGTCAACGTTCCCCGGCCTGACGTGCCGTCGGCATCGCAGATCGAGCGGGCCGCGGCGGTGCTTGACGCTGCCCGGCGCCCGATCGTGCTGGCCGGCCACGGGGCCGCCCGGGCCGGCGCGGCCGGTGCGCTGCGGCGCTTTTCCGAGCAGCTGGGCCTGCCGGTGGCGACCACCTTCCACGGCAAGGGCGTGTTCCCCGATGACCACGCGAACGCCCTCGGCGCGGTGGGGTTCATGCGGCATGACTACGTCAACTTCGGTTTCGACGAGGCAGACGTCATCATCAGCGTCGGCTATGAGCTGCAGGAGTTCGACCCGGCCCGGGTCAACCCCGGCCGGGACAAGCGGATCGTGCACCTGAGCCGGCTGCCGGCCGAGGTGGACGCCAGCTACGACGTCGAGGTCGGGGTCCAGGCCGATCTCAGCGCGACCCTGGACGCGCTGGCCGCCGCCACCACCCGGCGGTGGCAGCCGGGGGCCAGCGGGGAGAAGATCCGGGCGCTGCTGGCCGGCGAGCTGGCGCGCGGCGCGGCCGATGACAGCTTCCCGGTCAAGCCGCAGCGGGTGGTGTCCGACATCCGGGCCGCCCTGGGGCGCTCCGATATCGTCCTGGCCGATACCGGCGCGGTGAAGATGTGGATGGCCCGGCTGTATCCCACCTACGAGCCCGGCACCTGCCTGACCTCCAACGGCCTGTCCGCCATGTCCTTTGCCCTGCCCGGCGCCATCGGCGCCAAGCTGGCCGAGCCCGGCCGGCGGGTGCTGGCCGCCGCGGGTGATGGCGCATTCTTGATGCACTCCCAGGAGATCGAGACCGCCCTGCGCGAGCGCATCCCCCTGACCGTGCTGATCTGGCAGGACGACGCCTACGGGCTGATCAGGTGGAAGATGGACCTCGAGCTCGGCCACGACGTCGCCACCGGCTTCGCCAACCCGGACTTCGCCGCCTACGCCGAGAGCTTCGGGGCCCGCGGCTACCGGATCAACTCCGCCGACGACCTGCTGCCCGCCCTCACCGAGGCCCTCGCCGCCAACACCGTTTCGGTGATCACCTGCCCGGTCGACTACTCCGAGAACCTCCGGCTCACCAGCACCCTCGGCGAACTCACCGGACCCTTCTGACCGCCGCCATGCGGTGCTCCACGCGGCCGGCTGCGTCAGGCGGCCCCTGCCGGATGCAGGCCATCCGGGACTTCATCCATACCCGGTCCTAGCCCGGACCATCAGCCGCCGGGCCATCGGCCCGGCCACATCAGCCAGCGGACGGAGGATGGTGGCGTCACTCGTGATGCATGCAGATCGGGGTGATCGGTGTCCCGGCGGCCGATGCTCGGCCCCGGGCCGCCGGTGCGGTCGTCAGTCGTCGCCCGGTCACGCCGTGGGTGTGCAGGCTGGCCCGGCAGGGTTGGTGCCGGTGCCGGCGGGCACGGGGGTCTGCGGCGGTTCCCGGGGTCAGCCCATTGACCTGGCCCCGTCCAGGGATTCGCGGATGATGTCGGCGTGGCCGGCGTGCTGCGCGGTTTCGGCGATGATGTGCAGGAGCACCCGGCGGGCCGACCACGATGCGCCGGGCTCGAACCACGGGGCCTTCGGCAGCGGGTGCCCGGCGTTCAGGCTGGGCAGGCTGGCGACCAGTTCGTCGGTCCGGTGGGCCACCTGGGCGTAGTGGGCCAGGACGGCGGCCAGCGTCTGGCCGGGCAGCAGCCGGAACTGGCCGGCTCGCTGCGTATAGTCCTCCTCGGTCATGGCGGTGACGTCCTTCATCGCCGCTGGGCCCTCCAGGATGAAGGTCACCCAGCCGTGCTCGGCGGCCGTGAGGTGCTTGATCAGGCCGCCCAGGCATAGCTCGCTCACGGTGGTGCGCTGGCTGGCCTGCTCGTCGGTCAGGCCGCGGGTGGTCAAGCGCAGGAGGTGGCGGTGCTTGGCCAGGGCCGCCAGCAGGTCGGTGCGCTCGCGGTCGGCGGTGGATGCGTCAGCCTGGCCGCTGGCGGCCAGGTCGCCGGTGCCGGTCGTCATGATGTGGGCCTTTCGTGGTTGCGAGGGGGGATTTCCGTTCCCGCTAAGCCCACGCTACGGGCCATAGCGGCCACTTCCTGACCTGAATTCCGCGATGATGGTGACATGGCCAGTACCAGCACGCGCACGCTGCGGTTGCTGTCACTGCTGCTGGTCGGGGACGAGGAGGCCGTCGCCTTGGTCATCGGCCTGCAAGCGGCCGCGCAGAGCGCAGTCGAGGGCATCGCGGAGTCCTTGGTGCGCGCGCTAGCCAAAGGGCTGGCGTAGCCCGTGCGCTCTGAGATCGACGCGCCCCGGATCAGCTGCGGCTGCGTTGCAGGCAGGCCAGACCGTAGCACCACGGCCGTTCGGATCATTTTTGATCTTTCCCGAACGGACCGCGGCGTGCAGATCGACATCGACGGCAAGTTCATCGGGATGCGCTATCCCTACGAGGTCAACCTGGTCGGGGACGCGGCCGCCACGCTGCGCGCCCTGATCCCGCACCTGAAGCGCCAAGAGGATCGGTCCTGGCGCGAGGCCATCGAGGCAGGCGTGGCCGGCTGGTGGCGGTCGATGGACGCCGAGGCCGAGGTGGCGGCCGATCCGGTCAACCCGATGCTGGTCTTCCGGGAACTCTCGGCCCGGCTGCCCGCGGACGCCATCGTCACCGCGGACTCCGGATCGTCCGCCAACTGGTACGCCCGGCAACTGCGATTCCGCGGCGACATGCGCGGCTCGCTGTCCGGGAACCTGGCTACCATGGGCCCGGGCGTCCCGTACGGCATCGGCGCGAAGTTCGGTCACCCGGAGCGGCCGGTCATCGTCTTCGCCGGGGACGGCGCGATGCAGATGAACGGCCTAGCCGAGCTGATCACGGTCAAGCACTACTGGGAGGAATGGGAGGATCCGCGGCTGGTCGTCGCGGTGCTGTACAACAACGACCTCAACCAGGTCACCTGGGAGATGCGGGCCATGGAGGGCGCCCCGGAATTCACCGAGTCCCAGCGACTCCCCGACGTCTCCTACGCGGGCTTCGCCCGCAGCCTGGGCCTGGCCGGGATCGCAGTCGACGAGCCGGGCGGGGTCGGCTCGTCCTGGGATCAGGCCCTGGCCGCCGGCCGGCCCGCGGTGCTCGACGTGCGGACCGACCCGAACATTCCGCCCATCCCGCCGCACGCCACCTTCGAGCAGGCCAAGGACGCCGCCATAGCGCTGCTCAAGGGCGACCCGAACCGGTGGGGCGTGCTCAAGGAAGGCCTCATGACCAAGGCCCGGGAGATCCTGCCCGGCCGCAGCGAGTGACCGAGCCGACCCGGTCCCATGACCGGCTGGCTACCCGCCAGTAGGCGGCCGAAACGGCCTCAGCTGGCGTTCCCGGCTGCGAGCATATGCAGTGGCCGCGGCGTCGAAGGCAACCCGCCGGGCGCATCACACGGTGAACGTCAGCTCCTAGGGGACTTTCGCCTCTGCCGGGGTGCTGGCGGGGTGGGCACGGTTGGCGTAGGACCGGGCAAGAGGTGAGGCACCATGGCCGAGGACATCATCGGCGGCGGGCTGGTGAGGCTGGCCCGGCGACAGGGCATTAGCGAGATGCTGCATCGGGCCGCTGCACGGGTGCCGGGCAAGCTGGCCATCGTCAATGGCGAGACCCGGCTGACGTTCGCGGAGCTGGAGGCGGCGGTATCACGGACGTCGGCCGCCTTGGCGGCCGAGGGCCTGAACAAGGGCGACCGGCTGGCCCTGCTGTCGCACAATTGCTGGCAGTTCGCCGTCTTGTCATTCGCGACCGCCCGGCTCGGCGTGATCTTGGTGCCGGTCAATTTCATGCTCGGCCCGGCGGAGATCGCCTACATCCTGGGCCACAGCCAGGCCACGGCGTTCGTCGCCGAAGACGGGCTGGCCGCCACGGCCGACAAGGCGATCGCGGCGGCCGGGCTGGACATCCCGGCGCGCGCGGTGATCCGGCTGCGCGGTGATGACGTGCCGGCCGGGTGGGCCGACCTGCAGCACTGGATCGACCGCGAGGGCACGCCGCCGCAGGTCGATGTCGGCGACGATGACCTGGTTCGGCTGATGTATACCTCCGGCACCGAGTCCCGGCCCAAAGGGGCGATGCTGTCGAGCCGCTCGCTGATGTGGCAGTACGTGTCCTGCGTCGTCGACGGCAGCATGGACGGCGATGACATCGAGGTGCACGCCATGCCGCTGTATCACTGCGCGCAGCTGGACTGCTTCCTCGGGCCGGACATCTACCTCGGTGCCACCAGCATCGTGCTGCCGGCGCCCGACCCGGCCGCGATCCTGGCCACGATCGAGTCGCAGCGCGCGACCAAGCTGTTCTGCCCGCCGACGGTGTGGATCGCGCTGCTGCGCTCCCCGGAGTTCGGCCAGGCAGACCTCAGCTCACTGCGCAAGGGCTACTACGGCGCCTCGGCGATGCCGGTCGAGGTGCTGCGTGAGCTGCAGGAGCGGCTTCCCGGCATCCGGCTGTGGAACTTCTACGGCCAGACCGAGATGGCCCCGCTCGCCACCATCCTCGGCCCGGATGAGCAGGTCAGCCGGGCCGGCTCGGCTGGCCGGGCCGCACTCAACGTGGAAACTCGGCTGGTCGACGACACCGACAAGCCGGTGCCGCCCGGTACGGTCGGCGAGATCGTGCACCGCAGCCCGCACGCCACACTGGGCTACTACAAGGATGAGGCGATGACCGCCGCGGCGTTCCGTAACGGCTGGTTCCACTCCGGCGACCTGGGCGTCATGACCGAAGACGGCTACCTCACCATCGTCGACCGCAAGAAGGACATGATCAAGACCGGCGGGGAGAACGTGGCCAGCCGCGAAGTCGAAGAGGCCATCTACCAGATGGACGGCGTGGCCGAAGTTGCCGTCTTCAGCGTGCCCCACCCACGGTGGGTCGAAGCGGTCGTCGCCGTGGTCGTCCCCAAGCCAGGCGCCACGCTCACCGAGGAAGCCGTGATCACCCACACCCGCAAGCTGCTGGCCGGGTACAAGACCCCCAAGCGCGTCATCATCGCCGACGCCGTCCCGAAAAACCCCAGCGGCAAGATCCTCAAACGGCAACTCCGGCAAGAGCACAACGACCTCGCCGCACAGGTGTGACGCCCGCCAGCCCGGATCGGCTCACCTGACCAGGTGATCCTGCCGCCCTCAGCTTCCCCCGGCTGCTTTCCGGATCCTTGGCGGCCTGGCAGTCAGGTCGTTAGAACCTGGTAGCACGGGCTTCGTAGAGGGCCTGGTCAGGCTACAGGCCGAGGCCGCGGGCGATGATTTCCTTCTGGATCTCGGTGGTGCCGCCGAAGATCGACTGCACGCGGCTGTCGGCCCAGGCACGGCCGACCGGGTACTCGCGCATATAGCCGTATCCGCCGTACAGCTGCACGCACCGGTCGGTGACGCGGTTGCACAGCTCGGTGTTCCACCACTTGACCATGGACGCCTCGTCGGTGCTCAGCCGGTCCGCGCAGTGCTCCATGATGGCGCGGTCGGTGAACTCGCGCGCCACCGCGATCTCGGTGGCCATCTCGGCCAGCAGGAACTTGCTGTGCTGGAACTTGCCGATCGGCTGGCCGAACGCGGTGCGCTCCTTGCAGTAGGCCAGGGTGTCAGCGAAGGCCTGTTCGGCGATGGCCAGCGCGGTGACGCCGATCGTGACGCGCTCGCGAGGCAGGTTCTGCATCAGAGCGACGAAGCCGCCGCCTTCCTCGCCGAGCAGGTTCGCGGCCGGCACCCGGACGTCGGTGAAGAACAGCTCCGAGGTGTCCTGCGCGTGCATGCCGAGCTTGTCGAGGTTCCGGCCGCGGGCGAAGCCGGCCATCTCGCGCTCGACCACGAGCAGGCTGATCCCGCGGTGCCCGGCGGCCGGATCGGTGCGGGCCACCACGATCACGATGTCGCAGAGCTGCCCGTTGGAGATGAACGTCTTCTGCCCGTTCAGCACGTAGTGGTCGCCGTCGCGGACGGCGGTGCTCCGGATCCCCTGCAGGTCGCTGCCCGCCTCCGGGTTCGGTCATGGCGATCGCCGCGATGATCTCCCCCGAGCAGTAGCCGGGGAGCCACCGTTCCCGCTGTTCCGGCGTGCACAGCCGGTCCAGGTACGGGCCGATCATGTCGTTGTGCAGCTGGAACATCGGCCCGGTGGCGCCGGCTCTGGCGAGTTCCTCGTTCAGGATCACGTAGTACCGGTAGTCGGGGTCGCCGCCGCCGCCGTACTTCTCGTCGATGTGGATGCCGAGCAGGCCGGCCCGGCCCGCCGCCAGCCACACGTCCCGGGACACGACTCCGTCCCGCTCCCACTGCTCGTGATAGGGCGTGATCTCCTTCGCGATGAAGGCCCGCACCATGTCCCGGAACCCGTCATGTTCCTGGGTGAAGATTTCCCGCCGCATCGACTCGACCTCCCCCTGAATCGTACCCCGAGCATATTGCGAAGCATTTATTTCGAAAGTAATCGTCAGCGTCGCCCACGTGACGGCGGAGGACTTGCGGGCCAAGGTGCTGGACGTGCTGACCCCCTACGTGCGGCTGGACGAGGCCGAACGGTCACCGGGGGCGCTGCCGGTCCGGATGATGCTCGACATGTTCCCGTGGTTCGGGCCGGAGGAGGCGAAATGAGCCGCCTGGGGTCGCTGAGGTCCGGGCCGCTGGGGGTCCGGAGCTTCCGGCTGCGCGACGGAGGCGAGCGGGAAGACAGACCGAGCGGAGGCGAGCGGGGTAGATAGATCGAGCGGGGTAGATAGATCGAGCGGGGTAGATAGAGAGTGATACCACGCTTCGTTCGGAAGAAATAAAAAGGGCCGCAACGGAGTACGGCGGGGAGGGGTACGCGGCACGTTAAGGCGGCACTGGGCTCACGCAAATAAGCGGCCCACTGGGGGTCGCCGTCGTGCTGAGCGCCCACCAGTCTCCAGTGGGCGCCACGTGGTACCACTGGCGGCACCGCCAGTGTCCAGCCGAGTTCCTCGAGCAGGCGGTCGGCCTTGCGGTGGTTGCAGATGGTGCAGGACGCGACGCAGTTCTCCCAGGCGTGCTGGCCGCCGCGGCTGCGGGGCACCACGTGGTCGATGGTTTCCGCGCGGCGGCCGCAGTAGGCGCAGCGGTAGTTATCGCGGCGCATCAGCGCGGCCCTGGTCAGCGGCACCCGGTTGCGGTAGGGCACCCGGACGTAGCGGCTGAGCCTGATCACCGACGGCGTCGCCAGCACGACGGACGCCGCGTGCAGGAGCGCCCCGTCGACGTCGTCGTGGACAACCTCGGCCTTGCCGCCGAGCACCAGGCACACGGCGCGGCGGAGGCCTACGGTTGTCAGCGGTTCATACGTCACGTTGAGCAGCAGCACTCTTCGCACCGCACCTCCCGCTGGCGCCGTCTAGCAGAAGCCCCTGCTCCCAGTGTGTCGCCTGGTACGCGCTTCTGCCACCTCATAAGCGTAACAAGGCGGCCGGCCCTTAAAGTGCGAGCA
The DNA here is from genome assembly GCA_963801155.1 of uncultured Actinomycetes bacterium. GTDB lineage: Bacteria > Actinomycetota > Actinomycetes > Streptosporangiales > Streptosporangiaceae > Palsa-504. The sequence continues at coordinate 393,306 of CAWDEB010000033.1, forward strand.
TGAGCGGGACACGCGAGTTCGAGTATCCGAGGGCACGGCGGCAGGACCTGACCGAGGAGATCTTCGGGCACCAGGTCAGCGACCCCTACCGCTGGATGGAGGACACCGGCAGCACCGAACGGGCGGACTGGCTGGCGGCGCAGGCCGGGTTGTTCGCCGCGCAGCGGGAGAGGTGGCCCGGGCGGGACCGGCTGGCCGCGCGGGTGACCGAGTTGCTGGACGTCGGCTTCGTCGGGACGCCGGTCTGGCGCGGGGAGAGGTCGTTCTTCACCAGGCGGGACCCCGGGCAGGAGCACGCCGTGCTGTGTACCTCGGATGGTTCCGGGGCCCCGGCCGAGATGCTCGTCGACCCGATGGCCATCGACCCGTCCGGGCTGACCACGCTGGACGCCTGGCAGCCGGACAAGGAGGGGCGGCTGCTCGCCTACCAGCTGTCCGCGGGCGGCAACGAGGAATCCCTGCTGAGGGTGCTGGACGTCGGGACCGGGTCGGTGGTGGACGGCCCGATCGACCGGTGCCGCTACTCGAACGTGGCCTGGCTGCCGGGCGGGAAGGCGTTCTACTACACGCGGCGGCTGCCGGCCGCTTCGGTCCCGGAGGGCGAGAGCCAGTACCACCGGCGGGTCTACCTGCACCAGGTCGGCACGGATGCGGACGAGGACGTGCTCATCTTCGGTACGGGCCGGGACAAGACGGACTACTACTACGCCTCGGTCAGCCGGGACGGGCGCTGGCTGGCCATCTCCGCGTCCCGGGGTACGGCGCCGCGCAACGACCTCTGGCTGGCCGACCTGTCGTCGTCTGACGTCACGACACCCGAGTTGCGGGTGGTGCAGGAGGGGGTGGACGCGCAGACCTCGGTGCGGGTGGGGCGGGACGGGCTCTTGTACCTGTTCACCGATTTTGGCGCCCCCCGGGGACGGATCGCGGTGGCCGATCCGGTCCTCTGGCGACCTGGCTGACCCAGCGGGCTGGCGGGAGCTGATCGCCGAGGATCCCGAGGCGGTGCTGCGCGGGTACGCGATCCTGGACGGTTCTGCGCTGGCGCGGCCGGTCCTGGTCGCGTCCTGGACCCGGCACGCACTGAGCGAGATCACGGTGCATGACCTGGCTTCGGGTGAGCTGGTGGGCAGCGTCGCGCTGCCGGGGCTCGGCACCGCGGGCGGGCTCAGCGAGCGGCCGGAGGGCGGGCACGAGGCGTGGTTCGGGTACACGGACTACACGACGCCGCCGCTGGTGCTGCGGTTCGACGCCCGGGAATCCTCGGCTGGGATATGGGCGGCGGGGCCGGGTTCGGTCTCGGTGCCGGCGGTGACGGCGCGGCAGGTGACGTATCGGTCCCTGGACGGGACACCGGTGCGGATGCTGGTGATCACCGGCGCTTCGGCGGCCTCTGGCGAGCCCCGGCAGGCGCTGCTGACCGGGTACGGCGGGTTCGACATCAGCCTTACACCCGCGTACTCGCCGTCCGCGCTGGCCTGGGTGGAGGCAGGCGGCGTGTACGCGGTGGCCAACCTGCGCGGTGGCAGCGAGGAGGGCGAGGAATGGCACCGGGCCGGGATGCTGGACCGCAAGCAGAACGTGTTCGACGACTTCCGCTGTGCGGCCGAGACCCTGATCCGCGACGGGTGGACGACATCGGGGCAGCTGGTCCTCTCGGGCGGCTCGAACGGCGGGCTCCTGGTCGGCGCGGCGCTGGTGCAGTCGCCTTCGCTGTACGCGGCGGTGATCTGCTCCGCGCCGTTGCTGGACATGGTGCGGTACGAGCGGTTCGGGCTGGGGCAGACGTGGAACGTCGAGTACGGCACGGCGGCGGACGCTTCGCAGCTCGGGTGGCTGCTGTCGTATTCGCCGTATCATCACGTGGTGCCCGGGACGGCCTACCCGGCGGTGCTGTTCACCGTGTTCACCAACGACACCCGGGTCGACCCGGTGCACGCGTACAAGATGTGCGCGGCGCTGCAGTACGCCACGTCTGCTGCTGGGCGTCCGGTGCTGCTGCGCGCCGAGGACCAGGTGGGACACGGGGCGCGGGCGGTGAGCCGGACGGCCGAGCTGGCCGCGGACACGCTCGCGTTCGCGGCGCGGTACACCGGGTTGACGGTGGAGTAGCGGGCCCGGGTCAAGGCGGCACTGGACGCGGCGGGGGTAGGACGATCCGGGCGAGCCTGCCCCGTAAGCTGGCAGACATGAGCCAGCCGACCAGCTTCTATGAGGCAGTGGGCGGGGAAGAGACGTTCCGCCGCCTGGTCCACCGGTTCTACCAGGGCGTCGCGGAGGATCCCGTGCTGCGGCCGGTGTACCCGGCCCGGGATCTCGGCCCGGCCGAGGAGCACCTGCGGCTATTCCTCATGCAGTACTGGGGCGGGCCGCAGACCTATAACGAGCTGCGCGGGCATCCGCGGCTGCGGATGCGCCACGTCCGGTTCGCGATCGGCGAGGCCGAGCGGGACGCGTGGCTGCACCGCATGCGGGAGGCGCTGGACGAGCTGGGCCTGGACGAGGCGCACGACGCGCAGCTCTGGGACTACCTGGTGATGGCCGCGCACAGCCTGGTCAACGTCGAGCCCGCCCATGGGCACGGCGACCTCGGGCTCACCCCGGCGTTAGCCTCACGTGCCCGGCCCCTCCAGGCTGACGGCACTCTTGTTGGCTCAGCTGCTCGTGATCTTGGTCCGGCCCGGGATAAACGCACGGCCGGTCCACTTCCAGAGGGTGGTCGCGCGGCCGGTGGGACAGCAGGTGAAGTTGCTGGGGTTGTAGAAGTACTCGGTAACAGCAACGTGGCCGGCGGTGTCGATGCGATTGACGACGATGTAGGGGATGTGCACCATCGCGCTGGTCTTGTGCTGAGGGGTGAGGGTCCCGAGCAGGTGGGCCTGGCCACCCGGGCTGCCGAACACCATGATGCCTTCGGCTAGTTCCCCGTCCGCCGTGCCACTCATATTGTCACACCAGATCTGGAGGGCGGCGACCTGCAGGCCATGGCCGAGGTCACCATGCGTGACGGCCAGCATCAGCACGTCAAGCGCCATGCCGAATCCGCTGTGGCGCACTGTGGCGTGGCCGTTGTGCAGGTGGATCTGGCCCTTGACCTCGCACAACTGCCCGGGGATGGTGACGTCGCCCCAATTCACGACGGGTCCGCGGAGGGCCTGCGCGGACGCCTCCTGGGACGGCAGGGCGAATCCGCTGGTGGCGGTGAGGGCGGCCACCACCGCCAGCGACGACATGATGAGCCTGATGTTCCGCACGGGACCGCTCTCCTTTGGTCGTATCGGCGCGAGCTGCGCTCGGTGACTCGTTGCGGCGGCAATGCGCGCCCCGCTGAGAAGGAGGCGCCCGGTGTGAAGAAAATACGCTCCGCCAGGCCACCCCGCCGGGTCGCCTCAAGCCGGGTCCTCGGATAACGACTATCATCGGCGGTCAGCATCAGCTCGAGCCGCGGACCTGCAGGCGTTCTCCGGGCCGCTGGAGTGACGGGCGGGCTTGGTTAGCCGCGAGTGAGCTTGCGGTAGGTGACGCGGTGGGGGCGGGCGGCTTCGGCGCCGAGCCGGTCGATCTTGTTCTTCTCGTAGGCCTCGAAGTTGCCCTCGAACCAGAACCAGTTCGCGCCGCCCTCCCAGGCCAGGATGTGGGTGGCCACCCGGTCCAGGAACCAGCGGTCGTGGCTGGTGATGACCGCGCAGCCGGGGAACTCCAGCAGGGCGTTCTCCAGCGAGGCCAGGGTCTCCACGTCCAGGTCGTTGGTCGGCTCGTCGAGCAGGAGCAGGTTGCCGCCCTGCTTGAGGGTGAGGGCCAGGTTCATCCGGTTCCGCTCGCCGCCGGACATGACGGCGGCCGGCTTCTGCTGGTCGGCGCCCTTGAACCCGAACGCGGCCACGTACGCGCGGCTGGGGATCTCGATGTTGCCGACGCGGATGTGCGCCTCGCCGTCAGAGATCGACCTCCCACACGTTCTTGTTCGGGTCCATCCGGGCCCGGGCCTGGTCCACGTAGGAGATGGTCACGGTCTCGCCGATCCGGATCGTGCCCTCGTCGGGCTGTTCCTCGCCGACGATCATCTTGAACAGGGTGGTCTTGCCGACGCCGTTCGGGCCGAGGACGCCGACGATGCCGTTGCGGGGCAGGCTGAAGGAGAGGTTCTCGAACAGGCACCGGTCGCCGAAGCCCTTGACCAGGTGGCTGACCTCGACGACCACGCTGCCCAGCCGGGGGCCGGGCGGGATCTGGATCTCCTCGAAGTCCAGTTTGCGGTTCTTGTCGGCCTCGGTGGCCATCTCCTCGTACCGCTGCAGCCGCGCTCTGCTCTTCGCCTGACGCGCCCTGGGACTGGAGCGGACCCATTCGAGCTCGTCCTCCAGGCGCTTGCGCTTTTTCGCATCCTTGGCGCCCTCGACCTTCAGCCGGGCCGCCTTGGTCTCCAGGTAGGTGGAGTAGTTGCCCTCGTAGGGGTAGGCGTGGCCGCGGTCGAGCTCGAGGATCCACTGGGCCACATCGTCGAGGAAGTACCGGTCGTGGGTGACCGCCACGACGGTGCCCGGGTACTTCTCCAGGTGCTGCTCCAGCCACTGCACGCTCTCCGCGTCCAGGTGGTTGGTGGGCTCGTCGAGCAGCAGCAGGTCGGGCTGGGACAGCAGCAGCCGGCATAGCGCCACCCTGCGCTTCTCCCCGCCGGACAGGCTGGTGACCTCGGCGTCGGGCGGCGGGCAGCGCAGCGCGTCCATGGCCTGCTCGACCTGGCTGTCCAGGTCCCAGGCGTCCTTGTGGTCCAGCTGTTCCTGCAGGCGGCCCATCTCCTTGAGCAGCTCGTCGGAGTAGTCGGTCGCCATCTTCTCGGCGATCTCGTTGTACTGCTCGAGGAGCTTCTTGGTCTCGGCCACGCCGTCTTCGACGTTGCCGAGCACGGACTTGGTCTCGTCGAGCTGGGGCTCCTGGGCGAGCAGGCCCACGGTGAAGCCGGGCAGCAAGCGCGCGTCGCCGTTGGACGGCTGCTCCACGCCGGCCATCATCCGCAGCAAGGTCGACTTGCCGGTACCGTTCGGGCCCACGACGCCGATCTTCGCGCCCGGCAGGAAGGCCAGCGTGACATTGTTGAGGATGACCTTGTTGCCGTGCGCCTTGCGCACGGCTCGCATCTGGTAGATGAACTCCGGCATGTACTCAAGCCTACGGGCACGCGCCGGTTGCCTCGTCACTCCCGTGGTCCGCCGGGGTGACCCGCGGCTGCCGGCGCGGGGCGCACAGGCGCACCTGGTTCCGGCCGGCGTCCTTGGCCCGGTACAGGGCCAGGTCAGCGGCTGCGAGCAGCTCGAACAGGTCGCTGCCGTGCTGGCCGAGCACCGCCACCCCGATGGAGACCGTGACGGTGATGCTGGCGTCGGTCTTCGGGTCGGCGGCCACGCTCAGCAGGCCGGCGCTGCTGCGCAGCCGCTCGGCGATCCGGCAGGCGCCGTCGCCGTCGGTGCGGGGCAGCAGGACGGTGAACTCCTCCCCGCCGAACCGGCCCACGACGTCCAACTCGCGGACCTGCTGCCGGAGCTCGGTGGCCAGCGCGCGCAGGACGTCGTCCCCGACGAGGTGGCCGTGGCTGTCGTTGACCTGCTTGAAATGATCGACGTCCACGAACAGCAGGGAGAGCGGAGCGCCGGATCGCAGAGCCCGGGTGACCTCCGCATCGGCCTCGCGCTGCCAGGCCGTGGCGTTCAGCAGGCCGGTCTTGGGATCGGTGCGGGCGGCCGCGGCCAGCTGCTGGTGCATGAGGCTGCGCTGCAGAAGGATGACCGGCGGCAGGGCGACCAGGAGCAGCAGCAAGCTGAGCGTGCAGGTTACGGCGACGAGGATGCCAACGCACGTCTCGGTGAGGTCGAGCAGCAGGCTTTCCCGGTCCCAGAGCACCTTGGCCAGCGGCGCCCCGGGGTCGGCCAGGTGCGCGGCGACCGCCACGATGGCCGCGTTGAGCACGGCGAACAGGACCGCGCAGGCGACCGCGGTCGAGATCACGGCCGGCCGGGTCAGCCAGTCCTGCGAGCCGTCCAGGCTGACCCGGAACGCCTGCGGCACGGCCAGGTGGAACGTGGCCGACGCGGCGGCGCCGGCCAGCCCGAGCGCGGCCGAGCTGAACACGCGGCGGTACATCGGTATCGGGCGGGCCCGCAGGTAGAGCACCGTGCCGATAGCGAACGGCGCGAGCAGTGCGTAGAGCGGCGGCAGGAGCAGGGCGATCGGCAGCCACCAGGCCGACAGGAGGTCCCGCGACACCCCGGCGGCCGGCCGAGCCGCCGCATGGCCTCGATACACACCACCGTGGCGGCCAGCAGCGCGGCGAACAACGCCAGGTGGCCCGCTCGAAGCGGCGTATGAGCCAGTTCCCAGCCGATCAGCCCCAGGTCACCGGCGAGGATGGTCAGTACGTACACGATCAGCGACGTCGGCATGGCGAACAGTGGCCAGCACCTGATCAGCCGCCGCAGCCCGCGCTGATGCTGCTCGATAGCCTCCTGAACTGCTGCCATGCCTCCCACCCAAGGGTCAGCCAGGCAAATCGGCCCCCCCGGGCCCGGCTATCACGTTAAGTAACATTCTAGCTGCGCTCAGTGCTCGCCGTCGGCGGAATTGATATGTTGGCTGGCGCGTATTCGACTGCGGGGTAGGCGTTGCAGGCCGTACCAGGCCGGAGAGAAGAAACGCGCTTGTTGTGACTGACGGTAACATTGTTACCGCACGGAGCGGTTACGCTACGATGCCAGACGTATCCGCTCCGTGCGATACCAGAGCTGAGCTCCGTGCGATACCAGAGCTGAGGAGAGTTGGACCGATGCGAGGCGTTATCTGGACCTAGCGCTCACAAGTGCGCTGGCGATGCGGCCGGCACGGCGGCGTCGTCGTCCTCCTCGTCTCCCTCGTCCTCCTCGAGAGCGCGCGCCGCGAGTTCGGCTTCGCTGAGGCCATCGAGTTCCCGTCCGAACTGCTCGATCGCCTCCTCGTCGATCATGTCGCGGTCGATCATGTCGCGGTCGATCATGTCGCGGTCCCCGAGCGTGTCCTGGGGCACATCGGCGGCGGGATCGCCCTCGGTGTTCACGGGCGGGCGCTGTCGGCCCAGGTAATTGGCTACTCCGCGGTTCAGGTCATGCCCGACGGTGTTGGCCATGATGTCGATCACGGTCCGGGACACTCCGGTCTTGTCCACGAAGGTCCGGGACCGGAACTTCCCCTTGATCGTGACCGGGTCGCCCTTGCGCAGGCTGGCCCGTACGTGGTCACCCAGCCTGCGCCAGCAACTGACGTCGTAGTACGAGGTATCACCGTCGCGCCACTGGTTGGTCACCCGGTCTTGCACGCGGGGCGTCGCGCCCACGCGCAGGTCGGTGACCAGGACGCCGTTCTTGGTCTCGCGCTGTACCGGGTCCTGGGCCACGAAGCCCACCAGCGTCACGTATCCGCCCTGGCTCATTACGATCCTCCTTGGGATGCCCGGCAGCCCGACGCCGCCGGTCTCTCCACGGTCGCTCGCCTGCGCCCCCCGCCGCGCGACCGTCGCGTTCCTGTGGATAACTCGGGCGCGGCGTGCGCGCCTGTGGACAACCAGTTGCCATCCGCAACGCGTTGCGGGACAATACGCGACCGCGCCTGGCATGGCACCACAGCAGCGGCAGACGCATAGGCCCGAGGCAGCGGGCCCAGGCGGGGGCTAGTCTGGCCTTCCGGTGGTGCTCTTGGGCCGGGTTTAACGGGTCAGGGTCCTGCTAGAGGTGGTCGAGGCGGGAGACTTCTTCGGGGGTTAGGGAGAAGCTGAACAGGTCGAAGTTCGACTTGATGCGGTCTGGCTGGGCGGACTTCGGGATGACCGTAATGCCGTGTTCCAGGTGCCAGCGCAGGACGACTTGGGCGGGGGTCACCTCATGCCGGGCGGCGATCTCGGCCAGGGCGGGGTCGCGCAGCCGGGTGCCCTTCAATGGGCTGTACCCTTCGACGGCCACACCGCGGTCGGCGTGCGCGGCCAGCAGGGTCGGGATCGTACTGAGACGGGCTCCACGGGATCTGGTTGACGGCAGGCGGCTCCCCTGTGGCCGCGATGAGCTCGTCGATCTGGGCGATGTCGTAATTACTGACCCCGACGCTGCGGCACCGGCCCTCGTCCCGCAGGGCGAGGAACTCCCGCCACACCGGTACCGAGGCCGACCGGCGTGGCGGCCAGTGGATCAGCCACAGGTCTACGTAGTCCGTGCCGAGGGCGCGCAGGCTCTCAGCCAGGGTGGCGCGGGCGCGGCCGGCGTTGCCGGGCGGCAGCTTGGTGGTGACGAACACCTCGCCGCGGTCCAGGCCGCTGTCCCGGATGGCCTGGCCGGCCTCGTGCTCGTTGCGGTAGATGGTGGCGGTATCGATATGCCGGTAGCCGACGTCCAGGGCGTACCGGATGGCTTCGTAGGCACGGCGGCCGCCGAGCTGCCAGGTGCCGAAGCCCACCATCGGCATGACGGCCCCGCCGCCCAGGTCCACCAGGGGAATGTCGGTCATATCGACCATTGTCCCAGCCGGGCTGGCGGGCCGGGGTGAGTGGGCGGTCAGCCGAGGACGGCGTGGATCGAGCGGGACAGCTCCCCCGGCACGTCCGGCACGAGCAGATGGACCCCGTCCGCGGACGACGTCCCGGCCGCTGATCACGACGTCGGTGATGTCTGACGCTGAGGCGGCGAAGACAGCCGCCTCCAGGGCCAGGCCGCCGGCCGCGCCCGCGGTCCGCACGCTGTCCAGGGACACGGTGACCAGGTTGGCCCACGCGCCAGGGGCGATCTCGCCCGCGTCGGGCCAGCCCAGGCTGGTGTGCCCCGCCATGGTCGCGGCGCGCAGCAGGGCTTCGGCGGTGAAGTGGCCGCGAGCGCGGCGGGCCAGCCGCTCCGCGTACTCGACCCCGCGCGCTTCTTCCAGAATGTCGATGACGGCGTGGCTGTCGCTGCCCAGGGTGAGCGAGCAGCCCGCCGCGGCCAGCGCCCGGGCCGGGGCCAGGCCGTCGCCCAGGTCGCGTTCGGTGGTCGGGCACAGGCAGGCGAAGGTCTGGCACCCGCCGAGCAGTTCCAGGTCATCGTCGTCGACATGGGTCGCGTGCACCACCGTGGTCCGCGGCCCGAGCACGTCCTCGGCGTACAGCAGCCGGGTGGGTGACATCCCGTAGACCACCTGGCACGCCTCGTTCTCGGCCCGCTGCTCGGACAGGTGCACGTGGAGCGGGGCGCCGAACCGGTGGGCCCAGGCCACGACCGGGTGCATCTGCTTCCTCGGTACCGCGCGGACGGAATGGATGGCCGCGCCGATCTGGGCGTGCGCCGAGATCATGCCGTGCTCGTCGCACTCGAGGCCGGTGACGCGTTCCGCCCAGCGCACGGCGTCGCCGTCACCGAACCGCAGCTGGGGCCCGGCCAGCGGCAGCAGCCCTTCCTCGGCCAGGCCTCCGGCCAGGTAGCAGGTGTCGAGCAGCGTGATGCGCAGGCCCGCCTCGGCCGCCGCCTGGAGCAGGGCGCGGCCCATGGCGTTGGGGTCCGCGTACGGGCGCCCGCCCGGCTGGTGGTGCAGGTAGTGGAACTCCCCCACACAGCTCACCCCGGCCAGCGCCATCTCGGCGAACACGGCCCGGGCCAGCCAGTGGTAGCGCTCCGGGTCGAGCCGCGCCGCGACCTCGTACATGCGCTCGCGCCAGGTCCAGAACGTGCCGCGGCCGGCCTGGGTGCAGGAGCGCAGCGCCCGGTGGAACGCGTGCGAGTGCGCATTGGCGAACCCGGGCAGGGTAAGGCCGTGCAGGAGGGTGGCGGCGGGGGCGTCGGGGGCGGCGGGGGTGGCGGGGGTGACGGAGGTGAAGCGGTCACCGTCGGCTTCGATGAGGACGTCGCGGACCACGCCCTGGCCGGGGAGCCAGGCCAGGTCGGCGAGCCACCGGCGCGGGGCCTGGGTCACTTGGCGCCTGCCAGGTCCGCGAGTACCGCCGCGAGGGCGCGGACGCCGGCTTCGCAGTCGGCCAGTTCGGCGTGCTCGGCGGGCGAGTGCGAGATCCCGGTGGGGTTGCGGACGAAGAGCATCGCGGTCGGGACGCGCGCCGCGAGCACCCCGGCGTCGTGCCCCGCGCCGGTGGGCAGCACCGGGGCCTGGACCCCGGCCGCGGCGAGGACCCCGGCGATCCGGTCCCGCAGGCCCTGGTCGAAACGCACCAACGGAGTGTACGACTCCTGTCGCACGCTCAGCGTGACCCCGTTGCGCGTGCACGATCTTTCCGCGGCCGAACGGACCAGGGTGACAGTTCTCCGCAACGTGGCTTCGTCCGGGGCCCGGGCGTCCAGCCAGGCCCTCACGGCCGAGCAGACCGCGTTGGAGCCGTTCGGTTCCGCGATGACCTTGCCGAATGTGGCCAGCGAACCGTCGTCCGCGGCGGCGTTGCGGGCGGTGAGCACGGCGTGCGCGTAGGCGAGCATGGGATCCTGCCGGTCGGCGAGCCGCGCGGTGCCCGCGTGGTCGGCCCGGCCCCGGAACTCGAGCCGCCATCGTCCGTGCGGCCAGATCCCCTCGGCCAGCCCGACGGCTGCTCCCATCGGGGCGAGCGCGCGGCCCTGCTCGACGTGCAGCTCGACGAAGGCGCCGATGCCGTCCAGCAGGTCGTCGCGGGCGCCGAGCCGGCCGGGGTCGTGACCGGCGGCCGTCATGGCCTCGGCGAGCGTGGTTCCGGTGTCGTCGGCGAGGGCGCGGGCGGCGTCCGGGTCCACGGCTCCGGTCAGCAGCCGGCTGCCCAGGCAGGGGACGCCGAACCTCGCGCCTTCTTCCTCGGTGAAGACGGCAAGCACCACGGAACGTTCGGTATCAAAGGTTTTTTCCTGCAGCAGGTCTACGGCGGCGAGCGCGGTGACGACGCCCAGCGCCCCGTCGAAGCCGCCGCCGTCGGGGACCGAATCGAGGTGACTGCCGGTCACGACCGCGTCAGCGGTTTTCGGCCCCCACCAGGCCCATAGGTTGCCGTTGTTATCTGTCTCCACGTCCAGGCCGCGCTTTTCGGCCTGGCGGGTGAACCAGGCCCGGCAGGCCGCGTCGGCCGCGGTCCAGGAGTAGCGGCGGTAGCCGCCGGTCCCGGTGTCACGGCCGAGCGGCTCGAGTTCGCGCCAGAGCTCGGCGAATGTCGTGGGGGCCCAAGGGGGGTCTGGGGTCGACCCCCCCGGGCCAGCGCCGCTCATGCTTGCTCAGCCATGGGGACCCGGATCCCGCGCTGGACGGCGACGGCGGAGGCCTTCTCGTAGCCGGCGTCGGCGTGCCTGATCACGCCCATCGCGGGATCATTGGTCAGGACGCGCTCCAGTTTCTGTCCGGCCAGTTCGGTGCCGTCGGCCACGCAGACCTGGCCCGCGTGGATGGAGCGGCCGATGCCCACCCCGCCGCCGTGGTGGATGGACACCCAGGAGGCGCCGGAGGCCGTGTTGACCAGGGCGTTCAGCAGCGGCCAGTCGGCGATCGCGTCGGAGCCGTCGGCCATGGCCTCGGTTTCCCGGTACGGCGAGGCGACCGAGCCGCAGTCCAGGTGGTCGCGGCCGAGGACGATAGGGGCCTGGAGCTGGCCGTTTTTGACCATCTCGTTGAAGCGGAGGCCGGCCAGGTGACGCTCGCCGTAGCCGAGCCAGCAGATCCGGGCCGGCAGGCCCTGGAAATGCACCTTCTCCCTGGCCATCCGGATCCACCGGGCCAGGCCCTCATTCTCCGGGAACAGGTCGAGGATGGCCTGGTCGGTGGCGGCGATGTCGCTGGGATCGCCGGACAGCGCGGCCCAGCGGAACGGGCCCTTGCCCTCGCAGAACAGCGGTCTGATGTAGGCCGGAACGAAGCCGGGGAAGTCGAACGCCCGCTGGTACCCGGCCAGCTGGGCCTCGCCGCGGATGGAGTTGCCGTAGTCGAACACCTCGGCCCCGGCGTCGAGGAAGCCGACCATGGCGGCGACGTGGACGGCCATCGACTCGCGGGCCCTGCGGGTGAAGCCTGCGGGGTCCTCGGCGCGCAGGGCGGCCATGTCCTCGAAGGCGACGCCCCGGGGCAGGTAGGTGAGCGGGTCGTGGGCCGAGGTCTGGTCGGTGACGATGTCGATCGGGGCGTTGCTGGCGAGCAGCTGCGGGAAGATGTCGGCGGCGTTGCCGAGCAGGCCGATGGACAGGGGCTGGCCTTTGTCCTTTGCGGCGAGGGCCTTCCGGATGGCATCGTCCTGGTTTTCCGCCTGCTCGTCGAGGTAGCCGAACTCGATGCGGCGGGTGATGCGGGACTGGTCGCACTCGACGCAGATGACCACGCCGCCGTTCATGGTCACGGCCAGCGGCTGGGCGCCGCCCATGCCGCCCAGCCCGGCGGTCAGGGTGATCGTGCCCCTGAGCGTGCCGCCGAAGCGCTTGGCCGCGATCGCGGCGAAGGTCTCGTAGGTGCCCTGCAGGATGCCCTGGGTGCCGATGTAGATCCACGAGCCGGCGGTCATCTGGCCGTACATGGTCAGGCCGAGCTGCTCGAGGCGGCGGAACTCCTCCCAGGTCGCCCACTGCGGGACAAGGTTGGAGTTGGCGATGAGCACGCGCGGGGCCCATTCGTGGGTCTTCATGACCCCGACCGGCTTGCCGGACTGGACGAGCATGGTCTCGTCGTCGTTGAGGTCTTGCAGAGTCCTGATGATCGCCGCGTAGGCGTCCCAGCTGCGGGCGGCCCGGCCGGAGCCGCCGTAGACGATGAGCTGGTCGGGGTGTTCGGCCACCTCGGGATCGAGGTTGTTCATGAGCATGCGCATGGCGGCTTCGGCCGCCCATCCCTTGCAGGTGCGCTGCGCGCCGCGCGGCGCGCGTACCGGTTCGTGGCTCGCTGGTTCGTGGCTCGCTGGTTCGTGGCTCGCTGGTTCGTGGCTCGCTGGTTCGTGGCTGGCGATCATCTGCCCATCATTGCAGGACGCTTATCGAGGTGACAGGAGATGTCGTTCGCTCAGGCGGCGACGAGCTCGGTGGGCTCGGCGATGACGTCGACCAGGGCGCCGTTGCGCATGACGGTGATCGCGAGCGGCTGGCCGATCGCCTCGGAGAACATCAGCCGCTGCAGGTCCTGGGAGACCGCCACCGGCTTGCCGGCCACGGTGAGCAGCAGGTCTCCGGCGCGCAGGCCGGCCCGGTCGGCGGGCCCGGCGGCCACCACCTGGGCGATGAGCAGCCCGGTCTTGCGGCCGAGGCGCTCGCGCCAGGCGGCGGGCACCGGTCCCGGCATCATGGCCAGCCCCAGGTAGGCCCGCCGGACCCGGCCGTCGGCCATCAGTGCGGAGATGATCCGCCGGGTGGTGTCGTTCACCGGGACCGCCAGGCCCAGCCCCACGCCGGCCACCGCGGTGTTGATGCCGACCACGCGCGCATCCGCGCCGGCCAGCGCCCCGCCAGAGTTGCCCGGGTTGAGCGCGGCGTCGGTCTGGATGACGTCCTCGATCACGCGGCCGCGGGCGGGCAGGGACCGGCCGAGCGCGCTGACCACGCCGGCCGTAACGGAGCCGGCCAGGCCGAGCGGGTTACCCACCGCCACCACGAGCTGGCCGACGACGAGCCGGTCAGCCTCGCCGAGTTCGGCCGGCGCCGGGGTCTCGCCGTTGGCGCGCAGCACCGCCAGGTCGGACAGCGGGTCGGCGCCTACCACCCGGAACGGCACCGACGTGCCGTCGGAGAACGCCGCGGTGCCGCCGCTCGCCTGGCCCACCACGTGCGCGTTGGTCAGCAGGAACCCGTCACCGGTAAAGACGACGCCCGAGCCGAGGCTCTCTCCCGTCCCTCCCCGGCTTCCCTGACGCGGCACGCGCAGGCTCGCCACCCGGGGCGTGAGCCGCTCGGCCACACCGGCGACGATCCGCGAGTACGCGTCCAGCGGGTTGCTAGCCTCCATGTCGGTCTCCCGGGGCCTTCCGTTCCTTTTGATTACAGGATTACAGTGCAACCAGGATTTTGGAAGGGTGCTTACCCGCGGGCGTTCCGCCCGGAGCTTAACCGTTTGGTGCGGCATGGCTGGCCAGGCCGACGGGGTTACCCTCCGGATCGACGACTGGCGAGCCGACCCGGTACCCATCTGAACGGCGGCGTGAACCACGCTCCGTTCGGCTGAATGAAAGGCGGGAGGACGTCCGGGGTCCGTACGGCGGTCAGGTGGCCAGGCCGCGGTCGCGGGCGGCGGCCAGCTCGGCGCGGAAGTGCTCGTAGTCGGCGAGTTCGCGGCCGGCGGGAGCCAGGACCAGTTCGCTGGTGACGGCGGCGATCCGGGACATGATGGCCTGGTTGGCCTGTTCTCGCTCGCGGTCGGCCGCGAGCACCACCATGTTCTGGCACCACGACTCGATCAGCCAGCCCAGCAGCAACAGCGCGACCACCATGACGGCGAGCCAGGGCACCAGTGAGGTGTCGCTGATCAGCGAGGACGACTTCTGCGACCCGTGGAGGGAGAGGATCAGGGCGATCCAGACCAGGCCGGCCAGGGTCAGCAGCATCAGCAGCCACTGCACGACCGCGATCAGCCGCCACCAGCCGGTCACCTTGTCGCGCGGCGGCAGCCCCTGTGCCACGGCCGCGCCCAGGGCCGCCTGGGCCTCGTTGGCCCTCGACCGTGCCGCCGCCCGCACGGTCCGCGACCATGGCTCCGGCAGCGAGCCGCCGACCTCATCGGCGAACACCGTGACCGCGTTGTCGATATCCGATCGCTGCGCTTGCGTGGTACCGGCACCGTCACTGGCCAGCAGTTTGCGTGCCGGGGTCGGGTCGGCGCCGCGCAGCCGCGCGGCCAGCCGCCCGGGCGGCCAGCCGATGTAGCTCGCGGCCCGGCGCTCGCGGGCGCCGTTAAGCGTCTCCGTCGCGGCCGTCACCCCGGCGGCCTTGGCGAAGGCGCCGGTCAGCGCGGCGGCAGAACCCGAGGGGATGTACATCACAGGGTCGAGGGCGGGCGCCCTGCCACCCTGGCCGTCGGGCGTGGCGTCTTCCCAGGGCGGACGCGCCGTGGAAGCCGGCTTGGTCGGCGCGGCGGTCGTCTGCCAGGGCTGCCACTCACCGGAGCCGCCCGCACGGCCGTTTGCCGTACTGTCGAGGCCGTTCCCCGTCACCGGGTCGTTCGCGGCTCTGGGGCTCGCCTCCGGCCAGGGCGGACTGGACGCCCGCGCCGTGACCCCGCGGTCCTCGTGATCAACCCAGCCGTCCTGCTCCCAGGGCGGCCGTTCCGGCGTCCGCGACAACGCCGGACCGGGCTCGCGGGCGGCGGCTCCGGCCCCATCGGCCATCGGGGCGGCCGAGATCTGTGGCGCCGGTGCCGCTGGCGGCAGCCACCCGGGCACGGAGTCACCGGCGTAAACGGCGAACCGCTCCAGCAGGGCATCGATGTCGGCGGTGATCCGGTCGCTCGCCGCCCGCCGGGCCGCTACCGCGGCGGCCAGTGTGCGGCGCAGTTCACTGAGACCGGCTCCGGTGGCCGCGGAGGTCACCAGCACGGGCGTCTCGAGCAGCCCTTCGGCGTCGAGCAGCCGGCGCAGGTCGGCCGCGCAGTCGGCGACCTCATCGGAGGTCAGCGTGTCGGCCTGGTTGAGCACCACGGTGGTCACGGCCGCGTGCCCGGCCAGCGGCACCAGGTACCGCTGGTGCACGGACGCGTCCGCGTACTTCAGCGGGTCAAGCACCCAGACCAGCATGTCCGCCAGCTTGACCAGGCGATCGACCATCGCCGCCGAGCCGGTGACCACCGAGTCGTGATCGGGCAGGTCGAGCAGGAGCAGCCCGGTCAGCAACGCCTCGCCCTCATCGAGGGCGCTGGCGCGCCCGTAACGGTGCCGCCGCTGGACGCCGAGCCAGTCCAGCAGCGGAGCGGCTCCCTCCATCCCCCACACGCACGCGTGCAGGTGCTTGGTGGTCGGCCGCATCACCCCGGCGGGCGAGAAGGACGCCCCGGCCAGGGCGTTGAACAGCGAGGACTTGCCGCTGCCGGTGCCGCCTGCCAGGGCGACCACGGTGTGCGAGGCGGACATCCGCATCCGCTCGCCGGACCGCCGGAGCAGCGTTTCCGCGTCGGTGAGAAGCTCCTGGCTGAACCCTTCGGATCCGGTTCTTCCGGCCGCGATCCGGGTCAGCTCGGTGAGGGACGCCAGCCTGGCCGGCAGGCGCGAATGCCCCAGTCCGGTCGCGCCGATCGTGTTCGCTGTCACCTGACCGCCTCGAGCGAGTATTCCGCCTGGTACAGCCGGATCGCCGCGACGTCGTTGCAGGGCCCGGCCAACTCGATCACCTCGACGAACCTGACCATTTCCTCGTCCAGCAGCAGCCGGACCCGGTGGATGAGATCCGCGCGGGCCTTGGCCAGGATCCCGGCCAGCAGCCCGGGGCCGTACACCGAGGCCAGCAGGCGCCGCGGCTCGGTGTAGATGTTGGTGCCCTCGTCCTCGGCGACCGGCGCGCCGACGATCGGCACTGCGCCCGGCGCGTCCTCGCCCAGCATGGCGACCAGCACGACCAGGCCGAGCGACTCGTCATCGAAGGAAATCCGCTTGGGCCCCTTGGCCCCGGGCCGCGGGTCCTCCGCTTCGACCAGCCGGGTCAGGTGCTCCTGCCAGGCACCGACGGCGCGTGCGGTGCGTAGCGGCAGATCCGGCGAGGAGCGGCTGAAGGCGGTGGCCTGGCTGGCCTCCGGGGGTTCGGCCGTATCGGCCCCTCCGGGCCATCCGGCCTCTCCCGTCCTGACCGTCCTGCCCGTGTTTCCTGTGCTTCCCGTCCTTCCCGTCCCGAAGGCGGACTCGAATACGTGCTTGGCGTACTCGCCGCGTGCCCGGTCGGCGACGGCGTCCTCCAGCAGCACGATACCGGCGGGATTACCGCGCCAGCTGCCGTCCACGTGCTCGGCGGCGCGGTCCGCGATGGACACGATGAACGAGCAGATCGCCGAGCGCAGCGCGGTGTTGAGCGCCGCGTTGTGGGACGGGCCCCGGCGCGCGCGCTTGCCCTTCTTCGTGAGCTTCGCGGGCTTCCCGCCGCGGCGCGGCCGCAGGTCGCCGCCGACCACGCAGTCCTGCCAGCGCGCCAGCACCTCGCCGGTGAGCACGGTGCCGTTCTTCAGGCCGGCGTTCGCTTCGGCGAAGGCCCGCTCGTAAGAGGCCTCCGCGGTACGCCGCAGCTCCGCGCGCAGCACGACCTGGGCCTCGACGTGCGTGGCCATGGCCGGAACCCGCGACTTGAACGTGTCCAGCACGCCCGACATCGTTTGGGAGAGCACCGCGACCCGGCGGTCGCTGCGCGTGGCGGTCTCGGTGAGCCAGTCACGGACCGGCTGGTAGGCGTCGGGCGGGAGCATGCCGTCGATGAGCGGGGTCTCCAGGATCACGAAGCGGTTTTCCGCGGCGATCCCGTTCGCGTCGAGCATGGCGTTGAAGTGATCGGTGAGTTCGGTCCGGTAGGTCTGCGGGATCCGGGACAGGACCACGCCGAGCGAGGCCTTGCGATCCCGGGCGTGCTGGAGGATCTCCCACACCGGCCCGTCGGCGTACCGGCTGGCGCTGGTCATGAACAGCCACAGGTCCGAGGCGTCGAGGAACTGGTAAGCGAACTCGTGGTGGGCCTTGACCACCGAGTCGATGTCTGGCGTGTCCAGCAGCGCGATGCCCCGCGGCATGCCCTCGCTGGCGGCCAGGACCAGCAGTCCGTCGCGGCCCGGCCGGGCCAGCCCCTCCTGCCGGACCCGGGGCAGGGTAGGCAGGAAGTTGTTCTCGGCGAACCAGTCGATGTCATCGGGATGGCAGGCGAGGACCGGGCTGTTGGTCGTCGGGCGGCGCACGCCGGTCGCGCTCACATGGGTGCCCACGATGCTGTTCACCAGGGTCGACTTCCCCGCGCCGGTGGAGCCGACCAGGGCCACCAGGACGGGCGCCGCGGACCGGCGCACCCTGGGCAGCAAATAGTCGTCGATCTGGCTGAGAAGCTTGGTGCGTTCGGCCTTCACCTCGGCTGAACCGGCGACCTCGAACACCAGGGGGATGGCCGCGATCCGTTTGCGCAGGTTGAGCAGGGCGGCCTCCAGCAGGCGCGCGTCCACCCGCGCGTGGGACTCGGGGGCCGCGGCGGGTTCCTGCGGCGCTGCGGGCGCGGTGGGCACGGTTGGCGGTGTTGGCGCGGTGCCGGTCGCGGGGGCCTCGGGAGCTGGCACGTTCCCATCCGGCCCGGCGGACGGCGCCTGGCCGGCCGGGGCGGGGACGTCAGCCGGGGCGGGGGCGTCAGCCGGGGCCGCTGCGGCGGCGGCCTGGTCTCGGGTCGTGTCGTCATCCCCGGCAGCGTGATCCGCATGATCCGGTTGGTCCGCTTCGGCTGGCTGGTCCGCTTTGGCTGGCTGGTCCGTTCGATCGGCCGGGGATGGCTGAGAGGCTGCGGACGGCCGAGGCTCTCTGGATGGCTGAGGTTCTTGAGACGAAGGCGGCTGGGTTTGCTGAGGCGTGGGCTGCTGGGGCGATCCCGCGGGCCCGGACGGCGGCCCGGGGGGCCCGGGGGGCGAACCCGAGGACCCGGAAGGCTCTCCCGCGGTGCCGGCCGGTGGCATATCGGAACCGGGGTCGGACACTTCCGGTCTACCGAGGGCAGGCATCACGAGGGTGTCATCCCCGTTCCGCCACTGGCCCTCACCACCGCCCGGAGCATCACCGGTTACATGGCTGACGCCAGGGTGGTCAAAGTCGGCAGCCGCAACCGCGCCTGCGCCGGGCTCGCCATGACGGCCGGCTTCAGACGCTGCGGACGCCGCTACGCCCTGACCTTCCATTGTTCCAACGGCCTCCTCAAACCCCTGGAACCCCGCGCTCTCCGGGGGGACTGGGTTCTACCGGATTTCCGGCAGTCACCTAGCACGCGGAGTTTATCCCCTTCACCAGGCGGTTACATTGCCGATCAGCTCTGTTATCTCCGCCGCGACACCCACTACGTCACCGACCACGATAATCGCGGGCGGCCGGATGCCCTCTCGTGTCACCAAGCCTTCCACTTGTCCCAGTGTTGAGTTAATTGTGCGCTGAGTCGGCATCGTCCCGTCTGCGATTACAGAAACGGGTGTGTCCGGACTGCGTCCGTGCTGGATCAGTTCGGCCGCCACCGCGCCGATCCGCTGCACGGCCATCAGCAGGACCAGGGTCCCCGGGCTGCCGCCGAGCAGTGCCCAGTCCACCGTAGACCGATCGTCGCCCGGCGGGACGTGAACCGACACAACATGGAACTCCTGCGCCACGCCCCGGTGGGTAACCGGCACCCATGCGCCGGTGGGCACGCCCACCGCGCTGGTCACACCTGGCACCACGGTGACCGGGACGCCAGCACGCAGGCAGGCCAGGACCTCCTCGGCGCCCCGGCCGAAGACGAACGGGTCACCGCCCTTGAGCCTAGCGACGAACCGGCCAGACCGGGCCCGATCGATGAGCGTGGCGTTGATCTGCTCCTGGGCCATGGAGCGACCGTAGGGGATCTTGCTGACGTCGATGACCTCGACGTCCGCGGGCAGTTCGTCGAGCAGCGAGCGAGGGGCCAGCCGGTCGGCCAGCACCACGTCGGCCTCGGCGAGCAGTTGCCGCCCGCGGACGGTGATCAGCCCGGGATCACCCGGTCCGCCGCCGATGATCGCCACCCCGGCGCGGCGACCGCGGCCATGCCGGGCGCTGAGTTGGCCGGTGCGGATCCCGGCGATGATCGCGTCCCTGATCGCCGCGCTGTGCCGCGGATCGCCGCTGAGCACGCCGACCTGGATAGCGCCGCGCGGGACAGCGCCGCCCGCGGCGGACAGCGCCGCGCGGGACAGCGCTATCTGGGACAGCGCTACCCGGGACAGCCTTCGCACGGACGTCTTCGGCCCGGCCTGTGGCCGGCGTCCACGCGGCCGAGGCCTGCGCGTCGTCGGCCCGGACGTACCAGGTGCGCTGCTGTTCGGCGGCGGCCGCGACGGCCGCGTTCACTTCGGGGTCGTCTGTGCAGGCGCAGACCAGCCAGGCGCCCGCGCAGTCGCCGTCGGCGTAGCCGCGCGGCTCCCACCGGATCCGGCCCGCCGCGGCCAGGTCCTCCAGGGACGCCGTGACCGAGGGCGACACCAGGACGATGTCGGCGCCCGCGTCGAGCAGCGCCGGGATCCGGCGGGTGGCGACCGCTCCCCCGCCGACGACGACCACACGGCGGTCTCGCAGCCGCAGTCCCAGCAGGTACGGGTCCATGACTCCTCGGTCGGGCTGACTTGGCGCGGAGCGCGGAACGGGCGGGGGTTAGAGTTTCTCGGCTACGCCCGCGGAGTCGAAGGTGGCGACGTCTCGCAGCGCGCGGGCCGCGCTCTGTACCAGGGGCAGGGCGAGCAGGGCACCGGTGCCCTCGCCGAGCCGCAGGCCCAGGTCCACGAGCGGGCTCAGTCCGAGGTGGGACAGGGCGATCGCGTGCCCAGGCTCGGCGCTGCGGTGGCCCGCGAAGCAGGCGGCAGTCACGGCGGGGGCCAGGGCCGCGGCGGCCAGCGCGGCGGCGCCGGAGATGACACCGTCCAGGATCACCGGGACGCGCAGCGCGGCGGCGCCCAGGATGAACCCGGCCAGCGCGGCGTGCTCAAAGCCGCCGAACGCCGCCAGGACGCCCACGGGGTCGGCCGGGTGGGCCGGGTCGGCCGGGCCGGATACCACGGGCACCACGGGACGGTGCCGGGCCAGGCCCCGGCAGACGACGTCGACCTTCCGGGCGTAGGTGGCGGCGTCGATCCCGGTGCCGCGGCCGGTTGCCGCGGCCGGGTCGGCGCCGGTGAAGGCGCAGATCAGCGCGGCCGACGCGGTGGTGTTCGCGATGCCCATGTCGCCGGTGATCAGGCAGCGGTTGCCCGCGGCGACCAGGTCGCGGGCGATCTCCAGGCCGACCATCAGCGCGGCGGTCGCCTGCTCGCGGGTCATCGCGGGACCCTCGGTGAAGTCAGCGGTGCCCGGCGCGATCTTGCGGGGCAGCAGCCCAGGGACCGGGTCGAGCGGGGCGGCCACCCCCACGTCGACGACCGTGACCTCGGCGCCGGCCTGGGCCGCGAACGCGTTGACCACCGCCCCGCCGGCCAGGAAGTTGGCCACCATCTGGGCCGTCACCTCCTGCGGCCAGGGGCTGACGCCCTGGGCGTGGACGCCGTGGTCGGCGGCGAAGATCGCCACGCAGGCCGGCTCGGGCAACGGCGCGGGGCAGCTGCCCGCCAGGCCCGCCAGCCGTACCGACACCTCTTCGAGCACGCCGAGCGAGCCGCGCGGCTTGGTCATCCGGTCCTGCCGCTCCCGCGCGGCGGTCATCGCCGCCTCATCCGGCGGGGCGATGGCGGCGATCACGTCGGCGAGCGGGTCCACTGGTTCCTCCCCTGGCAGTCCACGGCGGCCGAACTCCTCGGCGTGCACCGCCCACGACACCGGCCGGCGGCGCGCCCACCCGGCCGTGGCGAGCTCCGGTTCGGGCGCGAAGCCGGTCACGTAGCCCAGGCAAAGATAGGCGATCACCTCGACATGCTCGGGCAGCCTAAGCGCAGCGGCGAGTTCGCGCTCGTCGAAGAAGCTCACCCAGCCGACGCCGAGGCCTTCGGCCCGGGCGGCCAGCCACAGGTTGGCCACCGCGAGCACGCTGGAGAAATCCGCGGTCTGGGGCTGGACGTGACGGCCGAGCGTGTGCCGGCCGCCGCGGGTGCGGTCGCAGGTGACCACGATGTTGACCGGGGTGTCCAGGATCGACTCGATCTTCAGCCGGTCGAACGCGCGGGCCCGCGCGCCGGGCAGGTCCGCGGCGAACTCGTCGCGGTGCCTGCGGGCCAGGGCGGCGATCTGCTCCCGCCGGGCCCGGTCGGTGATCACGATGAAGTCCCACGGCTGGGAGAACCCCACCGACGGCGCCTGGTGGGCGGCCGCGAGCAGCCGCCCGAGCACGTCGGCGGGCACCGGATCGGGCCGGAAGCCCTGCCGGACGTCCCGGCGTTCCGCGATCACCCGATACACGGCCTCCCGCTGCTCGTCCGGGTATCGGTGTCCGTCAGGCATGGGGTTCCTCCTGTGGGTCCTGGGCTATCCGGAGCAGCGCCTCGAACGCCGCGACTGCTACCGCGGGGCCGCCCTTCTCCGAGAGGTTGCTCAGCGACGGCAGGCCGCTGCGGCGCAGCGCGTCCTTGGCCTCGGCCGCGCCGACGAACCCGACCGGCACGCCGACGACCAGGGCGGGCTCGACCTCCCGGGCCAGGATCTCGAACAATGCGGCCGGAGCGCTGCCCACCAGCCAGACTGCGCCGGGCCCAGCCTCGCTGAACGCGAGCCTGACCGCGGCCGCGCTCGCGCTGATGCTGGCCGTCCGCGCCAGCCGGGCGGCTAGCGAATCGCTCGCCTTGCAGATCACCGGGTACCCGGCGATGCCTGACGCGACCGTGGGTGCGTCGGCCACCACGCGGGCGCCGCGCCGTACCGCGTCGAGCCCGGCGGCCAGCGCGGGCTCGACGCAGACCAGGTCGGTGGCGTAGTCAAAGTCGGCGGTGGCGTGGATGACGTGCTCGGTCACCGCCCGGCTGAGCGGGGGCAGCCTGCTCAGGTCGAGCCGGGACCGCAGGATGCGGTACGACTCGGCCAAGGCGGGGTCCGGGCCGCGGCCAGGACCGGAGCCGGGGTCGGGGGCAAAGTCTGCGGGCGTCACATCACCATCTCTATCGCGTGGGCCGGGCGAGCGGTTCCAGGGGTCCAGAGGCGGGTAAACTGGCGCGAGTTCCTACGGGCCCCAGGGGTTCCTGGATCCGAGTCTCCTCCGGAGCCGCACGTTTGCCAGTCATTCACCAGCAAACTCTCAGCGGCTCCGGGTAGCGTGAGCGAACGGAACCCGGACGAACCCGATGGCAGATCACGCCGTCTGCGGACAGCCGGGCATGACGCCCAGGCTGCACGCATATCGGCGCGCGGCCTGGCGCGCACGACAACGTGACATTTATTCACATGCTGAACGGAGCACGCATGGCTGATCGTTCCCGCGTCCTGGTGACCGGCGGCGCCGGCTTCATCGGCCGCAGAGTGGTCCGCGCTCTGCTGGCCGAGGGGCACGAGGTGACCGTGGCCGACCTGCGGACGTTCCCGGACCCGGCGGTTCGTCCGGCGATGCGGGAGGTCACCGGGGACCTGTGCGACCCCGGCGTACCCGAGGAGGCCGTGCGGCCGGACACCGATGTCATCATCCATCTTGCCGCCGTCACCTCGGTGCTCGCCTCGATGGAGGATCCGGTCGGCACATACCGCGTCAACGTGGACGTCACCGCCCGTCTGCTCGAATTGGCCCGCCAGAACGAGGTGGGAACCTTCCTGTTCGCCTCCACGAACGCGGTCACCGGCAACGTCGGCAGCGCGGTGATCTCCGAGCAGACCGTGCTGCGCCCGCTCACCCCGTACGGCGCGACCAAGGCGGCGGCGGAGATGCTGATCGGCAGCTACGCCGACTGCTACGGCATCACCGGCGCGTCGCTGCGGTTCTCCAACGTCTACGGCCCGGGGATGGCCCAGAAGGACAGCTTCATCGCCAGGCTGATGCGCGCGGCCCGCGACGGCGCAGGCGTCCAGGTCCGCGGAGACGGCACCATGCTCCGCGATGTCGTACACGTGGACGACATCGTCCAGGGCCTCCTGCTCGCCTGGCGGGCCCGGTACACGGGCCCGCTGATCCTCGGTTCCGGCCAGACCGTCTCGGTGAACGAGATGGTGGCGGCGGCCCGCCGGGTCACCGGCGCCCCGATCCCCGCCGGGCACATACCCGTCGCCCGGGGCGAGATGCCGGCCGTCGTGGTTGACATCTCCGCGGCGAAAGCGCTCGGCTACCAGCCCGTTTATGACCTCGAATCCGGCATGGCCACGGTCTGGCCGGAATTCGACCCCGAGCACCGGGACGACCTGGAGAGCCCCGCGGCGGTGGTCCGGGCATGATCTACGGCCACCCCCGGGACCAAGCCGTCGACGACGCGGCGGAGGCGGAGTTCACTCAAGGCTACGGCGAGCGCGCCACCGGCCTGCCCCCGGTGGCGATCGTGATCGCGGCCTACAACGAGGCGGGTGCCATCGGCCCGGTGATCGAGGCGCTGCCCGCCGAGGTATGCGGCCTGGCCACGGCGGTCATCGTGGTCGCCGACGGCTGCGCCGACGGCACCGCCAAGGAGGCCACGACGGCCGGGGCGATGGTCTGCGACGTGCCGGTCAACCGGGGCCAGGGCGCCGCGCTGCGGCTCGGCTACCGGCTGGCCCGGGACGGCGGCGCGGCCTATATCGTGACCACCGACGCCGACGGCCAGTACAACCCGGCGGAGATCGAGCGGGTGCTGGCCCCCGTGGTGGCCGGCGAGGCGGACTTCGTCACCGGATCCCGGCGGCTGGGCAGCCAGGAGACCAAGGATCTCATCCGCAAGACCGGCGTGCTGTTCTTCGCCGGCACCCTCAGCCTGCTCACCGGGCAGAGGATCAGCGACACGACGTTCGGTCTGCGGGCCATGCGGGCCGAGGTGACCGGTGCCGTCCGGCTGGAACAGCCGCAGTACCAGGCGTCCGAGCTGCTGATCGGGGTCATCACCCACGGCTACAAGGTGGCCGAGGTGCCCGCCACCATCCACCGGCGCCGGGTCGGAGAGAGCAAGAAGGGCCAGAACCCGCTCTACGGGCTGCACCTGCCGGGCGTGAACAACCTCTTCTACGGGCTGCGCTTCGCCCGCGTCATCTACGGCACCTGGTGGCGCGAGCGTCAGCGCGCCCGGCGGATGTCCTCCGGCGGGTCTTCGTCGTCTGGGACGGCCCGCATCGGGCCGGTGGATTCCGCGGCGACGACGAACGGCTCGGGCCCGGAGTCGGCCGAAGCGACCGCCTCCTCGACCCGGCTGGGCGGCTCGGGCGAGCGGGCGAAGAGGACGTAGTGGAAGAACACGAACCGCACCAGGAACGTGAAGAGGTTGGCCACGCCGTATACCGCGGCGAGGTACAGCGCGCGCTCCGTCCCGTGCAGGTCCCACCGGGTCGCCATGTGGTAGCCGAGGTACTTGTCCGCCAGCTCGAGGACGACGATGACGATCGCCGAGACCACGCAGAACGGCACGGTCTCCCTGAGCAGGTTGGGACGTCCCTTCCGCTCCCACGCCCACCTGCTGAGCACGTAGCTGACCACGACGCCGGAGAACCAGCCCACCAAGGTGGCCTTGGTAGAGGACAGCCCGAGCGGCGCGGCGCAGATCACATAGACGATCTCGCTAGTCGCGAACGCCGCGATGGCCGCGACCGCGAAGCGGCCGAAGCGGATGCCGAGGGTGCTGTGCGCCTTGCGCCATACCCTGGCCGCGGGCCGATTGGATGTCAAAGCCATGTATGTCCTAGGTTAGCTAGCCGACCAACACACAAGGAGCAGGTATACAGTACGGAAACCGCAGGCCGGAAAAGCTACTCTGGCAGAGCCGCCCGATGCGGCCGACAGGAGCGTGATTTCAGCATCCGCACTCAAAGCACGTTACCGCCCCGTGCGGTGTCCCGCACAACGGCACAGAAACTCTCAGCAATCTGACCGAAGGAACTTCGAGGAGCCGGAGCATGAAAATCTTGGTGTTGGGCGGGGACGGATACCTTGGCTGGCCCACTGCGCTGCACCTGTCGGAGGCGGGCCACGAGGTGGCTGTCGCCGACAACTTCGTCCGCAGGCACTATGACAACGAGCTCGGCGTCGAATCGCTGGTGCCGATCGAGCCGCTGCAGAACCGCATCGCGGTGTGGCAGGAGCTGACCGGCAAGAAGATCGGGATGTACGTCGGCGACCTGACCGACGCGATCTTCACGTACCACATCATCCGGGACTTCGAGCCCGAGGCCGTGGTGCACTTCGCCGAGCAGCGGGCCGCTCCGTACTCCATGATCGACCGGTGGCACGCGGTGTACACCCAGCAGAACAACGTGGTCGGCAACCTCAACGTGCTGTTCGCGATCGCCGAGACCAACCCGGACATCCACCTGGTCAAGCTCGGCACGATGGGCGAGTACGGCACGCCGAACATCGACATCGAAGAGGGCTGGCTGGACCTGGAGCACAACGGCCGGACCGACCGGGTGCTGTTCCCCAAGCGGCCCGGCTCGTTCTACCACCTGTCCAAGGTGCACGACAGCCACAACATCGAGTTCGCCTGCCGGATCTGGGACCTGCGGGCCACCGACCTGAACCAGGGCGTGGTATACGGCCAGCAGACCGCCGAGACGGCCCTGGACGAGCGGCTGGCCACCCGGTTCGACTACGACGCGGTGTTCGGCACGGTGCTGAACCGCTTCACCATCCAGGCGGTCATCGGCCACGCACTGACCGTGTACGGCGAGGGCGGCCAGACCCGCGGCATCATCGACATCCGGGACACGGTCCGCTGTATCCAGCTGGCCTGCGAGAACCCCGCCAACCGGGGCGAGTTCCGGGTGTTCAACCAGATGACCGAGTCCATGTCGGTCAAGGACATCGCCGAGACCGTGGCCCGGGCCTACCCCGGTGACGTCACCATCGAGAACCTGGACAACCCCCGGGTCGAACTGCCTGAGCACTACTACAACGTCAAGCACACCAAGCTGGTCGAGCTCGGCCTGGAGCCGCATCTGCTGTCGGACACGCTGATCGAGTCGCTGTTCGACATCACCAAGCAGTACGCCCACCGGGTCCGCCTGGAGGCGCTGCGGCCCACGGTGAAGTGGCGCTCCCCCACCGCTAGCTGAGGTCCTGGTCCGGTAAGTGTATGGGGACCTGTATCTGTGCGACCTGTGGTAACCATTTCCCTGAACTGCGCCCCGACGTCTGCCCGGAGATATGCACGGTGTGCGCGGACGAGCGGCAGTGGCTGCCGCCGGGCGGGCAGCGGTGGACCACGCTGGCCGGGCTGGCCGCGGCCGGGCACCGGTCCGACATCCGGGCCGTCGAGCCGGGGCTGACCGGGATCGGCGCGGACCCGCCGGTCGCGATCGGGCAGCGGTCGCTGCTGGTAGCCACGGCCGAGGGCAACGTGCTGTGGGACCCGTCCGGGTTCATCGACGACGCGGCGGTGGCCGCGGTGCGCTCGGCGGGGGGACTTCGCTTCGTGACCGCCAGCCACCCGCACTTCTACGGCGCGATCGGCGAGTGGGCCCGCGAGTTCGGGGCGGAGATCGTGGTCCCGGTGGACGACGTGCACTGGCTGCGCGCCGGCCCGGAGTCGCGCGTGCGGCTGTGGTCGGGGGTTTTGGAGGTGTTGCCCTCGGTCACGCTGATCCAGTGCGGGGGGCACTTCCCCGGCAGTGCCGTGCTGCACTGGGCGGCCGGCGCTTCCGGCCGGGGTGTGCTGCTGTCCGGGGACACGATCTTCGTGACGCCAGGCGAGGACCGCGTGACGTTCGTCTGGTCGGCACCGAACCGGCTGCCGCTGTCCGCGGCGGCGGTCCGGGGCGTGGTCTTGGCGGTAGAGCCGTACCGGTTCGACCGGATCTACGGCGGCTGGTGGGCCCCGGTGCTGCGGTCCGGCGCGTGGGAGACGGTCCGGCGGTCCGCGCTGCGTTACATCGAGCACCTGAACGGCACCGCCTAGCGTTTTTGGGGTAATAGCTTGCCCCTGGTGTCCCCATAGTCACAGCAGCCCCACTGATAATGCGTGCTGGCCCGGTCCGAGTCAATAGGTGTGACATCGTGCCCGGAAGAACTGGTAGAACGCCGCACCCATTGGCTGGCGGCCGGCCACCGCCTTTGCCGAGGAACTTTGAAACCAGGTGTATGTTTCCGGCTTCCCGCGTCTCTGTTCAGTAGAAGCGTCAGCCACCCCCTTGCTCCCTCTGTCATGATGTGCCATTGTGCGGCGCGTCGCTGACCGGGTCGGCAAGATGACTCGCAGGTGCCGGGCCGGAAGATGTACCAGGGCGGTGGCCCCAGAGCGTGGGTCGGCGTAGGTTCGTGATTGGAGAGGCGAGGAATGACTATCTTCTACCCTGACGTTTCCTCTTATCAGGCTGGTATCAGTTTCGCGGGCTGCGTTATCGCCGTGGCGAAGGCGACGGAGGGCACCGGCTATACGAACCCCGACTATGCGTCGGCCAAGGCACGAGCGGCGGATGCTGGCGCTTATTTCTGCGCGTACCACTTCCTGCACGAGGGCAATGGAGCAGGCCAGGCATCATATGCCCATGGCGTTGTCGGCAGCGAAGTCCCGCTGATGATCGACTTCGAGCCGGAGTACAACTCCAACGGCACGATTTCCTCAGCGCCGCAGGTCTCCGACGCCGTGGACTTCATCAACGAATACCGGGCGCTCGGCGGCAAGACCTACCTGCTCTACCTTCCGCACTGGTACTGGCTGGGCAATCTCGGCCAGGCTTCGCTGGCCTCGCTTATCGACCTCGGCATGCTGCTCGTCTCGTCCGATTACACCGCCTACAGCGACACCGGCCCGGGCTGGGCTCCGTATGGCGGAATGACGCCCATCATCTGGCAGTACACCTCGACCGCGACGCTCAATGGAGTCAGTAACGTGGATATGAACGCGTACCAGGGCACGCTGGCCGATTTCCAGGCGCAGGTGGCGGCCGGCGCCGGGGCCGGCCCCAACGCCAACAACGCGACCAATTCCGAGCCCACGCTGGTCGAGGGCGACACCGGCGCGGCGGTTCAGAAGCTGCAGACCCGGCTGAACGTCTGGGGCGCGACCCTGACCGTCGACAGCGACTTCGGCCCGGCCACGCTGGCCGCGGTCAAGGCCTTCCAGACCGAGCAGAAGCTGACGGTCGACGGGATCGTCGGCCCGCAGACCTGGGCGGCGCTCGACGAGAGTCCCGGCACGTATCCGGCCCCGACCGGGCTGGCGGTCGGCTCGGTGACCCTGGCCGTCACCTGGGACGCGGTGACCGTCAACGGCCAGGCGGTGGCGAGCTACACGGTCCAGGCGGTCGGCCTGAACGGCGAGGTCTACGCCCACGAGACACCGGCCACCAATTCTGTTGTCCTGTCCAGCCTCGTTCCCGGCTGGACCTACAACATCCTGGTCTCGGCCAATGGCGGCCCCGGGACACCGCCGTCCGCTTCGATCAAGGTCACGGTCTAAGCTCCCACGCGCAGGGTCCAGGCGTCGGCGGCGGATTCCCGGCGCAGTTCGTACACTCCGGCCGCCATGCCCTGGCCCGGTGACGCCTCGACCCGCCAGAACTCCATATCGGGCTGGCCGGGTTCCTGCTGGCCGGGCCCGGGCCCCGTGGGCCCCGTGGGCCCCGTGGGCGTGGGCTCCGCGGGCCCCTCAGGCTGCGAGGGCCCGCGGTCCTGCCACCACTCCCGGTTGACGACCCAGTGCTCGAGGATCGCGCGGACGGTGTACAGCCGGCCTCGCCACACGAACCTGGCGGCCGGCCGTCGTCTCGGGCCTGGACGTTCACCGGCTCGCCATAAGCCCTGTTCATGTCGTGCTTCCCTGTCGCCGTGCTCGTCAGGTCACCCGAAGGCTGGAAGAGCCCAGATGGGTCACCTATCTGGCCGCTGCCGCGCGGGAGAAAGACCCGCAGTGCTCTCTGTGGCCGGGACCAACCCGGTGCCGGCGCCACGATCGAATATAAGTTCAATCGAACAAAGAAGCAAATCTTCTGGTCTAGCTGACTAGATTTTTCCAGAATGTCTGGTGTAACTTTCGCGTATGCAGCCGCCGCCCGGCACAAGGGCGAAACCCGGCTTTACGGCACTCGCAATACCTTCACGGCCCAAGTCACCTGCGCGAAGAGTGTCCGCTTTAGTGGGGTTAGCGGCAGGCAAGTTGCCTTTGGGAGGTTATGACCCTTGTGGGCAGGTCGGTTTGTGGGGTAACGTGCTGCCTCCGTACCTCAGACGGCCGGAGTCGGGCGGGCCTGCGGCTTTGTGTGCGGCTGTGCGCTTAACCGGCGGTTGAGGTCAAGCACGCCCGCGGTGCTCGGGGGAAGCAACCGCCCCCTCAGACGCGGGCCAGATCCCCGAGGGGGGAAGATGATATCCAAGCGAATCGCGCGAATCGCGGGCTGGGCACTGGCTCCGCTGCTAGTGGCCGGCCTGGTGATCGCGCAAGCCGGAACGGCCTCGGCCGCCGCCACGGGTGGCGGCGGCCATCACCGGGTCCTGTACGTCTCGCCGCACGCCTGGCCGTGGGGCGCCGACCGGTCCTGCCGCTCGGCCGGATTCCGCACCATCCAGTCCGCCGTCAACGCCGTCCGGCCCGGAGGGACCGTGGTGGTCTGCCCGGGCACCTATCACCAGCAGGTCGTGGTGACCAAGCCGGTGTCCCTGGAGGGCCAGCGAGCGACCATCGACGAGGCCGGCGTCACGCCGAGGTTCCAGGTGACCCTGCCAGGCCTCGGCAAGAAGACGATCTACGCCGCCGTGGTGATGGTCAGCTCCCGCGTCAACTTCAGCGGATTCACGGTCGAGCACGCCCAGGGCGAGGGCATCCTGGCGGCCGGGCTGGGCGGTGACATCAGCGGCATCTCCATCAGTCACAGCGCCGTGGTGCACAACGACCTCGGCTTCGGCGTCCCGAAGTCTCCCTACTTCCAGTGCGCGGCGATGGGAACGGAACCCGGCGACTGCGGCGAGGGCGTTCACTTCACCGGCGTCGCCTACTCCTCCATCAGGGACAGCCTCATCGCTTACAACGCCGGCGGAGTCCTGCTCAGCGACGACACCGGGCCCACGCACGGCAACCTGGTGGCCGGTAACGTCGTCACCGGCAACGCCACCGACTGCGGGATCACGGTTCCGGGCCATAACCCGAACGCGCTCAGCTCCACGGGCCAGCCGCAGCCGTCGGTGGCGGGCGTCTACGACAACGTCATCCGGGGCAACGTCGTGACCAACAACGGCGTGAAGGGCGAGGGCGCCGGAGTCCTGTTCGCAAATGCCCAGGCGGGCACCGCCTCGTATGACAACCTGGTCGAAGGCAACTACATCGCGGGGAACGGGCTGTCCGGCGTGACCATGCACGCGCACACCATCAAGCCCGGCCAGTTCGAGGACCTCAGCGGCAACCGGGTGATCAGCAACGTCATCGGCCGGAACAACCTCGACGGCGACTCGCTGGACTGCCCCCCGGGCTCCACCACGTGCTCGCCCCAGGACCTGGTGACCACCGGAATCCTGGTGTTCTCCGGCGGCACGCCCGTCACCACGAGGATCGCCTTCAACCACATCTCCAACAACAAGGTCGGGATCTGGCTCAGCAAGCCGGTTGTCGCGTCCGGGCTGTTCACCAACTCCTTCGCGAACGTGACCACCCCGATCCTGTCCGGCCGGTGAGCTGCGGAGGACATCGAACAAGGGATATAAATCAGGCTCGCTAGCTGAGCTTTAGTGACCGAAAATGTCAGCCTCCCTCGGCATAGTGGTGATAGTCCCACCATGCCGAGGGAGGCAAAACATGTGCTGGATCTGCGACCACCCGGGTGCCACCGAGCGCGACTACACCGAGCACATGCTGCGGCTGATCACCGCGCACGGCTGGGCCGTGCAGGGCGTGGAACGAGACGGCATCCATCCGCCGTGGGCCTACACCGTCGGGCTGGCGGCGCACCGGCGGCCGGAGCTCGTCATCACCGGCATGGGCCTGACCCGAGCCACCCAGGTGCTCAACGGCGTGGCCGCGCACCTGCTGCACGCGGACGAGCCCGAGCCGGGGACGCAGGCGGCGCTGCGCGACGGGCCGCTAGTCGAGATCGTCAGGGTCGCCGTGCCCTGGGCACACCTGAACCTGGCCGTCGAGCTGTACGGCAACCGGATCCGCGGCCTGCAGCTCGTGCACGCCGACAAACGCGGGAACTGGCCCTGGGACGGCCGGTACCAGGGCATCCGCGGCGGGCAGCCGATCCTCGGCCGCCGGGAGCCGCCCGAGCGCCGCAAGCAGGTCGGCCAGTGAGCGTTATGCAATACCGGCTCGCGAGGGCAGGCCTTTGGGCCTGCGCGAGCGATCGGTGCAAGTGAGCGGTCAACAAGCACAGCAGGTTCTTGCATAACGCGAACTTTTTCATAAGACACAGCGCTCAATCGCGCCTCAATCGAGGCTGAGGGCGGGGCTGGCACGCTCTTGACCGAGGGGGCAGCCTCGTGCCGGCCCAGGGGGACCGGCACGAGGCTGACTCAGAGGGAGGGAAGATGGACACCGGCATGACGTTCCTGGACTGCCCGGCCTACATGGACAAGCACGGCACGGCACGGTGCGGGCTCCCCGCCGTGGTGGAGTACCGCTACACGATCAGGTCCACCGAGCAGGCACTGGACGCCGTGAAGATCCGGTGCCCGCGCGGCCACTGGTTCAACGGGCCGGTCGAGGCGCTGACCGTGGCGGAGAGCCCGAGCACGGCGGTCCAGACGGCCGCGCGTTAAGGCTTCCAGCCGGGGGTGGGGAAAGGCTCCAGCAGGTCGCGGGCCTCGGCGGCGATGCGGTCGAGGACCGCCTCGTCGTCCTTGGCCGCGGCGGTGATCGCCTCGTCCATCCAGGCGGCGATCGAGGCCATGTGCTCCTCGCGCAGGCCGCGGGTGGTGATGGCGGGGGTGCCGATCCGCAGGCCGGACGGGTCGAAGGGCTTGCGCTGGTCGAACGGCACCGTGTTGTAGTTCGTCTCGATGCCGGCCCGGTCCAGCGCCTTGGCGGCCGGCTTGCCGCCGATGCCCTTGGAGGTGAGGTCCATCAGGATCAGGTGGTTGTCGGTGCCGCCGGAGACCAGGTTGAAGCCGCGGGACAGCAGCGCGTCGGCCAGCGCCCGGGCGTTGGCCACCACCTGGCGGGCGTAGTCGCGGAACCCGGGCTGCGCCGCCTCGTGCAGCGCGACCGCGATCGCGGCCGTGGTGTGGTTGTGCGGACCGCCCTGCAGCCCGGGGAACACGGCCCGGTCCACCGCGGACGCGTGCTCGGCCGTAGACATGATCATGGCG
The DNA here is from genome assembly GCA_963801155.1 of uncultured Actinomycetes bacterium. Taxonomy (GTDB): domain Bacteria; phylum Actinomycetota; class Actinomycetes; order Streptosporangiales; family Streptosporangiaceae; genus Palsa-504. The sequence goes on from CAWDEB010000033.1 coordinate 426,239, forward strand.
CCGCGCGGACCCCTGAGCGTTTTGTGTGTCGTCGTGGTGATCACGCCGGCGTACCCGACCGGCGACGGGTGCGCGCCGCCGGCGATCAGCCCGGCGATGTGCGCGATGTCGGCCACGAGCAGCGCGCCGGCCTCGGCGGCGATGGCGGCGAAGGCCGGGAAATCGATGGTCCGCGGGATCGCGGTGCCGCCGCAGAAGATGATCTTGGGTCGTTCCTTGAGGGCCAGGTCACGAACCTCGTCCAGGTCGACCCGGCCGGTGTCGTGACGCACCCCGTACTGGACGGCGTGGAACCACTTGCCGGTCGCGGAGACGGACCAGCCGTGGGTGAGGTGGCCGCCCATGGGCAGCGCCATGCCCATGATGGTGTCTCCCGGCTGGGCGAACGCCAGGTAGACCGCGAGGTTGGCGGGCGAGCCCGAGTACGGCTGCACGTTGGCGTGGTCCACGCCGAACAGCGCCTTGGCCCGGTCCCTGGCCATCGTCTCGATCGGGTCGATGAACTGCTGGCCCTCGTAGTAACGACGGCCAGGGTAACCCTCGGAGTACTTGTTGGTCAGCACGCTGCCCGACGCCTCAAGGACGGCCACCGAAACGTAGTTCTCCGACGGGATCAGCCGGACCTTCTCGTACTGCCTGCGGGCCTCGTCCTGGATGAGCGCGGCGATCTCCGGGTCATCACTCTCGACGGCTGTGATGGGCGGGATGTGCATGGATGGACCTCCTCGCATGCAGGCTACACACTGCGGCGCACGCAGGTCACCGGGGCAGGCACCAAGGTCCGTTCGGTACCTTCATTCCGAGCACCACAAGGCAACCAGAAAGCGGACATCGAGCGTTATGCGGCCAGCAACCACAGCGGGTTCTTTGCCTAACGCGAACTTTTATGGGGAAGCGTGGCCACACCAATCATCCTCGACTGCGACCCCGGGATCGACGACGCGCTCGCGATCGCGTTCGCGCACGGGCACCCCGGCATCGACCTGCTCGGCATCACCACGGTGGCGGGCAACGTCAGCCTGGCCAGGACCACGGCGAACGCGCTGGCGGTGTGCGAGTACATCGGCGCGGCCGGGACCCCGGTTACGCCGGGCTGCGCCGGGCCGCTGCTGCGCCCGGCGCTCGACGCGCGGCAGGTGCACGGTGAATCGGGGCTCGGCGGCGCGGTGTTGCCGCCGGCGACCGGGAGCCCCGCCCCGGGGCACGCCATCGACTACATCACCGAGACCGTCAGGGCCGCTCCCGGCCAGATCACGCTCGTCGCGACCGGGCCGCTGACCAACATCGCGCTGGCGGTGAAGCGCGAGCCGCGGCTGACGGACTGGGTACGGGAGTTCGTGATCATGGGCGGGTCCGCGGGCCGGGGCAACGTCACGCCGGCCGCCGAGTACAACATCTGGGCCGACCCGGAGGCCGCGGCGGCCGTCTTCAGGGCCGGCTGGACCGTGGTCGTGCTGGGGCTGGACGTCACGCTGCGGACCGGGGCCACCCCGGCGGTGCAGCAGCGGATGCGCGGCCTGGGACCGCTCGGCACCGAGTTGCTGCTGCCCGCCCTGGAGCAGCACAAGTCCGTCCGCGAACCCTCGGGCCGCGGGACCGCCGGTGCACGACGTGTGCGCTGTGGCCTGGGTGGCGCAGCCCGGCCTGTTCGGGCCGGTCCCGGCGTGGGTACAGGTGGAGACGGCCGGGCAGCTGACCTCGGGGATGACCGTGACCGACTTCGAGGCGCCTGGCCTGGAGCTCGAGGCGGGAGGCGGCAACGCCCGGGTGGCGATGTCGATCGACGTCGACGGCTTCTGGGAGCTGACCCTCGGCGTCTACCAGCGGGTAGCGCGGGCTATGGGGCGCTGACCGGGCCCGCTGAATTTGGCGGGCGTTTAGCGGACGCAGATGAGGTCTTGCTCCAGCTCCAGCTCCTCGTGCCGGCGCACGGTCTGCTCGGCCGCTTCAACCAGGTCGGCGTAGTTCCATCGCTGGCTGGAGCCCCAGGGGGTGGTCAGCGACACGGCGCCGGCCTGGCACCACACGGTCAGGCCGCGGCGGACGGACAGGATCGACAGATCACGGGCGGGCTGGTCCTCGCGCACCAGCCCGCTCCCGAACCCCCGCTCGTCCAGCATGACCTCGAGTTCCCGGGCCGCCTGGCGCGCGCTGAGCCGGGCGCTGGCCCGGGCCGCGGTGACATCGGCCGAGAGCGTGTACGAGCGCAGGCCGGTCACGTCCATCAGCCGGGCATGGGCCAGCGGCGCGGGGACCGCGAACCAGACGGCCTTGCCGCGCAGTCCGCGCCCGCCCAGCCTGGCCCGGGTGGGGTGGTGCCCCCACCGGCCGTCGGATAGCTTGTGCACGATCTGCAGCCCGCGCCCGCCGACGGCGTCGGCGGGCATCGCGGACGCCATCGGCGCAGTGCCATCCCGCCAGCCGCGGCAGCAGTCGAAGACCTTGCAGACCAGTTCGCGCCCGGTGCCCAGGCCGCGCAGATACAGCCAGAGTTCGGCCTGCGGGACCCGCGGAGGCGGAACGGCCGCAGCGGCCCTGGGGAACCGGGAAGGCCGGTGGCGTGGCGGGGCTTTACGGGCTCTGGGGATAAAGGAGCCCCGAGGGGCATGTGGGGCCGGGCCGGCGGACGTGATCGGCTCGCCCTCCACGTCCGCCGTAACGGACGCGAGCCGATCCCCCCCTCCGCCGGCCCCGGCCACCGCCTGCGCGTGCAGGGTGTTGGCCGCGAGTTCGCTGGCCATCAGGACGCAATCATCGATAAGGCCGGGCTCGAGGCCGACCTCCGAGACCGCGTCCCGGAACTCCTGCCGCGCGACTGTCGCGCACGTGGCGTCGGCCGGAAGCGGCCACGCGTAGCACGTGCCCGCGTGAACGCCCTGCCAACTGCTGATGCCCTGACGCCATACACCTGGTGCCACCGACGCACTCCCTTCAATAGCTCGCCGGCAGGAGGGGGCGCCGTCGGCAGCAATTCCGCTAAATCACGATACTTGGATTCCGACTCTTAAATCTGTGAAACACAGATTACGACTCAGTCGCCCGCTTCGCAATATTGACAGCATTATTTATTTTCCGCCCATTTCGAACAGACCTACCATATTGGACATATAGGATTTTTGGGCATTAGGCACCTAGATGCCTCGATGTCAACATCGGTCGGTGAGCGGGAGGTGGCAGGGAGTGCCACTGGCCCGGCATGGGCCGCTACGGGATGGGGCGGGCGTTACCCTGTGATGCGTACGATATTTATGTTCGGTTTGGTGCTATAGGGCCACTGTCTTCGCCTAGCCGGTATCTGGAGCGGGCGTGTACAGTTCACAGTTGGTGAGGGAACCCTGACGGTTACCCGCCAGGCCACGAGACAGGCCGAATGGCGGAAAGCCCCCGGTGGCGGCATCCACCGAGGGCTTTTCCGTCGCGTTCGTTACGACCTAATCCTGGTCGTAACGGCCCCCCTTCACGTCCGCCAGGAACTCCGCGAACGAGGCCCGGCCGATGACGTGGGCACCGCCCTCGGGCTTCGTGCTATCCCGGATGGCGGTCACCCCGGGAAGATTGGCTGCGATCTCCACGCAGCCTCCGTTGTGTGCGCTGCGGCGGGCCTTCCGCCAGATGGCCTGAGACAGGTCGATCATTGCCTACTCCATTCGTTTGGCGAGATGTTCGAGGTAGCCCGTCGTGTCCGCGGGTTCGAGCGCGGCATCACGGGCACGTTCGAAAGATTCGATGTAGCCCTGAACTGACTCTGGCTTGCTCACCTCCTCAACCGAGTAATCGGTCTCGACGAAGACGAGGCTGGGCTCGTCGTCGCGGAAACCGAAGATATTGACCATGGACACGATGCCGATGGGCGGCCCGTCTTCGAAGCGCTGGATATGCAGCCGCACGTTGCGGCGAGCGCTCAGTGCGACCAGGTGCTCGATCTGCTCCCGGCGGTCTTCCCGTAGCCCCCACCGGTACAGCAGGGACGCCTCGGTGATCACGGCGCTGACCATGGGCGCGGAGCTGTCCTTGCGGTCCAGGATCTCCTGCCGGCGCAACCGGGAATCCACCGCCTTGCGCCGGTAGGCGGGGGGACGCGGCCCGGACCGCATCAGCGCCTCGGTATAGGCCGGAGTCTGCAGCAGGCCCGGCAGCACCAGCGGCATGAAGACACGGATGGTGGTCGCGTCGTTCTCGTAGCCGGGGAACTCGCTGTCGAAGATCTCGGGATACTCCCGCCACCAGGGCCGGGCCCGGGCCCGGATGGCCAGGTCCTCGATCTCTTCCCGTTCGGCCCCTTCGATGCCGTAGATCCGGATGAGGTCCCGGATGTCGCTCATCTCCGGGCGCTTCCACTGGTTGGCCTCGAAGCGGCCGACCTTGCCGCGGCCCCAGTTCAGGATGTCGCAGGCGTGGTTGGCCGTGTAGCCGGACCTGACCCGCGCCGCGGTCAGCTGCCGGGCAAGCCGACGCTTGGCGATGGTCGCACCGTAGGTGTCATCGCTCATTTCGGCTCCCCTTCTTGACAGGAACCCCTGTCATGCCTCACGGTACCCAAATTGCGATTCGCAAACCAAGGATTTAATGGACGAAGAGTGCGGTTCAGGGTTCCGCGGCGCCGTCGAACTCGCCGTTGCGGGCGCCGTCGAGGAAGCACTCCCACTCATGCCGGTCGAACACGAGCACCCTCTGCTCCGGGTCGCCCGTGACCCGCATGAGGACCCAGCGGCCGGATCCGGGCCTCTCCGGATCGGGGACGCGGGCGAACGCGATCTCGATCGCGCCGTCGCCCCGGCCGGAGCGCCGCCAGACCTGCGCGGCGAGGTCGATGCCGAGCTCGGAGACCGTGGGCTTGGCGGTCACGGCTTCCGGGCGACGCCGCAGTAGAGCCAGCGCGCGCCGTCGCTGTCGGCGAGCACCGGGTCCTCGGCGCCCCAGACCCCCGTGTAGCAGATGGCGGGTTCCGCGCCGTCGTAGGGCGGCACCATCGCCAGGCCGTCGAAGAACCTCGCGATCCCGGCCCGGGACCGGAAGTACAGGCGCTCGGTGGCCTGGTCGAAGACGGCGCGGAACCGCTCGGCCGTCACCGGCGGCTTGTAATCGTCGGTCAGGTGCGAGAGCGCGAGGTAACTGCCCGGGGCCACGGCGCCGACGTAGCGCGCGACCTTCCCCCAGGGATCGGAGCTGTCGGACACGAACATCAGGACCGCGGTGAGCAGCAGCCCGGTCGGCGCGCTGAAGTCGATGAGCTCGGCGACCTCGGGATTGTCCAGGATCGTCTCGGGCTCACGCAGGTCGGCGCAGATGACCCGGGTCGTCCGGTCCCCGGCGAGCAGCCTGCTGCCCTGCTCGGCCACCATCGGGTCGTTGTCGACGTAGACCACCCGCGCGCCCGGCGTCACCTTCTGCACGACCTCGTGGGTGTTGCCGACGGTCGGCAGGCCGGAGCCGATGTCGATGAACTGCTGCACGCCGCGTTCGGCGATCCACTTCGCCGCGCGCTGGTGGAAGCCGCGGTTCGACCAGGCGCAGTCCCTGATCTCGGGCACCACGGACAGGATCCGTTCGGCGGCCTGGACGTCGGCCTCGAAGTGGCAGTCGCCGCGCAGCATGTAGTCGTAGATGCGAGCGGGAGCAGGCCTGCTGGCATCCCCTCCGGCGGGCGCGCGAGGAACCCGAGCCGCCACTGCATACCCCCCTCAGGTGCTGATCAACAGCTTTCAGTGTCGCACAAGTTCTGCGATTCACGAATGGACGTATTCAATTTGCGTACATGTCCGTTGGCCGGCATGGCGGAACCAAGAGAATCATGAGCGCTCCCCGGAACCGCCCGGCCGACCGACAGCAAACTCGCGGGCCACTCACAGGCTGCGTACAGCCTGGACCGGGTGATGTCCAAGACGCAGGTCACACCCTTACTAACATGAACAACATGTATGGTTCACCGGCTGGACCCGCAGACGGTCCCGACGCGGCGGGCCTGCCCGATACTAACGCGCAGTACTCTCCCCCGCGAGACCGCAAGAAGCGGATGCTCCGCTGGGGAACCGCCATCACCCTGGCCGGCTTCCTCGCGGGCGGCGGGATCGCCCTGGCCCTGACCGGGGGCTCCAGCCCGGCCGCGGCGACGTCCCCGGCTTCCGGGGTTTCCGGGTCTTCGGGGCCTTCTGGGGTTTCGGGGCCCAGCCAGGCCCAGGGCACGACGCTGAACTCCGAACTCAACACCGCCTCGTCCACCGTGTCGCTGCCGCGTCTGCGGTGGGCGCTGGCCCGGCTGCGTGCTCTCGGCGGCGTGGACGGCGAATTCACCTTCCATAACAGCACGGGCTTTCACACCCTCGCCTTCGAGCGCGGCACGATCCAATCGGTGAGCGGCAGTGACGTGGCGGTCCGCGCGTCGGACGGCACGACCTGGACCTGGCTGATCGTGAGCGACACGGTGGTCAGGCAGAACGGCAGCAAGTCCACGACCAGCGCGCTGGCCCAGGGCCAGAGCGTTTTCATCGGCGGCCCGGTCGCGAGCGGGGCCAAGGATGCCCGCCTGATCGTCATCAGGCCGGGGTCTTCCGGCTCGGGATCCAGCTCGGTGTCTGGTCCCTCAGGCACGTCGGTGAGCTAGCCGGCCGGACAGCCGCGGCGCGCCCCGGGGCGGCGGGCGCGCCGCGGCATGCTGCACACTCATATGCTCCTTCTATGCTGGATAGTGAAACGTGAGACGCCATGACAGACGGTGACCGTATCCCCAAGGTGCTCGTCGTGGACGACGAGCCGAACATCCGCGAGCTCGTCGAGGTGGCGCTGAAGTTCCACGGCTGCGCCGTCGCCGTCAGCGCCAGCGGGAAGGACGCGCTGCACCAGGCCGAGGCCTACGAGCCGGACCTGATGATCCTGGACGTCATGCTGCCCGACATGGACGGCTTCGAGGTCTGCCGTACGCTGCGCGCGGACGGCAACGACGTCCCGGTCATCTTCCTGACCGCGCGGGACACCACGTCTGACACCATCCGGGGGCTCACGCTCGGCGGCGACGACTACGTCACCAAGCCGTTCTCGGTCGAGGCCCTGGTGGCCCGGGTCCGGGCGGTGCTGCGTCGCACCACGCGCGCGCCCGGCGGTGACGCCCACGCGGGCGGCACCGCCGCCCTGCTGCAGGTCGGCGACCTGGAGCTGGATGAAGAGCACTGGGTCGTGCGCCGCGCCGGAACTCCGGTGGAGCTGTCGCCGACGGAGTTCCGGCTGCTCGCCTACCTGATGCGCAACCAGGGCCGGATGCTCACCCGGCAGCAGCTGCTGGAGAACGTATGGGGCTGGGAGTTCGCCGGCCAGTCGCAGGTGGTGGAGACCTACGTCAGCTACCTGCGCCGCAAGCTCGACCCGCTCGGCCCGCCGCTGATCCACACCCAGCGCGGCGTGGGGTACAGCCTGCGGGTGCCGCCGGAAGCCGAGCGCGCGGGCAGATGAGGTTCACCCGGCCGCAGCCGACCGGGCGCGGCAGGCTCTCGCTGCGGTCGCGGCTGCTGGCTGGGCTCATCACGATCACCGCCCTGTTCCTGATCGTGATGGGCGTGGTCACCACCATCGTGCTGCACACCACCGAGCAGGATCAGTTCAACACCGATCTCGGGCTGACGGTCAAGGAGAGCGTGTCGGAGGTCGCGAACCTGCAGAACGGGTACGCATCCGCGTATATCAACGTGGCCTCGCGGTCGACCGGGATCTTGTCCGGGCCGTCGGATACCGCCAGCTGACCTGCAGAACCTGCTGAGCAACCTGCTGGCCACCCGGCAGGCGACGCAATACTTCCTGCAGAATCCGCCGTCCACCCTGTTCCCGATCACCCAACCGGGCGAGCCTGCCCTGACCGCGATCTGGCGGTGGGTCAGCGTCGGGGCCGACGACAGGAGCCTGCTGCCCACCGGCCGGAACATCCTGCTGGTGGCCCGGCCCGACACCGCGGTGGGCAGCGCGGTGCGCGGCCTGGTACTGACCGAGCTGATCACCGGGGCGGTGCTGCTGGCCCTGCTCGGGCTGGGCGGCCGCTGGCTGATCAGGCGCGGCCTGGCGCCGCTGGACCGGATGGCGAGCACCGCCGACATGATCACCAGCCGAGGGGACCTGACCGCGCGGATGCCCGATCCCGGCGACCACGCGGAGGCGGGCCGTCTGGCCGCGGCCATCAACACCATGCTGGACCGGATCCAGCAGGCGTTCGGGGCCCGGTACGCGTCGGAGCAAAAGGTCCGGCAGTTCGCCGCGGACGCCTCGCACGAGCTGCGCACGCCGCTGACCACCATCCGCGGGTACGCCGAACTGTACCGGCAGGGCGCCCTGGGCCCGGACCGGCTGCCGAACGCGATGCGCCGCATCGAGCAGGAAGCGGACCGGATGTCCAGCCTGGTCGCCGAGCTGCTCGAACTGGCCCGGCTGGACCGCAACTCCTCCCTGGACCTGAGCGATACCGACATGGCCGAGCTGGTCAGGGACGCGGTGGCCGACGCCAAGGCCGTCGAGCCGGGCCGACCGGTCAGCGCCACCACGCCGCCCCGGCTGATCGTGGTCGCGGACGAGCCGCGGATCCGGCAGGTGCTCGCCAACCTGCTCGGCAACGTCCGCGAGCACACCGAGCCGGGCACCGCGGTCGCCGTCCGGCTCGCCCAGGCCGGGCAGGGCGCGCTGCTCGAGGTGACCGATGCGGGCCAGGGCATGAGCGAGGAGGCGTCGGCCCGCGCGTTCGACCGCTTCTACCGCGGCGGGCACAACGGCAGCGGCCACGGCAGCGGCTTGGGCCTGTCCATCGTGCAGGCGATCGCCACCGCGCACGGCGGGCACGCCATGCTCAAATCCGTGGCCGGGGCGGGCACCAGCGTGCAGGTCTGGATCCCGTTCCGTCCTCCGGCCCCGCTCGAGCCCGGCACCGGGGATCCCCGGCGCCACCCTGACCCGGACGCCGCGTACAACTGAGCCCGTCACCGGCTGATAGGGGTTGACAGGGATTGATAAGGATGGGGCTGTGGTAGCGCGCCGGTCCAGCTGGGCGCCTTTTGCCCCGTAACTGTCTTTTATCCGTTTCTCCGCCATCCGGTTATCTCTTTCCCGCTCGCCGCCGCGCGGTGGCCAACTACGGTTATCCGCATGCAGGACCGTGAGCTGGTCGCGGCCATCGTCGCAGGTGACCCGGGCGGGCTCGCCGAGGCCTACGACCGTTACGCGGCGCCGCTGTACACCTACTGCCGGTTCATGCTGCCCGGCCCCCGCCCGTCGGCCGAGGCCGCCGACGCCGTGGCGGACACCTTTGTCATCGCCATCGCCAAGCTACAAGCGCTCCGCGATCCGGACCAGCTGGGCTCCTGGCTGAACGCGGTCGCGCGGAACGAATGCCTGCGCCAGACCGGGCCCGTGGAGCCGCCCGCGGATGGCGCGATGCCGGAGGTCAGTCCGCCCGCCGGCCTGCGCAAGCGGGTGCTCGAGGAGTGCGCGGACACCACCCCGACCGGGCGCGCCCACCGGGTGAGCGTGGCACATCGCGCGGGTCCGTTCGGCCGGACGGGTTTCCCGAAGCCGATCATCCCGCCCGGGCCGCGCTGGTGGCACGAGGTCCGGCGGCATCCCCGGGCGGCAGCCGGCGTCGCGGCGGTGGCCGTCGCGGTCGTGGTGGCCGGGACCAGTGTGCTGCTGATCGCGGGCGGCCAGCACCGGGCCCAGGCCTCGACCGTCGCGCTGGGCGGCGGCGACTTCGCGGCATCGAGCGCAGCGTCGAGCCCGGCGAGCGGAGAGCGATCGACGCCGAGCCGCCGGCCCGGGTCCGTGACGCACACGTCGGCGGCCGCGACGGACACGCCGGGCGCGGGCTCGAGCACGTCGCTGGTCACGTCCCGGTCACCCGCGCCGGTCCGGTCCTCGCCGGGCGCTGGGCCGTCCCGGTCGCCGTCCCCCTCCCCCTCCCCCTCTCCCTCGCCCTCCCCCTCTCCGCCGCCGCCGACCCCGGGCACCCTGCAAGCGGCCCCGAGAGAGCTGGTGCTGACCGCCGCCAAGGGCAAGCCGGCCAGCGGGACGTTCATCCTGACCGCGGTGGGCGGCCCGGTCCACTTCATGATCACTAGCCCGAACGCCAAGGTGACGGTGTCACCTTCATCCGGGTCGCTGGGTTCCGCCGGTTCCTGGGTCACGGTCACCGTGACCGTCCGCAGCCTGGTCGCGGTCAACGCCCGGGTCATCGTGAACCCGGGGAAGCTGATCATCACCGTGGTGTTCAGCATCAAGGCGTAGGCCGGAAGCGGCCGTCCGCGGCCCGGTCCTGCCCGCGCGGCCTGACCATCCCTGATTTGTCAGACCCCGGCGCTAATGTCAAATGCATGTTCGATCCTGACGTGCCGGGCTCCGTTCCCGGTGATCTGGCTCCGGCTCCTTGCGGCACTGCATCCCCGTCCCCTGACGGTACCGTGCCGCTGGAGCGGCTGGAGGCTCAGATCTGCGAGCTCGCCGGGCACCTGACTGCGGCCACCTGCCGGTTCCTAGTCCTGCTCGGTGACTTCGACGCCCGCCGCGGCTGGGCGTCGTGGGAGATGAATAGTTGCGCCCAGTGGCTGTCGTGGAAGTGCCAGATGTCCTCCGGCACCGCCCGCGAGCACGTCCGGGTGGCCCGGGCCTTGCGGGACCTGCCGGTCATCCGTACCGAGTTCGGCGCGGGCCGACTGTCCTACGCCAAGGTGCGCGCGCTGACCCGGATCGCCACCCCGCACACCGACGCGGGCCTGGCCGAGATCGCCGGGCCGATGACCGGCAACCAGCTGGAGCGGTTCGCCCGCGCCCACCGCCACGTCAGCCACGCGGACGACACCACGGCCCGCATCCAGCAGCGGCTGACCTGGCGGCTGGAGGACGACGGCTCCCTGGTGGGCTCGTTCCGGCTGCCGCCCCTGCCAGGCGCCGTCCTGCTCAAGGCGCTGCGCGCCGCCGTGGGAGACCTGGAGCACCCGCACGACCCGGAGGCCTCCGGCCAGCAGATAGACGTTTCCGCGGAAACGCCCGCGGCCTGCGCGCCCGGCAGTGAGGTGCCGCCGGACGGCGGGCCTGCCGCGGACGCGCCCCCAGCCGCCGGGCCTGCTACAGAAACTCCGCCAGACGGGCCGCCGACAGTGGCCACGTCCTCCGCCCTGGCCGACGCTCTGCTGGTCATCGCGGAGGCCTTCCTGGCGGACAAGGTCGCCGCCGCCGATGACCCTGAGGTGTACCAGGTCGTGGTACACGTTGGCACCGACGCCCTGGCCGACGCCGACAGGCCCGCAGACCAGGCCGAGGACGCCGCGGGCGCGGAAACGGCGGTGCTCGCCCCATCGGTATCCGCCCCGCGGGTGCCGGGTGACCCGGCGGACCCGGCCCGCCGCCACGTCGAGGACGGCCCCGCCATCAGCGTGACCACCGCCCAGATGCTTACCTGCACCGCCGTCCTGTCCTGTATGACGCACGATGAAACCGGCTCGATACTCCGGCTGGGACGGCGCCGCCGCCGCCCGAACGCCGCCCTGCGCCGCGCCGCCCGCGAACGCGACAAGTGCAGATGCCGGTTCCCCAGCTGCGAGTCCCGCCGCGTCGACCTGCACCACATCCAGTTCTGGAGCAACGGCGGCCGCACCGACCTGGACAACCTGATCAGCCTGTGCAAATACCATCACATGCTGGTCCACGAGCGTGGCTGCCTGATCGCCACCGCCCGCGACGGCACCTTCGCCTTCTATCGGGCCGACGGCACCGCCATCCCAGCCAGCCCGCCACTGCCCGCCCCTGATGGCACGATTGAGGACTGCCACGACGCCGAGATCACCCCCGAGACGGTCATCCCGCCCTGGTATGGCGAGCGGCTGGACCTGGACCACGCCATCTGCGTCTGCTTCGCCAACGCCCGCACCGAGCAAGAACGCCAGACCCAACTTAAGGACGGCGAGCCCAAAGCCCGGGACCGGGTCACGGTCTACGAGCCCGAAGACTGGGACGACCGGATCCGCCAGTACCTCGACGAGTACCCCCGCGGTTTGTACCGCGTCATCCAGCCCGCCGCAGCCTCGACGCGGTAATAGTCAGCGGCAGGATCACCTCGCCGTACTCGGACTGCTTGTCGACGCGCCGAGGGGGCGCAGGCGTGGTGCCTGCGCCCCCTCGGAGTAGTGCGGGGCTACGCCCGTTACGCCCACCAGCCCCGCGGGATGATGGTCACGTAAGCGGTGGAGGAGCTCACCGCGTGCTGGAAGAACGGGAAACCGCCGAACGAGAAGGCGGAGCCGACGACCCTGACCGTGAACCGGAACCCGTGGTGCCAGCCCCACAGGCCGAGGCCGGTCTTGGCCGTGAAGAAGACGGTCAGCTCCTTGGTCTGGCCGGGGCTAAGCGTGCCGAGGTTCTCCACCGCGGTGTTGCCGACGATCCGGCAGCCGAAGCCGAGGAAGAAACCGCAGTAGTTCGCCCGCAGCTGCGAGGGCAGGGCGATCTGCGCGGTCACGTTCGGCGCGGAGCCGAAGCCCCGGTTGGTGACCCACAGCGTGCAACTGCCGCGCTGGCCGGTGAACACCTTGGACGGGCAGCTCAGGTACGTGCTGATCCTGGCACGACTGAACTGATTGACCTTCACCCAGAACGGGCCGGCGGTGGCCGATCCGAGGCTGTTCGACGCCACTACCGAGTAGCCGAACGAGCCGCCGAAGGACGGGACGGTGCCAAAGACCGTTCCGGTAAACGGATTGATCTGCAGCCAGCCCGGGGAACCCGCACCCAGCGAGTACCGGATTACGGGCGAACCCACGGCGTGGAATGTGTAGCTGTAGAGTTGGCCGCCCCTCGCGGTCAGCGACGGGTTGTCCGCGGTGAATACCGGAGCGCTGCCGATCGTCACCGTTTCCGGGCCGCTGGCCGACCCGGTGAATCCGGACGAACCCCCGTAGAAGGCCCTCAGCGTGTAGGTCCCGGCCGACAGGCCGGAGATGGTGCAGCTACCGCCGCTGACGTTGGTCATTCCCACCTCGGCCAGCGTGATGTTACAGCCACCCGCGCCGAAGACGTGGACATTGCCGGTCGGGAAGGCGGTGCCGCTGTCCGGTGTGACCGACACACCGACGGTGAGCGTCGTCCCGCTGGTTGTCGTGGAGATCGTGGTCGTCGTACCAACCGCGGTACCGGCGAATGCCGCGCCGGGCGTCAGCAAGACTCCCCCGGCCACGCCTCCGATCAGTACTACCCCCGCTGCGATGCCGGCCGTACGGCGGCATGCAGCCTCTATGAGTTTGTGCATGGATCTAGCCCTCTCCGCCCGTGGACTCGAGCCCAAACTTCAGCCCTTACGGAATAAATGTGTGAGAGGCACGCAAAGTTGCTCCATTTTGGTAACACTTTGGCAAAAATGTGTACAGTGGTTCGGTTAGGCCACATATGTGCCGATGTATCCGAGTTACGAGCGCAACGCACACAGATCATCAGCCAGCGCGGTCAGCCCGAGGTCCTGCGCATCGATGACGGCGAGCGCGCCGGGCGGAAACGCCTCGAGGCCATGGCAGGCTCCAGCCATCGCGCCCACCATGGCCGCGATCGTGTCGCAGTCGCCGCCCAGCGAGGCGGCCAGCAGGCACGCCTGCCAGGGATCGTCCGGCACCGCGGCCAGTACCGCGAACGCGGCCGGCACCGACTCCTGGGTGGCCAGTGCGGACAGAGCCGGCCGGGCCGCCCGGCGCGTCCCCGATGGCCAGCCCGTACAGCGCGCCCCGGGCGCGCATAAGGGTTTTCATGACTGAGAGATCACGAAGACTTTTGAGCTCGGCAGACTGAATATCCTTCGTGATCATGACGGAGCTAGAGGACGTGGCTGCCGTACATCTCGCCCAAGGGGTCGGCGAGCAGTTCCAGGCGGGCGCCGTCTGGGTCGCGGAAGTACAGCGACGTGCCGCTTTCCTCCTGGTAGTCGACGTCGGCCGCGTCCAGCTTGCCGCGCAGGTGGGCCCACTTCTCCGGCGTCACCGAGATGGCCAGGTGATGCAGGCCGCCCAGGACTTCCGCGTACGGGCCGAGGTCCAGGCCCGGGAAGTCGAAGAAGGCCAGCAGGTTGCCGTTACCGACGTCGAAGAAGAAATGGTTGGAGCCCGGGTAGTCCCGGTTCTCGATGATCTCGGTCAGTGGGAACTCCAGGATCTCCTGGTAGAACCGGATGGTCCGCTCCACGTCGGAGCTGAGCAGCGCGGTGTGGTGGATCCCGCGCGCGCTGCTCGGCGGCCGGTGGCCGGAAATGTATTCCGCGTGCAGCCGGGCACGCTCCGCCTCGATAGCGGCGAGGTCCATAGGCCAGATGCCCCTGTCAGATCCGGAAGAACGAGTTGAGGAACTGGTCGGCCACGGCCCGATCACCCCTGATGGTGCCCGCGTTCACGCGCCCGAACGCGGTCAGGACCAGGGTCCCGGGATCGAACTCGATCACGGCGGGCAGGCCGGACACGTCCTCCTGAGCGTAACTCAGCCCGTCGACGGTAATGTTCACCAGGTAGTCCTGGGCATTGCGTCCCGAGACGCGGATCCCGACCGCGTAGGCGTCCATGTCGGACGGAACGTCCGTGGTGGCCTGGTCGATCGGTTCGCACCCCGAACGTCGGTTCATAACGCGAACCCTAGAACCTTAAAGTATTGGGGGTCAACGGGGCCGGACGGGGCGGCGGCGGCTGGGTCAACGGGGCCGGACGGGGCGGCGGCGGCTGGGTCAACGGGGGCCGGACGGGGCGGCGGCTGGGTCAACCGGGGCCGGGCGGTGGCCTGGCTACGGGACGCGCAGCTCGACGCTGATGTTGCCGCGGGTGGCCCGGGAGTACGGGCAACGCTGATGAGCCGCCTCGGCGAGTTCGCGCGTGGCGGCCTGGTCGAGGCTCGGGATGCTGATGACCAGCGTGACGAGGAGCCCGTACATGTCGCCTTCCGGGCCGACACCAACCTGGGCGGTCACCGTGGAATGGCTGGCGTCCACGGCCGCCTGGCGGGCCAGGCCCCGCAGCGCGCTGTGGAAGCAGGCCGCGTAACCGGCCGCGAACAGCTGCTCGGGGTTGGTGCCGTCGCCGCCGGGGCCGCCCAGTTCGGGCGGCACCGAGAGGTCGAGATCGAGGCGGTGATCCGAGGACAGGACATGGCCGTTGCGGCCATCGCCCGTAGAGATGACCTCCGCGGTGTACAGGACCTTGTCGGGCATGGGCCAAACCCTATCGACCGTGAGCGTTATTCAAAACCGGTCCGCGAGTGCAGGCCTTCTGGGCCTGCGTGAGCGGCAGGCGCGTGGGCCGGACAGCAGTAGGGGGGAAGGTGCGCAAGCTATGTGCGGAGGGGTTGTTGAATAACGCGAGCTTCTTAATAAACACTGTGCCTGAGCGATACCACCAGAGAAGGCATCCCGGTCGGCGGACCGCCACTGATCAGCCCGCTCAGGGCCGCGGTGTCCAGGTGATCGGCCACCAGGTCACCCAGGACGTCCAGCTGCGCCCGCCGCGCCGCGGCGAAGTCGGTGCCGGGCGCCGGGGTGAAGCCGCGACCGGCCAGCGCCGCCACCTCGGCCAGGAACGCCCTCCTGAACTCGTCGTTCTCTAGCACACCGTGCCAGCTCGTCCCCCACACCGGGCCGCGGCGGCAGCCGTCCAGGAACGGTTCGGCGGCCGGGTCGGTGACCTCCGCGATTCCGTGGTGGATCTCGTACCCGGCCACCGGCGCTCCGAGCGCCCGGCCGACGGGCCGGGCGAGCCGCTTGGCCGACCCGAAGATCACCCGCACCGGCAGCAGCCCGAGCCCGTCGAGGCGGCCCAGACGCGATTCCACCGGGTCGTCGATCACGTCGGCCAGCATCTGGTATCCGCCGCAGATCCCCAGCACCGGCCGACCGGCCCGGGCCCGCTCGGTGATCGCGCCAGCCAGCCCGCGCTCGCGCAGCCAGGCCAGGTCGGTCACAGTGGCCCTCGATCCGGGCAGCACAACCAGGTCCGCGTCGGCCAGCTCCGCCGGGCTATCGGTGAACCGGACCAGCACCCCGGGCTCGGCGGCGAGGGCGTCGGCGTCGGTGAAATTGCTGATCCGCGGCAGCTTGACCACGGCCACGCGGAGAAAATCTCTTGTACCGAACGGGCCGTGGTGCATGCTCCCGCTCAGCGCCAGGGAGTCCTCCGCGTCCAGCCACAGGCCGTCCCGCCAGGGCAGCACGCCGTACACCGGCCGACCGGTGAGCTCCCGGAGGAGGCTCAGCCCGCTGTCCAGCAATTCCGGCGCGCCGCGGAACTTGTTGATCACGAAGCCCGACACGAGCGCCTGGTCCTCGGGCGACAGTAGGGCGAGCGTGCCGACCAGGCCGGCGAACACGCCGCCACGGTCGATGTCCCCGACCACGATGACCGGCAGGTCCGCGGCCCGGGCCAGGCTCATGTTGGCCACGTCGGTATCCCGCAGGTTGATTTCCGCCGGGCTGCCCGCGCCCTCGCAGATCACCACGTCGTAGCGGGCCCGCAGCCGGGCCAGGCTGGCCAGCGCGATCTGGCGTAGCCGGGGCGCGTGCGCGCGGTAGCCCACCGCATCGGCTTCGGCCTCGGGCTGGCCGAGGACGACTACCTGGCTGCGCCGGTCGCTGCCCGGTTTGAGCAGCACAGGGTTCATGTCCGCCGTCGGCTCGATCCCGGCCGCAGCCGCCTGCATGGCCTGGGCCCGCCCGATCTCCGCGCCTTCGGCGGTCACGAAAGAGTTCAGCGACATGTTCTGCGCCTTGAACGGGGCCACCGAGACACCCTGCCGGGCCAGCCACCGGCACAGGCCCGCGACCAGCGCGCTCTTGCCCGCGTCCGATCCGGTCCCCGCCACCAGCAGCGCCCCTCGCACGATGGCAGGCTACTGACGGTCATGTTTGAACCGGTCCAGCGGGGTAGCTGTAGGGGCGTCTAAAGGCTAAGTGAGGAGACCCGAGATGATGCTCATGTTGCTGGCCCTACTGATCATCCTGATCATCGCCGGCGCGGGATTCGCCCTGCACGTCCTGTGGTGGGTCGCCATCGCGGCGCTCGTCCTCTGGCTGATCGGCTTCTTCGTCCGCCGCGCCTAAGGGCCCCGCGAGCCAAAGGGCGCGCCGTCGCCTGGACTGTGTTTGGTCCCCCCAAACCCACCCTAGGTGCGAAGCGACGAGGGAAGGCGGCGGGCCAGGAGCGCCCGGAGGCGAGCGGGGAAATAGAGCGCGATAAGGACGGCCAGGCCGGTCGCGGCCACGGTGACGGCCCGCGAGAGCAGGACCGCGCGGCGGATGTCGTCCGGTTCCGGGGCGCTTCCCTCGCCCAGCCCCGGGCGGACCTCGGCGACGCCGCCGTAGACGTTGGTCCCGCCCAAGCGGAGGCCGAGCGCCCCGGCGAAGGCCGCTTCGCACCTCCCGGCGTTCGGGCTGGGGTGGCGCGGGCCATCCCGCAGCACGGCCCGCAGCGCCGCCGCGGACCCGCGGACCGGCCTGGCCCCAAGATGTCCCCCTGTCGGCGGACTCTGGGCGGACGTCCCCGGCAGGGGGGCCATTTGTGTCTTCGCGGTCGCCGAGGCGACGGGGGCGCACGCGACCGTGAGCGCGGCCGTGACGCGCGCCGGGATCCAGTTGGCCGCGTCGTCCAGGCGGGCCGAGGCCCAGCCGTAGCGCAGGTAACGGGGCGAGCGGTAGCCCACCATCGCGTCGAGCGTGTTGACCGCGCGGTAGGCGGCCAGCCCGGGCAGCCCGGCTACCGCGCCCCACAGCAGCGGGGCCACCACCGCGTCGGAGGTGTTCTCCGCCACGGACTCGATCACGGCCCGCGTTATGTCGGCGGCGTCCAGGCCGGCCGGGTCGCGGCCGCACAGGCTGGGCAGGACCCGCCGCGCGGCGGGAAGGTCGTGGCCGGCCAGAGCAACCATGGCCCGTTCGGCCTCATGATGTAGCGAACGGGCACCGGTGACGGCCCACACCGCGAGCGCGGCCGCGGCCACCTCCGACAGCGGCCGGCCTCGCGTACGGCGGTGCAGGAGCGCGGCCGGGGCGGCTACGGCCAGGACGCAGGCGGCGGCGTGCGCGGCGCCGCGCAGCCGGGAATCGGCGTAGTCGCGGGCCTCGAGCGCGGCGGCGGCCCGGCCGAACGCGGCCACCGGGTGACAGCGGCGGGGGTCGCCGAGCAGCGCGTCGAGCGCCACCCCGGCGGCGAGACCTATGGCGAGCGGCCAGCGTGAATGAGCTGGGCATCACGCTATTGTGCCCGGGGCCTAGGACCATCGGCCGAGGCGGGCCGGGGCGGGCGGCCGATGCGGCGGATGCGGCGGCGACGGCTTGTTCATAAGCTGGGGCTGTCCGTGGAGGGTGGAGGTCGCGACACACTGCGACCCGTACGTGGCCGAGGCGTGACCTTCGTCGGCCACACTTATCTCCGGGCGCCCGTAGCTCAGTCGGACAGAGCAGCTGCCTTCTAAGCAGCGGGTCGCGGGTTCGAATCCTGCCGGGCGCGCCAGGTGGTTTTCACGTTTCAGTGGGGACCATGTTCACGTTTAGGTCTGACGTTTTCATCTGTGGCTGGCGTGTTCTGGGCTGAAGCCGGGTCCGCGGTCCAGGTGGTGAGAATGCGCTGGTTGCGGACGGCCAGCAGCGGGCGAGCCAGAGCATGAGCGGTGCCAGGCCCATGAGCCGGCACCAGCCGCGGGCGATGTTGTTGCTGGCGGGGTCCTTGGCGGTGGCGAAGGTCCGCTCGGCGCCGGTGCGGCGGGCGTAGGACCGGCGGTGCGCGGCTGAGGGGTAGTCGTGTTTCTGGCGGGTTTTGGCGTTGTGGACGCAATTGGTTCACTCGGGTGGCGGAACTTCGTCCCTCCTTGGGCGCGCCGGGGAGCGGGATGTTGAAGAGGATCTCGACGCGTGACTCGGACACGATGACCTTGTCGATCACGGTGCGGACGAGCTGCTGGCGCCGGTTGAAGTCCATCGTGGCGAGCCCGTCGGCGATCTGGCTGGCGAAGGCGTCGATGCGCTGTTGGAGTTCGGCTTTGCTGGTGCGCTGGCGCTCGGCCTGCCTGGTGATCTGCTCGAGTTCGGTGATGCGGTCGGTGACCGGCCTTCGGCGTGCTTCGAGGTCGCGCAGCGAGATCACTCCTGCCTGGCAGGCGTCGATGAGCCGGGCTTGCTGGGAGCGCAGGTCGGTGAGCTGGCGGGTGGCGTCGGCTGTCAGCGTGCTGGCCGCCGGCGTGGCGCAGGAGCGCAGGATGAGCTCAGGGTTGTCGAGGTGGCGGACGACCTCGTTCCAGACGAGCTCGTCGAGCTCGTCGGCGCGGGCGGAGGGTTGTGAGCAGCGCAGCTTCTCGGCCCGCAGGTGCATCGGCAGCGCCGTGGTGCAGCGGTAGTAGCGGTATTCCCCGTTCTCCTTGGCTCTTCGGTGTGCCTGGCGTACCTGCCCGCACTCGTCGCAGTGGACCAGATGACGCAGCAGGTAGCGTTCGGGGCCGACATGGCGCGGGCTGAAGCGGGCGTTGCGGCTGTGCTGCGCTTGCGAACGGGACCAGGTGTCGAGGTCCACCAGGGGCGGCACTGCGATGCCGATCCACTCCTCGCGCGGCCGGCTCTGGGTGAGCGGCTGGTGCTCGGCGGAGTGCCGGGGCAGGCGGGGCCCGTCGGCACGGGTGATGCGGCGGTTGTAGTAGAGGGTGCCGGCGTAGGCTTCCTGGCGCAGCAGCGCGTCGACGGTCGCAGGGTGCCAGATCTTGTTGCCCCTGGGGCTGGGGATCTGCGCCTCGATGAGGCGGATGGCGATCTGCCGGATCGATAGCCCGTCATTGGCGTGCCAGTCGAAGGCCTGGCGCACGACGGCGGCCTCCTGTTCGCAGACCTCGACCCGGCCGGGCTGTCCGGCGGCCACGCGGACCTTGCGGTAGGCGTAGGGGACGGCGCCGGAGACCACCTCTCCCTGGCGGGCCCGCCAGAGCTTGCCGCGGCGGTTCCGGTCGACGATCTTCGTGCGCTCGAACTCGGCCACCGCCGCCTGGATCTGCGCGAGCAGCCGCCCCTGGGGGTCATCGGAGTGGCCTCCCTCCAAGAAGATGACCGGCACGCCGAAGCGGGCGAGTTCTTCGAGCACGAGCGCCTGGTGCACGTAGTTGCGGGCCAGGCGGTCGGGGCAAAGCGCGACGACCGCGTCGATGCGGCCTGCGGCCGCGGCGTCGCGTACCTGGTCGAGCCCCGGCCGGTCGAGGCGGGCTCCGGAGTAGCCGTCGTCAGCACATGACAACTCGACGACCCACCCCTCGGCGGCAGCTCTGGCCTGGAGCGCCTCGACCTGGGAGCCGATCGTCCGTTCCCGTTCCTGGCGCTCGGTCGACACCCGGGCATACAGGGCCACTCTCATCGCTTGTCTCCCCTCATCACGGTGTTTGCGTTACCAGTGCGTAGGCAGCGTCCAGCGCGGCGAGGCGGGGGTCACCGCCGGTCCATCGCGGCTCCGGCGCCTGACGGGCCACGACCCGCCAGGCCGGGCGGGCCGAGGCCAGGCCCGCGATCCCGAACCGGGCCATGCGCCGGGCGTTTTCGTCGTCGGGGAGCGCGCCGCGCAGGGCGCTGGCGCGAAGCTCCTCGTAGAGAGCTCGCCAGGGCGCCGCGCGCGGCCCTCGCACGCCCCGGTCACCGGTCACTTTTGGGCACCAGGAGCCGCTCGATGGTGCGCCGGTGCAGGCTGATGCCGAAACGGTCGCCCACCATGCGGGCCAGCTGTGCGCCCGACGCGGCGGGGTCGTGCGCCTTGGCGTCGCGCACGAACTCGGCCACCTCGACGGAGGCCTTGACCGGGCCCTTGCGGCCGCGCTTGCCCTCGGCCAGCCCGGCGATGCCGCGCGCCTCGAAGGCCCGCCTCAAGGTGTAGAAGGTCTGGCGGCTCACCCCGAACAGCCGGCACGCTTCCACCACGCTCATCTCGCCCTGCGCCGGGCCCCGCAGCATCTCATAGCGGACCTGGAGCCGGTCCTCGGCGTCGAAGAACTCCGGATGCGAACGGAACGGGTCGGCGAGCACCGTCTCCGGTGCCGGATTGAGGGCTCCCTGGGCTCGCAGGGCCCGGCGTTTTTCAGGGCTGGCCACGACCGTCACGGTACCGCCGGGCCGACTAGTTGTCATGTATTTACTGCCCATTACTTCATCGTGTCTTACCAGGTTACCTGATGAGCTGGATAACTCGCTATGGAATCGCAAGTCTGGGCGTTCTTTACTTGACACTGCGGCGTTCATTGGCTGACATCCTGCGGCGTGCGCCTCCGCTGGGCGACCCTGGCCTGAACTCGGCGCTTGCGGATACCGGGATCGCCGTCATCGAGGCTGATTTCAGCGGAGAAGCTGACGTGGCTGATTGCGTCCGGAGCGTCTTGGCGGGCAGTACGGACATCCGTTGGCGATGATGGCGCCTTCGTGGGTGCCCTTGGGGCCGCGGCCGATGGGTGCAGGTCCTGGATGAGCTGGGCTCCGGCCTGGCGGAGCGGGATGGCCCAGGCTTCGGCGTCGCGGTGGGCGTAGCCGGAGTCGGCCAGGATGTCGCCGAGCGGGATGCCGTCGCCGGGCATCCCGGTCAGCACCGGGACCAGGGCGCGGGCCGGGTCGGCGTGGCAGGAGCACACGGTCATCCGGCGGGCCAGCTCGGGGACCGGCGGGCCGTGCTCCTCGCGCACCATGGTGCCGGCCGACAGGAAGTAGCCGAAGAACAGCTCGCTGTCCTGGCCGGGGCCGCCGCCGGCGCGGTGCCCCCAGGACGCCTCGGGGTCGGCGCAGTCGCTGGTGCCGTGCGGCGGGGGGCGGGAGAAGGTCTCCACGTCGCTCCAGTCCACCGCCAGCGCGCTGCTGGCCTGCTTGTATTCGCCGGGGATGCTGGCCTCCAGCAGGTCGTCGCAGATCGTCGCGAGGATCTGCGAGGGTGTCCCGTCGGGCTGGTCTTTGGCCAGCGCGCCGGTGACCAGGCCGAAGGTGCGCTCGGTCTGCCGGTAGGTGAGCTGGTGCGGGCCGGCCTTCCAGTCTTCGAGCACGCCGAGCCGCACCTGGTCGGCGGCGGGCAGGGCGATCAGCGCGTCGCGGACCCGGGTCAGGTGCGCGGGCCGCTGATCGGCCTGGGATAGCAGCATTCCGGCCAGCAGGGTGCGGACGCGCAGCTGCCGGTGGCGCACCCCGATCGGCAGCCGCGCCTCGATCCGCGGCGCGGCGCCGGAGGCGTCGATGACGTCTTCCAGGTCCGCCAGCGCCGCCGGGGCGCTCACCGCGCCGCTCCGAGCAGCCAGACCGCGGTGGCCTCATCGGCCGGGTCCAGGGTGGTGAGCAGGTCGCCGAGCCGCTGCGAGCAGGTGATCCCCGCGGCGTGCATGAACGTGGCCAGCCCGAGCAGCTGCGCGCAGTCATGCAGCCAGGTCATCCGCAGCCGGGAGACCTCCAGCCGGGGCAGCCCGCCCCCGCCGGACAGCGACCGGGTCAGCGGGGTGGTGATGTTCTTCCGCCCGGGCTCGGTCCCGCCGCTGATCAGGGCGGTCCCGGCGAACGCCGCGGCGGCCAGCAGCGGTTCGTGATAGCGGGCCAGCACCGGTACCGCCCGCGGCCTTCTGCCTCGCACCTGCACGATCACGCCGCCGGACCGGCAGATCACGTCGGTGCCGCGTACCGCGCGCAAGTCCGCGCCGGCCAGCCCGGCGCCGGCGCCCAGGCAGACCAGCCCGGCCGCGCGCATCCGCCGCGGCACCGTGGGCTGCGCGCCGGCTAGCGCCAGGTACCCGGCGATCTCCGCCGCGCTGTAGGGGGCCTTGGCCCGCTCCCGGGGCAGCGGCGCATCCACGGGCGCCAGCGCCGGGACTACCCGCCGGGCGATGAACCGCAGGTTGGTCCGCAGCGTGCGGCGCGCCGAGCCGGACAGGCCCGGCGCGCTGACCGCGAACCGCTCGATCACCGACGGGTGCAGCAGCACCTCCGGCACCGGGTCCAGGCCGAGCGGGACGGCGTAGGCCGCCAGCCGGGCCGCCGCCCACAGCAGGGCATTCGCCCGCGCCCGCGTCAGCGGCACCGCCAGCTCCACCACTGACCGGGCAAAGCACGCCGCCTGCGGCGGCACCGACACCGGTTGCCAGCACGCGACGTACCCGGCCACATCAACGGCGGCCATACAATTCTTATACTGTATGTAATGCGTGAGATGGGGGACCCTGGCTGCGACAATAACGGCGTGCCGCCCACCCCGGCCCAGCAGGCCCGCGCCGCCCGCATCGCGGCCGGCCTGGCCGCCGTCGGCTTTGCGCTGCCCGGCACCCTCACCGAGCGGATGACCCGCTGCGGCCACCCCGGCTGCCGCTGCCACGCCGACCCGCCCCGCCTGCACGGCCCCTACCACCAGTGGACCCGCAAGATAAACGGGAAAACCGTCACCCGCATCCTCACCGACGACCAGCTCGCCAACTACCAGCCCTGGTTCGACAACCAGCGGCGGCTCCGCGCGCTAGTCGCCGAGCTGGAAACCCTCAGCCAGGAAATCGCCGACAACGACCCCCGATGGAACCGCTGACCCAGATCCAGCCGCCGCACGTGTGGGCGCAGCCCGCTTAACCTGTGGGCAGCACCCCGCTCACCCCGCATACGGCCAGCTCAACCCCAAAGGTGAACACCTCGCGCGCCGTGCCACACGAGCAGGGCCAGGCCGTCACGCTCGCGCCGAGTGCGCCGATCGCCGTGCGAAAGGTCACCGCCACGGCGCTACACTGCCCCAGAGGGGCGGCAGGAGGCGTGATGGTTTGGATTGGTGGCCCGCGAAGGGACCCAGGAGACCGCCTCGGCCGGGGCCGCCGAGGGCTCTACCTGCACGATCCTCCTCCTGGCTATCATCCGCCCCAGCCCAGGATGACGTTGAAGGACCGGCAACGGATAGCACGCCAGGACTGGGTCCTCGAGCACATCCTTGCGGTGATCTTGATACCTTCGGCGGTTGCGGTTGCCGTGATCATTGTCCTGATGATCGCGGGGTATCGTTAGCGCGGATATCTCAGCACGGACTGCCAGTGCCGTGCCATCCGCGCGCCAGAACGAGCGGAAAACTGCGGTCACCAGCGGCCACCCACGGGCACTATGAACAACCTCCAACCTGGGTAAGCACAGGTTGACGCCCTGCGCGGCAGGCGGAGGACCGCCTCGCGGCGGGGCCGCTGTGGCAGGACCGTGGGCTGGTGTTCGCGTCGACTGTGGGGACGCCGCTGGATGATCACAATGTGCGGCGGCAGTTCCGGGTGATCACCGAGGCAGCCGGGCTTGGCAGCCCTTGGGTGCCGAGGGAGTTGCGGCATACGTTCGTGTCGCTGCTGTCGGCTCATGGCGTGCCGGTGGAGGCGATCGCGCTGCTGGCCGGGCACAACCAGCCCGCCACGACTGAGCGTGTTTACATCGTGGCCGCCCTGACCCGGGGCGCGGAGGTCATGGACGAGATCTTCGGCTGACGAAGATGGTCAAGACACGAGCGCTGCGAGACGAGCCGCCGCCGGGGCCGGATCAGCCGGTATTCCGGGGAATCCTCGGTGATACCGGGCTTGTCCCCGCCGACTTGCGGCAGGCGGCCGTGCTCAACCATGAGCTTTACGGCTTTTACGGGGTCTCGGCGTGGGTCGCCAACATCGCCTTTCCGCGAGAGCTGCTGGAGTCCACCAAGCTGGTCAAGGCCGCAACATCGCCCGGCTGGCCGATGCAGTCACCCGGGACACTGTCACTCAGAGTGCGGTGCTCGTGATCAGGTCGCCGGGGCGGCCGCGGCGACGTCCATCATCTGCTCCGGATCGCCGCCGATGACCCGGCCATGACGGTCATATTCGGCGAGCACGGCGGTATCCCCGTCGCGCAGCCGCAGGCTCGCTCAGACCCGGGCACCCGGCCAGGGTCCGGCCAGGGTAAACACCCAGGGTAAACCCCCAGGGGATGTGACCGGCCTGGCCGTCGCCGAGGCCGCCATGCCGGGTGTATCTCCCTCGCCGCCCCTGTTCGGCAGCACCCAGGCCAACGACCGGCTGTGGCACTTCGCCTTCAATCGCCTCGCCGAGGTGAACGAACGGCTTGTCCAGGGACGGGAAGACGTGTATTTCGGGTTCCAGTTCGCCAAGGCCGCGAAGACACTGCCCGACTATGCCGTCGGGTATTACATCGACGCCCTGGCCGCCGACCCCGACGCCCTGCGCGGCAGCTTCGCGGCCTACCGCGCGCTCGACACCACCATCGCGCAGAACGAGCGGCGCAAGACTCGCCGACTGACCCTGCCCGTCCTGGCGATCGGCGGAGCGGAAGGCATCGGTGAAGGGGCCGCGAACACGATGAAACTCGCCGCGGACGACGTGCAGAGCGTGGTCATTCCCGGCAGCGGCCACTACTGCCCCGAGGAGGCTCCCGAGGAGATGCTGGCCGCGCTGACCGCATTCCTGGCCCCCTACCGGGACGGCCCAGCCGCGGCGCACAGCCCGTAAGCCGCATGCTACCGGGACCAGCCGTTATCCCTGGGACGGATCGGCCTGCGCGTTCACTTTCGGCCAGAGCAGGAGACCCAGCTCGGGTATACGGGTAACTCGGCGGGCGGCCAGATGTTCGTAATGGGACGTCTGAGTCGCTATGGCAGGTCTCAACGGCGAGGATGGGTGGCCGTGCCGTAGCGCCGTAGCGCAACCCGGCGCGTTTTGTCGGTGGCATGC
>CAWDEB010000034.1:0-340209 GCA_963801155.1 uncultured Actinomycetes bacterium
CGCAGAACGCCGCATTATGAGCGATTCGGCCTGGCATCTTGCGAGGGTTACCTAACTTAGTGTGCTGCCAGGAGCGCGGATACCGCTGAACTCAGTCGGGAAACGGCCAAATCGTGATGATCGCCCGATCGACACACTCGTGCTGTTGCCACGAGGGCCTAATCGCGCCTCCGTGGGACCGGAGACCAGGAGAGTTCTGCCGTAATCGCCCGCACGTGGACAGCGGGATCCGCAGGGACCGCGGCTGCATCCAACTCCAGAAAGGCGATGACAACCTAAGGACGACCTGGACGGCGGCGGGCGTAGGCGATGTTGACGACCGCGATGACGACCCAGATCAGTACGACAAGGACCACCTGGGCGGTGGTGATCGAAGTGGTGGCTGACATCACGGATGCATGGAATGGGCCCAGGTCGACTACTGCCTTGGGTACGGTGCCGGTGGTGGACAAGGAATGCAGCGTCACCGCCGTGGCGCCGATACCGAGCCCGACGGAGCCCAGGCCCATGGCGACGTTGGCCCATGCAGCCCGGCTGGGCTGGAGGGCGGGCTGGATGCCACGCTGCGCCAGCCGGGCGTCTACCTGGTTGTCGATCTCCGAGCTGATCCGTTCGACCAGCCCCTCGGCCAGGGCACCGTCGTATTCATGACCCAGTTCGCGATGCGCGGCCGCCGCGGCGGCGACGTCCTCATGTGTCTGCACGTCCATAGATCCAAGATATGTCGCGGCCGGTGATCATGGTGGCCGCCGATGCGCGGCGACACCGCCCGCGGGGCTGCGGAGCTGACCACAGAACGTGACACGCTCGAAGTCTTCTGTTACTGGGCGTGATACCGTCGGCCGGCCGGGCGACACCTCGGGCGCGAGACAGTCACATCGCGCCTGACCGGACGCGCACCATCTGGCATGTGCGGTCCGCTCGTGGTCCGCTCCGGCGGCGTCCCCCGCGTCCACCGTCAATGGGTCAGATGATGCTGGCCGCAGGGCATGCGCTTACGGAGCCGCCGGCAAGAGCGTGAGCCGGATCGTGTGGCGATGGCTGGCGAAGGGGCCCGAGCCTTCGGGTCCGCTGGTGGCGGACCTCGAAGACCACGCTGCCGCCGTCGCAGGACTCATCCGGACCCGGGTCCGGGCAGCGCTCCCGGCGCTCATTGCAGTTGCTCCAGCAGGGCGGGCAGGCCGGCGAAGGAGTCCAGGACGTGGTCGGGGGTGCCGCTGGCGGTGCGGTGCGTGCGCGGCAGGTACTTGCCGGTCTTGACCAGCACCCCGGTGAGCCCTTGGCGCTGGGCGGCGAGCACGTCGGTTTCGATGTCATCGCCCACCATGACGGTGCCGGCGGGGCCGGCGCCAAGGTGGGCCAGCGCGGTGGCGAAGAACGCCGCGGCGGGCTTGCCTATTACTTCGGCCTGGGTGGCTGCCGCCTGTTCCAGGCCGGCGAGGAACGCGCCGGTGTCGAGTTGCAGGCCTTCGCTGGTGCGCCAGTACAGGCCGCGGTGCATGGCGACCAGCCTGGCTCCGCGCTGCAGGTGGCCGAAGGCCTGGTTGAGGGCCTGGTAGCTGAACTCCGGGCCGGCCCCGCCGACCAGCACCACGTCCACCGGCGCACGCTCGCCGGGGCGGGCCAGGGTGAGCCCGGCCAGGTCCTGGGTGATGTCCCCGCTGTTGAGCAGCAGGCACCGGGCGCCGGGGTAGCGGTCGTGCAGGTAGGCGGCGGCGAGGACCGGCGCGGTGAGAATGTCGCCCGCGGTGACCGGGAAGCCGGCCTCGGCCAGCGTATCGGCGATCGATGCCCGGGTGCGGGAGGTGGTGTTGGTGACCAGGGCCAGCGGGACCGCGGCCGCGCGCAGCCGGTGCAGGGCCGCGACCGCCCCGGGCAGTGGTTTCCACGAGACGGTCAGGACGCCGTCGATGTCGATCAGCACCGCGCGGATGCGCCGCATGCGCTGACCTTAACCGCAGCCGCCGCGCCAGCCCAGCACGCCGGCAATTGCTGCCAGCTGGGTCGGGCGGCCGCCATGAACGCGTGCCGTGACAAGCCCGGCAAGGCAGGCTGGTCAGCGCGCGGCATGCGGCCATGAGAATGCGATCCGATGGGCCGCCGATTCGTTTATGGCCGGTCTATCGCGGGTCATCCTGTCAGGGTGGGGATGACCGATGGCCGCCGGGAGGTCTTCGCGGCGGCCGATGTCTGCTACCTGCGTTGCGGCGGCGCACGGGCGGCCGCCGTGACCGCCGGGGATGCCGCCTTCTCTGCCGTCCAGGCCGAATGGACGGTGCTGGTCCCCGCGGTGCTGCCGTACCGGCCGGGCGAATTCTTCCTGCGGGAACCGCCGCCGCTGCGCGCCGTGCTCGCGCGGGTGCGCACCCTTGGCCTGCTGGTCATCGACGGCTGCGCTGATCTCGATCCTGGCGGCCGCCCTGGGCTGGGCACGCACACGCGGGGTTCGGCGTCCTGGTCGTCGACGTGGCCAAGACCTGGTTGCACGCGGCCAGCCACGCGGGTCGGCTTGCCGGGCAACGGCAGGTCAAGCCCGCCATAACAGCCAGAAAGAAATCGCGCCTCGCGTTCGCTGATTAGCCCGTGCCGGACGGCGGGCGCGGCGGGCGGGGATATAGCGCTCACCAGTTGTCGTGTGGCTCCCATCGGAAGCTGGCGAGGGCGGTCACGAGCCCGGCGGCGCCCCATGCCGTAAGCGCGGCCAGATCGATCGCGGTAATGCCGGTCGAGCCGGGGACGGCGAAGGCCTGCTGGAGGCCCCGGGCCAGGTGTTCGAGGGGGAAGAGCTTGCCCGCATCCAGCAGCCAGGCCGGCATCATGGATACCGGGATGAACACGCCGGAGATGAAGCCGAGGATCAATGTGATGAACGGCCCGGCCACCGATGCGGCGTCGGTGGTGGCGCATACGCGGGTGCTGGCCAGGCCGAGCGCGCACATGCAGGCGGTCCCGGTCACCGTGTACACGGCCAGGCCGATCACCGTGCGGGCCCCGATGGGCACGTGGTACACGCCGCTGCCGACCGCGACCAGCACCACGACCGTGACCGCGACCACGATGGTCGTCCGGACGATCTCCCCGGCCAGGAAGACCCAGCTCGGCATGGGCGTTCCCCGCAGCCGCTTGAGCATCCCGCGCTCGCGTTCGGTGGTGACCGCTATCAGCAGCGAGCTGTACCCGGCGAGCATGATCTGGTAGGAGATGATCGCCGGGGTGTAGTAAACCGCGAACGGGACCCGCAGGCGGAGGAACGACGACGGCCCATGGAAGATGCCGTTGAGGATCACCAGCAAGAACAACGGCATGATCACGGTGAAGATGAATGCCCGCGGTTCCCGCAGGAAGCCTTTCAGCGCGTAGCGGGCTTGCGCGGCGGCCAGAGCCGCGTCGCTCATGAGCTGTCGTCCGGGGAATCGCCGGCGGATACCGCCAGCTGGACGAAGACGTCATCGAGGGTCGGCGGAGACACCCGGATGTCGCTGAGCTCGACGCCGTCCTCCTGGGCCCAGCGCAGCAGCGCGGTCAGGTCGCGCTGGGCCTGGTCGCTGCGAAAGCCCAGCCGCCGGCCATCTTGCTCAACACGGGTACCCACGGCCGCCGATACCTGCGCCGGGCCGATCCGCGGCGGCGCGAGGAAGCTGATCCTGGTCGCGTGGCCCAGCGCCAGGCTGAGCTGTTCGGCGGTACCCTCAGCCGCGATCGCGCCGGCCTGCAAGATCACGATCCGGTCCGCCAGGCGCTGGGCCTCCTCCATGTAATGGGTGGTCAGGAACACCGTCTTGCCCGCACGGCGGAGCCCTTCGATCAGCGCCCACATGCCCCGGCGCGCCGCCGGGTCAAGCCCCGTGGTCGGCTCGTCGAGAAACAGCACGTCAGGATCGCCGACCAGGCCGATGGCCACGTCCACCCGGCGCCTCTCACCGCCAGACAGGCGCCCGACGCGCTCGCCTGCCTTGTCCGCCAGCCCAGCGGACGTAATCGTCGCGTCCAGATCGGTCGGCCGCCTGAAGTACCGCGAGAACATCGCGACCGTTTCCCGGACCGTATAGACGGGGTTGAGCTCGGATTCCTGGAGCACCAGCCCGATACGGTTGCGCCAGTCCCGCCCGCCGCGCGCCGGGTCAGTGCCGAGCACTGACACCTCCCCGCCGTCGCGGGCCCGGTAGCCCTCCAAGATCTCGATCGTCGTGGTCTTCCCCGCCCCGTTCGTGCCCAGGAAACCGAAGATCTCGCCGCGCTCCACGCTGAAGCTGATCCCGCGCAGGCGCTCAACCCCGCCGTAAGACCTGCGCAGCCGCCGCACCTCGATCACATGATCGCTCACCATCGCCACCTGGCAGGAGGAAACTCGCCGCCGGACTAGGACCGGCAGGCCCACCGCTCAGCCTGTCACGCGCCCCGCCACTGGCCCGCACCCAGGCCGGGACCAGCCAGGGCCAGACATCCGCAACGGCCTGAAACACGGCCTGGCACTTCATTCCGGCCCGACTTCATGGTGACGGCACCTGGCCGGCGCGAGCGGGTGGCAGGAAGCCGTCGGCTCCTGCCTGTGTGCGGGGTGCTGACCGGACCTTGCCGGTCCTGAAGCTCCGCCCTTCCGGCGGCAGGCCAGGCCGCGGGCTGAGCAGGCTCCCGCGGGCGTGAGCCTGCAGGAGGCCTGCTGGGACGAGTGTGGCCGGGAGGCGGCTGACAGCTATACAAGCGCAGCGGTGCTGGTGACCTCGGCGCCGTAGTAGGTGCGCAGGTAGTGCAGCGCGTCGTCTTGGGCCTGCTGGTAGCGGCCGGCGGTGAACGGCTCGTAAACAGCAGTGGCGTCGCTGACGACGGTCACCTTGATGCCGCACGCGAAGGCGTCGTAGCTGGTATGCCGGCAGCAGCAGTCCGTGTGCTGCCCGGTCACCACAAGGCTGATGCCGTGCACCCGGCAGGTGGCATCGAGATCTGTCTGGGTGAAGGCGGAGTAGTAGCGCTTCGGGACGATCAGGTCGCCGGGCTGCGGGGCCAGCTGGTCGATGACAGCCGCTCCCGGGCTGCCGGCCATGGCATGCTCGCCGAAGACGGCCAGCTCGAAGTCGCCGGGACGATGCGCGTCGTTCCCGTAGATGACCAGCCAGTCGTCACGTTCGCGGGCCGCCCGGGTGAGCGCGGCGATGGGTTCGATGATCTGCCCGGCAGCGGGGTTGGCGAGCTTACCGCTGGTGAAGTCGGTAAGCATATCGAGCACAAGCACGGCAGTTACCATCGGAAACTCCTCCCATCGGGGCCGCTTGCCGGGCGGCGTGCCGCGGCGCCTCCCGCGCGGTCCCGGACCCAAAGCTCTAGCCCGCGGCCGGGCCGATATGTACTCTCACCGTAGCTCCCCATCTTGACCTGATCTGGCGACACAGCGGCGCCGCTGCTGTCCACAGGACGTTCGGGCCTCCGGCCGGACTTCAGCCTCTAGGCAGCCTTGTGCCCGTCGGGCACGTTACAAGGGTCCGCGAGGCAAGAGAGGAAGCTGGACCGCACCATCCGGCGGGTAACCGGACTGGCGGCGGGAAGGCTGAGCCTGGATCCACCGGCAATTTTGGCCTCAATTAGGGAACTTGCTCACGAAAGTACCCTCTGACCTGGGATGATACAGGTTGATAACGCCTCGATCCCCCAAGTCGAGAGGGCACTTGGCAAGTGTATTTCCGGCACGCGGCCCAGAAGACGCATTTGGTGTTCGACAACGAAAATCTGCTCGCGGCCGCCGGCGTGGAGCCGGCGATGCGGCTCGCTGATGCGGCCGGGCTGGACCGCCTCGCGGCCGGCCACGTCCGCGTCGCCGGCCCCCAGGCCGCGAGCACGCCGCTGAAGATCGGCTGCCTGGTCACCGGGATGCTGATGGGCGCCGACTCCATCGATGACATGAACGTGCTGCGCGACGGCGGCCTGCACCACGTGTTCGCCGAGGTCCGGGCGCCCTCGACGCCCGGCAGCTTCCTGCGCGCGTTCGGCCACGGCAACGTCCGCCAGCTGGACGCGGTGCACCGGCGGCTGCTGGCCGGCCTGGCCGCCCGTGCTCCTGTGCTGCCCGGCAAGGACGTGCTGGCCTACCTCGACATCGACGCCTGCCAGCGCCGCGTCTACGGGGTGACCAAACAGGGCGCCGCGTTCGGCGCCACCAAGATCCAGGGCAAGGTCGTCACCGTCCGCGGCCTGAACCTGCTGGCCTCGGCCCTGTCCACCCGCACCGGCGCGCCCCTGATCTCCGGGGTCCGGCTGCGCGGCGGGTCAGCGAACTGCACCCGCGGCGCGGCGTCGTTCCTGCGCGAGCAGATCGGCACCGCCCGCGACGCCGGCGTCACCGGCGACCTGGTCGTCCGGATGGACTCCTCCTATTACAACGGCAAGGCCGTCAAGGCCTGCCGGGATCTGGGCGCCTGCTTCCCGGTCACGATGCGGATGGACCCGAAGGTGCGCCGCCGCATCGCCGGAATCCCTGATGACGCGTGGGTCACGATCAGGTACCCGCGCGCGATCTGGGACGAAGACGAGAAGGCATGGATCTCCGACGCCGAGGTCGCCGAGACCGGCTACACCGCGTTCACCTCGGACACGGCGCGCACCATCACCGCCCGGATGATCGTCCGGCGGGTCCGGCGCCTCAACCCGAAGGCCGGCCAGGGCCAGGAGATGCTGCCAGGCATGCCCGATGAGATCACTTACCGCTACCACCCGGTCTTCACCGACAACCCGCACCCGATGCTGGACGCCGAGGCCGAGCACCGTGACCACGCCATCTGCGAGCAAGGCTTCGCCGACATCATCGACGGGCCCCTGGCCCACCTGCCCTCAGGCGACTTCAACGCCAACGCCGCCTGGGCGGTCCTGGCCGCGATCTCCCAGAACATCCTGCGCGCCGCCGCGGCGCTGGCCTCGCTGTTTCACGCCAAAGCCCGCGGCGCCACCCTCCGCCGCGACCTGATCAACGTGCCCGCCAGCACCGCACGAACCGGCCGCGGCGACCTGACCCTGCGCGGCATCGCCGGCTGGTACGCCGAAGAAGCCTGCCTCGCCCTGCACACCGCGACCAGGCCCGCCGCCCGCGGCCCCACCCCCGCCACGGCCTGACCCGCCCAAACCCCGGTCACGCCCCGACGAACGGCCCGCCGCGGCCACCCCGACCCCAATCCCCAGCCATTTTGATCATGGACAGGCCGCGCAAAGGCGGGCGGCAGAGCCACCACGCCCCGATTCACCTGGGAAAACTCCTCGTGCAGAAATCGGGCCAGAAACACCCCTCCGAGAATGGCCGGTGGATCCAGGCTCGGTTCCCGCGCGTCAAGGGGCCAGCATCATTTCCCGGAAGAGGCGCTAAGGGCCCGATGAAATTCGCAGGGATTTCGTATACAAACGACAAAATACACGCGATCTCAGGGCCAGATAGGTGAGTGCACCGAGCCCATGGGCGCGACAGCCACGTCTGCGTTGCCCGATATGCCGGAAAGCCGCATTGACTGGGCCGTTATAGGGCAATATAGGACGACATCCGCGAGGGCGATTTCCGCGCGATGTCGGCGCAAGGCAGCCCGCTGCGCGCAACACGGCCCGAGAAACCTACGTCCTCTGGGAGGCTGCCATGGCCAAGCACGCTCCTGCGGGCAAGAGCCCGGCCACCTGGGGCGTGGTCACGGTCCTGCTCGTCGTCGCGATCATCGGCACGCTGTGGGTCCCCATCTACGCTCGGCCCGCGCCGAAGCTCGGTCCCTTTCCCTTCTTTTACTGGTACCAGCTCATCTGGGTGCCCGTGTCCGCTGTCTTGTGCTGGATCTGCTACTTGCTGCTGAGGAGCAAGTCCCGGAACCGCGGAATCGTGCCGAGATGAATCATTTCAACGCGGTTACCTTCGCTATTGTCATCGGCTCGTTCCTGATCGTTACGTATATCGGGTTCGCCTCCGCCAGATGGCGTCCGGCCGAGGACCCAATGCACCTGAACGAATGGGGACTGGGCGGGCGCGGCTTCGGGTCGTTCGTCAGCTGGTTCCTGCTCGGCGGCGACATCTATACCGCCTACACCTTCATCGCCGTGCCGGCGCTGGTCTACGCGACCGGGGCGGCGGGGTTCTATGCGCTGTCCTACACGATCATGGTCTTTCCGATCGTGTTCGTCTTCGCGCCGCGGCTCTGGTCGGTGGCGCGGGCGCGGGGCTACGTCTCGCCCGGCGATTTCGTCCGGGGCCGTCACGGTTCCCAGGGCCTCGGGCTCGCGGTGGCGGTGACCGGGATCCTGGCCACCATGCCGTACATCGCGCTGCAACTGGTCGGCATCGAGTCGGTGCTCACCGTCATGGGCATCGGCAGCCCGTCGGGCAGCGCCTGGGGCCGGGACCTGCCGCTGATCATCGCGTTCGCCGTGACGGCCGCCTACACCTACCTGGCCGGGCTGCGCGCGCCGGCCCTGATCGCCTTCGTCAAGGACATCCTCATCTACCTGACGGTCATCGTCGCCATCGTCTACATCCCGGGCCGGATAGGCGGCTGGGGGCACATCTTCGGCGCCGCCTCGGCGCACCTGAAGACCGTCAATCCGGCGACCGGCAAGCCGTACGGCAGCCTGGTGGTGATGCCGGCCGGAGAGTGGGCCTTCGCCACCCTGGCCCTCGGCTCCGCGCTGGCGCTGTTCGTGTACCCGCACGCGGTCACCGGGGTGTTCGCCGCCAAGCGGCGCGACGTGATCAGGCGCAACGCGGCCCTGCTGCCGGCCTACTCGCTGGTGCTCGGCCTGATCGCGCTGTTCGGCTACATGGCCCGAGCGGTGCCCGCGGTGAACGCCGGCGTCAAGGCGAACGGCGGCAACCCCCAGCTGTCCGTGCCGCTGCTGTTCGCGCGCATGTTCCCGAGCTGGTTCGCGGGCGTGGGCGACTCGGCGATCATCATCGGCGCGCTCGTGCCCGCGGCCGTCATGTCGATCGCCGCGGCGAACCTGTTCACCCGCACCGTCTACAAGGAGCTGCTCAGCCCCAACGCCACCCCAGCGCAGGAGACGCGGGTCGCGCGGCTGGCGTCGCTGGTCATGAAAGTCGGCGCGCTGGGCTTCGCGGTCGTGCTGAACAAGACGTTCTCGATCAACTTGCAGCTGCTCGGCGGGATCTGGATCCTGCAGACCTTCCCCGCGGTCGTGATCGGCCTGTATACGCGCTGGTTCCACCGCATCGCGCTGATCATCGGCTGGGCCGTGGGCATGGCCTACGGCACCGTCGAGGCGTACCGGTCGGCCGGAGGCGGCCAGGCACACTTCGGTGCCTCCACCACGCCGGTGTTCGGGCACGTCACTTACATCGCCGATCGTCGCCCTAATCCTGAACGTCGCGGTCTCGGCCGTGCTGACTCTCGTGTTCCGCCGGATCGGGCTGCAGGACGGGTACGACGAGACCCGACCCGCCGATTACACGGCGGACCCGGTGACGGCACCGCCGACGCAGACACCGGAAGGCGCCAACCAGGCCCCTGGAAGGCCGCCGGTGACGGCACGCGCTCACCGAGCCCCATAAATCGCGCAGGACGGCGGCGGCTGCGGCGTGACCTGCGCAGTCCGAGAACACCGACGGCCATCAGCAGCAACCCGGCGGCCAGCGTGGCCAGCCACGGGGCTGATCCGGCCGCGGCGCGCGGGGCCATACCGCCGAAGCCGGTGGCGGCCCCGCCCGTCGGCGCGTTCGAGCTGCCGGCCGCGTCGGTGAGGTTGTCGACGTTCAGCCCGGAGGCGCTGTCCAGTACGACGATGGTGTGGACCGAGCCGGGCGCCAGGCTGACGGACATGGCGGTCTGCTGGCCCGACGCGCTGAACTTCACGGTCCGGGTGCCCGGCTGGACGCTCATGTACGACGTCACCGCGCCGAAGGCCAGCTGCTGGGCGAGGACATCTCCCCCGTAGCTGACTGTGACCTGGTCCTGCTTGAGCGACGCCTGGATGACCCGGACGAGCGCCGATCCCTTCGGCGCGGCCATCTGGTCCCTCAGTACCTCGATCCGCCGGGCCGCGGCGGGCCCGAGGCTGGCCACGGTGTAGTTGGTCCCCGCGCTGACCATGAAGTTAGCGGAGACCACGGGAGGGCTCGACGACGGGGCGCCGACCGGCCGCATCGCCACGGTGTACTGGCCCGCGCTGACCGCCATGTAACTGGAAACGTCGCCGTAGCTCACGTGCCGCAGCACGGTCGGATTCCCTGAGTTGCCGAAGGCCAGGAGGTAGATGTCCACGGCCGGGTCGCCGGGAGACAGGTTGGCGCACCGCACCCAGCCGGTCGCGGGCGGCATGGCCGCCGAAGCGGCAGGCGCGAGGGAGGCCGCGTATCCCAGCAGGGCTGCGATCACGGTGAACAGGGCGAGGATTCCACGCAGCCTCACGGTCAGCTCCTCCCATAGGATCGACGCCCTGCAGGACCCGCGCGCAACTCAGTGAGAAATACTGCCAGAAGCACCGCCCGTCAGCAGCCCGGCGCGGCGAACCTCCGTCTCCACGGCGGCCGTTGCCCGCTCATATCGTCCCCGTCACCGTGGCTGT
The DNA here is from genome assembly GCA_963801155.1 of uncultured Actinomycetes bacterium. Taxonomy (GTDB): domain Bacteria; phylum Actinomycetota; class Actinomycetes; order Streptosporangiales; family Streptosporangiaceae; genus Palsa-504. The sequence goes on from CAWDEB010000034.1 coordinate 10,534, forward strand.
CTGGAACAGCAGAGCACATGGGACACGCCCGGATCAACCAGAACGCGCGGTTGAGTCGGATGTGTTATGGTCGCGCGCCGAACGGGTCCGCGGCGGCGGACGGCACGCGTCAACTGCTCAGCCGGGCGTACACCACCACGTTGCTGAGATAGCTGCCGCGGGCGTAGTCGAACGTGCCGCCGCAGGTGATCAGGCGCAGTTCGGCGTCCGGCACGGGGCCGTAGACCGTGGCCGTCGGGAAATGGGCCTTGGCGTACATCTGGACCGCCGTGACCGTGAAGACGGCCAGCGTTCCGTCGGCGCGCCGCACGTAGATGCGCTCGCCAGGACGCACGGTGCGCAGCCAGAAGAAGACCCCCGGCCCGGAGCGGGAATCGACGTGGCCGGCGATGATGGCGGACCCGGTCGCGCCGGGACGCGGGCTGTTGGTGTACCAGCCGACCACCGTCGTGCTGCTGGGGACCTGGAGCGTGCCGTTCCGGTTGAGGCCGAGGTTCACGATCGGGGCCTTCACCCCGATGGCCGGGATCGTCAGCCAGACCGGTTTGGGGGTCTGCTGGACGGCCGACAGCGAGACCGGCAAGATGGCCCGCCCTGAGGGGACGGCTACCGGCGACGGCCTCGCGGCCAGCCGCACCGAGGGTGCCGAGGACGGCGTGGGCCACGACCAGGCCGGCCGCGCCGGCCGCGGCGGCCACCAGCCCGGCGCCGAGCATCGCGGCCGACAGCAGCCGCGCGTGCGCCGCCCACACGGCCGAAGCCCAGCCAGCCACGCCGGGACGCGAAGGACGGCCGAGCCACGCGGGGACCGGCGAGCCGCGACGGGGACCAGACCGCCGTCGTGATACCCACAAGCTGATCGTGGCGGCCAGGATCCGCCCCCAGGATGGGTCCGCCGCGGCCACGTGCGGCGGCACCGGGACGGGAACGGCCTGGCCGGCTGCCACGGTGGCGGCGGTGGGCGGTGGCGGCGGTGGCGGCGGTGGCGGCGGTGGCGGTGGCGACGTCACCCGGCTTACCCGAGGGAGCGGGTTCCGCCACGCCGACCGCCGTCACCACATCCCAGGTGGGCCCCCACCAGTCGGCATCGACATCCCAGACCGGAGGATCCGGCTGGGACGTGATCGCGGGCATGGGACAGCAGAGCACACCGGCCGGACCCGCATCAACCGAAACGCCCGGTTGCATCCCCGGCACTACGGTCCGCAACAGGAACAAATACAGGAACTAGTGACGTACGCCACGGAACCGATCCGGCCCGGGAACCGTCAGATCAAGGCTGACGAGGGTCAACGGGATCTAACGGGATCCCGCCGGCCGGGCCTGGGTCGGCGGGATCGCCGTGATCGAGAGACGGGTGATGCATACGTAGCCTGATAGCGGAAATGAGTACACGTGCCCATCCGTCCCCTAGTCGCTTCCGAATCACGAGAGAGAACAAGGTACACCCTGACGAGCAGCGTAGACGGGCGATCTTTATGCGTTTCGCGCACGTAAGAGTAACGGCGGTCACCTTGCTGAGCGGGAGTTTCCTGACCGTGGGCATGCTGGGCACCGCGCAAGCGGCGCCGGCGGCGAGGGCCGCGACGACATCGAACACGGACACGGTATGCCAGGCGCTGCCCTCGTCGGGCACCCCTACGCCTTCCCCGTCACCGTCGCCCTCCCCGCGCGTTCGCCTTCGCCCTCCCGTCGCCCTCTCCGTCGCCGTCCCGTTCGCCCTCGACCACCCCGTCCGCGAGTCACTCCGCCGCGGCGAGTCATTCGCCCACCGTGTCGCCTCCGGCGAGCGTCAGCGGCAGCCCCGAGAAGACGACCTCGCCGTCCCCTTCGCGGTACGCCTGGCAGTCGCCATCGCCATCCGCGTCGCCGTCCGGGACTCCGACGACCACGGGCACCACCACGGGCACCACCACGGGCACGACCACGGGCACCGCCGCCGCGACCCTCGATGCCGACGTCGTCACCAGCACGGCCACCCCCGCATCGCCCGAACTCTGCGTGAGCGTCCAGCGTTCCCAGCCGAGCATCAAGCGCGGCCAGACGGCCACCTACGTAGTGCGGGTCTCGACCCAGAACGGCGGATCGGCCTCGGACGTATCAGTCGCACTCACCGCGCAGCCGTCGAGCCAGAAGCCCACGTTCAGCAGCGGCTGCGCCAAGGGTGACGGCACCGCGTCGTGCAGCATCGGTTCGATGACGACCGGGCAGACCGTGAGCCTGGACGCGCAGATCGCGGTCGCGTCGAACGCGACCTCGGTCAGCTCGGTGAAGCTGACCGCCACGGCCAGCGTGGTCACCACGGCGAAATGGACCCCGCCCGCGGCGGCCGAGACCACCGCCGTCACCGCGGCCTCGCCCGCCAAGAACGCGAAGAACGCGAAGAACACGAAGAACACGAAGAACACCAAGAACGCGGCCGGCGCTTCGCCGGACGCCACGCACATGGCCGTGCTGCCGCTCGGTCCCATCCCGGCGCTGAACGGCGAGGCGAGCCTGCTGATCAAGGCCGGCAGCGCGGCCGACCTGTTCCCGACCGTCGGCCCGTCGCCCGGAACGAGCCGCAGGCCTTCGGTCGGGTCAGCAGGCTCAGCCGGGCAAGCGGAAGGCCGCGCCGGTCTCGGAGGCGTCACCGGTTTCCGCCGACACCCCGGTCTTCACCGCCCAGGTGGGGGGCCTGATCGCGCTGGGGCTGGCCATCATGCTCACCGTGACGCGCCTGTCCGTGCGCAAGCGGCCGGGCAAGCCGCGCAGCTGAAGCCCCGCAGGGGTTTACTTCCTGACCACCAGCTCCAGCGACGGGCGCATCGTGCGCATCACGTTGGCCAGCGACGTGGCGTTCATCGTGGGCGAGACGATCTCCCCGAAGCTGTCGTTGTCGAACCAGACGCACATGGCCACGGAGTCCGACGTCCCGGGCGCCTTCCCGACGCAGGCCGCCCGGCCGCCGAGGGAACCGGCGCTGACCACCGTGGCGCCGGCGAAGTTCTGGGTGAAGCTGGCGATCGAGCTGGCGGGCGCGGCGTTGGCCAGGTGGCCGCCGATGAACATGACGATCTGCTCGGTGCTCCCGGCGGCGGAGTTCCCGGATTCGTACACGGCCGATACCACGTTACTGGCCTGGCCGGAGCTCATCTTGATGACCTCGGCCCGCAGCTCGCTGACCTTGGCCTGCTTCTCCATGTCCACGGTGCGCACGTAGCTCCCGATCCGGGCCGGGGTCACCATGGTGTGCGCGGGGCCGCTGTGCGACGGGAACTCGAACTTGAGGATGCCGAAGATCGCCGCGCCGGCCGCCACCAGGACGCCGAGCAGGGCCAGCCAGAGGCGGTGATCGTTGCTGCGCCCCCGGCGGCGGCCGATGCGCCGGCCGCTGGCCTTGGTCCGGCCGCCCTCGCGCCGCGGATCGAAATCGGGGTCTTCCCCGGGGAACAGGCCCGTGTACTCCGCGTCGTTGTCGTCCTCGGCCCAGAACTCCTCGAAGGAGTCCAGGTCCTCGATCTGGGGCTGGGCGGGCCAGGACGAGGTGATCTCCGGTCCGTCCAGGCCGTGACCGGGCCGCACCGGCGGGGCGAGAACCTGGCTGGCGCCGGGCGCGGCGGGCTGTGCGGCAGAGGGCGGGACGGCGGGCAGGGGCCCGCTGTCCGCCGGGTCCTCGAGCCGCCTGACCGCGGGCGGGGTGAGGACGCCGACCTGCGCGGCTGGGCCGCCGACCTGCGCGGTTGGGCCGCCGAGGTAAGCATCACGCCGGAAGGCGGGATCCTGCGGGGCGGCGGAGGTACGCGGCCGGTTCCCGAGGTCGGCGCTCATCCGGGGACCCCCGGGAGCCATGGGCCCCATCGGGCCCGAGCCACTCCGGTCATCCCGGCCCGGCCCGTAGCCGAACGCCTGCGGGTAGCCGCCCGGCTGGTCCAGCCCGGGCTGGGAGTCCCGGGGTCCCCAGCCCGGCTGCTGGCCGTAGCCGGGACCGCGCGGGTCGCCGCGACGCTGGTCCCCGGCGGGAGACTGCGGGTACGCGGGCGCGTTGCGGCGCAGCTCCTCGACCCACGACTCGTCGTCGAGCGGCTCGTCGTAGCCGGACGGCTCGTCGTAGCGCAGCTCGTCGTAGCGCATGCCCTCCAGGCGCGGATCGGTGGCGGGCGGGCTGTACGGGCGCGCGCCGCTGCCCCGCGGATCGTCAAGCCGCGACTGGTCGTACCACTGCTCGGGATAGGCCCCGTCTTGATAGGCAGGGCGGCCGGACTGCGCCGAACCAGCGTCGCGCCCGGGCCAGGATTCTGCGACCGGTTGCGGGCCGGTCGCGGCGAGGGCCTCCTGCGCGCCGGTCACCGGGTAGATGTGGGATTCCGGGTAACCCTGCTGGTAGCCGACGTCGGGCCGGGCCGGTTCACGGTAGTCCGGGACGTGATACCCGGGAACCCCGCCGTAGCCGGAGCCATCGGAGAGCGGCGGGCCTCCCGGGGACCGCGGGGCCCGGTTGTCGCCCTGCCGCCCGCGGCCGCCGGATCCGCCTCTCGGGCCGTCGTAGGCGGGATCGGAATAGCCCGGGTCCCCGTAGTCGTCTATCGGGGAAGACGGATCCGGCTGCCGGTAGCCGGGCCCACGGCCGCCGTAGCCGGGGTCGACGCGGTCATGCTGGCCCCGGCCGTAGCCCGAGGTGCCGTAGCCGGCCTCCAGCAGGCGCCGGGCGTCGGAGTCCAGCTGCCGGAAGCCGTTGGGCCAGGAGACGTCGGGGCCGAACGGCACCTCGCGCCGCCCGCCGGGGACCTCGTGCGGCTCGCTGCGTCGCTCAGGCCCATACGGGCCTGAGCCGCTCATGGCGTCATCCCGGTAAGGATGCTGCGCGGATGGCCATCCATCGCCGTCATGAGCCGACGAGCCGTTTCTCATATACCGGGTCACTCCCCTGTCTGACATACAGCAGGTCAATGCTCACGGTGCTGGCTAAACCTCACGGTGCTGCTCAACACCATAAGCATCATCGCGACAAACCAGACACTCTGCTACCTACTTGGATAATCCAGCGGCAGAGGCTTCGATACGAAGTCTCACGCTACTGCTCAGCAGCCGTCCTTATGGTGCATTCCGTCCTATACGGCAAGTCGCGTCCCCGGGTTATTACTTACGGAGAGTACACGGTAACCCTCCGCCATGAGGCTTCTTGAATATCAATGGCGCTTCCGGACAAGGCGGCGGCGCCGAAGGCGGCGATCGTGTAGACCGGCCTCAGGGTATCTACTAACGACATGACCTCGCCGTACCCGTACCAGCTCAAGCCGCCGCTCGCCCCGTACCGGCTCGTCTGGCGGGGCGACGCGGCGGTCGACGGGGAGAAGAACGCCACCGACTCCTACACCGAGGAGCGGTACCGGCACGCCGACGGCACGCACACGATCATCCGCGAGTACCGCGCCGACGGGTCGTACCACATCATGTCCGACCGGGGCGAGATCGAGCTGATCGACAACGCGAACGATCCTTACGCCCCGGATCCGGTGAGCGTGGTCAGGCTGCCCTGAAGCGCGCTGGCGGCGGCGCCCCCGTCGATAAGGAACGGTGGCAGGCGTCCCTGGTCTGCTCGGTGTGCTTGCGGGCCAGCAGCTGGGCCCGCTCCGGGTCGGACGCCTCGATCGCGTCGATCAGCTCGGCGTGCTCGGCCCACGAGCCGTGCCCGCGCTCGGGGGCGACCATGCGGTAGTACCACCGGACCCGGCGGCCCACGATGCCGGCAAGCTCGGCGAGCACCGAATTGCCCGCGACCAGCGCAATCTCGGCGTGGAACGAGTCGTTCGCCGCCACCGCGAGGCTGAGGTCGTCGCCATCGGCCGCCGCCTGGCCCTCGGCGCAGATCTCCCTGAGCCTGGCCACCTGCTCCGGGCTCGCGGCCCGGGCCGCGAGCCCGGCCGTCTCGGCCTCCAGCAGCGCACGCACGTCGAGCAGCTCATCCACTTCCTGGTCGGTGGGCACGTGCACGAAGGCGCCCTGGCTGGGCCGCAGGTCGACCCACCCCTCGGCCTCCATGCGGTGCAGCGCCTCGCGGATCGGCTGCCTGCTGACCCCGAGCTGCCGGGCCAGATCGGTCTCCACCATGTGCTGGCCGGGCGGCAGTTCACCGCCGACGATCAGGTCGATCAGCGCGTCGTAGACCGACTGGCGCAGCGGCACCGGCCGCTGCAGCGGGCGGATCACCGCCGTGTTCATCAGTCGCGCTGCGCCCATCCCGCCCCACCTCTCGTTTACCAGGACACAATCAGAGTTTATCGGCGACTGTATGCAAAGTGCGATCCCCGAACTCGGGGGTTCCCGGGCGGCGGACTTAGCGGGCCTTCAGGGGGCTGATCAGAAGTTGTAGCTGGCGCCGGGGACCGTCTGCGCGGCCGACGGCGGAGTGACCGTGAAGGGCGCGTCGTAGCCGCTGAAGTCCATGTACCCGCCGCCACCGGAGCCGACCCGCAGGAACTCGGGGCGGGCGGAGGTAGTGACGTAGGCGTCGCCGGGCTCTTTGACGTCATTCAGCTGCAGCGCGGGCTGCCCGAGCACCGTCGTCGTCTGGCCCAGGACCACGTGGCCTGCTCCGCCGCTGATCTGGGTGGCGAGCTGACCCAGGTAGCAGAGGGCGCCGATGCCCGACTTGCTGGAGCTGACGCGCAGGTACTTTCCCGCCAGCTTGCCCAGTTCCGCGGCGCTGACGCCCGCAGCCTTGTAGAACTGCTCGTCCGGCTTCATCCATACCGTGTCGCCCGTCCCCAGCAGCAGCACGGAGCCCTGGCCCGCAATCTCGATCGTGCCCGTGCAGCCGTGGGCGCCGACCGTCAGGTCCACGGCCGTGGTCTGGCCGGGAACCTTCGTGGATCCGGTGATGTGCACCGACGAGGCCGCCTCGAGGTCGGCGACGGCCCGGGTGAGGATCTCGCTGGCCGTCAGCCCGGCGAGCGGGCCGGCCGTTGCCGTCGGGACCGCCGGGCCGGACTCGGCCTTCCAGGCCGCACAGCCGGCCAACAGGACGGCCAGGCCGCAGATGGCCATCGCGACCGCGCCCCGGCGCGCGTACCGCGCCATCCGCATGGGCTGCTCCACAGCTCACAAGCTACACAAGTCACCCCGGGGCCGGGCGTCTCGTTACCGAGAGCGTTATTCAAAACCGGTCCACGAGTGCAGGCCTTCTGGGCCTGCGCGAGTGGACGGTGCAGGTGACGGGACAGTAACCACAGCGGGTTATTGAATAACGCGAACTTCTGGATAAACACCGAAGCTCAGCCGATGTCGCGGCGGCGCAGGGCGGCCAGGCCGGCTACCGACATCGCCAGCGCCAGGCCGCACAGCCACACCAGCGAAGCCGCCGAAACGGTGCCGCCGGGCAGCCTGGGCGCGTGCGTGAACGGGGAGATGTCCAGCACCCAGTGGGACAGCTGAAGGACCTGGCCGAACAGGTTGATCAGCACGACCAGGCCCAGCGCGGTCCAGGCGGCCGGCACCGATGCCCCGGGCCACAGCCCGAAGGCCAGCACGGCGATCGCGGCCAGGACCAGCGCCGACGGCAGCTGGCCCAGTGCCGCACCGGTCATCCGGGCCACTTCGGTGCCCGCCGATCCGGCTCGCAGCCCGTAGCCGAGGCCGGTCGCCACGCCCGCGACGGCCAGCAGCAGCGCGGCACCCGCCACGGCCACGGCGATATAGCTGAGCGCCCAGCGGATCCGTCCGGTCGCCGTGGCCAGCACTGGCTCGGCCCGGTCGCCGGTTTCCTCGGTCCGCATCCGCAGCACCGCCGATATCGCATACGCGGCGGCGACCAGGCCGGCCAGCAGCATGAGGGCGGCCAGGTACGCGTTGGTGATGGCGGCCTGGCCGCCGAGCCGGGTGAATTCGTGCTGCAGCGCGGTGCTGGTGCCGAAGAGCTGGCCGATGCCCTTGGCGGCCGCCCCGCAGGCGGCGAACGTGAACGCGTAGCCGGTGGCCCAGCCGAGCAGCGCGCCCCGCTGGAGCCGCCAGGCCAGGCCGAACGGGCCGCGCAGGAACGGCGGAGGCCGTGGCGCGGCCCGGCCGGTCGGGCAGCAGCCCGGCGCCGTGGTCGCGCCGCGCGGCCAGCGCGAAGGCCAGGCCGGTTCCGCCCGCAGCGACCGCGAGCGGGAGGGCCAGCACCCACCAGTCCCGGGCGGCGAACGGCTGGGTGAACTGGATCCAGCCGAGCGGGGAGAGCCACGACAGCCAGGACGGCCCGCCCGCCCCGGCCGCGTCGCCCACGCCGCGCAGCACGAAGGCGACGCCGAGCGTGCCGAGCGCGATCCCGCGCGCGGTGCGGCTGCTGGAAGTCAGCTGGGCGGCCACGGCGGCGATCCCGGTGAAGGCCAGCGCGCAGCAGCCGATGGCCAGGCCGAGCAGGGCAGAACCGGCCACGGGCAGGCCCGTCAACGGCAGCAGGACGCACAGCAGGACAGTTACCCCGACGCTGGCCCCGGCCGCGGTGGCCAGGGCGGCGGCCAGGGCCGCCTGCCGGCCCACTTCGGCCGAACCGACCAGTTCCAGCCGGCCCGCCTCCTCGTCGGACCGGGTGTGCCTGATCACGACGAAGATCACCATCAGCGCGGCGAAGATGCCGGCCCAGATCCCGTACCGCCAGGTGGTCAGCGACCCGAGGGAGTTTCCGTAAATCCGGCTGTACAGGAAGCGCAGGGCGGGGTTGCTGGCGCCGGTCGCGGCCAGCGCGGCCCGGCCGGCCGCCGTCGGGTACAGCCTCTTGAAGGTCTCGGCCGTGCCCGCCACCAGCACGGCGATCACGTAGACGGCCGCGGGCAGCGCGAGCCGGTCCCGGCGAAAGGCGAGCCTGGCGAGTTCGCCGGTGCCGGTCAGGCCGCCCGCCGCCCGCCCCGGGTGGGCAAGGACGGTCATCTCGGCGCTCCAGAAGCCACGTTCCGTTCCGTCGAATAATGACGAAGGAACAGTTCCTCCAGGGTCGGCGGCCGGCAGGTGAGGGACCGGATCCCGGCCGCGTGCAGCCGGCCGAGGACCTCGTCCAGGGCGGCGTGATCGACCTCGCAGCGCACGCGCAGGCCGTCGGCCACCAGGTCGTGCACGCCGGGCAGGCCGTCCAGGCTGACCGGGCCGGCCAGCTCAGCGTCGACGAGGTCCCGGGTCAGGTGGCGCATCTCGGCCAGCGTGCCGGTCTCCACCGCCCGGCCGTCGCGGATGATCGTGACCCGGTCCGACAGCGCCTCGGCCTCGGCCAGGATGTGGCTGGACAGCAGGATGGTCCGGCCGTCGTGCCGCTCGTCGTTGACGCAGTCGCGGAAGGCGGCCTCCATCAGCGGGTCCAGCCCGGCGGTCGGCTCGTCCAGCAGCAGCAGTTCGGCGTCGCTGGCCAGCGCGGCGATCAGCGCGATCTTCTGCCGGTTGCCCTTGGAGTAGGCGCGGGCCTTCTTCGTGGGGTCCAGGTCGAACCGCTCGGTCAGCGCCTGGCGGCGCTTGGGGTCCAGGCCGCCGCGCAGCCGGCCCAGCAGGTCGATGATCTCCCCGCCGGTCAGGCCCGGCCACAACGTGACGTCGCCGGGCACGTAGGCCAGCCGCCGGTGCAGGTCCACCGCGTCCCGCCACGGGTCCCCGCCCAGCAGCGCCGCCTCGCCGCCGTCCTTGCGCAGCAGGCCGAGCAGGATCCGGATCGTGGTGGTCTTGCCCGCGCCGTTCGGCCCGAGGAAGGCATGCACCTCACCGGCCCGGACGGTCAGGTCCAGGCCGTCCAGGGCCATGGTCCGGCCGAACGACTTGCGCAGGGCCCGGATCTCGATCGCGTTCGCCATGGTCCCAGCCTACATAGATTTCACAAAATCCTGAATGTTATAAACACTGTATCCTGGTGTCCTATGACCACCGTGCCCGACCGCCCGGATTCATCGGCAGGGCCGGAAGACCCGCATTTCACTTACGTTGAGCGGTTCTCGTCCGTCCTGGTCGCCGCGGGGATCCCGGCCATGCCGGCCAGGGTGTTCGTCGCCCTCCTGGTCGCGGACTCCGGCCGGCTCACCGCCGCCGAGCTGGCCGGGCGGCTGCGGATCAGCCCGGCCGCGGTATCGGGCGGGGTGCGCTACCTGGTCCAGCTCGGCCTGGTGCACAAGGAGCGGGTGCCGGGCTCCCGCCGGGACTACTACCGGATGCCCGACGACGTGTGGAGCGACATGTTCCGGCTGCGGGACCAGGTCATGCAGCGCTGGGCGGCCCTGGTCCGGGAGGGCATCGAACTGCTCGGCCCGGGCACCCCGGCCGGCGAGCGGCTGGCCGAGCACGCCATGTTCTTCAACTTCGTCTCCGGGGAAATGCCCGAGGTCCTCAAGCGCTGGGACGAATACCGGGCGGCTAAGCCTGGGGGACCTGCGCGTCGGGAAGGGTGAACTCGCCGCCCAGGTGGCGCAGCACCGGGTCGGTGCCCGGATCGGGCTCGCCCTGCTCGGCGATGATCTCGGCGGCGTAGGCCTCCGCGTCGTCCTGCGGCTGGTAGCCCAGGGCCCGGGCCTCGGCCAGCGAGACCCAGCCGCCGCGGGTGTTGGCCGACACCCCGAAGATGACCCGGAACCCGGGCCGCTCGGCGGTCAGGCACGCCTCGAAGAGCGGCCGGCGTCATCGGGGGACAGCCAGGTCGACAGCATCCGCACGTTCGCCGGCCGCGGGAAGCAGGACAGGATGCGCACGCAGATCGCGTCCAGGCCGTACCGGTAGTGGTACATCGCGGCCATGGCCTCGGTGGCCGCCTTGGAGACGCCGTAGTAGGTGTCGGGCGCGGGGAAGGCGTAGTCGGGCACGGGGAAGGCCGACCGCGGGGCGAACCCCACGGCGTGGTTGGACGAGGCGAAGATCACCCGGGGCGTCCCGGCCCGGCGGGCCGCCTCGAACGCGCCGTAACCGCCGTTGATGTTGGTCTCCAGGATGCGCGGCCAGGACGCCTCGCCGGGGATCCCGGCCAGGTGGATGAGGGCCTCGGCGCCCTGGCAGGCCGCCGTCATCGCGTCCAGGTCGGTGACCGAGGCCTGGACCGCCTCCTCGCCCGGCCCGGCGGTCAGCGGGGCGAGGTCGAGCAGCCGCAGCGTCCGGCCCGGCCGGGCCAGTCTCGGCCGCAGCATGGATCCGACGAGGCCCGCGGCCCCGGTGATGACGATGACCGGCACCGGTCAGCCTCCTCCCGTCCCAGCCTGGTCACGGACGCGTACCAGGTCGCGCACGCACCCTTTTTATCAGCCATTTCGGGCCTTAGGCTCGAAGGAGAGGTTCTGATGGGCTTGAGACGGGGTTCGCTGACGCTGCCGCGGATGAACGCGCACCGGCTGGTGATCATCGCGGCGGCGCTCACGACCGTGGTGGCCGCGGCCCTGGCCACCGCGCTGGCCACCTTCAGCGGCCAGGCGCTGCCCCGCGCGGTGAGCCACGACCTGGGCCACGCGACCGGGACCACGCTGTCGGCCAGCGGCAGCGTGAACGCCGGCCAGGCCGCCCAGTACACCGCCATCCTGCCGTCGCAGATCCGCTCGGCCCTGGGCGGCACGGCGTTCGCCTTCTACCAGGCCGACTGGTCCGACCCGCTCGGGTTCGTGCCGGGCTCGCTGCCCGCCACCCCGGCCACCCCGTCCGCCGCAGCCACAGGCACGGGTAACACGCCGATCGCCGAGGCCGCCGCGCTGGGCGGCATCACCGGCCAGGCGGAGCTGGTGTCCGGAAGCTGGCCCGGCACCCCGGTCCGCGGCCAGCCCGTTCCCGCGGCTCTGCCGGCCACGGCCGCCGCCTTGCTGCACGTGACCGTGGGCGACGTGCTGCGGATGCGGGACCGGATAACCGAGAGCTACGTCCGGTTCGTCGTCACCGGCCTGTACCGGCCCAGGCAGGTCTCCTCGCCGTACTGGAACCTGAGCCAGATCGCGCAGTCCGGCTCGAGCACGGCGAGCGGCTTCACCACCTTCGGCCCGATCACCGTGCAGGCCGCCGCCTTCGCCGGGGACCTCCCGGTCAGTCAGGGCACCTGGCTGGCCGAGCCGCAGACGGCCAGCATCCCCGCCGGCCAGCTCACCGCCGTCGCCGCCAACGTGAACGGCCTGCGGGCGGCACTGGCGAACGCCCAGCAGCTCCCGGCCCTCACGCTCACCACCAGCCTGCCCGCGGTGCTGGACGGGACCGCGAGCGACCTGGACGTGGCCCGCTCGCTGCTGGCCATCTGCGCCGTGCTGCTGTTCCTGCTGGCCGCCGCCGCCCTGCTAGCCGCGGCGCGGCTGCTCGCGGGCCAGCGCGAGGGCGAGTCCGCGATGCTGACCGCCCGCGGCGCGACCCGCTGGCAGCTGGTCGCCCTGACCGCGGCCGAGGCCATCCCGCTGTGCGTGCTCGCCTCGGCCGCCGGCGGCGTGCTCGGCGTCCTGCTGGCCCGGCTGGTGGCTTCCGGGGGTCCCGGGGCTCTTGGGGGTCTTGGGGCCGCCGGCGATCCTGGGGGCCGACCGGCGGTACCTGGCTGGCCGCCGCGGCGGTCGCCGCGGCCAGCACGGTGATCATGCTGGTCCCGGCGCTGAGCACGGTGGCCCCGGGTGCGGCGCGGGCCCGCCGGGGCCGGCAGGCGGCCATCTCCGGGGTCAGCCGGGCCGGCGCGGACCTGGCCCTCGTGCTGCTCGCCGTGCTCGCGGGCTGGCAGCTGCGGCACTACTCGGCGGTCTCGGCCGGCGCGAACGGCAACTTCGGCATCGACCCGGTGGTCGTGATCGCGCCGGCCCTGGCCCTGGCCGGCGGCACCGTCGTGGCGCTGCGCCTGCTGCCTGCGGGCGGCAAGGCCGGGGACCGGCTGGCCGCCCGCGGCCGGCGGCTGACCGCCGCGCTGGCGAGCTGGCAGATCAGCCGCCAGCCGATCCGGCAGGGCGGTGCGGCACTGCTGATCGTGCTGGCCGTGGCGACCGGGACGCTGGCGCTGTCGCAGCGGCAGAGCTGGACGCGCTCCGATCATGACCAGGCCGCGTTCAGCGCGGGCGCCGACGTGCGCGTCGACGCCAGCCAGCCGCTGTCGGCGGCCCAGGCCGCCGCCGTGGTCTCGTTGCCGGGAGTGCAGCACGCCATGCCCGCCGCGACGTTCCCGCAGGAGATCACCGACAGCGAGGTTCTGGCGCTCGACTCCGGCCAGGCCGCGGACGTGACGCTGCTGCGTCCCGACCAGTCCCCGGTGACCGCGGCCGCGCTGTTCGGGAAGATCACGCCCAGCGGGCCGCCGCCGGGCGTGACGCTGCCCGGCCACGCGGCCGAGGTGCAGCTCACCGCGCGGCTCGGCCCGGCCTCGCTGGGCCTGGCCCCGGTCACGGTGAACGTGTCCGTCGAGGACGCCGACAGCGACGTCTACCAGCTCGACGCCGGCACGCTGCCCGCCGACGGCAAGGACCACACCCTGACCGTCACCCTGGCCAACCAGGCCGACGGCTCGGGCTCCAGCTCCAGCTCGGCTGGCTCCAGTCCGGCTCCAGCTCCGGCTCCGGCGGCGCGATCTACCCGCTGCGGCTGACCTCGGTCAGCCTGGACTACACCCTGCCCGCGCGGCGGACGCCCGGACCAGCCACCTTCACCGTGGACAGCTTGTCCGCCGGGCCGGGCACCAGCCAGCTACCCGGTACGGCGCTGCGCGCGTGGCCGGCCGCCGGCTCGTCCGCCGAACTGGTCGGCGTCCGCCAGACCACCGGCACCGCCGGGCCGTCGGGCATGCCCGCCGTCACGGCCAAGGGCGCATCCGGTACCGCGCTGTCGGTGACGCTCGACCCCGGCTACGGGCTGGCGCCCAGCGATTTCGCCGGGGTGCCGCCCAGCCCGGTCGGCGGGGAGCTGACCCTGACCGGGACTCCCCCGGTGGCCGCGCTGCCCGGCATCGCGACCCAGCGCTTCCTGGCCTCGAGTAACGCGAGCGTCGGATCCGTGGTGCAGGCCAACGTCAACGGCGCGGTCCTGTCGGTCAAGATCGTCGGGGTGGTGACGACGTTCCCCACCGTGTCGCTGAGCGGCGGCGCCCTGATCGTGGACCTCGGCCGTCTGCAGGACGCCCTGACCAGTAGCTCGCTGTCCGCCGCGCAGCCGGGCCAGTGGTGGCTGGCGACGTCGGTCGGGACCGGCGGGCCGACGGCGGGGCCGGCCGGGCTGGCCGCGGACCTGCCGCCGGGATCGGACATTACGTCCGCGGCCGGGGTGGCGTCCGGGTTGCTGAGCGACCCGCTGTCGACGGTGCCGCAGCAGGCGCTGCTGGTGGTGGCGATCGCGGCCGCGGTGCTGGCCATCACCGGCTTCTGCGTCAGCATCGCGGCCGGCGTGCGCCAGCGCCGCGCGGAGAACGCGCTGCTGGCCGCGCTGGGCGTGCCGCCCCGCTCGGCGGCCGGCCAGCTGTGCCTGGAGAAGCTCATGCTCAGCCTGCCGTCGGCGGTGGCCGGCCTGGCGCTGGGCGTGGTGCTCGCCGAACTGCTGGTCCCGGCGATCACGCTCACCTCATCGGCCACCACGCCGGTGCCGCCGGTGCTCATCCAGTTCGGCTGGGCGCAGACGCTCTCGCTGGCCCTGGCGGTCGCCGTTCTGCCCGTGCTGGCCGCCGCGCTCACCGTCGCCCGGCGCCCCGACGCCGCGGCCGCGCTGCGTGCCGCGGAAGCGGCATGAGGCCGATGTCCAGCCTGAACCGGGCCGTGGGCGCGGCGGCGGGCAGCACGCTCGCGCTGGCCCTGCTGGTGGCCGGCTGCGTCTTCGCCGCGATGGCCGGGCCCGCGCTCAGCCTGCACGCCCGGTCCGCGGCGCTGCACCAGACCGCGGACAATCTCGCGCCGACGGTCAAGGCCGTCCAGGTGAGCGCGAACTGGACCAATTTCGTCGACGCGCTGGTCAACTTCTCCGGGGCCAACCAGAACGTTCCCGTGGCCGACCAGAACCTGACCGCGACCCAGCTGGCCCGGGCCGCGCGGGAGATCAAGGGCAGCCTGGCCGGCCTGCCGCTCCCACTGGGCCCTGGCGACTGGTACGGCCTGAGCGCGGAACCGGCGCTCGTCGCCTCGGGCGCGGCGCCGAGCGCGGTGCTGGACGGGAAGCCGCCCAAGCTCGAGGTGCTCTACCGCGACGTGCTGGCCAGCAACGCCGAGCTGGTCGCCGGCAGTTATTCGGCTCCGGCCGAGCCGGCCGGGACCGTAGCGGTGACGGTCAGCACGGCGACCGCGGCGCGGTTCGGGCTGCACCCAGGGAGCCGGGTGACACTGATCAGCCCGACCGGCACGATCACGCTGGCCGTCACCGCCATCGCCCGGCAGCGGCAGGCCGGCTCCACCTTCTGGACCCAGGACCCGCTGGCCAGCCAGCCCTCGCTGGTCACCCCGGCCGGGACCAAGCCGTACTGGGCGGGCGGGGTCTTCGCCGATCCCGGCCAGCTGGCCGCGATGCAGACCGCGTTCACCGGCCCCGGCCTGGAGATGAATTGGGAGTTCCCGCTCGCGGTCGGCGGTCTGAGCGCGGACCAGGCGCAGGGGCTGGCCAACGCACTCAACCGGGCCACCACGGTCACGCTGGGGCTGACCGGACCGCTGGAGCCGGCCGCGGACAACCTGGACGTCACCTCGGCGCTGATCCCGGACCTGGCCCTGTTCCTCAGCACCCAGGACGGCATCGAGACGGTGCTGTTGCTGCTATCGGTCAGCCTGATCGTGATCGCCGCGGCGGTGATCCTGCTAGCGGCCCGGATGATGGTGACCCGCCGCGGGGAGGAACTGGCCATGCTGCGGGCCAGAGGTGGGTCGCTGCGGCAGGTCACGGCCCTGATGGCGCGCGGCGCCGTGGTCGCCGCCCTGCCCGCCGCGGCGGCCGGCGCGGCCCTCGCCATCGCCGTGATTCCCGGGTGACGCGGCGGCCTCGGGGCTGGGCTGGCTGCTGGCCGGGATCACGGTCGCGGTCGCGCTGGCCGGGCCGGCGTTGATCGCGGCCTGGCAGCACCGCAAGCCCGCCCCGGCCGCCAACCCGGCCCGGATCCTCACGGCCGAGACGGGCCGACGCCGGATGGCGTGGCGCCGGCCCGTCGCCGAGATCACGGCCTGCGCGGCCTGCGCGGCCGGCCTGGTCGTGCTGCGCGATCAGGGCATCCCGGCCGGCGGCCAGGTCAACCTGCTGCTCATGATCGCGCCGGTGCTGGTGGCCGTCCCGGTCGTGCTGATCATGCTCCGGCTGTACCCGCTGGCCGTCCGCGGCCTGCTCCGGCTGTCGGCGCGCGGGACGGGCGCGACCGGCTTCGTGGCACTGTCCGCCGCGGCGCGGTCCTCGCTGACCGGGGTGCTGCCCGCGTTCGCGCTGGTGCTCGCGCTCACCCTGGCCGCCTTCGCCGGGATGGTCAGCAATGGCATCGCCCGCGGCGAGACCGCCGCGGCCTGGCATGCCACCGGCGCCGACGTGGTGATCCAGCCCGGCGCCACAGCCAGCCCGGTGACGCCCGCCGAGCTGAAGTCGATCGCGGCGGTCCGGGGCGTCACGCACGCCACCGCGGTGTGGAACACCACCTGGGTCACGCCGTTCGGCCAGGCCGTGACCGTGGTCGCGGTGGATCCGGCCAGCTACGCGGCGGTGACCGCGACCACACCGTACCCGCCGCCGGCGCTGGCCAGGCTCGGCGGCGCGGCCCGCGACCTGGCCTCCGGCGCCGCCGTGCCGGTGCTCGCCTCGCCGGCCGCGGCCGCCGTCCTGGGTCACGGCAGCACGCAGCTCACCTCGCTGACCCCGGCGGGTCCCTTCCCGGTGCGGGTCGCGGGCATCCTGAGCAGCACGCCGGCGCAGCCCGGCGGCGGCACGTTCGTGGTCATGCCGCAACTGACCCTGCCCGGCCCGGCCGGTCAGCCCGCGCCCAACATGGTCCTGGTCAGCGGCTCGGCGATCGACGGCAGCCAGCTGTCCGCCCTGGTCGACCGGACGATGCCCGGCAGCACGATCATCTTCCGCTCGGCCGTGCTCGCCTCCCTGACCAATTCCCCGCTGCCGCACGGCGCCGCGCTCATCGTCGCGTTCACCCTGGCCGAGGCGGCCGTCCTCAGCCTGCTGATCGTGATCCTCGGCCTGGCGCTGGGGTCGGCCGAGCGCGAGCTGACCCTGGCCCGGCTCACCGTGATGGGTCACGAACGCGACACCCGCCTGGTCATGGCCGAGGCGATGCCCGCGGTGCTCGCCGCGGTCGTGGCCGGCATCGTGTGCGCGGTCGTGCTGCCCCACCTGATCGGCTCGTCCGTCGACCTGTCCGCGTTCACCGGGGCTGGCGCTCCGGTCCTGTTCCAGCCCGACGTGACCGCGCTCGGCCTGCCTGCCGCCGCCGTCGTGGTCCTGGCCGTGGCGGCCCTGGCCGCCGAGGCCAGGACGCTGCGCCGGCGCGGTATCGCCGGCATTCTGCGGGCAAACTAGTAGGCAGAGGAGGCGCGCATGAGCATGCCTAGGCGGGCGGGTCAAGCCCCGCCGCCACAGGCGGCCAAGGCAACCCCGCCGCCACAGGCGGCCAAGGCAGCCCCGCCGCCACAGGCGGCCAAGGCAGCAGGGCCGTCCCCCCGGTCCAGCGTGGCCGACCTGGGCGCGGAATCGGCGCGGCACGACCACTTCGGCGTGGGCTCGCTGATCGTCTGCGACCGGCTGGTGCGCATCTACGTCGCGGCCGGGATCGAGGTCCAGGCACTGCAGGGCCTCGACCTGCTGGTGGATGAGGGCGAGATCGTCGCGCTGGTCGGCGCGTCGGGCAGCGGCAAGTCCACCCTGATGAACATCCTGGCCGGGCTGGACATGCCCACCGCGGGTTCGGTGCGGGTGGCGGGGAACGATCTCTCGGCGATGAACGCGCGGCAGCGGCTGGCCTACCGGCGCCGGGTGGTGGGCTTCGTCTGGCAGCAGACCACCCGCAACCTGCTCCCCTACCTGACCGCGCAGCAGAACGTGGAGCTGCCGATGCGGCTGGCCGGGGCCCGGTCCCGGACCAGCCGCGGGCGCGCGGCCGAACTGCTCGAGCTGCTCGGCCTCGGCGACTGCCTGCACCGCAGGCCTGATCAGATGTCCGGCGGCGAGCAGCAGCGGGCTGCCATCGCGGTCGCGCTGACCAACGAACCCAAGGTGCTGCTGGCCGACGAGCCCACCGGGGAACTCGACTCGGCTACCGCGGCTGAGGTGTTCAGCGCGCTGCAGAAGGCCAACGTCGAGCTCGGCGTGACCGTGCTGATCGTCACGCACGACCCGGCGGTCTCGTCGGTGGTCCGCCGGGTCGTGGCGATCCGGGACGGGCGGACCAGCACCGAGACCCTGCGGGACACCCTGGCCGGCGACGGCGGCGTGGTGCCGCACGCGGTCGAGTACGCGGTCCTCGACCGGGCCGGCCGGCTGCAGCTGCCGCGCGAGATGACCGAACCGCTCGGCATGCGCGGGCTGGTGCGGCTGGAAGCCGAGCCCGACCATATCGGCGTCTGGCCGGGCCAGCAGAGCCCCCGTAAACCGCAAGGCCCCGGGAATCCCGAGGAGACCCGGTGACCGCCGCGACCGACATGGTGGCCGTCGAAGGGGTCACCCGCACCTTCGGCAGCGGCCGCACCGCGACCCGCGCCCTGCGCGGCGTCTCGTTCACCGTGCAGACGGGCCAGCTGGTGGCGCTGCGCGGCAGGTCGGGATCGGGCAAGACCACGCTGCTGAACATCGTCGGCGGCCTCGACATGCCCGACGACGGCCGCGTCCGGGTCGGGGACAGCGAGGTGACGTCCATGTCCGATCACGAGCGGATGCGGCTGCGCCGCACGTCGGTGGCGTTCATCTTCCAGTCGTTCGGCCTCATCCCGATCCTGTCGGCCGCGGAGAACGTCGGCGTGCCATTGCGGATCGCCGGCCTGCCGCCCAGGGGAACGGGAGGAACGGGTCCGGCTCATGCTGGACATCGTCGGCCTGGGCGAGCACACCAGGCAGCGGCCGGGCGAGCTGTCCGGCGGCCAGCAGCAACGGGTCGCGATCGCCCGGGCGCTGGCGGGCAGCCCCCAGGTCCTGCTGGCCGACGAGCCCACCGGGCAGCTGGATTCCGAGACCGCCAAGCAGATCATGCGCCTGCTGCACGCCGTGGTCGAGTCCGAGGGCGTGACCGCCCTGGTCGCCACCCACGACCCTAACCTCCTCAGGGTGGCCGATTCGGTCCTGGAGCTCGAGGACGGCACGATCAAGGGCCATTTATCCGAGGGGCCGTGACAGAAACGTTAGGGGTGCGTAGGCATCCGGCTACAGTTTGTAGCTAGCCTGGGGACTCTGGCCAGGCCTGGCGTAAACGGGGGGACACGGGTGATGGCGGGGAAGACCGACGACGACGCCGCGGTGAGATCGCGCCTGGCGGCTATCGTCGAGTCGTCCATCGACGCGATCCTGGCCACGACCCTGGACGGGGTCGTGACCAGCTGGAACGTCGGCGCGGAGGCCTTGTTCGGCTATTCCGCCGGAGGAGATGACCGGCCGTCACGTATCCGTGCTCATCCCCTCGGACCGGGCCGACGAACTGGTGCCCGTCCTCGGCCAGATACGGCGTGGGCGGCGGGTGCATCACTTCGAGACCCGGCGGGTACGCAAGGACGGCAGCCTGGTCGACGTGTCGCTTTCGCTCTCCCCGATCCACGACCGCAGCGGGGCGATCGTCGGGGCCGCGAGCGTGGCCCGCGACGTCACCGAACGCAACTGGGCCGAAGCCGAGCGCCGGGCGGCCGAGGCTGGGCTGCGGCACGCCGAGCGGATGGAGACCGCGTCCCGGCTCGCGGGCGGGATGGCCAGTGAATTCAGCGTCCTGCTCAGCGCGATCATGGGCTACGCGGCGTCGGTGGCCGACTCGACCGCCGGTAATCCCCGGGTGCAAGCCGACGTGCAGCAGATCCAGACGGCCGCCGGGCGCGCCGCCCGGCTGGCCAGGGAGCTTCTCCTCTTCAGCCGCCGCGAGCCCGCCCGGCCCGAGCGGGTCGACCTCAACGCGGTCCTGGCGACCGCACGGGGACTGCTGCAGGCCGGCCTCGGCGCGGATATCGAGTTGCGGCTGATCACGGCGCCCTACCTGCCCACGGTGACGGCCGACCGCGGGCAGATCGAGCAGGTGCTGCTCAACCTGGCCGTCAACGCCCGCGACGCTATGCCCGAGGGCGGCATCGTGACGTTCACCACCGGCGCGGCCGACCCCAGCGAAGCCCGTGGCGTGGTGTGGCCCGGGGTCCGGCCGGGGCGATGCGCGAAACTCACGGTCAGCGACACCGGCGGCGGCATGGACGCGGAGACGATGTCCCGGGCCTTCGAGCCCTTCTTCACCACCAAGCCGCCGGGCCAGGGCACCGGCCTGGGATTGTCCGCCGCGTACGGCATCGTCACCAAGGCCGGCGGCGCCATCACCATCGACTCCGAGGAAGGCCTGGGCACCACCTTCCATATCTACCTGCCTGCGGCCTACGTCCCGGCCCTGGGCTCGGCGCCCAGGAGATCGCCCGGAGCCGGCCAGACCATCCTGGTGGTCGACGACCGGCCCGCGGTGCTCGAGATAGCCTCGCGCATCCTGCACCACAACGGCTATCGCCTGCTCCAGGCCGGCAGCTACGTCGAGGCGCTGTCGCTGCTGTCGACGCACGACCCCGACCTGCTGCTGGCCGACCGGGTACTGGCCGAGATGCCCGAGCCGACGCTGGCCGACCGGGCCCGGAAACTGATTCCGGGAATACGGGTCCTGTACATGTCCGGGTCATCCGCCGCCCGGGAACCGGGCAGCGGGCCGATTCAGGTCATCGGCAAGCCGTTCACCGCGGAGGACCTGCTGGAGAAGGTGCAATCAGTTCTGGCCGGCCCACCGGAATACTGACCCGGAGTCATGGACGCGGCCTGCTACGGCTGCCACCCGGCTCGGCTGCATGTGGGGCTCCCGGGGCCGGGTCCCCCGCACATCTGGGTAGTTCCATCCATATCCGCAGGCGGCGGTCGTCGAGGCCGGCATCCGCGCGGCCCCGGATCGCCACCGCCAGGGTCTGCAGCCACGCCCCGACCGCCTCCGAGCGGCCGGAGGCGGGATCGCGGCCTGGCGCCGGCGTCATGTTCAGCTCGAGGAAGATCAGGTCCGGGTCGGCTCGGACCACGATGATCGGCCGGTCCCACGCTCCCGCGCTGCCCAGCCCGGCCAGGATCAATTCGGCCACGTCGGCCACGGCCTGGACGTCGGCTTCCGGGAGCGCCGCCACCCCCTCGCCGGCCGCCACGGCGAGCGGGGTGGCCAGCAGCCAGGCGGTCCGCCGCTTCAGGGTCTCGATCAGGCCGGACCCTGGCCGCGGAAAGGGCCAGAGCTCGTCCTGGATGCGGCAGAGTTCCCGGCCGGCCGCATCAACGTGCCGGGCGATGCCGTCGGACTCATCGCTCCGCGGTACCCCCAGTGCGCGGCGGACCTCCCCCAGCTCCAGAGCCATGGCCGCGACTTTCTGGATCGGCCCGTCATGCAGCAGGCTGGCCAGGTGGCCGCGTTCGCGGGCCCGGAGCTGGCGCACCATGTCGAGCAGCGCGTGCGGGGCGGCAGTTCCCGCCTCGGCGGCCAGGGCGGCAGCGGCGGAGCGCGGCGCGACGTCATCCCCCATGATCATCTCCCGCAGCAATGACCTACCAGGCCATTATCACAATGGATAACATTAGTGTTACGTATAGTAACATGACGAGACGCCTAGCTGGCGGAGGCGGGAGCAGCCGATGAGCGAGGACATCTGGCCGCAGGGCAGGATCGGCGTGTCCTGCTCGATGACCACGAGATCTTCCGGAACCACCGCCGTGTAGCGGGCCGTGACCGCATTTTGACAAACCGCTGATTGGCGGGGGCGGGCTCCCTATACTCGGCTCGTGTCGCCAGACCGGCAACGGGCCCTCCCTGGGGGTAGGGAGGAGCACGTGCTCACGGTCTCGCCTGGAACGGGAGGGGCCTGCCTGTCCGGCTCGCGTCCTGGACACTGAGTCTTCACGTAAAGGGGGGACGGGGGAACCGGACCGCATCGCGGTACCGGCGGCCCCCGGCTACAAATGTCTGTTACCGATCGCGTTCTGCGTCGGGTGGCTGCTTCCCGGCCCGTCCTCAAGGTGGGCCAGCAGCTCGCCGCCCATATCGATCCCCTGACCCTCGCCCAGGTGGTGCCCAACGAATTCAGCCTGGATCAGCTCGACGCCGGGAAAGCCACGCTTTTCAATATCGAGAAAGGTCCCCGGGGATTCGCTTCCGCTGCCGGCCTGTGGTTCAATCCGCCCGTCTCGATATGGTACGGGGAGCGGCAAGTAACCGTCCGTCACGTCAGCGAACGGATAATTGAGGTGCCGTACGTCATCTCCTCTGTCCTGCGTGATACCGCTCCCGGGGAGCATGTGCTCGATTTCGGTGCGACGGAAAGCACCGTCTCGTTGTCGCTGGCGTCGCTCGGCTACCTGGTCACGGCCCTGGACTCGCGCGGGTACGCCTTCGAGCACCCGAACCTCACGGTTGTCGAATCCCTGGTCGAGAACTGGGAGGGCCCCGCCGAACCGTTCGACCGGATCATCGCCATCTCGGCGATCGAGCATGTCGGCATCGGCCACTACGACGACGATGAGACCGACCGCGTCGACGACCGCCGGCTGGTCGGGCTCTTCCGCCGCTGGCTTGCTCCCGGGAAGCTGCTCACGGTGACCGTTCCCTACGGCACCTGGGGGGTGGACGATTTCCAGCGAACGTACGACGACCCCCACCTTGACGCGCTGTTCGATGGATGGGAGATCGTCGGGCGGCGGATATTTTCCCGCACCTCGCCAACCGTGTGGCGGGTCGGCCCGGGCGGGAGCCCGGCCGTGGCGATGATTGACGCGCGCAAGCCCTAGCCGTCATCGGCCGTCCTGCTTGCCGCCCTGAGGGGCCGGTGCCGGTCCGCCCGGAGATCTACTGGGTCCCCGCGAGTGACTCTGCGACCGCCGCGTAGTCGGCCCCGGCCGACTCGATGCTGAAGCGCCGGGCATCCTCCAGGTTCGTCCGGGCTATCGTGGCCCGGACGGCCGGATCGGCCAGGCGCCTGAGAGCCTCGGCGTAGCGGGACGGGTCGTGGCCGGAGATCACCACGCCGTTGCGGCCGTCGGCCACGATCCCCGAGCCGATGGCGTCGGACACGATGACCGGCAATCCTGCGGCCATGGCCTCGATCACCACGAGCCCGAAGCTTTCCCAGCGGGTCGGGAAGAGCAGCAGGTCCGCGCGGCCGTAGACCTCGGCCATGCGGGCCTGCGGGATGACTCCGAGCCAGTCCACTCCGTCAGCGGCCTTACCTGGCGAAACCCCGACGACCGTCAGCCGCAGCCCGGGCAGGTCCCGGCGGGCCTCGGCCACGGCGGCCAGGGCCACGTCGAGGCCCTTGCGGTAGCCGACCTGGCCGGCCCAGACGGCGTTGAACTGTGCCCGCCCGCGTTCGCCATCCGGGCGGGCGGCCGGACGGGAGATCGCCGGGTCCACGGCGTTCTGGATCACGATGACCGGGCGGCTGAGGCCGTACAGGGAGCGGAGTTCGCGCGCGACCTGGCCGTGCACGGCGACGTGACCGTCCGCCGCCAGGGCCCGCCTCTCTCGGCCGTCCGCATCCAGGCCAGCGCCCGGGCTAGCGGGTGGCCGGGTCTGCGCAGGGACAGGTACTGGGTAGGGCCGACGCCGTGCCAGACCGCGACCAGCGGCGGGCCGCCGGTCCGCCGGCGCAGCAGCCGGATGCCCCACAGGCACTCCGGACAGTGCACGAACGCCACATCGGCCGCGCCGCGGCGCAGCCGCCAGCCGAGCCGCAGGCCGGCGATCAGGTCGGCCAGGCCATCCAGGCCGTCGAACCAGCTGCCGTCCCGGAACGCCGAGACCGTCTCCACCCGCCAGGCAGGCCGGGCCCGCGGCAGTTCGGCCAGCAGCGCCGCGACGACGCGTTCCACCCCGCCGATATCCGCGGGAGAGCGGCGGGTCACCATGGCCACGGTGAACGGGCGGCCCAGCGCCGCCGCTGTCTCATTTCGCCTCGTCACGTCGATACTCCTTAGGCTTACTGGTCACCAGTGATCGAGCCGGACGGCGAGCCCTGGGCCTTATGCGGCGCCGTTTCCAGCCGTTTTATAGCCAGCTGCTGGCTTTCACTCAGCGAGGCCAGTTCTGCCGTCGTCATCTCCGCCGCCACGGCCGGCCAGCTCAGGCCGCGCAGCAGGAGCAGCATGGCCGCGGTGGTCACCGCCGGTCCCCCGCCCACGTCGTCGTGCAGGTACACCGAGCCGCCCCCCGCCGTGTACCTGCGCATGAAGCCGGCCAGGACCTGCAGCTGGGCCCGGGTCGGGGACCGCGTCATGCGGCAGCGGCAGGTACAGGTAGCCCTGGCCCAGGCCGGACGGCCGCCGCCTGCTCGGCGACACTGGGCGCATCCAGGTCGACGACCCCGTCGACCCGGAAGTCCGACGCCAGGTCCTGCAGGTCAGCGTCGCTGGGAGCGCTGCCTATGATCAGCCCAGGGGCCACGGTCTGGACGGCGGGACGCAGCGAGCTGACGTGGATCACCCCCACCGAGACCAGGAACCTGGCCAGGCCGAGTACGAGTATCAAGGTAAGCACGACGGCACCGCGCCGGCGGCGGACATGGCGGGGAAGGGGGTCCCAGCCGCCGATCGCCGGGCTTGGGCGGTCTGGCCGCGGCCCGCCGGTCTCAGGCACCGCCCGCACCCGCCGTCACGCCGGCGCCCCTGGCCGCGCGCGTCAGCAACGCCAGGGTGCGCTCGGCTGAGCGAGCCCAGGTGTGCTCGGCGGCCACCGCCTGCCCGCGCTCGCTCAGGTCCCGAGCCAGGCGGGGGTCGGCCAGCACGTGACCGAGCGCGTGGGCCCATGCACCGGGTTCCCGGGCGGGCACGATGAGGGCCCCTCCGCGCGCGACCTCCCGGACCGCCTCGGCGTCGCTGGCCACCACGGCCAGGCCCGCGGCCATGGCCTCCAGGACGGGCATCCCGAATCCCTCGACCAGCGACGGGTAGGCGAACGCGGCGGCGTTGGCGTACAGGTCCAGCAGCGTCGTGTCGTCGACGTCGGTGGGCCGGCGCACGAGATCGGACAGCCCGAGGGCCGTCACGAGCCTTCCGACCTCATCGGGGAATCGCGGGTCGGGCTGTCCGACGAGGACGAGCCCCACGCCGGGGTGGCGGGCTTGCAGCATGGCCAGGGCCTCCACCAGGACGCCCTGGTTCTTGTGCGGACGCCGCGCTCCCACGTGCAGGATGTAGCGGCCGGGAAGGCCGGGAGGCCGGGGCCGGGACCGGCCCGGCAGGGCGAAGAACTGGGCGCCGACGCCGTGCGGCAGGACGCACTCCGGCGGGAGTTCGATCCCGTAGAAGCGGCGGATGTCGTCCCGGGTCGCCGTGGAGGGGGCCGCGAGCGCGGCGGCGGACCGGATGGCCAGCCGGGTCGCGGCGCGGTAGGCCAGCGAGAAGGCCGACCGGCCGTGAGCCGCGGCGTCCCGCTCGAAAACGCAGTCGTGGACGACCGAGACGACCGGGACCCGGCCGGCCAGGACGGGAGTGCTGAGGTGATAGGGGACGAACACCACGTCCGGCCGGGCACCCAGCACGGCCCGGGCCAGCAGGCACTGGGAGCGGAGGGATGCCACCGGCACGCGGGACGGCGCCGCGCGGACGTTGCGGCGGGTCATCAGCTCACCTACGCCGAGGCGGCCGCGCTCCGGGTGGTACAGGACGGTGAGATCCACCGTCTGCCGGCTCAGCTCGCGCAGCAGCTCGTACGTATACCGGCCGATGCCGTGGTAGCGGTCCTGCATGACCCGGCCGTCGACCAGGATGCGCAGCGAGCCGGTCACCACGGTCCCCGGGCGCGCCGGACGGCCAGCACGTCCACGGCCGCTCCGTACAAGAACAGGGCCGCACCGAGGGTCAGCGCGAACGGTTCCGCCGACGTCGGTTCCGGCGGCCCGGCCGATATCCGGGTCGGGAAGGGGCGGCGGCGGCTGCGGGACCAGGGCCCGGGCCGGTATGCGCAGCACCCGCGGCGGCCAGGGCGACGGGAGTGACCGCCACCGTCCGGACGCTTCCGCCCCGGCGCGGCACCTCGAGCACCGCGCCGGCGAAGGCCTGGCGGACCCAGGCTCCGGACACCGCGGCCGGCGGTCCGAGGGGCTCTCCGTAACGCCGGACGGCGGCCGCGTAGCTGCGGTCGGTCAGCGACTTCCCATCCAGGTAGGCACGCCTGATGGCGGGGTTGGTCAGCCATCCACGCCGCGCGGCGGCGCTGGCGTGCAGCCGGACCGGAGGGAGCGTGGCCCGGCGGTACGCGGCGGGCGAGTCCTTGGCGAGCATGGCCACGATGGGCAGCGCGCCGACCGCCGGGCTGCCGGGCCGCGATACCGCGAGCACCATGCCGTCGAAGAACTGCTCGCGGCCGCCCGGCCCGGAGCCGGGCCGGCTGAGCGGATCGCCGAGCAGTTCCTTGCCGCCGCGCGCCTGATAGGCCGAGTAGAACAGGCCCCCGGGTCCGTCGGTCACGGTGTAACCGCCGCAGCGCGAACCGACCGTGTTGACGTACACGCCGCCGGAGATGTCGGTGACGTCCGCCACCGGGTCATAGGGACTGGCGGGCACGTACCAGAGCTGCACCGTGCCGTAGACCTGACTGGGGAACAGGGCCAGCCGCCGGCCGGAGCCGGAGATCCAGCTGGCCAGCGCCGGGCTCATGTCGCCCGTCTCGCTCGACGGCGTCGACCGGCGACAGCAGGAAGTAGTGCACGCCGTCGGCGAGCGCGGCGGCTCCCACCGAGAAGTACGCGAAGGGCGCTCCGGCCTGCAGGTAGGAGTACTTGTCGGGGTCGCCGCTGACGTTGACGGCGGCGCAGGCCGGAAGCGTGGTGGCGATGAACCGCGTGGCCAGCACCACGCCGTCGCCTACGCCGGTGTAGTTGCTGACCCACCCGGCGGCGGACAGGCCCACGAGGACCGTGCAGCCGGCCGCGACGACGGCGCGCGCCGCTCCGGCGGGCCCGGGTGGCCACGAGCGCGTCCGCCACCAGGACGCTGCCGACGATGCTGGCCGGGAGCAGGTAGACGAAGAACTGCTCGTTCAGCGTCCCGACGGCCACGATGTACGCGGCTGCGCCGTGACTGGCCGTGAGCCAGGCCGTGAGGAAGTTCCCGCGGGTGGTATTCCTCCTGCCCCAGCACCACAGCATCGCCGCGAACCCGGCCAGGAGCACGATGTAGCTGCTCGAGTAGTGGCCGACCGAGCGGCCGACGGCGCTCACCAGGGACACCCCGGGGACGTTGAGGCCGGTGATCTGGACCAGGCCGAGGAGCCGCCGCAGGATGGCGGTCTGGACGTCCACGAACGAGCCGGCCAGGCCGAGTTCGGCCGCCCATACCAGGAACAGCGCCAGGAAGGCGACCGCGATCCCGAAGGCGGCCAGCGACCGGCGGATACAGCGGGCCGTTCCGCTCCAGCAGCGCGAACAGCGGCGGCACCGCGACCAGGAAGACCGTGATCTCGTTCGTCAGCAGGGCGAGACCGCCGAGCAGGCCGGTGACGGAGACGTACGTCAGGGCCCGGCGATCGCGCAGTCCCCAGGCCGCGTGCAGCGTCAGCAGGCCTGCGCACAGGGCGAACGGCTCGATCACGTCCTGGCGGTCATAACGGGTCAGGACCGGATCCAGGGCGGCGATGACAGCGATCACGGCCGTGATCACCCGGCGCCGCCGGGGATCGGCGTGGCCGGCCAGCCGGTAGGCCAGGCCCGCTATCAGCAGGACGTCCGCGACGCCGATCGACGCGGCCAGCAGGCGGGCGGTGCGGATGGCCGGGGCCAGCGGGGCGGATGCGTACCCGGTGATGCGCAGCCACGCCGCCTGCACCAGGAACATCAGCGGCGGATGGACGAACAACGGCTGTGTGTCCAGCGTCAGGTGCCATTCCTGGGCGACCTGCTGGGCCGCCCAGGTGTAGGCGGCCTCGTCGTAGAGGACGTCCGGGCTGGTGGAGATGTTGTACAGCAGGGCCACCGCCGCGACGCAGGCGCAGAACACGGCCAGCCACACGTCGGCGTGCCACGCGGCCCGCCGTCGCCGGGAGCCCAGGCCCTTCAGGAAGCGGATGTCCGTATCCGTGATCAGCCGCATCCGGCGAGCGGGAACGACGAAAGCGAGCGCGCCGGCCGCGATCAGGAGGCCCAGGCCAGCATGACCGGTGCCCGTCCGGCTACGGCGAAGATGGCCGCGGTGGGGGCGAACCCGATGGCGTAGGCGGCCAGCCGCGCCGCCGACGGAAGCCGGGCCTGAACGGTCCTCAGGTACAGCGGCGTCAGCAGGACGAGGCCCACGGCAGCTCGCGAGCAGGAACGACTAGGCCGCTCCCACGGCGCCGTAACGGGGGACGAGCACGATCAGGCCCGTCACTTCCGTCACGACCGTGATCGGCATCCGCCGCCCGGCCTGACGCTCACGGCCCGCGGCGAACAGGCTCTTCACGAGCATGTCCGTCATGAGCGCGGCGAGCGTTCCCGCCGCCAGCGCCCGGAGCAGCGCATGGGCGGCGGGGTAGGAGTACTGGTGCGGCAGGAACACCCGCAGCACCGGGCCGGGGGCGGCGAACAGCGCCGCCTGGATCGGGATGATCAGCAGGGGCACCCACCGGGCGGCCGCCATGAACCAGCGGTGCTTGTCCCGGGGGGAAGCGCTGCGGGCGATGAAGGGGAAGACCGCGTCGGCGAGCGCGTCGCTGACGTAGAAGCTGGCCCGGGCCAGCAGGCCGCAGGCCTGGTAGGCCGCGAGCACCGCGACCGTCACCCCCGCCGCCCGGCCGGCCACCTCCAGGCCGAGCAGGTCGGCGGTGATGAGGAAGGTCATCGAGGCGGACGCCAGCCAGATCGGGCCCGAGTCGGCGAGGAAGCTGAAGCTGGCCAGCGGACCCCGCCCGGGCAGGAGTCCCCGGCACGTCCGCAGGCCGATCACCACCGATCCGGCCGTCCCGAGCAGGAAGCTGAGCGCGACGCCGGCCGGCCCGGTATGCAGCCCGGCCACGAGCACCGCGGCGGCGGCGCACTTCAGCAGGATCTCTCCGCCCTGCATCGCGCCCAGGCCGGCGAACCTCCCGCTGCCCTGGGCCACCCCGGCCAGGATGCTGTTCACGGCCAGCATGGACCATTTCCGCGGCCACGGTCAGGTCGGTGACCACGGAGCCGGTGGGGACCAGCCTCGAGCCGGCCAGCTGCGTGGCCATGAACGCCGCGCCCAGCACCAGCCCGAAGCCGAGGTTGGCCACCAGGGCGGTCCGGAACTCCGGCTTCACCGCCTCGAGGTCGCCGTGGGCCTTCGCCACGCGAAGGGCGAGCGCCCACGGCAGCCCGGCGTTGAGCACCCCCGCGGCGAGCAGCAGGAGGTTCTGGACCGCGCTGACCACCCCGAACCCCGCGGGCACCAGGAGCCAGGCCAGCCCGATCCCGAAGGCGTAGTTCAGCACGGCGCCGGCGGCGAAGCGCGCGACCAGGATCGCTCCGCCCGCGGCGGCCGAGTATTCGGTCCGGACCCGGCTCCGCCGGGCCCGGCCTGGTGCAAGGGCCGTCAACGGCCTGGCTCGGCCGTGCTCGCCGCGCCTCCGGGATGTGGATCCGGGCCGCGGATACCGGCGGCCAGGCCGACAGCGAGCCGCTCCGCGGGGCGACGTCCGGCACCGAGATCAGCGGCCCGGGCTCGTCCAGCTCGGGCAAGGCCCTGCGCCCGTGCAGCCGGGCATAGCGGCTGCGGACGGCATCGAGCAGGACCCCCTCGTAGGCGGCGACGCACCGGTCCCAGGTGAGGGCCGCAGCGGCGCGCCTGGACGCGGCCTGCAGGCGCTCCAGCCTGGCCCGGTCCTCGGCCAGCCCGCGCAGGGCCGCCCGCAGCGCGCCGGGGTCCCCGGGCGGCACCACCAGGCCGGTCGGGCCGGCGATGTCGCGTACCCCCGGCAGGTCGGACGCCACCGGCACACATCCGGCCGCCATGCCCTCGACCAGCACCAGCCCGAAGGCCTCCGCGCGGGTGACCGACGGCAGCACGACCGCGTCGCTGATCCCGTACTGGTAGTGCAGCTCCGCGTCTGACAGCCGTCCGGCGAACCGGACGTTGGCGAGGCCGCGGCGTTCGGTGAGCCCCCGGTAGCGGGCGAGCTCTGTCCCGGCGCCCACCAGCGTGAGGTTGAGCCAGGGCTGGCCTTCCGCGGCGGCCAGCAGCGTCTCCACTCCCTTGTACGGCCGCATCTGCCCGACGAACAGCACGTTCAGCTCGCCGTCCGGCCGCAGGACCGGGGCCGGCGCTGACGTCCGCGGGTCGGCCCCCCACGGGATGGCCCGGACCATCGGGCCGTACCGGCTGCGATGCTGCCGGGCATAATGCGGGCTGCTGGCCACGATCCGGTCAGCCCGGAGGGCCAGGGCCTGGTGCAGCTTGTTGTAGCGCACCGACATCCGGGACGCCTCCGGGATGTCGATCGGGGCGTGATGGGTGTAGACGACGGCCGGGCGGGCGTGCGGCGGCAGCCATCCGGACAGGCACAGGAACACGTCGCTCATCGTGGGCACCGGCCCGTGCACGTTCACCACGTCGACGTGGCGGAGCTGGCGAGCGATCCAGGGCCAGTGGGCGACGAAGGAGGACAGCCGCCACTCGCCCAGCGCGATTCGGCGGATCTGGGCGCAGGACAGCACCCGGACCCGGTGATCGCGGGCGATGAGCCCGGTTGCCAGCCGGTCGACGCAGGTCGAGACGCCGGAGATGATGGGCGGCGCCTCCGAGGTCACGATCAGGATGTCAAGTGGCCGACGGCCGACCACGGGACCTTCAGCCGCCTGCGGGCGTGAGCAGATGCCTGCTCATACGCCGGAGACCTCAGGTACGCATCGAGCACGCCAATACCACACGGAATTCCCCCCGTTTACTGATGACCGCCGGCGTTCCCGGAATCTCGATCTGGCCGCCGGGAACCGGTCAGGCTCCCCCGGGGCAGTCGATTGCGGAGCCCGGCTCCGGTCGGCTTCCACGTACTTCAGTCACCTATGGTTATACCGTCAGTTGCCGACTGTAAGCGGGGCGGTTACGGGGATCCGCGGCGCCTCTCTACCGCGCGTGCCGCCGCGCGTCAGGCGACCGGCGTGCCCGTGGTGGCGGTGAGGTCGGCGAACAGGGAGGTCAGGCGCATGGTCACCGGGCCCGGCTGGCCGTCGCCGATGGCGCGCCCGTCGACGGCGATGACGGGGACCAGGCCGCCCATGGTGCCGGTCACGAACGCCTCGTCGGCGGTGTAGAGCTGGGGCAGGGTGTAGTCGCCGGTCAAGTGATCAATGCCGGCCGCCGCGGCCAGCTCCAGCACGGCGGCCCGGGTGATGCCCTCGGGGCAGGACACGGTGGTCGGCGTGGCCAGCGTCCCGCCGGTCACCCAGAAGATGTGCGTGGCGTTGGTCTCGGCGATGAAGCCGCGGTGGTCGAGCATGACCGCGTCGTCCGCGCCGGCCACGTTGGCCTCGATCTTGGCCAGGATGGACGGCAGCAGGTTGTTGTGATGGATCTTGGGATCAAGGCAGTCCGGGGCCGGACGGCGCACGCTCGCGGTGACCAGCGTGATGCCGGACAGGTCGTAGACCGGGTCCTTGTATTCGGCCAGCACGATCAGCGTCGGGCCGGCCTGGTTGAGCCGGGGATCCATGCCGGAGGTGATCTTCACGCCGCGGGTCAGGGTGAGCCTGATGTGCACGCCGTCCCGCATGCCGTTGGCGGCGATCGTCCGCCTGATCTGCTCGGTGATCAGGGCAGGCGGACGGGATCTGCTCGAACGCGAGCGCCTTGGCCGAGTCCCGCAGCCGGGCCAGGTGCTCGTCCAGCCGGAAGATCCGCCCGGCGTAGAGCCTGAGCCCTTCCCAGACCGCGTCGCCGCCCTGGACGGCGGAATCGAACGGGCTCACCACGGCCCGGTCCCGGTGCGTGAGCTTGCCGCCCACGTTGACGATGAGATCGCGGTTGCGCTCATCGTAGATCTGCAGCATCAGCGACTCCCCTTGGTTACCGAGATCCGGTACTGATGCAGCCGCTGGAAGTACGGCAGGCAGCGTTCGGCGAGCGGTTCGAGCCGGGCGGGCAGCGGCTCGGCCGGGGGCCGGTAGGCGGCGAAGCAGGTGGAGGCGCGCACGCTGCCGTACCAGTAGGGCGCCCACACCCCGTCGCTGTCCCGCGGCCCGGGGGGCCAGGACAGCATCCCGCCGTCGAACGGCACGTCCAGGGCCCGGCACAGGGCGCGCAGGATCCCCTCCGGGTCGGTGAGCAGGTCACGGGAATCGACGACCGGCCCGCCGAAGGTCTCGAAGATCTCCGCCTGCTGGCGCAGGCCCAGGTCGTCCAGGTCCGGCTCGGTGCGCACCCGGGCGTAGGAGGCGAGCAGTTCGGCGCGGGTCCCTGATGAGGTGGGCGTGCCGCAGCGGGGCGAGGGCGGCGCGGTCCACCTCCGGCAGCAGGTGATGCGTCATGTGCTTGGCGTAGCTGATGCTCACCCCGGGCGGCAGCGGGGCACTGGTCAGCCGGGCCAGCACCACCCGCCAGTCGGTAGGCTGGCTCGCGATCACCTGGTCGCGGCCCGGATGAGGAAGGCCCGTTCTGAAAAGATAGAAGGCGTAGAGCGGCTCGTCGGTGACCACGGTGTCCGGCCGGTTCTCCCAGGCCCGCATCAGGGCGGTGGACACGGTCCGCGGCCCCGACCACATCGCGATGCGGGCGGGGGCCTGGGCGGCCCCGCCCCTCACAGGGTCACGACGCTGCGCAGCACCTCGCCGCGGCCCATCTTGGCGAAGGCCTCCTCGACCTGGTCCAGGCCGATGGTTTCCGACACGAACTTGCTCCAGCGGCAGCCGGCCGGACAGGTGCAGATCGACCAGCATCGGGAAGTCGCGGCTGGGCAGGCAGTCCCCGTACCAGGACGACTTCAGCGCGCCGCCACGGCCGAATACGTCGAGCAGCGGCAGCTCCAGCCGCATCTCCGGGGTGGGCACGCCGACCAGCACCACGGTGCCGGCCAGGTCGCGGGCGTAGAACGCCTGCTCGTAGGTCTCCGGCCGGCCGATGGCCTCGATCACCACGTCTGCGCCGAATCCCCCGGTCAGCTCCCTGATCCGGGCGACAGGATCGGCGCCGCGCGAGTTGATCACGTCCGTGGCGCCGAAATCGCGGGCCCATTCCAGCTTCCGGTCGTCCACGTCGACCGCGATGATCGTCTTCGCGCCGGCCAGCCGGGCGCCGAGGATCGCTCCGTCGCCGACGCCGCCGCAGCCGATCACCGCCACGGTGTCCCCCCGCCTCACGCCGCCGGTGTTGAGCGCCGCGCCCAGGCCTGCCATCACGCCGCAGCCGAGCAGCCCGGCGGTGGCCGCGGGGATGGCCGGGTCGACCTTGGTGCACTGGCCGGAAGCGACCAGCGTCTTTTCCGCGAACGCGCCGATGCCGAGGGCCGGGGACAGCACCGTGCCGTCGGCCAGGGTCATCTTCTGGGTCGCGTTGTGGGTGCTGAAGCAGTACCACGGCCGGCCGCGGCTGCACGCCCGGCAGCGGCCGCAGACGGCGCGCCAGTTGAGGATGACGAAGTCGCCGGGCGCGACGTCGGTCACGTCCGGGCCCACGGCCTCGACCACGCCGGCCGCCTCGTGCCCGAGCAGGTAGGGGAAGTCGTCCCCGATGCCGCCCTCCTTGTAGTGCAGGTCGGTGTGGCACACCCCGCACGCCTGCACCTGGACCAGCGCCTCACCCGGCCCGGGTTCCGGCACGAGAACCGTCGTGAGCTCGACCGGCTCGCCCTTACCGCGGGCCACCACGCCCTGAACGCTGATCGTCACGGTTCACCTTCCTGCCTCGCTGCTGGATGTGCGCCACGCCCATCATCCCCGCTGGCCTGCCCGCGCGGAAGGCCAGGTCCGCAGCCGCGGCGGTGACCGGCCGGGCCTGGATCAGCTGAGCCGGTACTCGCCGCGGGCGACGATGACCGCCGACCCGCCGACCAGCACCCGCTCCACCCCAGCCTCCGACCCCTCGGCCCGCGCGTACAGCCGCGATGGCCTGCCGATCTCCTCGCCCTGCCTGATCTCGATCTCGTCGCCGAAGCCGATCCGCCCGTGCCGGGCCAGGTGAACCGCGAGCGGCCCGGCCGCAGAGCCGGTGGCCGGGTCCTCCGGCACCCCGTGGTACGGCGCGAATATCCGGGTCTTCCAGGACGCGCCCCGGCCGGCGAAGGTGTTCACGTAGATCGGGAGGTGGGCGAGCGCGCGCTGGTCCGGCCACAGCCCCGCGACCTCGGCCTCGCTGGCCAGCTCGACGTAGACGTGCCGGGGCCCGTTGCGGTACGCCTCGACCGGCAGGCCGGATTCCCTGACGTCCAGCGCGGCCAGCAGCGCCGCGGCGTCCTCGTACGGCTCGGGAACCGGGATGGGCTGCTCCATCCACCCGAACGTGATCCGGTTCCCGGTCCGCTCCAGCTCGACCGGCACCGTCCCGACCCCCGTCTCCAGTGCCACCGCCGGCGTGCCCATCACCTCGCCGAGCACGAACGCCGAGCCGAGTACCGGGTGCCCGGCGAAGGACAGTTCGGCCGCCGGGCGAAGATCCGCATCCGGACGTCCGCGGAGTTCTCGGCGGGCAGGAAGAACACCGTCTCGGACAGGTTCAGCTCCCGAGCCGTGCGCTGCATCACGTCGCTGCCCAGGCCGCGCCCGTCCGGGAACACCGCGAGCTGGTTGCCCTCGAGCGGGGTGGCGGTGAAGACGTCGGCGATGAGATAACGGCGCCAGCCGTTCCCCGGCTTGTCCGCCCACAGCCGGCCCGTTCGGTGCGTGTCTGCCACAAAGCAAGCGTAATGGGGCGCGGTCCGTCCGGCCCTTCCATTCCGCGCCGCCTCCGGCATAATGGCGCCGCGCGGAGTCGACGGTCATCGCGGCGTACAGCATGGCGATCAGCGGCAGGCCGGGGGCCCGCAGCGGCGACAGCCGGTACAGCCGGAGCATGGGCAGGTAGGTCAGCGACATCAGGGCCCAGCCGGCGAGGCCCGATGCGGCGGCGGCCGCGGCCGGCGCCGCCGCGGCCCCGGCCGCGAGCCCGATGATCGCTCCGGCCGGCGGCAGGACGTAGAGGAAGGCCAGCCCGGCCACGGTCCCGGCCAGCAGCCAGGGGGAGTACCTGAGCTGGATGTAGGCGGACCGGGCCACCATGTGCCACAGGTCGGCGAGCCGGGGGTACGGGCGCACGCTCACCACCGCGGTCGAAAGCCCGAGCCAGGTGCGCCCGCGCTGGCGCTTGATCACCTGGCCCAGGGCCACGTCGTCGATGCGGGCGGCGCTGATCGGGACCAGCCCGCCGGATCGCTCCAGGGCCTCACGGCGCACGAGCATGCAGCCGCCGGCCGCCGCCGCCGTGCGCGACCGGGGCGAGTTCACCCGCGCGAACGGGTAGAGCTGGGCGAAGAAGTACACGAACGCGGGGACCACGACCCGTTCCCACCTGGTCGCCGTCCGCAGCAACGCCATCTGGGAGACCAGGTCCCGGTCGTCGCCCTCGGCCGCGCCCACCAGGGCCCGCAGCGCGCCGGCCTCCCAGGCGATGTCGGCGTCGGTGAACAGCACGTACCCCACGGTTCCAAGGTCACCGGCCGCGGCCAGGCCCTGGGCCATGGCCCAGACCTTGCCGGCCCAGCCGGGCGGCAGCGGGGCGCCGGCCACCACCCGCAGGGCCCGCCCGGGGCGGCCCGGCGGCTCTGGTTGTCCCGGCCCGAGTCCGGCCGCGACCTCGGCGGTGCCGTCCGTGCTGCAGTCGTCGACCAGGATGACGGTCAGCGCGCCGGGGTAGTCCTGGCCGAGCAGCGTGGGCAGCACGGCCGGCAGCATCTCGGCCTCGTTGCGGGCCGGGATGACCGCCACCACGTCCGGCCACCGGGACGGCTCGCCCGCGGCGCCGGACGGAGCCGGGAATGGGGCCGGAAATGACGGCAGCCGCTGGCCGGTCCGCCAGTACCCGCCGTGCCCGATGACCAGGTAGGCCCAGACGACCGCGGCTGCCGTGCACGCGACACTCAACGCCAGCATCCCGGCAGCCTCTCACAACCACGGCCCGCGGGCGCCGCATGGCGGGACTAGGCGGCGCGGCGGTAGTCGGCGTCCTGGTGCTCACGCGCGGGCAGGCGCGTGACCGCGGGGGCCGCGGCCAGGCTCGGCTTGCGGTCCGGGCGCCTGAGCACCAGCCACAGCGGGATGCCCGCCCACAGGGCGAAGAACAGGACCATCAGGGGGATGTTCAGCAGCAGCCAGGTCATCGTCAGCTCCTTCGAGTCGGTTATCGGCCTTACGTGACCACACTGCCCGGCCGAGCTCTGAGTACGCGCCGCTATCCTCTGCCGTCGCTATGAATCTCAGCCTTTCCTAAGAATTGCCTCTCAAGGCGGCGCCCAGGCTTGCGCCGCGGTGCAGGCCTGGTACCCTGCGATGCGTTGTGCTACCCGATGTGCTACGTGCGCCAGGCCATGACGTCGCCGACCACGACGGAGGGCGGGCCGAGCAGGGCGGTGAGGTAGTCGCCGAGGACCGAGTTCCTGACCGTCACCGCGACCACGGCCGTCACGTGCCAGGCGGCGATCTGCGCGACGCATCCGCGCGTGGGGTTCACCGCCGCGATCCGCACGTAGCCCGGCGACCCGGGGTGCGCGCTGGCCGGCACCCCGCCGGTCAGCGACGTGGGCAGCCCGGTCCCGGACTCGGCCCACAGGAAGTTCAGGTAACGGCCCGCCTGCGACAGGCCGCTGCCGTCGGTGTAGGCGTGCCCGTTCCAGGCCGGGCCCATGAAGTACCCGCCGACCAGCGCGGCGGGCTGGCCGGTGTCGGCCTGCCAGCGCAGCGGCTCGGTGAAGGTCGACATCGGGACCGGCACCGTGAGCACGGTGGCCGAGGCGGGCAGGTGCAGCGAGGCGAACGCCGCCGACCAGCCGGGCGGCACCGGGGTCGCGGCCACGGCGGGCAGCGGCCGGGGCACGATCGGCAGGACGGCCAGGACGGCGCAGGACATGACGACCGCGGCCGGCCTGCCCGGACGCGAGCCGGGGCAGGCGGCGGCCGGGAAGGGACAGGGCCAACGCGGCCACGGCCGGCCGGCCGCGTCGGCGCAGCAGGCCAGCAGGGCGGCGGCCGCGCCGTCGGCCACGATGGAGAACCGGTCGGGCAGCGCCGCGGACAGGACGGGCAGGCCCTGCAGCCAGTACCAGGGCAGCTTGATCCAGGCGTGCTCGTGCCCGCTGGCCAGCAGGGTGCCGCCGAGCGAGAACAGGCTGAGCACGGCGCAGGCGACGGCGCAGGCCCGGACCGGCAGCCGCCGCCAGAACCGCGATCGTGCCCGCCGTGAGCACCACGATCAGCGGCCAGCCCAGGTAGCCGACGTACTCGGGCAGCTGTCCCTGGTACCTGAGCGCCTCGGCCGCGCTGCCGGCGGTGTGGAAGAGCATGAACGAGGACGGGACGACGAATCCGGACAGGTCGTTCTTGAAGAAGTCGGTGGTGAACGGGCTGCCGGTCTGGCGCAGCGGGCCGAAGAACTGCACCCACAGCGGGTATCCGGCGACGACGGCCAGCACGCAGGCCGCGGTGCCCAGGCCGCCGGCCAGCGCCCGGATCCGGCCCGGCACCTCCCGGGGCCGGCTGGCGGCGATGACGATCAGCAGCAGGACCGCGGCCAGCCCGGTGTCGAACAGGATCTCCTCGGTGATGAACAGCTGCGCAGCGGCCAGCAGGCCCAGCCAAAGGCCGCCGCGCACGGCGCTGGTGCGCCCGGTCGCCAGCCGCAGCACCGCGTCGACGATCAGCGGCGGGAACACGGCGAACTGCAGGTCGTAGTGGCCGATGGCCGAGTGCACCAGGGCCGGGGAGAACCCGTAGACCGCCGCGCCGAGCGCCGCGGCGGGCACGCTGGCCTGCCAGCGCCGCAGGACGGCGAACATGGCCGTCGCCGACCCGGCGAAGCCGGCGGTCAGCAGCACGGTCAGGCTGACCTGCGGGCCGCACGCCAGCGTCACGGGTGCGAGGACGATGCCTGGCAGCAGCATGAACGTGTTCCACATCACGTTCACGCCCTGCGGCGCGTTCATCGCCGTGGTCACCAGGGCCGGGAGGTGCAGGTGCGCGATCGCCGTCGCGTCGTAGCGGAAGAACCAGGCGAACTGGTCGGCGTCGTTGGGGTTGCCCGCCACGGTCCTCGACGCCGGGTCGCGCCACAGCAACAGCGTGACCGCGAGGGCCGCCAGCAGGTAGTACACGCCGGCCAGCGCCACCGTCCGGCGGCCGTTCAGCGGGCGCGCCCGTTCCGCTGTTCCCGGACGGGCCGGGACGGCCGTCGATGCTGCTGTCACGAGCGTGAGCCTAAACGCGGCGGGGCCGGGCCGGCCGGGAATCCGGCCCGGCGTCAGCAAATCGCCATTTTTACCCGCGGGCTAGGCCTGCGGCTCGGTCTGGCCGTCGATGGCCCGGCTGAGGGCCTGGCCGGCCTGGTACTGGCTGGGCATCCCCTTGCGGACCGAATCGAGGATGGTCAGGCCCTGGCTGACCAGGCCGGCGGCGATCTCGCCGAGGCCGTCGGCGCCGTTGAGCACGCTGACGTTCGCGCCGGCCAGCCCGGCCGCGGCCTCCTTGACGATCAGCGGCAGCTGGTTGATGAGCAGCTGGTCCAGGGCGACGCGGTTGTTCGAGGCGGCCGCCTCGGCCTGGATGCGGGTCCGCTCGGCGTCCGCCTTGGCCAGGATCCGCACCCGCTCGGCCTCGGCCTCGGCGGGCTTGATCACCTCGGAGACCAGTTGCTGCTGGCGCAGCTGGGCTTGCTGCTGAGCGAGCTCGGCCTGGGCGTTGATCACCGCAAGCTGGGCGTTCGCCTGCGCCAGCGGGCCCGCCTGGGCCGCCTCCGCCTGCGCCCGTTCCACCTCGCCCTTGTACTGGGCCTGTACCACCGAGGTTTCCCTGGCGAACTCGGCCTGCTTGCGTGCCGACGCCTGCTGCGCCTCCGCCGCGGCCTGGTCGGCCTGGGCCTGCGCGATCTTGGCCTGCCGCTGGATGGCGGCGTTGTTCGGCGCGGCCATGGCGGCGATGTAGCCGGCGCCCAGGTCGTCGATCGACTGGATCTGCAGCGAGTCCACGATCAGCCCGATCTTGGCCATCTCGCCCTTGGATCCGTCGAGCACCTCGGTGGCCAGCTTCTGCCGCTCGGTGACGATCTCCTCGACGGTCATCGAGCCGATGATCGAGCGCAGGTGGCCGGCGAAGATCCGCCCGGTCAGCAGCGACATCTGGTCCTGGTCCGAGAGGAACCGCTGCCCGGCGTTGACGATGGATTCCTCGTCGTTGCCGACCTTGAACGCGATCACCGCGCGTACGTTCAGCGTGATGCCCTGGTGGGTCACGCACTGCTCCGCGACCTCAGCCTCCTGCATGGACAGCGTGAGATACCGGACCTTGCGGAACACGGGCGTGACGAAGGCGCCGTGGCCGATCACCACCTTGAACGGCTGGCCCTCGCGGCCGCCCCCTCGTCCGGAAATCAGCATGGCCTCGTCGGGCGCCGGAACACGGTAACCGAACATATTTCATCTCCTAAGCAGCGGTAAGCCGGGAACGCGCGGACTCTCGCCGAGTGCGTCCTCCCACTCGATGACGTCGACCGCCCGCGCTCCGCGCGACTCGATGACAAGGACGGTCGCCCCCCTGGGCAGTGGCTTGTCGGACCAGGCCAGGAAGGCCTCGGAGCCGCCGCGGATCTTGACAAGGACTTCACCTGGCCCGTCGCCGCCGCGTGTTGCCACGGAGAGGACACCAACGCAGCCGACGCAGGCTTCATCCCTCGCCACCGACAGCCCCTTTTACCCGGAAGTGCCGCCTCCAGCCTAGTCCCGGCACCGGCGAGGAGATTAACTCAGCGTTGAGCTAGCCGCGTGTCGGTGCCCCGGGTGACCAAGCCGCCGGCTGAGACCCAGGCTACGCAGGGACCGGCATCGCGATGGCCGTCATCATGACCGGGCCAGTTCGTCCCATTCCCGCATCCTCCTGGAACGGAACGAACTGGGTTACGATCAGACCGTCATGGACCTCGTCCTCCACGCCAATGCGGAACGCGCCCTGGGGTTGTAAGCCCACGATGGCCACCATCGACGATGCGCGCCGGATAGCGATGTCGCTGCCGCGTACCACCGAGCACCTGGTCGGCGGCAATACCAAGTTCCGGGTCGGCAGGCTGGTGTACGCCTCGGTCTCGGCGGACGAGGAGCGGATCGGGTTCGGTTTCCCCAAGGAGGAACGTGCCGCGCTGGTGGCCAGCGAGCCGGCCAAGTTCATGATGCCGCTGCGCGCCGATGAGCGGTATCACTGGGTCCGGGCCCGGCTGCCGGTGCTCGACGCGGAGGAACTGCGCGAGCTGCTCATCGACGCCTGGTGCATGGTGGTGCCGAAGACGATCGCGGCCCGCTACCTGGAGAGCCAGGGCATACGATAGCCCGATGCCGTTGCACGCGATCGACTTCCATGTGCACCTGCCCACGCCGGACTGGCTGGAGGGCAGCATGGCGGGCTACGTCGAGGCGGCCGAGGCGTACTTCCGCTCGCCCGTCCAGCGGCAGTCGCTGGACGAGCTCGCGACCCGGTACCGCGGGCTGGAGCTGATGGCGGTCCTGCTGGCCTGGGACGCCGAGACGGCCACCGGCCGGCCCCGGGTGCCGAACGAGACCGTGGCCGCCGCGTGCCGTGACTACCCGGACGTATTCACCGGGCTGGGCTCGGTCGATCCGCACAAGGGCGAGGCGGCGGTGGCGGAGGTGGCGAACATCGCGTCCCTCGGGCTGCGCGGGGTGAAGTTCCACCCGTCCCTGCAGGCCTTCGCGCCCGATGACCCGCAATACCAACCGATCTTCGCGGCCTGCGAGCGGCACGGCCTGCTCGCGCTGTTCCACACCGGCACCAGCGGCATCGGCGCGCGCCAGCCCGGCGGCCAGGGCATCCGCATCGACTACGCGCACCCACTGCGCCTGGACCCGGTGGCCGCCGCGCATCCGGACCTGACCGTGGTGGCGGCGCATTTCGGCTGGCCTTGGCACATGGACCTGATCGCGATCGCGCTGCACAAGACCAACGTGTACATCGACATCTCGGGCTGGTCGCCGCGCCGCATCCCGCCCGAGGTCATCCGCGAGCTGCGCGGCCGGCTGACCGGGCAGTTCCTGTGGGGCAGCGACTATCCGTTCCTCACCCCGGAGCGCGGCCTGGCCGAGTTCGACGCCCTCGGCCTGCCGGACGACGTGGTGCGCGCGGTGCTGCACGACAACGCCGCGCCGCATCCTGGTCCTTAGTCTGAGGTCTACGACCACCGGCGCGTGATCGGACGGCGCGTGGCCCTTGCGGGCCTCCCGGTCCACGTACGCCCCGCTCACCCGGCCGGCGACGGACTCGCTGGCGTACACCAGGTCGATGCGCATGCCCATGTCCTTGGGGAAGGCGCCGGCCCGGTAGTCCCAGTAGGTGAACGGGTGCGGCCCCTTCATGGGCTTGGGCACCACGTCCCGCAGCCCGAGGGCACGCAGATCGGCCAGCGCCTGCCGTTCGGGCGGGGTGACATGGGTCGAGGCGACGAACACCGCCGGGTCCCACACGTCGGCGTCGGTCGGCGCCACGTTGAAATCACCGAACGCGACCAGCTGGGCTCTCGTGGCTCAGCTCGGCCTTGAGCGCGGTGCGCAGCGCCGCGTACCACTCGAGCTTGTACGCGTAGTGGGCCGAGCCGGGCGTGCGCCCGTTGGGCGCGTACAGCGACCAGACCCGGATGCCGCCGCAGTCCGCGCCGACCGCCCGGGCTTCCGGCTTGCGCAGGCCCGGCTCGTCCAGCAGGAGCGCCTCCCCGGGCTCGCCTTCGTACCCGGGCTCGCCGGGAAAGCCCCGGCTGACGTGCTCCAGGCCGACCCTGGACAGCAGCGCCACGCCGTTCCACCGGCCGTCGCCGTGCGCGGCGACCTCATAGCCGAGCTCCTCGATCTCGGCCGCGGGGAACAAGGCGGCCGCGACCTTGGTCTCCTGCAGGCCCACCACGTCGGGTTCGGTCTCGGCCAGCCACTCGAGCAGCCGCGGCAGCCGGGCCTTGACCGAGTTAACGTTCCATGTCGCCAACCGCACGCCGCTAGCCTGCCACCGCTGGCGCGACCTTGCCACCCGTAAGCCCGCGCCGGGCCGCCATAGTCTGGACCTGTGGTCCTGACTGGGCGAAGATGACCGTGTCGGCCCATCGGGGAGGTAGGCATGGACGCTGAGCTGAATCCCGCGCAGCGGCTGCATGCGCTTGGCCAGAGCCTGTGGCTGGACAGCATCAACCGGGTCATGCTGCGCAGCGGGGCGCTGGCCCGGTACGTGGGTGACCTGGCGGTCACCGGGCTGACGTCTAACCCGACGATCCTGGGGCATGCCATGGCCGCCGGGTCGGACTATGACCGCTCGCTGGCCCGTCTGGCGGGCGCCGCCGCCGCGCCGGCCTGGACCTGGCGGTGCCCTCGGTGGCCTCGCTGTTCATCTCCCGCTGGGATTCCGCCGCCGACCCCCTGCTGCCGCCCGCGCGGCACGGCACCCTGGGGCTGGCGATGGCGCAGAAAACCTACGCCTCCCATGTCCAGCTGCTCTCCGACCAGCGCTGGCAGGCGCTCGCCGGGGCAGGCGCCCGTCCGCAGCGGGTGCTGTGGGCCTCCACCTCGACCAAGAACCCCGACCTGCCCGACACCTACTATCTCGGCCGGCTGGCCGCCCCGGACACGATCGACACGGTCCCGGAGCAGACGCTGCTCGCCTTCGCCGACCACGGAAACCTCGACGACCGGCTGGAGCCCGACTACGCCGCCGCCGAACGGGCCATCACCGCGGCCGCCGACGCCGGCATCGACGCCGACGCCCTCGCTGAGCATCTCCAACGCCACGGAGCAGGCGCATTCACCGCGGACTGGGCCACGCTGCTCACCGCGATCAAAGAAAAGGCGGCGAAGCTCACGCAACACGCCCGGGGCACATAGATGAAAGGTCACCGTTAACCGATGCCACGGCCGCAAGCGCTTCGGCTTGGGGACGCGAGATGCGTCTGGGCCCGGATACTAACGCCGACGCTAACCGGCCACGCGGTTTAGTCGGAGTCGTAGCGGAAGCCGTCGAGGAAGCGGCGGAAGACCCCGCCTTCGTGGGCCAGCGGCGGGCCGGGTGGCGGGGCCTCGGTACGCTCCCGGCCGACCGGCTGGTCGTAGTCGGCCCGGGCGATGGCGTCCACGATCTGGGCCTCATCGAAGTTCTCCGAACCGGGGATCTGGGGCACGAAACCCACCAGGTCCCCGTCCAGCAGGACCTCGGCTTCCAGCCCGGTGGTGCCCTCGGCCCCCCAGATGGCCTCGCGCCCCTGCCCGGCGGGCACCTGTACCGAGTACGCGTCGATGCCCGACTTCCTCAAGTGCGCCGCGATTCCGCGGTCTCGCAGCGCGTCGGTCACTCGACGGGCCTGGTCCTCATCCATGGTGGTCAGGGTACCGGCTGCCCTGTACCGAATCGCGCCCAACCGGCACGGTTCCCTCTCGTGGCAATTGCTTTCGCTGAGCTAAATTTCTTCATGAGAGGGCGTTTCCGGTAACGAAGCGGGGCGGAAGCATCATGTCGCTGATCACAGCGCAGCTCCCGGTGCGGCTCACCCCGCTGGTGGGCCGCGAGAGCGAGCTCAACGACATCGTGCACGCGGTCGCCCGCGCCCGCCTGCTCACCCTCACCGGCCCGGGCGGGACGGGGAAGACGCGGCTGGCCCTGGCCGCCGCGAGATCGGCGCGCGAGTCCTTTCCGGCCGGGGTGTGCTGGGTGGAGCTGGCCCAGATCGAGGACCCCGGCATCGTGGCTGCGACCGTGGCCAGCAAGCT
This sequence comes from uncultured Actinomycetes bacterium, assembly GCA_963801155.1. GTDB lineage: Bacteria > Actinomycetota > Actinomycetes > Streptosporangiales > Streptosporangiaceae > Palsa-504. Next base: position 54,497 of record CAWDEB010000034.1, read on the forward strand.
GGGCGTGCCCGATACGCCCGGGCAGGACGCCACCGACGCGGTGGCCGAGTACCTGGCCGACCATCAGGTGCTGGTCGTGCTGGACAACTGCGAGCACCTGGCCGGGGCGACGGCCGTCCTGACCGAGAACCTGCTCTCCGCCTGCCCGGCCCTGACCGTCATGGCCACCAGCCGCGAGACCCTCGGGGTGGAGGGCGAGCTCAACTGGCAGGTGCCGCCGCTCTCGCTGCCGGAGGCCGGTTCGGCGCCGACCGCCTCGGCCTTGGCCAGCTCCGACGCGGTCAAGCTGTTCGAGCAGCGGGCGCAGCTGGTCCGGCCGTCCTTTCGCGTCACCGACGAGAATGCCGCCCAGGTGGCCTCCATTTGCCAGCGGCTCGACGGCCTGCCGCTGGCCATCGAGCTGGCCGCGCCCCTGATGCGGATCATGTCCTCGGCTCAGCTGGCCGAGCGGCTGGACGACATCTTCGCCCTCCTAGTCGGCGGCGCGCGCTCCGCGCCCCCGCGCCATCAGGCGCTGCGCGCGACCCTGGACTGGAGCCACGACATGCTCGACGCCGACGAGCGGGCGGCCTTCCGCCGGCTGTCCGCCTTCGCCGGCGGCTTCACGCTGGAGGCGGCCGAACGGGTGGCGGCGGGGGGCGACATCAAGCCGGCCTCGATGCTGGAGCTGCTGACCAGGCTGGCGGACAAGTCGCTGCTGCGGGTGGAGCACTCCCGGGGCGACTCTCGCTACCACCTGCTGGTGACGATCCGGGACTACGCGCGGGACCGTCTCGCCGAGGCGGGCGAATCGGACTCGGTACGGCGAGCTCACCTGAACTACTTCACCGAGCTGGTGGAGACGGTCGCGGCCCGCATCGAGAGCGTCGAGTCGGGGGGCGACGGCCTGGATATCGAGCTCGACCGCCTGGACACCGAGCTGCCCAACCTCCGGAAGGCGTTCGAGTGCGCCCAGGCGTCGGGCGACCCGGCGGCGGCGCTGCGGATCGCGGGCCCGCTGGACCGGTACGCCTACCTGCGCGGCCGCTATGCAGAGATCCGGCAGTGGATGGACGCCGCGGTGACCTCCTGCCCGGACGCGCCCGCCGGGCTGAGGGCCAAGGCGCTGCTCGGCAGCGGCGGGCTGGCCCTGCTGCAGTGCGATTACGCCCCGGCCGTGCGGCGGCTGGAGGCCGCGCTGCGCCTGTACCGCGAGCTGGAGGAACCCCGGGGCATCGCCGGCGCGCTGCAGGTGCTCGGCAGCGTGGCCCGCGAGCAAGGCCGGTACGCCCGGGCCGTGGAGTTGCACGCCGAGAGCCTGGTCGTGGCGGAGGCTGCCGGGGACCGCTGGGCGGTGGCCAGCGCGCACGGCTATCTCGCCTTCGTCTCCTGGCTGCAGCGCGATTTCGGCCGGGCTACCACGGAGGCCAGCACCGCGCTGGCCCGCTTCCGCGACCTCCGCGACGTGGAAGGGGTCGCCTGGTCGCTGATCAGCCTGGGCACGGTGGCCCGCTACCAGGGGGAGGTGGAACGCGCGGCCGCGCTGCTGGCCGAGAGCCGTGCGCTCGCGGAGGGCATCGGCTTCCGGGAGGGCATCGCCTGGTGCTGCGAGCAACTCGGCTTGCTCGCGGCGGCCGACGGCGATCCCGCCGCCATCACCCTGCTGCGCCGCAGCCTGGAGCTGCACGGCGAGCTGCGGGACCGGTGGCGTATGTCCAGCGTGCTGGAGGACCTCGCGGCGATCGCGCTGGCCCTCGGCCAGGCCCGGCCGACGGCCCGGCTGCTCGGCGCGGCCGAGGGCATCCGGGAGGCCATCGGCACCGTGATCGCCCCGTGCGAACGTCCCCAGCACCTGCAGACCACGGCCGCGGTGCGGACCGCCCTGGGCGAGGAGGCGTTCGCCGCCGCCCGGCAGGAGGGGATGGCCGCCACCATGGACGAGCTGACCGCCGACCTGCCCTCGGCAGAGGATGCCGCCCCGGCTCCGGCCGGGCCCGTTCCGGCCCGAGAGGAGCAGATCAGAGAAGATCAGATCAGATCTGAACTCGCTCGGCAGCGACCAGAGGCCGGGCCGGCGCAGGCCGAGCCCGAGGCCACCGGGGCCACGCAACCCGAGGGTGCCGGGGCCGCGCAGGCCGAGGCCGCGCAGGCCGAGGCCGCGCAGGCCGGGCCCGAGGCCGCCAGGGCGGCGCAGGCCCAGGCCACCGGAGCCGCGCAGCTCGGGGCCCCTGGGGCGGCGCAGGCTGAGCCGGGGCCCGACGGGGAACCGCAGACCCGGCCGAGACCCGCCGCGCGGCCGCGGGCCGCCCAGCCGACCGCCCGGAGCGGCGCCGCGGCCAGCGGGCCGCTGCGGGTCAGGACCCTGGGCGGCGCGGTGGTGGAGTTCGGTGAGGCGGCGCTGACCGCCGCCCATTGGGGCTACGCGAAGCCGCGGGAGCTCATGTTCCTGCTCGTCTCGTCGCCGCCGATGACCAAGGACCAGATCGCGGCCGCCCTGTGGCCGGACCTGTCCCGCCAGCAGCTCGGCAACGCGCTGCACACCGCGCTACGCGAGCTCCGCCGCGCGCTCGGCGATCCGGGCTGGGTGGTCTACGCGGACGGTCACTACCGGTTCGACCGTTCCCGGCCACACGAATGCGACGTGACCGTGTTCGAGGACGCGCTGCTGGCCGCGCGGCGGGCCCGCCCGCCCGAGGCGGCCCTGCCCGAGCTGCAGCGCGCCATCGGGGTCTACGGCGGCGACTTCCTCGACGGGATGTCGGCGGGCGAGTGGGCCCTGGTCCGCCGCGACGAGCTGCGCCGGGCCTTCGAGTCCGCGCTGCTCGCCGCCGGCCGGCTGCAGACGGCGGCCGGCCGCCACCAGGCCGCCGCGACGCTGTTCCGCCGGGCCGTCGCCCATGAGCCGCTCAACGAGACGGCACACCGGGAGCTGATGAACTGCTGGTCCCGCCTGGGCGAGACGGCCCGGGCGGTCCGGCACTACGAGGAGCTGACCGCGCTGCTGCGCGAACAGGTCGGCGTCCCCCCGGCCCCGGAGACCACGGCGCTGTACCGGCGGCTGACCGCCGCCTCCTGACGAGGCTCGCCGTGGCTCGCCGTCCCCCGGTGTTTCCCCCGGTGCCCCCGGTGCCGCCCTGCCACACTCGCTGCACGGCAGATTAAGGACCCGGCAACGGAGGTGACCGCAGGTGTCCGACGTGATCGAGCCTCCCGCCGCCCGCAGGCCGGAGGAGGCCCTGGAACTGGTCTCGCAAGCGCTCAGCGACGGGGATCTCGAGGCGGCGCTCGCGCAGTACGAGAAGGGTGCGCTGCTGGCCTACTGGCCCGACTGCTGTTGATGGCGACGGCGGCGTCCGCGAGGCGCTGAGCAGCGTCATGGCCCTGCGGCTGCCGCTGTACGTCCGGATCGCCACCGTGCTCGAAAGCCCCGAACTGGCCCTGGTGATCTGCGAACGGCGGGTCGCGGGGACCGGCCCCGACGGTGAGCAGGTCCAGCTGAGCGGGCACGGCTGCGCCGTGCTCCGGCCTCAGCCGGACGGCGCGTGGCGGATCGCGGCCGACGCGTGGCGGGTGGGAACAGAGCTTGCCCTTGACCCTCCCGAGATTCCCCCAGGGACAGACGGTGATCCTGTTCCGGGTGAGGGACGAGGCGGGCAGCCTCACCACTAGGGCAACCCGGGCCGCGTGCCGGGGGCACGCACCACGATCCGTTCGGAATGAAATAATCCCGATGTGACCGATGCGGAAGGCGGCGCCTTCGAACTGGGCACCGACGGACCTCAGGTCATCATGGTCGGCGTCGACGATTCCGTCACGTCGCTGCGGGCCGGGGCGTACGCGGCCGGGCTGGCCCGGCGGCAGGGCGCCCGCCTGGTCTGCGTGTACGTGGAACAGCTCTCCGCGATGTACGCCGCCGCCGGCCGGCGCGGGCGCGGGCGCGATCGCCGAGCAGGAACGGGCGCTCAGCCGAGACCGCGGCGAACCTGCGGCGGGACGCCCAGGAGGGGGCCGCCCGGCTGGGCGTGCCGGTCACGTTCATCACCGCGATCGGCGACCCGTACCACGAGCTGCGCCGGGTGGCGGACGAGGTCCACGCGGACGCCGTCGTCGTCGGCGCGTCGACCAAGGCCGGGCACCGGCTGGTCGGGTCGCTGGCGGTGCGGCTGGTCAAGGCCGGGCGGTGGCCGGTCACCGTGGTTCCGTGACGATCGGAGGTGGAGTGGCCATGGGTGTCGCGGTGGTCACCGGGGCCGGGTCCGGGCTGGGCCGGAGCATCGCCCTGGCTTTGCTGGCCGCGGGCTGGCAGGTCGCGCTGGCGGGCCGGCGGGCCGGCGCGCTGGGCCAGACCGCGCAGGCCTGGAACGGGCCTGCCGAATCGGCCCTGGCCGTCCCGGCCGACGTGACCTCGCCGCCGTCGGTGGCCGCGCTGTTCGACCGCGTACGCGACCGCTGGGGCCGGCTTGACCTGCTGGTGAACAACGCCGGCGTGTTCGGCCCGGCCGCTGCGCCCGATGAGATCGACCTGGCCGACTGGCAGGCCGTGGTCGATACCAACCTGACCGGCGCCTTCCTATGCGCGCAGCACGCGGTGCGGATGATGAAGGCCCAGACCCCGCGCGGCGGCCGGATCATCAACAACGGCTCGATATCGGCGCACACGCCGCGGCCCGGCAGCATCTGCTACACCGCCACCAAGCACGCGATCACCGGGCTCACCAAGTCCCTGTCGCTGGACGGGCGGGCCTTCGACATCGCCTGCGGGCAGATCGACATCGGCAACGCGGCCACCGAGATGACGCAGCAGATGAGCCGCGGCGTGCCGCAGGCCGACGGTTCGGTGGCCGCCGAGCCCGTCTTCGACGCCCGGTACGTCGCCGACGCGGTGCTGTACATGGCCTCGCTGCCGCTGGACGCGAACGTCCAGTTCCTCACCATCACCGCGACCAGGATGCCGTTCATCGGCCGTGGCTAGCCGGGCGCCGCGACGATTGTGCGGCCTGCCGCGCTGGGGCATGCTGGCGGTGAGGCCGCTACGGCCCCGGACCTGCTGACGGATGAGGTGTCATGACCAAGCTCAGTTCCCTGCTGGAACAGACGGCCGCCGAGCATCCCGGCCGCGTCGCGCTGCGCATGGACGACCTCGCGCTGAGCTACGCCCAGCTGCGCGAGGCCGCCGCGCGGATGAGCGCGCTGCTGGCCAGCTTCGGCGTCGAGCCCGGGGACCGGGTTGGGCTCATGCTGCCGAACGTCCCCGCGTTCCCGATCGCCTTCTACGGCGCGCTGGCCGCGGGCGCCATCGTGGTGCCGATGAACCCGCTGCTCAAAAGCCGCGAAGTCAGCTACTACCTGAGTGACTCCGGCGCCAAGGCGGTGGTCGCGTGGCACGCGGCGGCCGGGGAGGCGGCCAAGGGCGCCGCCGACACCGGAGCCCAGCTGATCGCCGCCGAGACGCCGGACCTGAGCGGCCTGCTCGACGAGGTGAGCCCCGCGCCGGGCTCGTCCGGCCGTGGTGACCGCGACGACGCGGTCATCCTGTACACCTCGGGGACCACCGGACGGCCCAAGGGCGCCGAGCTCACCCACGCCGGGCTGGTCCGCAACGCCACTCTCACCGCCCGGACCCTGCTGGAAAGCAGCCAGAACGACGTCATCATGGGCTGCCTGCCGCTGTTCCACGTCTTCGGCCTGACCTGCGGGCTGAACGCCAGCGTGGCGACGGCCGGCACGCTGACCTTGCTGCCGCGGTTCGACCCGGCCAAGGCGCTGGACATCATCCAGCGCGACGGGGTGACCGTCTTCGAGGGCGTGCCGACCATGTACGCCGCCATGCTGCACCACCCGGACGATCAGGGTTCCGACCCGGCCAAGGCCGCGACGCTGCGGGTGTGCGTCTCGGGCGGAGCCGCGCTGCCGGTGGAGATCCTGCGCGGCTTCGAGGAGAAGTTCGGCTGCATGATCCTCGAGGGCTACGGACTGTCCGAAACCTCCCCGGTGGCGTCGTTCAACCACCCGGACCGGGTCCGCAAGCCGGGCTCGATCGGCACCCCGGTCGAGGGCGTGGAGATGCGGCTCATCGACGACGAGGGAAACACCGTGCCGGACGGGGAGATCGGCGAGATCGCCATCCGCGGCCACAACGTGATGAAGGGCTACTGGAACAAGCCCGAGGAGACCGCGGAGGCCATGACCGCCGACGGGTGGCTGCGCACCGGCGACATGGCCCGCGTCGATGCCGATGGCTACTACTTCATCGTGGACCGAAAGAAGGACCTGATCATCCGGGGCGGCTACAACGTTTACCCGCGGGAGGTCGAGGAGGTCCTGCACGAGCACCCGGCGGTCGCCGAGGTGGCCGTGATCGGGATCCCCGATGCTGCCTTGGGCGAGGAGGTCGGCGCCGCGGTCGCGCTCAAGCCGGGCGCGAGCGCCACGACCGGCGAACTGCGCGCGTTTGCCAGGGACCGGGTGGCGGCGTATAAGTACCCACGGTACGTCTGGCTGGTGGACACGCTGCCCAAGGGCCCGACCGGGAAGATCCTGCGCCGCGAGGTGCACACTCCGGAGGAGGGGAAGTGAACGACACGGTTCTGGGCCGAGGATGCGGTCGAGGAGGCCGGCGGGCTCGACCTGCTGCTGACCGACGCGGCGCTCGGCGTGTGGCACCGCCTCCGGCCGGACAGCTCGCTGCTGCGGCTGGCCGGGGAGCTGGCCCGGCGCCCGGGGTTCCTCGGCCGCCAGGCGGCGCGGCTCGGTACCGAACTCGGCCGGGTCGCGGCCGGCCGGTCCGCGATCGCCGCCAACCCGCGGGACCGCCGCTTCGCCGACCCGGCCTGGACGGAGAACCCGTTCCTGCGCCGCAGCGTCCAGGCCTACCTGGCCGCGGCCAAGACCGCCGAGGCGCTGGTGGACGGCGCCGAGCTCGGCTGGCGCGACGACACGCGGATGAGGTTCCTGCTCACCAACCTCATCGCGGCGGCCGCGCCGAGCAACAACCCGCTGCTCAGCCCGGTCGGCTGGAAGGCGCTCATCGAGACCGGCGGCGAGAACGCCGTCCGCGGCCTCCGCGCCCTGGCCTCGGACCTGGCCACCTCGCCCCGGGTACCGTCCATGGTGTCCGCCGACGCCTTCGAGGTCGGCAAGGACCTGGCCGTCACGCCGGGCGGCGTGGTACACGCGACCGACCAGTTCGAGCTCATCCAGTACCAGCCGTCGACTGAAACGGTATACCGCTACCCGCTGCTCGTGGTGCCCCCGATGATCAACAAGTACTACATCGTCGACCTGGCTCCCGGGCGCAGCATGATCGAGTTCTTGATAAAAATGGGCCACCAGGTGTTCGTCATGTCGTGGCGCAATCCCGATGCCCGGCATCGCGACTGGGACCTGGACACCTACGGCGGTGCCCTGGTCGAGGCGCTGGCCGCGGTGCGGGCGATCAGCGGGGCGGCCAAGGCCAGCGTCTGCGCGCTGTGCTCGGGCGGCATCATGGCGTCCATGGTGGCCGCGCACCTGGGCGTGACCGGCCAGCTCGACCAGCTGGCCAGCCTGTGCCTGGGCGTCACCGTGCTGGACCAGTCGCAGTCGGGCACCGCCGGCGCCTTCATCGACGAGAAGACCGCCGCCGCGGCGATGGCGATCTCCGGCGCCCGCGGCTACCTGGACGGGCGGGCCCTGGCCGAGGTGTTCGCCTGGCTCCGGCCGGACGACCTGATCTGGAACTACTGGGTCAACAACTACCTGGCCGGACGGACGCCGCCGGCCTTCGACATCCTGTACTGGAACGCCGACGTCACCCGGCTGCCGGCCGCGCTGCATCACGACTTCATCCGGCTGGCCCTGGCCAACGCGCTGGTCACGCCGGGCGCGGCGACCATGCTCGGCTCGCCGGTCGACCTGGCCAAGGTCGACGTGGACGCGTACGTGGTCGCGGGCATCACCGATCACCTGTGCCCGTGGGAATCCTGCTACCGGACCACGCAGCTGCTCGGCGGGCCGGTCAAGTTCGTGCTGTCGACCAGCGGGCACATCGCGGCCATGGTCAACCCGCCGACCAACGCCAAGGCCGCGTTCCGGACCGCCCCGGGCGGGGCCGCGGCCAACCCGGCTGACCCGCGCGAGTTCCTGGCCACCGCGACCACGGTGCCGGGCAGCTGGTGGACGGACTATTCGTCCTGGCTGGCCGAACGCGGCGGCGGGCGGCACAAGAGCCCGCGGACGCTCGGCCGCAAGGCCTACCCGGTGCGGGGCGCGGCGCCCGGAACCTATGTCCACGACCGCTGAGGTCCGTACCGTCACGATCGGCAGGCAGCCGGTGCGGGTGGCGATAAGACGGGGACGGAACGAACCGGGCCAGCCGCCCCGGGTCCCCCTCCTGCTCATCAACGGCATCGGCGCCCACCTGGAGCTGCTGGAGCCGTTCGTCCGCGAGCTCGACCCGGCCGTCGAGGTGATCAGGTTCGACCCGCCCGGCATCGGCGGCTCGCCCCGGCCGGCCCGGCCTTACTGGTTCGGCGGGCTGTGCAAGCTGATCGCGCGCCTGCTGACCGAGCTCGGGTACGACCAGGTCGACGTGCTCGGGATCTCCTGGGGCGGCGGGGTCGCCCAGCACTTCGCCGGTTTCCAGGGATCCAGGTGCCGCCGGCTGGTGCTGGTGGCGACGGCGACGGGCACCGTGATGCTGCCGGCCAGGCCGTCGGTGCTCATGCACATGGTGACGCCCCGGCGCTACCTGGATCGCGAGTACATGCAGCGGATCGCCGGCCAGATCTACGGCGGGCTGGCGAGAGTCGACACCGAGGAGATCGCGGCGGCGATGCACGACCACAACCGGGCCGGCCTGTCGCGCGGCTACCTGTACCAGCTCGCCGCCTCGGCGGGGTGGACCAGCGTGCCGTTCCTGCGGCTGCTCCGCCAGCCGACGCTCATCCTGGCCGGCGACGACGACCCGATCATCCCGCTGGCCAACGCCAGGCTGATGAAACGGCTCATCCCGAAATCGCGGCTGCACGTCTACCACGGCGGCCACCTCGGGCTGGTGACCGAGGCGGCCGATCTGGCGCCGGTCGTGGACGCCTTCCTGGCCGCGCCGTTAACCGTGAGCCCGGCGGGCTCAGGCGGAGGCCAGCCCGCAGCCCTCGCGGTGGCCTTCGCTCGTCACGGCGCCGCATTCGGGGCAGACGAGATGGGCCCAGCACGCGGCGTCACCGCCCTCGGCGGGCTCGTCATCCTGCCGCAGGAGGCGGGCCAGGACGGCGGCCTGGCTGTGCTCGACGTCCCTGGTCGCGGTCAGCAGGGTCAGCGGTCCGGCCGAGGCCAGGGCGCGAAGGCGGCCGAGTTCCTCGCGCTGCGCACGGCCGGACAGTTCGTCCAGGTAGCGGCGGCGGAACTCGGCGAACTTGGCCGGGTCGTGGCCGTACCACTTGCGCAGCTCGGTGGACGGCGCGACGTCCTTGGCCCACAGATCCAGCCGGGCCGCGTCCTTGCGCAGCCCCCGCGGCCATAGCCGGTCGACGAGCACGCGGGCGCCGTCGCCGGGCGAGGGCGGGTCCGGGGCGGGTCGTAGACGCGGCGGACCCTGATATCTAGCGGCACGCGATCACCGGCTCAGTTCGACCCACACCGACTTGCCGGAATGACCGAGCGGCTCGACCCCCCACCGGCTGGCCAGCGCGTCCACCGCGCCCAGCCCGTGCAGCGGCGCGGCGGGCAGCCCCGCCCCGGGCGGCAGCGGGCTCGCGTCCCGCACCGAGATCCGCAGCACCTCCGGGCCGGCCGCGAGGTCCACCGTGAAGCCGGTGTGAGCGTGCACGACCGCGTTGGCGGCCAGTTCGGTCACCACCAGGGCGGCGTCGGCGGCCAGCTCGGCGGCGCCCAGGCGCCGCACGGCGTCGGCCGCGAAATGACGGGCCGCCGCGGGCGCGTCGGAGGAGAACGCGAAGGTGCGCGTCGCCCCGGGCCCGGCCGGGGACGGCCATCCGCCGACCACCGAGCGGTGCAGCCGGCACACCTCGGCGAACGCCTCGGGGTGACCGCCGCTCACCGAGCTGGCCGGGTAGCCGCAGAACAGCGAGAACGAGTGCCGCAGGCCGAGCTCGTCCCACATCTCCTCGAGCTGGACGGCCGCGTTGACCAGCCCCGCGTCCCAGAGCACGGCGACCATCTCGCCGTAGGCCCGGACCGGGCGGCTCCCGCCCGCATATGGCTTGCGCACCTCCCCTGCCCGCTTCTCTGCGCGCCGGATCAGGCCGCCGACCACGCGGTCGAAGGCGCCGCGGTCGAGCCGGCCGCCGGTCATCAGCGCGTGTATCGTGTCGCTCGCGTCCAGGGCCAGGTAGGTGCCGTCGCGGGCGGCCGCGGCCGGATCGGTGCCGGCCTGCGCCAGCCGCGCCTCGAACGCCCGCCGGTGAGCCGGGGTGGCGATGACTACCGCCACGCCCTCGCCCCGCAGCGCCTCCAGCAGGTAGCCGGCCACCCGGTCGGCCAGTTCCTCCTCGTGACCGTAGAACTGGACGACGTGACCGACGTCCAGGTATTCAGCCCCTCCTGCCACCGTTACTCCATCGGGTCAACACGACATCGGAACTTCCACGGTATCTGCCCACCATTCCCGCTGGCATGCATGCCCGGGCGGCACCGCTAGCCGCCGAGGGTCTCGCGGTGCCGCCAGGCGAGCCGGAGCAGGGCGGCCCCGGCCGCCTGCACCGGCTCGCCGGTGACGCTGCGGTCGATGACGTCGGCCGCGAACTCGCGCGCGGCCAGGATGGTTCCCTCGGCGTTGCGCCGCGGGTGCACGCCGAACAGGGCGTCGAACACGTCGCTGTCGATCACCGCCACGGTGAGCAGGTCGGTGGCGTAGGTCAGCGGGTCGGTGCCGAGGCCCAGGCACCAGACGCGGACCTGGCCGCCGTCCCGGGCGTCGGTCAGCTGCCGGGCGAACGGCCAGGAATCGTAGTCGACGGGCTCGCGGTCGCTGGCGTAGTCCTCCGGGCGCCCGCCGAGCTCCTCGGCGAACTCGCGGATCATGCACCGCCACAGCGAAAAGTCGTGCCGCCGATTCCAGGGCGCCTCGCCCGAAGGCTGGAACACGCCCACCGGGATGACCTGGTACAGGCCGCCAGCGTGACCCACCTTGGCCGGGTCCCGCCAGTGCAGCAGGAACGAGGCCCGGCCCGCCCGCCGGTCCAGCCGCAGGGTCAGCGTGCTGATGGCCAGGTTGGCGGGGCGGCGCCGGAGGTCGCACGGGTCGGCGAAGCGCCCCCGCAGGCCAGCCGGGCGCAGGCCCGGCTTTAGCTGGCTCAGGCGCGCGGCCGCGTACTCGTGGGCGGCCGCCTCGCCGACGTCGATGCCGTCGAAGTACCGGCCGCCGGCGAACACCAGCCGCGGGGCGCCGGAGGTGAGGTCCGCCTCGGTCAGCCGGTAGGTGGCGCGGTTCTCGAACACCAGGGGGGCGGCCAGTTCGCCCATCGCCTCGGAGTAGCGGCGGTAGCGCGTGCCGTCGGCCCGCCACGGCAGGAGCGGCGTCGTGACCTCCGGCCCGAAGACCCCGGCCGGGGCCTTCGGCTCGGCGTCGCTCAGCTCCAGGCTGATGTCCTCGAGCCGGACCGGGACCGGCGGCTGCCAGCCGGGCGCGGCCAGCAGCGGGGTGCCCGCCATCCGGCGGTCCGGCGGGTAGTCCTCCGCGGCGTCGACGGCCAGGTCATAGCGGTGCTCGGTGAGGTAGGACCGGACCGTGAGCCAGTCGCTGCTCGCTGGGCGTCAGCGTGCGGGCTGAGGGCTGGTTCACCGGGACCGCGATCCGGCTACAGGCCGAGGCGGCGGGAGAGGTCGGAGGCGAGGATCCCGGCCGGGTCGAGGTCGGCGCGCAGCTTCCTGAACTCGGGCAGCCGCGGGTACATCTCGGCCAGCACGTCCGGCGGCACCCGCGAGTCCTTGGCCAGGTACACCCGGCCCCCGGCCTCGACCACCAGCCGGTCGAGCCGGCCGAGCAGCGCGGCCAGGCCGGGCGTGCGGGCCGGGAAATCGAGCGCGAGCGTCCAGCCGGCCATCGGGAACGAGAGCAGCCCCTCGTCGCCCGCGCCGAAGCGCTTGAGCACGGTCACGAAGGACGGCGCGCGCGCCTGGCTGACCAGCTCGAACGACCGGCGCACGGCGGCCTCGGCGCCGAACGGCACGACGTACTGGTACTGCCGGAACCCGCCCGGGCCGTAGACCCGGTTCCAGTTCCTGATCCCGTCCAGCGGATGGAAGAACGCGCCGATGGCCTGGATCTCGCCGCTGCGCGAGCGCGGGGCCTTGCGGTACCACGCCTCGTTGGCCAGGGCCACCGTGTAGCGGTTGATAAGCCCGGGCGGGAACCCGGGCGGGACGCCCAGCCGCGCGCCGGGCCGGAACGCGAACGGGTCGCCGGCGTCGGCCGGGGGCAGGTCGGCCGGCTCGGCGAAGTCGCCGCTGGTGATCACCGAACGCCCCAGGCCTCCGCCGCGGGCCAGGCTGTCCGACCAGGCCACCGTGTAGCCGAAGCGGCGGTCGTGCTCGGCCAGCACGGCCATGGTCTCGTCGACGTCGGCCGTGCGCACGGTGTCCACCAGGACCCGCGAGGTGGCCACCCGCTTCAGCTGGATCGTGGCCGCCACGATGAGCCCGGTCAGCCCCATGCCGCCCGCCGTGGCCCAGAACAGCGACGGATCGGACTGCTCGGTCACCGTGCGCGTCTCGCCGTCCGGGCGTCACGATCTGCAGCGACCGCACGTGCCGGGCGAAGCTGCCCGCCACGTGGTGGTTCTTGCCGTGCACGTCGGCCGCGATGGCACCGCCCACGGTCACCTGCCTGGTTCCCGGGGAGACCGGCACGAACCATCCGGCGGGCAGCCCGGCGACCATCAGCTGTTCCAGGCTGACGCCGGCTTCGCAGGTCACCAGGCCGGTCGCGGCGTCCAGGTCGACGATCCGGTTCAGCCGCGCGGTGGAGATCACCACGCCGCCGTCGCACTGCGCGGCGTTGTTGTAGCTGCGGCCGAGGCCACGGGGAATCACGCCGCCGCGTTGCCGGGCAGCGAGCACGCGCGCCGCGTCGGCGGGGGTGGCGGGCTCGGCCAGTTCGGCGGAGGATGGCGAGATCCGGCCCCAGCCGGTGAGCCGGACGGTGCGGCCTGGCATGGTCAGGGATCCTACCTTCCGGCCGTGACACCTCGAGTACGGCGGTAAACCGGAAACGCCGGCGCGCCTTGGCTGCGATCGTCTGCGCCGCGGGACAGGCCGGGCCGATACTAGACCGGTGATCGGTGCCGCGTTCAGCATCACGCTGGCCAGCGCCCAGGGGGGCGATGAGACGGCCTTCGCCTGCCTGTTCCGGGACCTTCAGCCCGCGCTGCTGCGGTATCTGCAGGTGATCACGCCCGAGGCGGAGGACGTGGCCGGGGACACCTGGCTGCAGGTGGTGAAGGGCCTGCCGGGTTTCCGCGGCGGTGAGGAGGCGTTCCGGGCCTGGCTGTTCACCATCGCCCGGCACCGGGCGGTGGACGCGGGCCGGTCCCGGTCCCGCCGTCCCGACGTGCCGCTGGCCCTGACCGAGGCAGCGGAACAGCAGCCGACCGGCCCGGATGCCGCCGAGCTGGCGCTGGAGGCGATCTCCACGCGGTCGGTCCTGGCCCTGATCAAGACCCTGCCCCGCGAACACGCCGAGATCATCATGCTCCGGGTGGTGGCCGGGCTGGAGGCCGCCGACGTGGCCCGGATCGTCGGCAAGACCCCGGGCGCGGTCCGGGTGACCGCGCATCGCGCCCTGCGCAAGCTCGCTGACGTGGCCGAACGGACGGGTGTAACGCGTTGAACGATCCGGACGCTGTTCAGGATGAGATGCCTGGGTTCCCCTTCCCCGGCCGGCCCGGCGGCGAGCACGACGAGCCGCTGCTGGACATGATCATCGCTCGGCGCGCCCTCCCCCCCGACGCGCCGTAGGCGATGCATGACCTGGCGCGGATGCTCGCCGCCTTGGCCGGGCCGGCGGAACCCGGTGAGCTGGCCGGGGAGGCGGCAGTGCGGGCTGCCTTCAGCCGGGCGGCCTCTCCGGCCGGTGTCTCATCCGCTGCCCGGCGGCCAGTGCGGCACCGGAGGCCCCGGCGGTCCCGGGAACGAAGCCGTTCCCGGGTCAGGCTGGCCACGGTGATGGTCGTGGCAGCGGCCGGGCTGGGCAGCGTCCTCGCGGCCTATATCGACGTGCTGCCCAGCCCCATTCAGCGGCTGGCCCACGTGGCCGTCGCGGCGCCGGATGGCTCCAGCTCGAGCCAGCCCGCCACGCTGGGGACGGCGCGGCCCGCGCCCCGCAAGGTGCAGCCGTCCAGCCGATCGGCCCCCGCGCCGCGCCACTCGGCGAGCGCCGCTTTGGCCCCCAGCATGCGGACCACCCCGACGCCACATTACCGGCCGCTGTTCTCGCCATCCGATTACCACCCCACCGACCCGCCTGCAGCCCCCGCCCGGGGCACTCGCCGCACCAGCCGCCGAAGGGATCGCCCGGTTCCAGCCTGCCGCCGTCCTGGTATCAGGCGCTGCCCTGTACGGTCATCCCCACCGGCCCGGCCGAGCCAGCCCACGCGGAACCCTTACGTGCCCTGACCCGCCCTCGCCCAGGTCATCCGGGATGTATCAGGGCGGCGTAATCCCGCACCGTGCCCATCGCTGTCTATGCCCGTCGCCCGGCTGCAACGCCAGCGCAACGGCACGGTTGGGCCTGAACTCGAAGCGACGGCCCGCGCCGGGCGTGGAACGGGGTGGCACCGGATGGACCGCCTCAGGCAGGTAATGCCGAGAGGGGAGCGCGTCCTGGCTGAGCCGCCTCTGGTGTGTACCTGAGCGATTTCGGCATCACCAAGCACGCCATGTCCCGCAGCGGGCTGACCTCGACCGGCCAGTTCCTCGGCACGATCGACTACGTCGCCCCCGAGTAGATCCGGGGCATGTCGGTGCTGGGCCTGGCCGATCAGTACTCGCTGGGCTGCGTGCTGTATGAGTGCCTGACCGGCCGGGTCCCGTTCGAGAAGGACCTGGACGCCTCGATCATCTTCGCCCATGTCGAGGAACGGCCCTGGCACACTAACCCGCCGTCGACTGTGGCGGACCACAAGAATTGGCTCGGAAAATTGGGTTCCGACCCTGTAGCCTGAGAGCGGTAGCCGAGAGGCGCTGCAACGGGCAATCAGCCCGCCACGCTCGGCCCCGCCCGCGGCCGGTCCGCGAACGGCGAAGACAAGGGCGCCTCCCCAGCGGGAGGTGCGTGGTGCGCGAACTGGCAGAGCTCCTCGACCAGCGGATCGCGGTCCTGGATGGCGGCTGGGGCACGATGCTCCAGTCCCAGAACCTCACCGCCGCCGACTACCGACTGCCCGGACACGATCAGGATACTGCGGGAGACCCGGACCTGATCAATCTCACCCGCCCGGACATCGTTCTCGGCGTCCACCGCGAGTATCTGGCGGCGGGTGCGGACATCACCACGACCAACACGTTCACCGCGACCAGCTTCGGCCAGGCTGACTACCGGCTGGAGTCCCGGGTCTACGAGATGAACCTGCGCGGCGCCCAGCTCGCCCGGCAGGCCGCCGACGAGGCCGGCGGCGAGCGGTACGTCGCAGGGTCGGTCGGCCCGCTGAACATCACCCTGTCGCTCAGCCCGACGGTGGACGACCCGGCATCCCGGGCCGCCGCCTTCGATCAGGTGAAGGACGCCTACGCCGAGCAGATCGCCGCGCTGGCCGAGGGCGGCGTGGATCTGCTGCTGATCGAGACCATCTTCGACACGCTCAACGCGAAGGCCGCGATCAAGGCGGCACGGGAGGTCGCCCCCGGCCTTCCGCTGTGGATCTCGGTCACGATCGTCGACCTGAGCGGTCGCACCCTGTCCGGGCAGACGGTCGAGGCGTTCTGGAACTCGGTCCGCCACGCCAGCCCGCTGATCGTCGGCGTGAACTGCTCGCTCGGCGGCAAGGAGATCCGGCCGCACATCGCCGAGCTGAGCCGGCTCGCGGACACCCACACGGCCTGCCATCCGAACGCGGGGCTGCCCAACGCCTTCGGCGGTTACGACCAGACGCCGGAGGAAACAGCGCACTACCTGCGCGAGTTCGCCGGAGAAGGCCTGGTGAACATCGTCGGGGGCTGCTGCGGCACGACGCCGGCGCACATCGCCGCGATCGCCGCCGCCGCCAAGCCGCGCCCGCGCCGTCCCGTGGCCAGGGCGGAGGCCAGCGGCGTTACGCGGCTGTCCGGGCTGGAGCCGTTCGCGATCACCGCCGACACCGGGTTCGTCATGATTGGCGAACGGACCAACGTCACCGGCTCGGCGAAGTTCCGCCGGCTCATCGAGGCCGATGACTACCAGGCCGCGGTGAACGTCGCCCTCGACCAGGTCCGGGGCGGCGCCAACCTGCTCGACGTGAACATGGACGCGGACCTGCTGGACAGCGAGCAGGCGATGACCACGTTCCTGAACCTGATCGCGACCGAGCCGGAGGTGGCCCGCATCCCGGTGATGATCGACAGCTCGCGGTGGAGCGTGCTGGAGGCCGGGCTGAAGTGCGTGCAGGGCAAGGGCGTTGTCAACTCGATCAGCCTCAAGGAGGGCGAGGAGCCCTTCCTCGAGCACGCCCGCGTGATCAGAAGCCACGGCGCCGGCGTCGTGGTCATGGCGTTCGACGAGCGGGGCCAGGCCGACACCGCCGAACGCAAGGTGGAGATCTGCGGCCGGGCCTACGACCTGCTCATCCAGCGCGCCGGTTTCGCGCCGGAAGACATCATCTTCGACCCGAACGTGCTCGCCGTCGCCACCGGCATCGCGGAGCACAACGGCTACGCCAAGGCGTTCATCGAGGCACTGCCCCTGATCAAGGAACGCTGCCCGGGCGTGCGGACAAGCGGCGGCATCTCGAACCTGTCGTTCGCGTTCCGCGGCAACGAGACCGTCCGCCGGGCCATGCACGCGGCGTTCCTCTACTACGCGATCCGGGCCGGCCTGGACATGGGCATCGTCAACGCGGGCCAGCTTGATGTCTACGAGGACATCCCGGCCGACCTGAAGGACCTGGTGGAGGACGTCCTGTTCGACCGCAGGCCGGACGCCACCGACCGCCTCGTCGCCTTCGCGGAGAACGTGAAGTCCCACGGCGGCGCCAGGCGCGCGGAGGCGGACCTGTCCTGGCGGGACGCGCCGGTGGAGCAGCGCCTCGCGCATGCGCTCGTGCACGGCATCGCCGATCACATCGAGGCCGACACCGAGGAGGCCCGCCAGCAGGCGGAACGCCCGCTCGACGTCATCGAGGGCCCGCTGATGGACGGCATGAAGGTCGTGGGCGACCTGTTCGGATCCGGGAAGATGTTCCTGCCGCAGGTGGTGAAGTCCGCCCGGGTGATGAAGCGGGCCGTGGCGTACCTCGAGCCGTTCATGGATGCGGAGAAGGCCGCCGCGGGGGCCGCCGTGCGGGCCCGCGGCCACGGCAAGGTGGTGCTCGCCACCGTGAAGGGCGACGTGCATGACATCGGCAAGAACATCGTCGGCGTCGTGCTCGGCTGCAACAACTACGAGGTCGTCGACCTCGGCGTGATGGTGCCGGCCGCCATCATCCTGGACACCGCCGCGGCGGAGGGCGCCAACATCGTCGGGCTGTCCGGCCTGATCACGCCGTCGCTGGACGAGATGGTGCACGTGGCGGGCGAGATGCGGCGCCGGGGGATGACGACCCCGCTGCTGATCGGCGGCGCCACCACCTCGCGCCAGCACACCGCCGTGCGCATCGCGCCGGTCTACGACGGCTCGACGCTGCACGTGCTGGACGCCTCGCGAGTCGCGGGCGTGGTGCGCAGCCTCCTCGACCCGGCGCGCGCCGGCGACCTGGACGAGGCGAACCGCGCCGAGCAGCAGCGGCTGCGCGAGCAGCACGAATCCCGCCGCAGCCAGCCGCTGCTGTCGCTGGGAGCCGCCCGCGCGAACCGGGCACAGCTCGATTTCGGGCACCGAACGGACCCGGCTTTCACCGGCGTGCGCACGGTCACTCCCTCGCTGGCGGAACTACGTGAGCTGATCGACTGGCAGTTCTTCTTCCTCGCCTGGGAGCTGAAGGGCAAGTACCCGGCGATCCTGAAGGACCCCCAGGCCCGCGAGCTGTTCGACGACGCGAACGCGCTGCTGGACGAGATCATCGCCGACCGGTGGCTGACCGCGCGCGGCGGGTACGGGTTCTGGCCCGCGCACGCCGACGGCGACGACATCGTGGTGGCGGCCGCGTCCGGTGAGTTGCGGCTGCCGATGCTGCGGCAGCAGACCGCCAAGCCGGATGGCCGCCCGAACCGGTGCCTGTCCGACTACGTGGCCGCCGACGCCGATCACCTCGGCGGATTCGCGGTCGCGATTCACGGCGCCGGCGAGCTCGCGAAGCGGTTCGAGGCGGACAACGACGACTATCAGTCGATCATGGTGAAGGCGCTCGCCGACCGGCTCGCCGAGGCGTTCGCCGAGCACGCGCACCTGCAGGCCCGCCGCGACTGGTACGAGCCGGACGCGGCGCCGTCGGCCGAGGACCTGCACGCCGAACGGTTCCGCGGCATCCGGCCCGCGTTCGGCTACCCGGCGGCGCCGGACCACAGCCTCAAGCGGGAACTGTTCGGGCTGCTCGGCGCCGGTGACTTCGGCATGGCGCTCACAGAGTCGTTCGCGATGACGCCCGCGTCAAGCGTGTCCGGCCTGCTCTTCGCCCACCCCGCGTCCCGCTACTTCACCGTCGGCCGCATCGCCCGGGACCAGGCGCAGGACTACGCCCGGCGGCGGCGTATCCCGCTGGACCAGGTGGAACACTGGTTGCGCCCCAACCTCTCATACGAACCCTAACCGCCAGGGACGGGACTGGTAAGCAGCTTCCCGGGCCAGACGAGATAAGAGATGTCAGATCAGTCGAGGTAGTCCCGGAGGAGCTTGGATCGGGACGGGTGGCGCAGCTTGGACATGGTCTTGGACTCGATCTGGCGGATCCGCTCGCGGGTGACGCCGTAGACCTTGCCGATCTCGTCCAGCGTCTTGGGCTGCCCGTCGGTCAGCCCGAACCGCAGGGACACCACGCCGGCCTCGCGCTCGGACAGCGTGCCGAGGACCGAGTGCAGCTGCTCCTGAAGCAGGGTGAAGCTGACCGCCTCGCCGGGCTCGATGGCCTCGGAGTCCTCGATCAGGTCGCCCAACTCGCTGTCGCCGTCCTCACCCAGCGGGGTGTGCAGGGAGATCGGCTCGCGGCCGTACTTCTGCACCTCGATGACCTTCTCCGGGGTCATGTCGAGCTCGACGGCCAGTTCCTCCGGGGTCGGCTCGCGGCCCAGGTCCTGCAGCATCTGCCGCTGCACCCGGGCCAGCTTGCCGATGGCCTCGGCCACGTGCGCCGGGAGGCGGATGGTGCGGGACTGGTCCGCCATCGCCCGGGTGATCGCCTGCCGGATCCACCAGGTGGCATAGGTGGAGAACTTGTAGCCCCTGGTGTAGTCGAACTTCTCCACGCCGCGGATCATGCCAAGGTTCCCCTCCTGGATCAGGTCCAGGAACAGCATCCCGTGCCCGGTGTACCGCCTGGCCAGCGACACGACCAGTCGCAGGTTGGCCTCCACCAGGTGGTTCTTGGCCCTCCTGCCGTCTTCGGCGACCTGCTCCAGGTCGATCCGCGCTTCGGTGGAAAGGTTCCGGCTGCCTTCGGCGAGCTTCTGATCGGCAAACAGTCCGGCCTCGATCCGCTTGGCCAGCTCGACCTCCTGCCCGGCGTTGAGCAGCGGCACCTTGCCGATCTGCTTGAGGTAGTCCTTAACCGGGTCGGCAGAAGCGCTGACGGCTTCCACCCGGGCGACCGGAAGATCCTCGTCGTCCTCGTCGGAAACCGACGGCTCGCCCTGGCCGGTGCCTGGCTCCTGCTCACCGGCCGCCTCCCCCGGAGCGCAGGGCTCGTCTTGGGCCGAGCCTGAGTGCGCCATCTCGACCGGAGCGGCAGGCACCGGGCTCGACGCCTGGCTGGCCGGGCTGGCACGCGACACGGGCATCCTCTCCCGGAGATCCAGGACAACAAGGCGGAACATACTGCTGAACCCGCGCTGTCTGCCAACTGCCGGAAGACAACATGACACAAAATCAGGGTGGCTGCCTCGCCCCCACCACACTACGCGGAGCCGGGGGCGGCTCGGACGCGGCTGGGCTGGCTGGTCCCCGCGGAACAGCGGCGCTCAGGATGGATAGCACCGCGGACGACGCGCGTCCGGGTTCTCGGGTATCGTGGTCGTGCGTTCCCGCGCGAGGCCGTGGCGGACGCTCAGCCATTGCTCGGGACGCCGGCGGGCATGCGAGGCCGCTCTAGCCAGCCTCGGGTTTCTCATGAAATCCTCGCCGAGCCCGGCAGCGCCGTTCCGGCACCTTCAGCGGCTGACCAACACCGTCGGCGTGATCGAACGCGCCGACGGGATCGTGCCCCGGTACGGACAGGGCTACCGCGTCGACGACGTTGCCTGCGGCCTGGTGGTGGTGTGCCGCGAGCCGTCGCCATCCGCCGAGCTCATCACCCTGGGCCGCCGCTACCTTTACTTCCTCGCCCAGGCTCAGGCGGCAGACGGGAAGTTCCGCAGCCGCCTGGGCGTCGACCGCCGGTGGAGCGGCAAACCGGAGGCGAGGGATGCCTGGGGCCGGTCCCTGTGGGCCCTCGGCACCGCCGCGGCACGCGGTCCCACCGCTGGGATCCGCGAACAGGCCCTGGCCCTGTTCGACGCGAGCGCAGCGGTCGGTTCCCCCTACCCTCATGCCATGGCGTTCGCGGCGCTCGGCGCCGCCGAGATACTCGGGCGATGGCCCGGCCATCCCGGCGCGCTGTCGCTGCTCGCCGTCGCCGGCACCGTCATCGGCGAACCGGCCGACGACCCGGCGTGGCCGTGGCCGGCCCCCCGGCTCAGCTACGCGAACGCGGCTATCGCCGAGGCCGTCATCGTGGCCGGCGAGAAACTCGGCCGCGATCGTCTGCTGCGGAATGGCTTGCGCATGCTCGGCTGGCTGCTGGCCGGCGAGACCCGCAACGGCCACCTGTCCGTGGTCCCGGCCGAGGGCTGGGGCCGCGGCGAGGACCGCCCCGCTTTCGACCAGCACCCGAGCCAGGTGGCGGTGCTCGCGGACGCCTGCACGCGGGCGGCGACGGTCACCGGCGACACCACCTGGCTGACCGGCGTGGAAATGAGCGTGACGTGGCTGCTCGGCGACAACGACGCCCGGATTCCGATGCTCGATGAGCGAACAGGCGGGTGCAGCGACGCCCTCAGCCGCACCAGCCGCAGCCGCAACCAAGGCGCAGAGTCGACGCTCGCGATGATCTCCGTACTACAGCAGGGCCGCCGCCTGGAGCACCACAGCGGCTTCCGCGGCGACGAGCCATACGCCCGGGAAGAACGGGGGTGGCCCGGCATGAGCCACCCCCGTCCCGGTCGTCCGGCACCAGGTCAGATGGCGTGGACGTCGTCGGCCTGCGGGCCCTTTGCGCCCTGGCTGGTGGTGAACTCGACCCGCTGATTGTCCTGAAGGCCGCGGAAGCCGCCGCCCTTGATGGCGGAGTGGTGAACGAAGACATCGGGAGTACCGTCATCGGGGGCGATGAAACCATAACCCTTGTCAGCGTTGAACCACTTCACTGTGCCCTGAGCCATTGCGCTCTCTCTCGTTGAGGCGATTTTCGGGGCCGCGTACACGGACCCCGGGCTGCTGCGACCGCCTGTGTTCGAGAGCGCAGGCTCGGGAATCCGCGGCGCCGCTGCCAGAACTTCGCAGGCGCTGTGACACGAACACGAACTTCCAGTACAACCAGAACCAGTAAACACCATCGCGCGGGCTCAGCGTTTCCCGGACCCTCCGGCCGCTGGCCCGGGTCCATCGGCCTGAGTCACATTACCCTTCACAGCCCGTCACGCCCACGGCGGGCGTAGCTTACACCTTCGTACTCCGTTGCGTCGTGCCGGGCCGCCGCATGGTGTTAAATGAAGCTGGTTGCAGTCGAAGTTCGTGTCCGTGTCACAGCGCCCGCGAAATTCTGACCGCGGGCGCCGTCGGGTTTCCAGGCCCGGCCCCGGAAGGACGGGCGGTCGCCATAGCCCGGGATGCACGCCCCGTGCATCCCGATGATCGCCTTGGCAGGAGAGCACAGTGGCTCAGGGAACAGTGACGCGGTTCTACGCGGACAAAGGCTATGGGTTCATCGCCCCCGACGACGGCACACCCGACGTATTCGTCCACCACTCCGCTATCGAGGCTGACGGCCACCACAGCCTCGAGGACAACCAGCGGGTCGAGTACACCGTGACCCGGGGCGCCAAGGGCCCGCGGGCCGAGCAGGTTCGCCCGATTTGAGACAGCGCCCTGTACGCCGGGACACCGGCAGTATGGGAATCGTTGCTCGCGACGCCGGGCAGCCTGCCCGTGAAACTGCGTGGTTGCCAGAGTCCCGGATGACAGCGCTCCTCCGGGAGCGGTTCCGGACTGCAGGACACGGAGGCTCAGTGTGACTGACTTTTACGGAATCCAGGCCGGTACGATCCCAGGCTTCGCGGAGGCTGGCGGCGGGAAATTCATGGGCGTGCAGGGCTTGCCGGACCGCACCGTGCGGAACATGGTCAAGTTCATGGACAGGCTGCGCGGCATGCACGCGCAGGACCCGCTGGCATTCGAGGTGTGTGTACGGCACGTCGCTTCCATAATCGAGGACCAGCGCCGCACGGAGGGTCATACTGACCCGCGGGATGACCGCGCCCTTTGACGCTCGCCATCACAGCGGCTCGGCGACCCACTGCCAGCCACGCGTCTCGTCGCGCACCGGCCGCACCACGAAGGCTCCTGCCGCGTCGGACAGTTCGGCGATGACGCGGATGAGCTGGCGATGAAAATCGTCAGGCCGGGCACTCCTCATGATGTGCCCGGTGCGCGACGACCATCACGACCGCGCCGTCCGCGCCAGCCAGCCGCACGTTGACGTTGCCGTTGTAGTCCAGGCTGGCCACCGCGATATCCCGCGCGCGGACGATCTCAGTACCCTCATCGTTCGCGACCCATACGTCGGTCACGTCCCTGCCTCCTCCCGTCCGCTGTCGCACTCCGCGGGCTTTCCCCATCGCGGCCCGCCATCGCACTGGGGGGCGCCGCGGCTCGCCCGGCGGCGGGTCGCCGTTCACCAGTTCCGCCGGCTTACCGGCCACGGTCGCCTCGGTACCGGTCAGCAGGGCCAGCACCTCACCGACGGTGCGTTCCCGGGCGGTGGGCTCCGGCAGCGGGAGGTGCGCCTGGATGTTGTAGCGGTTGCGGCGGCCGTCTTTCGCCTTGACCACATAGCCGGCCTCGACCAGGTCCGTGATAATGCCGAACGCGCTGCGTTCGGTAATGTCCAGGCTCGCCGCGATGTCGCGCAGGCGCGCCCCGGGGTCATGGGCGACCAGCAGCAGAACCCGCGCGTGGATGGTCAGGAAGGCCCAGCTCGCCACGCTCGCAGGTTATCAGATTCCGGAAAAGACTTGCTAGTTTCTTGATGCCGACGTAGCGTGCGGGTCGGTGTCCATGGCGACCCAGCCGCGCACGCTGCCATCGTCGTTGCGCAGTGGCTGGGCGCGGACCTGGGTGAGATGCCACTCACGGCTCGCCGCGTGCCAGAGCCGGAACTGCGTCTCGATCTGGTGGTCTCGTGTCACGGCTTCGCGCCACTGGCGGCCGACGTGCTCGCGGTCATCGGGGTGGACCGCTTCGAGCCATCCGCGGCCGAGCCACTGCTGCGGGCTTTGCCCGGTGAACTCCCGCCAGCTGGGCGAGTCGTCCGCGACTCGGCCTTCGGCGTCGGTGGTCCACACGATGCGCCCGGATGCCTTCGCCAGCGCCCGGTACCGTTCTTCCTGGTCGCGCTGCTGCGGCAGCGCGCTCCGATACCCGCCGTTCCAGTTCGCCGGTGCGGTCGCGCAGGGCTTCGCCGTTCAGCCGGGCCAGTTCCAGCTGGGCGCCGATGCGGGCGATCAGCTCGCGCGCGGAGAAAGGCTTGACGATGTAGTCCTGGGCGCTAGCGGCGATGGCCTGCAGGGCCGAGGTGGCGTCGCCGCGGGCGGTGAGCAGGATGACCGGTGTGGCCTGCAGTGCGGGGTTGGCGCGGATGCGGTGCAGCAGTTGCAGGCCGCCGGGGTGGGTGATGACATCGGCGAGGATGAGGTCAGCGGGCGGGCTGGCGAGGGTGTCAAGGCCTTGCCCGGTGTCCGCGGTGCGGATCTGGTAGCGGTCTGATAGCAGGCGGTGCAGGTAGCGGCGCATGTCGGGGTTGTCGTCGACGACGAGCACGACCGGGCGTCTGCCCGCCGGTGCGGGCTGGGGCGGCGGCTCGTCGAGCACGGCGGCCGGGACGACATCGCCGTCGAGCCAGAGCTGGGCCTCGTCGGCGTAGGCCTGCCGGGAAAGCCTGGCCGTGCTGGCGACGCCCGGGGCGGGGGCGCGTGGGGGAGAGTGCGGATGCCGGGGCTGGTTGTAGGGCACCCAGACGGTGAAGGTGCTGCCGGCGCCGGGGACGCTGCGGACGCGGACGCTGCCGTGGTGCAGGCCGACGATCTGGCGGACGAGGGCCAGGCCGATGCCGGCTCCTTCGTGGCTGCGGGCCCGCACTCCCTCGATCCGGTGGAACCGGGTGAACAGGTGCGGGATGTCGGCGTCGGGGATGCCGACGCCGGTGTCGGTGACCGACAGCTCGACGTGGCTGGGCCGCTGTCGCAAGGCGACGGTAATCGCGCCGGTGAAGGTGTGCTTGAAAGCGTTGGATACCAGGTTCAGCACCACGGTTTCCCACATCGCCGGATCCAGCTGGACGGGCCGGTCCAGGAGCGGGCAGTCCACCCGCAGCTCGAGACCCGCCCGGTCGAACGGCGGGACGGAAGACTTCGGCCAGGTCGCAGGTGAGGGCAGCGAGGTCGGAGATCTTCTCGATGGCGGGGATGGCACGGCCTTGTTCGAGTTCGGCGTAGGCCAGCAGGCTGTTGACCAGCCGCAGCAGGCGCAGGGCGTTTCGGTGCGCCATGCGGGCCGGTTCGCCGTGCGGCCCCGGCAAGCCGGTCAGTTCTTCCAGCGGCAGCAGCATGAGGGTGAGCGGATTGCGGAACTCATGGCTGACATTGGCGAAGAACTCGTCCTTGGCCCGGTTCAGCTCGGTCAGCGCGGCGAGCTTCTCGTGAGCATCGCGGCGGGCGCGCGCGGCGGCCAGCAGGGTACGCACCTGGTCGGAGAGCAGGTCGTAGAACTGCCGGCAGGCGGCGTCGAGCGGGGTCTGCGGGCTGACCCCGGCGACGAGGACGGCGACCGGAGCCCCCCGCTGCCCGACGGCGCTGACCGGCAGGACCATGGCGGTGCGCGGCGGCTGCGGCCACGGGCCGGCGTCCAGGCCCGGCACCCGGGTGGCGAGATCATCCAGGATCTGCGCCTCACCGCGATCCAGGGTGGCGTGCAGCGGCCACACCGAGGATGCCATCGGGGTGATCAGCGGGGCCAGCGCCGGACCGCTCCCGGGCAGGCCGGTCGCGGCGGCCAGGTGTGCGCTGCCATCGGCGCCGACGAGGTAGATCAGCGCGAACGGCACGTCGCGGGGGCTGTCGGCCAGGATCTTCATCACCTGCTCGCAGGTGCGGATGTCCGAGTCGGCGGTGCTGTCATCGACGGCCGTGGCGGCCAGGCGGTGCAAGATGGCAAGGCGCCGGCTGGCCTGGACCTGAGCGGTCGTGTCCGCCCCGGTACCCAGCACCCCGGCAACCCGGCCGTCTTCGTAGACGGGGCTGTAGCTGAACGAGAAGTACCGTTCCTGCCGGCCGTCCGCCGCGTCGAGCACGAAGGGCCGGTCACCAACCAGTACGGCTGCGCCGGCGCGCGACACCTCACCGAGAACCAATTCGATGTCCCCGGCACCCTCGTGCCATCCCTGCATGGCCGGCTTACCCAGCGCTGAAGGATGATGATCGCCAATGATGTCGCGGTAGGCGTCGTTGTAGAACTGGATGGCCGTCGGCCCCCACATGAGGTTCATCGGCATCGGGTGCGTCAGCACGGCCGACAGCACGGCGCGCAGCGTCGCGGGCCAGTCCTTCACCGGTCCGAGGACGGTGGCGCTCCAGTCCATGGCGCCCATCAGCCGCCCCATGTCGCCACCGGCGCTGAAGATGGCCTCGGCCGCGCGGGCCGCAGCAGTGGGCAACGGCCGGCCACCGCCGATTACCTGGTCCAGGATTTCCGGGATCTCACCCAACGACACCACGAGATCCGCGTGACCAGCGGTAATAACAGCCGAGGGCATACCGAACGCGGCCGCGGTCCCCTTGTTCTGCGCGATGACGTCGCCACCGGCCTCCTTGACCGCCCGGGCGCCGACCGCGCCGTCATTACCTAGGCCGGTGAGCATCACCGCAAGTACCCGGCCGGCCAGCGCCCCAGCCGCCGAGGCGAACAACTCATCAACCTGCCCGAACGAGCCCGGCCCGGGGGCCGGAGCGACGGTCAGGGTGCCATCGGGCTCCAGCCGCAGCAAGGAACGGCCCGGGCACAGGTACACCCGGCCGGGCTCGATAGCCTGCCCGTCGCTGGCCCACCCGACGGGCAGCCCTGACGTGCGGGCCAGCCGCTTGTCCAGCCGGCTCACCCCGGGGAAGAGGTGCTGCGCCACCAGGACCGGAACGGGCAGTTCCACGCGCAGTCCCCCGAGAATGGTCTGCAGCGCCTCGATCCCGCCCAGCGACGCGCCGACCACCACCGCCTGGTAGCGGGCTCCCGTGTCCATGCCATTCAGTCTGCCCCATCTGGCCCGATCGGCTTGCACCTGCGGGCGAGTCCGTGCGGCATGGCAGTGGTTGGACAGCCAGAAACTCTTCACCGGGGGCGGGTGCCGCGATGGTCGGCATCAGCTCCGGCTCCGCGGCCAGGCATGCCGCATTAGCCGACCACCACAAGCTGCCGTTTACCCTGCTCAGCGACGAACGCGGTCAGGTCCGCGGTGTCAGAGCTTGGTCAGCTTGGTGAAAGGCGACAAGATCCGCACCTGACGCGAACCGAAGTCCACGACCACTGCGGTGTCGTCCTCGGCCAGGATGACCCGGCCAAGGCCGTACTTGTCATGGGTCACCTGATCGCGAACGGCAAACTGCTCAGCAGGTGGATCCGCGGGTGGCGCATTGAAGGGACTCGCGGGCAAGAAGCGCCGGGAGCCGGCGCGGACAGTCTTCATCACTATCAGTATGCGCCTTTCCAGCCGCAGCCACTAATTTTCCCGCGAGGACCCTCCGCTAATTTCCCCGCGAGGACCCTCCGCCACGGCGGCGCCGGCGCTAGTTCCGGCTCGCACCCGTACTGCAGCACGCGCGCAGGACGACGGCACCATCCTGGCCGGGCTACGCTGGTCCTATACGGCATTCATGTCGGGGGAATGACTGTGAGCACATGCAATGCCGCTGAGAGGAAGGCGCGCATGTTCGAGGCAGGCGATATCCGGGAGTGGCGGGGCCACGACGTTGTTGACTCCGAAGGTCGCAAGATCGGGGAGCTGGAGGCCGTCTACGTCAACACGAGCACGGACCTGCCAGCGTTCGGCACCGTCAAGGTCGGGATGCCCACCCGGCACCGGCTGGTGTTCGTTCCCCTGGCCCAGGCGACCGTGGGTCCCGGATACCTCAAGGTCGCTTACGACAGGAAGCAAGTGAAGGATTCTCCCTCGATCGGCACCGACGGCGAGCTGCCATCGGCCGACGAAGAGGCCGTCTTCAAGCACTACGGCCTGACATATCAGCCAGGCACCGGCGGTGAACGGCAATTGGCCCGCCGCTGACCAATACGACAAAGCGGAGCATCAGATGCTTGCCTTCTTCCTCCTCCTCGTGATCGTGGCGATCGCGCTCGGCATCGTGGGTGTCGTCGTCAAGGGCCTGGTATATCTGCTGATCATCGGCATTGTCGTGTTCCTCGGTGCCCTTCTCCTGGGTGCCCTGCGAATGCGGCGGCGGCCCCGGAAGTCTCCAGCGCGGTAATCCTCCACCAAGGTGCGGGTCAGCGGCGGGTGGTCCACCGGGGCCCGGTCAGGGACCACGCGGACTCCCACGCCGCCAGCCGCCGCCGGTCGAGCACGAGCCGGCACAGCCCATAGCAGACGAGCACCGTCATCCCGGCCCCCCCGGCCACCGCGGCGCTCACGGCCAGCGCGTTAACGATTATGGCGACCTGGCCGCCGGGAGGCGCGACCGGCTGACCCGAGCGATCCAGCCAGACCGGTATCCGGGCGCCGACCGCCGCACCGACGATGCCGGGCGCGGTCGCGGTGGTCAGCACGCCGGATTGCTCGCTGCCCTCCGGGTCGCGCCAGCGCGCCTCAGCCTGCCCGAGTCGGGCCAGGCTGCCGTAAAACAACGGCCCAGCCTGACTCAGCACGCCCACAACCGGCCGCAGGCCTGACGAAGCCGCGCGCTGCGACTGATACGTGTGGGCGCCAATGACGCACGCCACCGCCATGGCCACGAGGAAGGCGGCGGTCAACGCCACCAGGACCGCGCCCTCGATCCTGTCAACCGGCCGCCTGAGCCTGTTCCGCCCGGCCAGCCATCGCACCAGCCGGGACATCCGGCGAGGGCGGGCCCGGACCGGTTCTGATTCGGAGGATCGCACTGCGGGACTCCTGGAAGGCACATCGGGGCGGGACTAGTCGATGTGCCGCCGGGGTCCCGAGCGGCCGATGCAGGGCAGGAGCCGCGTGGTGAATCGCGCCAGGAGCCCAGACTGTACATAACCAAGATAACCCCTCGAGCCGCTGATGGCAGCCTGCGGCTGGCCTGGGACTTGACATCAGATGTCAGGATTGCGAGTGGGTCCCCGGACGGCTGGGGAGCGCGGCATGACGGCAGGCTGACCGTGACCGTTACCGGCAGCCTTGGCCGCCGCGTACGGGACGACTGCCGGTATGGCGGGAGGGGCGCCGACGCTGGTCATGGCTGTCTTGAGTCGGCTGCAGCGGCAAGCGTGGTGTGAGGACTGGCTGAGGGTACTGGCCGCGTGAGGTCGCGCAGCTGGCCGCCCTCCCATTCCCAGGCGCTCAGATCGGTTCGCTGGCCGCGGGACACCGCCGAGGTCGGCCCGCCGCTGTCCTGGAGGACCGGCCGCGACTGGGGCTGACCCTGATCGCGACGGCGGGAGTCCAGGCGGGCGGGGGCAGGCCAGTGCACGCCGGTCGCCCAGCCGAGGCGCTCGAAGATGCGGATGACGCTGGCGGAGATATCGATCTGCCGGGGATCGGCGCCATGCCTGGCGCAGGTGGGATCGGAATGGTGCATGTTGTGCCAGCTTTCGCCGAGGGAGAGCAGGGCGAGAGGCCACAAGTTGGTGGCGCGGTCGTAGCGGCGAGTAGTGAAGGGGCGGGCGCCGATCACGTGGCATAGCGAGTTGACGCTCCAGGTGACGTGCTGCAGCAAGGTGACGCGGACCAGTCCGGCCCACAGCAGGGCGGCCAGTGCGGCGTGCCAGCTACCGCCGATGGCCCAGCCCACGGCGAACGGCAGCCCGAGCGACACGACGCACAAGGCAGGGAACGTTGCTGAGATAGCCCGCATGGCCGGATCGGCTACCAGGTCCGGGGCGTAGCGCGCGGCCGGGGTGGGGTCGTCGCGCAGCAGCCAGCCCACGTGCGCATGGGCGAGACCACGGAGTTGCCCGGGCAGGCTGGTTCCGTACCGGTAAGGCGAATGCGGGTCACCCGGCCTGTCGGCAAACGCGTGATGGCGGCGGTGGATCGCGACCCAGCCGACGACGTCGCCCTCGAAGCTCATCGACCCCGCGATGGCCAGCACTACCCGCAGCGCCGGCGCCGCAGTGAAGCTGCGGTGGGTAAGCAGCCGGTGGAAGCCGATGGTCACCCCGAGCCCCGTCACCAGGTAGAAGGCCGCCGCGAGCAGGATGTCTGCGAGATTCAGGCCGTGGCCCCTGGCGAGCCATACCGCCAGCACCAGCCCGCCGAACGGCACGAGGACGATCGCTGCGGTCACCGCGACCCGTACCCCGCCTTCGACGGTGCGCGGCGGCGTGCCGCCGCCCGGGAACGGCTCCGTGCCTTCGTAGCCGACAGTGAGCTCGTCAGTCATCGCGATCGTTCCTTTTCTGGGCGTGGCCGGAGCTGCCAGGAACGATGCAGCGGCAAAGCCATGAAAATGCACGTCGCAATGCGAGTATCTGCCGCGGGACTCAGCCTTTCGCTGGCGAAACCCCACGCTGGTGGTGCCCGGGAATGAAAAACTCCGGATCCCGCCGACAGCCCGCTATTTCTCGGGCGTAACCGCTGCCGGGGTCCGGAGCAACGTTTCGGATACTACCCTGCTTTTGCCCCCACACCTAGCGATCTTAGATCTGACCCGTATTTCGCGATGGCCGAGAGCCCGGGCGCGCGGGCGCGCGGGCGCGCGGGCTCTCAGCTGCGCCGTCCCCGCCCGCCACGGCCCCGGAAGCTTCCGGATGCGGCCGCGGCGCCACGGCCGGTGGCCCAGGCGCTGTCGGTGGCCGGGACCCTGGCGAGCTTGGTCACTGGAGCGATGCGCCTGACCGGGGGACCCGCGATCGAGCGCAGCACTGGCGAACCTGGACCGGTGGTTGCCGCCCGCGGCATCACGCCCGCCTTGTGCATCAGGATGCGGACCTCGGCCGCCTGCGCCGCGGTCTGCACGGTGACCACCGCCCCGCCGGCGCCGTTGCGGGCCGTCCGGCCAGACCGGTGCACGTAGGCCTTGTGCTCGGCCGGAGGATCGGCGTGAATCACCAGGTCGATACCGTCCACATGGATACCGCGGGCAGCGATGTCGGTCGCCACCATGACGCGCACCTCGCCGGATCCGAACGCCGCCAGGTTACGGCTGCGAGAACCCTGGGCCAGGTTCCCATGGAGTTCTGCCGCGGGCACCCCCGCCATGTTCAGCTGACGGGCTAGCTTCTGCGCTCCGTGCTTGGTCCTGGTGAAGATCAGCACGCGGTTGTCACCGCTGGCCAGGGACGCGACAACCTCCACCCGGTCGGCCGGCGTAACGGTAAGCAGATGATGGATGATCTGGGCCGGCGGGGAGGCGTCGTCGACGGAGTGCCGCGCCGGCCGGGTCAGGAAACGCCGTGCGAGGACGTCCACGGCACTATCGAGGGTCGCCGAGAACAGCAGCCGCTGGCCTCCGGGCGGAGTTGACTCGAGCAGCCGTCGCACGACCGGCAGGAACCCCAGGTCGGCCATATGATCCGCTTCGTCGAGCACGGTGACCTCGACATCACCGAGGTGGCAGTGGTCCTGCCCGATGAGGTCGGCCAGCCGCCCCGGGCAGGCAACGACTATATCGGCACGGTTACGCAGGGCAGCCACCTGCGGATTCTGCGGGGTGCCACCGAAGATGGCGGCCACGCTTAGTCCCATGGCGTCCGCCAGCGGCGAGAGGACCGCCTGGACCTGGGTGGCCAGCTCGCGGGTCGGCACCAGCACCAGGCCGCGCGGGCGGCACGCCATCGTGTACCCCCCGGCCAGCCTGGCCACGAGCGGGATGCAGAACCCGAGCGTCTTCCCGGAGCCGGTCTGGGCCCGCCCGAGAATGTCGAAGCCGGCCAGGGCGTCGGGCAGCGTAGCGGCCTGGACGGGGAACGGCACGGTGATGCCGTCTTCGCCAAGGGCGGCCACCAGGGGTGCCGGGACGCCCAGATCAGCGAAGGTAACGACAGGAGCCGGAATCAGCGTGGGGCGCTGTTCGCGCCGCCGCCGGGCCGTTCGCGGCTGGCCGATGGGCCTAAGTACGGATTTTTCTGCAGGCAGAGCAGTCAAAGAATGGTCTCCAGGACTTGAGTGGCCGCGTTGTCGAAGGCGCCACATCCGTGGAAACCAGTTCGCTCACCGAGCGACAGACGACCGGCGCGCCCTGATGGCGACGCCTGAATACTTGTAGCCAGCGTAGCGCACGCCATCGAGGGCGAGAGCCGTGCCCGGCCCCGTGCACCAGGGCCCGTTCGGCCTCCTGATCTTTCTCGCCACTACAGCGGCTCGCTGACCCACTGCCAGCCATGCGTCTCGTGGTGTACGGCCCGTACCAGGAAGGGCCCTGCCGCGTCCGACAGCTCGGCGATGACACGGACCATCTGGCGGTGAAAATCGTCAGGTCTGTGCTGCCGATGCGTCCTGTGGCCGACGATCGTCACAACGGCACCGTCTCCGCCGGTCAGCCGCACCGTGACGTTACCGTCATAGTCCAGGCTGGCGCTCGCGATGTGGCGCGCACGGACGATTTCGGTACCTTCATCATTCGCGACCCACACGTCTGTCACATCCATAACATGCCTCCTACCGGTCTGCGGCGCAAACGGTCCTCACCTGAGGGTTGCCTCGCCTAGCCCGAGCAGGCGCGGCCGGAGGACGTGAACCTGCCAGCGCTTGTCCCGGAAGTACCGTTTGATCTCCAGCGGCTCACGGTCATCCAGCTCGGCAAGCTCGTGACAGGTCCAGCCTGCCGGACCCCGGTCACGGCGGCGACGGCCTTCGCGCTGGCGGCTGGTCCTGGTAGACACTCCGCTGCCGGGCGAGCGGCGGCGTCCCGGAGCCGTAACCGCCGGAGTGGTTGCGGCGACGGCTCAGCGGGCCCCAGACCAGCAGCGACAGCAGCAGGGCGATGACGCCGGCCAGCATCACGATGACGCCGACGACGCGCAGATTAAGGCCGTGGATGAGCGTTGCAGGGACGGCAAAACGCAAGATCGCCCCGGCCGCGACCAAAGCGATGCCGACGCCGGTGCTCATCACCGACCGGCAGCCCACGGGCTGGACGAGGCTGGGCCTGTTTACCGAAACCGACTCCTCAGTCAGTGATGAATTGACGTGCGGATAGCCGGCCCTGCGCGACAAATAGCATAAGGAAACGGTATCTCCCGAGGGTTACCGCCGTTTCTGGCCGGTACGCCTTTACCGGCACCGGCCCGGAACGCAGAAAACTCCGGTTCCCGCACTGCTCCCGCCGTATTCGCGGGGCAAACTGCCGGGGTCCGGAGCAACATTTTCACGATACATCTTGGCGACATCAAATGTCAACGGACCAGATCAGCCGGGCGCAAAGGCCAGACGGGCAAACCGCGCTCACAGCATAAAAATGAATCTGGCTCTGTCCGGCGTGTGCCCAATGCACGGAACGCAGAGCATGGTCCAGAAGCCAGGGACTCCCCCGGACCAAACTCCTTTATCTGAGCGCGCCCAGGCCTTCCGCCTGATCTACGACTGCACCCTTTCATCCGGAGTCAGCCGGCCGAGATGAGTCCGTCAGGTCCGGGCCCGGCGCGTTGAGGATGGGGCCTGGCCAAGCGGCAGTGCAGCGTGATGGCGGCGCTGGAGAGGGCCGCCCACCCGCACCACACCGAGGCGAACCCGGAGATGGTGAGCCGGGCGATGACGATGACGGCGACGAGGTTGACGACGCCGAACAGGGCGACGTTGCGGTAGCCCGACACCAGCAGTGGCCCGCATACGGCCACGACATACAGCGCGACGATCAGCGCGCCGTCAGAGACCCGGGTGCTGTAGGACAGATGGTAAGGGGCCAGCTTCACCCCGACCGGGCCGCGGACCATCGCGGCGAACAGCGTCACGGCAATCACGGCTCCGAGCACCGCGAAGGGCGCCATCATCTGCTTGCGCCCCCTGGTCGGCTCAACCGCGATGACGGCCAGGGGGATGAATACGGGCAGCACGACGAAGGCGATCAGCAGGTAGGCCCACAGCGCGACATGGCCGATCCCGCGCGGCACATGGCCCTGGAGCCATAGCCAGACGAGCGCCTCGATGAACTGGTGGACGCCGAGCAGCACGGGAATCCAGGCCAGCGCGATGAACTCGCGGCGCTGGCGGATATGGCGGACGGCATCAACGCCGATCGCGCATATCAGCAAGCCGCCGACGACGTCGGCCTGAGGCGAGAAGCACACATGGGTCCTCTCAGCCCGGCGAGGGTTGCTGGCGCGGCCGTCCGTCGCCGGGCAGCCGCTGCCGGGTCTTGCTCGCGGCCGGGCCGGTGAAGGCTTCCGTGCCGTCGACGAACGCCCGGGCCAGGTCGGACAGCCGGCGGTTGCCGGTCCTGGCGCGGTCACGCAGCACGGTGAAGGCCTGGTCCATGTCCAGCCCGAGGCGCTCGGCGAGCTTGCCCTTGGCCTGCTCGATGATGACCCGGCTGTTCAGTGCGGTCTGCAGCTGCTCGTTCAGGATGTCGCTGTGGCGCATGCTGCGCTCGTGCAGCAGGCTGATGGTGGCCACGTCGGCCAGCGCCTGGCCGACGCGGATGTCCGCGGCGGTCAGGGTGCCCGCCTCGGCGCGGAACAGGTTCAGCGCGCCGATGACCTGCTCGCGCAGCCGCATCGGCAGGGCCTGCACGGCCGCGAACCCGGCGCGGCAGGCGGCGGGCGCGAACCGCGGCCAGCGCTGCGCCGCGGCAGCCAGGTCCGCGGCGGCGACGGGCCGGCCGGTCCGGAAGCAGTCCAGGCAGGGACCCTGATCGTTCTGCAGCTGGAACAGCTCGAGCAGCCTGGCGGCTTCACTGGAGGCGGCCACCACGCGCAGCTCACCGCGCGGGTCAGCCAGCAGCAGCCCAGCGGCCGAGACGTCCAGCAGCCGCACGCTGCGGTCGGTCAGCACGTGCAGGAACTCGATAACGTCGAAGCCGGCCACCATCGTGTCGGTCAGCTCAACGAACGTCTCCGACAGCAGCTGGTCGTCCATCCCCGCTCACCTTCTCAGCAACAGCCAGCACGACCGGCCAGCGGGCACCGGCATGCGCTGTCTCACGGCTGGCCGTCCCGGCGTGGGTCTGGGTCAGGACGCAGCCGCAGCCGCCGCTCGACGATGTCGCGGGCCAGGTCGGACAGCCTCCGGTCATGAGCATACGCGTAGGCGCGCAGCCGGATAAATGCCTCCGTGATGCCGACGCCGAGCTGCTCGGTGACCATCCCGGTGGCCTGGTCGATCTCGGCCCGGTGCAGGGCCAGGTCCGCGGGCTGGCCGCCCGGCCCGGATCCGGCCGCAGCCTCGCCCGCCGCCGGGTCCTGGGCGTCGAGCAGCAGCAGGGTCGCGGTATCGGCGAAGACCAGTGCATCACCCAGCTGCAGTGCGCTTAGCGGGCCGGGCCGCCCCCGGTACAACCCCAGCACCCCGGCGCGGATCGCCCCGATCCGCAGCGGGAACGCGAAGATCGCCGCTGCCCCGGCCTGGCGGGCCGCCGGGGCGAATACCGGCCAGCGGCGGACAGCTTCCACCTCGCCCAGATCCGAGGCCAGCACCGGCCCGCCGCAGTTGCAGGCATCCGGGCCCGGACCCTCGCCCAGGGTCAGCTCGAGCTCGGCGAGGAGCCCGCTGACCTCATCAGTCACCCGCATGACATGACCTGCCCCGGCACCGCTCACCGCGGTCAGCCAGGCCCCGCTGACCTCAACCGCAGCGACGGCCGCCGCGCACGCATCTGCGGCTGACACTCGGCCGCCGCGACTGGCCGCCTGCCCCGCCACCAGGGCCCAGATCCTGGCCGGGCGGCTCCCCGTCACCCCCGCAACCCCGCCCAGCAGCCACTCACGCGCACGACCCGGCCAGGATCATGTCACCGCGACACAGGCGGGATCCCCAGCCACCTTGCACAGCCCTCCCCGCAGGGTCACACGCTATGTGCCGCGGCCGACACGTTCCGCGCCTGGGCAGCGGCCGGACCAGCGAGTGCCTGCAGTGCGGCATACCGGCCGCCGGCCGCCCGGCTGGGTAGCCATGGCGGCACGGAGCCGCTGCGGCGCCGCTGACGATCACGCCTGGGCCTGTCTTAGGCTGTTCGCGGCCTCTTCCACGCTGGGATAAACCGAGAAGACATCGATCAGGCCGGTGGCTTCCAGGACCTGGCGTACCGGTTGCTGCAGGGCTGCCAAGGGCATGTCACCGCCGCTTTGCCGGGTCCATTTCCATATTCGCAGCAGCACCGACAGGCCGCTGTAGTCGATGCCCTCCAGGCCTGCCAGGTCCACGATGACCGACGGCCCGCAGGCCGCCACAGCCGCGATCAGATGGGACGCGACACCGGGGGTGTCGGCCAGGTTAGATTCCCCGCGCAGGGCGACGACGGCCTGACCGTCGAAGTCACCGATGCTGAGATCCACGTTAAGCATGGGCTTCCTTCATGATCCCGCAGCCGGGCGGGTGTCCGGGCCCCAGCGGCTAACTCGCTCAGACCGGATGTGGATGGTCATCACGCTTCCCGGATGGCTGATGGCAAATAAGCCGCGGAAGCCCGGTCACGGGCCGGTCGTAGCCGTCCGCGTCCCGGTTACCGGGCGCGCCGGCCGCGGCCGAAGTACGAGGGCGGGTTACCTGGCGTCCGCATCACTTTTCCTCCTGCTCTTCAGCGGGTCCGCGACAGCGACCTGCGGCATCGATGTCCCTCACCCCGGAGCAGGCAGCGCGCCGCGCTGGCGGCGGTCAGCCGCCGCCAGGGCTCACTGCCCGCCCGCGGCTGGCGTTCTTACCTGGCTGCCGTCCTCGGCAACGACGGCCGATGAGGATGCCGGCCTGCGCATTACCGCGTGCAAGAGGGCCTCCATGTCACGCGCATAGATAGCCACCGCTCCGGCGGCCAGCTGCTGACCGCGCCGGAGGACCGACTCAGTCAGGCGATGACGTGCATTCTCTGTCAGGCGATGACGTGCATTGTCTTCGCCACGCTCCCGGATTCGGGCCAGCGCGGCCTCATTGACGATGACGTCACAGACGACATGCTCGGCCACCGCCGGGTCACCGCGAGTCAGCAGCGCCTGCCGGTACAGCCCAGCGGCGTAACGGCGGTAAAGGTCGGCGTCCCGGCTGCGGGCTGAGCTGGCCGTCACAAAGGCACGATCCGCGCCGGTCTTACCCGATCCCAGCATCGAAAGCTCCAAGCTCCCGGCGGCGTTGCAGTCAGCAAGCGCCATCAGCCACCGAGGTCCGGAGCGGTAACCCGACATTACCACGGGCGAGATCACGAACGCGATCGTCGCCGTACTCGGGTGCGGCCTCGACATCCTGCTCACCGGGCTGCGCAACCCCGGGGCAGCTGTCCACCGCCGGCAGCTGACTCCCCGTGCCTGCTCCTCACCGCACGCAGGTAGTAAGAAACTAGCAATAAATTTCTAGAATTCGTGGTAGTCTTTAAGACATGGGGACCGGAGCTTGTTGACCGAATACCGCAGCTGTGCGAGGCGCAGACCGAGGCATCCGGCCGTCTGTTCGGCACTCCCGCGCAGCGCCTCGCGACGATCGCGCACGGTGACGGGATACGCGGCCCGCATGTCACCGCGCCATCGCTCGTCCCATCCGCAATACCACGATCAGGACCGCCGCCAACACGACAACAACTGAGTCCGGAGGCATCTCCGCATGACGACAATCGCGCACCCCGAGCTTGAGGGGCTGGAGCGTTACAAGTTCGGCTGGGCCGACTCGGACGTGGCCGGCGAGTCGGCGCGCCGGGGTCTGTCCGAGGAGGTCGTCCGGGACATCTCGGCACTGAAGGACGAGCCGGAGTGGATGCTGGACCTGCGGCTGAAGGGCCTGAAGCTGTTCCGGCGCAAGCCGATGCCCGACTGGGGCGCGGATCTGACTGGCATCGATTTCGAAAACATCAAGTACTTCGTCCGGTCGACCGAGAAGCAGGCCGCCAGCTGGGACGACCTGCCCGCGGACATCAAGAGCACCTACGACAAGCTGGGCATCCCCGAGGCGGAGAAGCAGCGGCTCATCGGCGGCGTCGCCGCGCAGTACGAAAGCGAAGTCGTCTACCACAAGATCCGCGAGGACCTGGAGGAGAAGGGCGTGATCTTCCTGGACACCGACACCGCGCTCAAGGAGCACCCGGACCTTTTCCAGGAATACTTCGCCACGATCATCCCGGTGGGCGACAACAAGTTCGCCGCGCTGAACACCGCGGTCTGGTCCGGCGGCAGCTTCATCTACGTACCGAAGGGCGTGCACGTGGACATCCCGCTGCAGGCCTACTTCCGGATCAACACCGAGAACATGGGCCAGTTCGAACGGACCCTGATCATCGTCGACGAGGGTGCCAGCGTGCACTACGTCGAGGGCTGCACCGCGCCGATCTACTCCTCCGACTCGCTGCACTCCGCGGTCGTCGAGATCATCGTCAAGGCCGGCGGTCACTGCCGCTACACCACCATCCAGAACTGGTCGAACAACGTCTATAACCTGGTCACCAAGCGGGCCGTGGCACAGGCCGGTGCGAGCATGGAGTGGATCGACGGCAACATCGGCTCCAAGGTCACCATGAAGTACCCGGCCATCTACCTGATGGGCGAGCACGCCAGGGGAGAGACCCTGTCCGTCGCGTTCGCCGGCGAAGGCCAGCACCAGGACGCCGGCGCCAAGATGGTGCACTGCGCGCCGAACACCTCCTCCCAGATCATTTCCAAGTCCGTGGCCAGAGCCGGCGGCCGCACGTCCTACCGGGGCCTGGTCCAGGTACAGGAGGGCGCGGCGCATTCCAAGTCCACGGTCAAGTGCGACGCGCTGCTGGTGGACACGGTCAGCCGGTCCGACACCTATCCCTACGTGGACATCCGCGAGGACGACGTGGAGATGGGCCACGAGGCCAGCGTCTCCAAGATCTCCGAGGACCAGCTGTTCTACCTGATGAGCCGTGGCATGACCGAGGACGAGGCCGCGGCCACCGTCGTGCGCGGCTTTGTCGAGCCGATCGCCCGTGAACTGCCGATGGAATACGCGCTCGAGCTGAACCGGCTGATCGAGCTTCAGATGGAAGGGGCGGTCGGCTAATGACGGTCCTCCAGGGGCCCTCGAGCCCAGCGCCCCCCTCTCCAGGCTGCACGAGCGGCAGTCCTGCGACCCCCCGCGGACTTCCCCGGCGGCAAGGTCGCCGCCCGGCGCAACCGGTGACGAGCAGCCGCATACTGGAAGGGATGAAGCCAGCCCGCGCCGCGTCCCGGCGCTTCTTGCCCACTAGTCCCTTCGGCCCCCCATCCGTCGCTCCGCCTGCCGAGCAGTTCGCCGTGCGGGATCAGGTCACCCACGATACGTACGGCCTCGGCCGGGTCATCGGCGTCGAGGTTGACACCGCCCTAGTCGTGAATTTCGGTTCGCGCCGTGTGCGGATCATTACGCCGTGCGCCAAGCTGACCAAACTCTGATACCGCAGCGACACCCGGCCGGGATCGGGTACTGCCGGTGGCCGTGAGCTTGCACCGGACGCGTTAATGCTGTTCACTGGCTAGTGCGGCCTGGCCGGTCCGGACCATGCGCTTACCCCGCCGCTCGTATTGGTAGAAGCAGGAGAGCTTATGGGCGGGCGAATCGATGTCCGGACAGATGCGGATGTCGCCGGGACGGCCAGTGCCAGGCGGGAATGGCCCAGGCTGCGGCCGATACCGGCCCGGGGGCCTGGTGCCACTGCCGGAAACGGCCTTTGCCTAGGCGCTCTGCCGAAGGAGGCTGGCCGGTGCAGCCCCCGATGAGGAGCAAAGATGACCGCCCCGGCAGGTGAGCCCGGTTCGGTGCCGACCGCTGCGCAGGGGCCGGGCGGCACGGGCGCGGCGGAGGCGGCAGGCAGGCTGAGTTTCCCTGACGTGCCGCGGCTGGAACTGGATCAGCTGCTGGTGCAGCTGAGGGACCGCGCTGATGATGTGCTGGCCACCCAGGGGCGGCTGCGCGGGCTGCTGCGCGCGAACGCCCTGGTGGCCGGCGAGCTGAGCTTGCCGGTGGTGCTGCGGCAGATCGTGGGGGCGGCCCGGGACCTGCTCGGCGCCCGGTACGCGGCGCTGGGCGTGCTTGGCCGCGACGGGGGGCTGGAGCAGTTCGTGCACGCCGGCATGGACGACGAGCTGGTCACGAGGATCGGCGACCTGCCTAAGGGCCGGGGGATCTTGGGCCTGCTGATCAGCGAGCCGGTCCCGATCCGGCTTGCTGACCTGTCGGCCATCCGGCGTCGGTGGGTTTCCCGCCGGGGCATCCGCCGATGGCCGGCTTCCTCGGTGTCCCGGTCCGCATCGGGGAGGAGGTCTTCGGCAACCTCTACCTCACCGAGCGCTCCGGGGGCGGGGAGTTCACCGCAGAAGATGAGGAGCTGGCGATCGCGCTCGCCGCGGCG
This sequence comes from uncultured Actinomycetes bacterium, assembly GCA_963801155.1. Lineage (GTDB taxonomy): Bacteria > Actinomycetota > Actinomycetes > Streptosporangiales > Streptosporangiaceae > Palsa-504. The sequence continues at coordinate 94,673 of CAWDEB010000034.1, forward strand.
GCCGGCGCGGCGATCGCGAACGCGCGGCGGTTCGCCGAATCCGAGCAGCGCCGCCGCTGGCTGGACGCCTCCGGCGACCTGGTGCCGCTGCTGCTGTCCGGCGAGGCGGGACAGCAGCACGCGCTGATCGCCCAGCACGCCGCGGCCGCCGCGGCGGCGGACTTCGCCGCGCTGGCCGTGCCCTTCGGCGCGGACGAGGTCATCGTCACAGGCGTCACCGGCGCGCTCGTCGCGGGCATGATGAACCGGACGGCGCCGCTGGCCGACTCGCTGGCCGGGCAGGCGATCCGCACCGGCAAGCCCCGCCTGGTCACCGGCGACCGCCGTCAAGCGGCCGCCGCGGAGCTGGGCGCCGATACCGGCCCGCTGATCGTCGTGCCGCTGGCAGCAGGCGAGCAGGTCCGCGGCGCGCTGCTGCTGGGCAGGCTAGCCGTACGCCCCGGATTCACTGACACAGACCTGGACATGGCCGCCTCCTTCGCCGGCCACGCCGCGGTGGCCATGGAACTCGCCCGGGCCCGCGCCGACCAGATCACCCTGGCCCAGGCAGAAGACCACGACCGGATCGCGGGCGACCTGCACGACCATGTCATCCAGGAACTGTTCGCCCTCGGCATGAGGCTGCAGGGCCACGCCGCCCGCAGCGACCCCGCCACCGCGGAGCGGGTCAACGGCTACGTCGATACCCTCGACGAGATCATCAAGAAGATCCGCACCAGCATCTTCGGGCTCCACCAGCCCCGCCAGTGCCCCCGCCAGCCTGCCCGCGCGCCTGATGGAGATCATCGAGGAGCACACCCCGCAGCTCGGCTTCACCGCCAGCGTCAGCTTCGCCGGCCTGCTGGACCCCGGCCCGGGCGAGACACTGGCGCACGACATCCTGGCCGTCACCCGCGAAGCCCTGTCCAACTGCGCCCGCCACGCCCACGCCACCGCCGTCAGCGTCTCCCTGGTGCTGCAGCACGGGCTGATCACCCTGGACATCACCGACAACGGCCGCGGCCTCGGCACGCCCACCCGGTCCAGCGGCCTTTCCAGCATGCGCCGCCGCGCCGGACGCAACGGCGGTACCTTCCAGCTCACCACCCCCGCCGGCGGTGGCACCCGCCTGACCTGGACCGCCCGCGCCGCTGCTTAACCCGGCGAGCGATCCAGAATGACCGCCTCTGGTGCTGTCCGGCTACCGCACCCCAGGTCTGCCGCCTGGCCCGCCGGGCCTGTCCACCGCAGTGTCATCGCTGCGCCAGGGACGTACCATCGGGCCAGGGCCTCCAGCCAGTGAGGGGAAGTGGGCCGGGATGAGCATCGGCCGCCGTATAGCCACCCTGTTCCGGGTGAAGGCGAATAAGGCGCTGGACCGCGCCGAGGATCCCCGCGAGATGCTCGATTACTCCTACGAGCAGCAGCTTGAGATGGTGCAGAAGGTGCGCCGCGGGCTGGCGGACGTGGCGACCAGCCGCAAGCGCGTCGAATTGCAGGTCATCCAGCTGCAGCTGTCGGCCGGCAAACTGCAGGACCAGGCGCAGCAGGCGCTCGCCGCCGGGCGCGAGGATCTCGCTCGTGCGGCGCTGATCCGCCGGGCGGCGGTAACCTCCCAGATCAGCGACCTGCAGGGCCAGCAGGCGTCACTGCAGGCGGAGCAGGACAAACTCACCCTCGCCACGCAGCGGCTGCAGGCGAAGGTCGATGCGTTCCGTACCCGCAAGGAAACCATCAAGGCCGCCTACACCGCCGCCGAGGCACAGACCTACGTCGGGGAGGCGGTCAGCGGGATCTCCGAGGAGATGGGCGACATCGGCATGGCCATGCAGCGCGCTCAGGACAAGACCGAGCAGATGCAGGCCCGGGCTGGCGCGCTGGACGAGCTGCTGGCCTCCGGTGCCCTGCAGGACGCTACCCTGCCCGGCGGACGCGATGACGTCCAGTCTCAGCTGGATGCCCTGACCGCAGGCCATGACGTGGACGCCGATCTGGCCCGGATGAAGGCGCAGCTTCCTGCATCCGCCGCCCCGCCGGCAGTGGAGGGACCCGGGACGGCATCAGCCGATCCGCCGGCATCACCGCCAGAGCAGCAGGCCAGCTCCTGAGCGCGCGGATCCCCGGCGAAGGCGCCAGGGTTCGCGGCGGGCCGCCGCCTGGTCTACGGTGGTTTACATGTCTCGTCCTTCCGGTTTGGCGGGGGGATGAGATCCAGGCCCCGCCGGACGCTCTCACGCCTCGGCGGGGCCGCTTTCGTAACGGGCCGGGGCAGGTCCGGCGTGCGGGCATGCAAAAGCAGGCGCGCAGGCTACCGCGAACGCGATATGCCGCGTCTGAAGTGGACGGCACTCTCGTCACGCAGGGTAAAGGCCTGGCGGGCTCTCCTGGTGTACAGCAGGTGAGACCTCCCTGCGCATGGTGCCGATCATCCTTCCGCAGGTGGCGTTCGCTTGCCTTTCGCTGCGGGCTCGTGCGACCCTGGCAGCACATAGCGAGCCTGGATCGGTCCGGACCATGCGCTCCCTCGCCGCTAGCGATTCTGCGTTGAAAGCGGCGGGAGCAATGACAGACCCAGCGATCAGCCCTCCCTCCGGTATTGCTGTCAGGCGGTGGCCGGGGCAACCACCTGATGCCATCCGTTCTGCGCTGTGCGTCTACTGCCGGACGGAGATGTCCGTGTACTGGCCGCTGGCCATCCGGCTGTCCATGGCTGACTGCCCGGGTTGCCAGCGACGGGAACCCGCCGGCCGGGACATCGCACCGCTGGATTGCTAGCCCGCCGCGGAGCGTACCCGGACCACGGCTCGCGAGCTGTCGGAGCCAGTACCTGGACAGCTCAGCGCCGCTTTATCGCTGCTAGCCGGGCGGGCGGATGATCGGTGACCGGGCGACTAGGCCATCGCAGGCCTGCTGCTTATGGCGTGAGCGGATTGCGACGATGGGGTGACCAGGGTCCGTGCGTGGGCGGGTGGCCTGCCGCAGGACGATGGCGACGATGAACGGCCAGCAGGTCTCGGTCGATATGGAACAGGCGCTCAGCCAGGCCCAGGTCACTGCCGCCCTGGGTTTCGATGACGAGCCAGCCGAGCAGGACAATGAACAAGGCAGTCACGACGGCGCAGCCGCAGCTGCTCAGGATCAGCGGCCGCGGCGGCGCGCGCCGGGCGACGAGGGCAGGCCACACCGCGATTGCGACCGCGCCGAGCGAAGTCCAGGCGACATGCTGCGGAGTCGAGCCACGAGCGGGTTCGGGAGATACGGCGATGCCGATGCTGGACAGGCCCGCGACGGCGAGCAGGATGCGGGCAGCCACCCGGACGCCGGCCAGGCCCGCGGCAGTCGCGAGCTGACACCCGCCCACCAGGAACAAGGCCCCCGTCATGATCCACCGATCGGTTCCGGCGTGGCCAGCCAGCGCGCTGATCGTCTTCCGGATCGGGCTGTAGGAGGCCGGCTGGACCGCGCCAGCGACCAGCCAGCCCGCAGTCGCCAAGACGGGCGACAGGCCGGCCGAGACCACCGTCCACCCCGGAACGAGGCCGCGCGGGCGCCTCGGCCACGTCGCTGAGCTCGCCAGCCTGCGCACATGCGGCCGGGCGGTCCCGGCCGGTGGAAGCTCCGCGGGCCTGCCCGGCTGGCCCGGCCAGGCTCGGGTGCCGATGTGGAGGGCGAGGGTACCGACCGCACGCCGGGCCGGGCGGAAAGTACCCGAAGGGGCCGGGCCGGGGCGTACGTGGTCGTTCCGGGATGAGGTGCGCACGGGGTCTGGGCGCGCGGGCCGGGTCATGGTGCCCTCCAGCAGTCATGGTCGGCTGCGGGGCGCGCTGCTGGCCCGCGGCCAGAATAACCGTTACGGGACTGGGACGGATAGGCTGGGGTCCTGTGGCTGCCGCCTCCTGGAGGCAGCGAGCCAGCGCCTGTGAACGGGATGGCGCGGGTCCCGGCCGCTGTCACGGTCGCACAGCGGCCCCCGGCTGGGGTGCCGACCTTGCACCGCCACGTGCTGAGCTGGCAGATTCCCTGGCGGTGGGCTATGCGCGCGGGAGCCATCATCACCGGAGCACCACTTGACCCGCTTGTGGCCTTCGCCGAGCTCGGCCGGATGAAGCTGGGTGAAAGGGATCTGCAGGCCGTCCTCGGCCGGGTCGCGGAGCTGGCCAGGCAGACGCTGCCTGGCATGGCCGGCGCCTCGGTCACCCTGGTCGAGTCCGACCGCGCCTTCACCGCGGCTTTCGCCGGTCAGCTGGCCCTGGACCTGGACGAGACGCAGTACCAGGACGGCTACGGCCCCTGCCTTGAGGTCGCCCAGTCGGCAGGGACCGTCACCGTCCCCGATATGGCGGCAGAGACCCGCTGGCCAGCATTCGCCCGCCAAGCCCTCGCCGCCGGGGTGCATTCCTCCCTGTCGGTGGCACTGCCTCTCCAGGAAGCCGTCCTCGGCGCACTCAATATCTACGCTATCCAGCCCGCCATATTCGACCAGGACGCCATCGAGCTGGCCCGGACCTTCGCCGGGTACGCCGCCGTCGCCATCGCCAACGCCCGCCTGTACCAGACCACTGCGACGCTGGCTGAGGACATGCGGCGGGCGATGGAAACCCGCGCCGTCATCGAGCAGGCCAAGGGCATCCTCGTCGCCCAGCACCACTGCACCCCCGAGCAGGCCTTCGAAATGCTCACCCGGCTCTCCCAGACCACCCACCGCAAGCTCCGCGACTGTGCCACCGACCTCGTCACCAGCACAGCCGAAGACCGCGCCCGCTGACCCTCTCTCGCCCGGGCAGCACCAGAAGACCGCTGCGGCTATGCCTCCGCCGGACGACGACAACCCGCGGATGCCGAAACTGTGTCACCCAATGCGACCTGCTAGTGATATCGGCTCGCAGGCGAGCACCGCGTCGCTGCCGAGATCCCCGGTCGTCCCGGTCAGATCACAATGATCAGTCAGGACGGCGGCTGGCGGCTGCTCCAGCATCGCTGAGGTGATGGACGATCTGGCGGAATGACTCCACGAAGCTTTCTTCGCTGTAGCCGAGATCGGCCGCTATGCAGAAGTCCCTGACGAGGCCCTGGACCCGTGGCAGGTTGGGCCGGGGCATCGACGGGAATAGGTGATGCTCGATCTGGTAGTTAAGGCCGCCGAGCATGAAGGTGGTGAACCAGCCCCCCCTGATATTCCGGGCAGTGACCACCTGGCGGCGGGCGAAGCCGGCCGCCGTTGCGGATTCGATGATCGGCATGCCCTTGTGGTTGGGCGCGAAACTGATGCCCAGGTACAGCGAGAAGACCGCCTGTTGCACGGCGATGAAAGCCAGCGCCTTGAGCGGGGAGAGCACCCACAGCACCACCGTCAGGTACAGCGCGGCGTGCAGCAAGATGAGAGAGGCTTCTACTGCCGAGGCACGGTCTCGTCGCCGCAAAAACCGCTTCATCCCGAGTACGTGCATGCCACTGCTTCGCAGCAGCATGAGGGGGAAGAAGAGCGGCGCCTGCCAGCGAGCCAGCCACGACGCGAGAGGGCCGCGCCCGTTTCCCGGCGCGCCGGACGAGGGCAGGACGACTCCTTCGCCGATATCGGGGTCACGGCCCATCTCGTTGGGATGCGCATGGTGAGCGTTGTGCTTGGGAACCCACCAGCCAAAGCTCAGCCCGATGAGCGCGTTCCCCACGGTGAGGCCGAGCAGGCGATTGCGCCGGCGCGCGCCGAACACCTGGTTGTGCCCCGCATCATGGCCGATGAAGCCCAACTGGGTGAACATCATCCCCACCAGCGGGGCGACAGCGAGGGTCATCCACGAGTTGCCGACAATGACGAACAAGGCCCATCCAGCGAAGAAGGCGAAGATCGTCAGGGCGATCTTCGCCCGGTAGTAGCCGGGCCTGCGGTCGAGCAGACCCATCGCCCGCACTTGCAGCGCCAGTGCACGAAAGCTAGCCGTCGAAGGATCGACGGCAGCAGGCAGCCCGTCCGCAGCTGAGGCGCGGCCGGACGGCCGGGCAAGAAAGCCGGGTGCGGTTCTCTTCGTCGCTCTGTCCTCCTGGGCTCTTCCGAGCACACTGCTCGGGGCTCAAGTCGCCAGGGTCTGGAGCAACGAGGCCGCGGCCAGGGCCTACCCGCCGCGACCGCACTTGTTCTACCGTACCTCCAAAAGCCGGTCCGGGTCCGTGCCCTCGGTTAACGCCTGTGTTGGGCGGCCAGCCATTCCAGGCTGGCCGTGGCGTCTTTGCGTACCTTGGCCTCGCGCCGGAACAGCTCGTCTGTCTTGGTCAGCACCAGCGTGTGCGGACTGCCGAACTTCCAGATCTCATGCTTGACTGGCAGCTCGGCGGAGCTGATCTGGTCCTCGATGTGCTTGCGGCGGGCCTCGGCGAGCGGCCACTCCAGCGTGCGCTTGCTGCCGTCGGCGAGGAACCCGCCGAGTGTGCCGCACAGTTCGCAACCGCAGCCGCCGGACCAGGAGACCGACCAGTCGTCATCGGCCCGGGCCGGGCGTTCGGTGATCGCGGTCAGCCGCCGCTCGCAGTCCCGTGCCAGCTCCTGGAGGGGTCGCAACCCGCATCCTCAGCGGCCGCCCGCAAGAGCGCGGTCCGTTCGGCGCCGGCGCTCTTGAGCCGGTCCCAGCTCAGCCCGCGCTGGGTGTACTGGTGGTCCAGAAGGTAGACGAGCCGGTTCGGCGGCTCCCGGTCGTCACCTTTCCACCGGGAGACCCTGGTGGTGAAGTGCTCAGTGAGGTACCGGGCGGCCTCGGCCGACGGCTCGGCCGGAACGTCATCGGCCGGATCGGAGTCCAGCAGCAGGTTGCAGGTAAACGTGACCCGGTACCCGGTCCTGACCGGTTTGACCTCATGCCGGCAGTGGCTGCCGCAGCCTGAACAGGTTGGAGCGATGCGGACCGAAGCGTACGGCGATCGGCGATGGAGGAACTAGCCGCCGCACAGGATTTCGATGAACTGCGACGACTCCTGCTGCGATCCCCGTGGGGATGGGGCCTGAGCACCCGCTACCCCGCACGGCTCGGCGACATACTCGTATGTGCCGAGGAGATGCCGCCGCGTCACCGTGACGCGCCGCTAAACGGCCTGCTCGACACTGCGGGCGGGCTGGAGGCGGCCCAGCGCCGCCAGCTGATGGGCCAGGCGCTGCGCAGCGACATCGCCCGCGTCCGCCGGGCCGCTTCGACCGGCTGAGCGAACTGGATCGGCCGGAGGCGGCACTGCGCTGCGCGCGTTCCGACCCGGCGCTCCTGCACCGGCCCAGCCGCAGCTGCCAGGCATGCCGCCGTCGCCGTAAAATGCCAGGGCACTGTCCCGAGGCTGCCTGATCCGCGCTGACGCCTGAGCACTTTCGAGTACCGTCGAGCATACGTGCCACGACGTAATGAAGTCGTTTGTTTCGCCCGCTCATCGCTCGGGTTACGTCACTTAGGATGACGTTTTGATCACATTATGTCCCAGGGGATGGGAGCACCGTGGGGTTCCTGGACCTGCCGGACCGGCCGGACGAACCCGCGCGCCCGGAGCGCGCCAGCATGAGTGGCGCGGACCGGCCGACACTCAAGCCTCGGGAGTTGCCCGACCCGGACGAACGCGGCCGGGTCTACGAGGCGATGCGCGCGCACACTTCCGCGGAAACGGCCGGAGAGTCCTCAGACGGGGCCCGAGAATACCAGCAGGCCGACGCGGCCGGGCAGCGAGACTACCGGGGCGAGGTGCCGCGCTTCATGGAGATGTGGGCAGACCACGAGATACGCTGGCCGACCGACCGGCGGACCACAGCGGATCCGTCCGCGGACACACCAGCATCGCACCACCGGGACGGCGAATTCCGGCAGCGCTCAGAACGGCAAGCGGAAAGGGCCGAGGCGATCGGCCGGGTCCGCGAGGCCGAGCCGGGACTCTCTGCGAACGCGCAAGCCATCGAGCACGAGAATAAGGACACGTACGGCGGCTGGCTTGAGGGCTTCGAGCACCGGCTCAAGGGGCGAGGACCGCCTCAAAGAGAAGATCGCCGAGCAGTTGGCGGCCGAGGAAGACCAGTCAGCAGCCGAGGTGCATAGCAGGATTCCAGACGTTATTCGCTATACGTACTGCTTCAAGTCGGAGAACTACACCAGGGGCTACCACGACATAAAGGACCGGTTCGAAAGCCGCGGCCACGAGATTTACTACTCCAAGAATTACTGGACCAATCCCGAGTACAAGGGGATCAACACCCGCTGGGTGACCCCGGAGGGGCAGCGGTTCGAGGTGCAGTTTCACACGCCGGACAGCTTTCACGCCAAGCACCAAGTGACGCATCTTGCCTACGAGCGGACCCGCGGGCAGGGCCGAACTCCGTGAGCTGCACGCATTCCAGCGCGAGGTGTCCTCGTGGATTCAGATTCCGGACGGTGCGGCCAACATTCCCGATTTCATGAAGGATGGGTTCTAGGTGCCAGACAAGATCACTTACTACGCGATCATCGGCGGGGACCGGACGATCGATGACCCCTACGGGCTGGTGCGGCGCCTTGAGCACGACGACGGCCCCTCCGACGAGGCCTTGCGGAAGGATTTCAGCTGGAAGTTCACGCCGGTGATCGTCGAGTGGGAGCGCGGCGATTTCGCAGACGAACTTGTCGAGGTCAGCCACGAGCGGGCGAGCAAGATCATCGAGTACTTCCGGCAGAAGTGGGGTCCGCACGGGCAGCCGCTTGACTCCTGAGCCAGGGCCGCGATCCCGAGCCCGAGCATTCGCCGTTCGCCTGACCGGGCACTGAGTCGCTCGGCGCCGCCGACAGCATCGGCTGTTATTCAGCGGCCAGTCAGCCCGCCTATCTCGGTTCTCGCTCCCGCCGTCCGAAGTGGCTGCCTCGCGTCTCCCGGATCCTCGCTCTTCGGGCGGGCGTCAGCGGGGCTGGCCCGCCTTGTCCCACTGGTCCAGCAGGATGGGCTTGCGCTGGTGCTGCCCGCGCAGTTCCACGAACCGTTTCGTCAACGCGGCCGGGTCACCTTGCCGACCGACGAGCGCCTGCAGGTCCCGTAGCAGCGTCATGGCCAGGTCGCAGTCAGGCGGCCTGGTTGACGAACCTCGTCACGGTTATTCTCCGCGTGGGCGGACGGCGACCGCAGCTCGGCACGCTGTTTCCCGGTCAGCGGCCGGTCCAGCGCGCGGAACTCGTAGTACTGGTACTCGGTCATGCCGCCGCCTATCCTGCCCAGCGGCGGTAGGCGGCGATCCATTCGGCGCCCTGGGGAGGCGGGTCCGGCAGCGGCAGGTCGAGGATCGGGATGGCCTGCCGGTGCTTCCCACGGACGCAGATCGCGACGATGCCGGATTCGGTCTGGCCCATTTTTCTCACGGTTACCGTGACACCGAGGACCGTCGTCTCGAACGGCGCGGCCAGGTTGTCCTCGATCATGGCGGCGAACCCGGCCAACTCCTCGTCTTGGTTGTAGCAGTCCACCGTGGCCTGAGCGATCAGCGCGTCCAGTTTCGCCTCGCTAAGCTCGCTCACCACGCAAGCGTAGGGGCAAGCCGCCTGGCCGCGGACGAAGACAGACAACATCACCCCGCCCGATGTCCCGGCAGTTCCGGTTGCGCGGTCAGAACACAGTGGTTCCTGAGATCGGAGTGGCCCGCAGGCACCCGGCCTCAGCCGACAGCACCCGCAGCAACTGCAGCACCGCCTCCCCCAGGAACACCAATGACTCATCGCCTGGCGCCTGCCACTGCCGCCACTGCGGAACGAGCCGGCCCAGTGCCGGCCGGAACGGATCCAGCTCCTCGTGGTCAGGCAGGCCGCCGGCGCGGCCAGCCCAGGCCAGCGCGTCGGCGAACGGCCGGAACGGCGTCGGGACGCCTCCGCCCACGGCCCGCCCCGCCAGGACCACGAAATCACGCCCGCGGGCCGTATGTGCGATCTCCCGGATCAGCCACGACTTCCCGATCCCGGCCTCACCCGTCACCAGCACCGTGCCACCGCGCCCGGTCTGCGCCGCAGCCAGGGCAGCCTGCAGGTGAGCAGTCTCCTCCTCCCGCCCCACCAGCACTGGGCACAGCACCTGCCGCACACGATCAGTATCGGCCAGCTCCGCCAGCCGCGCACCAGGCCATACACAGCCCTACCGCCCGCACCGACGAAACCGAACAGGGGGTTACTGCGTGGTCGGGGGTTCTCGCGTGATCTTTGCCTGTTCAGTGGGCTGGTCGTCTGCTGGTCTTTAGACTTGCGGTTGTGGGGGAGAGGGTCGGCGTGGCGGGTGTGGTCGCGGCGCTGTCGGTGGTGAGCGACCTGGCTCGCGGGCACCCGCCGGGCGAGGCGGTGCGCGCGTGCCTGCTGGCGACGGAGCTGGCCAGGCGGGCGGGACTGGATGAACGTCGTCAGGGCGAGGTCTATTACGGCACGTTGATGCGGTTCGCCGGCTGCGCCGCGACGTCGCACGAGATCGCCGCAGTGTTCGGCGGCGATGACATCGTGGTCCGCGCCCGTGGTGAGCTGATCGACCCGGCCGAGCCGGGCGAGGCGCTGGAGTTCCTGGCGGGCCTGGGCGTTGATGCCGCGCGGTTGCAGGAGCTGGGCGGCCCGGCAGGCGTCGGGAAGCTGAAGGCTGAGGGGGCGCGGGCGGACTGCGAGGTCGGCGCGGATCTGACGGCTCGCTTGGGGTTGCCCAACGCGGTCCGGCGGGCTGTCCTGGACAGCTTCGAGCGCTTTGACGGCCATGGCGTCCCGGCGGGCCGGGCTGGCGCGGAGGTCGCCGAGGCGTCGCGGTTCGCGGCTGTCGGCTACGCGGCCGTGATGTTCAACGCGGTCGGCGGCGGCGATGTCGCGGCCCGGACCGTGGCTCGCTGGTCGGGACGCGCGCTTGATCCGGAGATCGCCGCCGTCTTCGCGGACGCGCCCGGTGAGCTGCTGGCGGTCTGCAGCCCGGACGACCTGTGGGCCGCCGTGGTCGATGCCGAGCCCGGGCCCCGGCGCACGTTCCGCGACGAGGCAGCCTTGGACGAGGCCCTGGCCGGGTTCGGGGACGCCGCCGACCTGAAGAGCCCGTGGTTCACCGGTCACTCGCGGGGGGTCGCCGTGCTGGCGCGCGCGGCGGCCGGGCTGGCCTCGCCCGCCGACGCGACGGCCGCCTACCGGGCCGGGCTGCTGCACGACCTCGGCCGGGTCGCCGTGCCGGCCGGCGTCTGGGAGCGGCCGGGTCCGCTGCGGGCTGAGGAATGGGAACAGGTACGCCTGCACCCGTACCACACCGGCCGGATCCTGGCACGGTCTGCGGTGCTCGGCCCCTTGGGATTGATAGCGTGCCGCCACCACGAGCGTGTGAACGGGTCCGGGTACCCGGCTGGCATCGGCGGCGCCGAACTGGACACGGCTGCCTGCCTGCTCGCCGCGGCCGACGTGTTCCACGCGCTCGGCGAGGCGCGGCCGCACCGGCCCGCCCTGGAGCCTGCCGAGGCGGCGCGGGTCCTGGCGAGCCTTCCGCTGGACCGTGCCGCGGTCCGCGCCGTGCTCGACGCCGCGGGGATGTCATCGGCTGTCCTGCCGTCGCTGCCGCCGGCCTGACCGAGCGCGAGCTGGACGTCCTGCGCCTGCTGGCAGCGGGCCGCACCAAGCCCCAGATCGCCGCCGACCTGGTGATCTCGCAGTCAACGGTTCACACGCACACGGTGCACATCTACGCCAAGTGCGGCGTCTCGACCAGGGCTGGCCTGGCGATGTTCGCGATGCGGCACGGCCTGGCGGCCAGGACTGGCCCGGCCGCCGCCGCCAGAATCGACTGAACAGTCGATAGCTCCGGGCGGTGCCCGCTGCTTACGGTTCCTGGCAGGGGTTCACCAGCGATTCAGCCAAGGAGCCGTCCATGACCGCCAGCACGGAAGCCGCCAGCACAGCCACCATCACCGACATCGATGTCGTCCGCGCCGTCTTCGGAGCGTTCGCCAGCGGCGACCTGGCCGCGCTCAGCGACCTGCTCCACGCCGGCGCGACCTGGCACCACCACAACGACGACCGCCTCGGCGGCATCCACCGCGGCACCGAGGCGATCATCGCCTACCTGACCGAGTCGGCGCTGCTCACCGCCGGCACGCTGCACGCCGAGCCGCAGTCGGTCATGGCCGACGGCCAGGGCCACGTTGCCGTGCTGGTGCGGCTCAGCGCCAGCCGCCCCGACGGGCGCACGATGGACGGCCCGCAGGTCGTGCTCGTGACCGTGGAGGGCGGCCGGGTGCGCGCTATCGAGCAGTTCGTCGGCGACCCGGCGGCCGTGTCCGCGTTCTGGGCCTCACCCAGTTCCCGGAACGGAGGAGCACGATCATGACCGCCGAGCAGAACATCGAGACGGCCAGGCAGATGTACGAGGCGTTCGGCCGCGGTGATGTCCAGGCCATCCTGGACCGCGCCACCGACGACGTCGACTGGTCCACCGACGCGGCCATCCCGTCCGCGCCGTGGTACGGCCCCAGGCACGGCAAGGACGGGCTCGTCAGCTTCTTCGAGGCCATCGGCGAGACCGGGCCAGTCACCGAGTTCACCCCGCTGGCCTACGCCAGCAATGATGACGGGGACGTGATGGTGTTCATCCGCTACGCGTTCACCGTCACCGCGACCGGCAAGCACGTCGCGATGAACATGCACCACTACTGGAAGTTCCGCGACGGGAAGGTCTGCTACGTTCGCAGTTCGGAGGACACGGCGCAGGTCGCCGCAGCCCTGACGCCCTGACCCGGGTCCAGAAGCGCCGCCTGGGCCACGTCCTGGTCCCCTCAAACCCATCGGCTGGGCTCTGACTGTGCGAGGAGAGCCGGCCGCGCGCTGGCGATCATCCGCTTAGCCTGCGGCGCCTTGACCGGGAAGCTGATCGGCCCCGCGCCCGCCACCGTGAGCCCGACGTCCCTCGCGGGCACGCACAGCTGCGCGCTGAACGCACCGGGCGCCGACGAGCCGTCGAGCACGCTAGCGAGCCGCTCCCTTGGCGTGATCGGCATCCCTGCACCTCCAGCCCGCCGCGTGCGGTCAGTCAGGCTACCGGGGGAGAGAACGGCATTCATCCGAACGGCCAGGTGCTACGCCGCGCGCGAACTGACAGAACCCGGCGTGTCGGCCAATGAGCGCGGCCGGTTCTGGCACGATATTCCTTATGCCAACGCAGCAGTTGCTTGACCGTGTTCGTGAGCTGCGGGATGCCGGGCGGACGCCGAAGGAGATCGCCCGGGCGCTGAAGATGCCGCCGAGCGCGGTCGCGCCGCTCATCAGATCGGTCGCCGCCGCCGAAGGGCGGACCCGGGAGGACGCGCTGATCGGATGCTGGATCAGCCCGGGCTGGTCAACCAGCGTCCAGGCACCGGAGCGGCCAGACTGGCCGGGGTCGGCCCCGTCGGACCGAACCGGGCACTCGGGGCTGGTGACCGTGCTGGTCGCCCGGGACCGGGGCGGGTCCACCGCCGGGGTGTGCTTCTACCTGGTGGATACCTGGTGCCTGGGACTGAAGGACGCGGCCGGGCCGCGGTCGATGGACCGGCGCCGGCTGGGCGGGTTCATCCAGCAGATCTTCAGCGCCTGGGACGAGCCCGCCGTGCAGGTGCCGCTGGAGCTGGGGCGGCAGATCGTCTACGGCGCGATCAGTTACGCGCGCGAGCTGGGGTTCGAGCCGCACGCGGACTTCGGGCGGGCCGCCGGGTTCCTGGGGGCATGGGACGGGGAGTGCGAGCTGACCTTCGGCCGGGACGGGAAACCGATGTACATCTCCGGGCCGTACGACGACGGGGAGAAGATCATCCGCAAGCTGCGCCGCGGCCTTGGCGAGGAGAACTACGACTTCGTGCACATGATCTCAGGCTGACCGCAGGGGCAGGGATGGCGCTGCCGTTCGCAGCTCACATCGGAGGGTGTTTGCACGCACCGGGTTCGCGATCGCGCCCGCTACGGCGGGGGTCGTGTGGTATTCCAACACGGCGGCGACTCAGGCTTCACGACGGGGCGGGACGAGCCGCGTCTGGGAACGGCAGGCAACCTACCTGGATGCTGGGAGAGCATTGGCGAGCTCGCTGCTCAGCGGCGTGACCGGAGGCTGCGGCTCGGCTCCGAAGCACCACGGCTTGTGCTTGCGCAGCAGGGCCTCGCCGTCGCGTTCCCATGAGAAGCTGGGTTTCTTCAGCAGGTGCTGAAAGAGCTGGCTGGCCCGGGCGGTATCCGCCCCGGCTAGCCGCCGGAACGGCAGCGCTGAGATGCTGTCGGCTTTCAGGTACCCGAGTACCGCCTGCCGGTATTCGGAGGCGGCTGCCAGCCCAGGATTCTCAAACGCTTCGCGCACCAGGACGAAGTTGGCCAGGAACATCAGACCCTCCGTTTCGTCATAGGCCAATGCGACGGTCGGCGCGCTGGCAAGGTCGCCCGGCACGCTGAACGCCGGTGTCCGGGCAGCGACGTCGGCGTCGAGGCTGCTCGCCGCCGAGTCGGCTTCCTCGAGCACCCGGCGGGTGTACCAGGTGAGGAAGCCGTTCATCCGTGATGCCACCTCTGGCCCGGGCACGACGATGAGGTCGCTGCCGAAGAACTCGATGAATATCGCCCGCTGCTTACGCGCCAGCTCCCAGCCCTGGGTCACCTTGTCGGGGTTGCGGAACACCAGCCGCGGATACTCGGCCGCCAGTTCCGCTGCCACCTGGAGCACCGCCGCCCGCTGGGACGCGCCGAACGTCTGCTGCGCCCCGCTGAGCATCCAGCCGACGCCGATGGGCACGATCCTGGCGATCATGAAGCATCTCGGCTCCATCGGCGCCAGGGCAACCGGGCCGGCATTGGAGTAGACCCGATAGGTCAGCTCGTCGATGAGATTGACGGCGATGACCGCCTCCCCGTTCCGCTCGCGGATCGCGAAGACTCCCTCTGCCACGTCGCGCCAGCCGAGCAGCATCTGGCGATCGGCTTCCGCGAGCTCAGGCTGCGCCGAGACGAAGGTCTCCACGACGGTACGTCCGCCGGGAAGAGGACGCTGCAAGATGAAATGGTCGACGATGTTGATGAACTCGGATTCATCGACGGCCTTACCGCGGGAGCCTGCGAGGAGTCTGAGTTGCGGGTCAGCCTGACCGGTGTGAGCCGCGTGGGCACCACGACGATCGGCCGGATCCTCGCTGACCGGCGGGGCTGGCCCTTCTTCGACCTCGACGATGAGATCGAACGACACTTCGGGATATCCATCGAGCGGCTTCAGGCCCGGTTCCTCACCGGTTACGACTACCGGAAGGACTGCGCCGTGGTGCTGGAGCGTATCGCGACCGCCAACCCCGACTGCGTGATCGCGCTGCCGCCCAGCGGCCTGCGCGACGCCTTCCTCCGGGTCCTCCGGCGGGTGCCCGGCGTGAGCGTGGCCGTCCACGACGCGCCGGAGAACATCCTGGAGCGGATCACCTTCTACGACATCGACTCACGGCGCATCCAGAAGCACCTCACCGAGGAGGAGCGGATCCTCTACCTGAAGGAGATCAAGGCGGACATCACCTATTTCAAGCGGTCCTATCAGGGGGCGGACCTGCAGGTCACCATCACTGGCCTTGACCTCGAGGCCAGCGCCGCAGCCATCGACGCCCGGCTGGGCCGTACCTGAGCGCGCCGCGAATGCGCCAGCCCCAAGGCCCGGTTCGCTACGGTAGTGCGTTTGCCACCCCCGCCACCCCAGTTCCGTCGCCGGACGACGAAGAAGAAACCCCGGCGCTCGCCGCGGCCGGCGGCGCTGGAGGAGCGCTTCGAGGAGATCATGGACCGGGTGCACCAGGCCGATGACAATCAGGTCGAGCGGGTCGCCGCGCTGGAGGAGTACCTGACCCTGGCGCGCGCCGACGGAGGCGAGACGTGGTTCGATGCCGGGGCCTGGAGCGAGGACCTTGCCGACAGCTATCTCGCGCTGGGCCTGTCGCTCCCCAGTCGCGAGGACGCCCCCCGGGGCGGGCGGCAAGTGTCAACTCGGGTTCACACAGGCGGCGGGCTGAGTTTCACTTGCTCGCGGATGCCGCCACGCGTCCCGCCGAGACCCCGGATAGCGGGTGATATCGGACGCTGGCCGGGCCAGCGTTCAAAGCTGTGAGCGGCCGCCTGACGCGCTGTCGGACGCTTGAGCACATTCGAGTGCGGCCGAGCATATTCGCCATTACGTAATGAAGTCGTTCGTTTCGTGCCGCTCGTCGCTCGGTTTGGGTGACGTAGCATGACGTTTTGATCACAGTAAGTCCCCAGGATGGGAGCACGGTGGGGTTCCTGGACGTGCCGGACCGGCCGGACGAGCCCGGGCGCCCGGAGCGTGCCAGCACGAGTGGCGCAGACCGGCCGACACCCATGGCCCGCGAGTTGCCCGACCCGGACGAACGCGACCGTATCTACGAGGCGATGCGCGCGCACGCTTCCGCGGAAACCACGGCCGGAGAGTCATCAGACGCGGCCGGAAAATCGCAGCACGATCAGCGGGCCGACGAGGCCAGGCAGCGAGGCTACCGGGACGAGGTGCCGCGCTTGATCGACGTGTGGGCAGACCACGAGAGACGCTGGCCGGAGACGCGGCGGCATGCAGCGGACCTGCCGACGGACGCGCCGACGTCACACCACCGAGACGGCGGCCTGCGGCCGAGCCCGGAACGGCAGGCGGAAACGGCCGAGGCGATCGGCTGGATCCGGGAGGCCGAGCCGGGACTCTCCGCGGACACGCAAGCTATCGAGCGGGAGAACAAGGACACTCACGAAGGCTGGCTGGAGGGCTTCGAGAACAGGCTCAAGGGCGAGGACCGCCTTCTGGAGAAGGTAGCCGAAGGGCTGACCACGACGAGCCCGGATGCTACACCCAAGCAAGTACTACGGCTGATTCCTGACGCGATCCGCTTTACATACTGCTTCCAGGCCGAGAGCTACACCAGGGGCTACTACGACATCAAGGAACGGTTCGAAAGCCGCAGCCACGAGATGTACTACTCCAAGAATTACTGGACCGATCCCGAGTATAAGGGGATCAACACCCGCTGGGTGACCCCGGAGGGGCAGCGGTTCGAGGTGCAGTTCCACACGCCGGACAGCTTCCACGCGGGTTGATCGCCGCGGCAGGCCGCGCGGATCGCCTCGCCCACCGCGACCGCCACGAATTCCCGCTGCGACGGAGCGGTCTGCTGACCGGGAAACCATCCAGGCCTCGCGGTCCAGGACCCGTCCGACGGGCGAGTGCCTGATCGTGGTGCGCCCGGCGGGCGGAGGCTGCTTTGGCCGACGGCCTGCGCCGCGCGGCGCTGCTGGCGCCATCTGTCCTTCTTCAGCCGCCGGCTCCGGCTCGCCTTTCCCACGGCATGGACCTCCTGCCTCCGACCCAGGAGACAGAATCTCATGCAGCGCCCGCCGAGCTCAGGCAACACGCTGATGCGCAGCGGGCCGAAAGGCTCGCTGGGTCATGAGGGAGGGAGCCCCTTGCAGACGTAGTAACCGGCGTCGGCCAGCCTCCGGGCGGCCGCCGGCCAGCACGCTACGCGCCGCACTATACCGGCACGCCTTCAACCCGACCCGGCGCGCTACCGACATGGATCCGGCCATGGCACGAGCGCTCGGCTGGCTGGCGCGGGCCTCACTGCCCGTCACCCAGCTCAGCGACCCGCGGGTCACCAGGGCCGCGCTCGATGCGGTCATGCTGCGGCTGGATGACAGCCGCGCCGCAGCGAGCACCATCGCCCGCAAGCGGGCAGTGTTCCACGGCGTTGCCGGCTACGCCGTCGAGCTCGGCCTGCTCCCGGTCAACCCGGTCAGCCAGGTGCGGTGGACACCACCCAAAGCCGCCGCCGCGGCGAGCCCGCATGCCGTGCCAGCCCCGCCCAGGTCCGGGCGATCCTGGCCGAAGTGGCTCGGCTCCACCCGGAGCTGACCGCGTTCTTCGGCTGCCTGTATTACGGCGCGCTGCGCCCCGAAGAAGCCGTAGCACTCCGCAGCGCCAACCTCGTCCTGCCCCGGCACGGGCGGGGCAAGCTGATACTCACCGGCGCCTGCCCGCGCACCGGCTCCGCGTGGACCAGCACCGGCACGCCGCACGAACCGCGCTGCCTCAAGCATCGCCCGGACGGAGCGGTGCGGGTCGTCCCCGTGCCGACGGCTCTGGCCGACCCGCTCCGGCAGCACCTGCGCAAGTATGGGACCGCACCGGACGGGCGGCTGTTCCGCGGCGCCCGCGGCGGCATCCTCAGCGAAAGGACCTACGGCCGCGTCTGGCACGCCGCCCGCCAGATCGCGCTCGGCCCGCAGCTGGCCGCCACGCCGCTGGCCCGCCGCCCGTACGACCTGCGGCATGCCGCCTTGTCCTTGTGGCTAAACGCCACCAGCGCGCCCACCGAGGTCGCCGCCCGCGCGGGCAACAGCGTGCACGTGCTGCAAGACGCCTACGCGCACTGCACCGACGGGCGGGACGACCTCATCAGCCAGCAGATCGAAGACGCCCTCGACCCGGACTCCGGCACTCCGCATGTGTCACAGTGCGTGACAGCAAGCGGTTACACGCACCGCCGGTACCGGCACGACCCTGTCCGCCATATGTCCGTGAACGATCCCAGCGGCCCCGGCATGGCCCACGGCCGCCCGGCCTCCGCTGCGCCGACTGAATCCCGAAGATGCCTACCTGGCTGATCATTTTCGCAGCTCAGAAGACATATGGATCGCTCATGGCCGACATCGGCGGATGGCTGGATCTGGCCCACCCATGGCCCACAACCAAAAGCAAGCGGTCTACGTAACCGCTCCCTTTGCACTCAAAAGCCGGTGACGCAATCCAGCGTCACCGGCTCTAACCTGCGGAAACTGGTGGCAGGTGTTGGGTTCGAACCAACGTAGGCTGAGCCGACGGTTTTACAGACCGCTCCCTTTGGCCACTCGGGCAACCTGCCGTATGCCGCCTGTGCCGGGCGGCATCGCAAGAATAGCCCAAGACGCGGCGAGACAGTTAGCCGACGGTCGATTCGAGGGCCCGGGTCTGGCGGTTCGGCGTGACGGCCCGCGGCTGGCACGTCTAGCCTGGGAGCCGTGGCATCGCAAGAGTCTTCCTTTGACATAGTTTCCAAGCTCGACCGCCAGGAAGTCGACAACGCGCTCAACCAGGCGGCCAAGGAGATCGGCACGCGGTTCGATTTCCGCGGCGTCGGCGCGTCCATCGCATGGTCCGGCGACCATGCCGTGGACATCCGCGCCAACAGCGAGGAGCGCGCCAAGGCCGTCCTCGACGTGTTCAAGGACAAGCTGGTCAAGCGCGGCGTGTCGCTCAAGACCCTGGACCCGGCCGACCCCAGGCTTTCCGGTAAGGAATACCGGATGGCCGTCGCCCTCAAGGAGGGCATCAGCCAGGACAACGCCAGGAAGCTGTCGAAGATCATCCGGGACGAGGGACCGAAGGGCGTCCGGGCCCAGGTCCAGGGTGAGGAGCTGCGCGTCTCGGCCAAGAAGAAGGACGATCTGCAGGCCGTCATCACGCTGCTGAAGGGCAAGGAGTTCGACTTCGCCCTTCAGTTCGTCAACTACAGGTGAAACAGCGCGCATCCAAGCCATCTGCCTGGGCGTCCTTCTTCTCCGCGTTGTGTCAGGGCACATCCGGGGCACACGGCCGAGCGCTGAGTCAACGATCACGCGAGTCTGCCGGTCGGTGTCCGGCCACTCCCCCACGTACGTGTTGAGGGTGATCGTGGGTATGGAGTGGCCCAGCGCGAGCTGTACCCGCTTGACGCTTGCTCCGCCGTGAATCAGCAGCGTGGCGGAGTAGTGACGGAGGGAATGCAGGCCCGTTCCCTTCGGTATGCCTGCTTTGCGCGCGGCAGGTCCGGCACTTCCTCGCCGCTCGCGAGGGGCTGCTGGAGTCCACCGAAGTGGACTTCCTGACCCTGGCCGACGGCAAGACTCCGGCTGATGCGCAGCTGACCGGCGAGCGCAGCGGCGCGCGAGTCGCTGACGGATACGTATCAGGCGGTCGCCGCGATGATGGCCAAGCTCGGCGAAACCGATGCCGGGTGGATCGCCGCTGACCGGGCCGCGTCCGCCGGCACGCCGACGCACGCCTGGGGTTGATGGATAGATTCCAGGTATGGCGGAGGTGCATTCTTCGGCCGCTGGGCCCGGGTCGGCGCAGACGGCCGAGATTATCTACGGACCAGCCGTCGAGGATGCTGTCCTGGCTGCCGGGATTGCCGATGAGCGGTTCGATCCTGAGTTGCTGGAGGCGGCTATCCGCCAGATGCTGGCGGCCTGGGTCACTGCGGTGGGGGGAGATGCCACGGCTTCGGAGAAGGATGACAGCCCATTGGTCGCACCAGCGCTGCTGCGACCTGGCGGTCCGGGCGCGCGAACCCGGCTGGTTGTGCGTGAGCCGCAGATCGACGCGATCCAGTTCTGGCGCCTGGAGGCGGACGCTGCGCCGCCGTTGGCCCGGCTCATCGTCACGATCCATGGCCGCCGCTGCATCCGGGACCGCGACACCGGCGAGCCGGTGTCCGGCGATCCCGAGGTCATGACCTGGTTTCACCAGTTCTGGGACATGGTCGGCGAGGGCCGGCGATGCGGCCTTGGCATCTGGAGGCCCGCGTCGGCAGGGATAGCCGGGACTATGCCGACGCCATGGGCTGCACCTTCACTACCAGGCGAGAAACCGTACAGGAGTGCCGGGAGCGCACTGCAGCCGAGCCGCAGTCAGACGAGCCCGGGTTCGCGGCACCTGGCGAGCAAAGCCCGGCGCGGCGCTTCAGGCTCAGCTGCGGCTTCTTCGAACACGACGCGTATACCGGCGGGGATGTCGAGATTACCGTCCGGCTCGCGGCCACCCCGTCCTGGAACGATGCAGTCCAGCTCGTGCTCCCAGCGATTTACACCGGCCTGACCAGGTCCACCGGCCAAAGTGCCTGGCGGCCGACGATCGCCAGCCTCAGCGTCCTGGAGTTGCTCAACTGGGCTGGGGAATGTGATCCGTAACGTCGGTGACTGCCAGCGGCCCAGGATGTCACCCTCACCGGTGCTGATCGCCCCGCGGCCACAGCCGCCCTTGACGTTGACACGCGCACTAACGTGACCCAAGTCGGGTCAAAACCCACCCTGGCATTGCATGAAATACCTCTCTATGGCATCAGGAGTCCTGAGGTCAGCAGCGGGATGAGCAGGTAACCGATGTGCCTCACACAGTCTACGGATCAGAAGGGCAGAAGTGCTCAAGTCTGTCCCGAACGCGAGCCTGCAGCGCTGCACTATTTCAAAGAGCTAATCAAAATAGGAATAGCCGGGATAGCTGTTAGGGCGACCACAACTATTGTCGTCAACTGGCCTGACCTGAATGCTTGCCGAGGAAGCCGCACAGTCTGGTAATGCCCCGTTCCAACTGTCAGTTCACCGATCTTGACCCAATTCGACGTCGCAATTTCAAAAGCAGCCTTCACCAAAATCGACTTAACCACCTTAAGCTCTCTGTCATTACCTAGTATTGCCGGATATACAAGGTGGGTTATCAGAAACTCTCAAGCGCAGAGCTTTCGCGGATCTCCATCCAATTGTTAGTAAAGTTCTAATTTCAGCACGGCGCGCCTAAAAGGCAACGACTCCTCGCATCGGTAGAAAGAAGGTGCGAACCAAATCCCTTTACCGATGGAGGAGCCGTTGCGTTACCATCGTACCTTCGGACTGGATGCCGAACAACTCGATGAACTTGAGGCGCGTATCGAAGATATCCTGCCCGATCCCTGGGATAAGGGAACCGGGCGGCCGAAGAGCCTCTCGTTGCGGGAAGCGATCATGGTAACGCTGCTCTACAAGCGGCAGAATATAATCGAAGAAGTTATTGCTGATCTTTTCGCGGTCTCCCAGGGCACCGTCTCGGAGATCATCACAGAATTCACCTTGCTGATCGCGCAGGCTACCGAGGAGTTCCGGCCGGACGCGGAGGAGGCGAAGCAGATGACACGGGGCAGGCTAGCGCTGGTAGACGGCACGCTGTGGCCATGCTGGTCATGGGAGCGCGCCCCCGAGATGTGGGCCGGGAAATATAAGACTACCGGCCATGGCAGCCTGATTATAGGCGACGAATTCGGGAACATTATCTTCGTCTCGGACCCGGCTCCCGGATGTGACCATGACATGAAGAAGCGGGAAGGCGAGATAGAGGAGATTCTCGACCTTGCCGGATCGGTTATCGCAGACAAGGGATTTCAAGGGTCTGGCTACGTCACGCCGGCTAAGAAGCCACAGGACCGTGAACTCTACATGCGTGAACACGAATACAATAACCAGGTCAGTTCTATCCGCGCTCCCATCGAGCGCGCAGTTGCGCATCTCAAGGCCTGGAAGATCCTTTTCACCGATTATCGACGGCCGCTCAACACGTTTCTTGATTCCTTCCACGCAGCCATCGGCCTATACTTCTTCGAATTGAGTTTTCGATAATCCTCAAGGTCTTGGAGCACTTTGCTTGCACTAATTGCTTGTTGCCTGATAATCTTCTTATGCAATCGGAGAGGTGGGCGGGAACCAAAGGATCGGACCTCGGTTGTACACTTCAGCAGTTGCTTAGCAAGAGCAGTCCTTTCGTCCGAGGCAAAGACACTCTTCAGTGCTGGGTCCACTTTCCGTATAGCCACGAGTATCGCTTGAAACGAAGGATACACGCCCCATTTATATTTGCTAGAGAAGGCCCAAGCTAGCACCGATATATATGCACAAACGCCCGCAATTATCAGGATGAGCTTAGCAGAAATCGGAATTGAAGCAAGAAGGCCGGCATAAATGGCCGATACACATACAGCGTTCATGCCGAGCGACGCGTAATTATACCGCCAGAGACGCCTACGCGCAAGCTTCATAGCTGATTCGACGCAGTCGAGTTCACCATCATATTCGGCAAATTCCGCGAACAGGATTCTCTCTCCCGGCCTTAGGATATCTGATTTACTTGTCATTTGTAGATCCCCCAGTAGTGAGCCATTCCAGAGCCGCCTCCAGTAGGGTACAAACAACAGATGCCCAGCCCGTAGACCGACGAACTTGGCTTCGGGACGAAAAGGCCAACGCTAGTAGAGCGGGCGCGGCTGGCGGGGGTCCGACCGAGTTGCCTTGACGCGTAAGTGTCAAGTCTGTACAGCAGAACATACAGCAACGGGGGCCCACAACCGCTCGCATGCACGATTGCAGAAACCGCTGCCTTGCTGCCGACCTCGCCCGGACCTGGCACGCCGGTAGTTTGCATCCAGAAGGCGTGCCACGTTCGTGCCGGATCAAGCGGAGTAGGGCACATCGAGGGCACATGAGCACTGAAGTTCGTGCGAAGCGATGAGAAGTGCTAAGAGCCAAAAACGCAGGTCACGACTCGTTCAGGAAGCAAACCGCAATAAAGGCTGATCGGCGAGTGCAGTTCGTCAACTACCGCTGACCCGGGCCGCCGCGCCGGGTCAGCGGCGGTAGCCGGCCAGGGCTTCGAGGCGGCGGATCCGCTCGCCCGCGGGCGGATGGGTGCCGAACAGCCGGGCGAACCCTTCGGGGTGGAACGGGCTGGCGATCATCAGATGGCCGACCGAGCTCAGCCGCGCGTCGGGGGCCAGGGCCAGCTCCGCGGCGCCGGCCTCGATCTGGCGCAGGGCGCTGGCCAGGGCCACCGGGTCGCCGGCCAGCAGGGCGCCCGCCGCGTCGGCCCGGTACTCGCGCTCCCGGGTCACCGAGAGCCTGATGACCAGCGCGGCGATCGGCCCGAGCACCAGCATCAGCGACGTCTCGACCAGGCCGAGGCCCGAGGCGGGCGGGCCCGGCGCGGCGGGCGGGGCTGGCGCGGTGGCCCGCGATGCGGCGCGGGCGGGCAGGAACCTGGCGATGCCGGCCGGGAACGTGATGACGGTGGCCAGGCCCGCCGACACCGTGGCGGGCAGGATGTCCCGGCCGGAGATGTGGGCGAGCTCGTGCCCGAGCACGCCGCGCAGTTCGGTCTCGTCCAGCGAGGCCAGCAGGCCTTCGGTGCAGCAGATCGCCGCGGTGCGGGGATTGCGGCCGACGGCGAACGAGTTCGGCTGCCCGGCCGGGGACAGATAAAGCCGCGGCACCGGGAGCCGGCCGCCCTTGCTCAGCTCCCGCACCAGGCGGTAGAGCTCGGGATGCTCGACCTCGCTCACCGGCCGGGCCAGCATCGCGGACAGGGCCAGCCGGTCGCAGTACGTGCCGGCGACGGCCAGCACCAGGCAGGCGGCCACCACCCCCACGATCGCGCCGCCACCGCCCGCGACCGCGGCGCCGATCCCGGCACAGATGGCGATCAGCGGGATCGCGGCCGCCACGAGCCGGGCGGCCGCGACGGCCAGCACCGCGGCCCGCCGGTCACCGCGCACACCCATGCACCTCCCGGAGTCCCGCGCTCCGCCCGCACGTCATGATGACGGTACGCGGGGTCAGGGACGTTATGCACAAACCTGGCCGCGGGTTGTTACCGGAATCTGTCACAAACTACATCGGACCCGCCAGATCGCCAGGGGCCTGGGAATATCAACGAGCAGATGAACGTTTCTGTGCCCGTTCCGGCGTAAGATTTGTACCGTCCTAGACTCATGCCCCTGGCCGTGGGGTGGTGCTGCGTGAGCGTTCGGCCGCGGCATGCCGAGGAGGTCTTCCAACTGTGACCAAGCAGGTCCAGCAGCTCGATCACGTCATCATCAGGTTCGCCGGTGACTCAGGTGACGGCATGCAGCTCGCCGGAGACAGGTTCACACAAGATACGGCGATCTTCGGCAATGACCTGTCCACCATGCCGAATTTCCCGGCCGAAATCCGGGCCCCGGCCGGCACTCTCGCAGGCGTGTCGAGTTTCCAGCTGCAGTTCGCCGATCACGACATCCTCACGCCCGGCGACGCCCCGGACGTGCTCATCGCCATGAACCCGGCCGCCCTGAAGGCCAACATCAAGGACCTGCCGCGCGGCGGCGACCTGATCGTCAACACCGACGAGTTCACCAAGCGCAACCTCACCAAGGTCGGCTACGACGTCAGCCCGCTCGAGGACGGCTCGCTCGAGCAGTACCACGTGCACGCCGTGCCGATCACCTCGATGACGGTCAAGGCCCTGGAGTCGTTCGACATCACCCGCAAGGACGCCGAGCGGGCCAAGAACATGTTCGCGCTCGGCATGCTGTCCTGGCTGTACGACCGGCCCGCGGACGGCACGCTCGGCTTCCTCAAGGCCAAGTTCGCGACCAAGCCCGAGATCATGGCCGCGAACGTGGCCGCCTTCCAGGCCGGCTGGAACTTCGGCGAGACGACCGAGGCGTTCTCGGTCCGCTACGAGGTCAAGCCGGCGCCGCTGGCCCCGGGCACGTACCGCAACATCAGCGGCAACACCGCGCTCGCGTACGGGCTTATCGCGGCGTCGCAGCTGGCCGGGCTGCCGCTGTTCCTCGGCTCCTACCCGATCACGCCGGCCTCGGACATCCTGCACGAGCTGGCCAAGCACAAGCGCTTCGGGGTCCGCACGTTCCAGGCCGAGGACGAGATCGCCGCCGTGGGCGCGGCGCTCGGGGCCTCCTTCGGCGGCTCGCTGAGCGTGACCAGCACGTCCGGGCCCGGGATGCTGCTGAAGGCCGAGACCATCGGCCTGGCCGTGTCGGTCGAGCTGCCCCTGATCGTCTGCGACATCCAGCGGGCCGGGCCGTCCACCGGGATGCCGACCAAGACCGAGCAGGCCGACCTGCTGCAGGCCATGTTCGGCCGGAACGGCGAGTCACCCGTGCCGATCGTCGCCCCGGCCAGCCCGGCCGACTGCTTCAACGCGGCGATCGAATCGGCCCGGATCGCGGTGAAGTACCGCACCCCGGTGATCCTGCTCTCCGACGGTTACCTGGCCAACGGCTCGGAACCGTGGCGGATCCCGGACACGGCCAGCCTGCCCGACCTGAGCCAGGAATTCGCTTTCGCCGAGCCCAGCCAGCCGGGCGGCGGAAGCGGCGAGTTCGAGCCGTTCCGCCGGGACCCGGTGACCCTGGCCCGGCCGTGGGCGGTGCCGGGCACCCCGGGCCTGGAGCACCGGATCGGCGGCATCGAGAAGGCCGATATCACCGGTGACATCTCCTACGACCCCGACAACCACGACCGCATGGTCAGGCTGCGCCAGGCCAAGATCGACGGCATCGCGGCGGACATCGAGCCGCTGGCCGTCGAGGACCCCGACGGCGCCGCCCGCGTCCTGGTGCTCGGCTGGGGCTCGACCTTCGGGTCCATCGGCGCGGCCGTCCGCCGGGTGCGGAACGCCGGGCATGCCGTCGCCCAGGCCCACCTGCGGCACCTCAATCCGTTCCCGCCGAATCTGGGTGACGTGCTCCGCCACTACGACAAGGTTCTGGTGCCGGAAATCAACCTCGGCCAGCTCGCCCTGCTGCTGCGCGGGCGTTTCCTGGTCGACGTGATCTCCTACAACCGGGTGCGCGGCCTGCCGTTCCAGGCCGCCGAGCTCGCCGGCGTGATCGAGGATGTGATCGGCCATGTCTGAGACAAACGGCACTGCAGACGAACGGCCACGGTGCACCGGCAGGCGGCGAGGGCCGCAGGCTCGCCTCCCTGACCCTGGTGCCTAAAGCCACGGCCCGTTCGGTCGACCAAAGATTTCAAGTCCGATCAGGAGGTGCGGTGGTGCCCCGGCTGCGGGGACTACGCCATCCTGGCCGCCTTCCAGGCGTTCCTGCCCGAGCTGGACGTACCGCGCGAGAACGTGGTCGTCATCTCCGGCATCGGCTGCTCGTCCCGGCTGCCGTACTACGTGAACACCTACGGGATGCACTCGATCCACGGCCGCGCGCCGGCCATCGCCACCGGGCTCGCGGCGTCCCGGCCCGACCTGTCGGTCTGGGTCATCACCGGCGACGGCGACGCGCTGTCGATCGGCGGCAACCACCTGATCCACGCGCTGCGCCGCAACGTCAACATCAAGATCCTGCTGTTCAACAACCGGATCTACGGGCTGACCAAGGGCCAGTACTCGCCGACCTCCGAGCAGGGCAAGGTCACCAAGTCCACCCCGTTCGGGTCGCTGGACCACCCGTTCAACCCGGTGTCCCTGGCCCTCGGCGCCGACACGAGCTTCGTGGCGCGGACGATCGATTCCGACCGCAGGCACCTGACCTCGGTGCTGCGGGCCGCGGCCGACCACCAGGGTGCCGCGTTCATCGAGATCTACCAGAACTGCCCCATCTTCAACGACGACGCGTTCGCGCCGCTGAAGGAGCACGGCCGCCGCGGGCGAGCGGCTGATCAGGCTGGAGCACGGGGCGCCGGTCCGGTTCGGGCCCGGGGGCGCCCAGGGCCTGCGGTTCGGCCGCCACGGCGAGCTCGAGGCGGCCGACGTGAACGGGGCCGACCCGGACACGCTGATCACCCACGACGCCCACCGGCCGGATCCGTCCTACGCGTTCGCCCTGTCCCGGCTGGACACCGCCGATTTCCGGCACACTCCGGTCGGGGTGTTCCGGCAGGTCGAGCAGCCGAGCTACGACCAGCTGATGGCCGAGCAGATCGCCGCGGCCCGTTCGCGCAGCGGCCCGGGTGACCTGGGCGCCCTGCTGGCCGGCCACGACACCTGGGAAGTCCGCTAAGGGATCGCCGCCGGCCCAGACCTGGTCCGGGCCTCAGCCGGTCCGTTTCTCCACGAAGTCGCACAGCGCCAGGAACGCTGCCTGGGCCGGCCCGGAGGGCAGCGCCATGAAGTCGTTCCTGGCGCCCTGCGCCCAGCTCAGCACGTGCGCGCGGGACTCGGCCAGGGCCGGATGGGCGCGCAGCAGGGCCAGCGCCTCGGTCAGCAGCGCCTCGTCGGTCAGGTCGGCCTCGGTGAGCAGCCACCGCAGCCGCCGGTCCGCATCGGACGCGCCCGCCGCCTGGCCCTGCACTGCCGCCGCGGTCGAGCGCAGCGCGTACAGGACCGGCAGGGTCCGCACGCCCTGGCGCAGGTCGGTGCCGGGCGTCTTGCCCGACTGCGCCGAGTCGCTCGCGATGTCGATCACGTCGTCGGAGAGCTGCCAGGCCACGCCGAGCTGCTCGCAGGCCATCGCGATCCGCGTCGCGACCTCGGCTGGGGCGCCGGAGAACAGCGCGCCGAACCGGCCGGAGGTGGCGATCAGCGACCCGGTCTTCTCGGTGATCACGTGCATGTAGTGATCGAGCGGATCCTGACCCGGGCGCGGGCCGATGGTCTCGGCCATCTGCCCGGCGACCAGCCGGCTGAACGTCTCGGCCTGGATCCTGACCGCCTCCGGGCCGAGATCGGCGAGGATCCGGGAGGCCTCCGCGAACAGGAAAGTCCCCGGTCAAGATGGCGACCGAGTTGCTCCACCGGGAGTTGACCGAGGGATGGCCGCGGCGCACGTCGGCCTCGTCCATGACGTCGTCGTGGAACAGCGTGGCCAGGTGGGTCAGCTCGATGGCCACCGCGGCCTGGGTGACCCGCGGGTCCTTCGGGTCGCCGAACTGCGCGGCCAGCAGCACCAGCAGCGCCCGGAACCGCTTGCCGCCCGCCGCGATGGAATGCCTGGAGGCCTCGGTGAAGAGCTCGTCATCGGGATGCGCCGTCTCCATCAGCGACGCCTCGACCCGGGCCAGATCGTCAAGAACCTCCGCCGCCAGAGCGGAGTCCGGGAAATCTACCGGAACTGCGGTGATCACATACTCTCCAGGTCATCGGCACGCGCGAACGCCTCGAATGTTCGAGTATGCCCGTTCTGAGCTCGCCCAACCAGTGCCGTAGGTCTCATCGAGTCCTCGGGCTCAGCTCACGAACAGGTGATTCGCCGCATGGCTGGCCAGGCTGAGCAGCGGCTGCGGCACGATGCCGAACACGACCGTCGCCGCGACGCCGAGCCCCACGGCGGTGCCGGTGAACACGTTCGGCACGACCACCTCCGGCCCGTCGGGCACCGGGTCGCTGAAGAACATCAGCACGATCACGCGGACGTAGAAGAACGCGGCGATCGCGCTGGACAGCACGCCGACGATCACCAGCGCCGTCTCGCCGGACGCGATCGCAGCCGAGAAGATGGCGAACTTCCCGATGAAACCGCTGGTCAGCGGGATGCCGGCGAAGGCCAGCAGGAACAGCGCGAAGATGCCCGCCACCAGCGGCGAGCGTCGGCCCAGGCCCGCCCACCGGGACAGGTGCCCGGCCTCCCCGCCCGCGTCCCGCACCAGGGTGATCACCGCGAACGCGCCCACCGTGGTCAGCCCGTAGGTGGCCAGGTAGAACAGGCTGCTGGACAGCCCCGCCGTGCTGACCGCCATGACCGCGGTCAGCACGAACCCGGCGTGCGCGATCGAGGAGTAGGCCAGCAGCCGCTTCACGTCGGTCTGGGTGATGGCGATGACCGCGCCCACGACCATGGTGAGGACCGCGATCACCCACATCGCCGGGCGCCAGTCCCAGGTCAGGTTGCCGAACGCGACGTAGAACACGCGCAGCAGCGCGCCGAAGGCCGACACCACCGTGCAGGACGCCATCAGCGCGGTGATCGGCGTCGGCGCGCCCTGGTACACGTCGGGTTTCCAGCCCTGGAACGGCACCGCCCCGATCTTGAACAGCAGCCCGGTGCCGGTCAGCGCGATCCCGGCGTACAGCAGGGTGTCGTTGGAGGTGTTGCTGGCCGCCGCGGACGCGATGGCCGACAGCGAGACCGAGCCCGAGAAGCCGTACAGCATCGCGATGCCGAACAGGAAGAAGGCCGAGGAGAACGCGCCGAGCAGGAAATACTTCATGGCCGCCTCGTGCGACAGCAGGCGGCGGCGCCGGGCCAGCCCGCACAGCAGGTACAGCGGCAGCGACAGCACCTCGAGCGCGACGAACATGGTCAGCAGGTCGTTGGCGGCCGGGAACAGCAGCATCCCGCCCACCGCGAACAGGGTCAGCGGGAAGATCTCGGTGTGCATGGCCCCGGTGGCCAGGCCCTCGCGTTCCTCCTGGCTGCCGGGCGGCGCGGCGGCCTGGGCGGCGAACGGGCTGTTGCTGGTGTCGGCGATGAGCAGCACGCTGACGAAGGCCAGGACCAGGATCGTGCCCTGGATGAACAGGGTCGGACGGTCCACCGCGACCGCGCCCTGCGCGGCGATGTGGCCGGGGCTGCCGTGGTCGAAGATGCTGGCCGACGCGGCCACGACGATGGTCAGGATGAACGCGGCGGCCAGCGAGCCCAGGGCGATAACCAGCTGGACGCCGCGGCGCAGCGGGCGGGGAGCGAAGGCCTCGACGAGCACGCCCACCACCGCCGCGCCGAAGACGACCAGCATCGGCGAGAGCTGACTGTACTCGATGCTCGGGGCCGGGATATTGCCGCTGGTCGAGGCGGCGCCGACCGATGCGGCCAGCGCCGCGGGCAGGACGCCGGTCACGGTACGGTTCCCTTCTGCACGGCGGTGGTATAGACGGCGGTCGTGCTGACCCCGGGCGCGGGATGCGCGGGCACCGGGTCGGTCTCGTGGACCTGCGCCATCGTCACGCGCACGGCGGGGTTGATGATGTCCAGCACCGGCTTGGGATAGACCCCGACGAAGAGGATCAGCCCGATCAGCGGCGCGACGGCCAGCATCTCGCGGATCCGCAGGTCCTTCATCCCCGCCACCTGGTCCCGGACCGGGCCGCCCGCCACCCGCTGGTACATCCACAGGATGTAGACCGCGGCCAGGATGATGTTCACGGTGGCGAAGGTGGCGGCCACCTTGTACCGGGAGAAGGTCCCGATCAGGACGAGGAACTCGCTGACGAAGCTGCCCAGCCCGGGCAGCGAGAGCCCGGCCAGCCCCGAGATCAGGAACAGCCCGGCCAGCAGCGGCGCGACCTGCTGCACGCCGCCGAAATCGCTGATCCGGTCCGAGCCGCGCCGGATGATCATGAACCCGACCAGGAGGAACAGGGCGCCGGTGAGGAACGCGTGCATGACCATGTACAGCGTCGCGCCGGACAGGCCCTGGCTGGTGAACGCGAAGATGCCGAGCGTGATGAGCCCGAAGTGGGAGATGGAGATGTAGCCCATCAGCCGCTTCAGCCGGCCTGGCCGATCGCCACGATCGCCCCGTACAACGTCCCGATCACGGCCAGCGTGATGACCAGCGGCGTGAAGTACTTCGCGCCGGCCGGGAACAGCCCGAAGCAGTACCGCAGCATGCCGAACGTCCCGACCTTGTCCATCACGCCGAGCATCAGCACGGCCGCGCCAGGCTGCGCCGCGTCGGCCGCGTCCGGCAGCCAGGTGTGGAACGGCCACAGCGGCGCCTTGATCGCGAACGCGATGAAGAACCCGAGGAACAGCCACTTCTGCACGGTCGAGCTGAGGGAGACGTTGAGCAGCTCGCTGAACAGGAACGACCCGTGGTGCCCGGTGGCCGGGCTGCGGACGGAATACACGTACAGCGCGATGACCGCGACCAGCATGAGAAACCCGCCGAGCAGGCCGTAGAGCAGGAACTTGACCGCCGCGTACTGCCGTTTCCCGACCCCGTAACTGCCGATCATGAAGTACATCGGCACCAGCATGGCCTCGAAGAACACGTAGAACAGGAACACGTCGGTGGCCGCGAAGACGCCGATCGTCATCGTCTCGAGCACCATCATCAGCGCGAAGTACGTCTTGACGCTGTGCTTGGGTTCGGAGGGCGGGGGGGAAGCTGGTTCGTCCCCGCGCAGGTACCGGGCCCGCCTCGGCGTCGTTCCAGGAGGCCAGGATCACCACCGGCATGAGCACCGCGGACATGGCGATGAGGACCAGCGCGATGCCGTCCACGCCCAGCGCGTAGTGCACGCCGAACGCGGGGATCCACGAGTAGGTCTCGGTGAACTGGTAGTCCGGCCCGCCGACCTGGAACTTGACCGCGATGATGATCACCACGACGAGCGTGGCCACCGAGAACGCCAGGGCGAGCATCTTGGCCAGCGTGTCACGCGCTCGCCGGTCGGCCTCGGCGCTGTCGGCCGGCAGGCCGGGAATCAGCGAGATCACCAGGGCACCGGCCAGCGGGACCGCGCCCGCTACCGTCAGCCAGGGAAAGCCGTTCATCTACAGCCTCACCGCCAGGAGCAGGGCGACCACGACCACGGCGCCGAAGAACATGGACAGCGCGTAGGAGCGCACGAACCCGGTCTGCAGCCGCCGCCACCGGCCCGACGTCCCGCCCACCAGCGCGGCCAGGCTGTTCACCAGGCCGTCCACGCCGCGGTTGTCGAAGTACACCGACAGGCGGGTCAGCCACTGGCCGGGCCGCATCAGGACCGACTCGTTGAACGTGTCGCCGTACAGGTCCTTCCTGGCCGCGACGACCAGGGGGTTCCCTCGCGGCGCGGTCTCGGGGACCGGGACCCGCCCGTACATGACCCAGCCGAGGCCGATGCCGGCCAGGGCCAGCGCCAGCGCCACGCCCCCGGCGACGGTGAAGAAGCCGTGCGAGACCGGCGGCACGCCGACGACCGGGGCGAGGAACTTCTCCAGCCGGTCGTTGATGATGAGGAACCCGCCCGCGCCGACCGAGCCGATCGCGATCACGACCATTGGCCAGGTCATCACCGGCGGTGATTCGTGCGGATGCGCATCGGCCTTCCAGCGCCGCTTCCCGTGCCAGGTCATGAGCATCATCCGGGTCATGTAGAACGCGGTGAGGCCGGCGCCGATCAGCGCGCAGATGCCGAGGATCCAGCCGCCCGTGCCATGCTCGGTGAAGTCGCCCTCGATGATGGGGTCCTTGGCGAAGAACCCGGAGAACGGCGGGATGCCGATGATGGCCAGGTACGCGAGGCCGAACGTCACGTAGGTGACCGGCAGGAAGCGGTAGAGCCCCCCGTACTTCCGCATGTCCTGCTCGTCGTCCATGCCGTGGATCACCGAGCCCGCGCCGAGGAACAGCCCGGCCTTGTAGAACCCGTGGGCGAGCAGGAGCGCGATCGAGAAGACGTACCCCTCGGGCCCGAGCCCGGCCCCGAGCGTCATGTACCCGATCTGGCTCATGGTGGACCCGGCCAGCGACTTCTTGATGTCGTCCCTGGCCGAGGCGATGATGCCGCCGAACAGCAGCGTGACCGTGCCGACCACGGCGATCGCGATCCGCGCGTCCGGCGACAGCGCGAGGATCGGGTTGGACCGTACCAGCAGGTAGACCCCGGCGGTGACCATGGTGGCCGCGTGGATCAGCGCCGACACGGGCGTGGGGCCCTCCATCGCGTCCAGCAGCCAGGACTGCAGCGGCACCTGCGCGGACTTGCCGCACGCGCCGAGCAGCAGCAGGAAGCCGAGCGCGGTGGCCACCCCGCTCCCGCCGGACGGAACCTGGTGGAACACCCCGGTGAACGATACCGTCCCGAACGCGCTGAACATCAGGAAGATGGCCAGGGTGAGGCCGGCGTCTCCGACCCGGTTGACGACGAACGCCTTCTTCGCCGCCACCGCCGCCGAGTTCCTTTGCTGCCAGAACCCGATCAGCAGGTAGGAGGCCAGGCCGACGCCCTCCCACCCGACGTAGAGCACGAGGTAGTTGTCGGCCAGCACGAGCAGCAGCATCGACGCGAGGAACAGGTCCATGTAGCCGAAGAACCGCCGCCGGCCAGGGTCGTGCGCCATGTAGCCGACCGAGTAGATGATGATCAGCGACCCGACCCCGGTGATCAGCAGCACGAAGCAGATCGACAGCGGGTCGGTCAGCAGGTTCACGTTGGCCTGGAAGCGGCCCACCAGGATGTACGTGTACAGATGCTGGTCCTGCTCCCGGTTGGTGTCCCCGAGCAGGGTGAAGAAGGCGATCACGCCGTAGACGAACGCGGCGACCGGCATCGCGCACCCGAGCAGGTGCCCCCACCGGTCGGTCCGGCGTCCGCCGACCAGCAGCACCACCGCGCCGAAGAGCGGGAAGGCGAGCAGCAGCCACGACAGCTTCAGCGCCCCGGCGGCCGGCACGGTGGTCAGCGCCTGGGCGTGAGCGACGTCCGCGAGGGCCGTGCCAGTCAAGGTCGTCATCCCCTCAGTGCTATTGGGAGCGCGCGCGTCGGCAAGCCGCCGCGCGGCCGCTCAGTACTTGAGCAGGTTAGCGTCGTCCACCGACGCGGACCTGCGGGCCCGGTAGATCGCCATCAGGATCGCGAGACCGACCACGACCTCGGCCGCGGCCACCACCATGACGAAGAACGCGATGACCTGGCCGTCCAGGTTGCCGTGCAGCCGCGCGAACGCGACGAAGGCCAGGTTGCACGCGTTCAGCATCAGCTCGATGCACATGAATACGACGATGGCGTTGCGCCGGACGAGGACGCCGACCCCGCCGATCACGAACAGGATCACCGACAGCGCGATGTAGTGCACCGGGCTCACTCGTCGGCCCTCCCGGACGGTGCGATCTCCCATTCGCCGCTTTCCGCCGTGATCTGCAGGGTTTCTTCTGGCGGAACGAAGCGTGGTTCCTGGTTCGGGTCACGTGGCGACAGCGCCGTGCTGACCGACAGCTCGGAGGTGCTGCCGTCCGGCAGCAGGGCCGGCCGGTCCGCGGCGTCGTGCAGCGCGTAGACGCCCGGCGACGGGTCCGGCGCCAGGTGGCCGCTGGCCACCCGGCGGGCGGCCAGCTCCCGCTGGTTGGGCCGGGGCGTGGCGCGCTCGCGGTGCGCGAGCACCATCGCGCCGACCGCCGCGGTGATCAGCAGCGCGCCGGTGACCTCGAACGGGAACACGTAGGTGGTGAAGATCAGCTGCGCGAGCCCGGTCAGGTTGTTCACGCCGTTCGCCGCGGTCTGCGGCGGCGCCGGGCCGATGGCCGCGTGCCCGATGGTGAGAGCGAGCAGCACGAACAGGCCGATCGCGACCAGGCCCGCGGCCAGCCGCTGGCCCTTGATGGTCTCCACGATCGAGTCCGACGAGCTGATGCCGATGAGCATGATGACGAACAGGAACAGCATGAGGACCGCGCCGGTGTACACGATGATCTGCACGAAGGCCAGGAACGGCGCGCCCTCCATGGCGTAAAACGTGGCCAGCGAGAGCATCACCACCGCGAGCATGATGGCGCAGTGCACCGCCCGCCGGACCAGGATCATGGCCAGCGCGGCGCCCACCGAGGCGACGGCCAGGATCCAGAAGATGGTCTCCTCGGCGACGAAGTCGGTGTTGGTCCCGCCGGCCGCCAGGACCCCTCTCACGTGTCCTCACCCCTGTCTGTATCTTCAGCCCGCCCGGCCCCGCCCCTGTCTTCCCGTTCCTCCTCGCGCGGCAACCAGGACAGCGAGGCGTCCGGGGATCCGGCGAACACCGCCGGGCCCGACGGCCCGCCCGGCCCGGCCATGCCGGGCGCGCGGGGGCCGGCGGTCAGGCCGGCCGCGCCGAGGCGGTAGTAGTCCTTCTCGTCGTCACCGAGCCGCATCGGATGCGGCGGCGACTCCATGCCCGGATACAGCGGCACGAGCAGCTGCTCCTTGGTCCAGATCAGGTTTTCCCGGCTGTCATCGGCGATCTCGTACTCGTTGGTCATGGTCAGCGCGCGCGTCGGGCAGGCCTCGATGCACATGCCGCACAGGATGCAGCGCAGGTAGTTGATCTGGTAGACGTAGCCGTACCGCTCGCCGGGGGAGAACCGGTCCTCGGGCGTGTTGTCCCGGCCCTCGACGTAGATGGCGTCGGCCGGGCACGCCCAGGCGCACAGCTCGCACCCGATGCATTTCTCCAGCCCGTCCGGCCACCGGTTGAGCTGGTGGTGGCCGTGGAACCGCGGCGCGGTCGGCCGCCGTTCCTCCGGGTAGTAGACGGTCTCGGGCTTCCGGAACATCTCGTGGAAGGTGACCCCGAATCCCTTGATCGGGTTGAGGAAATCAAGCACCTGTGACCTCCCGGGTGGAGGTTTCCCTGGTCGAGGTTTGATCGTCAAGGCCGATGCCGTGGTAGTGCGGCAGGTCGAGCGGCGGCACCGGGAAGGAGCCCGTGCCCATGGGCACGTCTTTGCCGGCCTCGCTGGCGCTGGCGGAGTCCGCTGCCGCGTACCGGGCGGCGCGCTGCTGCGCGGCGGAGTCCCACATCGAGGCCAGGACGATGATGATCACCAGGACCACGCCGCCCACCACGTACGGGATCGTGTTGTGGGTGTCCTGCCGCCACGCGCGCACGGTGGCGGTCAGCAGGATCCAGACGATGGAGACCGGGATAAGGATCTTCCAGCCGATCGCCATCAGCTGGTCGTACCGGACCCGGGGCAGGGTCCCGCGCAGCCAGATGTAGCAGAACAGCAGGATGAAGACCTTGATCAGGAACCACAGCACCGGCCACCAGCCGACGTTCGCGCCCGACCACAGCGAGATCGGCCACGGCGCGCGCCAGCCGCCGAGGAACAGCGTGGTGGCCAGCGCGGCCACCGTCGTCATGTTGATGTACTCGGCGAGGTAGAACATGGCGAACTTCATCGACGAGTACTCGGTGTGATAGCCGGCCACCAGCTCGCCCTCGCCCTCGGGCAGGTCGAACGGCAGCCGGTTGGTCTCGCCGACCATGGTGAACAGGTAGATCACGAACGAGACGATCAGCGGGCCGCAGTACCAGACGTGCTGCTGAGCGGAGACGATCGCGGTGGTGGACAGCGAGCCGGCGTACAGGAACACGGCCACGAAGGCCAGGGCCATGGCGATCTCGTAGCTGATCACCTGCGCGGCCGAACGCAGCGTGCCGAGCAGCGAGTACGGTGATCCCGAGGCCCAGCCGGCCAGCACGATCCCGTACACGCCGATCGAGCTCATGGCCAGCACCAGCAGCACCGCCACCGGCAGGTCGGCCAGCTGCAGCGGGGTGTAGTGGTGGAAGATCGAGACTTCCGGGCCGACCGGGATGATCGAGAAGCCGATGAACGCCACCGCCCCCGACAGTACGGGCGCGGCCACGAACACCAGCTTGTCCGCGGTAGTCGGAATGATGTCTTCCTTGAGCGGCAGCTTGAGCGCGTCCGCGATCGGCTGCAGCAGGCCGAAGGGCCCGGCCCGGTTCGGGCCGGGCCGGTTCTGCATGCGGCCGATGGCGCGGCGTTCCGCCCAGATCATGAACATGGTCGTGAGCAGCAGGAAGATGAAGACGACCGCGACCTTCAGCAGCACCATCCACCAGATGAGCGGGTAGAAGTCGAGCAGCGTCGGGTTCGGCGGAGGCGCCGGAGCCGCAAGCACGTGCGGTAGCGCTATCTGGACCGTCATTCCGGCCTCCTCAGCGTGACCGTGGCGCCGTGGCCCGCACCGAGCTCGGCGCGGAGGGTCGCTCCCCCGGGCAGGCCCGCCGCCGGGAGCCAGACCACGTGATCGGCCATCGGGACGATCTCGGCCGGGACGGTCACCGAGCCACGGCCGGTGGCCACGGTCACCTTATCGCCGTCGGCCACGCCGGCCTCGGCCGCGGTCGCCGCGGACATCCGGGCCACGGCCGGGCGGGCGGTACCCGCGAGCGACGGCTCGCCGTCCTGCATGCGCCCGCTGTCCAGCAGCTGGTGCCAGCTCGAAAGGAGTGTTGCCCGGGGGGACGATCCCCCCCATACCCCCCCTGCTCTTCTTCCCGGGGGGACCCATCCCCCCGGACCCCCCTGGGAGGGCAACCGTTCCCCCCAAACCCCCTCGGCCCCAGGGCCCCCCTGGACGGGGGGGTCGCGGGCGGGCGCCGTGCCAGGCGCCGAGGGCGGCGAGTTCCGCGCGCGCGGCCGCCGCGTCGGGCAGGCCCAGGTGGACGTCCATCTGGTCGGCGATCGCGCCGAGCACGTACAGGTCGGTGCGGACCTCCGGGACCTTCAGCGCCTCGGCGAAGGAACCGCCGCGCCCTTCCCAGTTCACGAACGTCCCGGCCTTCTCGGCCACGGCGGCGACCGGGAACACCACGTCGGCCCGGTCGGTGACCGCGCTGGCCCGCAGCTCGAGGCTGACCACGAAGGGGGCCATCTCGATCGCGTGCAGCGCGGCCTGCGGATCGGGCAGGTCGGCCGGGTCCACGCCGGCCACCACCAGGGCGCCGAGCTCGCCGTCGGCCGCGGCGCCGAGTATCGCCGAGGTGTCGCGTCCCGGCGCCTCGGGCAGCGAGCCGCGGCCCCAGATCCTGGCCACCTCGGCGCGGGCCGCGGCGTCGGTGACCGGGCGGCCGATGGGCAGCAGCCCCGGGAGGGCGCCCGCCTCGACGGCGCCACGCTCGCCCGCACGGCGCGGCACCCAGGCGAGCCGGGCGCCGGAGGCGAACGCGAGCCTGGCCGCGGCGGCCAGCGCGCCCGGGACGGCGGCAAGCCGCTCGCCGACGAGGATCACCGCGCCCGTCGTGGTCAGCGCCTGCCCGGCCCGCCCAAGGCGGGTCTGGGGGGATGGGTCCCCCCGGGTATGGGCACTGTCGTCCTCCTGAGACAACGCTGCCGTGAGCGCGGTGAGCGCGGCGGCCTCGTCTCCGGGCAGCGTGGCCAGCAGGTCGCCAGACAGCTTGGCCAGCCCGGGGCTGGACAGCGCCGCGATGGAGAATACCGGCAGATGGCGGCGCCGCACCGCCTTGCGCAGGCGGAGGAAGACGATGGGCGACTCGTCTTCGGGCTCGAATCCGGCCAGCAGCACGGCGGGCGCCTGCTCCAGGTCGGCGTAGCTGACCGTGATGTCGCGCCCGGCCACGCAGGCCGCGAGGAACTCCTCCTCCTCGGCCGAGTGCGCCCGCGCCCGCATGTCCACGTCGTTGGTGCCCAGGGCGACCCGGGCGAACTTGGCGTACGCGTAGGCGTCCTCGAGCGTGAGCCGCCCGCCGGTCAGCACGCCGACACCTCGCGGCCGCTCCGCGTCCGGGTCGCGCGCCGCGGCCAGGCCGGCCGCGGCCACCGCGAGGGCGTGCGGCCAGGACGCCGGGACGAGCACCCCGTCGGCGTCCCTGACCAGCGGGGCGGTCAGCCGGTCGGGCTGCGTCGCGTAGGTGAAGGCCCAGCGGCCCTTGTCGCAGTTCCACTCCTCGTTGACGGCCGGCTCCTCGCCCGCCAGCCGGCGGAGCACCCGCCCGCGCCGGATGTCGGTGCGCTGCCGGCATCCCGCCGCGCAGTGCTCGCACACGCTCGGCACCGACACCAGGTCGTACGGCCGGGACCGGAACCGGTACGCCGCGCCGGTGAGCGCGCCGACCGGGCAGACCTGCACGGTGTTGCCGGAGAAGTAGGAGTTGAACGGCTTGCCCTCGGCGGTGCCGATCATCTGGGCCGGACCGCGCCCGATGAACTCGATGAACGGGTCCCCCGCGATCTCCTCCGACGTCCGGACGCACCGGGTGCAGGAGATACAGCGCTCGCGGTCCAGCAGCACTTCGGTGGAGATGGCGACCGGCTTTTCGAAGGTCCGCTTTTCGTAGGTGAACCGGGTCTCGCCCCGGCCGTTGGACATGGCCTGGTTCTGCAGCGGGCACTCGCCGCCCTTGTCGCACATCGGGCAGTCCAGCGGGTGGTTGATGAGCAGCAGCTCCATCACGCCCTGCTGGGCCTTGTCCGCGACGGCCGAGGTGAGCTGGGTGCGCACCACCATGCCCTCGGTGCACGTGGTGATGCACGAGGCCATGCGGCTTGACCTGGCCCTCGACCTCGACCAGGCACTGGCGGCAGGCGCCGATCGGGTCGAGCAGCGGGTGGTCGCAGAACCGCGGGATCTGGATGCCGAGCAGCTCGGCGGCCCGGATGATCAGCATGCCCTTCGGCACCGCGATCTCGAACCCGTCGATGGTGACGGTCACCGTGCCCTGCGTGGTCTGCACGGTCATGCCGCACTCCAGACCGTGGACGCCGCCGGGTCGAAGGGACAGCCGCCTTCCTTCTGGTGCTGCAGGAACTCGTCCCTGAAGTAGCGGACGCCGGAGGTGACCGGCGGCGTCGCGCTGTCGCCGAGCGCGCAGAACGCGCGGCCGGTGATGTTGTCGCAGACGTCCAGGAGCTTCTCGAGGTCGTCCTCGGTGCCGCGGCCGTGTTCCAGCTGATCCAGGAGGCGGACCATCCAGAACGTGCCCTCCCGGCACGGCGTGCATTTCCCGCACGACTCGTGCTGGTAGAACTCGGTCCAGCGGAGCACCGCGCCGACGACGCAGGTGGTCTCGTCGAAGATCTGCACGGACCTGGTGCCGAGCTGGGATCCGGCGGCGGCGACCGACTCGAAGTCCAGCGGCACGTCCAGGTGCTGGTCGGTGAGTATCCCAGCCGACGAGCCGCCGGCGGTCCAGAACTTGAGCCGGTGCCCGGCCCGCATCCCGCCGGACAGCTCGAGCAGCTCGCGCAGCGTGATGCCGAGCGGAGCCTCGAACGTGCCCGGCGTCGCCACGTGGCCGGAGAGGTTGAAGATCCCGAATCCCTTGGACTTCTCCGTGCCGATGCTGGCGAACCAGTCGGCGCCGTTCAGCATGATCGACGGCACGCTGGCGATCGACTCCACGTTGTTCACGTTCGTCGGGAGGGCGTACACGCCGGCCACGGCCGGGAACGGCGGCTTGCTCCGCGGCAGCCCGCGGCTGCCCTTCCAGCGAGTCCAGCAGCGCGGTCTCCTCGCCGCAGATGTAGGCGCCGGCCCCGGCGTGGACGATGACGTCCAGGTCGAACCCGGAGCCGAGGATGTCGCGGCCGAGGTAGCCGGCCGCGTACGCCTCCTGCACGGCGTGCCGCAGCCGGCGGATGACGTGCAGGACCTCGCCCCGGACGTAGATGAACGCGTGGCTGGCCCCGATCGCGTACGAGGCGATGGCCGCGCCCTCGATGAGCAGGTGCGGGGTGGCCATCATCAGCGGGACGTCCTTGCAGGCGCCCGGTTCGGATTCGTCCGCGTTGACCACCAGGTAGTGCGGCTTGTCGTCGCCCTGCGGGAGGAAGCCCCACTTCACGCCGGTCGGGAAGCCGGCCCCGCCGCGGCCGCGCAGCCCGGAGCTCTTCACGGTCGCGATGACCTCGTCGCGCGGCATGCCGAGCGCCTTCGGCAGCGCCTGCCAGCCGCCGGCCCGCCGGTACCCGTCGAGGGTGAAGATGTCGGGCTGGTCCCAGTGCGCGGTCAGCACCGGGGTCAGGGTGTCGGTCACCGCGGCTCCTTCGCTTGGTCGCTCGCCGCCGCGCCCGGCTCCGGCGCGGTCCAGCCGTGCTCCTTGGCGATCTTGAGGCCGACCAGGTCGGCCGGTCCCGCGGCCGGGCCCTCGGTGGCCTGGTCGTCGTTGAAGCCGGCCAGGATGCGGGCCGCCTCGCGCCAGGTGACCAGCCGCCCCGGGCCCCGGGTCGGGGTCACCGGGTTCCCGGCGCGCAGGTCGTCGGCGAGCTGGCGGGCCGAGTGCGGTGTCATGTTGTCGAAGAACTCCCAGTTCACCATCATCACCGGCGCGTACTCGCAGGCGGCGTTGCACTCGAGGTGCTCCAGGCTGACCCGGCCGTCGGGCGTGGTCTCGTCGTCGCCCACGCCGAGGTGCTCGCGGAGCTCGGCGAGGATCTGGTTGCCGCCCAGGACCCCGCACACCGTGTTCGTGCACACGCCGACGTGGTACTGGCCGACCGGGCGGCGCTTGTACATGGTGTAGAAGCTGACCACCCCGGTGACGTCGGCCTCGGTCAGCCCGAGCTTGGCCGCGCAGTACCCGATGCCGTCCGCGGAGACGTAGCCCTCCTCGGACTGGACGAGATGCAGCAGCGGCAGCAGCGCCGACCTCGAGCCCGGGTACTGGCCGATGATCTGCTCCGCGTCCGCGTCGAGACGGGCGCGCACCTCGTCGCTGAACGGCATTACCGGTCCACGCCTCCCATCACGGGATCGATGCTCGCGATCGCGGGGATGAGGTCGGCCACGAAGCCGCCCTCGCACATCGCGGCGACCGACTGCAGGTGGATGAACGACGGGTCGCGCAGGTGCACCCGGTACGGCCGGGTCCCGCCGTCGCTCACCACGTGCGCGGCCAGTTCGCCGCGGGGGGACTCGATCGCCGCGTACGCCTGCCCGGCCGGCACCCGGAACCCCTCGGTGATCAGCTTGAAGTGGTGGATGAGCGCCTCCATGGACTGGCCCATGATGTGCGCGATGTGCTGCGGCGACGGGCCGAGGCCGTCGGGTCCGAGGGACAGCTGGGCCGGCCAGCCGATCTTGGCGTCCCGGATCATCACCGGATCGGAGTCGACCGATCCGCGGGCCGCCAGCCGGTCGACGCACTGCTGGATGATCTTCAGCGACTCCTCGATTTCGTCCATCCGGATCAGGTACCGGCCGTACGCGTCGCACGTGTCCCTGACCGGCACGTCGAAGTCGTAGGTCTCGTAGCCGCAGTACGGCTGGGACTTGCGCAGGTCCCAGGGCAGCCCGGTCGCCCTCAGCATGGGACCGGTCACGCCGAGGGCCATGCAGCGCCTGCAGGTCCAGGTAGGCGATGCCCTTGTTCCGGCCGATGAAGATCGGGTTCGCGTCGATCAGGGTGTGCAGCTGGTCCAGCAGCCGCCGCCCGGACTCGTCGAACACCCGGATGGCCTCCAGCGCGCCGGGCGGCAGGTCCTGCGCCACCCCGCCGGGCCTGATGAAGGCGTGGTTCATCCGCAGGCCGGTGATCAGCTCCAGCACGTCCAGGGCGCGTTCCCGCAGCCGCGCGCCCTGCGTGTAGATCGTGGTCGCGCCCAGTTCCAGGCCCATCGGGGCGATCCCGCCCAGGTGCGAGGAGATCCGGTTGAGCTCCATCATCAGGACCCTGATGATCTGCGCGCGCTCGGGGATCCGGTCCTCGATGCCGAGCAGGCGCTCGACCGCCAGGCAGTAGGCGGTCTCGTTGAAGATCGGCATCAGGTAGTCCGCCCTGGTGCAGAACGTGACGCCCTGGGTCCAGGTCCGGTACTCCATGTTCTTCTCGATGCCGGTGTGCAGGTACCCGATGGCCGGGCGCACCTCGGCCACCGTCTCGCCTTCCAGCGTCAGGACCAGCCGGAGCACGCCGTGGGTGGACGGGTGCTGCGGGCCCATGTTGATCACGATCCGCTCGCCGCTCTCGAAGTCCCCGGCCTCGTTCGCGGCGGCGACGATCTCGTCCCAGTCCTCGCCGGAGACCGTGTAGACGCGGCCCTCGGCGGCTTCGGCGTCGCTCGCTCCGGCCGCCGCGTGCGGCATCTCGCGTCATGGTAGTGCCTCCGCTCGTCCGGGGCGGGGATCTTGGCGCCGCGGTACTCGACCGGGATGCCGCCGAGCGGGTAGTCCTTGCGCTGCGGGTGGCCCTTCCAGTCGTCCGGCATCTCGATCCTGGTCAGCGCCGGATGCCCGTCGAAGATGATGCCGAAGAAATCCCAGGTCTCCCGCTCGTGCCAGTTGCACGTCGGGTACACGCCGACCAGCGACGGAATGTGCGGGTCGGCGTCCGGCGCGCTGACCTCCAGCCGCACCCGGCGGTTGTGCGTGATGGACAGCATGTGGTACACCGCGTGCAGTTCGCGCCCGGTGTCGTCCGGGTAGTGCACGCCGGAG
This sequence comes from uncultured Actinomycetes bacterium, assembly GCA_963801155.1. Classification (GTDB taxonomy): domain Bacteria; phylum Actinomycetota; class Actinomycetes; order Streptosporangiales; family Streptosporangiaceae; genus Palsa-504. The sequence continues at coordinate 138,056 of CAWDEB010000034.1, forward strand.
ACCCCGCTGCACAGCTCGAAACGGAGCGCGGGGTCGTCGCGCAGCTTCGCGGCCACCTCGGGCAGCCGCTCCCGGCGGACGTGGAAGGTCAGCTCGCCCCGGTCCACCACCACGCGCTCGATGGCGTCGGAGAAGCCGAGCGCGTCGGCGACCTCGTCGAAGTAGGAGCCGTACGGGCGCGGGCTGTCCAGCGGGGGCGCCTTGTGCACCCGCAGCAGCCCGTAACCGGAGGTGTCCGGGGTGTCCTGCACGCCGAACATGCCGCTGGCGGACGACCGGCGCGTTCAGCCGCTCCTCGCCGAGCCGGGCGGGCAGGTTGCCGTCCGTCTCCTCCGGGCCCGCCTTCGGGGGCTGCTCGGGTCCGCTCACAGCTCAGCCTCGGCGGGACACGTGCAGCGGCCGCAGGCCGAGCCGGGCGTTCTCCAGTTCGGTGATCTCGCGGTCCCGGTCCTTGCCGAGCTTCATGTTCATGATCTTGTCGTGCAGCTTGAGGATCGCGTCGAGCAGCATCTCCGGGCGCGGCGGGCAGCCGGGCAGGTAGATGTCGACCGGGATGACGTGATCCACGCCCTGCACGATCGCGTAGTTGTTGAACATGCCGCCGCTGGAGGCGCAGACGCCCATCGAGATGACCCACTTGGGGTCGGACATCTGGTCGTAGATCTGCCTCGTCACCGGGGCCATCTTCTGGCTGAGCCGCCCGGCCACGATCATCAGGTCCGCCTGCCGCGGGGTGTTGGACGCCCGTTCCATGCCGAACCTGGCCAGGTCGTGCTTTGGCCCGCCGGTCTGGAACAGCTCGATGGCGCAGCAGGCCAGGCCGAACGTGGCCGGCCACACCGACCGGGCCCGGGCCCAGCCGGCCACCTTCTCCACCGAGGTCAGCAGCACGCCGCTCGGCAGCTTTTCTTCGATACCCATGGCTAATCCCACTCCAGGCCGCCGCGCCGCCAGACGTACGCGTAGGCGACCAGCACGGTGATCACGAAGGTCACCATCTCGACCAGGCCGAAGGCGCCGAGCTTGTTGAAGGTGACCGCCCAGGGATACAGGAAAATGATCTCGATGTCGAACACGATGAACAACATCGCGGTCAGGTAGTACTTGACCGGGATCCTGCCCCCGCCCGGCGGGTGCGGCGTCGGCTCGATGCCGCACTCGTAGCTTTCCAGCTTGGCCCGGTTCCACCGTTTCGGCCCGGCGATGGCGCCGAAGGTGACGGAGAAGGCGGCGAAGCCCAGGGCCAGCACGGCCAGCACGAAGATCGGAACGTACAGCCTCATCGATGTTTCCTCCCTCCACGGGCCGGATGCCAACCCCTTATCCTAGGGACCACCTGCATGACCCCTCACTTAGGGTTAGGGGCGAGCTTGGACAGGCCGTTGACCAGCCTGTCTGCCGCGTCCCCGCGCGGATCGGTCAGGTTGGCGAGCAGCTTGATCACGAAGGCCATCAGGGCCGGCCGGGACATGCCGTGCTTGGTCGCGAACCGCATCAGGCCCGGCCGGCCGATCGCCTTCACGAACACCCGGCCCACGGCGTAGTAGCCGCCGTAGGCGTCGCTGAGCGCGCGGGGGTACCCGGCGAGGACCCGCTCGGTCTCCGCCCGCCGGGCCCGGGCCAGCGCCTGCGCGATCGTCCGGGCCAGGATCTCGCCCGACTCCATCGCGTAGGCGATGCCCTCGCCGTTGAACGGGTTCACCATGCCGCCGGCGTCGCCGACGAGCAGCAGCCCCTGGTAGTAGTGCGGGGTCCGGTTGAAGCCCATCGGCAGCGCCGCGCCCCGGATCGGCTGGGTCCGGTTCTCCTCGGTGAAACCCCACTCGGCCGGCATCCCCTCCAGCCACTTGCGCAGCAGGGCGTGGTAGTCGGTATGGCCGAACGCGGCGCTCGTGTTCAGCAGCCCCAGGCCGACGTTGGACGTCCCGTCTCCCATGCCGAAGATCCAGCCGTACCCGGGCAGCAGCCGGTCGCCGTCCCACAGGTCGAGCCAGGACTCCAGGTAGTCGTCGTCGTGCCGCGGGGTCTGGTAGTAGGTCCGTACCGCGACGCCGAGCGGGCGGTCGTCGCGCTTGCGCAGTCCCATCGCCACCGACAGCCGCGAGGAGTTGCCGTCCGCCGCGACGATGACGCGGGAGGTGTAGGTGCGCTCGTCACCGGCGTCCGCGGCCCGGGCCGTCACGCCGGTGATCCGGCCGGTGCGGTCGTCCCGGACGGGGCCGGTCACGGTGACGCCCTCCAGCAGCCGGGCGCCGGCCTGCTGGGCCCGGCGGGCCAGCATCTGGTCCAGGTCGGTCCGGGGCCGGACCAGGCCGTACCCCGGATAGCTGGACAGCTCGGGCCAGGGCAGTTCCATCCGTTTTCCCGCGCCGATGACCCGCAGGCCCTTGTTGCGGACCCAGCCGTCCTGCTCGCTGACGCTGATCCCCATGGCCACGAGCGCCTTGACCCCGCGCGGGGTCAGGCCGTCCCCGCACACCTTTTCCCGCGGGAACCTGGACTTCTCCAGCAGCAGGACGTCCAGCCCGGCCTGCGCCAGGTAGTAGGCGGTCGTCGAGCCGGCCGGCCCGGCACCGACCACGATGACATCCGCGTCATCGACGGGCCGGCGCGAAGGCGGCCGTGCCCGTTGGTCGCAGAGGTTTCGGGGGCAGCGTGCTCGGTCACTTGGTCAGATCCTGAACGTCTTGTGAACCGCTTCACAAATTCTTTGCCTTCAGTTTAGACCCCCATGGTCGTGGCCATACGAGCGGCCAGGGGTGCCCGCTCAGGTGCGGCGGCCGACATGCACGGCCACCGCGCCCAGGCTCAGGTCGCGCCACCGCACCGCCGACCAGCCGGCCGTCTCGATGAGGCCTGCCAGCTCGGGCTGGGACGGCCAGTCAGTGATCGACTCGACCAGGTATTCGTAGGCTTCCGGGCTGCGGGCCGTCAGCCGGGCGATCGCGGGCAGGACATTGATCAGGTAGCGCCGGTACAGCATATCGACCGGGGCGATGGTGATCGTGCTGAACTCGCATACCACCAGGCGCCCTCCGGGCCGGGTGACCCGGCGCATCTCGGCCAGCGCCTGTCCCCGGTCGGCCACGTTACGCAGCCCGAACGAGATCGTCACCGCGTCGAACGCCTCGTCCCGGAACGGCAGCCGCAGCGCGTCGCCGGCCACGAAGCCGAGTTGCCCAGGGGGGCTCTGTGTCCCAGGGGGAGCGACCCCCCTGGAACCCCCCGCATGCCCGCTCTGGTCACCCGCCGTAGTATCGCGCGGCTGGGGGGCTCTGCTTGCTCCCCCGAGCCCACCCTGGGCCCCCCGCAGGCCGCGCGATGACCGCGCGAGGCCCGCCCGGAGCATGCCCAGCGAGAAGTCACAGGCCACGCAGTCCGCACCCACAGCGGTGAAGGCCAGCGAGGAGGTCCCGGTCCCCGCGGCCAGGTCGAGCACCCGCTGGCCCGGCCCGGCGCCCGTGATCCGGGCCACGGCCCGCCGCCACAGCCGGACCTGCCCCGCGGACAGGATGTCGTTGAGCAGGTCGTAACGGCCCGCGATGGCGTCGAACATCGCCGCGACATCCCCAGGTCGCTTGTCCAGATCGGCACGGCTCATGCCCTCAGCCTAAGCGTGCCGAGCCGTTGCTGATGATCGGGCGACTGCGCCGCTGCCCGGGAGACCCGCACATCTTCGCGAATCCCGGCTCCGTGGGACAGCCGCGTACCACGGGACTCACAGGCACCATCTGCTCACAAGAGCGCCGGGCGCTGCCATTCCTGGCCGAGCATGTGCTCAGCCAGGAAGGCGAAGACCGTCTCGTACCAGATCCGCGCATGGCCCGGGGCGAGGATCCAGTGGTTCTCGTCCGGGAAGTACAAGAACTTGGCCTCGGCCCCGTACCGGGACAGGTCCCACCACAGCCGCAGCGCTTCCGACACCGGCACCCGGTAGTCCTTGTCGCCGTGGATGACCAGCATCGGCGTCCTGATCCGCTCGATGTGCCGGTGCGGGGAATTCGCCTCGTACATCTCGGGCTGGGTGAGCGGATCCCCGAACTGCGGCCGCCAGAACATCGGATGGTCCGTGGTGCCGAACATCTGGTCCAGCGCCCACAGCCCGGCGTGGCTCACGATCGCCTTGAAGCGGTCGGTGTGACCGGCCATCCAGTTCGCCATGTAGCCGCCGTAGGAGCCGCCCATCATTCCGGCCCGGTCGGCGTCGATGTCCGGGCGGGCCAGCACGGGCTCGGTCACCGCCATGATGTCGGCGAACGGCCGGGCACCCCAGTCGTGGTAGCCGCGGGCGATGAACTCCTGCCCGTAACCGGTGGACAGCGCCGGGTCCGGCAACAGCACGGCGTAGCCACGGGCCGCCATCAGCCACGGATTCCACCGCCAGGACCAGGCGTTCCAGCTGCTCATCGGGCCGCCGTGCACCCACAGCAGCAACGGAGCCGGGCTGGCGGCCGACGCGCTCTCCGGCAGCACGAGCCAGGCCCGGACCGGCTGGCCGTCATCGGCGGCCGCCTCGACCTCCGCCAGCCGGCCCGGCACCGCCAGCGGAACGCCGGGGCTGTCCAGGGCGGCGGGTCCGGCCGCGCGCGGGCCGGGGTTTTCGGGGGTTCCGGGGCCTTTGGAGGTAAGGTCGATCCGGACCGGAGTCGGCGGCGAGTCCACCGCCGACCGCAGCGCGTACAGGTACCGGCCGTCCGGCGCCGGGTTCAGGTCGGTGTACGCGCCGTCGTCAGCGGTCACCCGGGTTACCTGGCCGGCCGCGACGTCCAGGCGGAACACCGGCCGCCGGCCGCCGTCATCGGCGGCGAAGTACACGATCCGGGAATCGTGCGACCAGGCGGGCTCGGCGGGCCACCTGTCCAGGCCGGGCAGCAGGTCGCGCCCGGCTTCGCCGGCCGCGCCCGCGCCGTTGACGCCGAGCAGGACCAGGGTGAGGTCGGGCGGGCGTTCCGGGGTGGTCTGCGTTTCCCGCTGGCAGACGATGAACCGCCCGTCAGGCGAGACGCGCGGGCCGGAGAAGTTGTACTCCGGCGCGCTGAGCAGCACTTGGCGCTTCCCGGTGGCGACGTCGATCATCACCAGCTCGGCGTGCGACTGCCCGGCGGGATGCCACAGCTGCCAGCCGGTGATCACCGAGGTGCCGTCGGGGGTGAGCTCGAACGCCTCGTCGTCGAGCGCGCGGCCCGGATCCGGGGTCAGGTCACGCAGTCCGGGGAACTCCCCGGCCGGCCTGGCTGCGTTACCGGCCGGGTCCCGGAGCTGGTCCGGGTCGACGGAGAACAGCCGGACCTGATCCGGGCCGAGGTCATGATCCCAGAACCTGACCGGCGCCGACTCGTGCAAGATGGCCGTCACCCCGGCGTCGCCGCGCTCCTTGCGCAACCTGGCGTCGTCCGCGGCTGTGTTATCTGTGCTTGCCCGGGGGGACGACCCCCCGGAACCCCCCGATCCCGGGGGGACCAATCCCCCCGGACCCCCCTCGACGGCCGGCCGCGGGCATCACCGGTGAGCTCAGCACGACGGTCCCGGCGTCCCTGGCCGCTTCGGCGGCCGTGACCCCGCCGGGCAGGGCGGCGATGACCCTCGCTTCACCGCCGCCGGGGGGAAGCAGCCACAGGGCGGCGACATCGCCGCCGTCCTTGCTGGCCTGGCCGGCTCCGGGATCGGGCCGCCTGGACGTGAACAGCAGCGACCCGTCCGGCAGGAACCTCGGGTTGGCCTCTCCCTCGGCGGACCGGGTCAGCCGCCGCGGCGGCCCGCCCCCGGGGTCGACCCGCCACAGGCTGGTCAGGCACTTCTTCCCGTCAGCGCTGAGCGTCTGCACCGCCACCGCCAGCCAGCCCCCATCGGGCGCCAGCCGCAGGGCCGTTACCCGCGGTATCGCGACGAACTCCGTCAGGTCGTGGAAGGGGGTCGCGGTCCAGCTGCTCTCGGCAGGCGATTCAGCACTCACAGTTACTCCCCTGAGGTTAATAAGCCGCAATTCGGACCATACCCATCACGATCCGTCCACACCCAGCTTCGGGGGGCCGAGGGCCACACCGACCCGTGCCTGCCTTGAGTGCTGCGATGCGTGAACGCTAGCTGGCCTCGGTGATCATGGCGGCCCCGACCGTGGCGTTGGTGGCCTCGTCGATGAGGATGAGGCCGCCGGTAACCCGGTTCCTGGCGTAGGGATCGCAGAAGATCGGCTGGGTGAGGCGGAGCCGGACCCGGCCGACCTCGTTCAGGCTGAGCTGGGTCGCGGATTCGTCGCGGTGCAGGGTGTTCACGTCGATCCGGTAGTGCAGGTCGGTGACGATGGCCTTGACCGTGCGCGAGGTGTGCTTGACCACCAGCCTGCTGCGCCGGGCCAGGACCTGATCGGACGACATCCAGCACAGCATGGCCTCGATGTCCTGCGCGACGGCGGGCCGGTTGTTGGGGCGGCAGATCATGTCGCCGCGGGAGATGTCCACGTCGTCGTCGAGCAGCAGCGTCACCGACATGGGCGCGAACGCCTCGGCGACGGAGACCCCGGCCGTCTCCACCCCGCGGATCCTGGTGGTGAACCCCGACGGCAGGTGCAGCACCTCGTCGCCCGGCTTGAGCACGCCGCCCGCGACCTGGCCGGCGTAGCCGCGGTAGTCGTGCAGCACCGCGTCGGTGGCAGCCTGCGGCCGGATGACGTACTGCACCGGGAACCGGACGTCGATCAGGTTGCGGTCCGAGGCGATGTGCACGTGCTCGAGGTGATGCAGCAGCGAGGGGCCGTCGTACCAGGGCATGCTGGCCGAACGGTCCACCACGTTGTCCCCGTGCAGCGCGGAGATCGGCACGAAGGTCAGGTCCCCGATGTCCAGCCGGGCCGCGAACGCCGAGAACTCCTCGCAGATGCGCTCGAAGACATCGGCCCGGTAGTCGACCAGATCCATCTTGTTCACCGCGAGCACCATGTGCGGCACCCGCAGCAACGTGGTCAGGAACGCGTGCCGGCGCGACTGCTCGGTCAGCCCGTTGCGCGCGTCGACCAGCACCACGGCCAGGTCGGCCGTTGACGCGCCGGTCACCATGTTGCGCGTGTACTGGATGTGGCCCGGGGTGTCGGCGATGATGAACTTCCGCCGCGGCGTCGCGAAGTACCGGTAGGCGACGTCGATGGTGATGCCCTGTTCCCGTTCGGCGCGCAGCCCGTCGGTGAGCAGGGCCAGGTTGGTGTAGTCCTCGCCCCGGTCCCGGCTGGTCCGCTCGACCGCTTCCAGCTGGTCGGCGAAGATCGACTTGGAGTCGTAGAGCAGCCGCCCGATCAGCGTCGACTTGCCGTCGTCCACCGACCCGGCCGTGGCGAACCGCAAAATATCCATCAGAAGTATCCCTCGCGCTTGCGGTCTTCCATCGCTGCCTCGCTGGTCCGGTCGTCGGCCCGGGTCTGGCCTCGCTCGGTGATCCGGGTCGCGGCCACCTCGGCGATCACCTCGGCCACGGTGGCGGCCGAAGACGAGACGGCTCCGGTGCACGTCATATCGCCCACCGTGCGATAGCGGACGATTGACGGGAAGGCCGGCTCGTCCTCCCCCCGCAGCACGTAGGGGTTGTCGGCCAGCAGCAGGCCGTCCCGCTCGAAGACCGGCCGCTCGTGCGCGAAGTAAATGGACGGGATCTCCAGCCCTTGCCGCTCGATGTAGGCCCAGACGTCGAGCTCGGTCCAGTTGGACAGCGGGAACACCCTGATGTGCTCGCCGCGGCGGATCCGGGTGTTGTAGAGACTCCACAGCTCCGGCCGCTGGTTCTTCGGATCCCACTGGCCGAACTCGTCCCGGAACGAGAACACCCGCTCCTTGGCCCTGGCCTTTTCCTCGTCCCGGCGCGCGCCGCCGAACAGCGCGTCGAACCGGTGCTCCTCGATGGCGTCCAGCAGCGTCACGGTCTGCAGCCGGTTCCGGCTGGCGTGCCGGCCGGTCTCCTCGGTCACCCGGCCGGCGTCGATGGACTCCTGCACGGAGGCGACGACGAGCCGCACGCCCAGCTCGGCCACCCGGCGATCGCGGAACTCGAGCACCTCGGGAAAGTTGTGCCCCGTGTCCACGTGCATGACCGGGAACGGGATCCTGGCCGGCCAGAAGGCCCTCTCCGCCAGCGCGAGCATGACGATGGAGTCCTTGCCCCCGGAGAACAGCAGCGCCGGCCGCTCGAACTCGGCGGCGACCTCCCGCATCACGTGGATCGCCTCAGCTTCGAGCACGTCAAGCTGGGACAGCTGATAGTCAGGACGCATTCGTGACTTCCCGGATCGCTTGCAGGAGCGCGGCCGCGAGCGCGGGCCGGCAAACCAGAATATCCGGCATCGTCAGGTTGGCCTGGTTGTAGGCCAGCGGCGACCCGTCGATGCGCGACGCGTGGCACCCGGCGGCCCGCGCCACCGCGACCGGCGCGGCGGTGTCCCATTCGTAGAACCCGCCCGCGTGCAGGTACGCGTCAGCCTCGCCGCAGACCACGGCGGCCACCTTAGCTCCGGCCGAGCCGAGCGGGACCAGTTCCACGTCAATAAGATCGGAAATATTCTGAACGAGGCGTGGTGCGCGCGTCCGGCTCACCACGATCCGCACCCTCCCGCCGCCGCCGCCCCGAGTCCCAGTGGCCCCACCGGCCCCGCCAGTCTCCTCGTCCCGGCCAGCCCCGTCGTTCAGCGCGCCGGGGACGGTGGACAAGATCCGGCCCTGGGCGGGGAGAGCGACCGCCCCGGCGGCGAGGTCTCCGGAGTCGCTCGCCTCGCTCCGTTCCCAGAGGGCCACGTGGACGGCCCAGTCGGTGCGGCCCGGCTCGCCGAACTCCCTGGTGCCGTCCAGCGGGTCGACGATCCAGACCCTCCTGGCGGCCAGCCGCGCCGGGTCGTCGGCGCCTTCCTCGGACAGGACCACGTTGCCGGGCCGCCGGGCCGCGAGCCGGGCGGTCAGGAACTCGTGCGACAGCCGGTCACCCGCCTTGCGCAGCAGGTCGGGCTCCCCGCCTTGCGCCCGGAGCTCGAGCAGCCGCTCGCCCGCCGCGGCCGCCAGGTCGCGGGCGAGCACGTGGTCGTTCCCTGTCGTCACTGTCTCTCCTCGGCCGTCACGAGTCCGCGACGGGTTCGGTGTGGTAGAGGTTCTGCGCTGCGGCCAGGCCCTGGGTGATCAGCGTCTCGGTGGCGTCCGCGCAGCGGTCGATCAGGAAGGGGAGGTCCTTGCGCTCGGCGGTGCCGAAGTCGCGCAGCACGAAGGCGGCCGGATCCATCCGGCCCGGCGGCCGGCCGATGCCGAACCTGACCCGGTAGTAATCGCGCGTGCCGAGCGCCTGCGTGATCGAGCGGAGCCCGTTGTGGCCGTTGTCGCCGCCGCCGAACTTCAGCCGGACCGCGCCAAACGGGATGTCCAGCTCGTCGTGGACGACCGCGAGCCGCTCGGGCGGGATCTTGTAGAACGCGGCCAGCGCCGCGACCGGCCGGCCGGACAGGTTCATGTAAGAGCGCGGCCAGGCCAGGGTGACGGGAACCCCGGCCAGGAGGCCCTCGGCGATGTCGTTGCCCGACCGGTGCGCCTTGAAGCGCGCCCCGGACCCCGAAACCCCCGAAACCCCGCAGGCGCGCTCGGCGAGCAAGGCGGTCACCATGTGGCCGACGTTGTGCCTGTTGCCCGCGTACTCCGGTCCCGGATTGCCCAGGCCGACGATGATCCAGCGTTCCCCGGTCAGCCGGCCTGCTCCCCTTCGCCGGCCGCGGGCTGGTCAGCCACCGCCTCCGGCACCTCGGGCGCCTCGGCGGCTTCCTCCTCGCCCTCTTCGTGGACGGTTTGCGCGGCCACGTGCAGGACCAGCGTCTCGGGATCGACCTGCAGGCTGACCCCGGGGGGCAGCTTCAGGTCGCCGGCGTGGACCGCCTCGCCGATCTCCATGCCTTCCACGTCGACGTCGATGCCCTGCGGGATGCTGGTCGCCTCGGCCTCCACCGGGATCTGCACCAGCTGCTGTTCCAGCAGCGCGTCCGGGGCGATGTCGCCGGTCACCCGGAGCGGCACCTCGACGGTGACCTTCTCGCCGCGCCGGACCAGGATCAGGTCGACATGCTCGAGGAAGCCCTTGACCGGATCCCGCTGCACCGCCTTCGGCAGGGCAATCTCGCTCCCGGCCTTGAGGCCGTCCAGGTACAGCAGCACGTTCGGCGTCTTCAGCGCGAGCATCAGCTGGTGCCCGGGCAGGGTCAGGTGACGGGTCTCCGTGCCGTGCCCGTACAGCACGGCGGGCACCTGGCCGGTCCGGCGGATACGGCGGGCGGCGCCTTTGCCGAACTCGTCACGAGCCTGGGCGGTGATGTGGACCTCGGGCACGGTGCTATCTCCTGTCTCAACCTGGCGATGCGCGTTCGAAGTGTAGCCGACAAACACGCCGCGGGCCGAAGCAGCGGCGGATGCGGTCCCGGTCCCGGCGTTTGGGAATGACGCAAAGCAAGTGAGCCGCGTTGCGGAGATCTGGTTTGATCAGTACCGTGTCCGGCTTCGATGATCCCGCCTTCCTGGGCGATACCTGGGCGCGGGCCTATACCGACCTGACGTTCGGGCCGGATCCAGCGCCGACGGTGGAGTTCCTGGCCGCGCTGGCCGACGGCGTGGGGCGAGTGCTCGAGCTCGGCATTGGCGGCGGGCGGGTGGCCCTACCGCTGGCCCGCCGCGGGATCCCGGTCGAGGGCATCGAGGCGTCACGGGTGGTGCTTGACCGGCTGCGGACCACGCCGGGAGGTGAGTCGATCCCAGTCACCCTGGGAGACATGGCCGATCTGCCCGTGGACGGGCCGTTTCACCTGGTATACACGGTGTGGAACGGCTTGTTCCACCTGCCGAGCCAGGCCCGCCAGGTGGACTGCTTCCGCAGTGTGGCGCGAGTGCTGGCTCCGGGCGGAGCGTTGGTGATCGAGTGCTTCGTGCCGGCTCCGGCGCTATTCCAGCGCGAGGTCGAGGTGAACACCGTCTCGGAGGAGTCGGCGTCGATGACGCTGACCCGCCACGATCCGGTCGCTCAGCGGATCTTCACGCAGCGGATCAGGTTTCGGGACGGCCGCAGAGTTCGCATGTTTCCGGTGGCGATGCGTTACTGCTGGCCCAGTGAGCTCGACCTCATGGCGGAACTGGCCGGTCTGCGGCTCCGCGAGCGCTACGCCGACTGGAGCCGCGCGCCGTTCGGCCCCGACAGCCGCGGGCACGTCTCGGTATACGAGCTGCCCGCGTAACCGGGCCCGTTCGCGTGCTGCTCCAGACGCGAGTGCGGCGGACGCGACCTTCCGCGTCCGCCGCACTCCCTCGTTTCAGTGCGGTATGCCCTCGGGCTCGGCCTCGTCTTCGTCCTCGTCCTCGTCCTCTTCCTCGTCCTCTTCGGGCTCGCTCTCGCTCGCGTCGAGCCTGTAGAGCTCTTCAAGCTCGTCGCTGCCTGGCAGTTCCTCGGCAACGGCTAGATTCCCCATGATGATCCTTTCGCTTTCCTGGCCCCCGAAGCAAAGATAATACGGGGGAGACGCGCAGCATCGTATCGGTCCCGGCCCGATCCTTAGCCGGAATCTCAGGAAATGCCGGATGCGCCTGCTCGGCGCGGACTTCCGCGGCCTGCGCACTGTCGCCCAGTTCCTCGAAGATGGCCGCCGCCTGAGTCCAGGACTCGCGCGCCTGCGCGGCCAGGCCAACGCGGCATCTGCGCGTGCCAAGGGACCTCAGCGTCACCGCCTGCCGGTGCCGGTTCCCGCGGTCTGGTGGCTGGCCAGGGCCTGCCGCAGGCTGTCCAGGGCCTCGGCGTCGCGTCCCAGCGACAGAGTCGCAGCGTCCCAGGTGTACAACGCGTAGCCGACGCCGTCCAGGTAGCCGATCTCGGCGAACGATGCGGCGGGCTTGCTGCAAGTGATGGATGGCCTCCTCGGCTCGGTCCACATGAAGGAGCGCCTCCCCCAGGTTGACCAGGGCAACACCTTCGCCGTACCGGTGGCCCACCTCGCGGTTCAGGTCCAGGGCACGCCGGTACAGATCGAGGCCTCGTCCGACCGGCCGAGGCCTGAGTAGGCGTCGGCGAGGTTGTTCGCCGACTGCGCCTCGCCTATCCGGTCGCCGATCTCCCGCCGGATCGCGAGCGACCTGCTCGAGGTGGCCGATGCCTTCGCTATCGCCGATAACGCCCAGGGCCATCGCCGAGGTTGTTCAGGACCCACGCCTCGCCCTGACGGTTCCCGGCCCGGCGGGCGCTGTCCAGCGCGATGCGGTTGGTGGCGATGCAGTCCGCCCAGTTGCCGCGGCGGTTGAAGACGCCGTACAGCGGGGCGGGCAGCCGCCAGGCGATGTCATGCAGGCCGGACTGCCGCCGCCTGGCGGGTGGCGGCGACCAGGTTGGCGCGCTCGCTGTCGTACCAGGCCAGCGCTTCATCGGCGGTGGCGAAGCTGAGCGGTGGCGGGTCGCCTCGGCGGCGTCCAGCGGGATGTTGTAGCGATGCGGCGAGACCGCCGTGGCGGCGGCATCGGCGGTGCGCATGTACCACCGGAGGAGGCGGCCGACCGCGGCGTCGCGGTCTTGCCCGGACAGGTCAGCCACGGCCCGTTCGGAAGAATAAACGCGAAGCAGGTCATGGAACTTGTACCGGTCCGGGGAGGTCGACTCCAGCAGGTGCGCGTCCACGAGGGCCTCGAGCGCGTCCTCGGCCAGGTACTCCGGGGTGCCGAACAGAGCCGCGGCCGCCGCGGACGAGATCGAGGGTCCCTGCCACAGGCCGAGCATGCGGAAGGCGTCGGCCGGGGCAACCCCGTCTGGCTGGTCGGCGGCGGGCAGGCTGGCGAAGCTGACCTGGAAGCTGGCGCGGACCGCCATGTCCCCGACCCTCAGCTCGTCCAGCCGGCGGTGCTCGTCACGGAGCCGGCGGCCATGGCCCGGATGGTCCAGCCGCTGCGCGTGGCCAGCCGGGCCGCGCAGATCCTGATGGCCAGCGGCAGCCCGGCGCAGGCCAGCAGCAGCTCGGCGGTGGCCTCGGGTTCGGCCGCGGCGCGCTCGTCGCCGACGATCCTGGTGAACAGGGCCAGCGCCTCGTCGTCGTCGAGCACGTTGAGGTCGACCAGCCTGGTACTGGCCAGGTCGGGCATCCGGCTGCGGGTCGTGACCAGCACCGCGCACGACGCGGTGCCGGGCAGCAGCGGCCTGACCTGGGCGGCGTCGCGCGCGTTGTCGAGCACGACGAGGATCCGGCGTCCGGCCAGGACGGTCCGGTACCGGGCCGCGCGCTCATCCTCGTCGACCGGTATTTCCCGGCCGTCGACGCCGAGGTCGCGCAGGAACCGGGCGAGCACGTCCGCGGGCGGAACCGGCTGCGGAGTCGCGCCGAGCAGGTCGACGTACAGCTGGCCGTCCGGGAAGCTGGCGCTGACCCGGTGGGCCGCGTGCACGGCCAGGGACGTCTTGCCCAGCCCGCCGGAACCGGCGACCAGCGCGATACGGACCACGCCGGGGTCGTCGTCCGCGCTGCCGCTGGACAGCACATCGCACAGGTGCTTGACCTGGTCACCGCGGCCGGTGAAGTCGGCGACGTCCGCGGGCAGCTGGGCCGGGACGGGGACCGATCGCGGACGCCCGGCCTCCGCAGGACGGGAGAGGATCTCGGCAGCCCGGAGCTCGGCGCCACCGCGCCGGCCGAGATGCTGCCCGGAGCATCGCCGGTGTCCCCGGCGCGCTCCTCGTCCTCGGCCAGCAGGTGGGCGTGGAACTGACGCAGCTCGGTCCCGGGATCGACGCCGAGCTCCTCGGCGAAGACGTTGCGCGCCTGCCCGTACGCGTCGAGCGCCTCCGCGTGGCGGCCCGCGCCGTCCAGGGCCTGCATGAGCAGCAGCCACAGATTTTCCCGCAGCGAATGGTCGGCCAGCAGCCTGCGCAGCTCCGGGATGACCTGGGCGTGGCTGCCGCAGGCCAGCTCGGCCTTGATCCGGAGTTCGGCGGCGTCAAGGTGGAGCTCGGTCAGCCGTTCGGCTTCCGTCTCGACCAGTGTCGTCGCCGGGACATCGGCCAGCGGGCTGCCATGCCAGAGCGCGAGCGCCTCGGCCAGCTGCGCCGCCGCGCGCTCAGGGTCCCCGGCGGCATAAGCACGCCCGCCCTCGCGCACCAGGGTCTCGAACACCTGGGCGTCGGTGTCCCCCGGGGCCAGGCGCAGCAGGTAACCGGGAGCGCGGGTGACCAGGAGAGTGCTGTCGGTGTCACCGAGGAGCCGACGCAGCCGCAGCACGTAGATGCTGATGAGGTTGCCCGCCTTGGCAGGCGGTCGCTCGCCCCACACCTCGTTGATCAGTACGTCGACGGGAACGATCTGCCCGGCGTTGATCAGCAGGGCAGCCAGGACCGAACGCCACTTCGGGGCTCCGATCCCCTGCCAGTCTTCTCCGGCCCAGACCTCAAGGGGTCCGAGCAGCCGGAACCTCATCATTACCTGGGATCACTCGCCTCCGGCTAGCTGGAAGTCGGCCGTCAGAGCTTCCCACTTAATCATGGCTCAAGGGATACGTAAACGCCGTGCCCCAGCATGATCGTGTTCGCCTCGGCGACGAGGACCCGTAGAACCCTCGGCGAGCAAGCCGCGCCGGACGGCCACGGGGGCGCCGTCTGCGGCGCCTAGAACGCCCGCTCGCCTAGCGGGGTGGGTGCGGCGGGAAGCGGTCCTGGCCTCGGCTGGGGAGGGAGGGACCGGCCTGTGGGCCAGGACCGCCCATGATTACGGCACCGCGGGGGGTGCCGGGGGGTGCCGGGGGGGTCGCCCCCCGTGGCGGCACGCGCGGGGGGTGCCAGGGGGTCGCCCCCCGTGGCGGCACCGCGGGGGGTGCCAGGGGGGTCGCCCCCCCGTGGCGGCACTGCCGTCGTCCTCGCGCCTCTGGCGGGGGCGGGGACGGCGGTCGCCGCGGGATCTGCCATCGGGTGCTGCCGGATCAGGTCTGGCCGTCGAAGAGGCTGGTGACGGACCCGTCGCTGAACACCTCGCTGATCGCCCGGCCGAGCAGCGGGGCGATCGACAGCACCGTGAGCTTGTCGAACCGCTTCTCCTGCGGCACCGGCAGCGTGTTGGTGATGATGACCTCGCTGATCCTGGAGTTCTTCAGGATGTCCACCGCCGCGCCGGACAGCACCCCGTGCGTGGCGGTGGCGATGACCTGGGACGCGCCCTGCTCGAACAGGGCCTCGGCGGCCTTGGAGATCGTCGCCCCGGTGTCGATCATGTCGTCCACCAGGATGCAGGTGCGCCCCGCGACCTGGCCGACCACCTCGAACATCCTGACCTGGTTCGCCACGTCCGGGTCGCGCCGCTTGTGGATGATGGCCAGCGGGCAGCCGAGCCGGTCCGTCCACCGCTCGCAGACCCGGACCCGGCCGGCGTCGGGAGCGACCACGGTGACCTGGCTGACGTCGAGCTTCTTCTCGACGTAAGTGGCCAGGATGGGCAGCGCGAACAAGTGATCCACCGGGCCGTCGAAGAAACCCTGGATCTGCGCGGTGTGCAGGTCGACCGCCATCAGCCGGTCGGCTCCGGCCGTCGCGAACAGGTCGGCCATGAGCCGGGCCGAGATCGGCTCGCGGCCGCGGTTCTTCTTGTCCTGCCGTGCGTAGCCGAAGAACGGGGTCACCACCGTGATACGCCTGGCCGACGCCCGTTTGAGGGCATCGACCATGATCAGCTGCTCCATGATCCATTCGTTGATGGGCGAGGTGTGGCTCTGCAGGACGAACACGTCGCAGCCGCGAACGGAATCGAGGAAGCGCACGAAGATCTCGCCGTTCGCGAAGTCGAAGAGCCTGGACGGCGTCGGCTTGATGCCCAGCCACGCGGCTACTTCCTCGGCCAGCTCGGGGAAGGCCCGGCCGGAGACGATCATCAGCTTCTTCGCGGCCCGTGCCATCACGTCGTTCACCTGCCCTGCGCCTCCTCGTCCTGCCCGGCGCGGCCAGCCGGCCCCGAGCTCGGCGGCCTCGCGGGCTCGCGCGGCGGCCTGCGTCCCCGGGCGGCGCCGCTCCACCCAGCCTTCGGAGTTGTGCTGCCTGCCGCGGGCGATGGCGAGCGCGCCCGGGGGCACGTCCTCGGTGATCACCGACCCGGCGGCGGTATAGGCACCGTCCCCGACGGTCACCGGCGCCACCAGCACCGTGTCACTGCCGGTGAATACGCCCGCTCCGACCGTGGTGTGATGCTTGGCCGCGCCGTCGTAGTTGGCGAAGATCGTGGCCGCGCCGATGTTGGCCCGCTCGCCGATGTCGGCGTCCCCGACGTAGGACAGGTGCGGGACCTTCGCCCCGGCACCGACCACGGAGTTCTTCAGCTCGACGTGGCAGCCGATGTGCGCGCCGGCGCCGATCCGGGTGCCGGGCCGCAGGTAGGCGTAGGGTCCGACGGTGGCCTCCGGCCCGATCTCGGCTTGCACGGCTACCGTGAAGCTGACCGACGCGTCCTGCGCTACCGATGGTATCCGTCAGCCGGCAATGCGGGCCGATCCTGGCGCCCGGGCCGATCGCGGTGTGCCCCTCCAGGCACGTCCCCGGCAGGATCTCCGCGTCCTGGCCCAGGGTGACGTCCGCATCGATCCAGGTCGACGCCGGGTCCACGATCGTCACCCCGGCCCGCATCCAGTCCTCGAGCAGCCGGTCGTGGTAGGCCCGGCGGACCTGCGCCAGCTGGACCCGGTCGTTCACGCCCTGGATCTCGGCCGCATCGGCGGCGAGGACCGTGCCGACCGGATGGCCGTCGCCGCGCAGGATCGCCACCACGTCGGTGAGGTACTCCTGGCCCTGCGCGTTGTCGGTCACGACCCGCTTGATCGCGTCGGCCAGCAGCGCTCCGTCAAAGGCGTAGCAGCCGGAATTGATCTCGTCGATCGCGCGCTGCTCCGGCGTCGCGTCGGCGTCCTCGATGATGTCGGCCAGCGAGCCGCGGTCGTCCCGGATGATCCGCCCGTAGCCGGCCGGGTCGCCGACCCGCGCGGTCAGCACGGTGACCGCGTTTCGCGCCGCGTCGTGCTCCCGGGCCAGCGCGGCGAGCGTGCCGGGCCGGAGCAGCGGCATGTCGCCGCAGGTCACCAGCACGATGCCGGGCATGATGCCGAGGGCCTCGATCACCATGCGCACGGCGTGACCGGTGCCCGCCTGGCGGTCCTGCACGACGACGATCGCGTCCGGCACGTACCGGGCGGCCTCGGCCCTGACCTCCTCCCGGCGGTGCCCGGCGACGATCACCGTGCGCTGCGGGTCGAGCTCGCCGGCCGCCGCGAGCACGTGCCCGAGCATGCTGCGTCCGCACAGCGGATGCAGCACCTTGGGAATCCGCGATTTCATCCGGGTGCCCTCGCCTGCGGCGAGGACTATGACAGCGGCCGGGCGAGATTCGCTCACGCGGCAAGTCTCCTCGGGTAGCGCCGATATCTGCGTTCCGGGGCCTTCACGGGTAGCGCCCACACTCAGGGTTCCGGGACGGCGGCGAATGTGTTCACCCTCCCCTTACTCGCAGGATACCGTCCGGTCGCCATGATCGGATGGCCGGTGCCGTGCAGGCCCGTCCGGTTCCCGCCCTGAGTCCGGGTCCTAGCTTAGGGTGGGTTCGGGGAAAAGGCAGGCCGAGCCGGGCCGGGCGGGGATCAGCCCGGCTTCTTCCGGCCCGGCTCGCTGATCGCGGCCGGCTGCCCGCTTGCTCGCGTCCCGTCCTGGGTCTCCGCCCGCGGGCGGGTCCGGGATGACCAGTTCACTCGGCTCCAGGCCAGCGTCCGCGGCCACCGCGGCCAGCTCGCCGCCGAGCGTCTCCGCGGCGACGGCCGGCCGCCTGATCGGGCCGGTCAGCAGCGGAGGCGATCGCGGCGAGCACGTTGGCCGCGATCGCGAACGCGAAGGCCACCCCGAGGCCGTCCTTGAACGGGGCGGTGATCAGCTGCGGGAAGAACTGGCGCCCCGCGACGTAGGCGGCGCGCGCGGAGGGCAGGTGCGTCAGCAGCGGGCCGAGCAGCTGCTTCATCGGGTTGTAGCCGAGGAACGCCGCGAACAGCACGCCGATCGGCGGCAGGTGGCTGATGGTGTGCGCGGCCGCCGCCGGGATGCCCTGCGCGATCAGGCCGCTGGACATGGACGAGGGCAGCTTGCTGGACAGCCCGGCCACCATCAGCGAGAAGAAGATCCCGATCGACAGCACGAACGCGGTGTTCATGAACGTGGCGATCATGCCGGCCGCCGCACCGCGCTGGTTGGCGGGGACGGCGTTCATCATCTCGGCCCGGTTCGGCGCGGCGAACACGCCGGAGCCGAACCCGTTGAGCACGACGATCAGCGCGAATACCCAGTACGGGAAGTTGACGGGCAGGAAGAGCAGGAGCACGAAGCTGAGCGCGGTGAGCAGCGCTCCGCCCGTGGTGAACCCCTTGGCGCCGAACCGGTCGGACAGCACGCCGGACAGCGGGGCGGAGATCAGGAAGCCGACGGTCAGCGGCAGCAGGTAGATGCCGGCCCACAGCGGGGTCTGGTGGAAGCTGTACCCGTGCAGCGGCAGCCAGATGCCCTGCAGCCAGATGATCAGCATGAACTGCATGCCGCCGCGGCCCAGCGCGACCAGGAAGTTCGCGAGGTTGCCCAGGGCGAAGGCCCGGATGCGGAACAGCGACAGCCGGAACAGCGGCTCGGCGACCCTGGTCTCGACGAAGCCGAACACGATCAGCGCCGCCACGCCGCCGAAGATGGCGCCGAGCACCCACGGGTTGGTCCAGCCCATCGGGTGCCCGCCGTAGGGCAGCAGGCCGTAGGTGATGCCGACCAGGATCGCGATCAGCCCGGCGGCGAACAGGATGTTGCCCCACCAGTCGATCCGCGACCGGCGGCGCACGCCGATGTCCTTCAGCATGAAGTACGCCCAGACGGTGCCGAACGCCCCGACCGGCACCGAGACCAGGAATATCAGGTGCCAGTTGATCGGCCCGAGCAGGCCGCCGAGAATCAGCCCGACGAACGAGCCCGCGATGGCCGCGATCGAGTTCATGCCCAGCGCGGTGCCGCGCTGGTTGGCCGGGAAGGCGTCGGTCAGGATGGCGGTGGAGTTGGCGAACAGGAACGCGCCGCCGATGCCCTGCACGATGCGCCAGATGATGAGCCACAGGGCCGCGGCGGTGCCGTGCATCCAGGTGGCGGCGAGGAAGATCGAGGCCACGGTGAAGATCGCGAACCCCATGTTGTACATCCGCACCCGGCCGAACATGTCGCCCAGCCGCCCGAACGACACCACCAGCACGGCCGACACGACCAGGAAGCCCATGAACATCCACAGCAGGTAGCTGGTGTTGCCGGGGCTGAGCGGGTTGAGCCCGATGCCGCGGAAGATGTCGGGCAGCGAGATCAGCACGATGGACTGGTTGATGGTGGCCATCAGCACGCCCAGCGTGGTGTTCGACAGCGCGATCCACTTGTAGTGCGGCCCGACCTCCGCGCCGCGGCTCTCGCCCGCGGGCACGTCCGTCACGCCGGAATTGGCCGTCATTGCCGGTAAGCCCCCAAGATCATGGTTCCGGACCAGCGCATCACTTGCTTCGCATTAACTAAGTAATCATAAACCGGATTCCCCGGCCGGGGCCGGGGGATCCAGCTCCATCCTGCTCCCCTGAACCCCGCTCGATCACGTGGCCGCCGCGCGAGCCGTTCCGGGCCTGCGCCGCCGCCGCCAGGAACGCCGGTGTCCAGCGCTAGGGTCGAAGATGCGCACAGGGCCCGCGAGAACTGACCGTCAGAGCCGCCGGCAGTTGAGACGTCTGCCGATACCGCCGCATGACGCCGGCCGGTATCGTGGAACCGCGCTTACGGCGATGTCCCACAACAGGCGCGCCAACAATCCGGCGTAGCGTAATTGGCAGCGCACCAGCCTTTGGAGCTGGGTTTGTCCTGGTTCGAGTCCAGGCGCCGGAACTTTGTTCAAATTTGTTAGCCCTGTCCGGCTATCTAATGGCCTCAGCGAGGATGGCGCACCCAGCTTCGGACCAAGGCCGTCACCAATCCCGTCCGATCTGGCCAACCTGCATACCGCTGATCATGCGTAACGACGCGACGCCGGGGGGCCAGGCGCCCGAAGCTGACCAGCCGACATCACGGCATGCATGGCATGGCATCGGCATGAAGTGATGAGAACGATACTAACCGCTATTTGTCTCGCATGCTGAGACCCCGCTGGCGGCCTGCAGACGAAATTCATAGGTCCATTTGCAGAAATTCACCGGCCAAGTGTTGCCTAACCTACGGTTTCGTAGGCTACGGTTACGTAAGCGTACAAGCGCTCCGGCCCGTTCTGCCGCACCAAAGAGGAGCACGATGACCACTTCCCCCGACACCGTCAACCTGGCCGGAGCCCCGCCCCGGCGGCGCGGCCCGCCGCTCACGGACCAGGCGCCCGCCTCATCGCCCGCCGGGCCCATCGGGGGAACCGGGCCGCGCGCGGCCAGATCGGATTTCGACGACGAGCCGAGCTCGGCGTTCCAGCGCTTCCTGGTCGGGCTGTTCGTCGCCGTCCCGCTGGTGGCCCTGGTCGCCGCGATCCCGCTGCTGTGGGGCTGGGGCCTGGGCTGGCACGACGTCGTCATCGCGCTGGTCTTCTACTGGGTGTCCGGGCTCGGCGTGACGGTGGGCTATCACAGGTACTTCACGCACGGCTCGTTCAAGGCGAAGACCGGGCTGCGGGTCGCGCTGGCCATCGCGGGCAGCCTGGCCATCGAGGGGCCGGTGATCACCTGGGTGTCCGATCACCGCCGGCACCACAAGTACAGCGACCGGGAGGGTGACCCGCACTCGCCGTGGCGGTACGGGGACGACTGGAAGGCGCTGTCCAAGGGCCTGGTGTACGCGCACGTGGGCTGGCTGTTCGACCCCAACAAGACCTCGCAGGAGAAGTTCTCCCCCGACCTGCTCGCGGACCGGAGGATCCGGCGGGTGGATGCCTGGTTCCCGGGGCTGGTGGCGGTCTCGCTGCTGCTCCCGGCGCTGATCGGCGGGCTGTGGGGGATGTCCTGGCAGGGCGCGCTGACCGCCTTCTTCTGGGCCAGCCTGGTCCGCATCGCGCTGCTGCACCACGTCACCTGGTCGATCAACTCCATCTGCCACACCTTCGGCAGCGAGGAGTTCGAGGTGCGCGACAAGTCGCGCAACGTCGCCTGGCTGGCCATTGGGTCCTTCGGCGAGTCCTGGCACAACCTGCACCACGCCGACCCGACGTGCGCCCGGCACGGCGCGCTGAAGGGCCAGCTCGACCCGAGCGCGCGCGTCATCTGGGCGCTGGAGAAGCTGGGCTGGGCCTACGACGTCCGCTGGCCGGACGAGGAGCGGCTGACCGCCAAGCGTCCCGCCACCGCCACCCGGAAACTCGGCTCGATGACCCGGCGGGCGCTCGCCCCCGCGGGCCCAAACCGCCGGGTTCCTGGCGCGGCGTCCGCGGAACCGCAATGATGACCCGGTGAGCGCCCAGCCGCCAAGACCCGGCCGCAAGCGGATGACCGGAAAGGAACGACGGGAGCAGCTGCTCGGTATCGGGCGGCGGCTGTTCGCCGAGCGCGGGTTCGAGGGAACCTCGATCGAGGAGATCGCCGCCCAGGCGGGCGTGTCCAAGCCGGTGGTGTACGAGCACTTCGGCGGCAAGGAGGGGCTGTACGCGGTCGTGGTCGACCGTGAGGTCGAGCGGCTGCTGACCATGGCCACCTCGCTGCTGGACGGCGACCACACCCGGGACAAGTTCGAGGCCGCGGCGGTGAGCCTGTTCCGGTACATCGACGACAACGCCGACGGATTCCGCATCCTGGTCCGGGACTCCAACCCCGGATCGAGCACCGGCACCTACGGCACGCTGCTGAGCGACATCGCCGGCCAGGTGGAGTACATCCTGGCCGACTTCCTGGTATCCCGCGGCCAGGACCCCAAGCTCGCGCCGCTGTACGCGCAGATGCTGGTCGGCATGGTCGCGTTCACCGGCCAGTGGTGGCTGGACGCCCGCAAGCCCAAGCTGGAAGAGGTCGCCGCCAACCTGATCGACCTGGCCTGGAACGGCCTGTCCCATCTGGACGCCAACGGCCGCGAGGCCGCCCGGCGGTAAGGCGCCGCGGGCGCGCGGAGGCGAGCGGGATAACACAGCCCCGGCGGCCCCGGGCGCCAGGGTCACCGTGCCCGCGCCGGCCATCGCGGTCGGCAGGCCAGCGGCCGACCAGGCCCGGAACCCGCCGATCACGTCGGTGGCGCCGCTGCAGGCCCAGGTCCTGCAGGGCGGCCGCGGCCAGGCTGGAGGTGTAGCCGTCCACGCAGAAGACGATGAGCCGGTGGTCGTATCCGGCGACCCAGGGCAGGCGGGCGTCACAGCCGGGATCCAGCCGCCACTCCAGGTGGTTGCGCTCCACGATGACCGAGCCGGGTATCTCGCCCTGCTCGGCCCGCTGCGCGGCGGGCCGGATGTCGATGAGCACCGCGCCGCCGGCCCGCTCCCGGAACGCCTCGCGCGGCGTCAGCCGCCGCAGCCGCCCGCGGGCGGCAGCGAGGATCTCGTCGATGCCGCGGGCGCCCGGCGGCCGGGCCGTCACCACGCCGCCGGGCCCTCGGTGTCCAGCTTCCACCAGCCCGCCCGGGGTGAGCTCGTAGCGGGTCATCTGCGGGATCGGCGGCGAGTACGCGTGCACGCTCACCGCGACCGAGGAGGCGGCGGCGTTGCGCACGTCGTGGATGTAGCGGGGTCCGAACGCGCGTGACCCGCCCGCCCCGACCGGCTTGGCCAGCACGTGGCCCGTGGCCACGCCGCCGGCGACGCGCCGCTCCATCAGCGTGCCCCAGACCACCGCGAACGCGCCGGCCGACCCGCCGTGGTCGTGGAAGCCGGTGGCCTGCCCGGGCAGCCAGCTGATCACCCAGACCTCGTGGCTGTCGTCGAGGTGGATCCGCTCGTACCACCGGCCCGCCGGGTTCAGCCTGACCCGCGTGAGCCATTCCGCCGGGCTCGCCGCCACGCGCTGCACCAGGTCGCCTAGCTGCCGCACGCCGAGTCGCGGGCCAGGCGGAACGGTGGCTGGTGACGTCGGGAGGATGATCGTCCTCATGTCACTTCTCTCCTCACGTCCAAGAGACTGGCTGCGAGGGCCAGTGAAATCTGCAGTGAAGTAAATGGCCGGCCGCTGGATAGGCCAGACGAGCCGAACGGCAGAACGAACCTGGCCGGTCAGAGCGAGCCGGCCGGACACCACTGGATGTGAAGCACCCGTGAACAGGCGCCGGCGAGAACGCGGTGACGGCAAGGCACTGATCGGGCGGACAGGCCACGGCGCATGCCGTGATCCTGCCAGAGTTTCCCTATTAAATCAATAGGAAAAACCGGATAAATGGGTTCGGTGGGCGACGGCGAACACCCGGCGGAACGGGAAGACGGTACCGAACGAGCTCGGCGGATACGCTGCGCGAAGCCGCTCGCCGACCTCGGCCAGGAAGCCCGCGGCCTGGTCCGCGTCGAGCACGGCCAGGACCGGACGCAATCCCGTGCCCTTGTACCACTCGAGCACCGGATCGTCGCCCTCCAGGATGTGCACGTACGTCGTCTCCCAGGCATCGACCTCACAGCCGGCCTCGGCCAGCAGCTCTGCGTAGCAGGCCGGATCGGCCGACTGCCGGTTCAGCTCCACGTCCCGCAGCAGCGGGCGCCACCGGGCCGAGGCCACCAGCTCGCGCAGGATCGCATGCGAGGGCTGATCGAAGTTCCCCGGGACCTGGAACGCCAGCCAGCCGTCGTCGGCCAGCCAGTCCGCCCAGCGGACCAGCAGCTCGCGATGGCCGGGCACCCACTGCAGCACCGCGTTGGAGATGATCACATCAGGCAGGCTCTGCGGCTCCCAGTGCCGCACGTCATCGAGCATGAACGACAGCCCGGGTGCGTGACTGGTCAGCACCGGCCCGGACCCCGGCTGGACCGCAGACGCGCCGTGCCGGCGGACCAGCCTGCGCGCCGCCTCGATCATCTGCGGTGAGCTGTCCACACCGCACACCGCGGCGGACGGCCAGCGCTCCGCGAGCAGGACCGTCAGGTTCCCCGGGCCGCAGCCCATGTCGACCACGCAGGAGGGCAGCTCAGCTCCGACCCTGGCGAGCAGGTCGAAGAACGGCCGGGAGCGCTCGCCTCCAAACCGCAGATATTGGGTCGCGTCCCACATGGTGGTTAATCCTTGTCTGATACCGAGAGACACATTCCCGCTGGTCCCCTTGTACCTGACCGGCATTCTTGACGTCAAGAGATACGCTCTAGTAATGGCCCAGCGCGCCGGCCCGGCGTCCCCCTTGCGGGGGGGACTGCCAGGGGGGTCCCAAGGGGGGTCCGGGGGGATGGGTCCCCCCGGGAGCAGGGGGTCTGGGGGGGATCGCTCCCCGGGCAACCGACCGGCTCCGACGCCGAGAGCCTCATGCGGGACGAGGTGGACGACCTGGTGGCCGCGTGGCGGGCGCAGCGTCCCGACCTCGACATCGAGCCGATGCAGGTCCTCAGCCGGATCTCCCGGCTGGCCCGGCACCTGGACATCGCGCGGCGCGGCGCGTTCGCCGACCACGGCCTCGAGACGTGGGAGTTCGACGTGCTCTCCGCGCTGCGCCGCCAGGGCCCGCCGTTCCAGCTGACGCCCGGCGCGCTGCTCCGCGCCACCCTGGTCACCTCGGGCACCATGACCAACCGGATCGACCGGCTGGCCGCGGCGGGCCTCGTCCGCCGGGAGCCTGACCCGAGAGACAAGCGAGGCGTGCTGGTCACGCTCACCGATCAGGGCGTGGCGCGGGCGGACGCGGCCCTGGCCGACCTGCTGCGCCGCGAGCGCGTGCTGCTGGCGGGCCTGGACCCCGGCGAACGCCGGCATCTGGCGGACCTGATGCGCATCCTGCTCGCCCCGTTCGACGCTGTGTTATCCCGCTCGCTCTGTTTCCCCGCTCGCCTCCGGGCGCCCCTTGGCTCGCGGGGGGACGGCTCCGGCGTGCTTATTCAAGCTCGGCGGCGACGGTCTAGCCAGCGGTCTTCCAGGTCCGATTTCTCGGCCTGGACCGCGCGCAGCTCGGCGCCGAGCGAGGTGAGCTTTTCGTAGTCGGTGGCGTTCGCGGCCAGCAGGTCGGTCAGCTCGGCCTCGCGGGCCGAAAGCCGGTCCAGCTGGCGTTCCAGCCGCTGGAGCTCCTTGCGCGCGGTCCGTTCCTCGGCCGCCGATGACCGCGGCGGGCCGGGCGCGGCCGTGACCGGCTGCGGGCCGCCCGAGGACCCCGCGCGGGCGGTCCGGACCCGGGCCAGGTACTCGCTCGACCCGCCGCCGAGGAAGGACAGCCGCCCGTCGCCGAGCAGCGCCACGACGTGCTCGGTGACCCGCTCCAGGAAGTAGCGGTCGTGGCTGACCACCACCAGCGTGCCCGGCCAGCCGTCGAGCAGGTCCTCGAACTCGGTGAGCGTCTCGATGTCCAGGTCGTTGGTCGGCTCGTCGAGCAGCAGCACGTTGGGCTCGTCCATGAGCAGCCGGAGCATCTGCACCCGGCGCCGCTCGCCGCCGGACAGGTCGCCGATCCGGGTCCACTGCCGTTCCGCGCTGAAGCCGAGCCGCTCGAGCAGCTGTCCGGCCGACAGCTCGCGGTCGCCCACCCGGATCCGCAGCCGGATCTCTTCCACCGCTTCGCGGACCCGCTGCTCGGGGTCGAGCTCGGCGAGCTCCTGGGACAGGTGGGCCAGACGGACGGTCTTCC
This sequence comes from uncultured Actinomycetes bacterium, assembly GCA_963801155.1. Taxonomy (GTDB): domain Bacteria; phylum Actinomycetota; class Actinomycetes; order Streptosporangiales; family Streptosporangiaceae; genus Palsa-504. The sequence goes on from CAWDEB010000034.1 coordinate 163,790, forward strand.
CCCGCACGATCGTCCCCTCGGTGGCGAGCCCGGGCCCGGGCGTCCCGGCCAGCAGGTTGAGCAGCGAGGTCTTGCCGCTGCCATTGACCCCGGCGATCGCCCACCCGGTCGCCCGGGCCGAGCTGCCAGGTCACGTGTTCCAGGAGCGGACGCCGGCCGCCGTCGGCCTGCCGGAAATCGATACAGCCAGCGAGACGTCCTCCAGTTCCAGGACGGTCTTGCCCAGCCGGGCGGTGGCCAGCCGGGTCAGCTCCACGGTGTCCCTGGCCGGCGGCTCGGCCGCGATCAGCGCGTTGGCCGCCTCGACCCGGAACTTCGCCTTGGTCGTCCGGGCCTGGGCCCCGCGCTGCAGCCAGGCGAGTTCCTTGCGGGCCAGGTTGCGGCGGCGGCGTTCGGCGCCTTCCTCGCTGCGCTCGCGTTCGGCCTGCGCGAGCACGTAGGCGGAGTAGCCGCCCTCGGCGGTGTGCACCTCGCCGCGGTCCACCTCCCAGGTGCGCTCGCAGACGGTATCCAGCAGCCACCGGTCGTGGCTGACCACGATGACCGCGGAGCCGCTATCCCGCAGGTGCCGGCCGAGCCAGTCGATGGCCTCGATGTCCAGGTGGTTGGTCGGCTCGTCGAGCAGCAGCACGTCGCGCTCGGCGACCAGCAGGGCGGCCAGCGCCACCCGGCGCCGCTCGCCGCCGGACAGCGGCCCGGCCGGGGCGTCCAGGTCGATGCCGGGAAGCAGCTCGGCCACGATCGCGCGGGCGCGCGGATCGGCCTCCCAGGGCGCCGATTCGGAGGCCTGCCAGCCCCGGCCGAACACGATCTGGCCCACGGTCCCGGTCAGCTGGTCCTGCTGCGGCAGGTAGCCGAGCCGTAGGCCCGCGGTCCGGGCCACCCGGCCCTCGTCCGGCGCGACCGTCCCGGCCAGCAGCCCGAGCAGCGTGGACTTGCCCGCGCCATTGCGGCCGACCACGCCGATCCGGTCGCCCGCCGAGACGCCGAGCGAGACGCCGTCGAGCAGCCTGCGGTGCGCGTACGCCTTGGCCGCCTTTTCCAGGCTGATCAGGTTCATCTATCCGGCCGGGACCACGGCCGCGCCCGCCACCGGCCCGCTGACCCGGGCCACGGACCGGCACACGCCGGCCCCGGACAGGGATACGGCCAGCTCCAGGGCCCGCTCCGCGCTCGCGGCGAGGAACATGCAGGTCGGTCCGGAGCCAGCCACCAGCGCGCCGAGCGCGCCCAGCTCGAGGCCCGCGGTCAGGGTCTTGCGCAGCGCCGGGAACAGGGACACCGCGGCCGACTGCAGGTCGTTGCTCAGCCGCTGGCCCACCTGCGCGGCGTTGCCGGAGCGCAGCGCGGACATCAGCGCGGCGTCCAGCGTTACCCCGGGGGGACGATCCCCCCCAGACCCCCCCTGCTCCTGGGGGGAAGCCTTTCCCCCCAGACCCCCTCGGCCCCCTTGGGCGCGCAGCCGGTCCAGGGCGGCGTAGACGGCGGGAGTCGAGAGCTGGCCGTCGGCGAAGGCGAGCACCCAGTGATACTGCGTGGCCGGGGCCAGCGCGGGCGTCAGCCGCTCGCCACGGCCGCGGCCGACCGCGGTCCCGCCCAGCAGCGCGAAGGCCACGTCGCTGCCCACCGTGGCGCCGATCGCGCACAGCCGCTGCTGGGTCAGGCCGGTGGCCCACAGCTCGTTGCAGGCGACCAGGGCGGCCGCCGCGTCGGCGCTGCCGCCGGCCAGCCCGGCGGCCACCGGGATCCGCTTGGCGATGCTGACGTGGACGGCGCCGGGACCGGTCCCGCGGTCGCGGACCGCGGCGCGCAGCGCCGCGGTCGCGCGCAGCGCCAGGTTGTTCTGGTCGGCGGGCACCCGGTCCGCGCCCTCGCCGGTGACGGTCACCCCGTCGCGGCCGGCGGGCTCCACCGTGACCTGATCGAACAGCGAGACGGCGTGGAAGACGGTCACCAGGCCGTGGTAGCCGTCGGCCTGCGGCGGACCCACCGCGAGCTGGAGGTTGAGTTTGGCGGGCACCCGCACGGTCACACCGGTCACGATGATGCGATCGTACGCGCTGCCGCCAGGCGCGCGAACTCCGCCACGCTCAGCGATTCCCCGCGTGCGCCGGGATCGATCCCGGCCGCCCGGAGCAGCCGTTCAGCCTCGGCCGCCGACCCCGCCCAGCCGGCCAGGGCAGCGCGGAGCGTCTTGCGTCGCTGCCGGAACGCGGCGTCGACCAGCGCAAACACCTCCTCGCGGGACGCAGACGTGGCTGGCGGGTCGTGCCTGGTGAACGCGACCAGCCGGGAGTCGACGTTGGGCACCGGCCAGAACACGGTGCGCGGTACCGTCCCGGCCGGCCGGGCCGTGGCGTACCAGGCCAGCTTCACCGACGGCGTGCCGTACACCCGCGAGCCGGGGGCGGCGCACATCCGGTCCGCCACCTCGGCCTGGACCATGACCAGCCCGCGAGCCAGCGACGGCACGGCGGCCAGCAGGTGCAGCACCACCGGCACGGCCACGTTGTAGGGCAGGTTCGCGACCAGCATCGAGGGCGCGGCCGGCAGGTCGGGCCCGCCGACGCGCAGCGCGTCGGCGTTGACCACAGCGACCCGGCCGGCCAGCGCCGGGGCCCGGTCGGCCAGCGTCAGCGGCAGCTGGTCCGCGAGTACCCGGTCGATCTCGACCGTCACGACCTGGCCCGCCCCGGCCTCGAGCAGGGCCAGGGTAAGCGAGCCGAGCCCGGGCCCCACCTCCAGCACCACGTCGTCCGGACCCGCCGCCGCCAGCGCGGCGATCCGGCGCACGGTGCCCTGTTCCACCACGAAGTTCTGGCCCAGCCGCTTGGACGGCCGCACCTCCAGCCGCTCGGCCAGCTCCCTGATGCCGGCGGGGCTGAGCAGTGTTGTCTCGGGGGGACGATCCCCCCAGACCCCCCCTGCTCACGGGAGGGCTGCCTGCCCCCCCTGGCCCCTCCGGCCCCCCTGGTCACCAGGAACCGAAGGTGCGCTCCGCCGTGGCGGTGACCGTGTCGCAGAGCTCGGCCAGGTCGAGTCCCTGAACCTCGGCCAGGCAGCGCAGGGTGTAGGCGACCTGGGCGGGCTCGTTGGGCCGGCCGCGGTTCGGCACCGGGGTCAGGAACGGCGCGTCGGTCTCGGCCAGCAGGAGATCCGGCGGGACGGCCGCGGCGGCGTCGCGGAGCGGCTGCGCGTTGGTGAACGTCACGTTGCCCGCGAACGACATCACGTAGCCGGCCTCGGCGCACTGCTTGACCATGGGCACGTCGCCGGAGAAGCAGTGGAACACCACGCGCGCGGGTGGCCCCTCCTCCTCCAGGATGCGCAGCACGTCGGCGTGCGCCTCCCGGTCGTGGATCATCAGCGCCTGGCCGGTCCGTTTGGCGATCTTGATGTGCTCCCGGAACCACCAGCGCTGCACGTCGGGGGCGGCGTGGTCGCGATAGTAGTCCAGGCCGGTCTCGCCGACCGCGACCACCCGCGGCAGCCGGGCCAGTGCCTCGATGTCGGCCAGGACCGCCTCGGCGACGCCCCCGGAGATGGACGCAGTGTCGTTGGGGTGGATCGCCACGGCCGCGTAGACCCCGTCGTGCTCCTCGGCGCACCGCGCCGACCAGCGGGAGGACTCCAGTGTCGAGCCGACCGTGACCGCGCGTACGATGCCCGCGGCCCGCGCCGCCGCCATGACCTGTGCTGGCCCGGGGGGACGACCCCCCGGAACCCCCCGCTCCTGGGGGGACCCATCCCCCCAGACCCCCCTTGCGATCATGTCCAGGTGCGTGTGGGCGTCGAGCGCCGGCCTGGGCAGCGGCTCGGGAGGCGTGGGAGCGGTTACCACGGCCCGTTCGGCTTCATCGAAATCATGCGACTCTGTTCCCCTCGCCTCCGGCTCGCTCATGCCCCGAGCCGGGCAAGTTCCTCGTCCACCACCGAGGTGTCCAGCTTGGTGTACAGCGGCTTGGGCGGGACCAGCGGGGTACCCGGGCGCAGCGGGGCGGACGCCCAGCGGGCGGCGCCGTCGTACCGGCCGGTGATGACCGGGTAGGAGGGCCCGCCCTCCTCGTCGACCTCCTCCACTACAGGCATGTCCGACCAGGTGCCCGTACCGCCCAGCATCTCGTGCACCTGCTGGGACGAGCGGGGCAGGAACGGGGTGAGCAGCGTCTTGGCGTCGTCGACGAGCTGCAGCGCGACGTGCAGCACGGTGCGCATCCGGTCCGGATCCGATTCGCGCAGCTTCCACGGCGCCTGCTCGGAGAAGTACTTGTTGGCCTCGGCCACCGTCCGCATCGCCTCGGTGATCGCGAACTTGAACCGCGACCGGCCCAGGTGCTCGCCGACCGTGCCGAAGGCCTGCCGGGACCGGGCCAGCAGGTCCTGGTCGAGGTCGGTCAGCGGGCCCGCCTCGGGGATCGAGCCGATGTTGCGGGCCGCGAACGAGACCGCGCGGTTGACCAGGTTCCCCCAGGTGGCGACCAGCTCGTCGTTGTTCCGGCGGACGAACTCGCTCCAGGTGAAGTCGGTGTCCTGGTTCTCCGGGCCGGCGATGGCCACGTAGTAGCGCAGCGCGTCCACGTCGTAGCGGGCCAGGAAGTCGCGGACGTAGATCACCACCGCGCGGGAGGAGGAGAACTTGCGGCCCTCCATGGTCAGGTACTCGCTGGAGACCACCTCGGTCGGCAGGTTCAGCGTGCCGAGCGGGCCGGGCTCGCCGCCGCGGGCGCCGAGCCCGCTGTAGCCGAGCAGCATGGCCGGCCAGATCTCGGCGTGGAAGACGATGTTGTCCTTGCCCATGAAGTAGTACGCCTGGGCGTCCGGGTCGTTCCACCACGCCCGCCAGGCGTCCGGGTCACCGCTGCGCCGCGCCCACTCGATCGAGGCGGACAGGTACCCGATCACCGCGTCGAACCAGACGTAGATCCGCTTGTCCGGCCGGTCGCGCCAGCCGTCCAGCGGGACCGGGACGCCCCAGTCCAGGTCCCGGGTGATGGCCCGCGGCTGCAGGTCATCCAGCAGGTTGAGGGAGAACTTGAGCACGTTCGGGCGCCAGTGGCCCGCCTTGGCCTGCAGCCAGCTGCCCAGGACCTCGGCGAACGCGGGCAGGTCGAGGAAGTAGTGCTCGGTCTCGGCGAACACCGGGGTCTCGCCGTTGATCTTGGACCGGGGGTCGATCAGGTCGGCCGGATCGAGCTGGTTGCCGCAGTTGTCGCACTGGTCGCCGCGCGCGCTCGGGTACCCGCAGATGGGGCACGTGCCCTCGATGTAACGGTCGGGCAGCGTACGGCCGGTGGAGGGCGAGATCGCGCCCAGCGTGGTCCTGGGGAAGATGTAACCGTTGCGCAGCAGCCGGGTGAAGATCTCCTGGGTGACCGCGTAGTGGTTGCGCGTGGTGGTCCGGGTGAACAGGTCGTAGGTCATGCCCAGGCTGGTCAGGTCGTCGACGATGACCCGGTTGTAGCGGTCGGCCAGCGCCCGGGCCGACACGCCCTCGGCGTCGGCCTGCACCTGGATCGGCGTGCCGTGCTCGTCGGTGCCGCTCACCATCAGCACCCGGTTGCCTGCCATCCGCTGGTACCGGCTGAACATGTCGCAGGGCAGCCCGAAACCGGAGACATGCCCGATGTGACGAGGGCCGTTCGCGTACGGCCAGGCCGGGGCGGACAGGATGTTGCGCATGGTCAAAGCCTAGGGGCAGCCGCCGGCTGCTCCCGGTGGTTGACGGCGCTGTCCGGAACGGCATTATCCGGAAGGGCATCGTCCGAGCTGGCGGGCCGAGCCACGGTCACGGGGTGGCGCGTGTGCTTGATGCCGAGGATGGACAGGAAGAACGTGCCCAGGATTACCTGGCAGCTGACGATCAGCGCGGTGACCGACGGGATCATCAGGCGCAGCGAGTGCTCGTAGTTGAGGTGGCTGAACTTCTGGCCGTTCCAGTACAGCAGCGAGGTGATGAGCCCGGCCAGGCCGGCCAGCCCGATCGCGGCGCCCAGCAGCAGCCCGCGCTCCAGGCTCAGCTTCTCCAGCAGGCGCTGGACCTTGGGCTCCTCGGGCAGGAACCCCTCTGATCCGGCGTACACCTGGGTGAACAGCCAGAACAGCACCGACTGGAAGCCGATCACCACCATGGCCGAGGCGGCCACCAGCGTGTCCACGTCGAAGGTCACCGTGCCGACCTTGAACGGGCGCGGTACCACGATCGCGCCGATGGCCAGGCCCGCGATGAGCAGCACCAGGCCGGGCAGGAAGAACAGCCAGCGCGGGCTGAACAGCAGCAGGAACCGCAGGTGCCGCCAGCCGTCCCGCCAGGTGTGCAGGTGCGGCGGCCGGCTCCGGCCGTCCTTGGCCAGCGTGGTGGGCACCTCGGTCACGTGCTGGCCGTACAGCGCCGCCTTGACCACCATCTCGCTGGCGAACTCCATCCCGGTGGCCTGCAGGTTGAGGGCCAGCACGCTGTCCCGGTTGAAGCCGCGCAGGCCGCAGTGGAAGTCGCCGATCGGGCTGTGGAAGAACAGGCGGCCGATGAAGCTCAGCACCGGATTGCCGAGGTAGCGGTGCAGCGGCGGCATCGCGCCCGGCGCGATGCCGCCCGCGAACCGGTTGCCCATCACCAGGTCCGCGCCCTTGCGCAGTTCCTCGACGAACGGCATCAGGTTGGTGAAGTCGTAGCTGTCGTCGGCGTCGCCCATGATGATGTACTTGCCGCGGGCCGCGACGATGCCGCCCATCAGGGCGTTGCCGTAACCCTTGTCGCTGACCGGCACGACCCGGGCGCCGGCCTCTTCGGCCAGCCGCTGGCTGCCGTCGGTGCTGCCGTTGTCGGCGACCAGGACCTCGCCGCTGATACCGCTGGAGGCCAGGAATCCAATAGCCTTGCGGACGCACGTCGCCACGGTCTCCGCCTCGTTGAGGCAGGGCATGACCACGGTCAGCTCCACGTTTTCCGTCTCCTTAAGAGTCCTTGAGAGTGAGCGGATCCGGCCGCTTTAGGCCAGTTCCGGTCGCGCATCGTATTACCGTAGGCGGGGGACGAACGCATGCCGCCGGCCGCACGTTCAATGTCAGGGATGTCAGCCCAGCACAGGAGGGTACGGGTTGAGGGTAATGCCTGGGGCCACGTCGCGTGCGCCATCGGCGTGGGGAGCCCGGTCCGTCCGGTCGGGTGCACCGGGTCCGGCTGGCGTAAGATCGCTGCCCGCGCGCATCTGGTCCGGGCACCGGCTGTTCGTCATCGTGCTCATCCCGGCCGTCCTGCTGCGCGCGGACGCCGAGCTCGGGTACCGGTGGCAGGCCTGGTTCAACGACTCGTTCGAGTACCTGGCGAACACGGTTCACTTCAACCTCGACCCGACCCGCGTGTCCGGGTACTCGGTCCTGCTCAAGATCCTGCAGCCCTTTCACAGCTATGCTCTCATAACGATTCTGCAACATCTTATGGGCCTAGCGGTCGGCGTGATGGTCTACGCGCTGGCCAGGCACCGTTTCGGCGCCCCGGCCTGGCTGGCCACCCTGGCCGCCGTGCCGGTGCTCTACGACGGGTTCGAGATCCAGCTCGAGCACCTGATCCTGTCCGACGTGCCGTTCCTGTTCGTGCTCACGCTGGCCACCACGCTGCTGCTGTGGGACCCGGCCGGGCCGTCCACCCGGCGCAGCGCGGTCATCGGCCTGCTGCTGGGCCTCGGGGTCGTGCTGCGCTCGGTCGGCGAGCCGCTGTTCGCGGTGTTCATCGTCTACATGATCATCAGGCGGTTCAACTGGCGGAAGATCGTGGCCACCGTCGTGGTGGGCCTGGTGCCGGTCATCACTTACGCGGGCATGTTCGACCTGGAGCACGGGCAGTTCGCGATGAGCGACGCGACCGGTGTGTTCCTCTACTCGCGGGTGATGACCTTCGCCGAATGCTCCAAGATGCACGTGCCCGCCGACGAGCTGTGGCTGTGCACCGTGGTGCCCCCGGGCCAGCGGCCGATCGCGCAGTCCTACATCTGGGTCTCGTCGACCCCGCTGGACCGCTACCAGGCGCCGAAGTTCACCCAGCTGCCCAACAAGCTGGCCGAGGACTTCGCGATCCGCGCCATCGAGGCGCAGCCGCTGGACTACGCCCAGGCCGTCTGGGCCGACACCTGGCGGGTGTTCGGCTGGCAGCGGCAGGTGTTCCCGCAGGCGGCGACGTACGACGAGTACCTGTTCCTCCCCCAGGGGCTGCCGATCCCGAGCTGGGACGACGCCAGCCTCGGCCCGTACAAGTCCTATGCGGCCGCGTATGTGCAGGGCAATCCGCAGACCCAGGTGGTCAACCCGTACGCGGTGATCATCCGTGACTACCAGAAGTACGTCTGGCTGCCGGGGGCGGTCTACGGGCTCATCCTGCTGGCCGGGCTGGGCGGCATCGTGCTGGCCTGGCGGCGGCTGGGCGGCGAGGCGCTGCTGCCCTGGGCGATATCGCTGGCCCTGATCGTCATCCCGGCCGCGACCGCCGAGTTCGACTACCGGTACGTGCTGCCGGCCATGCCGTTCGCCTGCCTGGCGGCGGTGATGGCGTTCAGCCCCGGCACCGCGGGCGGCGCCTGGCTGCGGCGGCTACGGGACGCGGTCCGGCGGACTGTCCGTCCTGGGGCCAGGACCCTCGCCGGCCCCGCCGGCTCCGGCGGGCGGTGCCGGCGACGACGAGCGTGATCTCGCCACGGACGGCGCCTGAACCTGCCCAGGCGGCCAGCTCGGCCAGGGTGCCGCGGCGGATCTCCTCGTGGGTCTTGGTGAGCTCGCGGCACACCACGGCCTGCCGGTCCTCGCCGTGCGAGGCCGCGAGCTCGGTCAGCGTGCTCGCGAGCCTGCGGCCTGACTCGAAGAAGACCTGGGTGCGGCGGTCGCCGGCCAGTTCGGCGAAACGCCGCTGGCGCTCGCCCGGCCGCCGGGGCGGGAAGCCCTCGAAGCAGAACCGGTCGGTGGGCAGCCCGGAGACGGCCAGCGCGGCCGTCACCGCGGACGGGCCGGGCAGCGCCGTGACCCTGATGCCCGCCGCCGCGGCGGCGGCGACGAGCCGGTAGCCCGGATCGCTGATCCCGGGAGTCCCCGCGTCGGTGACGAGCAGCACATCCTGGCCGGCCTGCAGATCGCTGAGCAGGCCGGGGGTCCGCCGCACCTCGACCGCGTCGTAGTAAGAGACGATGCGCGCCCGCAGCGGGACGTTCAGGCTGGCCGCGAGCCAGCGGACGCGGCGGGTGTCCTCCGCCGCGATGACCGTGGCCCGGGCGAGTTCGGCGGCCAGCCGCGGTGAGGCGTCCTCGGCCCGGCCGATCGGCACCGCGGCCAGCGTCAGCACCCCCGTCTGCTCCCCGTCGTGTTCAGCCATGCGGAGCATTCTCCTCTACTACCTGGTCCGGTGGCCGCACGCAGCGTGCGCCAGTAGCATGTGCCCGATGATGGGTACCGAGGCCGACGTCGCCACGCCTGCTACCGATGAGGTCAGCCGGCTGGCCGCGCTTCGCGCCCGGCTGGCCGCCCCGATGCCCGACGACCGGCCGTGGGGATGGCTCGGCCCGCTGCTCGTCACCGCGTTCGGCGCGTGGCTGCGCTTCGACCGGCTGCAGGTGCCGCGGGCGCTGATCTTCGACGAGACGTACTACGCCAAGGACGCGTGGAGCATCCTGCAGCACGGGGTCGAGTGGAACTACGTCTCCAGCCCCACCAATACCAACCTCGCCAACCAGCTGATCCTGCAGGGGCATACCACCGGCCTGTTCGCGTCCTGCAGCGGAGCCAACTGCGGGGAGTACGTGGTGCAGCCGGAGGTCGGCAAGGAGCTCATCGCGATCGGCGAGTGGCTGTTCGGGCTGAACTCGCTCGGCTGGCGGTTCTCCAGCGCGGTGTTCGGGTCGCTGGCCATCCTGCTGATGTGCCGCATCGCCCGCCGGATGACCCGGTCCACCCTGCTCGGCTGCATCGCCGGGCTGCTGATGTCCCTGGACGGCCTGGAGTTCGTGCTGTCCAGGACCGGCATCCTCGACATCTTCCTGATGTTCTTCGTCCTGGCCGCGTTCGGCTGCCTGGTCATCGACCGGGACAACTCCCGGGCCAGACTGGCCGAGGGCGTCGCGCGCGGCGCCGGCGGGGACGCCGGGCCGCGGCTCGGCCTGCGCAAATGGCAGGTGGCCTGCGGGATCCTCCTCGGCCTGGCGGTCGGGACCAAATGGATCGCGGCCTGGTACATCGTCGGGTTCGCCGCGCTGTTCATCGCGTGGGAGATCGGCGCCCGCCGGGCCGCCGGGCTGCGGTCCTTCGTCCGCGGCGCGTTCCGCGAGGCCGTCTGGCTGCCGCTCACGTTCATCGTGATCCCGCTGGCCGTCTACGTCGCGACCTGGAGCAACTGGCTGTTCACCAGCACCGGCTACGACCGGAACTACGGGCAGCTGCACGGCGTGACCACCCCGGTGATCTCGGCGCTGTACTCGCTGTACGAGTACCACCTGCAGGCGATCGGCTTCGGCCTGGGGCTGAGCACCCGGCACCCGTACCAGTCGCAGCCCTGGGACTGGCTGCTGATCACCCGGCCGGTCGCGTTCTACTACGAGTCCTACCGCGGGCCGGTCGCCGGGCCCGCAGTACTACTGCCCGTCCACCGGGTGCACCGGCCAGTCGTGGTCGCAGGAGGTCCTGGCCATCGGGACCCCGCTGATCTGGTGGAGTTCGATGCTGGCCCTGCTGTTCTGCCTGGGCTGGTGGCTGCTGCACCGGGACTGGCGGGCCGGTGCGGTGCTGCTGGGCGTGCTGGCGGGCTGGGGGCCCTGGTTCCCGCTGGTGACCCGGACCAAGTTCTACTACTACGCGCTGGAGTTCGAGCCGTTCCTGATCCTGTCGATCGTGCTGTGCCTGGGGCTGATCCTCGGGCCGGCCACGGCCAGCGTGCGGCGCCGCTCGATCGGCGCCGGGGTGGTCGGCGCGTACGTCCTGGCCGTCCTGATCATGTTCTGGTACTTCTACCCGATCCTGGGGGCCAAGGTCATCCCGTACCCGGACTGGCTCAGCCACATGTGGTACCGGATAGGACACGGCTGGATCTGAGGCTTTCAGCCGGCTCGCAGCTTCCCCTCAGCCTGCTGCTGAACAGCCGCGTGCATAATGGTTAACAACGGGGCGCACTAGTCACGGGGGCCAGTGGCGTGATTTCCGTAACACGGGGTACGTTTCGGGGTCTCCAATGCGTCTATATACAGTGAGATGACGATAACCGGAGCGAACCATGAGCCGAGCCGAACACTCTAGCGAAGACCGCGCGCGATTCGAGCGCGACGTCGTCCCGCAGCTTGGCCAGCTGTACCCCGCCGCGCTCCGGATGACCAGGAATCCCACCGACGCCGAGGATCTCGTCCAGGAGACGTCGGCCAAGGCGTACGCGGCGTTCGGCCAGTTCACCCCGGGCACGAACCTGCGGGCCTGGCTGAACCGGATCCTGACCACCACGTTCATCAACGTGTACCGCAAGCGGCGCCGGGAGCCGCAGCAAGCCCTCGGCGGTGACCTGGCCGAATGGCAGATGTCCGCCGACCGGCTGGCGCCGCCGGTGCCGTCCGCCGAGGCCGAGGCGCTCGACCGGACCACCGACTCCGACCTGCTGCGGGCCCTGCGCGACCTGCCCGGCGAGTTCCGGACGGCGGTGTACCTGGCCGATATCGAGGGGTATCCCTACCGGGAGATCGCCGAGATCATGGGCACGCCGGTCGGGACGGTCATGTCGCGGCTGCACCGCGGCCGCCGGAAGATCCGGGAGCAGCTGCTGGCCAGCGGGCTGGGCCCGGCGGCCGCCGAGTCCTAGCCCACGCTGCTAGCCCACGCTGCTAGCCCACTGGGGGGGATTCCCAGCCCAGGGCGACCGGGTCGTAGACGCGTTCCACGTAGATCTGGTGCCACAGCGAGAACACGACCAGCAGCCACACCTGCCGCCAGCTCACCTCGGGGTCACCGGCCCGGAAGCGCCGCAGGATCTCGGCCGCGGCACCCTTGTTCAGCCATTGGCCGGTCTGCGCGGTGCGGACCACCTGCTCGGCGAAGCCGTACATGCCGCCGCTCAGCCAGTGGCCGAGCGGCACGGGAAAGCCGAGCTTGGCGCGTTCCGCGGCGGCCTGCGGCAGCAGGTCGCCGACCGCCTCGCGGAGCGCGAACTTGGTCGTGCCCGCGGCGGTCTTCTCCACCCGGGCCAGCCGGGCGGCCACCGCGAGCACCTCGCGGTCCAGGAACGGCGTGCGGAGCTCGAGGCCGTGCGCCATGGCCATCCGGTCCGCCTTGACCAGGATGTCGCCGGGCAGCCAGGTGTTGACGTCGACCAGCTGCATGGTGGCGACGTCGTCCAGGCCGGCCTCGGCCGCCTGCCGGTAGACCGGGTCGGTCACGTCGAACTCGCTGCCGGCGCCGCCCCGGACCAGCATCCGGGCCTCGTCGGCGCGGAACACGTACGCGTTGCCGATGTAGCGCCGGGGCAGCGGCGTCGAGGTCCGGCTGAGCAGGCCCTTCCCCCGCCAGCCACCGGCAGCTCGGCGGCGACCCGGCTGACCGCGGCCCGGCCCCAGTCCGGCAGCGCCCGGCCGGCCCGCACCACGCCAGGCTGGTAGTAGACGCCGTAGCCGCCGAACAGCTCGTCCGCCCCCTCGCCGGACAGCACCACCTTGACGTGCTTACGGGCCTCGCGGGCCGCGAACCACAGCGGGACCGCCGCCGCGTCCGCCATCGGGTCATCCAGGTGCCAGACGATCCGGGGCAGGCAGGCGACGAATTCCTCTGGGCTGATGACGTACGGGATGGACTTCAGGCCGAGGGCCGTGGCCGTCGCCGCCGCCAGGTCGATCTCGCTGTATCCCTCGCGCTCGAAACCGACGGTGAAGGTCAGCATGCCGGGGACCGATTCGGCGGCGAGCGCGCACAGCGTGGCCGAGTCCACGCCGCCGGACAGGAACGCGCCGACCGGCACGTCGCTGCGCAGGTGCACGGCGACCGAATCGCGCAGCGCGGCCAGGATCTTCTCCGGCGAGGCCGACGATGGGGACCTCGCCGGCCGGAACTCGGGCCGCCAGTACCGGAACACGTCGACCCGCCCGCCCGGGCGGGCGATCAGCACATGCCCCGGTGGCAGCGACCGAGCGGGCGGCACCAGCGTGGCCGGCGCGGGCACGTACTGGAAGGACAGGTACCGGCGCAGCGCGTCCGGGTCGATCGCGCTCACCTCGCCGGAGTCGGACAGGGCCTTGCGCTCGGAGGCGAACCGCAGCTGCGGCCCGGGCCGGGGCCGGTGACCGCCGGCGGTCAGCGCGTAGAAGAACGGCTTGATGCCGAACGGGTCGCGCGCGCAGAACAGTTCCCGGGTACGCCGGTCCCAGATCGCGAAGGCGTACATGCCCCGCAGCTGACGCACGACGTCCTTGCCGAGCCAGGCGTACATCTCGATCAGGACCTCGGCGCCGGACCTGGTGCGCAGCTGGATCCCGCGGCCCGCCAGGCGCTGGGCCAGCTCGATGTAGTTGTAGATCTCGCCGTCGAAGACCATCACGTAGCGGCCGTCGGCCGAGTACACCGGCTGGCGGGCGGCGGGGGAGGTATCGATGACGGCCAGCCGCCTGAAGGCCAGGGCCAGATCGTGGTCGGCGAAGAACCCCTCGTCGTCCGGACCGCGATGGGCGATGCGCAGGGTGGCACGGCCCACCCACTCGGTGTCTGGGCCTGCTCCGTCTGCCAGCGCCAGGCAGCCGGTCATTCCGCCCATGCGTGCCGCCCAACGATCGCGGGAAATGCCAGTGCCCCGACCAGCCTACGGCTACTTGGGCTGGAACCTGATCCCGCCGTCGAAGCGGACGACCTCGGCGTTCATGTAGTCGTTCCGCACCAGGCTCAGCACCAGCGATGCGAATTCGTCCGCCCGCCCCATGCGCTTGGGGAAGACGACCGGGGCGATCAGCTTGGCCTTGAACTCCTCGGCGCCCTCGCGGAAGCCGTAGATCGGGGTGTCGATGATGCCGGGGCAGATCGTGAGCACCCGCACCCCGATGGCGGACAGGTCCCGCGCGGCCGGCACGGTCATGCCGATGATGCCGCCCTTGGACGCGGAGTAGGCGATCTGGCCGGTCTGCCCCTCGATGCCCGCCACCGAGGAGGTGTTGACGACGACGCCGCGCTGCCCGTCGCCGTCGGCGGGCTGCGTCCCGGCCATGGCCGACGCGGCGATACGCATGAGGTTGAAGGTACCGATGAGGTTGACGTTGATGACCCGCTGGTAGCTGGCCAGGTCGTGCGGCGCGCCGTCGCGCCCGACTGTCCGCGCGGCCCAGCCGATGCCCGCACAGGACACCGCGACCCGCAGCGGAACCCCGGTGGCGGCCGCGGCGTCCACCGCCGCCTGGACCGACGACTCGTCGGCCACGTCGGTGCGCGCGAACAGGCCGCCGGTCTCGCTGGCCACCCGTTTGCCGCCATCTTCGTTCAGGTCGGCGATGACGACGGTAGCGCCCGCCGCCGCGAGCGCCCGCGCGGTGGCCTCCCCGAGCCCGCTTGCGCCGCCGGACACGATCGCCGCAGTACCGTTCACGTCCATGCGGGGAGCATACCGGCCGCGGCCCGGCGCTCCGGTCAGATGGCCGGGACCATCAGCTCGTCCGGCTCGTCCGGCTCGGCGGGGAACAGCCCGGGCAGCGCGTCGGGCAGGGCCTCGTAAGGCGACGGCTCATAGGGGAACCGCTCCGCGAACGCGGGCTCCAGGTCGGTGAGCCAGGTCGCCGCCGGATCGAACCTGGCGAAGAACGGCGTCCCCACCAGGCCCGGGTCGCGGGCCTGGATCATGCGCAGGACGAAGACCCGCAGGCCGGCCACCTCGGTCACCCCGTCCACGCACACCTTTCCTGGGGTGGCCGACATCGACGGGCCGCGGACCGTCCGGCCCAGGCCGGAAACGCCCTGGTAGGCCTCACGGAAGATCTCGCAGCCTCGGGCCAGCGGCACCGCGAAGTAGTCCTGCGGCCCCGTGTCCCGCTCCACGAACATGTAGTACGGGATCATGCCCTGACGCACCTGCGTCCGCCACATGGCACGCCAGGTCCCGGGATCGTCGTTGATCGACCTGATCAGCGGCGCCTGCGTGCGGATCACCGCGCCGGTGGCCCTGATCCGGCGCACCGCCTGGGCCAGCACGGACGGCTCGAGCTCGCGCGGATGGGAGAAGTGCGCCATCAGCGCGAGCGTCCGGCCCGAGTCGACCACCTCGCCGAACAGCCGCAGCGTCGCGTCGGCGTCGGGATCGGTGACGAACCGCTGCGGCCAGTACGACAGCGACTTGGTGCCGATCCTGATCGACTCCAGGTGATCCAGCCGGGGGTCGAGCAGCGGCTCGAGGTAGCGCCGCAGCACCGGCTCGCCCATGATCATCGGATCCCCGCCGGTGATCAGGACGCTGGTCACCTCCGGGTGCTGGCCGAGGTAGGCGACCAGCGTGCCGATGTCGTCCGTGGCCATCTTCAGGTCCGGCTCGTCCACGAACTGCGCCCACCGGAAGCAGTAGGTGCAGTACGCATGGCAGGTCTGGCCCTGCCGGGGGAAGAACAGCACGGTCTCCGGGTACTTGTGCTGCACGCCGGGCAGCGGCCTGCCGTGCAGGTTCGGCGCGTTCAGCAGCAGTTGCCCGGCCGGGTGCGGGTTGAGCCGCATCCGGATCTCGTGCGCGGCGGCGCGCAGCGCCGCCTCCGGCGCCCCGGTTTCGATCAGGCGGGCCAGCCGCCGCACGTCGGCCGCGGGCAGCATGTCCGGCTGGGGGAAAACGAGGCGGTAGATCGGGTCGTCCGGAGCCGCGTCCCAGTCGACCAGGTTCTCGATGACGTAGGAATTCGTCCGGAACGGGAGCACCGCCGCCACGGCTCGCACGGCCAGCCGTTCGTCCGGCGCCAGGCCGGCCCGCGCTGCGAGCATGTCCAGGTGTTTCGCCGAGTAAGCATGGAACCCGCGGCCAGCTGACCGGGCCGACGGGACGACCTGCTGGATGTCTGTCACGCGCCTTCTCCCTCGTTGTGCGCGCGGCACGGACGAAGGCGCCGCTTCGCGCGCGAATAGCCCTGATGACACCCGCTACCCAGCGGTTCCCCCCGACCTGGCCGCGCCCCCGGTAGCTGCTCGGCCAGAACCGCTTCCCACGTTTATTTACGCTCCGGAAGCCTCGCAGGTTCCGATTCTCCACCCGCCTTTCTCCCGCTGAGACAATTACCATGCTTCGCAGGAAGTATTCGCAGGAATCTCAGGAACTTCTAAACGCCTCTTTAATTCGGGGCATTCTGTCCCTACTTAGCCGTTCAATGCCCGGGCTGCGGTTACCGTGGCGGCGTCCCATTCCGGCCGGCGCCCGGCGCCCTCACGGGCCCGCCGCCCGTGGTGCCGATAGGCTTGAACCATGGCCGATCCGCAGCAGGTTCTCGCGCAACGGGTGCACGACGCCATCGTGGCGTCGTTCGGCCCGGACTTCGGCACCGCCGACCCGCTGATCCGGCCGTCCTCCTTCGCGGACTTCCAGTCCAACGTGGCGCTCCCGCTGGCCAAGCGGCTGGGCCGCCCGCCGCGTGAGGTAGCCGCGGAACTGGCCAGCCGGCTCGACGTGGCCGACGTGAC
Source organism: uncultured Actinomycetes bacterium (assembly GCA_963801155.1). Classification (GTDB taxonomy): domain Bacteria; phylum Actinomycetota; class Actinomycetes; order Streptosporangiales; family Streptosporangiaceae; genus Palsa-504. The sequence continues at coordinate 180,419 of CAWDEB010000034.1, forward strand.
CGAGCCGCCGGAGGTCAGCGGCCCGGGCTTCATCAACTTCACCCTGCGCGGCGACTGGATCGCCGCCCAGGCCTCCCGCATGCTCGACGATCCGAGGCTGGGGCTCGAGCCCGCGGCCTCGCCGCAGACCGTGGCGGTGGACTACTCCTCCCCGAACATCGCCAAGGAGATGCACGTCGGCCACCTGCGCACCACCATCGTCGGGGACGCCATCGTGCGCGCCCTGGAGTTCGCCGGCCACCGGGTGATCAGGGACAACCACGTCGGCGACTGGGGGACTCAGTTCGGCATGCTGATCGAGTACCTGCTCGACGTGGGCGAGAACTCCCCGCAGGCGGCGCTGCTGCGAACCGACCCGAACGCGTTCTACCAGGCGGCCCAGCGTAAGTTCGACTCGGATCCCTCGTTCGCGGAGCGGGCCCGGAAACGGGTCGTGGACCTGCAGGGCGGCGACCCGGCCACGCTGGAGCTGTGGCGGGAGATCGTCGAGATGTCCGAGGACTACCTACACCGCATCTACGGCCGCCTGGGCGTCACGCTCACCGACGCCGACATCAGGGGCGAGAGCTTCTACAACGACCTGCTGGCCGAGACGGTAGCCATCCTGGAAGCCAGGGGCATCGCGGTCTACAGCGACGGCGCGCTGTGCGCGTTCCCGCCCGGCTTCAGCGGCCGCGAGGGCAGGCCACTGCCGCTCATCATCCGCAAGAGCGACGGCGGTTACACCTACGCCACCACCGACCTGGCCACGGTCCGGTACCGGGTCGACGAGCTGGGGTGCGATCGGGCGATCTACGTGGTCGGCTCGGACCAGGCGCTGCACTTCCGTATGGTCTTCGCGGTGGCCACCCAGGCAGGCTGGATCCCGCCGGGCGCCCGGTTCGAGCACGCCCAGATCGGCCTGGTATCCGCACCCGACGGCGGCCGGCTGCGCACCAGGTCGGGCGACAACGTGCAGCTCGCCGACCTGCTGACCGAAGCCGTGGACCGCGCCCGCGGCATCCTGGACGAGCTGGAGGCGCCGGCCCGGTTCGACCCGGCCGAGCTGGACGCGATCGCCGAGGCGGTCGGCATCGGTGCGGTCAAGTACGCCGACCTGTCCACCGCCCGGGAGAGCGCCTACGTGTTCGACTGGGACCGGATGATCTCCTTCCGCGGCAACACCGGCCCGTATCTGCAGTACGCGGCCGCGCGGATCAGGTCGATCTTCCGGCGGGCCGGCGCGGTGCCCATCACCGGGGCCGACCCGGACATCCGCGGATCGCGGGTCGCGGTCACCGCCGCGGCGGAGCGGGCGCTGGCGCTGCGGCTGCTCGGTTTCGGGGCCGTCGTCACCGGTGTCGGCGAGACCACCGAGCCGCACCGGCTGGCCGGGTACCTGTTCGACGTGGCCAGCCTGTTCACCTCGTTCTACGAGCAGTGCCCGGTGCTGAAGGCCGAGCCGGCGTCGCTGCGGGCGAGCAGGCTCGCGCTGTGCGCCCTCACGCTGCGCGTGCTCACCAAGGGCCTGGACCTGCTCGGAGTGCCTGTTCCCGAGCAGATGTAACCGAGCGCTGAACTCCTCCCTGGTGCCGCGCCGGAGGCGCGGATCACACCCGCCAGCATGTGAAGCCGCGAACGTACTGCTTACGTGAGGCCCGAATCCGGGCGCGGGCCCGGCGGGGCGGGGCACGCTCGAACGCATGGACACGAACGGGCCGTCCATCGGCTGTGTTAGCCACGGGGGGACGACCCCCCTGGCACCCCCCGGCTGTGTTAGCCACGGGGGGACGACCCCCCTGGCACCCCCCGCCAGGGGTAGCCACGGGGCCCTCCCCGGCTATCCGGTACCTCATTGGCCCGCCCATTCAGACCTGGACGCGCGAAGCGGGCGCGACGTCCACCGAAGGAGGACTTCATGATGGCCCGCAATCGGCGTTACGGGAGGAACCGCACCGCAGCCCTGAAGACCCGGGCCGGCATCGCGACCGCGGTCGTGCTCGGCAGCGGCGCGATCGCAGGCGTCGCCATGGCCGCCGGCAGCCACTCCGCCGGGATCGCCGCGGCGCCGGCCGCCCACACCGCCCGGTTCGGCAACGAGGGAACCATGCTCGCCACCGCGCTGGGCGACTGGAACTCCTCCAGGCAGGGCACATACTCCCAGCTGGCCCAGATGACCACGATGCGGGGCTTCAGCCAGACCTCGCACAACGGCAAGACGCTCGACATCCAGCGCGGCATCGTGGTCCTGGCCACGAAGCAGTTCATCATCTTGCAGTCCGCCAACGGGTCCCTGCACCTGTGGCTGGTCTCGGCCGGGACGAAGTTCCAGAACGTATCGAGCACGACGGCGGGCACGGCGGCGCTGACCGCGAGCACCTCCGCGACGCAGCAGGCCATGCAGTCGGGCAACATGGTCCCGGCGACCACGCTGCTGGCCGGAAGCCCGACCACCGCCGCGGCCATGCTGACGCCAGCCGCGGCGACGCAGACGGTCACCGTCCAGGTGGCCAACACCGACCTGACCGTGACGGTCACGGTGACGCGGAATACCGCCACGGTGAACCAGACCGCGACCATGCCGGCGAACACCATGCCGACCCCGATGGCGAGCACCTACACGATGAACGCGTGGCAGGCCACGAACTCGCTCGCCCGCGGTGACCTGGCCGTCATCGTCGGAACGCGCTCGCACCGGACGCTGCACGCTCAGCTGGTCCTGTTCACCCCGCTCAGCACCAGCGCCATCGGCGGGACCACCGGCACCGCCAGCAAGACCACCAGTGGCACCGCCGACGGGAACTCGGGCACGCACTGGTGAACCTGACCGCCCAGCCGGGCCCGGCCCCCGCGGACGCCACCGTCCTCGGGCCGGGCCCGCTCCACTCCGGCGACTTGGTGCTCGACGAGGAACGCTGGACGGTCCACCGGGCCGGAACGCCCGTGGATCTGTCGCCGACCGAGTTCCGGCTGCTGGCCTGCCTGATGCGGCACCAGGGCACGGTCGTATCCAAGACGCAGCTGTTGCGGAGCGTATGGGGCTGGGGCTACACCGGCCAGTCTCAGGTCGTCGAGACGTACGTAAGTTACCTGCGGCGCAAGCTCGGCCGGCTCGGCCCTCCGCTCATCCACACCTGCCGCGGCGCCGGCTACGTGCTGCGCACACCGGAAACCTAGACCCGCTCGATGATCGTGGCGTTGGCCTGCCCGCCGCCCTCGCACATGGCCTGCAGGCCGAAGCGGCCGCCGGTGCGCTCGAGCTCGTGGACGAGCTTGGTCATCAAGATCGCGCCCGTGGCCCCGAGCGGGTGGCCGAGCGCGATGGCCCCGCCGTTCGGGTTGGTCCGCTCCAGCGGCGCCCCGAGCTCGTCGGACCAGGCCAGCACGACCGGCGCGAACGCCTCGTTGATCTCGAACACGTCGATGTCCGCGACCGTCATCCCGGCCCTGGCCAGGACCTTCTGCGTCGCGCCGATCGGTCCGGCCAGCATCATGACCGGGTCGGCGCCGACCACGGCCAGCGCGTGCACCCGGGCCATGGCCGTCAGGCCGTACCGGTCCAGCGCGTCGCGCGACGCGATCAGCAGCGCGGCCGCCCCGTCGGAGATCTGGGAGGAGACCGCGGCGGTGAGCTCCCAGCCCTCGCGCAGCGGAGCCAGCCCGGCCATCTTCTCCAGCGAGGTGTCCCGGCGCGGGCCCTCGTCCTGGCTGACCCCGGCCAGCGGCGCTATCTGCCGCTCGAACCGGCCCTCGTCGATGGCCCGGACCGCCCGCTGGTGGCTCTCCAGCGAGAACTCCTCCAGCTGGCTCCGCTTGAGGTCCCACTTCTCGCACATCAGCTGCGCGCCGCGGAACTGGGATATCTCCTGGTTGCCGTAGCGCTCTCGCCAGCCCTCCCCCCACGGGGACGGCATGCCCGCCTTGACTGGCAAGGTCACGGTCGAGCCCATGGTGACCACGCTCATGCTCTCCACCCCGGCTGCGACCACCAGGTCCTGGGTGCCGGACATCACGGCCTGGGCGGCGAAATGGACGGCCTGCTGGGAGGACCCGCACTGCCGGTCGACGGTAACCCCGGGCACGCTCTCCGGCAGGCCGGCCGACAGCCAGGCGTTCCTGGCGATGTCGGCGGTCTGCGGGCCGATCTGCGAGACGCAGCCCATGATCACGTCGTCTATAGCGCCAGGGTCGACACCGGTCCGGTCGACCAGCGCCCGCAGGGCGTGGGCCCCGAGGTCGACCGGGTGGATCCCGGCCAGGCCGCCGTTCCGCTTGCCGATCGCGGTGCGCACCGCACCGGCTATGAACGCCTCCGCCATCATGCCTCCGTTTGCTTCTCGGCCGCATGCCCGATCGCCTGTCCGGCCCGGCCGGGCGGGATCCAGGTCTCCTGCCACCGTACCTCGCCGCCGCGCCTTCGTCCCGACCCGTCCGCGGCGCTCGGGGCGGTCGCTTCGCACCATGGGCCGCAATGCCGTAGGCTCAAACCGGGTTCGCAAAAACCGCAGGTTCAGGAGGCGGCCGTGTCCGGACTCATCTTGCTGGTGTTGATCGGCATCGTGATCGCGTATGGCTATACGCGCATGCGCGGCAAGATGAAACTGAGCGTCTCGGGCAAGAACTGGATCGCCCCGATCGTCATCGTGGTCGTGGTCGTTCTGCTGCTGTGGGCCTCCTCGCAGCACGGCCATTAAGGCCCCTCAGCGTCGGTGGCCGCTGCGCGGCATCTCGAACCAGACCGCCTTGCCGTCGGTCGTCGGCCGGGATCCCCACCTGGTCGCGAGCTGTTCGACCAGGTAAAGGCCGCGCCCGCCCTCATCCGTTTCCGCGGCGGTCCGGATCCGGGGCAGCCGCAGGTCGGGGTCGAACACCTCGACCCATACGGCGTTCACCCCGCGCCGCAGCCGCAACGCGAACTCCCGGGCCCCGGTGCGGACCGCTTCCGTCGGCGCGCCGTCCCAGCCGGGCACGGCGGCGCCCACGCCCACCCGGGAAGGGGCCGCGGCCGCCCTGACCGCCGTCGGCCGACCACCCGGGCGGGCGGGTACCGGTTCCGGGACCCGAGAGGCCCGGGGCGCGCCCACCGGAGCCGTCATGATCACCGGGTCGAGGTCGAAATCAAGCTCCCGGCCCGGGCTCGGCGTGATCGACGCGTGCAGCACGGCGTTGGTGACCACCTCCGAGACCAGCAGGCAGGCCAGGTCGACCTGTTCGGCGTCCATGCCCCACGAGCCGAAGGTCTGGGCGGCCAGCCGCCTGGCCTCGGACACCATGATCGGCTCGGCCGGAAACGAACGCTCGATCGAGGCGAGCTCGGAGGGCGAGGACTTGACCACCAAGATGGCCATGTCGTCGTCGATGTCCCCCGGCACCGCGAACTCGGCCGCCGTGGCCACGGCGTCGGCATCCCCGCTGGCGGCCGCGGCCCGGACCGCCTGCTGCAGCATCTCGACCGCTTCGGCCTCGGTGTAGTGCCCGGAGCCGTCGGCGCGGGTCCGCCGGTCGGTCAGGCCGTCGGTGTAGAAGACCAGGATCGCCCCGGGCGGTACGGCGATCGTCTGCTCCTTGTAGGTGGGCAGCCCGCGGATCCCCTTGCCGCGCACGCCGAGCAGGACGCCCTTGTACTGGAACTCCAGCTGCCTGGACTGGCCGCCGCTGATCATCAGCGGGGCGTCGTGGCCCGCGTTGGCGAAGGTCAGCTCCCGTGACCACGCGTCGTAGATCATGTAGATGCAGCTGACCGTGGGCGGATCGCCGGCCAGCGGGACCCCGGCCTCGTCGGCGGGCGCCAGTGCCCGGCACCACTCGTCGAGCTTGCGCATGATGTCGGCCGGGGACTTCTCATCCTGCGCGAACGCCCGCAGCGCGGCGCGGAGCTGGCCCATGATCGCCGCCGCCCGCGCGCCCCGTCCCTCCACATCGCCGATGACGATGCCGACCCGCCCGGCGGCCAGCGGGATGATGTCGTACCAGTCGCCGCCGACCTGCGTCTGGATCCCCTGGCCCTGCGTTTCCAGCGGCTTGGCCGGCACGTAGCGGCAGGCCACCTCGAGGCCGTCCAGGTCCGGGATCACCTGCGGGAGCAGGCTCTTCTGGAAGGCCAGGGCGGTCTGCCGTTCGGTCTCGAAGAGCATCGAGTTGTCGATCGCGATGGCCACCCGGCTGGCGATCGCGCCGATGAACTCCCGGTCGGGCGCGTCATAGTTGCGCTCCTCGCGGTCGCTGAGCCGGGACAGCGCCAGGCTCATGACACCGAGCAGCTCGCCCCGGGCGTACAGCGGCGCGGCTACCACCGACGTGAGCCCGGCCTCGCGGGCCGCCGCCATGCTCTCCGCGCTCGGCGCCGGGTAGGGATCGAGGTCCAGGTCGGTCACCACGACCGTGTCCATGCGGGCCATCGCCTGCTGGCAGAAGTGACCCTCCGGGTAGTGGATCTGCTCGCCGACCTGGGCCCAGGTGCCGGGCGGCGGCACCCAGCCGCTGGCGTGCCGCATCACCCGGCGGAACAGCTGGTCGCCCTGGAGCAGATCGATGAAGCAGTGATCGGCGAACTGCGGGACCAGCATCTCCGCTACGTGCTTCAGCGTGGTCCCGATCTCGAGCGAGCCGGCCAGCCGCTCGCCCACCCGCTCCAGCAGGGCGATCCGGTCCTGCTGGAACTGGCCGTCCCGCTTGCTCGCCTCGCGGGCCAGGATCACCATCCCGTCGATGTCGCCGCCTGGATGGCGCAATGGCACGGCCAGCACCCGCGTGAGTGCGTGCGACCCGTCGCCGCGGGTGGCTTCGATGGTTCCCTCCCAGGGCCGGCCCCGCAGCATCTGCCCGGCGATGTCTTCCATCTTGCGCAGGTCATCGCCGGAGAACAGGCCGAGAGACAAGATCGAGGAGCCGGCCAGCCGGCTCACGTCGCCCGTGATCCGGAACAGCCGCGCCGCGTACTCGTTGACGAACAGGAGGTTGCTGAGCCGGTCGGCGACCACGACCCCGATTTCGGCCTGGCCGAGCACCATGTCCGCGGGGAGATACGCGTCGAACGCGCCCTCACCCCAGCTCGTCATGGCCGAGCCTCCACCTCAGCCCGCGGCGGGGGGTACCGGGCGACATGATCACGATTCGGCCGCCGAATGGTTCCGGGCCGGCCGGGAAACGAAAATATGCATGGCGATAGGGCTCGGGAGTTCCGTGACGCTGCCGTCAATCGAGTCGCCAGCTGTCACGCGCACACCATCATTGCCCGCCATGAGTATCACCTCGCGTCCGGGTTGTATCCCGACGCGCTTGAGTTTAAGCATCAGATTCAGATCACTCTGAATTTGCTCGCCGATTCGCCGGATGACGACTTGCGCGGTGTCCGCGGACGCGACCTTTGTCATCGCCTCACCTGTATCGTTCATTTCCGCGCGCATCTTCTCTTGTGCCTCACCCGGGAGCCCCAGCTCGGACAGGCCGGGAATGAGGTTTCCGTGCGGGCACCGGACCGGGTAACCGAGCAGCTCGACCAGGCGGCGCTCGACGCTTTCCGATATCACATGTTCCCAGCGGCACGCCTCGATGTGCACTTCCTCCCAGGGCAGCTTGATGACCCCGACCAGCAGGCATTCGGCCAGCCGGTGCTTGCGCATCACCCGGGTGGCGAGCGTCCGGCCGATATCGCTCAGCGCGAGCTGCCGGTCGCCGAGGACGTGCAGCAGGCCGTCCCGCTCCATCCTCGCCACGGTCTGGCTGACGGTCGGGCCGGTCTGCCCCAGCCGCTCGGCGATCCGGGCGCGCAGCGGGGTGACGCCCTCCTCCTCGAGCTCGAAGATGGTGCGGAGGTACATCTCCGTGGTGTCGATGAGCCCATGGGCGGTCAACTTCTCATCCTCCTGCTTGTGATGCTATGCCGGAGAACCCGATGCCTGACCCCTAGGGAGAAAGCCGCTCAATGATCCAGCCGTCGCCGTGCCGCCGGTAGCGCAGCCGGTCATGCAGCCGGCAGGCGCCCGACTGCCAGAATTCGACCGTCTCGGGGACGAGCACCCACCCGCCCCAGAAATCGGGCATCGGGACGTCCCCCGGCCAGCGCTGCTCCAGTTCCCCGGCACGGCGGTCGAGCTCCGCGCGGGAGCCGATGACCTGCGACTGCCTGCTGGCCCAGGCGCCTATCTGCGACCCGCGGGGCCTGGACCTGAAGTACGGCTCGCTGCTGGCCTGCGACATCATGCGCACGCCGCCTTCGGCGGTCACCTGGCGGCCCAGTGCGTACCAGGGGAAGACGGCACACGCCCGGGGATGCACCTGCAGGTCCTGGCCTTTGCGCGAGGTCCGGTTGGAGTAGAACGTGAAGCCTTCCGGGCCGTGCGCCTTCAGCAGCACGGTCCGGGCCCGCGGGCGGCCGCCCGCGGACGTGGTGGCGAGCACCATTGCGGTCGGCTCGGGGATGCCCCCCTCCTGGGCCTGCGCCAGCCACCCGGCGAACTGCGTCATGGGGTCGCCGGCCAGCGTGTCCTCGGACAGGGTTTCCAGGCCGGGATCACTCCGTGTCGTGTCCATGAGTACTGATCTTTACAGAAGCAGGCCGTTGCCTGTCCAGGTGCTTCGGGGCCTTATGGTTCTCATGGGGTCCCCAGGGCCCAGCACACGACGCGAGTTGCCCCGGGAGCCCACGAGGAAGAGAGGAAACCGCCGATGCCGGATTTCAAGCCGGGGCTCGAGGGAGTCGTCGCCTTCGAGACCGAAATCGCGGAGCCTGACAGAGAGGGCGGCGCGCTCCGCTACCGGGGAGTCGACATCGAGGAACTCGTCGGTCATGTCTCCTACGGGCATGTCTGGGGTCTCCTGGTCGACAACGCGTTCGCGCCGGGGCTGCCGCCGGCCGAGCCTTATCCGATCCCCGTCCATTCCGGAGACATCCGGGTCGACGTGCAGAGCGCCCTGGCCATGCTGGCGCCCGCCTGGGGGCTGCGCCCGCTCCTCGACATCAGCGACGAGCAGGCCCGCGAGGACCTGGCCCGGGCTTCGGTCATGGCCCTGTCCTTCGTGGCCCAGGCCGCGCGCGGGGTCGGGCTGCCGATGGTCCCGCAGCGGCGGGTGGACGAGGCTGCCACGATCACCGAGCGCTTCATGATCCGGTGGCGCGGCGAACCCGATCCGCGGCACATCAAGGCGGTCGACTCGTACTGGACGTCGGCGGCCGAGCATGGCATGAACGCCTCCACCTTCACCGCCCGGGTCATAGCGTCGACCGGGGCCGATGTGGCCGCCGCGCTGTCCGGGGCGGTCGGCGCGATGTCCGGGCCGCTGCACGGCGGCGCGCCGGCCCGGGTCCTGGGCATGATCGAGGAGGTCGAACGGACCGGGGACGCCGAGCAGTACGTGACGTCCGCGCTGGACCGGGGCGAACGGCTGATGGGATTCGGGCACCGGGTGTACCGGGCCGAGGACCCCCGCGCCCGGGTGCTGCGCCGCACGGCCAAGGAACTCGGCGCACCCCGTTACGAGGTGGCGCTGGCCCTGGAGAGCGCGGCGCTGGCCGAGCTGCGCGCCCGGCGCCCGGACCGGGTACTCGAGACCAACGTGGAGTTCTGGGCGGCCATCGTGCTGGACTTCGCCGGGGTCCCGGCGCACATGTTCACCTCGATGTTCACCTGCGCGCGGACGGCGGGCTGGGCGGCCCACATCCTCGAGCAGAAGCAGACGGGCCGGCTGGTCCGGCGGGCCGCGCGTTACGTCGGTCCCCCGCCCCGGCCGGTCCGCGACGTGCCCGGCGCGGCGGAGGTCTTCGACCGCCAGTGAAGGGGGTTGGGGAGGTGCGCAAGCTATTTGCGGAGGCCCGCCGGTAAGCTGCCACAATGAGCGATCTGGTGATCCCCGCGGGCCTGCGGCCGAAGGACGGCCGGTTCGGCAGCGGCCCGGCCAAGATCCGTCCCGAGCAGCTGGCCGCGCTGGCCAGCTCGGGCCGCACGTACCTCGGTACCTCGCACCGCCAGCCGCCGGTCAGGTCCCTGGTGCACCGGGTCCGCACCGGGCTGGCTGAGCTGTTCGGGCTGCCCGGCGACTACACGGTCGTGCTCGGCAACGGCGGTACCAGCGCCTTCTGGGACGCGGCGGCGTTCGGGCTGGTCCGACGGCACTCGCAGCACCTGAGCTTCGGCGAGTTCTCGGCTAGGTTCGCCGCCATCGCCGGGCGGGCCCCGTGGCTGTCCGCGCCCACCGTGGTGGAGTCCGCTCCCGGGACGCACCCGGCGCCGTGGCCAGAGCCCGGGGCGGATGCATACGCGCTGACTCACAACGAGACCTCGACCGGCGTGGCGATGCCGGTGCGCCGCGTGCCCGGCGCCGACCCGGGAGCGCTGGTCCTGGTCGACGCGACCAGCGCCGCGGCTGGCCTGGCCGTGCAGGCCGGGGAGTTCGACGCCTACTACTTCGCCCCGCAGAAGGGCCTGGGCTCGGACGGCGGGCTGTGGATCGCCCTGATGTCCCCGGCGGCGGTGGAGCGGGTCGGCGAGATCGCGGCGAGCGGACGGTACATCCCCGACTTCCTCTCACTGCGGGTGGCGCTGGAGAACGCGGCTCTGGACCAGACGTACAACACCCCGGCGGTGGCGACCTTGTTCCTGCTTGCTGATCAGGTCGAATGGATGCTCGGCCAGGGCGGCCTGGAGTGGGCCGCCGCCCGTACCGCGCGCTCGGCTGCCATACTGTATACGTGGGCGGAGAAGGCAGCCTACGCGAATCCGTTCGTCGCCGATCCCGCGCAACGCTCGCCGGTTGTCGGCACCATCGACCTGGCCGATGGGCTGTCCGCCGACGCCGTAGCAGCAGCATTGCGGGCGAACGGAATCGTGGATACGGAGTCCTATCGGAAGCTGGGACGCAACCAGCTGCGCATCGGGATGTTCCCCGCGGTCGATCCCGCGGACGTGGAGGCCCTCACCGCCTGCATCGACTACGTGGTCACCCGTATCGCCGGATAATGGCTGAGCTGACGGATGACCGACAGGCGAGACGCGATCCGAGGTGGGTACATGGGTGACGAGACGCACCTCGGCGAGCATGCTCCGTCCGAGCGGACCGGTTTAAACCGGCGGACGCCCGGACGGACCAGCACCGCGGCGCCGGGGGAGCCGATGCGGCTGTTCGTGGCCATCGCTCCTCCCGCGGCCGTGCTCGACGATCTCGACGCCCTGGCCGGGCCGCTCCGGCGCCGGACGGCAGGACCTGCGCTGGACCAGCCGGGAAGCCTGGCACGTCACCCTGGCCTTCCTGGGCCAGGTCGACGAGGTCGCCGCGGCCCGGCTGCTGCCGCGGCTCGAGCGCGCCGCGCGCCGCTATCACGCCTTCCGGCTCGCGTTCAGCGGGGCCGGCGCCTTCCCCGCCGCGACCCGGGCGAACGTGCTCTGGAGCGGATTGTCCGGTGACCGCGGGGCGCTGGCTCACCTGGCCGAGTCCGTGGCCGCGGGCGCGAGCCGTGCGGGCGCTCCCCCGCCCGACAAGGGCCGCCGGTTCCGGCCCCACCTGACGCTCGCGCGCTGCCGTATGCCCGCCGACGTCACCGAGCTCGTCGCCGCGCTGGCCGGCTACCAGGGGCCGCCGTGGACCGCGGACCGTATCCACCTGGTCCGCAGCCGCCTGGGCGCGACCGAGCACCCTCGCTACGCCACGCTCGGGAGCTGGCCGCTGCGCCCGCCGGATCCCGAGCCTAGGACTGGCTGAGCTTCTCCAGGATCGGCACCGCCGCCCGGAGCGTGGCCCGTTCCTCGGCGGTGAGCTCGGCCAGCCGCCGGGCCAGCCACGCGTCCTTCCTGCGCCGTACGCGCTGCACCACCGCCCGGCCTTCCTCGGTGACGGTGAGGATGACCTGGCGCCGGTCCGTCGGGTGCGGTGACCTGAGTACCAGGTTGCGCTCCTCGAGGACGGCGATGACGCGGGTCATGGACGGCGGCTGCACCTTCTCGTGCTCGGCCAGCTCGCCGGGGGTCATGGCCTGGTGGACCTCCAGGGCCGACAAGGCGGCCAGCTGGGTCTCCGACAGCACCGCCTCGGTCAGGCCCGAAGCCGTGCGCTGGGCCCGCAGGCGCCGGGCCAGCCTGCTCACCGAGATCCGCAGCGCGGTGGCCAGGCCGGCATCGGTCCTGGTCTGGGTGACTGTCATCATCGTGAACCTCATCGGCGCAGAGCGGGCGTGGATTAAGTACATCACGCTCGCCGACCGCCCGCAGCAAGCCAGCGGCGCCACCTCATAGCCTGGAGGGGTGAAGGAATCCCGCCAGGCACCGCCGCCGCCGCTGGAGGCGAACGATCAGCTGGTCACCGGCAGCATCACCGTCGGCTGGGCGCTGGCGCTGATCGTGCTGCTCATCGTGCGCGGCAGCCTGCCTGCCGATGCCCGGTGGTGGATCTGGACCTGCGCGACCGGGCTGGTGATGGGGCTGTTCGGCCTGTGGTACGTGCCGCGGTACAAGCGCGCCCGGGCCCAGGCCGCGGCTAAGCGGGCCGCGGCTCAGTCGGCGCCGCGCGAGAGTGGCTCGAACACCGTCTCCTCGACCGACACGCCCGGCAAGTCAACCATGTCGTAGCCGAACTCGTCGATAACCGGCGAGATGGCCCGGGCCGTCGCCAGCCAGATCACCGACTCCGAGTGGGCCCCGCAGCCGTGGTCGGCCGAGACCACCCGGCCGTCGTCGGGCGCGTAGGCGTTCGCGCAGGCACCGAACAGCCGGCCGAGCTCGCCGCTCAACGGCACGAAGAAACCGCAGCTGACGCAGTGCGCGGGCGCCGCGTGGGCCAGCGGCGTCCGCGGGCCGTGCTCGCTGGCGTACCAGCGCGCGGCGGCGCTCTCGCGGCCGGCGGCCGACAGCACGCGGGAGCGTCCGGGGGCGGGCAGCTCGGCTGGCTCAGCCGGGCCCTCGTCCTCGGAGTGCCAGTCGATCACAGCGTCGTCGCCTTCCAGCGTCACCAGCGGGACGAGCCGTTCGTCGTCGGGCGGGGCAGGCAGCAGGTCCCCGACCCCCAGGTCGCCCGGGCGCAGCCGGTCCTGCCACGGCACCCAGGGCGGGGCGAGCAGGGCGCCGGGCCCGGGCAGCAGCACCGTCTCGCTGACCGTGACCGTCTTGGACCTCGGCGCGCGGCCGACCGTCACCGCCCATCGCCACCCGGCGTAGGCCGGGTCCTCGCAGGCGAACAGGTGGGTGACGGACGCGCTCGCCCTCGGCGAGAACCCGAGGTGCTTGCCCACGAGGGAGGGCTCCACCGATCTCGACGACGGCGGCCCGGGCGAGGTCGACGGCCTCCGCGCAGACCTGATCCGGTTCCTTGGTGCGGGTGCGGGTAGAACTCACGGTCACCGATTCTCACTCATGATTGCGCGGTATCGTTACGTGTCGATTGCGGCGACGCCGGACTCGCCGCAGTGGCAGCTACCAAGAATACTGGTTACATGGGGATGTCCGAGGCGCTGCGCCGGACCGGGAGCGCGGCCCGCGCCACGACCGGCGCGGTCGCAGCCGGCACCCGCAAGACCGGCGGCCTGGTCCACCGGGTGACCAGCGCGTCGGGCGCCGGCCGGACCGGGCTGTCCACGCTCATCGAGCTCACCGCGGCCAGCGGCGCCGGGGACGCCTTCGTCATCGTGGCCCTGGCCGGGACGATCTTCTTCAACACCTCCGTGGACCAGGCCCGGGGCAAGGTGGTGCTGTTCCTGGTCGTCACCATGGCCCCGTTCGCGGTGCTGGCGCCGTTCATCGGGCCGGCGCTGGACCGGGTGCAGCAGGGCCGCAAGTACCTGCTGGCCGGCACGCTGCTGGCCCGCGGCCTGCTGTGCTACGCGATGTCGGCGGCGGTCAGCAACCCGATCACGCTGCTGCCCGCCGCCTTCGGCGTGCTCGTGCTGCAGAAGGCCTACGGCGTGGTCCGCGCGTCGGTCGCGCCACGGCTGCTGCCCGAGCAGATCACCCTGGTCACCGCCAACGCGCGGTCGCAGCTGATCGCGGTGATCGCGGCCACGATCGCCGCGGGGCTCGCGGAAGGCGTCCAGGTGACCGGGGGCGCCGCCTGGGTGCTCCGGGTCGGCATGGTGGTGTATCTCGCGGCCATGGTCCTCGCGCTGCGGCTGCCGGACCAGGTGGATACCCCGCCGGTCCCCGACGCGGCCGTCCCGCCCGCCGCCGACGGTCGGCCACCGCGGGAGACCGACCGCCGGGCCGCGCCGCCGCCCGATTCTTATCCGAACGGACCGGGGCGATACCCCCGCAGACCCGACAGCGACCCGTGGCATGGCCCGGAGGCGGACCGCACGCTGCCGGACGGAACCGCGGCCCTGCCGCCCGGACCTCCGGCGCCCGCCGCGTCCAGGACCGCGAACGGCTCGGGGCGGTGGCGGACGCTGAGCCGGGTGGGTCCCGTAGTCGCGGAGGCGATGACCGGCAACGCCGTGCTGCGCGCCTTCTCCGGCTACACGTTCTTCTTCTTCGCGTTCCTGCTGAAGACCGAGCACTTCGGCGTCTCGAAGAACTTCGCGCTGGCCACCCTGGCGGTCGCCGTCGCGGCGGGCAGCATCGTCGCGATGGCTATCGGCTCCTGGCTCGGCTCCCGGGCCCCGCAGCTGATCATGTTCGCCGTGCTCACCGTGGCCCCGGTGGTCGCGGCCGCCGCCGCCTGGTTCTTCAGCCTGGGAACGGTGATCGCCGTGGCGTTCGCCGCCATTCTGTGCGCCAGCCTGGCCAAGCTGGCCCAGGACTCGATCGTGCAGCGGGAGATCGGCGACGAGATCCGGTCGTCGACCTTCGCGGTCTCCGAGACCCTCAACCAGGTGGCCAACGTGGCCGGCGGCCTGGCCGGGGTGCTCGTGTCGATCCTCGGCAACGGTCAGGCGGGCTTGGCCATCGCCGCGGCGCTGCTGACCGCCGCACTGGTCCTGATCGTCGCGCGCCGCAGGCGCCGGGTCCTCGCGCAGCGCGCGGAATCCGAGCCCCAGCCTGTCCCCCGGCCCCGGAGCAGGCGCTAAGGCTCGATGTCGTCGGCGACGGCGCGGAGCACGGCGGCGATCTTCTTCGCGTCCCGGGCGTCCGGGTGCTTGCCGCGGCGATATGTCGTCGACACGTCATCGAGCAGCTTGATCAGGTCCTCGACGAGGACGATCATCTCATCCGGCTTCTTGCGGGCCTGCTTGGTGGCCGCGACGGTGGGCGGCGGCTCGAGGACCCGCACCTGGAGTGCCTGCGCTCCGCGGCGGCCTTCGGCGACCCCGAACTCCACGCGCTGCCCCTGGCGAAGCGCGGTCGTCCCCGCAGGCAACGCCGATGAATGCACGAAGACCTCGCCGCCGTCGTCGCGGGCGAGGAAGCCATACCCCTTGTCGGAGTCGTACCACTTGACCTTGCCGGTAGGCACGCGCAGACCTCACGTTGAGAGAACTAACAACAACCAGCGATCAGGTGACCGACAGGATGCTATGGGCAGATCTAAGGCTATCGGTCCGGGACACCGGATCGCAGCTTCGTTACGCCGGCGCATACCCAGCGCTAACCTGGACCTGACGCCAAACGGCCCGGGGAGGGCCCCCGGGCCGTTGGCCTTGCCGTGACTTCTCGGATCAGAAGTCCATGTCGCCGCCGCCGCCCGGCATGGCGGGGGCCTTCTCCTTCTCCGGCTTCTCCGCGATCACGGCCTCGGTGGTGAGGAACAGGCCCGCGATCGAGGCCGCGTTCTGCAGCGCCGAGCGGGTGACCTTCGCGGGGTCGATGATCCCGGCCTTGAACATGTCGGTGTACTCACCGGTCGCCGCGTTCAGGCCGTGGCCCGCAGCCAGGGTCTTGACCTTCTCGACCACCACGCCGCCCTCGAGGCCGGCGTTCACCGCGATCTGCTTGAGCGGCTCCTCCAGCGCCCGGCGCACGATGGACGCGCCGGTCGACTCGTCTCCGCTCAGGTCGAGCTTCTCGAAGGCGATCCGGCCCGCCTGGAGGAGGGCCACGCCGCCGCCGGCGACGACGCCTTCCTCGACCGCGGCCTTGGCGTTGCGCACCGCGTCTTCGATGCGGTGCTTGCGCTCCTTCAGCTCGACCTCGGTCGCCGCCCCGGCCTTGATGACCGCGACGCCGCCGGCCAGCTTGGCCAGCCGCTCCTGCAGCTTCTCCCGGTCATAGTCGGAGTCGGTGTTGTCGATCTCGGTGCGGATCTGGTTGACCCGGCCGGAGATCTGGTCCGGGTCCCCGGCGCCGTCCACGATCGTGGTCTCGTCCTTGGTGACCACGACCTTGCGGGCCCGGCCGAGCACGTCCAGGTCCGCGTTGTCCAGCTTGAGGCCGACTTCCTCGCTGATGACCTGGCCGCCGGTCAGGATGGCGATGTCACCGAGCATGGCCTTGCGCCGGTCGCCGAAGCCGGGGGCCTTGACCGCCACCGACTTGAACAGGCCGCGCATCTTGTTCACCACCAGGGTCGCCAGGGCCTCGCCCTCGACGTCCTCGGCGATGATGACCAGCGGCTTGCCGGACTGCACCACCTTGTCCAGCAGCGGCAGCAGGTCCTTGTTCGCCGACATCTTGGAGTTCACCACCAGGATGTACGGGTCTTCCAGGACCGCCTCGAGCCGCTCGGGGTCGGTGACGAAATACGGGGCGATGTATCCCTTGTCGAACCGCATGCCCTCGGTGAGCTCGAGCTCCAGGCCGAAGGTATTGGACTCCTCGACGGTGATGACGCCTTCCTTGCCGACCTTGTCCATCGCCTCGGCGATCATCTCGCCGATCGCGGTGTCCCCGGCCGAGATGGACGCGGTGGAGGCGATCTGCTCCTTGGTCTCCACGTCCTTGGCCAGCTTGGACAGCTCCTCGCTGACCCGCTCGACGGCCGCCTCGATGCCCCGCTTCAGGGACATCGGGTTGGCGCCCGCCGCGACGTTGCGCAGGCCCTCGCGCACCAGCGCCTGGGCCAGCACGGTCGCCGTCGTGGTGCCGTCCCCGGCCACGTCGTCGGTCTTCTTCGCTACTTCCTTGACCAGCTCGGCGCCGATCTTCTCCCACGGGTCCTCGAGCTCGATCTCCTTGGCGATGGACACGCCATCGTTGGTGATCGTGGGTGCGCCCCACTTCTTCTCGAGCACCACGTTCCGGCCCTTGGGGCCGAGGGTTACCTTCACGGCGTCGGCGAGCTGGTTCATACCGCGTTCGAGGCCGCGCCGGGCGTCCTCGTCAAACGCGATCATCTTCGCTGCCATAGGCTCCAGTCCTCCGTGGCGTATGCGCGGATCGAGCCGACGCCCGCGACGGCCGGCACCCCCCGGCGGACAGTCCCTTCCTGCCGCGAGGTCGTGCCTCATCGCCCGATCCCGCCATCATGCTGGCACTCACCCTAGGAGAGTGCCAGCACCATGTTTAGCACTCTCATGGTGAGAGTGCAAACCATCGCGCGGCATCGCGCGGGCTGCGGGGGTCTGGGGTGGGCTCGTGGGGACGAGCAGAGCCCCCCGGCGCCGCGATACTACGGCGAAGTACCGCAGCGGGAATGCGGGGGTTCCAGGGGGGTCGTCCCCCCTGGACTAGCAGGGCCCGGCCCCTGTGGGGCCGGGCCGCCAGCTGAACCCGGCAGATCGGTGGCCCCGGGCCGAATCCGGGGCCACAAGCGAACCTACGAGACCACGACAACCTTGTCGGCCTGCGCGCCCCGGTCACTTTGCGTGATCTCGAACTCGACCCGCTGCCCCTCTTCGAGGGTGCGGTAGCCATCCGACTGGATAGCCGAGAAGTGGACGAAGACGTCCTTGCCACCGTCGACGGCGATAAAGCCGTATCCCTTGTCCGGGTTGAACCATTTGACGGTGCCCTGAGCCATTCCAAACAACTCCCTAACTGCGCTCGGGCCTCGAGCCCCGCCCTTGTCCACCGCGGAACCCGTCGATCGCGAACCGGTGAGAGCGGCTGCGTGCTAGCGCGCGAACCCGTCCCGTCCGACGGCGACCGGAACTGACCTTACCCTGAACCGAGCGCGTCTGACGCCACTTACCCCCCAATCACGCCATCTGGCTCAGGTCAGCCCCGCCGGACAGGGGTTTTCTCCGAGGTCCGCGGCGCGCCGCCGGCCACCGCGGGGATGAAGGAAACCCGCGCTCCCGCCGCCACCGGAGTGTCCAGTCCCTGCGCGAACCGCACGTCCTCCTCGCCGACGTAGACGTTGACGAACCTGCGCAGCTGGCCGCCCTCGTCGAGGATCCGGCCGCCGAGGCCGGGGAAGGCGGCGTCCAGGCCGGCGATGACCTCGCGCAGGGTGCCCTCCGCGGTGGTCACCTCGGCCGCGCCGGCGGTGTAGGAGCGCAGGATGGTCGGGATGCGAACCAGCACAGTCACGGGACTGCCTCCTGGAAGGCTTCGAGGGTCGGCCTGATCGGGGCGGGCACGTCCACCACCCCGGCGATCGCGTCCAGCGTCTTCAGCCCGTCGCCCGAGTTGATGATCACGGTCTCCGCCCCGGGGTCAAGCTGGCCGGCCGCCAGCAGCTTGCGCAGCACGGCGAGGGTGACGCCGCCCGCGGTCTCGCCGAAGATGCCCTCGGTCGAGGCGAGCAGCCGCATAGCGTCGACGATCTCCTCGTCGCTGACGTCGGCGATCGCGCCGCCGGTGCGCCGCACCACGTCCAGCGCGTACGGCCCGTCCGCCGGGTTGCCGATGGCCAGCGACTTGGCGATCGTGGCCGGCCGGACCGGGCGTACCACGTCGTACCCGGCCGCGAACGCCTCCGAGACCGGCGCGCAGCCGGTCGCCTGGGCGCCGAACACCCGCCACGGGGTCTCCGGGACCAGGCCGAGCGAGGTCAGCTCGCCGAACCCCTTGTCCACCTTCACCAGCTGCGCGCCGGAGGCGATCGGCACCACGACCTGGTCCGGCAGCCGCCAGCCGAGCTGCTCGGCGATCTCGAAGCCGAGGGTCTTCGATCCCTCGGCGTAGTACGGCCGCACGTTCACGTTGACGAACGCCCAGTCCTCGTGCTCGCCGGCGAGCTCGGACGCGAGCCGGTTCACGTCGTCGTAGGTGCCGTCCACGGTGACGAACGTGCCGCCGTAGACCGAGGTGAGGAGGATCTTCTCCGGCTCGAGGTCGGCGGGCACCAGCACCACGGAACGGATGCCCGCCCGGGCCGCCGCGGCTGCCACCGCGTTGGCCAGGTTGCCGGTCGACGGGCAGGCCAGCACCTTGAAGCCCAGCTCAGTGGCGGCGGCGAGGGCCACCGCGACCACCCGGTCCTTGAACGAATGCGTCGGGTTACCCCGGTCGTCCTTGATCCAGAGCCTGCGCATGCCCAGCGCGTGGGCGAGGTTGTCGGCCCGGATCAGCCGGGTGTAGCCGGGCTCCGTCGTGGGCCGGCTCGCGATGTCGGGCGGCACCGGGAGGAGCGGCGCGTACCGCCACATGTTCGGCCGGGCCGGCCTCAATGGCGGAACGGTCCAGCCGCGGGTAGTCGTAACGGACCTCGAGCGGGCCGAAGCACTCGGCGCAGGCGTACAACGGGCCGAGTTCGTAGACCTGGCCGCATTCGCGGCAGGACAACCCGGTGGCGTAGCCGAACCCGGGAGCTGCGTCAGATGTGCGTGGTGTTGCTGTGGTCACCGGCGAGGCCTTCCTTCCCCATCTTTCCCAGCGGTCGCCTTGACCGCGGGCCGGACTTGGCACCGTGTCACGCGCCTCGCCGCCCGAGACGGGCATAGATGCGCGATAGGTTGCCGGGGCTTCACAGGGCCGATCCCTCCACCCCTCTGGATGAGCGTTATTCAGTTGTGTCCCAAACGAGATAAGCGTACAGCAACTCCGGAGGGGGACTGTGTTGCCCCGGGGCGGCCGCGGGATCCCCCGCCTCCTGCCCCTTGCTCCCTGGCCCTCCTAGCCTCTCTGATCCCTCGGGTCCCTCTGGACTCGGGGGGATGCCGTGCCCCCGGGATCGCCTCGGCTAGCCTGCCGGACTATGGAGAAACGGGTTCTGGTCGCGTCCAACCGCGGTCCGGTGTCGTACCAGTTCGGCGCGGACGGCGCGCTGACCGGCCGGCGCGGCGGGGGCGGCCTGGTCGCCGGGGTGGCCGAGGGACTGGCGGCGATAACGCCGGAGGCCGAGGTCAGCTGGATCTGCGCGGCGCTCAGCGACGCGGACCGGGCGGTCGCACAGCCGGCGGGCCGTCGAGCCGCGAAGAACCCGGTGACGTTCCGGTGCGGATGCTGGACATCCCGCGGGACACCTTCGACCGGGCCTACAACAACGTGGCGAACTCCGTCTTGTGGTTCGTCCAGCACCTGCTGTTCGACACCCCGAACCAGCCCCAGTTCGGCCGCGAGTTCCGCCGGGACTGGGTGGCCTACCTGGCCTACAACGAGGCTTTCGCCGACGCGATGGCCGACGAGGCGGCGGCCGATCGCGCCCTCAGCCAGCGTCCGCGCGCTGATCCAGGACTACCACCTCACCCTGGCGCCGCGGATGCTGCGGGACAAGCTCGGCGGCGCCCGCGCGGAGGCCCGCATCGCGCACTTCTCGCACACGCCCTGGGCGCCGCCCGACTACTACCGGGTGCTGCCCGCGGAGGTGGGCGAGGCCGTGCTCGACGGCATGCTCGGCGCGGACCACGTCGGCTTTCACGCCTGACCGGTGGGCCGACGCGTTCCTCGACTGCTGCGAGGCCATCCTGGGCGCGGAGGTGAGCCGGGCCGGCCGCGGCGCCGACCCGGCCGGGCGGGTCATCCACCGCGGGCACGTCACCGAGGTGGCCGTTCATCCGCTGGGCGTGGACGCCCTCACGCTGCGGGCCCGGGCCCAGGCCGAGCGACGTGCGGGCGCACGTCGCTGCCCTCGGCGAGGTGGCCCGGGGCAGGAAACTGATCGTCAGGGTCGACCGGACCGAGCTGTCCAAGAACATCGTGCGCGGCCTCACCGCGTACCGCGAACTGCTCGCCACCCGGCCCGAGTGGCACGGCCGGGTGGTCCATCTGGCCTTCGCCTATCCGTCCCGGTCGGACGTGCCGGAGTACCGCGCCTACACCGAGCAGATGCGGCAGATCGCGGCGGAGATCACCGCGGAGTTCGGCACGCCGGACTGGAATCCGCTGATCCTCGAGGTGAAGGACGACTACCCCCGGTCGCTCGCCGCCTGCGCGGTGGCCGACGTGCTGCTGGTGAACCCGGTCAGAGACGGCATGAACCTGGTCGCGCAGGAGGGACCGGTGCTGTCCGAACGCGGCTGCGCGCTGGTGCTGTCCCGCGAGGCGGGCGCCGCCGCGACCCTGGACGACGCCGCGCTGCTGGTCAACCCGTACGACGTCAGCGAGACCGCCGCGGCCCTGCACCAGGCGCTGGCCATGCCGGAGACCGAACGCCGCCGCCGGACCGCGGCGCTGGCCGCCACCGCCGCGGCCAGCCCGCCCGCCCGCTGGCTCGGGGATCAGCTGGCCTCACTGGAACGACGCCTGGCGCGCGCCGGGGCCTACCGGCGACGCCACGGCACTATCCGCGACCGCAGCGGGACGAGATCCTGCGGCCCGGCGAGCCTCTACTTCGGCCGCGATCGCGGCCAGCAGCGCCACGATCCCCTCCGGTCCCTCCACCACCAGGTCGGCCTCGGCCGCGACCTGCAAGGACTCGGCGCTGGCGCTGGCCACGGCACAACCCGGGATGCCTTCCGCGCGCAGGGCGCGTACGGCGGCGAAGGCGGGCAGGTCGCCGAGATCATCGCCGCAGAACATGACCGCATCCGCGGCGCGTTCCCGGGCCAGGCCGGTCAGCGCGGCGCCCTTGTCCATGCCCGGCGGTCGCAGCTCGATGACCATCCGGCCCGGTTCGGCCGCCAGTCCCAGCCGGGCGGCCAGGTCGCCCAGCGGGCCGCGGAGCAGCCGCAGCGCCGATTCCGGGTCGGCCGTGCGGCGGGTGTGCACGGCCAGCGCGTGCCCCTTGTCCTCGACCCAGGTGCCGTCGGCGGCGCCCGCCGCTGCTGAGCACGTCCGGCATCACCTGGCGCGCGGCCTGCACCGCGGCCGGGGAGTCCGGCCCGGCCAGCTCACCGTCCTGCCAGCGCTGCCAGCCGTAGTGACCGAGCACGATCAGGCCGGGAACGGCGTCGAGCCCGCCGTAGGCGACCGCCTCCGCGGCGGGCCTGCCGGTGATGACCGCGAGCGTGCCGACCGCCCGGGCCAGCCGCCTCAACGCGGGCACCGCCCCGGGGTGGGCGCGCGCCGCCCGGGGGTCGGCCACGATCGGCGCCAGCGTGCCGTCGAAGTCCGTGGCGATCAGCGCCTGCCGCGGGCGGGCTGAGCAGCGCGTCCAGCCCGGCCTGCCCCTCGGGGGTGACCGCCCGCGGCAGGCGCGTCACGCAGACCGGCCCCGGGGAGAACGGATGCGCTGCCGCCGGGCGCGCTGGGCGCGCAGGCGCTTGACCAGCGCCGGGTCGAAGGCGAGCGCCTCGGGCCGGTCGATCAGCTCGTTGAGCAGCTGGTAGTACCTGGTAGCCGGGATGTCGAGCACCTCGGCGATGGCCTGCTCCTTGACGCCCGGTGACCGCCATCCGCGCCGCTCGAACGCGAGGATCCGCATGTCGCGTTCGGACAACCCGGACATGCGGCCTCCTCTCGCGCCATGACCCTCCCAACGTACCCTGCCCGCACCGGGCTGTCGCCTCCGCGTACGCTCACCGTTCGTGACCCGTTTTCGCTACCTCAGCTTCCTCACCGACTACGGGCTCGAAGACGGATTCGTCGCCGCCTGCCACGGCGTGGCCGCCCGGATCGCGCCGCACGCCAGCATCATCGACGTGACCCACCTGGTCCCGCCCGGAGACGTCAGGCGCGGCGCGGCCGTGCTGGCCCAGACCGTGCCCTACCTGCCGCCGGCCGTGCACGTGGCGGTGGTCGATCCCGGCGTCGGCACGGCCCGGCGCGGCGTCGCGGTGGCGGCGGGAGATTCGGTGTTCGTCGGCCCCGACAACGGCCTGCTCTCCTGGGCCGCGACGGCGTCGGGCGGCGCGGCGCGCGCCTTCAGCCTGACCAACCGCGAGCTGTGGCTGGCCAAGGTCGCGGCGACCTTTCACGGCCGCGATATCTTCATGCCGGTCGCCGCGCATCTGGCGGGCGGCACGGAACTGGCCGCGACCGGAGCGGAAATCGATGTCGCCGATCTGGTCACGCTGCCCGTCCCGGAAAGGCTGATCCACGATTCCATCGCCGAGGGCGAGGTTCTGACCGTGGACCGATTCGGTAATGTCCAGCTCACCATTACCGCTGCCGACGCCGCGGAAATCGGCCTCGGGCCGGGAACCACGGCGCTCATCCGCTGCGGCCGGCGCCAGTTGGCCGTCCCTTACCGCGATATGTTCGGCGCCGTCGCGCCAGGGGAGCTTGTCGCCTATGCCGATAGCGCCGGGCTCGTCTCCATCGCGGTGAACGGCGGAGACGCCGCCCAGCGGCTGGGCCTGCCGCCCGGCGCGCGGGTATCGATTGCCGCTGTACCGCAAACAATCCGTTTATTTCGCCCGGGACGCATTCCGCCTAGGCGGGGTGCGTGGCACGATTACAGAGCCGGCCGAACATCGCTACCGCAGGCCCCGACCCGTAGATCTCGGCCAGCCCCGAGGAGAAATCTCACCAAAGTGTCACACCGATTGCTCCGCGGCACTTTGATGCCGTTCACCACAGGACTAGCGGCGGCACTGACTGTCCTGGGCGTCCTGGGGTTCGCGCCTGCTATCGCCGCGGCCAGCATGCGAGCGGGACACGGTAATACCGCCCGCGATCAGGAATGGTGGCTGGCCGGCCTGCACGTGACGCAGGCGTGGCAGAGGTCCGAAGGGATCCGGGATAACCGTGGCGGTCCTCGGCACCGGTGTCGACGCCAGCTATCCGGGCCTGGCCGGCGCGGTGATCACCGGGCCCGATTACACCGGCTCGGGCCGGGGGCCTGGGCAGCCCCTACTGGGGAGTGGAGGGCACCGCCGTGGCCGGCATCATCGCCGCCCACGAGCGCGGGTGGGGCCTCGTCGGCGTCGCGCCCGCGGCGAAGATCCTCTCGGTCCGGGTGACGCTGGAATTCAACGATCCGCTGGCCTCGGACCAGGCCGTCAGCCGGCGGCTGCCGGATGCCATAGCCGACGGCATCAGGTATGCGGCCGATCATGGTGCCCGGATCATCGACCTGCCGCTCGATCCCGGGACGCTGGGCCTGACCAGCAGGGGCGATCCGGCCGCGGCGGGCGGCAGCCCGGCCGAGCGGGCCGCGATCGCCTACGCGCTGAGCAAGGGCATCGTGCTGGTGGCGCCCGCGGGCGACGACGGCCAGGGACCCGGGCATCGTGAACTACCCGGCCGCCTATCCGGGCGTCATCGCGGTGGGGGCCATCGGCCGCACCGGGCATCTCGCCTCGTTCAGCAGCAGGCGGTCCTACACGTCGCTGACGGCCCCGGGGGTCAGCCTGGTCGCGGCGGCCCCGCCGGACGGCTTCGGCACGATCAGCTCCACGAGCACGGCCAGCGGCATCGTGGCGGGCGTGGCCGCGCTGGTCCTGTCCAGGTTCCCGCACCTCACCGTGGCCCAGGTGACCCGGGCCCTGATCGAGAGCACCGCCCCCACGGCCGGCGGCACCGGCCTGCCGCCGCTGCCGCCCCGGTCGGCGGCCGGAGCCGGCTACGGCACCGTGGACGCGATCCGGGCGGTGGATATGGCCGCCATCATCACCTCGGCGAGCCAGCCGCGCCAGGCTGCTCCGGCCGCCGCGGCGCACAAGCCCGCGCGGCATCCGGCGGCGGCACCTCACCGGCCGGCCGCCAGCGCGATGGCAGGATCTGTGCTGCGGGACGCGGTGGCCGCGGTGTGCGTGCTCATCATCGTGCTCGTCGTCGCGTTGCTGGTGGTGCGCTTCCGGCGGAATCGCGGCCAGGGCGGGGCGGGCGACCGGGCGCGGACCCGGGGCCAGCACGAGAACCGCCGGCCGCGGCGGGCGCGGGCGTCACGGCCGCGGCCGACGACACCGGGGCGATCCGGCGGCCGCAGGCCACCCGGCCGAGCCCGCCCGCCTCGCCCGGATGGGCTTCGCCCGCGGGCTGGCAAGGCGGCGGCATCGGCGAGATCAGGCCTGCCCCGGACGCGTCTTCCCGTCCGGCGGTAACTCCGGCGCCAAGGTCGGGTTCCGGCTACCGGGCCAGCCGGGGCGCGGGCCGGGCGGACGGGGATTCCGGGCCGCCGTGGGCACCCGCGCCGCAGCCCAAGCGCCTGCTCGGCCCGCTCCCGGTGGCCTCGGCCGGCTCGCCTCCGCCGGAGCCGGGCCGTGGCATCCGGCTGCCGGGTGACATGGCGGCACCGGCCGACGCGGCGACCGCACCCCCGCCACCGGCCGGCTTCGACCTCACCACCCCGCCCGCGGATTTCGATCTGTCCACGCCCGCCTTCGGCTTGACGCCGCCGGCCTTCGGCGCGGCCCCGCCCGCGCCCGATTCCGCCGTAGCGCGCGCCGAGGTCCTGCCTACCAGGCAGGACCTCGGCTTCGCGGCGGCTCCGGTTCCGGCCGACTATGCGGCACCACCCGCCGAAGGCGGCCCGGGGCCCGCCGATCCCAGCTACATCTGGGACCTGGCGGCCACCGACGTGTTCCCCGCCGCCACCGATGCCGTCGTCACGCCGGACGACGCCTCGGGTGCCGACGGGAGCTGAGCCCTAAGCGGCGTCGGGCACGGCGGCCGGCTCGCCCGCCGAGGACCCCTCGGCGGGCTCGAGCGCCAGCCGCAGCACCTCGCGGACATCGCCGACCGGGTGCACATCCAGCTTCTGGAGCACCTCGGCCGGAACATCATCGAGGTCCGGCTCGTTCCGCTGCGGGATCAGCACGGTGGTGATCCCGGCCCGGTGCGCGGCCAGCAGCTTCTGCTTGACCCCGCCGATGGGCAGCACCCGGCCGGTGAGGGACACCTCGCCGGTCATGGCCACGTCGGCGCGCACCGGCCGGCCGGACAGCAGCGACGCGAGCGCGGTGGTCATCGTGACGCCCGCGCTCGGGCCGTCCTTGGGCACCGCGCCAGCCGGCACGTGCACGTGCACGCCACGGTCCTTCAGCTCGCCGACCGGCAGGCTGAGTTCGTCGCCGTGCGAGCGCAGGTAGGACAGCGCGATCCGGGCCGACTCCTTCATGACGTCGCCGAGCTGACCGGTGAGCGTGACCCCGGTCTCGCCGGTCTCCCGGCCGGCCAGCGACGCCTCGATGAACAGGACATCCCCGCCCGCGCCGGTCACCGCCAGGCCGGTGGCCACGCCGGGCACGGCGGTCCGGCGGTCGGGCGCGGCCAGGCTGGTCTCCGGCGTGAACCGCGGCCGTCCCAGGTAGTCCTTCAGCTCGCCCGCGCCCACGGTGACCGGCAGGGTGACGTCACCCAGGGCCACGCGCGACGCGACCTTGCGCAGGATGCGCGCGATGGACCGCTCCAGCGACCGCACCCCGGCCTCACGGGTGTATTCCCCCGCCAGCAGCCGCAGCGCGTCCTCGCCGACCGCCACCTCCTCGGCGTTCAGCCCGGCCCTGGACAGCTGCCTGGGCAGCAGGTGATCCCGGGCGATCAGGACCTTCTCGTCCTCGGTGTAGCCGTCGAGCTGGACCAGCTCCATCCGGTCCAGCAGCGGGCCGGGGATCCCCTCGAGCACGTTGGCCGTGGCCAGGAACACCACGTCGGACAGGTCGAGCTCGACCTCGAGGTAGTGGTCGCGGAACGTGTGGTTCTGCGCCGGGTCGAGCACCTCGAGCAACGCCGAAGCGGGGTCGCCACGGTAGTCCGAACCGATCTTGTCCACCTCGTCGAGCAGCACGACCGGGTTCATCGTGCCGGCCTCGCGGATGGCGCGGACGATCCGGCCGGGCAGGGCCCCGACGTAGGTGCGCCGGTGCCCGCGGATCTCCGCCTCGTCCCGGACGCCGCCCAGGGACACCCGGACGAACTTCCGGCCCATGGCCCGGGCCACCGACTCGCCGAGCGAGGTCTTGCCGACGCCCGGAGGGCCGACCAGCGCGAGCACCGCACCGGAACGCCGCCCGCCGATGATGCCCAGGCCCCGGTCCTCCCGGCGCTTGCGCACGGCGAGGTACTCGATGATGCGTTCCTTGACGTCGTCCAGCCCGGTGTGGTCCTCGTCCAGGACCCGCCGCGCGCCGGCGATGTCGTAGGCGTCCTCGGTCCGCTCGTTCCACGGGATGTCGAGGACGGTGTCCAGCCAGGTACGGATCCAGCCGGTCTCGGGCGACGCGTCGGGAGTGCGTTCGAGCTTGTCGACTTCCTTCAGCGCGGCGTCCCGGACAGGCTCCGGCAGGTCCGCCGCCTCCACCCGGGCCCGGTAGTCGTCTTCCTCGGTGGCCGCGTCGCCGTTCAGGTCGGCGAGTTCCTTCCGGATCGCGGCGAGCTGCTGGCGCAGCAGGAATTCCCGCTGCTGCTTCTCCATGCCCTCCGTGACGTCCTTGCGGATGGATTCGGCGACGTCGAGCTCGGCCAGGTGCTCGCGGGTCCAGCCGATGACCAGCTCCAGCCGCTCGACCAGGTCGGTGGTCTGGAGCAGCTGCAGCTTCTGCTCGGTGGTGAGGTAGCTGGCGTACCCGGCGTTGTCCGCGACCGCCGACGCGTCGTTCAGCTGCTGGACCATGTCGATGACCTGCCACGCGCCACGCTGCTGCAGGATCCCGGTGACCAGGGTCTTGTACTGCTGGGCCAGCTCGTCGGCCCGCGGGCCGCCGCCGGTCTCCTCGATCACCGTGCCCTGGACCCAGAGCGCGGCACCCGGACCCGTGGTGCCCGAACCGATCTTCACCCGGGCGACACCTCGGACGAGCGCACCAGGCTGCCCGCCGGGAAGCCGGCCCACCTGCTCGACCGTAGCCAGGGTCCCCACGCCGGCCAGACCGCGGTCAGGCAGGCGCGGCACGAGCAGCACCCGCGCCCTCGCCTCGGAACGCACGCCCGGAACCTGCCGTGTCGGCATCCGCGCCGCGTCGATCGCCGCGCTGACCTCTGCCTGCGACGTCTCCAGCGGCACCACCATCCCCGGCAGCACCACCTGGTCGTCGAGCGGGAGGACCGGAAGCGTGAGCGTTTCACTCATAGAGAGCCTCCAAAGATTGAGTCATATACACTCAAGAAAGAAGAGCCCTCACAAATTTCCGACCCTTGTTCGCCCGGAGCGATCAGCTCGTGGCTCCGCTTCCGCGGCCTACGCGAGCAGTGCCGATCCGTTCCGCGCCTGCACCGTGTCACAGCGGCCGAGGACCGCCAGCGCCGCCACGTACCCGGGCTCGGTGTCGAGGTCGAGCAGCGAGACGCTCCGCGGGTCCTGCGGGTAGGGCCACGCCACCAGCCGGGACTTCCCAGCGTGGGTGGCCACCACCACCTCGGTGAACGGAACCCGCAGCCCGTCGCCTTTCGCCTTGGTCACGGCCTCCTTCCGGGTCCAGGCGACGAGGAAGGCACGCGCCCGGCCGGACGGATGGACCAGGGCCAGCGCCGCCCGCTCTTCATCGGCGAGCACCAGGCGGGCGAGCGTGTCCGGATCGCCGCCGCCCAGCTCGCGCGGGCGCTCCTCCAGCTGCTCGACGTCCACGCCGACCGGGGCCGTCGCCACCGCCACGGCCACCAGATCCCCGGAGTGAGCCACGGAAAATTCCAGGTCGCCGCGATGGACGACCGGCTTGCCGTGCGGCTTGCCGCACTGGCGGCAGGTCCGGTCAAAGTTCACCTCGGCCAGCCGCCCGGCCGGTACAGGCCGCGATCACCGTCTTGGCCAGCCCGCAGCCGACGAGGAAGCGGTCGCGATCCGCGTCGCGCCGGTAAGCCGCCCAGCGCTCCCGCTCGGCGTGGTCGAGCAGACCGGACAGCCGCGGGGAAGCGTCCTGCCGGCGCGCCCACCAGACCTCGGCGGTCCCCTCCTTCGGGGCCGCCTGGCTCGCCGCTTCCGTCATCCAGCCAGCCTAAGGCGGTGCCGTGCCGCTCAGGCACCCTCAAAACCAGAGCCCCCGTCAAGACCAGTCCGGCGTGCCCATGGCGGCAAAGGCCAGGGCGCCGGGCCGCGGCGCCCGGATTGGATCTTGCAGCTGACGCCCTTACCTGCGACTATGACTAATAGTGTTTATATGGCTACGTGATGTGAGGTGAAGCGGCCGTGGGGCAGGTCGCCGATCACTGGTTCACGGGGCTGCTGGAGGCGGCGCCGGACGCGATGGTGTGCGTGGATGCCGGCGGGCGGATCGCGGTGGTCAACGCCCAGGCCGAGCGGCTGTTCGGCTACGGGCGGGACGAGCTGATCGGACAGCCGGTGGAGATGCTGGTCCCGGACCAGGCCCGCGCGGTGCATCCTCAGCACCGGGCCGACTACGTGACCGACCCGCGGCCGCGCCCGATGGGCGCGGGGATGGAGCTTGCCGCGCGCCGCCGGGACGGCAGCACCTTCCCGGCGGAGATCTCGCTGTCGGCCGTGGACACCGGCGAGGGGATCGTCGTGACCGCGGCGGTGCGGGACGTGACCGAGCGGCGGCTGGCCGCCGAGACCGCGGCGCGGCTGGTGTCGATCATCCAGTCCTCGCACGACGCGGTGATCGGCAAGACCCGCGATCAGCTGATCACGAGCTGGAATCCCGGCGCCGAGCGGCTGTACGGCTACACCGAGCAGGAGATGATCGGCCGGCACATCGAGATGATCATCCCGCCGGAGGACCGCGAGAAGGAAAAGCGGCTGCTGGGCCAGGCGGCGCGCGGTGAACGGATCGAGCAGTACCAGACACACCGGATCCGCAAGGACGGGACGGTGGTGACCGTCGCGCTGACCTTGTCGCCGATCGCCGACAGCACCGGGGCGATCGTCGGGGTGTCAACGGTGTCCCGGGATGTGACCGAGCATCAGCGGGCCCAGGCGCGCTTCACCGGGCTGCTGGAGGCGGCGCCGGACGCGATGGTCTGCGCGGATGCCGACGGGCGGATCGCGGTGGTCAACGCCCAGGCCGAGCGGCTGTTCGGCTACGGGCGGGACGAGCTGATCGGACAGCCGGTGGAGATGCTGGTCCCCGACGAGACCCGCCAGGTCCATCCCGGCTACCGCGCCGGGTACGTCGCGGACCCCGCGCCGCGGCCGATGGGCGCGGGCATGCAGCTGGCCGGGCGGAGACGGGACGGCACCACCTTCCCCGCCGAGATCTCCCTGTCCGCCATCGACACCGACGAGGGCATCCTCATCACCGCCGCCGTCCGCGACGCCACCGAGCGCCTGGAAAGCCAGGCCGAGCGGGAGCGGCTGCTCACCCAGGCCGAACGCGACAAGCTGGAACGCCAGCTCCACCAGTCCCAGCGGCTGGAAAGCCTGGGACAGCTCGCCGGCGGGGTGGCCCACGACTTCAACAACCTGCTCGGCGTCATCTCCAACTACGCCGCCTTCGCCGGCAAGCAGATAGCCAGGCAGGCCCCCGCTGGGCAGTGGCAATCGATCAGTGACGACATCGAGCAGGTCGAGATGGCCGCGGGGCGGGCCGCCCCTGACCCACCAGCTGCTGGCCTTCGCCCGGCAGGAGGTCATCCAGCCGCGGGTCGCTGAACCTCAACGACATCGTCATCGGCGTGGAGCAGCTGCTGCTGCGTACCCTGGGCGAGCACGTCGAGCTGATCACCGACCTGGCCTGCGACCTGCCGCTGGTGCTCGCCGACTCCGGGCCAGATCGAGCAGGTCCTGGTCAACCTGGCGGTCAACGCCCGCGACGCGATGCCGGGTGGCGGGAAGCTGACCATCCAGACCACCAGCGTCCCAGGTCGGCGAGGCCCCGCGGCGGCCCAGGCCTGCCTGCTCCCCGGGGCCGTACGTGATGCTCAAGGTGAGCGACACCGGCTGCGGCATCCCCAGGGACGTCTTGGACCGGGTCTTCGAGCCGTTCTTCTCCACCAAGCCCAAGGGCGAGGGAACGGGCCTCGGGCTGGCCACCGTCTACGGCATCATCACCCAGGCGGGCGGGAACGTGCGGATCTACTCCGAGCCCGGCATAGGCACCACCTTGACGGGCTACCTGCCCGTCACCAGCGACGAGACCGCCGCCGCCCCGGCGCCCGCCGCCGGCTCAGCGCGGCAGCGGCCAGATCGTGCTCGTTGTGGAGGACGAGCCCGCCTTGCGCGAGGTAACCCGCCGCATGCTGGCCGACAACGGCTACCAGGTGACAGCCGTTGGTGGCGGCCTGGAGGCGCTGGCCGCCCTCACCCACCAGCTCAACCGCATCGACGTGTTGCTCACCGACGTCATCATGCCGCAGATGCAGGGAAAAGAACTCGCCGCCAGGGTCCTGGCCCTGCACCCGGCACGCGGGTGGTGTTCATGTCCGGCTACACCCAGGGCCTGCTCAGCGCGCAGGGCGTGCTCGAACCCGGTATCCGCCTCATCGAGAAGACGTTCTCGGAAGCGACCCTGCTCACCAAGCTGCACGAGGTCCTGAGCGCACCACAGGAAACACCAGCCCGGTCAGCTCCATGACCACCAGGCCGAGGGCCGGCCCCCTGGACGGACCGGGGGTTCACCCGGCGCGGGCGGTGGGTGGCCCGTGGCTGTGGAAGACTTTGGTGCCGTCGGGGCTGCGGGCGGTGGTGGTGCCGTCGGGGTGCAGGGCGACGGTCCAGCCCCACTGGTGGATCGCCACGTGATGGTGGAAGAAGCAGTACAGGGCGCACCCGTCCACGCTGGTGGTGCCGCCGTCGGCCAGGTGGGTCACGTGGTGGACTTCGCAGGCGGAGGCGGGCTGGTCGCAGCCGCCGGCCTAGCGGCAGTGCTGGTCGCGCAGGATGACCGCGCGGCGGATCGCGGCGGGGATCTGGTCGCTGTGCCCGACGTCCAGCGGCAGGCTGGGCCCGGCCAGCCGGGCGCCCAGCAGCCGGGTCCGCAGGAACGACGCGAGCCCGCCGGGGCCGGAGACCAGGTCGACGGCCTTGCCGATGATCGCGTGCCGGAGCATCTCCTGCGCCTGGGCGGTGGGCGGCCGCGGGCCCGGCGCGGCCGGGCCGCCCGGCTGGGTCGCTGGGCGGGTCGCCGGGCCGGGTCCGGGTCCGGGTCCGGGTCGGGAGGTGGCGGCGCAGTGCGGGCCGTGGCCGGCGTAGGTCAGGCACAGGGCCACCAGGTCATCCAGGGCGCCGGGGTCGATGCCGCCGGTGACCACCGGGATGACCGACGCGTCACAGGCCAGGGCGCGGGCCGGCTTGCCGTCCAGCCAGGCGGCGCCGTCGCTGCCGGTCTGCGCGGCCGCGGCGCGGCGGGCGGCCCACCGCACGGCCATCTCCCCGATCCACTCCTGGGCCAGCACCGACCCGTCATCCAGGGCCCGCAGCTCCGCAGCGACACGTGCGCCCAGACTTTCACCGGCTGCCCGGCCCGCCCCGGCAGCAGACCAGAGGCCACCAGGCGGCGCATCGCGTCCTCCAGCGCATCGTGATAGCGCTGCTCCCTCGTCCGGGTGTCCTGCGCGCCCCGCGGCGCCGACAGCGCCTCCAAGACCGCGGTCACCACCGCGGCGGCCTCCGGGGTGAGGTCCCGGAAATGACCCCGGCGCCGGCGAACGTGGTCGCCACCCGGAGCTGCCGGTCGTCAAAGCCCGGTTCCGGGTCGTCCTGGTCTTCGGGGAGGGACCGGGCGTAGATCTCCGCGGCCAGGCCGGCCAGGTCCTCCTGGCGGGCCCCGGCCCGCGCCGCGGCGACCAGGATGCCGTCGGCCGCCTCCCGGCAGGAGGCGGGCAGCTTGCCGGTCCACCCGCAGATGGTGCGGGCCATCGACTCGGAAAGGACGGTTCCCTCGGCCAGCTCGGCCAGGACCTGCGGGTGGGCGGCGGCGCGGCGGGCCCAGCCCAGATGCCCGCGGGCCGCGGCTTTGGTGATCCGGGTCCGGTGGATCAGCCAGGAGGCGGGGCTGTAGTCCGCGTCCTCGGCGTAGCCCTGCCCGGCGGTGAACGCGGCCAGGATCCGGGCCCGGGCCGCGGTGGCGATCGCGCCGGCCTGCTCCAGGGTCTGCAGGCACTCGGCCTGGGCCTGGGCGGCCAGCACGGTGGGGTCGGCGGCGGCCAGGTAGCTCAGCCCGGCCAGGACCATGTCCAGCGCCTCGGCGGTGCTGGCGGGGGCAGCCATCTGGGTTCGCACCTCCCCGGGAGCTCGCAGGCCGTCCGTTAGGTCACAATGATCTTTCGAT
This sequence comes from uncultured Actinomycetes bacterium, assembly GCA_963801155.1. Taxonomy (GTDB): domain Bacteria; phylum Actinomycetota; class Actinomycetes; order Streptosporangiales; family Streptosporangiaceae; genus Palsa-504. The sequence goes on from CAWDEB010000034.1 coordinate 213,558, forward strand.
CCTGTGTTTGAGCCTAACAGGCCGTACTGACATTTTCGGGACCAACACGCCTTCACGCGAACAGGGGAGGCATGTCAATTTTGCCGTAGCCGAGATCGTCGGGAGATGCCTGGTCGGGCCGTGCGCAGCAGGGGTGTCCTCATCACGTGGCAGCTCTGATTGCTGAGATCCGCTCTTTCATGAATGCGACCTCGGCGGCGTTGCCGGTGCGTTCGATCGCTGCGCGGTAGGCAGCTTCGGCTTGGCTTGCGTAGCCGAGGCGTCGGAGGAGATCGGCGCGGATCGCGTGGAAGAGGTAGTAGTGCTCGAGGGGCAGCTCGTCGATCAGTTCGAGGGCCACCTGTGGGCCGTCGATCTCGGCGGCCGCAACGGCGCGGTTGAGGGCGACGATCGGGGTGGGGGTGATCGCCAGGAGCTGGTCGTAGAGCGCGAGGATCTGGGACCAGTCGGTTTGCGCCGCGGTGGGCGCGTCGCCGTGGACGGCGTTGATCGCGGCTTGGATCTGGTACGGCCCTGGCTGGTTTCGCTGTAGGCATCGGCGGACAAGCTCCTGTCCCTCCTGTATCAGGCTGCGGTTCCAGCGGCTGCGATCCTGCTCGGGCAGCGGAATGAGCTTCCCCTCCGGAGTGCTGCGCGCCTGGCTGCGTGCCTGTTCCAGCAGCATCAGCGCCAGAAGCCCGGCCGCTTCGGGCTCATCCGGCATCAGCTCGGCCAGCAGCCGACCGAGGCGGATCGCTTCCCTGGTCAGCTCCTCGCGGATCAGCCGGTCACCCGAGCTGGCGGCGTAGCCCTCGTTGAAGATCAGGTAGATGACTGCGAGCACCGATGCGAGGCGCTCGGGCAGGTCGGCCTCTTTGGGGACCCGGTAGGGGATGCGTGCGTCGCGGATCTTTCCCTTCGCGCGTACCAGGCGCTGGGCCATCGTCGACTCGGAGACCAGGAACGCCCGCGCGATCTCAGGTGTGCTCAGTCCGCCGAGCAGCCGCAGCGTCAGCGCCACCTGGGCGCTCCGTGCCAGCGAGGGGTGGCAGCAGGTGAAGATCAGGCGCAGGCGATCATCCTGCACCGGGCTCTCCTCCTGCGGCTCGCCGCGAACCTGCAGCAGCATCGCCTGGGCGTGGCGGTCATTACGGGACGACTCGCGGCGCAAGCGGTCGATCGCGCGATTGCGGGCCGTGGTGATGATCCAGCCGGCCGGCGCCGGCGGTAGGCCGCTGTCGGGCCAGCTGGCCACCGCCGTGGTGAACGCATCCTGGACCGCTTCCTCGGCCAGGTCGATGTCGCCGAACACGCGGACCAGGACAGCCACGGCGCGCCCGTACTGCTCTCGGAACACACGCTCGATCGCCGAGTGGGGGACTGCCGGCACGCCCGCCGTCAGTCTTCCGGCTCGCCTTGGAACGGGCGTACCTCGATCGGGAGCGTCGTCGCGCGCGCGAGCTTTCGCCCCCACTCGAGCGCTTCATCGAGGTTGGCCGTCTTGATGATGGTCAAGCCGCCGATGTGCTCCTGGCCCTCCACATACGGTCCGTCCGTCATGGGCACCTCCTCCTGGCGAGCAGGTACTGCTCCATTATTGTGGACGCCCTTCTCCCGGGAGAGTGCTCTCCGGTACGGATCTTTCCCGAAGCCGCGATCGGGTTCACTGGCGGCCGGGCCGGTGTGATACATCCGATGTATGGCGGAACAGTCGACGGAATTCGCCGGGCTGGCCGCGCTGATCACCGGAGGCGCTTCCGGGATCGGGCTGGCCTCCGCCCGGCTGCTGGCCGCCCGCGGGGCGCGGGTGGCCGTGCTGGACCGGGTCAAGCCCGGGGCCGGGGACGAGGGCACCCCGTGGGTGGGCCGGCTTCTCGACGCCGCGCCCGACCCGCGGGCCGAGCGGTCCGCACTCAGCGCGCGCCAGCCCATGGGCCGCCTGGTCACGGCGGACGAGGTGGCCGCCGCCATCGCCTACCTGGCCAGCCCGCTCGCCGGAGCCACCACCGGCACCGCGCTCGCCGTCGACGGCGGCATGAGCGGTCTTCGGGTCAGACCGCGGCCGCCTGACCAGGACACTCGGTTAAGTCGTGCACAGTTGGTCGGGGATACGTTATACAGTCGAATTTGTGCGCCCGCGCGGCGTAACCTCTCCCCCCCAGGCCGCCGCGCCCGGCGTCCGGAGTCGGCAGCCGGGCCCGTAAGCGGCCCGGCTGCCGACAGCCGTCCGGCGAGGGCCGGGCGCGTTGCCATGATCCGGTTCGCCCCCAGGCCCCGGCCAAGCAGCATCTGCCCGAGCATCCGCTCCTGGCCCACCTCCGGGCCACCGGGGACGGCCGGGCGCATCCTCGACGGTTACCTCCCGTACCGAGGCCCTCGCCCGCGTCCGGGCCACGGGCGCTACGCCAGGCCTCAGCCAGCCTGGACGCCGCGTTCGATCGTTACCGCCGCCGTGTAGCCGCCGTCGGCGATCGGCTTGCGCACCTCGAGGCGGAGCCAGGCGACCGGGTGATCGGAGAGCAGCCGTTCGGCGACTCGCTCGGCGGCGGTCTCGATGAGCCGGAACCGGCCCTCCCGGACGACCGCGGCGATGGTCTGCGCGACCGCGGAGTAGTCGAGGGCATCCGCCAGGTCATCGTGCCGCGCGGCCGACCGGACGTCGGCTGCCATCTCCACGGTGAAGACGAGCGTCTGGGTGATGTCGCGTTCCCAGCCGTGCGCGCCGATGACCGCCTGGACACCCAGGTCCCTGACGGAGACGAGGTCCACCGCGGTGCCGCTACGCGACGTGGGGTTCGCTGCCGTCCTCGCTGATCATCGGCCGGCCAGCGACGGCCCAGCCGGTCATGCCGTCGGCCACGTTGACCGCGTCCAGGCCGCCGCCGGCCAGCGCCTGGGCCGCGTACGCCGACCGGGTTCCGCTGCGGCAGATCACGTAGACCACGCGGTCGCGCGGCAGTTCGGCCACGCGCGTGCCGAGCTCACCGAGCCGTACGTGCACCGCGTCGGGCGCGTGTCCGGCCGCCCACTCGTCGTCTTCGCGCACATCCAGCAGGAACGCCCCGGCGGGCAGGTCCGTCGACTGCACTTCCGGCACGGTCACGGGCTGATTCATCTCGGCCTCCTCGGATAAGCCCCGCCGCCACAGGCGGTCAGGCAAGCACTGTACTCGCAGGCCCGTCCGGTCAGCTTTCCGCGCCAGCCGGTACCGGGAGCGGTGCCGGGCTCTCCTCCTTGATCCCGTACCTGGCGTACAGGCGGCGCAGCGGGCGCGGCGCCCACCAGTTGGCCTGGCCGATCAGCCGCATCGTGGCCGGCACCAGCAGGACCCGGACCACCGATGCGTCCACCAGCAGCGCGACGATCATGCCGACGCCCATCAGCTTGATGAACGTGATGCCGGACGCCGAGAACGCGCCCACCACGATGATCAGCAGCAGCGCCAGGCTGGTGATCACGCCGCCGGTCCGCTGCAGGCCGGCCGCGACCGCGACGGTATTGTCGCCGGTCTGGTCGTACCGCTCCCGGATCCTGGACAGCAGGAAGACCTCGTAGTCCATGGACAGGCCGAAGATGATGGCCAGCATGAGGATCGGCATCGTCGGGTCGATGGAGCCGGTCGGTGTGAACCGCAGCAGGCCGGACAGGTGACCCCACTGGAAGATCCACACGACGACACCGAACGTCGCCGACAGCGACAGCGCGTTCATCACGATCGCCTTCAGCGGCAGGATCACCGAGCCGAACGCGAGGAAGAGCAGCACGAACGTGGACAGGCAGACCAGCAGCGCCATCCACGGCAAGGTCGAGCCGAGGCTGGCCAGTTCGTCGACCAGCCCGGCGGTGATCCCGCCGACCAGCACGGCGGCCCCGGCCGGCGGGGCCAGGGCTCGTATCTCGGTCACGATGTGCCGGGCGGCCGGTGAGATGGTGGCCGGGGTGTAGCCGATGTCGACCCGCACGACGTTCTTCCCGGGGGGGACATCCCCCCCGGACCCCCCCAGCCCACCCGTCCCGGTGATCTGAGCGCCGGTGACCCCGGGGATCGCGTCGATCCGGTGCAGGTAGGAGACCAGCGCCGCGCGGCCGCCCGCGGAAGCGCTCGCCCCGGTGATGAGCGCTTCGATCGGAGCGGTCGAGTTGAGCGGGAATTCGCTGTCCAGTGCCTCGGAGACCTGCCTGATCGTCGAGGCGGCGGGCAGGGTCCTGGCGTCCGTGCCGCCCCAGGAGATGCGCAGGAACGGCGCGCCCAGGGCCAGCAGCGCGATCGTGATCACCGTGACGTAGACCAGCGGCCTGCGCATGACGCTGCGGGCCAGCCGGTACCAGGCGCCGCTCGACTCGTCCCTCACCGGACGCTGGACCGAGCGGCGGATCCGCAGCGCGTTGACCCGGTGGCCGAGGACGGCCAGCAGCGCGGGCAGCACGATGAGCGCGGCCAGCACGTCGACCGCGACCGTGGCCACCCCGCCGTATCCCATCGAGCGCAGGAAGTCCTCCGGGAACAGCATCAGGCTGGTGAGGGCGAGCGCGACCGTGACCCCGGACACGGCGACCGTCCGGCCCGCGGTCGCGACGGTCCGCGCGACGGCCTGTTCCACCGTGGGTTGGCGCTGCAGTTCCTCGCGGAACCGGGTGACCATGAACAGCCCGTAGTCGATGCCCAGGCCGAGACCCAGGATCGTGGTGATGTTCACCGAGTAGATGGACACCGTGGTGGCCATGGTGAGCAGCCGCAGCACGGTGAACGAGCCGAGGATGGCCACGCCGCCGATCGCCACCGGGAGGGACGCCGCGGCCAGGCTGCCGAAGATCACCAGCAGCAGGATCAGCAGGACCGGCATCGAGAAGCCCTCGGCCTTGGCGATGTCGGCGGTGACCTCGGAATCGATGGCCACCTCCATCGCCACGTTCCCGCCGACCCTGGCCGTCACCCCGTCGGCGGCCAGGCTCGGCGGGGTTCTGGGGTCCAGGTCGTTCTTGATCGCGTCGTAGGTCGTGTGCCGCGCGGCATCATCGGCCCCGGTGAGCTGGAGCACCGCGTAGGTGGAGTGCCGGTCGGTGCTGACCAGGCCGGGCGATCCGCTGGACCAGTAGGTCGTCACGTTGGCCACGTCGGCACGGGGCAGTCGGCTCAGCGCGGACGTGACGGCCTGCCGGTAGGCCGGGTCGCTGACGGTCATGGCGGCGCTGTGGTACAGCACCACCACATCGGCGTCGTTCCGGCCGAAGACCTGGGCGGCCAGGTTGGCCTCGTGCTGGCTTTCGCTGGCCGGCGGGGTGAAGTTGTCGCCGGAGGACAGCTGGCCGAACACGCCGGTCCCCCAGAGCCCGGCGAAGGCCACGAACAGGAGCGTGATGGCCAGCACGAGCCGGCGCCTGCGGGCCAGGGCCCGTCCCCATGCTTCGAACATAGCTGCCTCCCGAGCTATGTGCTTCTGGCGCTTACTGAAGTTAACGATGTAAACTGATTACGACGCTAACTTCGCATACGGTGTTCACCACTGTCAAGTGGGTTAGCATCAACCCACCATTAATTCTTGGTGAGCCTCGTTACGGCGCCCGTTACGAGTCTCGTTACGGTCTGGCCCCGGGAGGCAGCTGTGACACAGACGGCAGAAGCCGGGACCGAGCCGGGCACGGCGCACCCGCCGTCCCGCCGTGACCGGCTGCGCGCGGCGACCATGGAGGAGATCATCCAGACGGCCCGGCGGCTGCTGGTCAGCAGCGGCCCGGAGGCGATGTCGCTGCGCGCCATCGCCCGCGAGATGGGGATGACCGCGCCGGGGCTGTACCGGTACTTCGACAGCCACGAGGCGCTGAACCGGCACGTCTGCGCCAGCATCTTCACCGAGCTGGGCGATGGCATCCGCCGGGCCATCGAGGCCGCGACCGCGCCGGCGGAGGCGGCCGATCCGCTGGCCGCGAAGCTCACGGTCAAGATGGTCGCGGCCTGCGGGGAATTCCGCCGCTGGTCGCTGACCCATCAGGCCGAGTTCGGCCTGCTGTTCGGCGTGCCGCTGCCCGGTCTGGACGACGGGCGCTACGACGTCGCCGACGAATGCGCGCTGGCCTTCGCCGGCACCTTCCTCGCGCTGTTCGTCGAACTGTGGAACGCCGTCCCGTTCCCGGTGCCGCAGGCCGCCGACATCGACCCCGGCCTCCGGGGCCAGCTCCGGCGTTACCGCGATGCGCTGGGCACCGACCTCCCGGTCGGCGCGGTGCTGACGTTCCTGCGCTGCTGGACGGTGCTGTACGGCGCGGTGGCGATGGAGGTGTTCGGCCACCTGAGGTTCGCGCTGGAGGATCCGGCGCCCATGTTCGAGCTCACGCTGGCCGACCTGGCCACCCTGGTCGGCCTGCGCTACCCGCCGCCGTAGTCCGCCGCGCGCGGAGCGCGGTGAGCGCGGCGACGGCCAGGGCCCCCGCGGCCAGCAGCTCGAGGTGCGCGCGGTCCGGCGCCTCCCGCTGTATGCGGCCGTGGAACCGGTCCACGGCGGCTGGGAAGGGCGACCGTCCGAGGAACAACAGGGCCGGCTTGTCGATGTCGGGCAGCGCCGCGCCGGTCATGCCCGCCACCACGGCCGGGCGTCGCTCGGCGGGAGCCAGCGCCGCGAGGGTTCCCATTGCGGCCAGGCTGACCAGGCCGTCGGCCACGGCCACCCGGAGGAACTGGCGGATACTGGCCCATTCGCCCCAGTGCGGCACCGCGTCGAGCACGAAGTGCGAGGCCACGCCGGCCGCGAAGGCCGGCAGCGGGCGGCGGGCCAGGGCGCCGATCAGCGCTCCGGACAGGACATGGTTGGTCAGCAGCACGCGTCCGAGGGTACGCGAACGGCTGCCGGGCGATTATGCGGGGCGACGCGGCGGGCACTGCTGGTAGCGTTTTCGTGGCGGGGCCATTCAGGCAACTCCAATCCGAACGAGGCTGACGCGTAGCCATGCTGGACAAGCGATTCATCAGGGACCACCCGGACGAGGTCCGCAGGGCCGTCCGGGAAAAGGGCATCGACCTGGACGTGGACGAGTTGCTCAAGCTCGACCAGGCCAGCCGCGAACTCCAGCACAAAGTGGACAGACACACAGGCGCTCCGGAGGAGCTCGGCCAGTGGGCCCGCGGCCGCCAGCCGAGGAGCATAGGGCGTACCTGAGAAGCCTGAATGAGGACGTCAAGCGCTATCGCGACGAGCTGGCCGAGACGAACGAGAAGCTGAACGCGCTGCTGCTGCTCACCCCCACCATCCCGTGGCCGGGCGCGCCGGTCGGGCCCGACGAGTCGGCGAACGTCGTGATCAGGACCGTCGGCACGCCGCCCGAGTTCGGATTCCGGCCGCTGGACCACGTCGAGCTGCTGGAGAAGCGCGGCTGGGCCGACTTCGCCCGGGCCCGCAAGGTCGCCGGGGAACGCGCCTACGCTCTGATCTCGGACCTGGTGCTGCTGGAGCGAGCGGTCCACTCCTACGCCCTCGACCTGCTCCGCGACAAGGACTTCACGCTCGTCAGCGTGCCGTCGCTGGTGCGGGAGGAGCCGCTGATCGGCACCGGCATGTTCCCGGCGCACCGCGAGGATATCTACGCGATCCCGGCCGACGACCTGTACCTGGCGGGGACGGCGGAGGTGGCCCTGGTCGGTTTCCACAGCAACGAGATCCTCGACCTGAAGCAGCTGCCGATCCGGTACGCCGGGATCTCGCCCTGCTTCCGGCGCGAGGCCGGCAGCGCCGGCCGGGACGTGCGCGGGCTGCTGCGGGTCCACCAGTTCGAGAAGGTCGAGCAGTTCGTTATCTGCGTGGCCGACGTGGCCGAGTCCGACCGCTGGCACGCCGAGCTGCTCGGCACGGCCGAGCAGCTCGTGGCGGGGCTCGGCCTGGCCTACGAGGTGATGGAGATCTCCACCGGCGACATGGGCGCGGGCAAGTACCGGATGAACGACATCAACACCTGGATGCCGTCGCTGGGCGCGTACCGCGAGACCCACAGCTGCTCGTCCCTGCTGGACTGGCAGGCCCGCCGGGCCAACGTGCGGTACCGCGACGCCGACGGCACGGTGCGGTTCGCCTACACGCTGAACAACACGGCGGTCGCCACGCCGCGCATCCTCGCCGCGCTGGTCGAGAACTTCCAGACCGAGCAGGCTCAGGTCATCGTCCCGGCCGTGCTGCGCCCCTACCTCGGCGGCCGGGAACTGCTCTGAATCGCGTCGGCCCGCGGGGGTCTGGCGTGGGCTCGCGGGAGCAAGCAGAGCCCCTCCGGCCGCGCGATAGATACGGCGAGGAACCGCAGCGGGAATTGCGGGGGGTTCCAGGGGGTCGCCCCCCGGGTCTAAGCTGCGAGGCGTGAACCTTGACGCCGATCGCGTGGCCGAACTGGCCGCCCGGCCGCTCAGCGATTTGACCAGGCGCGATGTCGCGCTCGCCCTGCTCACCGTGCCGTCCGCTGACGCTCTCGGCTCGCTGCCCGGCATCAGGCGCGGGCTGCTCGCGGCGGGCAATCCGCTGTCCGCCGTGTTCTGGTCCTCGGCCGAAGCCATCCTGCACAAGATCAACGACAGCGACGCCACGGTCGGGGACGTCAGGACGTGGCTGGAAGCCACCGGCACCGAGCCGAACGGGATCATCGGCCTGCACGTCTGGGACGAGCAGTCCGAGCGCAGCCAGCTGGCCGCGGAGATGCACACCAGGCTGGTCAGCCATCTGGAGGATCGGCTCGCCGCGGGTGAGATCGATCCGGACCTGCTGGTGGCGGCGGACCCGGCGGCCTGCCGGGCCTACATCGCCGTGCAGGAGCGGTGGATGACCTCGCCGCTGCCCGACGGCCGGGTGCCGATGGACGTCCTGCTCGACGAGAAGGACGAGGAGTTCCTGGCCGAATGGGACGCCGCCGACGCCGAGGCGCTGGCCGCGGTCGGTGAGCTGCTGGACCAGGTCGGTGACCGGCCGCTGCCGGCCGCCGATCTCCGGGCGGCGGCCGGCCGGCTGCGCGAGTACATCGCCCGGCCCGGCTGGCCCGGTCAGCTGCTGATCGAGTGCGGCGGCATGCGCGCGGCGGACCTGCCCGCCGACGACGCCGAGCTGTGGCTCCGGCTCGCCACGGGCGTGGCGTCGCCGGAGGGGTCGGACGACTGGACCCCAGGACGAGGGCGAGCTGAACGAGACGGACAGCGCGATCGCCGCCATCTGCGCCATCGATCATTTCGACTGGCTGGCGGTGATCACCGCGCTGGCCGTGGGCGGACCGGGTACGTCCGCGTCGGCCGCCGACCTGGCCGGGTACGTGCGGGACTACGACCCCGACGGCGCCGAGCAGGGCGAAGAGGACGAGGACGACTTCGACCTCGGTGACCTCGACGAGGACGGCGAGTTCGACGAACTCGGCATGGAAGGGCTGTTCCTGCCCGTCACCTCGCTGTGGCAGGTCCTGGGCGCGATCGACGACGAGGACTGCCTGACCCCGCTGGGCTGGTGGGGCCTGCCCGAGGCCATGCGCCGCGTGTGGGCGCCGTCCGGCGGAGCCGGCAGCTACCAGGGGTCCTCGCCGGATCGCGGCGAGCCGCTGGTAGGCCTGGCTCAGGATCTCGGCCAGGTCCTGGCCCCGGACCCGGACGGGCGGCGGGGAGAACATGCGCAGCAGCAGGTCAGGCGCTGGCGAACCGGCCGGGGCGGACAGCGCGCGCAGCCGGGCCGGGCTCAGCCGGGCGTTCCAGAAGTCTGCCAGGTCCAGCGGCGCGGCGGGCAGGTCCGCGGCACCGGTGCCCGGGGTCCGCAGCGCCGCGAGCAGCTCGTCCCGGGCCTTGCCGCGCCAGGCCAGCATGGCGAACGGGTCGCGGTCGAACTCCTCGGCCAGCACGTAGCAGACCGCCGCGAGGTGCTTGCACGGCACGCTCCAGTCCGGGCAGCTGCAGTGCATGTCCAGGTCCGTGGCTGACCGGGGGAACAGCGGCGTGCCGCACCCGGCGAACACCTCCTCGATCTCGTGCGGCATCTCGCCGGCCAGCAGCTTGGCCCGGAACAGCGCCTGGCTGGCCAGCCGTTCCTGGACCCGCCGCCACTGCGCCGTGGTGAGCGGAAGCACCCCGATGCGGACGTCGTAGGGCCGCACCCGGGAGCCCTGGACCCGGGCGGTGACCTTGCCCTGGGACAGGCTGAAGTCGAGCACCTGCCCGGCCCGGGCGTAGCTGCGGCCCCGGGCCAGCCGGCCGCTCATGCCGTAGGACTCCAGCACGCCGATGAACCGCCGCGACCACCACTGCTCGCCGATCGCGCCCCGCTTGCTCCGCGCCTTGATCCCGCCCTCGACCCGGATCGGCCGCGCGGGCGGCCAGTCCTCCCAGGGGCCCCGGAACCCGCTCATTCGCTCACCGCGTCCGGGGACAGGGTGAGCACCTCGCGCAGGTCAGCAACGGACAGCTCGGTGAGCCAGCTCTCGCCGGTGCCCACGACCCGTTCGGCCAGGGCCTTCTTCTCCTCGATCATCGCGTCGATCCGCTCCTCCACCGTGCCGACGCAGACGAACTTCCGCACCTGCACGTTCCGCTGCTGGCCGATGCGGAACGCCCGGTCGGTGGCCTGGTCCTCCACGGCCGGATTCCACCACCGGTCGACGTGGATCACGTGGCTGGCGGCGGTCAGGTTGAGCCCGGTGCCGCCGGCCTTGAGCGACAGCAGGAACAGCGCGGGCTCCTCCAGCAACCCGAACGCCTCGACCATCGCGTCCCGCTGCTTCTTCGGCGTGCCGCCGTGCAGGAACAGCACCGGGCAGCCGAGCCGGGCCGCGAGGTGCGGCTGCAGCATCCGGCCGAACTCGGCGTACTGGGTGAAGCACAGCGCCTTGTCGCCCTCGGCCACGATCTCGTCGCAGATCTCCTCCAGCCGGGCCAGCTTGCCGGACCGGCCGGGCAACCGGGAGCCGTCGCCGAGCAGGTGCGCGGGATGGTTGCAGACCTGCTTGAGCTTGGCCATCGTGGCCAGCACCAGGCCGCGCCGGCTGATGTCGTCGGCCGCGTCCTCGATCCGGCTGAGCATGTCGGCGACCGTGGCGGCGTACAGGCTGGCCTGCTCGGGGGTGAGGTTGCACCAGACCTTCATCTCCTGCTTGTCCGGCAGGTCGGAGATGATCGACTGGTCGGTCTTCAGGCGGCGCAGCACGAACGGCCGGGTCAGGCGCTGCAGCGCCCGCGCGGCGTCGTCCGAACCGTGCCGCTCGATCGGGATCGCGTAGTCCTCCCGGAACCTCTCGGCCGGCCCGAGCAGGCCCGGGTTGGTGAACTCCATGATCGACCACAGCTCGGACAGGCGGTTCTCCACCGGCGTCCCGGTCAGCGCGATCCGCGTCGCGGCGGGCAGGGCCCGCACCGCCCGGGCCTGCTTGGTGGCGTGGTTCTTGATGTTCTGCGCCTCGTCGCAGACCACCCGCGCCCAGGTCAGCGTGCTCAGCGCGGCCTGGTCCCTGGTGGCCACGCCGTAGCTGGTGATGACCAGGTCCGCCTCGGCCAAGGCGCCGGCCCGGTCCAGCCGGTCCGCGCCGTGGTGCACGTGGACCCGCAGGCCCGGGGTGAACCGGGCCGCCTCCCGCTGCCAGTTGCCCACCAGCGACATCGGGCACACCGAGCAGGGTCGGGCCGGAGGGCTGCGCGGCGATCAGCGACAGCAGCTGGATCGTCTTGCCCAGCCCCATGTCGTCGGCCAGGATGCCGCCCAGGCCGAGGCCGCCGAGGAACGACAGCCAGGACAGCCCCCGCTCCTGGTAGGGCCGCAGCGTCCCGGCGAAGCCGGCGGGCGCCGCCATCGGCTCCAGCCGCCGGTCGGCCTGGCCGGACAGCAGGTCGCCCAGCCAGCCGTCGGCGTCCACGTCGACCAGCGGGACCTCGTTGGTGCCCAGCCCGGCCGTCACGGCGTCGGCGGCGGTCATCGTGCCCGGCGGGTGGCGCTCCAGGAACTTCAGCGCGGCCTTCAGGTGCGCCTCGTCCAGCTCGACCCACTGGCCGCGCAGCCGGACCAGCGGGACCTTGAGCCGGGCGAGCTCGGCCAGCTCGGCCGGGTCGAGCGCCTGGTCGCCGACCGCGACGTCGTACCGGAAGTCCACCAGGTCGCCCAGGCCGAACCTCGGCCCGGTGACCGACGGCCGACGGGGTCTGGGACCGGGTGGTCAGCTTGAGCCCGAGCCGCGCCTTGCGCACCCAGTCGGGCAGCAGCACCCCGAACCCGGCCGCGGCCAGCAGCGGCCCGGTTTCCTTCAGGAACCGGAACGCCCCCGGCGTGTCCAGCTCCAGCATGACCGGCGCCGGCTCGCGCAGCGCCTCCTCCAGCTCGGCGAACAGCCGGGCAGCGGCGCCCAGCCCGGCCAGCAGCTCTTCCACCGGGTCGCCGCCGGGGCCCTGGACCCCTGGCCCGCCCAGGCGTCGCCGGCCCAGATGTCGACAGCGGAGATCATCAGGCTCGGGTCCTCGGTGGACTGCAGCGCGAACTCGACCCGCCAGGGATCTTCGCCGGGTTCCAGTGGTTCCGCCAGCCGGAAGCAGGTCCGCACCGGGCCGGAACCCTGACCCGGGACCCGCGCGCGGTCCAGCCACGCGTCCAGCTCCGCGGCCAGCGTGGCCGCCTCGGTCTCGTCCCGGGGCGTCACCACGTCGACGCGAGCATCGGTACTGGTCAGTGAGGCCACGTACCGTTCGGCCAAAGGAATGTGAGCCGGCGTACGGCCTCGCCGCGCGGGCAGGAGGGAACCCGGCAGGCGGGTGCGCGCCGCGGCGTCGGCCAGGCCGTCGAGCGCCCCGGCCAGCAGGACGCCCGGCGGCTCTCCGGCCACCGCCCGGCACGACGCGGGCATGGCCGCAGCCAGGTCACGCGCGCGCTGCGCGTCCGCGCCGCCCAGCACCGGGCGCCAGCGGGCCGCGTAGGCTGTCTTCTGCCCTCCCCCTCCCGTGCGACCAGGACCGGCAGCACCCGGCCGCGCGCCGCCAGGCCGTCGGCGAAGCGGGCCAGCGCGGCCAGGTAGGGCAGCGAGGCGCCCGGGACGACGAACTCGCCCAGGTCCGCCCGCGAGCAGGTCCAGCGCGGCGGCCGGGGCGAAGGCCAGCACCGGCACCCGCCAGCTGGCCAGCCGGACCCGGCGGGGCACCGGAGCGGTCGGGCCGGATCGAGCCCGGGCGAGGCCAGCGGCCGGACGGGCTCCCGGCCGACGGGAGCTGGAGGATCGAGCTCGTCGTTCACCGCCTTGCGGGCCGCCTCGCCGGCCGACCCGGGCAGCGCGGCCAGCACGTCGGCCAGCTCGGCGGGCTGGCAGGCGAACGGATGGGGCGCCGGGAGCGGCGGCCGGCCGCGCGGCGCGGCCGGCAGGTCCGGGTCCTCGGCCCACAGGCAGAGCGCCCCGCGCGCCCAGACCCCGTGCATGACCCGCATGCTCTGCACGGTAACAAGCGGGTGGGACAATTCGCGCCCGAACTTTGAGACGCCGTTACTCCGGCGTCTGGGCAGGGGCCTTGGCCTGCTCGCCATCGGCCTCATGGCCGCCAGCCCCATCGCCGCCAGCCCCATCGCCGTCAGCAGGGCCGGGCTCCAGGGGGTTCGCGTCGATCTTACGGAACTGCTTGTTCATCGAGCGGAGCAGGAACACCAGGGCGACGCCCATCGCGGCGACGACCAGGAAGGCGATGACGCCCGTTCCCACGTCGTCGCTGGCGGAGGAGGACGCCGCGGCGGCCGCGAGGATGCCGAGGGTCAAAGGCTCACCCGCTCCCGGATGCCGGCGAACAGGTCGTCCTCCGGCAGTTCGGTATCGACAACTGACCTAGCCAGATGATAGTCCTCTGTCGGCCACGCGGCCTGCTGCACCTCCAGCGGGCAGGAGAACCAGAAGCCGTTCGGGTCCACCTGGGTGGCGTGCGCCTTCAGCGCCTCGTCCCGGACCGCGAAGAAGTCGCCGCACGGCACCTGGGTCGTGATCTCGACCTCTTCCCGGTCGTCGCCGCGCTTGCGGATCCGCTCCTGGAAGATCTTGGCGTACGGCGACTCCAGGCCGCGGCGGAGCATCTCCTCGTGCAGCCCGATGTACTTCGCCGCGTGGAACGTCACGAAGTAGTAGAGCTTGAGCGGCTGCCAGGGCTCGCCGGAGAAGGGGTAGGCGTCCGGGTCGGCGGCCGCCTCGAAGGCCGACACGCTGACCCGGTGCGTCATCACGTGATCGGGGTGCGGGTAGCCGCCGTTCTGGTCGTAGGTGAGCAGCACGTGCGGCCGGAACTCCCGCACCGCCCGGACCAGCGGCTCGGCCGCGTCGGCGAGCGTGGTGAGCGCGAAGCACCCGTCGGGCAGCGGCGGCTTGGGGTCGCCCTCGGGCAGGCCCGAGTCCACGAAGCCGAGGAAGCGCTGCTCCACCCCGAGGATCTCCCGGGCCCGCGCCATCTCCTCCCGCCGGATCCGCGCCAGGTCGGCCTTGACCTCGGGACGGTCCATGGCCGGGTTCAGCACGCTCCCGCGCTCCCCGCCGGTCAGCGTGCACACCAGGACCTGCGCGCCCTCGCTGGCGTAGCGCGCCATCGTGGCCGCGCCCTTGCTCGACTCATCGTCCGGGTGGGCGTGCACGGCCATGAGCCGGAGCTGGCTTCGCAACAGTTGTCTCCCTCGTGTAACCCCTTGGTGGCGCCAACACCCGTTCACCAGCCCGACATTCCCAGTCCACCGGGGTTGGTAAGCTTCCGCATTTGACTAGATGGCTTTAGTCACCGACGCTAGTTAGCCTCAGCAGATTACCCCCGAGGACCACCGATGGTCCCGCGGACGTGCCCGTCCTGCGCAGTAGTGCCAAGGAGTACCCGTGACCGAGACGCGTGATGAAGCCGTCACCTGGCTGACCCAGGAGGCGTACGACCGGCTCAAGGCAGAGCTTGACGACCTATCCGGACGGGGCCGCATCGATATCGCGAAGAAGATCGAGGCGGCCCGCGAGGAGGGCGACCTGCGTGAGAACGGCGGTTATCACGCGGCCAAGGACGAGCAGGGCCAGATCGAGGCGAGGATCATCACGCTCCAGCACATCCTCGAGAACGCCCGCGTGGGCGCCCCGTCGCGCACCGACGGGGTGGTCGGCCCGGGCATGACGGTGACCATCCGGTTCGTCAAGGACGAGGACGAGGTGACGTTCCTGCTCGCCTCCCGCGAGGAGAGCGGGTCGCCGATCGACGTCTACTCGCCCCGCTCCCCGCTCGGCGCCGCGATCATGGGCAAGAAGGTCGGCGAGAAGGCCACCTACTCCCTGCCCAACGGCCGCGCCACCACCGTGGAAATCCTCGAGGCCGTCCCGTACGTAGGGGCTTAAAGCCTTTTTTGGCCGAACGGGCAGTGGTATCAGCGGCCACGGCCCGTTCTGGCGACTCCGGGCTGCCCCGCTAGGACACGAGTTCGGGCTGCTGGCTGGCGGTCTCCCCGGCTCCGGGGCCCGGCCGCGCAGCGGGACCTCCTTGATGAACAGGGCGAGCACGAAGATCGAGCACCGCGGCCGGCAGGGCCCAGATGAACACGCCCTGCATGGCGTGCGCGATGGCGAAGAACACGTCGTGCTTGATCGCCGCGGGCAGCGAGTTGACGGTGGCCGGGTCGAGCTGGCCGCCGCTGGCGCTGATGTGCACGCCGGTGCCCGCCGCGGTGGCCAGCGACTCGGTCAGCCTCCGGGCGAAGACCGCGCCGAACGCGGCCACGCCGAGCGAGCCGCCGATCTGCTGGAAGAACATCCGCGCGCTGCTGGCCACGCCCATGTCCTTCTGCTGCACGCTGTTCTGCGCGATCAGCGAGACCATCTGCATGAGGAAGCCCATGCCCAGGCCCAGGACCACGTAGTAGATCGCCGAGGTCGGCCCGGGTGGTGGCGATGTCCAGGCCGGTGAGCAGGAACATGCCCAGGCCCATGATGGCCCCGCCCAGCACCGGGAAGATCTTGTACCGGCCGGTCCTGGTGGTCACCTGGCCGGCCACGATCGAGGTGATGGTCACGCCGATCATCATCGGGGTCAGCGCCAGCCCGCTGATGGTGGGCGACTCGCCCTGGACGGTCTGCTGGTACAGCGGCAGGAACGTCATCGCGCCGAACATGGCCAGGCCGGTGAGGAAGGTCAGCGCCATCGTGACCGAGAAGTTCCGGTTCTTGAACACGTGCAGTGGGAGGATCGGCTCGGCCACCCGCAGCTCGACGACGCAGAACGCGACCGTGGCCGCCACGGCGAGCAGGCCCAGCCCGATGATCTGCGCCGAGGCCCACCGGTATTCGGTGCCGCCCCAGGTGGCCAGCAGGACGAGCGAGGTCGCGGCCAGGGCGAGCAGCGCCCCGCCGAGGTAGTCGACCCTGTGGCTCGACCCGCTTGGCGGGCAGGTGCAGGGTGGAGATCAGGTAGACCAGCGCCGCCCCGCCCACCGGAATGTTGATGTAGAAGATCCAGCGCCAGGAGAAGCTGGTGGTGATGAACCCGCCGACCAGCGGGCCGCCGATGGTGGCGAGCATCATCACGACCATCATGTAGCTCATGTAGCGGCCGCGCTCGCGGGGCGCCACGATGTCGCCCAGCGTGGCCATCGCGCCGACCATCAGCCCGCCGGCGCCCAGCCCCTGTATGGCCCGGAAGGTGATCAGCTCGGCCATCGACTGCGACAGGCCGGACAGCGCCGACCCGGCCAGGAAGATCAGTATCGCGACGATGAAGAACTTCTTCCGGCCGTACATGTCGCCGAGCTTGCCGTAGAACGGCGTGACGACCAGGGACGCGAGAATGTAGGCGGTCACGACCCAGGACAGGTGCGCCACCCCGCCGAGGTCGCCGACGATCCGCGGCAGCGCGGTGCTCACGATCAGGTTGTCCAGCATGGCGAGCAGGATGGCGAGCAGCAGCCCGGGCAGGACGATCATCACCTCGCGGTGCGCGAGGAACTGCCCGCCCGGTCCTTCCTGCCCGCCCCGGCTCACGGCCTCCCGAGCCGCCATCCCGCGGCCCGTCTGCTCTGCCACGTACGCTCGCCCTGCCCGCTCGCCTCCGGGCGCCTCTTGGCGCCGCCTGCTCCGGCCGCCTGTGCCGGGGCCTCGTCGCTCCTTCGTCGCTCCTCAGTCCAGACGGCGCCGACGCCCTTTGGCTCGCGGCAGGCGCCTCGTCCGCGGTTCCCGTCCGCGCCCAGCTTGTTCCCGTCCGCGACCTCACCGGTTTACTACTTACCGGCCGGCAAGTTATTATGCTATGGTGCTTACTAACCGGCCGTCAAGTAAATTACGGCCCGGCTCCGCGAGGGAGTGCGAAACGGACATGCACGACGCGGGATCCGCTCCGCGTAGAGACACCCGGGCGCAGGCGCAGAAGGTCGCGCTCGAGCTGTTCGCCGAGCAGGGCTATGAGAAGACCTCGCTACGCGAGATCGCCGAACGGCTGGGCGTGACCAAGGCCGCACTGTACTACCACTTCAAGTCCAAGGAAGAACATCGTCCACAGCTTCACCGACGACTACTTCGCGGAGATCGACGACCTCCTGGACTGGGCCAAGGACCAGCCGCGTACCGAGGAGACCCGGCGCGAGATCCTGGACCGCTACGTCGGGATCGTGCTGGCCCGCAGCGAGGTGTTCCGCTTCATGGAGCAGAACCGGGCCGCGATGCAGGGCATGGAAACGGGCAAGGACCGCTTCGCCCGCTTCCGCGGCCGCCTCGACACGCTGGTCGACCTGCTCGCCGGTCCCGACGCGCCGCTGCGCGACCGGGTGCGCGCCACCACCGCCGTGCTCGCCGTCGGCGCGACCTGCCTGTTCTACCTGCAGCAGGTCGACGACCAGGACAAGCTACGGGCCATCGTGCTGGAAATCGCCAACAACCTGGTCCGCTAGTCCTGCTGCGGGCTGCGGCCTGCGTTCTCGGCTTGTGCCGACTCCTGGCGGGCGAGGTCGAGGTGGTGCCGCGAGGCCAGGGTCCTGGGATGGTCGGCGCCGAGCAGCCGCTCGCACGCCGCCACGTTCTGCTCGAACAAGGGTATGGCCTCGGCGGGCCGGCCGCTGGCCCGGTAGGCCCTGGCGAGATTGTTCCGTGACGCGAGGGTACTGGGATGGTCGGCACCGAGCAGCCGCTCCCGGTCCGCGAGAATCTGCCGCACCAGCGGGATAGCCTCGGCGGTGCGCCCCGCCGCATGGTAGGCGACGGCGAGGCTGTTTCGCGCCTTCATGGTGTCGGGATGGTCAGGTCCCAGCATCCGATCGAGGTCCGCGATCAGCGGCTCGCCGAGAACGATGGCCTGCGGCATGCTGTCAGCCAGGTCCACCAGGCGGTCCAGCGCATGAAGACGTAGCCGCAGCAGGGCCCTCGTCAACGGCTCGTCGGCCTCGCCCGCGGCCGCGACGAGCGCCGTCACCTGCTCGGGGAGGTCCCTGATGGCCCGTCGGTCCTGCGATCCCGTCACCTCCGCCGCGCGCGCCTCCAGGACCGCGGCGGCCGCCCGGCACACCGTCGTCAGCCGCTCCCGGCGGGCCAGCTCGTCCCGGATCACCCAGGCCACCAGGCGATGCACGATGACCGTCTGGCTGTCGACGGTGAACGTCAGCAGGGCCTGGTCAGCCAGCCGGGCCAGCGCCTGATCGACCACGGCCGCCGCGACCCGGCGCCCGTCGGCGGCCAGCACGCCCGCTTCCCCGGCGGCATCCAGCAGTTCCCGGCCGACCCCCGCCGCGGACAGGACGGCTGCCATGTCCAGCACCGCGCTGCCCACCCCGGACCGATCGGCGCCCCTGGCCACCTCCAAGGACAGCAGCACCGTCTCGGCCACGCCCGGCGGATAGGGCGACTCGTCGCCCGATAGGTAGTCGCCGACCGGCAGCGCCTGCAGCCGTCTCAGGTACGCCCCGTACCCCCGGTACTGCCGGGCGATCACGGTTGCGGCCTGGTCCACCGCCAGCGGCAGGTACCCAAGCTCCGCGGCCAGCGCCGAGGCGCCGGCCTCATCGGTCAGGCCGGTCCGCCCGTCCAGCAAGGCCAGCGCTTCCTCGGGGCTGAACACGTTCACGGGGATACTGGTTCCGAGGTCCGCCACCGACTCGCGGGAGGTGGTAATCAGCACCCGCGCCGCGCCCTCCGAGGGAATGAACGGCCGCACGACGTCGGGATCTTCGGCATCATCGAATATCAGTAGGCAGCGGTGCCCGTCAGCCTCCAGCCAGTGCCGTACCACCAGGCCCGCATCGGCCCCGCCGCGCCCTGAGGCACCATCGGACAGCCCCGCGGCGTCGGCCACCGCGGCCAGACCCGCCAGCACGTTCCCGGGGTTCTCGGCGTTCACCCAGGCCACCAGCCGCCAGGCCGCCGCCAGCTTCGCCCGTGCATACATCGCCGCCAGCTGCGTCCGGCCCACACCCGACCTGCCGGTCAGCACCTGCACTGCCGGTGCCTCCTGGCCGACCCGGTTCAGCTGAGCCAGCAGGCCCGGCCTCGGCTGGAAACCAGACCGCTCGGCCGGGATGTCGCCCACCACGGTCTGCCTGGCCGCCACGTCACGCGCCAGCGGTGCCGCGGCGCGCGGGTCCCCGGGATCAGCTGCGGGCTGGCGGATGACGATCAGCTCATCCGTCGCGGCATCAGCATCCCGCCCGGCACGCATCTCCCGCTCGTCGCGTTCACCGGTCCGATCCACCACCCGACCCCTATGAGGATTCCAGACCTGGACAGATAGCCACCACAGATAGCCACCGTGGCACCGTGGTTACGGAGATCTACATACCCTACGTGGTTAGGCTAAACGGGGCGGTTCGTAGTTACCGGCCGGGTAAGGACCAGGTAACGAAAGGCCGGGGCTCGACGCGGCGGCGCGAACGAGGGGGAGGACCCGGAG
Organism: uncultured Actinomycetes bacterium; assembly: GCA_963801155.1. Lineage (GTDB taxonomy): Bacteria > Actinomycetota > Actinomycetes > Streptosporangiales > Streptosporangiaceae > Palsa-504. The sequence continues at coordinate 233,371 of CAWDEB010000034.1, forward strand.
GCGGACCTGGGTGGCGAGGGAGATCAGCGTCGAGGAGCGGACCACTCCTTCGACCGCGACGATCGCGTCGAGCACGCGCTGCAGGTCAGCATTGCTCCGGGCGACCACCCGGCAGAGCATGTCGCCCGCGCCGGTGATGGTGTGCACCTCCAGGACCTCGGGGATCGCGGCCAGCCGTTCCGCCACGGGATCGTGGCCGCCGGCCTGGCGGATCTCGAGCGTGATGAACGCGGTGACCTCGTAGCCGAGCGCCGCCGGATCCACGTCCGGGCCGTATCCGGTGATCACGCCGCGTTCACGCAACCGGTCCAGGCGGGCCTGGACCGTGCCGCGAGCGGCGCCGATCCGGCGGGACGCCTCCAGCACGCCCACCCGCGGCTCGGCGGCCAGCAGTTCGATAAGCGCGGCATCCAGCCGGTCGATCGACCCCGTGTTACGGCTAGTCATGGTGTACAGAGATACCACGGCTCGTGCTCGATTAATAGGCAACCTGCCTGGTGAAATCACGCCTGGTTGCGCAGTTTGAGACCAGGTCCGCATGCTAATGGCATGACCACCCCAGCGAACGACAGCTTTCCCATAATCGGCATGGACGCGGTCGTCTTCGCGGTCGGGAACGCGAAGCAGGCGGCACACTACTACTCAACCGCGTTCGGGATGCGGCGGATCGCCTACCGCGGGCCAGAGACCGGCTGCCCGGACGAGGCGGCACACGTCCTGGTCTCAGGCGGCGCGCGGTTCGTCTTCCGCGGCCCGGCCAGGCCGGGCACCCCGCTCGGCGAGCGGCTGGCCGCGCACGGGGACGGGGTGGCGGACCTGGCCCTGCAGGTCAGCTCGGCCGAGGACGCGTACGACTATGCGCTGGCCCACGGGGCCCGCGGCGTCCAGGCGCCGCACCTGCTCGAGGATGAGTCCGGCAAGGTGGTCTCGGCCGCCATCGCCACCTACGGCGACACCAGGCACACGCTCGTGGAGCGGTCCGGGTACTCGGGCGCCTACCTGCCTGGCTACGTGCCCGCGCCGCCCATCGTGGCGCCCCGCGAGCGCGGATTCTTCGCCGAGATCGACCACTGCGTGGGCAACGTCGAGCTCGGCAAGATGGACGAGTGGGTGGACTTCTACCACCGGGTCATGGGCTTCACCAACATGAAGGAATTCGTCGGCGACGACATCGCCACCGAGTACTCCGCGCTGATGAGCAAGGTGGTCGCGGATGGGTCCCGGAAGGTGAAGTTCCCGCTGAACGAGCCCGCGGCAGGCAAACGGAAGTCGCAGATCGACGAGTACCTGGAGTTCTACGGCGGCCCCGGGGTGCAGCACATCGCGCTGGCCACTGACGACATCGTGGCCAGCGTGCGGGCCATGACCGCGGCGGGCGTGGAGTTCCTGGCCACCCCGGGCAGCTACTACGACAAGCTCGGCTCCTGGGTCGGCGAGACCCGGGTGCCGCTGGATGAGCTGCGCGAGCTCGGCATCCTGGCCGACCGGGACGAGGATGGCTACCTGCTGCAGATCTTCACCCAGCCGGTGCAGGACCGGCCGACGGTGTTCTTCGAGCTCATCGAGCGGCACGGATCACAGGGCTTCGGAAAGGGTAACTTCAAGGCGCTGTTCGAGGCGATCGAGCGGGAACAGGCCAGGCGCGGAAATCTGTGACCCGCCCCGTCCGCCCAGCGGATTGGGCCGCCGCCGACAATTGAACTACCGTGAGGGCCATGGATGACCGCGAGGTTGTGGCAGCGATCGCGGCCGGGGACCCGGCGGGCATCGCCGTGGCGTATGACAGGCACGCGGCTGGTCTCTACGGCTACTGCCATTGGATGCTGGCCCAGCCAGCGGACGCTGCCGAAGCCGTGCGGGACACCTTTGTCGTCGCCGCCACGCTCGGCGACCTTCCCGAGGCCCCAAAGCTGCGCCCGTGGCTGTATGCGGTGGCCCGCAACGAATGCCTGCGCCGGCCTGGTACCCCCGGTGAGCAAGCTGACGTGCCGGACCACGCAGCGATTCCGGCCGGGCAGCCAGCGGACCAGGCTGACCAGCCGGCCGAGGTGAGCGACCCGGAGCAAGCCGAACTGCAGCGGCAGGTCCAGGCCGTTCTCGCCGAGCTGGAGCCTGATGAGCGCGAGGTCATCGAGCTGAGCCTCAGGCATGACCTTTATGACAGCGATCTGGCCACCGCGCTGGGCGTGTCGTGGAGCCAGGCGTATGCCCTGACGTCACGCGCTCGCAGCCACCTGGAGAAGGACCTCGGTGCGCTGCTCACCGCGCGCACCAGGCGGAAGGACTGCCCGGCGCTCGGTGCGCTGCCGGCCGACTGGGATGGCCAGCTCACCGGGCAGACACGCGAACTGGTCGGCGAGCACATCGAGCAGTGCGCGATCTGCGCCGCTCACCGGCGGAGCGCGGTGCGCCCGGCCGCGCTGTCCGCCCTGCTGGCCGACCTGCAGCCGCTGGCCATACCCCCCGCAGGACTGCGGGACGAGGTCATGAAGCTCTGTTCCCCTACCACTCCGGAAACACCCATGTACCGGCGGAGCGCGGAACAAGTGCGGCCCACGAGCTTCTCAGAAGCGATAACGGTGATGAGGTGGGGCAGTATCCGGAGCAATCCCGGCGCGGCGATAGCCGCCCTAGCCGTCGTGCTGTGGCTCGTGGCGGTCGTGAGCGTCCTGCTGCTCACACTTGCCGGCTCCCACTCTGCCCAGGCCCTGCCCGCGGAGCCCAGCGTCAGCGCGCCCGCGACCAGTCCGGCGGCCGCGACCACCCGGGCACCGGTCCCGGCGGCCACCCACGCGTCCGCCTCCGCGCGACCGTCCCGTACCGCTAGTCTGCGCTCGGCCGATCCGGGGCTTGCCGCCGGGCGATCGGCGCCGCCGGCCGGCAGCGCCGGGCAGTCGCGGGCGACGCAGTCCCCGTCGCCCACGCCGTCGAAGTCTTCGTCGCCCACGCCGTCGGCGTCATCCACGCCGTCACCGTCGCCCTCGACATCTCCGTCGCCTACGCCGTCGCCCTCGTCATCCCCCTCGCCCTCGGCTTCAAAATCAGCCTGATCGGCGACCGCTTCAGGATGACCCGCCCACCTTCCTCTCGTCCACATCCTGGCAGGCCAGAGTGAGGAGCTTCCGCGTGGCGACGGTACTGGGATGGTCGGAGCCCAGCAGCCGCTCCCGGGCGGCCAGGGTCTGCTCCAGCAACGGGATCGCCTCGGCGGCCCGGCCCGCCTCCTGATAAGCAGTGGCGAGATTGTTCCGCGCGGCCACCGTCCTGGGATGATCAGCACCCAGCCGGCGCTCGCAAGCGGCGAGGGCCTCCTCATGGAGCGGGATCGCCTCGGCGACCCGGCCCGCGGCCTGATAGGCCGCGGCGAGGTTGTTCCGCGAGGCCAGGGTGCTGGGATGGTCGGGGCCCAGCAGGCGCTCCCGGCCGGCCAGGATCTGCTCGAACAACAAGATCGCCTCGGCGACCCGGCCCGCGTCCCGGTAAGCGGCAGCGAGATCGTTGCGAGCGGCCAAGGTCCTGGGGTGATCGGCACCCAGCCGGCGCTCCCGGCCGGCCAGGATCTGCTCGAACAGCGGGATCGCCTCGGCGGCCCGGCCCGCCTCACGGTAGGCGTTGGCCAGGTTGCTCCGGGACGTCCGGGTGTCTATATGGTCCGTACCGAGTACCCGGGACCGGACGGCTAGCGTCTGCTCGAACAACACGATCGCCTCGGCGACCCGGCCCCCGTCCCGGTAGGCGGCGGCGAGATTGCCTTGCGAGGTCAAGGTGCTGGGGTCGTCGGCGCCCAGCAGCCGCTCGCAGGCGGCGAGGGTCTGCTCGTGGAGGGGGATCGCCTCGGCGACCCGGCCCGCGTCCTGATAGGCGTTGGCGAGGTTGTTCCGCGAGGTCAGCGTGTCGGGATGGTCGGCGCCCAGTTGGCGCTCCCGGCCGATCAGGGTCTGCTCGAACAGCGGGATCGCCTCGACGACCCGGCCCGCGGCCTGATAGGCGGCGGCGAGGCTGTTCCGGGCGTTCAGGGTGTCAGGGTGGTCGGGGCCCAGCACCCACTCCAGGTCCGCGGTCAGCGGTTCGCCCACCGATACGGCCTGTGGCGCGCTGTCCCCCAGCTCAATCAGGTGATACAGGGCCAGGAACCGGAGCCGCAGCAAGACTCTGGCTAGCTCCTTATCGGCCTCACCCGCAGCTCCGGCCGTGCTATTCAGGAGCGCCATCACCTGCTCGGGAATAGCCCTGACGGCCGGGCGATTCTGCGCCACGGCGAGCGCCCGCGAATGCGCTTCCAGCACCGAGGCGGCAGCCCGGCACACGGCCGTCAGCCACTTCTGGCGGGCCAGCCCATCACAGACGACCCGCGTCACCAGGCGGTGGGCGATGATGGTCTGGCCGTCCAGGCTGAAGGTCAGCAGCGACCGTTCGGCCAGCTGCGCCAGCGTCCGGTCCACCAGGGCGGCAGCCACTCGATGCCTGCCGCTAGCCAGCACCCCCGTCTGCCCGGCGGTATGCAGAAGATCCCGGTGGATCCCGGCCGCCGACAGCACCGCGATGATCTGCATCATCCGGGTGCACATGCCTGATCGGTCGGTCGCGAGGACAGATTCCAGGGACAGCAGCACCGCCTCCGCCACGTTGGGCGGGTACGCCTGCCTGTCCTCCCGGCTCAGGTACTCCCTGACCGGCAGCGCCCGCAGCCGATCCAGGTATGCGCCGTACCCCAGGTGTTCCGCGCCGATCACCGCCGCGGCGTGCGCCAACGGCAGCGGGAGGTGCCCGAGTTCGGCGGCCACGGCAGCGGCTCCCGCGTCATCGCTCAGGCCAGTCAGCTTGGTCAAGAAGGCCAGCGCCTCATCAGGACTGAACACGTCCACCGGGACGGCCGTCCCCAGGCTTGCCGCGGACTGCCTGGCACTGGTGATCAGCACCCGGGCCGCGCCACCGACGGGAATGAACGGCTGGAGCGCGTCTGGATCGTCCGCGTCATCGAACACGAGCAGGCAGCGGTCCCCGTCGGTCTCCAGATAATGCCGCAGTACCTGTCCCGCATCGGCCGCGGCCCGCTCGGAACCGTCATCGGACAGCCCAGCGGCGTCGGCCACCGCGGCCAGGCCAGCCAGGAGGCTCCCGGTGCCCTCGGCGTCGACCCAGCCCACCAGCCGCCAGCCCTCCGCCAGCTTCGCCCGCGCGTACGCGGCGGCCAGCTGAGTCGTGCCCGCCCCCCGCTGCTCCGCCGCCGCGTGGACGACCGACACGCCCGCGCTCACTCGGTCCAGCTCGGCGAGCAGATCTGCCCGTGGCTGGAAACCAGCCGGTTCCCGCGGGATGTTACCCGCCACCACCTGGCTATGTGACGGTTCGCGCAGCAGCGGCGAGCGCAGGGGCGTGACCTTGGCGACCCCTGGCTCCCTGGCCGCATCCGAGTTCGGCAGCCCGGTCACCTCCGTCGTCGTAACCGCCCCATCCATAGCCTGCCCCCGCCCCCTGCATGGACTCCAGACCCTGCCCAGGTTACCGCTGTGAAATAGGTTACGGAGAAGTACCTGCCGTCCGTTTCAGGCTGGCCCTGTCTTTTCACCGGGGCGTGCGCGCGGGACGGCGTGCCTGACATCAAAAGTACTCCCGCAATCCGGGCCGGCTCGCCCTCACCGTCAGCCAGCAACGCAGGTGAAAGCCCAGGCCTGCCGCGCGTCTTGGCGGCGGCATCGGAAACACGCACCGGACATCACCACCTCGCCGGACAGCCTTTCATCAGTGGATCTCGCTTAGTGAGATCCACGCGACCTTCAGCAGCCTTGTTAATATCAGATCATCAGGTGCCCCGGGCGGACAAGCCTTGACTAGCCGTCATCGCCACATTGCCGCCAGCACCGATCGATACTGCCCTGGTAAGAGCGGTCACGTCCGGCGAAGATCCAAATAGCGGCATAATCAGGAATATCGTCATAACTATCCGGTAACGACCACCTGGCTCTGCACGCACGCTTTCGGGACAGATTATTCGTGTTGAAGCATGGTGTTTTGTATACGGCGATATCGAATACGCCGCCGTCCGCATTGCCGTAAACCGGGACGCTGTTATGACCGCGGCCTGACTACCCGCCGCACCCAGGCCAGGACGGCCCTGAGGTCACCAGCGTCGAGGAAGTACGCGACAACGCCGAAGGCGATGATAGCGAAGCAGGCCGCGGGCACCGCGAGGGCGGCGGCGACTAGCTTGTGATGCAGGGGCACCGCCAGGCTGACGGCCAGGCCCACCGCGGCGCCTGCCACGCAGGCGGCCAGCCCGACCAGGGCCGCTCGTCCGGCCCCCTGCACGGCGTCCGGCCCGCAGATCCTGCGGGTGACGAACACCAGCGGGATGGCTACCACGGTCTGGCCGATGGTGGTCCCCAGGGCGAGCACGGGCACCACCAGGCGGGGCGGGACCAGTTCCACCATTACCACGTCGGCCACGATGACCACCAGCCAGCTGCCGGCCAGCGCCGCGGCGGCGACCTTGAGCCGGCCGATGACGAACATCACCCGCGACAGGTTCGCGATCACCGCGGTGCCCGCGATACCCGGCGCGAACAGGAGGAAAGCCCAGGTCAGCTGCGAGACCTGATCGGGCTGCTTGGCCAGCACGTGCGCAGCGGGAATGGCGATCGCCGCGATCACCGCCGTGCCCAGCCACGACATGAGCAGGATCGCCCGGGTCGACCCGGCGCTGGTCCGGGCGAAGGCCGGCCCTTCACGCGCGGACAGGACAGGGAACGCGCTGATCACGATGGACAGGGCCAGGATCGCGGCGATGGAGTTGAACACCTGCGAGCCGTAGTTGAACAGGACGATCGCGCCCGTCTTGCCGCGCCCGTTGGCCAGTTCGATGGCCACGACGTTGGCCACGTCGATGGCGACCAGTTCGGCGACGCCGACCAGCGCCAGGCCGCCCGCCCGGCGCGCGACCCCCGGCGGGAACCGCAGCACCGGCCGGAACCGCAGGTGCAGCCGCCAGGTCGGCGGTATGGCCACGACCACCAGGGTGGCGATGCCGAGCGTGGTTCCCACCGACAGGACGAGCTCGGCCGAAAGAGGCAGCTGGGCTAGCGGGAGGTGCTTGTTCAGCGGCACGAAGGCCAGGTAGCAGGCGATGAGCACCAGGCTGGAGATCCCCGGGCCGATGGACGGTGCGACGAACCGCCGGTAGGACTGCAGCAGCCCGTACAGGACGACCGACACGCCGTACAGCAGGGCCTGCGGCGCAAACACGCGCAGCATGTCCCCGGTGACGCCCACCATGTCGGCGCGCACGCAGTGCGCGTTCGGGTTGCTGGGATTCAGCAGCGAGGCGATCGGCCCGGCCGCCACGATAATGGCCACCGTCAGCGGGACCACGATGATGATGGTCCAGGTCAGCAGCGCCGAGGTGATGACGCCGACCCGCGCCTTCTCGGCCGGCTCACGCCCGGCCCGCTCGGCGGATCTGGCCAGAATCGGGACCATCGCACTGGTCAGCGCGCCACCCAGGATCAGCTCATACAGCAGGTTGGGCACCTGGTTCGCGGTGACGTACGCCGTGCCCAGGCAGGTCGCGCCGACGGTCTGCGAGAACACCAGAGTGCGGACCAGACCCAGAATCCGGGACAGGATGGTGAGGCTGGCGACGATGAGAGCACCGCGGGTGATGCCCTCGGCCAGCCGCGAGGGCGGCTCCGTCACCCCGGCCGGGCCGGTACTTCTATCTTCGTTGGTCTGCACATGCAACTTCTGGTCTCTTTGCATGCGAGGCCTCCGTCCAGTCAGGCCGCTATTGGTCCAGAATCCGAATTCAGCTGCGAACCGGATCCATTCAGATAGGCATAGGTAGACGGGTCGTCCCGATCACAGGAGCGCGGAGCAGTCGGGAAAGATACGCATTTGCACCGAACTCAGAACGTGAACCACACGCAGGAAACTCTACATAGGTAGAGAGTCGGTGTCCAGATCGCGGGCAGGCCGGCGGCTCAGCCGAAGGCCAGCGTGTAGCCGACGGCGCGCAGCGCGCCGATCACTTCCTCGCAGTGCGCGGGACCGCGGGTCTCGACCACCAGGACCACCTCGGCCTCGTCCACGTGCAGCCGCGGGCCCAGCCGCTCGTGCCCCACCTCGAGCACGTTGGCGCCCAGATCGGCGAGGTCGCCGAGCAGCTTGGCCAGCGATCCCGGGTGATCGGGAAGCCGGCAGCGGAAGGCCAGGTAGCGGCCTGCGGCCGCCAGGCCGTGCCGGAGCAGCTTGGACAGCAGCAGCGGGTCGATGTTGCCGCCGGACAGCACGACCACCACCGGGGGGACGAAGTCACGCGAATGCTCGAGCAGGGCAGCGACCCCCGCCGCCCCGGCGGGCTCCACCACCTGCTTGGCGCGCTCCAGGCAGAGCAGCAGGCCGCGGGCCAGGCTCTCCTCGGAGACCGTGACCACCCGTTCGGCTAGCTCGGACAGGATGGCGAAGGGAATGTCCCCCGGCCGGCTGACCGCGATGCCGTCGGCCATGGTCGGCTCGGCCTGGACGGGGAGCGGATGCCCCGCGGCCAGCGAGGCCGGATAGGGCGCCACGGCCTCGGCCTGGACGCCGACGACGCGGATTGCCGGGTCGAGATCCTTGACCGCCACCGCCACCCCGGCGGCGAGGCCGCCGCCGCCGACCGGGACGACCACCGTCCGCACCTGCGGGCACTGTTCGACGACCTCGAAGCCGAGCGTTCCCTGCCCGGCCACGACGTCCGCGTGGTCAAAGGGATGGATGAAGACAGCGCCGGTCCGGTCCGCATAGGCGAGGGCCTCGCCGAGGGTGTCTTCCACGCAGGTGCCGTGCAGCACGACCTGCGCTCCGTAGCCGCGGGTGGCCTCCACCTTGGGCAGCGGGGCACCCTCGGGCATGACCACGGTGGCCTCGCAGCCGAGCAGGCCGGCCGCGAACGCCACGCCCTGGGCGTGGTTGCCCGCGCTGGCCGCGACGACGCCGCGGGCCCGTTCGGCATCAGACAGGCGAGCGATCCTGACGTAGGCGCCGCGCACCTTGAACGATCCGGTCCGCTGCAGGTTCTCGCACTTCAGGTACACCGGCCCGGCGATGGTCTCGGACAGCACCCGCGAGTGCACCACCGGGGTTTCCGAGATCACGTCGCGGAGCAGCTTGCGCGCCGCCACCACATCGTCGGAGCGGACGCCATGGGGCGCGCCAGGTGTCATGGCCACGGGAGGTAAGTGTGCCACGCGTGCCCTCCGCATAGAGCTTGCGCACCTCCCCTTCCCCCTTCCCCGGCGTCCGGCATGTGACCTGGGCCATATGCGAAGATCCGCGATGACGACATAGCCTCGAATGGTGCACCAAGACAACCAGCGGCACCGCGTCAGTCAGCCTCCCGCCATCACCACCCTCGCCGAACTGCGCGCGAGCGGCCACGAATACCGTGGGGTCAAGGCCGAGATCAGACAGAACCTGCTGGCCATGATGCGCGCCGGGCACGATCCGTTCCCCGGCATCGTCGGGTTCGGGCAGACCGTGCTGCCGCATCTCGAGCGGGCCCTGATCGCGGGCCACGACATCATCCTGCTCGGGGAACGCGGGCAGGGAAAGACCCGCCTGATCCGTACCCTGGTCGGACTGCTCGACGAGTGGACCCCGGCCATCGCGGGCTGCGAGATCAACGACCATCCGTACCGTCCCTCCTGCGCGCGGTGCCGGCGGCTGGCCGCCGAACTCGGCGACGACCTGCCCGTCACCTGGCGGCACGCCAGCGAGCGATACGGCGAGAAGCTCGCCACCCCGGACACCAGCGTCGGCGACCTGATCGGCGATATCGACCCGGTCAAGGTGGCGGAAGGGCGCACCCTGGGCGACCCGGAGACCATCCACTTCGGGCTGGTGCCGCGGACCAACCGGGGCATCTTCTCGCTGAACGAGCTGCCCGACCTCGCCGAGCGGATCCAGGTGTCACTGCTCAACGTGATGGAGGAGCGCGACATCGGCATCCGCGGCTACGCGCTGCGGCTCCCGCTGGATCTGCTCCTGGTGGCCAGTGCGAACCCCGAGGACTACACCAACCGGGGACGGATCATCACGCCGCTGAAGGACCGGTTCGGCGCGGAGATCCGGACCCACTACCCGCTGTCCCTGTCCGACGAGCTCACCCTGATCAGGCAGGAAGCCGAGGTCTCGACCGGCGCGGAGCTTCCCGACCATCTCGTCGAGGTGATCGCGCGGTTCACCCGGGGGGTACGTGACTCGCCCGCCGTCGACGCGCGCTCCGGCGTTTCGGCCCGGTTCGCCATCGCCGCGGCGGAAAGCGCGGCGGCCTCCGCGGTGCGCCGGGCCGCGCTGGCCGGGCCGGCTTCGGAGCCGCCGGTGGCCCGCGTCTGCGACCTGCCCCCCGTGGTCACCACGCTGCGGGGCAAGGTCGAGTTCGAGGTGAGCGAGGAGGGCCGGGAGGAGGAGGTGCTCGGCGCGATGCTGCGCCGCGCGATCGCGGACACCTTCCGCTCGCGGCTGGGCAGCGTGGATCTGTCCGGCCTGCTGGCCAAGTTCGACGAGGGCGGAACGGTGGAGTCGGGCGAGCTGGTCCCGGCCGCGGACCTGCTGCAGCGGATCGGTGACGTGCCCGGGCTGGCCAAGATCATGTCCAGGCTGGGCATGGACGGCGGTGAATCCTTCGGGCACGCGGCGGCGGCCCTGGAGTTCACCCTGGAAGGGCTGTACCTGATGCGCCGGCTGTCCAAGGACAGTACCGACGGCACGAGCGTGTACAGGACGTAGCGATGGCGAATTACCGGTACGGCCGGTACGTATACGGCCCGGACCCGCTGGCGGACTCCTACGACGTGCGGGGCGCCGTGGATGAGATGGGCGACGCGATCCTCGCGGGCGCCTCCCCGCCCGACGCCCTGCGGGACCTGCTCAGGAAGGGTTCCGAAGGGCGGCGCGGCCTGGACGACCTGCTCCGCCGGGTCCGCGACCGGCAGCGCGAGATCCGCGGCAGCGGCCGGCTTGACGGCATCCTCGAGCAGGCCCGGGCCCTGCTCGATACCGCCGTCGGGCAGGAACGGGCCGAGCTGTTCCCCGACCCGAGCGACGAGGCCCGGCTGCGCGAGGCGGACCTCGACGCGCTGCCCGCCGATACGGCCCAGGCGATCCGGCGGCTGGCCGACTACGACTGGCAGTCGCCGGCCGCCCGCCAGACCTTCGAGCGGCTGCGGCAGCTGCTGCGCAGCGAGGTGCTCGACAGCCAGTTCCGCGGCATGCGCCAGGTCCTGCAGTCCCCCGACCCGCAGGCCATGGAGCGGATCAAGGACATGCTCGGCGACCTGAACGAGATGCTGGCGGCCGACGCGCGCGGGACCCATACCCAGGCCGATTTCGACCGGTTCATGGAACGCTACGGTGACCTGTTCCCGGACAATCCGCAGAACCTCGAGGAACTGGTCGACTCGCTCATCAGCCGGATGGCCGCCGCGGAGCGGCTGCTGCGCTCGCTGAGCGAGGAGCAGCGTCAGGAGCTGGCCGAGCTGATGTCGAACGCGCTGGGCGACGCCGGGCTGGAGAGCGAGATGGCCCGGCTCGCCGACGCGCTGCGGGCCAGGCGGCCCGACCTGGACCGGGCGGCCATGATGGGCGGCGTCCAGATGTCCGGGGAGGAACCGCTCGGGCTCGGCGACGCGACCACCGCCCTGGCCGAGCTCGCCGACCTGGCCGAGCTGGAGAACGTGTTCGGGCAGGACTACCCGGGCGCGAGCCTGGACGACATCGACGAGGACGCGGTCCGGCGGGCCTTCGGCCGGCAGGCGGTGGACGACGTCGAGGCCCTGCGCCGCATCGAGCGCGAGCTCGAGCGGCAGGGGTACCTCGCCCGCAACGGCGGGCGCCTCGAGCTCACGCCCAAGGCGGTGCGCCGGCTGGGCGATACGGCCCTGCGCCGGATCTTCACCGACATGAGCTTCGGCGGCCGGGGCGGCGACCACGACCAGCGCGATGCCGGCCAGGCCGGGGAGCTCACCGGCACCACCCGGCCCTGGGAGTTCGGGGACGAGCAGCCGCTCGACGTCCCCGCCACGGTCCGCAACGCGCTGATGCGCACTGCCGGTTCCGGGGCCCTGGCCCCGGCCAGGGGGGAACGGGGGGGCGGGCAGCCCCCCCGTGATCGGGGGGGTCTAGGGGGGGTCGTCCCCCCCGAGTGTCACTAGCATCCCGGGACTTCGAGGTCGCGGAGACCGAGCGGCGCACCGCAGCGGTGGTGTCCCTGCTGGTCGACCTCTCATATTCGATGCAGCTGCGCGGGACCTGGGCGGCGGCCAAGCAGACGGCCCTCGCGCTGCACGCGCTGCTGCGCAGCAGGTTCCCGCAGGACGCCATCCAGGTAGTGGGCTTCTCCAACTACGCGCGGGAGCTGCGCGAGACCGACCTGGCCGGGCTGAGCTGGGACATGGTCCAGGGCACGAACCTGCATCATGCGCTGCTGATCGCCGGGCGCCACATCGACCGGCACCCGGAGCACGAGCCGGTCGTCCTGATCGTGACCGACGGCGAACCGACCGCTCACCTGCAGCGGGACGGGCGATCCTGGTTCGACTGGCCGCCTTCGCCGGAAACCCTCGAACTTACCCTGGCCGAGGTGGATAAGATGACGCGGCGGCACGCCGCGCTGAACATTTTCATGCTTGCGGACGATGCGCGGCTCAGCGCGTTCGTCGACAATGTGGCGAGAAGAAACGGAGGACGGGTGTTGCAGGCGGCACCCGAACGTCTCGGTGAATACGTCATCCGCGACTTCTTGCGTACCCGGAGAGCCAGCCGACGGTAGATTTTGCTAGTTGGCTGCGGACCTGACCGCCGTGGCCGACGGGTCCGGGCGGACCCGCAGGCCGCGACCGGCCGGCACTGAGACAGCTTTACCGCTTTACCGCACGCCCCGCACAAGGAGGAATCGTGAGTTCTACGAGTGGATCGAGCCAGAGGTCGGCGGGCAGGACGGGACTTGCCGTGCTCCTCGGCATCATCGCCGTCGTGTTCATCGTGGTTGCCATCATCTACCTGGCCGAGCCCGCCAAGTCGCTGCCCAGCTTCATCCCGGGGCACATCGCCGGTTCGACCGGGCATCACCCGCTGAAGGCCACCGGATCGTTCGTGGTCGGCATCATCTGCGCGGCCGCCGCCTGGTTCACCCTGGCCTACAAGCCCAAGCCGCAGGCTCCGGCCGCCAATGACCGGGAAAGCTCGCCCGCCGGGAGGAGCTGACTGCCGCGACCCGCGCTTCAGCGCCCGCATCCCGCCTAAGGGACGCGGGCGCTTGGGCGTTTCCGGGCACTGCTCCGCTCTGCCGCCACCATCGGTGCAAGCAGGCCGAAGGCTGGCGGCTGGAACAGCCCGAACCAGGTCTCCTGGTCTGGCGAGTCCCGTCCGGACACACCTACGCCACCACCCCCACCGAATACCCGATCTAAGTCCTCTTCGCCAGCGGCTCGCTCGGCGAGTTCGGCGTGGGGTGCGGGTGATCAGGTAGGCACGGCCCCAGTCCTGACAGAGCATCCCGTAGCTGTCCATTTCGGCGATGTCGGGCAGGTCTTCCTGCTGCCTGGGGCGCGCACGGAGGTAGATCTCCCAAGTCCCCAGGCGTGCATGACAAGCATCACGGGGTGGCGTACCGTGCGCAGTAAGTCACACGCGTTCGTAAGAGCCCCGGCACGGCGGTAAGAGGCATGGGTCCGGGTGTGAGGGCCAGCCCGGGTCCGCCACAGTAAGTTCGAGTACATGGCCTCATATGTTGCAAGAATGTCCTGCGCAGGAAGGATGCTGTTGTAGATGGCAACCTTTCCGATAGCGCCATCAAAAAAAGAATTTAGATCTCGAGTCCCTATTCGGAGCGGAGCATTTGATGCGCCGGGCTTGACATCAAACTGGCTCAGGCTAACCTGACGGCCCCGCATTTGCCCATTTTTGTATATTGAAATATACCCGTCAGGCCATTCTGCGGATGATCGGCTGTCAATGACAAATGTTACCATAATCCAATCGCCGGGACGAACTACATCCTGAAAGTATGCTCCAGAGCCCTTACCGCCTGCAAGGTTAAACACGTATGCCGATATTCGATTTGGCCTGGGCGGGACATCTGAATTTGAATAAGAGTACATGCGCATAGCGTACTCTTGCTTGCCGGCAGTTCCTTTCCCGAGAATATACACGTAGCCTGACCCTTCAGCATGCGGAAACTGGAGAACAGCTGGCTTTATCCACGCCTCCACGGTGAGACAGCCCGTGTCCGTGACCGAAAGTGACCTGGATGAAAGAACCTGGACATACTGGTTATGGCCATCGAAGGTAGTCGCCAGGTCTCCGTTTGGAAGGGTGGTGAGATCTGGCCTCCCACCTCTAGGTTCATAGATCCCTTTATTATCGTTACCGGACAGGTCTGGTTCACTCCCAGACGATGAATTCCCAAGGGTTAGATAAAGCACAGGATCGAATGATAGGACCTGGCGATCGTATCGATCGGTCACCTGCGGGGGCGGCGTGACCGATCTTGGGTCGCATTGATCATTCAAGAGTTCCGCGCCCCTCTCTGGCGGACTGCTCCCCTGGCACGCGCTCCCCAAAGCCACGCTTGCCAGCATGACCACGACCAAGGTAGCCGCACGCCAAGGCGTTCGCGCCGAGATGTCGGCTAGTCTCCGACTCACCTCTGCCACGTTCATCCTCACCGTAACATATTACAAAAGGGACAAAGGGACAACGGATCCGACCACAGGTGCAGAATTATCATAGCTACCGATCGCCACGGAGAGCAACGTTTCCTTAAGGGCGTCCCGACGATTTACGGGAATAAGGGAAATTTGCCCGATTGCGTACAGCGATAGGTGATACTGGGCAGGTACGCAGTAGATATCATGTGGACGAAAAGGACCAGCAGTCGGCGATGTGGGTGATAGGAGTCCTAACTCGAGGAGCCGTACTCGATCGGCACGTTGATCGCCTGGACCTTTGTCCAGACGGAAACCGTCCCGGTGAGCCGCCACACGGTGAGCCTGGACCCGGAGGCTGCCAGCGCGTCGTATCCGCCGGTTCCGGGCGCGCGCGATGCCGTTCCCGGCGGCGCCAGCGTCACGGTACCCGACGGCACGGGCGGCAGCGCCTGCCAGGATCCCCCGGCCCCGGTGATGGTTTCGGCGCGGCCATCGCCTAGAAGCATCCACACGCTCCCGGCTGGCCCAAACCCCGACGCGCTCATGCCACCGCCGAGAGCCGCGACCGGAGCCGATACCGTCCACTGTGTCCCGTTCGACCAAGCGGCCAGGAGGGTCGTCCCGGCGAGCAGCAGCGCTATGTTCCCGTCGCCCTTGTTAGCTAGCACAGTGCTGGCGAGCCTGAGCACCTGCACCTGATCCCCGCCGAATCCCGCGGGCAGCGCCGGCCCCGCCGCCTGCCACATACCGCCGATATCAGCGAAAACCCCGGCCACGCCCCGCCGTACGCAGCTTCCTGCCACCATCGGGGTATTACCTGGCCCGAACGAGACGGCGTTCAGCGCCACCAGCCCGCAGGTGTGTGCGGAGGCCGACGCCGCGAGCGCCGACAGCGTTGTAAGCCGCGACCACTGCCCGGCGGCCGCCGCATCGGCCGTCGGTGCCACCTCGATGCTGCCGTCGTGCAGCAGCGCGAGGGTGCGTCCTGATCGGGTGGCGGCTATCGCGTCCGGGACATCGGCCAGGGCAGCGTCGAGCAGGGCGGGCGTCCAGTTCCGGCCGACGTCGGTGCTCGTGGCCAGGGGAGAGAAGGCAAGGCCCTGACTGGGCCGGAAGCCGACGAGCATCGACCTGCCCCGGCCGGCCGCCACGAGCCCGCCGTTGTCGGCCACGCCCGGTGGGGTGACCAGCGACCAGCGGCTGGCCCCGGCCGGTCGCGCGAACAGCTGCCAGAAGTTGTTCTCCGACGCGGCGGATCCGCCCATGACCGCGATGGCCCAGGTGCCCTGCAGGGTGGCCAGCGACGTGCGGAGCGGCGCGGTCACCACCCGCAGGCTCGGTGCGGCGGGCCTGGGGGTCTGCGAGCTGCAGCCGACGATCAGGCTCGCGTCCAGCGATGCGAGGAGGGCGCAGAGCAATGCCATGCCCCCCCGGGCGCGCCGAGCCCGTTCCCTGGTCACGAGCTGCCCAGCGCCTGGCGGGCATACTGGGTGAGCAGCACGGAGAACGATGACTGGGTGCTGGTGGTGGCGGGCCTGGGGTCGGCGCCGATCTCCTCGCGGAGTTCACCCGACCGGTTGATGATCACAGCCAGGTCGTTGTGCGCGGCCATCGCTCCTGCGGGCAGGTTCTGCACAGTGACCCCGTAGTGTGCCCAGACCGCATCCAGCTGGCTGAGCGAGCCGGTCAGGTAGAGCCGAGTTCGGCACCGTGTTGAGCCCTTCCTCGCGGTCGAAGGCCTGGGTGAACGCCACCGACCGGTAGGTCGGGTTAGCGACAATGGCGACCAGTTCGACGTCTTTGTCCTGTGCCCCCAGCAGCACTGCCGCTTGCTTGAACTCCTGCCCGATGATCGGGCAGTCCGTGGTGCATACCGGGTCGAGGAAGGTCATCAGCACGACCTTGCCGCGCAGGCTCGCCAGCGTGACCGTCTGGCCGTTCTGGTCGGTGAGCCGGAAGCCGGGAGCCGGGGAGGTCGAGAGTGGTACTTCCTCCCTCGATGGCCAGTGCCAGGATCGGATCCGCGGCCCGGTTTGCCGCCGCCGCAGCCATCGGGGCGGCCCCGATCACGATGATGGCCAGTGCGGCGAAGGCGGCGACCGACCTGGCGCTAGCGGTCGCGAGCGTGCCCGCCAAGGCCTTCGGTGTCAATGATCTCAACCGCTGACCCCATCCGCGGCTCACAGGAGCCTTGTCGCTCCCGACTGTCCCGTTTGCCTCAAAGGACCTCTGTGTTCCAGAAGGAACTCGGGATTCTTCTACCTCCGACGCCTCTTGCGGCGCGCGAGTGAGACCGACGTAGCCAGCCGTAAACAGCAGCACCGTGGGGATCATGCTGTTCGGGTCGGTGCCGAGCCCGCCGAGGAAGCCGAGGTCCTGGACCAGTACCCAGTCGGCGACACAGAACGCCACTGCGAACCAGACGGCGTACCGGACCAGCCAGGGCCGCCCGGTCAGGAAGATCGCGCCCATCGCGGCGAGCACGATCACGACGAACAGGTTCACGGCGAGGCCGTCGGCGGCTGCCAACGAACCAAAGGAGGAGATAAGCGAGGAGAGGACGTGCGGCTGCGGAGTTGACGACATCGACTGCACCATGCTGGTGAGCGTTCCTGGCTGGCCGTGTATCACGCCCCGCCAGTAGCCGCGCCCGGGCCAGGCCTGCAGCACCGCCATGCCGAGGAAGAACAGCCCAATGCCGCCAAAAAGCAGCCGCCCGAGCCTCGGGCTCCGCCAGGCGCCTTCCGGCAGCGCAATGAACGCCCCGGCGGCCACGTAGAGCAGGACGGCGCCTGGTGCCCCCGTCAGCCAGCTCAGGCCGGGCGCGAAGATTCCCCCGAACGACTCCCCGAACACCCATACCACAAGTCCCCACGCCGCGCTGGCCAGCCCGGCGAGCCTAGACCAGGGTCCGCGCGCCGCGAACAGCAGCCATACGCCGATCCCGACCTGGATCCACACGCAGGCGGCGCCGCCCTGCACGGGGTGGTAATACCAGACGGTCCCGCCCCAGTTAATCAGGTGCTGGACCCAGGCTGGTGACGCCGCGGCGGTCGGCTCGATGAGTTGCGAAAGGCAGCCCAGCCGCCATCTTCGGCTGGGCCTGCAGGATCCCGTCGAGGATCCAGATCACCCCGAATCCGACCCGCAGCAGCCTACGGGCCCGTGGCTCCGGCACACCGCGCCCCCGGCCCGCCGGGCCATCCGCATCAGCCGCAGCCGTCGCTTCTGGAGTTGTCAGCCGCCATCTACGGGCCGTCGCCCAAACGAGCCAGAGCCACGCGATGATGACGAGGGCGATCGCGCCCTGGTGGAGCAGCGCAGACCTGAACGCCGCGACCAGTGTCGGGTCGTCCGGACTCAGCCCTGAATTCATGCCGGGCACCGGAATCCGCTCCTCTCTTTGCCAACCCTCGTTCGGCTCCGCGTCCTTCCGCGTCTCGGGCGCGACGAGTTCGCGTGCGACGGAGCCGCTGATAGTTGTGGTGATTAGCGAGCTTTCACCGGCATTTACATAGATATGGTTGTTGACAGGCACTCCGTTGCTTCGGTCGAGCTCGCTCAGCGTCATCACCCGGATGCCCGAGGCGTGGATGCCATTGATGAGTTCCTCGAACAAGTTCAGCGGGTATCCGGGCAGATCACTCGGCTCGGAATGTATACGATGAAATGTCAGAAGAAGTGTTGTATGGTACTCTTCCGCAGATTTAACGGCGGCGAGAATTTGCGCGGGCGGAGTGTACCCGGCGACACCGGACTCCCCATCGCCCGGGTACTGAATCTCGAGGTTGTTCACATCCTTTGGATTACCGAATGGATAGCTGTCTGGGTCGTTGACAACGCCCCGCCCGAACATATAATAGCGGCCGACGACCTGCTCCAGAGCGTCATTAGTGTCGCCATGCGGGTAGATAATCCAGTTTGGTGCGGAATTCAGGCCGTTCGCTTCCAGCCAGGCAGCCTGCTGAAGAACATCAGAAGCATACCCGGTCAGGTCATTTTTGTCATAATAAGTCTGTACTGAATCCACGTGGAATTGGGTGTGATTGACCATATCCCAGCCCCAATTATTCTGAATTGCGCCGAAGCTCATAAAGATTCAGGTAATCCTGGGTTGGATAGTCAACGTATTTGCCGAT
Organism: uncultured Actinomycetes bacterium; assembly: GCA_963801155.1. GTDB lineage: Bacteria > Actinomycetota > Actinomycetes > Streptosporangiales > Streptosporangiaceae > Palsa-504. The sequence goes on from CAWDEB010000034.1 coordinate 252,194, forward strand.
GACCGCGATGTTGCCTTGCATTCCAAACTGATGCATGTAGGTCGCGGCTGGAAGTACCGACTGGTAGCCGTCGTCGAAGATGATCACGAGCTTGCCGGAAGTCTGCGCAGGTATGAGGGTCAGGCCGCCGATACTGACCGTCGGTGCGCCGGGCCGAATCGAGAAATCGCTTTGAGCGTGACCGCCATTCCGTCCACATTGGCCCAGTTGATCCCAGGGCCGTTGGCCATCCAGCCGCCCAGGGCGGCTGGTGCGGAGACGGGATCGGCACCGCCGCACCAGCCGCCCGAGGCGCCGTACTGACCTCCGGGACCAATAAAAAGATTTCTCCATTCGCCCGCCACGTCAGGAGTGTATTCATTCAGCAGGTCTGTCGTAACAGAATGATCCTGGCCGTCACTGTACAGGGTTAGCTTCAGAACACTGACACGTCGGAGTCCTGTCACCCGCAGCCTGAACCGTGCGTCATGCTGCCGCAGATTAAGCCGGATGGCGTCATTCGCCATCATGACAGGTTCTGTGCCGCTCGCAGTAAGGCTGTCGACGACCGAGCCCTTCTGGCCCTGCGAAGCAACGGTTCCGCCGCCTGATGCCGTCCAGTTATCCGAAGCCGTAGCTGCGGTTACCGCGACCGTTGGCACGGCAGGCGGATTTGGATCGGTGGCCCAGGCCTTCGGTGCGATAGCTTGGCTATGGCCCAAGGCGATGTTGAGCCGCTGGGCGCCAAGGGTAACCGCGATTCGGCCCTCATCGGCGCTAATGCTGAAGCCGGGCTGCTGCGGTTGGCCAATGGTCAGCAAAGTCATGAACGTGGCCTGGCGCCCCCTGATCGCATAGCTGATCTGGTAGCACGGCAGCAACTGCCCGTACTCATCGGAACACAAGCCAGCCGGATCATTCCCTCTGCGATTGATCACAACGCTCTCGGAGATTCCTCGAGGTTCCAGCTGCGGGATCGTCACCTCGCGACGCGGCGTACCGCCGATTCCCGAAACCGTCAGGCCAGATCTTTGCAACTGCGCCGAGGGAAAGAGATGGAACATCTGGCGGTAAGTATGCACCGATGCCGGAATCAAGCTGGTCGATAACCAGCACGTGATCGGGGTCAAGCAGCATCACCATCCGCCGGTGCTGCACCCCCGTGTACAGGGAGCTTTCACCTGCCTGGTAAGTTATACCGTCTTTAGTAACCAGCGGCCCGGCTTCGCCGTCGCCTTGCGTTTGCGACTTTCCATCGACGGTAACCGTATTGTGCGACTCTGTGCCATGGAAGTAGTTACGATACGGGCCTTGCGTGTATGTATACAGGCCGGGGTCCGGAAGGAGATCTCCGCCATCTCCATAGAGCGTAATTCCCATCGCATCCAGATCGCTATGCGCTGTCCGGTAACGTCCGAGGTTGAAAGTTAGGTAGGTGCTGTCTGCGTAAGCGGTGCCGCTCGGCCACCCTGACCGCATGACCGTCAACGAAGAAGCAGGGAAAAACTCGCTGTCGACCGGCGGCGCCGAACCCTTGGCTCCATGGGTCAGGACGTAGAGAAAAAAACCGAGGATTCGAGTTGGCGATGCTGGTGTAGACACCGTGATAGTTAATGGTCTCCTCAAGCGATGCGCCCAGCAGCGGGACCTGCGAGTTGGGCTGCAGTATATATGAGGCGAAGTTGATCATCGAGGCAAGCTTCGACCACATCCCTGCCGGGGGTGTTTGCCTCTGGGCCAGCATGTAACTGTAAACTTCCCAATATTTCTCGAGTGTGTAGAAGTCGTAGTACGGCGAATTCTCGACCAGCTGACCGTCTGCATCGATAATCCCCATCAACTGCCATTCAAACCTGTCCGCAGCGAGCTGCTTCCACTGCTGAGCATTCGGCAGAGAAGGGAAGGCAACAGCAAGATTGTAAAGCGCAGCCGCCTCGTTCGTGCCATGGTTCTCCGCGCTCTGATAATGATTCGGATCAGCCAGGAAGGCGCCAGTCTTCTCAAGTTCCTGCAGTATAGCTGTGCTGGCCGACTCGCTTAGGGCATGAGCCTGACGTACTTTCCACCATGTATCGATAAGCGACATGCATCGGAAAGCTACAGCATGGGGATCCTTCCAAGCCCATTGGGACCTCGGTTCGGTCGAGATGGAGCTGATGTCGAGGCTTACTAGCCGCTTCGCATAAACTGGGTTCCCGGTCGTTCGGAAAGCATAGAGAAGATTCAGAGTCGGTCGCAGCGAATAAAATTCAAACCGCCAGTAGTTGACGTTATAAGGGTTCTCAGACCAGGTGGGCGAAGCAGGCAGCCGAACTGGGGCGTAGCGGGGAAGGTCCCACACATTGTGCAAAGGGTCATTGGCTGCCTTGACTGTGCCCTCGTCTGTGCTGGAATAAATTACTTCTCTGCCCATACCGACCAACGGGTATGACTTATATATCGAAGCGTACTGGCCAGAAGCAAAAGGCTGAACACATACGTAGCCACCGGATACGTCGGACATCTTAAGTGCACCAGGGCAGCTGTTCAGGAACGGCAGGTTGCTTATCGCGCTAACCATATTCTCGGCAGCAACGGATATCGTCTGAGTTATCGTTGACAGCCTGAAAGCGTTCGGGGTCTGCGTAATTAGCGATTTTCAATGAAAAGATTGTCAGCACTAGAAGGCTGATGCCCGTCTCAAGTATGAAGTGACGAATGGTTAGCGGACGCTTCCTGAAGACGCGCCTTTTAGGATCTTTGAACGGCGTCTTCGCAAGTTCTTTGAACGGCGTTATCCGCGGTACCATGTCATCTTCCTAATAGTCGCTGCAGAGTAGAAGATAAGCCAGGAGAACATGATGGTCGACATCAGGCTCATCGCGGGCCTGTACAGCCATTGCCTGGAGCCAGGGTTCTCGTAGCGGAAAGCTAGTCCGAAAGATATGCCGATGAAACCAATTCCGGCTAGATATAGGACTACAGATATAGGGTCGCCACGCAGCGGAAGATAGATCAGGTGGCGAGCCGCCACAAAAGGGCCGAGGAGAACAAACATCACGTGTATGTAATAGAACAGTGCGGGCAGGAAGGGGCGGCGCCAGTAAAATCTGCCAGTGACAAAAATATTTCGAATAAAGCTTTTCTTCCACCGGATTTGCTGCTTGATCATGCCGCGAAAAGTGGGGGGCACATTGGTCAAGGCACGCGTAGACTTGGAGTATACGATCTTCCAGTCTCGCAGTGGATATCTAGGTGTCGAGAAGGGTGAATCGGCGAACTTGGGTAGCACTCGCGGTCCTAGGAATGTTCCGCCGAGCACATAGGCAGTGAGCGTCCGGTCGGTGGCAAACCGGAACTCCTGGCCTAGAAAGTTGTCAGCCTGCCAGGCCGGCATGAAAATCGGGCAGATTGCAGATCGCCGGAAGAGGGCCAGTGGCCCGGAGACACATGTTACTGCCCCGAAAACACTTTCAAATGCCTTGCGGACTGAGAACTGACCCTCATACCAGGTGTCTTGCACCTTGGTAAAAAAATTAACGTTACTATTCAATGCCCGACAATGACCGCTTACCGCGCCAACGTCTGGGTCGTTGTCGAAGATCGGGGCGGCATAGGCCAGTGCGTCACGCTTCCAAACGGTGTCGCTGTCCGCAAAGGCGATTATGGAACCTCGGGAGACCCATAGCCCAGCCGCCAGAGCCCCTTTTTCCCACGGTTGACGGGCAGTTCGACAAGCCTAAAGTGATACTTCTCTCTCAGCCCCCGCAGTACGCGCACTGTGCCGTCTGTGGACGCGTCGTCCACAACGATTACCTCTGTGTTCCCGTAGGTCTGACCGAGGATGGAAAGTATGCATTGCGATACCAGTTTCTCCTCGTTGTGGACCGCCACAATGCAGCTGATAAGCGGATCTTTCATCTGGGTATCCCCGGCAGCAACCCGGGCGCGTGCGACCGCGGCTGGGTCTCGGTAGAACGCCAGAGATACCGTCATAACCACAAATACGACTGTGGTCACCATTACACCGTATACATAAAATGCCTCATTGGAATCCGGATTCTTGAATTCGATTTTCGTTGCGAGCAGAAGGGCGAGAGCGAGTACGGCCAGCAATGCAACGCCACGCAGGCGTGTACTTAGCGGAACCCCTGCGACTCGATGACGGCCTTGGGGCAGTGCTTGTGAGTTAGACATGAATGCCTCAGTCACAAATGCTCTATGCGTGGCCCGGCCATACATCCGCGCGCGTCAAGTATCCGAGACGCGGCGCGCGAGATCTGATCGAGGTTGTATACGGTGTGATCCTGGAGCATAATTACCAGATCGGCAGCCCTGATCTCGCGTTCCAGATCATTTGCGCGCCAAACCGGCGTTCCATCGACCGACCATGCGGGTACGTATGGGTCGTGGTATGCGAGCACCGCACCGCGCGCCATCAGTCTGCGGGCGACGCAAGGGACGGGAGATTCGCGCATGTCGGCAATATCTCTCTTATAGGTCACGCCCATCAGCAAGACGCGGGCACCGTTTAGCGCCTTCGCCTCATGATTAAGTAGCTCGTCGGCCCGATCCACGACGTACAGCGGCATCCGTTGGTTGATCTCTTGGGCCAGTTCCACGAATCGGAACGGGTATCCGAGCGATCGCACCTTGTAAGACAGGTAGTTCGGATCGATCGGAATGCAGTGCCCGCCGACGCCAGGCCCTGGGTAAAATGCCTGGAACCCGAAAGGCTTGGTTGCTGCACATCTGATGGCGTCCCACAAATCTACGCCCAGCTCGTGGCAGAAGATGGCCATTTCGTTGACCAGGGCGATATTAATGTGGCGGTAAGTGTTTTCGAGCAGCTTCGCCATCTCGGCCTCGCGCGTAGATTTGGCCAAGATAACCTCGTCGCACAACTTGCCGTAAAAGCTCGCAGCCGCGTCGGCGCATGTTGTGGTATATCCTCCAACCACCTTCGGGGTATTACGCAGCCCATAGATCTTGTTCCCCGGATCTATTCGCTCCGGCGAGAAGGCCAGACAGAAATCAGTACCTGCGTTGAGCCCAGAGATCTTTTCCACCAGTGGCCGAACCACCTCATCCGTGGTGCCTGGGTAACTCGTGGACTCCAGTATCACGAGCATACCCGGCCGTAGAATCCGCCCTACTAGCTCGGCCGCTCCGCGAACGGCAGTGAGATCAGGAACACCGTCAGGTGACAACGGCGTGGGGACGCAGATTACGATCGTCTCTGGAGTTTCTATCTCGGTTTCCGTGGTAATGGCACGGAAACCTCCTGCGACCATTTCCGCAACAGCGGCATCCGAAACGGTATCCACATGCGACTGACCGGAATTGAGTTTTGCGGCCACGTGTTCATCAAGATCGAATCCCACGACTCGGAGGCGTGCAAGTGAAGCCTCACAAGCAAGGGGGAGCCCCACATAGCCGAGACCGATAACGAGCAGATCGCTGGGCACTTTCTTATCCCTCCGAAGGAACATTTCTAGATGATAGGTCGGCAGCATCCATTTTCAGATGAAATTAAGTTGACCTGTAACCCGTCTATTCCAAGTGTCCCAATGACTCGGGACTTGCATGTTACTGGACCAATGATTCTGGTACCAGAGCTATCGGACGGCAGGATTAACGACCAGAGCCCGTTCAGATTCCGCTTGCCGATTCTGACGACCGGCCCGGTTAATGCGCTTATGCGTTTCACGATTGAAGGCATTATCGGCATTCTCTCCGCGCTTAAATAGCACACAGTTACGCTCGGTGCGGCACAATATCCCCTGGGAAGGGCGTCAATCGGCGGCACCGACGTCTGCTGGCCGTGTTTCTAGAGCGAACTCGAATTTTTGCTCGCGCTACCTTGACCGTTATATCTGGACAAGATCATGGCCGTTCGTGGTCCCTCCCCTATTGCCGCCGCGACTGGGTGCCGCAAATGATCATCGAGGTAACGGCTCCCCCTGCGAGTCGCCCTTATTTAATAGCACGGCTCAGTGGGATGGCAAGCCACTTCCCTTAACGTCCGGGAATCGTCCCATTGCGGGAGATTTGACGGCGTTCTCGTGATGGTGTGTGTGGCTTCTTCGGCGTGCCTGGCAGTCGCGCCTGACGTCCGGGCTGCGGGGAGGCTGCGCGGGGCGGCAACCACGGCCCGTTCGGCCTCATGAAAATCATGCCTGCGGTGGGAGGCCGACCCCTTCCGCCGGCAGGGCCGCAGCCCGGTGCCCGGCGGATAGTCACGCCCGCGCCCGGCGTCACTCGGGCTGCAGGGCCTGGCGCAGGTCGTCGAGCAAGTCGTCGCAGTCTTCGATGCCCACCGACAGCCTGATCAGGTCGCCCGGGACCTCCAGGGCGGAGCCGGCCGCCGAGGCGTGCGTCATCCGGGAGGGATGCTCGATCAGCGACTCGACCCCACCCAGCGACTCACCCAGGGTGAACAGGCGGGTCCGGCCGCACGCCCGTACCGCCGCCTCTTCGCCGGCCAGCAGCCGGAACGACACCATCCCGCCGAAGGCCCGCATCTGCTCCTGCGCCGTCTTGTGCCCGGGATGCGTGGGCAGGCCCGGGTAGAGCACCTCCGCGACCGCGGAATGCTCGGCCAGCATCTGCGCGACCCGCATGGCGTTGCGGCAGTGCCGGTCCATCCGCACCGCGAGCGTCTTGATGCCGCGCAGCGTCAGCCAGGCGTCGAACGGCCCGGGGACGCCGCCGGTCGCGTTCTGGGTGAACGCGATCCGCTCGGCCAGACCGGGGTCCGCCACCACGACCGCACCGCCGATGACGTCGGAATGCCCGCCCAGGTACTTGGTCGTCGAATGCACCACGGCATCGGCGCCGAGGGCGAGCGGCTGCTGCAGGTAGGGTGAGGCGAACGTGTTGTCCACCACGAGGATCGCGCCCGCCTCGCGGGCGGCCCGGGCCAGGGCCCGGATGTCGGCGATGTTGAGCAGCGGGTTGGTCGGCGTCTCGGCCCAGATCAGCTTCACCGGCCGGGCCGCGAGTTGCTCGCGCACGGCCGCGACGTCGGACATGGCCACCACGCCGTGGCTGAGCCCCCAGCCGTCCAGCACCCGGGCGAACAGGCGGTACGTCCCGCCGTAGGCGTCGTCGGGGATGAGCACGTGATCACCCGGCGAGCACACCGTCCGGAGCAGGGCATCCTCCGCGGCCAGCCCGGACGCGAAGGCCAGCGCGGCCGGACCTCCCTCGAGCGCGGCCAGGCACTGCTCGAGCGCGGTCCTGGTCGGGTTGGCGGAGCGGGAGTACTCGTAGCCGCCGCGCAGCCCGCCCACCCCGTCCTGCTTGAACGTGGAGACCTGGTAGATCGGGGGCACGACGGCCCCGGTCAGCGGATCGGGGTCCTGGCCCGCGTGAATAGCCAGTGTCTCGAACGCATCGTGGTTACTGCTCATGCAGGGCACCGCCTTTCGTTCGCGTCAGCTGTTCGCGGCCAGGAAGGTCAGCACGTCCTGGCGGGTGAGCAGGCCGGACGGCTTCCCGTTCACGTGCACCACGGCCGCGCCCGCCTTCTCCAGGGCCAGGACCGCGCGGGAGACCGGCTCGCCGGAGCCGATGGTCGGCAGCGGCGGCGACATGTGCCCGCCGACCGGATCCGACGGCCTGGCCCGCCCGGCCACCAGGGCGTCGAGCAGATCGCGCTCCACCACCGACCCGACCACCTCGGCGGCCATCACCGGCGGCTCCTCCTTCACCACCGGCAGCTGCGACACGTCGTACTCGCGCAACAGGGCGATGGCCGCCCCGACGTTCTCCTCCGGGTGGACGTGCACCAGCTCGGGCAGGCCGCGTTCCTTCCTGGCCAGCACGTCGGCGACCAGCGGCTCGGAGGTCTGCGCGCGCAGGAAGCCGTAGTCGGCCATCCACTCGTCGTTGAAGATCTTGGACAGGTAGCCGCGGCCGCCGTCCGGCAGCAGCACCACGATCACGGCACCGGGCCCGGCCGCCGCCGCGACCCGCAGCGCGGCGGCCACCGCCAGGCCGGAAGAGCCGCCGGTCAGCAGCGCCTCCTCGCGGGCCAGCCGCCGGGTCATGTTGAACGAATCGGCGTCGCTGACCGCGATGATCTCGTCGCACACCGACGGGTCGTAGGTGGCCGGCCAGATGTCCTCGCCCACGCCCTCGACCAGGTAGGGCCGACCGGATCCGCCGGAGTAGACCGAGCCTTCCGGATCCGCGCCGATCACCTTCACCGCGCCGTCCGACACCTCCTTCAGGTACCGCCCGGTGCCGGTGATCGTGCCCCCCGTGCCGATCCCGGCGACGAAGTGCGTCACCGTCCCGTCCGTCTGCGACCAGATCTCCGGGCCGGTGGTGGCGTAGTGCGAGGCAGGGTTTTCCGGGTTCGCGTACTGGTCGGGCTGCCAGCCGCCGGGTATCTCGGCCGCCATCCGGCGCGCGACGCTGTAATAGGAGTCCGGGTGGTCGGGCGCGACCGTGCCGGGACACACCACCACCTCGGCGCCGTACGCGCGCAGCACGCTGATCTTGTCCTGAGCCACCTTGTCCGGGCAGACGAAGACGCAGCGGTAGCCGCGTTCGGCGGCCACGATCGCGAGCCCCGCTCCGGTGTTGCCCGACGTGGGCTCCACGATCGTGCCGCCGGGCCGCAGCTCCCCGGACGCCTCCGCGGCCGCGACCATCCGCAACGCGATGCGGTCCTTGACCGACCCGCCCGGGTTGAAGTACTCCACCTTGGCGAGTACCGCCGGCCCGGGGATCCCCCGGGTCACCGACCGCAGCCGGACCAGCGGAGTGTTCCCCACCAGCCCGCTCAGTGAAGGTCGTACCTGCATGGGCAGCCGGGAGCAGTACTAACGTATGAATACTCCGCGTTATTCAAGAACCCGCCGTGGTCGCCGATCGCGACCCGGCACTGGCTCGGCAGCCAGAAGGCCTGCCCTCGCTAGCCGATCTTGAATAAACTGTAGTCTGGAGAAACCCTACGTGGAGGAGGCAGGTGCCATGCCCGAAGCAGTGATCGTAGCCACCGCGCGGTCGCCGATTGGCCGAGCGTTCAAGGGCTCGCTCACCGGCATCCGCCCGGACGACCTGGCCGCGCAGATGGTGACGGCGGCCCTGGCCAAGGTGCCGCAGCTGGATCCCGCGGACATCAGCGACCTGATGCTGGGCTGCGGCCTGCCCGGCGGCGAGCAGGGCTTCAACATGGCCCGGGTGGTCGCGGTGCTGCTCGGGCACGATCACCTGCCGGGCACGACGGTCAACCGGTACTGTTCGTCGTCGCTGCAGACCACCCGGATGGCGTTCCACGCCATCAAGGCCGGCGAGGGCGACGCGTTCATCTCCGCCGGGGTGGAGTGCGTGAGCAGCTTCGCCAAGGGGAGCAGCGATTCGCTGCCCGACACCCAGAATCCCCGGTTCGGCGAGGCTGCAGCAGCGCACCGAGCGGGCCGGCACCGGCGAGGCTGGGCCGTGGCACGATCCGCGGTCCGACGGGCAGCTGCCCGACATCTACATCGCGATGGGCGAGACCGCCGAGAATGTCGCGGGGCTGCGCGGCATCACCCGTGCGCAGCAGGACGAGTTCGGCGTGCGCTCGCAGAACCTGGCCGAGAAGGCCATCGCCAACGGCTTCTGGCAGCGTGAGATCATCCCGGTGACGATGCCCGACGGGACCGTGGTCACGGCGGACGACGGCCCCCGCCCCGGGCACCACGATCGAGAAGGTCGCCGCGCTGAAGCCGGTGTTCCGGCCGGACGGCACCGTGACCGCGGGCAACTGCTGCCCGCTGAACGACGGCGCGGCCGCGGTGGTGGTGATGAGCGACGTCAAGGCGGCCGAGCTGGGCATCACGCCGCTGGCGCGGATCGTGTCCTCCGGGGTGACCGCGCTGTCTCCGGAGATCATGGGGCTCGGGCCGGTGGAGGCGTCCCGTCAGGCGCTCGCCCGGGCCGGGATGGCCATCGCCGACATCGACCTGGTGGAGATCAACGAGGCGTTCGCGGCTCAGGTCATCCCCTCTTATACCGATCTCGGCGTGGACATCGCGAAGCTCAACGTGAACGGCGGGGCCATCGCGGTCGGCCATCCGTTCGGGATGACCGGGGCGCGGATCGCCACGACCCTGCTGAACAGCCTGCAGTTCCACGACGCGACCCTGGGCCTGGAGACCATGTGCGTGGGCGGCGGCCAGGGCATGGCGATGATCTTCGAGCGGCTCAGCTGAACATTTGGCTCTGTTAACTTTCCGGGCGTCTGGGGGTTGCCAGGTGGCCCCGGATGAGGCACTCTCAGCACAAGAGGAAGCTTCCTGGAGGTGCCAGTTGCCGCTGACCCACTCACCGAACCTGCACAGTAGCCTGATCGCCCGCATCCCGGCCGTCACCGGCCGCAGCCTCGCTGAGTGGTTTCACCGCCTCGAATCTGGTCCCGCGTTCCTGCGCCGCGAAGAACGCGCGCACTGGCTAGCCGACGAAGCCGGCATCTCGTGCGGGTACGCCTACGCGATCGTGCACGAGTACGAGATGCGCAGGCGGCTGCGCCTCAACGGAGCCTGACCGGCCTTCGCCCGGACGGTTCCGGCCCCGGCGGCGCCCGGGCCGCCGTTTGGGCTGGGCAGGCCCATAGGTGTGCAACGGTGTTCTGTTCCCGGTCTTCGTGGCGCCTGCCATTGTCAGCTGGTCCGGTAGCCTTCTGCCCGTCTCCCGGATTCCGGATGTCCGGCATTACCTCGGATCATCGGCTAGGGCCGCCAACCCGCAGGCGGAAAGCGGAATGTCCTGATTTATCATCATATAATTCGCAGGTATACCAATAGGTGAACGCCCGCGGCCTGCCCTTAGCTGATCTTCGCGCTGGCTGTTTCGCCTGGTACAGGCGTTGATCAATTGAGAAATTAGGGCACGATCCCAAACAGTACCCCCGGTCGGAGTCGAACCGACACTGGGGACCCTTTTAGGGGGCCGGCCTCTGCCCTTGGGCTACGGGGGCGGGCCCTATAATACCGCCCGTACAATTGCCTGACCGGGGAGTAACTGAGACCGTGACATTATTTTGCCGGGTTCCGGCTTCGTTTTCCGGAAAGTAATGCAGAGCGTAACTAATTACATGATCGACATTAGCGCTAAGTAACCGGTCTTTGACTTTCCAGACCCGCGGCCACGCGGGCGCGGGTAAATATGGCGTCGAGCATTGCCGGGGTGACCCGGCCGGTGAATGTATTCTGCTGGCTCGGGTGATAGCAGCCGATAACCAGCACGCCGTCCGGTGCCTGGGGACCCCTCAGCCGCACCTCGGCGCCATGACCGAACGCCGGGCGCGGCCGCGGCCGGGCAAAGCCCACGCTGGCCATGGCCGGCCATATCGCCTGCCAGGCAAACCCGCCGAGGCACACGATGGCCCGCAGGTCGGCCGCCACCAGGCGGAGCTCCGCGACCAGCCACGGTGCGCACGTGTCCCGCTCGCCGGGCTCAGGCTTGTTGTCCGGTGGCGCGCAGCGGACCGCCGCCACCATCCGGGCGTCCACCAGTCGCTGGCCGTCCCCGGCCGCCACGCTGGTCGGCTGGACCGCGAAGCCGGACCGGTACAGCGACGCGAAGAGGAAGTCGCCGCTGCGGTCACCGGTGAAGATCCGGCCGGTCCGGTTCCCGCCGTGGGCCGCGGGCGCCAGGCCGACGATGAGCAGGCGTGGCCGTTCCGCTCCCCAGCCGGGGACCGGGCGACCCCAGTAACGTTCACCGCGGAACGCCCGGCGCCGGGTCACGGCGACCTGCTCGCGCCAGGCGACCAGGCGCGGGCACGCCCGGCATACCGACTGCCGCGCGGTGAGCTCGTGGAGCGAGGCGGCCCCGTCGGCCAGCTCGATCACGGCCCGGGCGGTGTGCGCCACCGGCGTATCAGGCCCGGCCGGATCGTCCGGCCAGTCGCCCGGCGCGGTGTCTATGGCTCGCCTTCGGGGCTCCACCCACCTCCCCTTTCCCCCTTCACGGTGCTTCTTCCCTCGTCGCTCGTTCCTCGGCCCTGGAGTGGGTCCGCGGGGACAAAACCGGTCCAGACAGCACCGCGCCCCGCGGCTCGCGGGCCAGCGACCAGGCCATCCCGTCGAGGATGTCGTGCTCGCTCACCAGCACCTCGCTGAACCCGAAGCGCTCCATGATCCGATCCAGGATGAGCGCGCCCCCGCCGATCACGTCCACGCGTCCCGGGTGCATGACGCCTATCGCGGCCCGGACCGCCCGGGTCTGGGCCAGCAGGCTCCGGGTGACCTCGTGGACGTCGGCCGCTGATACGCGGGCATGGTGGATACGGGCCGGGTCGTACGCCGGCAGGCCCATCGCGATGCCTGCCACCGTGGTGACCGAACCCGCGAGCCCGACCAGCGTCCGGGCCTGCCGGACGGGAACCGCGTCGGTCGCCGCGTCCAGGGCCGCGTCGATATCGGCCGTGGCGCCGGCCACCTCGTCGCGGGACGGCGGGTCGCCGTGCAGGTGCCGCTCGGTCATCCTGACGCAGCCGATGTCGACCGAGATGGCCCAGGGGGGTTTGGGGGGGCCCAGGGGGGTTTGGGGGGGCGGGCAGCCCCCCTCAAGATCAGGGGGGGTCTGGGGGGGATCGTCCCCCCAAGAAAACACTGCCTCCCCGGCCACGAACTCGGTCGAGCCGCCGCCGATATCGACGACGAGGAACGGGCCGCCGTGCATGCCAGCCAGCTCGGCGGTCGCCCCGGTGAACGACAGCATGGCCTCCTCGGATCCGGTCAGTACCTCCGGCGCGATCCCGAGTACCTCCTCGACCTGGCGGGTGAACTCGGCCGTGTTGCTCGCGTCCCTGGTGGCGCTGGTGGCTACCATACGCACCGATCGAGCCGACGTGGCCGCGATGAGGTCCGCGTAGTCGCACAGCACGGCAGCGGTCCGGGCGAGCGCTTCCGGCGCCAGCCGTCCCGTCTGGTCGACCCCCTGCCCCAGCCGGACAATCTCCATCCGGCGAACCACGTCCGTCAGCTCAGCATGGGTGAGATCCACGTCCGCGACCAGCAGGCGCAGCGAGTTCGTCCCGCAGTCCACGGCGGCGACCCGGCGGGTCATGAGCACGGCCCGGGCACGCACGGTCCCGGCTGCCACCAGTCGCCAACGGCGTCGAGCGCTTCGCGGCCGAAGGGATTCACGCCGCCCGCCGCGAGCTCGTGGGCGACCAGCGCATGCAGGCACTTTACCCGTTCTGGCATCCCGCCCGCCGACTGGGTGCCGGGCGGCAGCGGCTCGATGCCCGCCGATCGCGCCGCGGCCTCCCGCCGGGCCAGGTAGTCACGGTGCGCGGACTCGTAGCGGCGGCGCAGGGCCTCGTCGGCGAGCCTGGCGGTCATCTCCCGCATGACCCCCGAGGCCTCCAGCTTGCTCACCGCCGCGATGGCCCGCGGACAGGTCAGGTAGTACAGGGTGGGAAACGGGCTGCCGTCGGCCAGCCTCGGCGCCGTCTCCGCGACGTCAGGGAGGCCGCACGGGCAGCGATGAGCGACCCCGAGCAGCCCGCGCGGCGGGCGCCCGAGCTGAACGGCGATGACCGCCGCGTCCCGGGCCGTGATCACTGTGTCTCCCGCTCGCTCACTTGGCCGGGCTCGCGTCGGCCTGCTCCACCGACCGCCACAGCTTCGCGTACCACGGCTCGGGTCCTGAGTGCTCCGGCCGGGTGCCGTTGAGCAGCGGCTGGCCGCCTTCGATGACGTAGCACTGAGTCCCGGGGAAGCACATGTCGAGTTCCTGCCGGGCCACCTGTTCGATGTAGGACCGATCCGCGAGCTTGGCCTGCTCTGCCTGCAGGTTCTTCACCTGTGTCAGCATCGTCTGCTGCTGCGCCACGAGCTGATCGATCTGCTGGCGCTGGGCCAGGTACTCGCGGACCGGATACGCCAGGCTCAGCGCGATCGCGCAGATCACCACCGCCAGCACCGCCGCCCGGCCGGTCAGCCGGGTGGTCCGGGGGGAAACGGGGGGTGAGGACATCAGGCCTTGCTGCCCGTCCTAGCCCTCGCTGGCCAGCGCCGCGAAGCGAGGGTAGGCACCCGCTCCCGCGTAGCTCGCGGCGTCTCCGAGCAGTTCCTCGATGCGCAGCAGCTGGTTGTACTTCGCCACCCGCTCGCCGCGGGCGGGCGCGCCGGTCTTGAGCTGACCGCAGTTGGTCGCCACGGCCAGGTCCGAGATCGTGGTGTCGTCGGTCTCGCCGGAGCGGTGGCTGATGACGCAGCTGAACCCGGCGCGGTGTGCCAGGCTCACCGCGTCCAGCGTCTCGGTGACCGAGCCGATCTGGTTCAGCTTGACCAGCAGGGAGTTCGCTGTGTGCTCGGAGATGCCGCGGCGGATCCGCTCCGGGTTGGTGACGAAGATGTCATCGCCCACCACCTGCACCCGGTCGCCGACACTGGCCGTCAGCAGTTGCCAGCCCGGCCAGTCCTCCTCGGCCAGCGGGTCCTCGAGCGACACGAGCGGGTAGGCGTCCAGCCACTCGGCGTAGATGGCGGTCATCTCGGCCGAAGTCTGCGGCCTGCCCTCGAAGTTGTAGGCGCCGTCGGAGTAGAACTCCGAGGCCGCCGCGTCGATCGCCAGCGCGACGTCCTGGCCCGGGCGTGAATCCGGCCTTGCCGATCGCCTCGACGATGAGGTCGAGCGCCGCCCGGTTGTGCTCCAGATCGGGAGCGAAGCCACCCTCGTCGCCGATTCCGGTGGACAGCCCGCGCTGCTTGATCACGGACTTAAGCGCGTGGTAGACCTCGGCGCCCCAGCGCAGCGCCTCGGCGAAAGTCGCGGCGCCGATCGGGGTGATCATGAACTCCTGGATGTCCACGTTGTTGTCCGCGTGCGCGCCGCCGTTCAGGATGTTCATCTGCGGAACCGGGAGCACGTGCGCGTTCGGGCCGCCGAGGTAGCGGAACAGCGGCAGGCCGCTGGAGTCGGCGGCGGCCCGGGCCACGGCCATGCTGACGCCGACGATGGCGTTCGCGCCGAGCCGCGACTTGTCCGGCGTGCGGTCCAGGTCGATGAGGGCCTGGTCGATCAGCCGCTGGTCGTCGGCCTCGTGCCCGAGCAGTTCGGGCTGGATCTCGTCGATGACGTTCTGCACGGCCCGGGTCACCCCCTTGCCGCCGTACTCAGAGCCGCCGTCCCTGAGCTCGACGGCCTCGAAGGCGCCGGTCGAGGCGCCGCTCGGTACCCCGGCCCGCCCGACCGTCCCGTCGTCCAGCGCCACCTCGACCTCGAGGGTCGGGTTGCCCCGGGAGTCCAGGATCTGCCTGGCATGGATCGCTTCAATGGAGGCCACCGTCGGCTCCTTGCCTGTGTTCGTGTCACATTCCTGATGCGGGCGACCCCTGAGGGGTCTCCCCCAACGGAGCCTAGTGGAGGGACAGCACGACGGCATAAGGACCACGCCGTCCGGCGGGAACCCCGCGCCCGTCGCCCTCGTTACCACGAGCGATAGCATTACCCTGCCGTCGGGAGGGAGGCCTGTTGATATCAACCCTATTCCGCGTGCCCCTGGCGCCATGACGAAGTACGTTAAAAGATCGTCACGCAGGGAACGTGTCGCGGCTCAGTACAGCAGTGCCCAGTCGGCCGACGAATATGCGGGCGCCTACCAGAATTCACGAGCCGTGGGACGATTCCTCAGGACCCGTCTCCGGCTTGTACAAGACATCTTGGCGAGCTGTCCCGGGGGGGATCTGCTCGATGCGGGATGCGGCCCAGGGGTCATGGCTCAGGCTCTGCTGAAGTCTCGGCCCCATGATTTCCGCATCAGCGTATTGGACCAGTCCCGGGCCATGGTCGAATACTGCGCGGCAAGCGCGCGCTCCCTCGGCAAGGTGTATCCGGCGGTGGGCCAGCTCGAGGCGTTGCCTTACGCCGACGCAACCTTCGATGTAACGCTGGCCATGGGCGTGCTGGAGTACACCAACGCCAGCACCGCGGTCAGTGAGATATCCCGTGTTACCCGGCCGGGCGGTCTGGCGGTGACAACCATGCTCAACCCGCTGAGCCCTTACCGGATCACCGAGTGGATCATCTACCGTCCCTTGCTCCGAGCACTCGGAGCGGTCGAGATACTCCTTCATGTTCCCGTTGAGCGGCGGCACAGGACGGGCACGACGGGGATCCATGCGCTTACCCCGCGTAAACTCCGGCGGCTGATGACGAAAGCCAATCTCGAGCCGGTGGATCTTGTCTATTACGACCTCGCTTTCCCCATCCCCCGTTTCGGCCGCCTTCCGGCGATCGCGGGCGGGGCGCATCGAGCGGGCCGCGGCCGGATGGCTACGGGCGGGTGGAGCCGCTGGCTGGGCACCGGTTACCTCGTGGCCGCGAGACGCTGCTGACCAACGGGAAACCTCTGGCGCGTATCGCTGCTGACCAGTGAGATCTACTGTCCAGTGGCCGGCCCGCTCATCTGTCCGCCCGTCCGTTCTGGTCGGTCAACGCCAGCTGGCCGGTTGCATGAGTCATTCCGAGCGTCTCATCGGACTTGTCCGCTCCCACCAGAACGGCGGAGACGAGCTGCGTTCCGCTTCGCCGTATCAGCTCGCCGATGGAATGGATCCTGGTCGCCGACGACTGCCCGGCGGTCACGGCGACCACGGCATCGCTCGCCCAGGTGGCAAGGTACTCTGCGCCCATCGAGGGGTCCAGGGTGACCAGCGTGAACATCAGGTCAGCCGAATGGTAGGCAGCCGTCAGATCCTCGCTG
Source organism: uncultured Actinomycetes bacterium (assembly GCA_963801155.1). Classification (GTDB taxonomy): domain Bacteria; phylum Actinomycetota; class Actinomycetes; order Streptosporangiales; family Streptosporangiaceae; genus Palsa-504. Next base: position 268,866 of record CAWDEB010000034.1, read on the forward strand.
GCCGCCGGCAGGGCGTGTGCCGGGGGGCGGTCGAGGGGACCGACGGGCACGACGGCGTAGGGGCCCGGGACCGCGACGACCAGGCTCTCGCCGTCCACGACCGCCGTGTGGATCCCGTCGGCGCTGGTACCCAGGAGATGTGCCGCGCGGGCACCGTCGGACAGATCAGCCAGCACGACCCGCTTGCCCTCCTGCGCGCAGGAAACAGCCAGCGAGATGAGGGCAACCGCCGCGACATCCTCGTTGTCCACCGCAATCAGGGCCAGACCGGATTCACCCCGTCCGTATACGACGGTGCGCAGGTACGAGACGATTCGCCGCACTTCACCGTCGTGAACGGCCGCGAGCCGGTACGCGCGCGGCAGCCAGCGCCTGACCCGTACGGTCCCGACGCTGAGCCTGACCGGGGCGGCCAGGGCCTGCGTGATATCGCCGCGCCAGCGTAGCCGGTCGGATGTGAGCGCCTGTACCACGACGATGAGCAGGCCGATCAGGAGGCCCACGGCCAGCCCTCCAGCGACGTAGATCAGTGCGACCTTCAGGCGAGAGTGCGCGGTGGGTGTGGCGACATTGAGCACGAAGGTGCCCCGCACCATTGATTCCGTGACCGATTCCGAGGTCGCTTGATTGCTGCTGATGGTCTGCTCGAGCTGAGTCAGTTCGGCTTGCTGCTGGCTCCGCTGGTTCTTCAGCTCGCTGAGCTTGGCCTCCTCGGCCGTGGTTGCGGGCAGCGCCTGCAGCTGGCTGATCTGGGTGCCGATCGCCGCGATATTCTGCTCAGCCTGGCTGATCTTCTGCTGAAGCGCGGCCAGTACGGCCTGCTCCTGAGCTTGCAGTATGTTCCTCCGGTACTGGAGGTACGCCGTCGCCAGGGCGTTGGCCGCGTTGGCCGCCTCGGTGCCGGACGGCGCCTTGACCGTGATGATCAGCACGCTGTCGGTGGTGCTCGTGACCGTGTACGCCTTGAGGAAACCGGTTAGATCGCTGGCAATCTGGCTCTGGCTCAGCCCCAGCTTGCCGAGCGCGAGCTCGGCGACCGGGCGGCTCTGCGCCATGGCGACCTCGGTCAAGATCGCGCTGGCGGGAAGGTCCGCCGGATTGGTGCTCACCAGGATCGACGTCGAGGCCTGGCTGCGGGCGGGAGGAAATGCCTTGAAGGCGGCGGCCCCCGCCAGCGCGCCGATCAGGGCGGCAGCACACCACACCCAGGCCAGGCGGCGCAGAGCAGCGCCTATGTAGGGCAGGCGGGTGAAGCGCTGGCTCGCGGCGCCGGGAACCCGCGGCGGTTCCTGCTCATCCGCTTCCGCAACGTCGTCGAGGTCCCATTGGTAACTTGTCAGGTCGTCGTTGACATCCAGCGGCAGGAATGCCGATTTGTACCGGCCATGCGCCGGCCGTTCGAAGATCATCGTGTCGTCTCCGTTGCCCTGGGCGGTCCGGCGGCCGTCACCAGCTCCGCTTCCGCTGACGCGAGCCGGCTGATCAGCGGCGCCAGCGTCCAGTGAGAACGCGAGCGTGCGATCCGGGTCCTGCGATTCATACTTATCGACGACGGCCAGCGCGCCGCCCGGCTGCCGGTCGGTGCTGCCGTTGCCGTTGACCGCGGCCGGCACGATGCCCGCCTGTCCCGATCGCGCCGACAGCGGCGCAGCATACGCTGGCTGCGGCGTGGCCGCGGGTCGTGCGGCCCGGGAGGGGCGTATGGCCAAAGACGTGGGGATACGATGCTCACGCATCGCCACGCGCAGCTGCCGCCACCAAAGCAGCGCCCCGATCCAGGTGGCCAGCGCGACGCCGCGAGTGGTCCCGAGGGCTCCCCCCTGCAGCGCGCCCAGCAGACCGCAGCCCAGGTAAATGAGCGACGCGAAGGCCATGGCGCGCAGGCTCCTGCGCGCGGCACCGAGAGCATGGAGCCCTGCGGTGGCGCCGACCGTGAGGCACGCGCCCATGACCCCGATCGTGACCGGCCACACCAGGTGGGCGGTCGGCTCCCAGAGCTTGCCGAGCAGCAGGTTCCCGAGCCCCCGGGGCAGTGCGACCACCAGGGCGCCTCCCCAGGCCAGCGCCAGGACAGACAGTCCACCGCCGACGAGCAGGCAGTACAGCAGAAGGTACCGCGGTGAACGACGCACAATCCGGGCCGCCTCGGGCACGGTGACCGCCGATATTCCCATGAAGACGACCAGGAACGGTCCCATCAGCAGCCCGGCTGCCTGCACATAGCCAACGGCGGCCAGACCCGCGATGATCCCGATGCCGTAGGTGCGCAGCTGGCTGGCGCCGGCGTTGGAGGTATTCTCCGCGAGGTAGCGAGGCCCGAGGTCACGGTGCTTCGACAGCCAGGTCACGGCGCCCGAGGGGCTGGGGACGACCCGCGCCTGGAACGGCCCGGCCAGAGCGGCGACGGCAGCCGCCAGGCCCCACGCGAGAATGAAGTAGAACACGTCGTCGTGATGGGTGAACCGCAGGATCAGCAACGCTGGCAGCAGCGACACCGTCCAGATGGTGTCGTTGAGAAAGGCCTGATTGCCGCGGCCGGCGGCGAAGAATGAATACCGCCAGCTGTCCTGCAGCATCAGCAGGGGCAAGGTTATCCCGAGCGCCAGGAAGGCCAGCCTGGTGGTGCCGCTGAGCGCTTCGGCCGCGGCGAGCGCGCAGGCGCCGGCCACCAGACCGGTGATCACGGCGGTCCCGGTGCAGTTGGCCACCGCCCGTCGCCACGTGCCCGCGTCCGCGTGGCTGTACCTGACCAGCAGGGGGTCGGTGGCCAGGCCGCGGGAGGCGTTGAGCGCGAAGGAGTATGTCACGTAGGCCAGGCTGAATGCGCCGAACTTGCTCGCGCCGAGCTCCCGGGCGATGTAGAAGCTCACGAAGGCGTTGCTCAGGCTGGACATGCCCTGATCGGCCAGGCCCCAGCTGAAGCGGCCGGCCATTTTGGTCAGAATCGAGGCCAGGCCCCGGCTGCTGTTAGCCACGGGCAGCGGGACGGGCATCCGGCGCGGGATCCCCGGTGTTCTGGCCGAACATCTCATCGAGGATACCAGCGGCAAGCAGGTCCCCCGCGACGAGGACTCTCATCGGTACCACGCTCCAGGTCCGGCATATCAGTTCACGGCACGGCGACAGCCAACCCGTAACAATAAGACCCGCAACGATCCCGCCCTGATACTTCGCGGGCCAATCCCGTCCATAACCGCGCTACCACGGGGGCTCCGGAGGGCCGCCGTATCACGATCGCCCGCCGATGCTCTAGTAGGGGTGGAGCGTCGCGTCCTGATCATCGTCCAGAACCTTCCGGTACCCTTCGACCGGCGGGTGTGGCTTGAGTGCCAGGCCCTGACCTCGGCGGGCTACCAGGTGGCAGTGGTATGCCCCAAGGGGCGCGGGGACCCGGCGCACGAGGTCGTGGACACGGTGGAGCTGTACAAGTACCGGCCGTACGCACCCGGCGGCAGCAAGCTCAGCTTCGTCACCGAGTACGTCTACTCGTTCCTCGCCACGGCCGCTCTGGCGCTGAAGGCACGGCGCTCAGGCCGCTTCGCGGTGATGCAGGCCTGCAATCCGCCCGACATCTTCTGGCCAATCGCGATGCTGCTGCGCGTCCTGGACGGCACCCGGTTCGTGTTCGATCATCACGATCTGTGCCCGGAACTGTTCCAGTCCCGCTTCCCCGACGGGCCGAAGCTGCCCTACCGGGCCCTGCGTTTCCTGGAACGCAGAACGCACCGGACGGCGGATCACGTCATTTCCACGAACGGCTCCTACCGCGACATCGCGATCAGGCGGAGCGGCAAGGCCCCGGCCGACGTCACGATCGTCCGCACCGGCCCCGACCCGCAGCGCCTGCGGCGCGGTCCCGCCGACCCCGCGCTGCGCCGCGGGCGCAGGTTCCTGGCCGCGTACATCGGTGTCATGGGGCCGCAGGACGGCGTCGACATCGTGGTGCGGGCCGCCGACATCGTGGTCCGCGAACTCGGCCGCGACGACATCGCCTTCACGCTGATCGGCTCGGGGGACTGCTTCAAGGAACTGGTGGCGTTGCGCGATGAGCTGGGCCTGGCCGGGCACGTGGAGTTCACCGGCCGGGCGCCGGACGAGCTTGTCATGCGCATCCTGTCCACCGCCGACGTCGGCCTCTCCCCCGACCCCAAGAACCCGCTCAACGATCTGTCGACCATGAACAAGTCGATGGAATACATGGCGTTCGAGTTGCCCGTGGTCGCCTTCGACCTGCGCGAGACCCGTGTTTCATGCGGCGACGCCGCGGTGTACGTCAAGCCGAACGACGTACGCGACTACGCTGAGGCCATCGTCCAGCTCATGGACGACGAGCCGAAGCGGGCTCTCCTGGGCAAGGTGGGCCGGACCCGGGTGGAGCAGGAACTGGCCTGGTCCCACCAGGAGCGCGCCTACCTGGACGTGTACCAGCGCGTGACGGCGGGGGCCGAGGCGCTCGAGCGAGGCAGGGGCTGAGATGTGCGGGATTGCCGGCTGCTACCAGCAGCCCGATGGCCACAAGCTGGTCGATCTCATGACCGACCGGATCGCCCACCGCGGGCCGGATTCGGCCGGCATCTGGAGTCATGAGGACGACCGGGTGACGGCGCAGCTCGGCTTCCGCCGCCTGTCGATCATCGACCTCAGCACCGCGGCGGACCAGCCGATGCGCCAGGACGGCCTGACGATCGTCTACAACGGCGAGCTGTACAACTACCGGGCACTGCGAGCCGAGCTGGCGTCCGACGGTGTCCGGTTCAGGACACAGGGTGATACCGAGGTGGTGCTGGAGGCCTGGCGGCGCTGGGGCGCCGATGCCCTGCCCCGGTTCCGCGGCATGTTCGCGTTCGCGGTGTTCGACGAGCGCAGCGGAGACCTGGCCCTGGCCCGTGACCCGTTCGGCATAAAGCCGCTGTACTACCTGCCCCGAGGCGGCGGCGCCGTCTTCGCGTCGGAACTGAAGGCGCTGGTGACGGCGATCGGCCCGGAGCTGCGGATCGAGCCCGGCGCCCTGGTCGCCTCGATGCTGTATTACTGGCTGCCCGAGCAGCGCTGCGCCATCCAGGACGTGCGCAAGCTGCCCGGGGGTTCGTGGGCGCTGCTGCGCCCGGACGGCACGCTGACCGTGCGGCGGTACTGGCGCACCGCGGACGTGGCGGCCGAAGCCGCGGCCGGGCCGCCCGCTGACCTGGGCCCGGTGATCCAGGAGTCGGTCGCCGCGCACCTGGTGTCCGACGTGCCGGTGTCGAGCTTTCTGTCCGGCGGCCTGGATTCAAGCATCGTGACCGTGCTGGCCCACCAGGCCGCCGCGGAGATAGATGCCTACACGATCGCCTTCCGGGCCGAGGACCAGCGGCTCGAGGCGATGCCGGACGACGCCGTCTACGCGCGGAAGGTCGCGGCACGGTTCGGCATCGACCTGCACGAGATCGAGATCTCGCCCGATATCGTCAACCTCCTGCCCCGCATGGTCGACGTGCTCGACGAGCCGATCGGCGACCCAGCCGCGATCAACACGCTGCTCATGTGCGAGGCCGCGCGTGAGCGCGGCGTCAAGGTGGTCCTGTCCGGCATGGGGGCCGATGAACTGTTCGGCGGCTACCGCAAGCAGATTGCGTGTGTCATGGCCGGCCAGTACAGCCGGCTGCCGCGCGCGCCCCGCGCCGGGGTACGGTTCGCGGTGGAGCGGTTCCCGGTCAGCGTGAGGGGCCGGGGCCTGCGCTACGCCCGGTTTGCCAAGCGCTTCCTGACCTTCGCCGAACTGCCCGAGGAGCCGCGGTTCCGCCGCAGCTACACGCTGTACGACCCGGATGAGCTCGGCGCTCTGCTCAGCCCGGACCTATCCGGCCACGTCGATGCGGTCATCGCGGAGCACAGCCGACATCTACCACGACAACTCGCTGGCCGACGAGGTCAACCGCATGTGCCTGGCTGACACGCGGCTGTTCCTGCCGGGACTCAACCTGGCCTACACGGACCGGGCGAGCATGGCGGCGTCGGTGGAGGTGCGCGTCCCGTTCGTCGATCCTGTCGTCGCGCGGGCGGCGTTCTCCATCCCGGGCAGCGAGAAGATCCGGCGCCGGCAGGGCAAGCTGGCGCTCAAGCGCGCGGCCGAGAGCTGGCTGCCGCGCGAGATCGTGTACCGGCCGAAGGCCTCCTTCAGCGCCCCGCTGCGCGCATGGGTGCGTAACGACCTGCAGGAGGTCATCAACGACGTGCTGGTCGGGGGCGAGCTGGTGGGGACGGGAATGATCCGCTCCGGCGCGCTGCGGCGCCTGATCCAGGACGAGCAAGCCGGCCGCGAGGATCACGCCAAGCAGATATGGCAGCTGCTGAGCCTGGAACTCTGGTACCGCAATGTACGGTCACAAGGCGTGGCGGCATGACTGACAAGGACACCATGAAGCAGATCGCCCAGAACTACAAGTCCGGGGAGCTGACCGTCCTGGACGCACCGGTCCCGGCATGCCGGCCCGGCGGCGTCCTGGTCCAGTCGCTGTTCTCGCTCATCTCCACCGGCACCGAGATGATGAAGGTCCACGAGGCCAACCTGTCCATGGTCGGCAAGGCGCGGGCCCGGCCGGACCAGGTGCGCAAGGTGCTGGACACGGTGGCGCAGCAGGGCGCGATGGCCACCTACAAGAAGGTGATGAACAAGCTGGACTCCTACACCCCGCTGGGCTACTCGCTGTGCGGCGTGGTCGTCGAGGTGGGCGCGGGGGCCGAGGAGTTCAAGATCGGCCAGCTGGTCGCGGCGGCCGGCAACGAGTTCGCGTTGCACGCCGAGTACAACTGGGTCCCGGTCAACCTGTGCGCCGCGGTGCCGCCGGGCGTGGCCCCCGAGCACGCCGCGTTCTCCACCGTGGGCGCCATCGCCATGCAGGGCGTGCGCCGCGCCGAGCCGCAGCTCGGCGAGACCTCATTGGTCATCGGCCTCGGCCTGATCGGCCAGCTGGTGGTCCGGCTGCTGGTCGCGGCCGGCGTCCGGGTCGTCGGGCTGGACGTGATCGAGGCCCGCTGCCGGCTGGCCGAGCAGGCGGGCGCGGTGGCCTGCGCGGCCCCGGACGACGAGGGCCTGGCCGCCGTGGAGGCCTCGCTGGACCAGCTGAGCAGCGGCCGCGGTGCCGACCATGTGTTCCTGGCCGCGGGCGGCTCCTCCAACGCGCCGGTCGAGACCGCGGCCAAGCTGGCCCGGGACCGGGCCCGGGTGGTCGACATCGGCAAGACCAAGCTCGACCTGCCCTGGAACGCCTACTACGACAAGGAACTCGACGTCCGGTTCTCCCGGTCCTACGGCCCGGGCCGGTACGACGACCGGTACGAGCTGGAGGGCATCGACTACCCGGCCGGCTACGTCCGCTGGACCGAACGCCGCAACCTGGAGTGCTTCCTGGACCTGCTGGCCCGCAAGGACCTCGAGGTCGGCACGCTGGTCTCGGGCACGTTCCCGATGAACGACGCGGTCTCGGTCTACGCCGACCTGTCCTCCGGCGCGCTGAAGGCGGTCGGGGTCCTGCTCTCCTACCCGGCGCCGGACCCGGAGACCCTGCCCCGGCCCGCCGCCAGCCTGGTCCGCCCCGTGTCGGCAGGCACCGCCCCGGCCGGGGTCACCAAGCGGCCGAACGGGCCCGGCTCCAAGCGCCTGGCCATCGGCTTCATCGGCGCGGGCAACTACGCCTCTTCGATGCTGCTTCCGCACCTGGTCCAGCTGCCGAACGCCGAGCTCGTCCACGTCACGACGACCAAGTCCCTGTCGGCGGTGAACGCCCAGCGGCGGTTCGGCTTCACCACCGCTTCGACCAGTGCGTCGGCCGTGCTGGAGGACGAATCGCTGGACGCGATCTTCGTGGTGACCCGGCACGCCACCCACGCGGACCTGGTTTGCCGGGCGCTGGAGACCGGCAAGGCGGTGTTCGTGGAGAAGCCGCTCGCGCTGACCGCCGAGGAGCTGGACCGGATCACCGAGGTGATCACCAAGACCGGCAACGACAGGCTGATGGTGGGCTTCAACCGGCGGTTCGCCCCGATGCTGGCCAAGATGAAGGCCTCCTTCGGCCCGGCCAGCTCCGGCTCGGGCACCCGCTACCTGGTCAACGCGGGCCCGCTCGGCGCGGACAGCTGGTACCGCAACGAGGGTGAGGGGTCCCGGTTCACCGGCGAGGGCGGTCACTTCCTTGACACGCTCAGCTGGTGGGCGGACAGCCTGCCCGAGGAGGTCTACGCGGCCGGCGGCGGCCCGGACTCCGGCGACGTCCAGGTCACGGTGCGGTTCGCCAACGGCACCTGCGGCGTGATCAGCTACCTCACCGGCGGCAACGTGCGCTTCCCCAAGGAGACGCTGGACGCTACCGGCGGCGGCCGCAGCGCGCGGCTGGACAACTTCCGCAAGGCCACGGTCTGGTCCGGGCGCGGCCACGAGACGATCCGGGCCCGGGGCGGCCAGGACAAGGGACAGCAGGCCGAGCTGGCCCGGTTCATCGACGCCTGCACGGCCGGCGCGGCGATGCCGATCCCGCTCGAGTCCCTGGTGGCCGTGACCAGGGCCACCATCGCCGTACGCGAGAGCCTGAGCAGCGGCCGCGCGGAGCGCGTGTGAGTGCGGTACGGACGTCACGGCTCGGCTGGTACGCCCGCAGGCTGGCCCGGATGTCGCCTGCGGAGGTGCCGTGGCGGGCGCGCGACCAGGTAATCCGGTTGGCCTGGGCGCGACGGCAGGTACGGCCAGGGCCGCTCGCCGCGGTCGCGCCGCTGACGGCCGGCGGGCACCGTTTCACCGCGAACCTGCCCTCGGGCACCGCCGCGCGGGTGCCCGAGGAGGCCAGGAAAGCCATCCTGGAGAGCGCGGACCGGCTGCTCCGCGGGGAGTGGGAAGTGCTGGGCGTGTTCCGGACCGACCTGGTTCGGCCTGACTGGTTCGTCGATCCGGTGACGGGCCGCCGGTCGGCCCCGGATCAGTACGCCTTCCGCGTCGATCACCGTTCCGAGGAGCACGTCGGCAACGTCAAGCAGGTCTGGGAGATCTCGCGCCTGCAGCACCTCACGCTGCTGGCCACGGCCTGGTTCCTGAGTCATGAGGAGGCCTACGCCGAGCGGGTCGCCGACCAGCTCCGGTCGTGGTGGCGGGAGAACCCTTTCTTGTCCGGCGTCCACTGGACGAGCGGCATCGAGCTGGGCGTCCGCCTGATCAGCCTGGTCTGGATCCGGCGGCTCCTGGACGACTGGCCGGGCGCCTGCGACCTGTTCGAGCGGGATGCGCTCGCAGTGCAGCAGATCCGCTGGCATCAGCAGTACCTGGCCGTGTTCCGCAGCCGGGGCTCCTCGGCCAACAACCACGTGATCGCCGAGGCCGCCGGGCAGCTCGTGGCCGGCTGCGCCTTCCCGTGGTTTGCGGAGAGCGACCGCTGGCGGCGGAACTCGGCACGTTTGCTCGAGCGCGAGCTGATCCGTAATACCTTCGCGTCCGGCATCGGCCGTGAGCTCGCCTCGGACTACCAGTGCTTCGTTGCCGAACTGGGACTTCTCGCCGCCGTTGAGGCCGGGGTGGCCGGCCACCCGGTCAGCACCGGCACCTGGCAGCGGCTGTGCGCGATGGTGGACAGCGCGGCGGCCCAGGTCGACGAACGGCTTCGTCCGCCCCGGCAGGGCGATTCCGACGAAGGCCGCGCGCTCCTGCTCGACGCCCCGGAGGCTAACCGCTGGCCCTCGCTGCTGGCGCTCGGGGAGGCGCTGTTCGGCGGGCTCAGCTGGTGGCCCCGGGTGCCGGCGGACGCGGGCAGCGTGATCATCAGCGCTCTCCCGCACGCACGGCCCGACGTCGGGGACCGGCCGCCCGACCGGCCGTCGAGGTTTGCTGACGCCGGGATGACGATACTGCGCACGGCGGGCGAATGCGGCCCCGAGATCTGGTGCCGATGCGATGGCGGCCCGCACGGATTCCTCAGCATCGCCGCCCACGCCCACGCCGACGCGCTGTCGGTAGAGGTCCGCTACGCGGGCCTGGACGTGCTCGCCGACCCGGGCACTTACTGCTACCACGGCCAGGCCGCCTGGCGGTCTTATTTCCGGTCCACGATCGCGCACAATACCGCCGAGCTCGGCGGCCAGAGCCAGTCCACCGAGGGCGGTCCTTTCCTGTGGCTGCGCCATGCGCAGGCGCGGGAGATCGACGTCACCGACGACGGCCGGGTGGCCGGGTGGACCGCTGAGCACGACGGCTATTCCTCGCTGGATCCTCCGGCCCGGCACCGCCGCTCGGTCCGCCTGGACCGGGCGGCCCGCACGATCGACATCGTGGACCAGATCGACGGTGGCAGCCATGACATCCGTCTCGCGTTCCACCTCGGGCCCGACATTGAAGCCGAGCTGACCGGGTCGTGCGCGCTCCTGCGCTGGCCGGGAGATTCGGCGCCTGCCGGAGCGGCGCGGCTGGAGTTGCCCGCTCAGCTGGACTGGAGCCTGGTCAAAGGCCAGACCGAGCCGATCCTGGGCTGGTACGCCTACGGTCTAGGCCGGCGGACTCCGGCGTTCACCCTCGTCGGTCAGGGCCGTTCCGCTCCGCACGTTACGTTCAGCACCCGGCTCGCGTTCCATGACCAGGGCAGCGTATCCGGCTGAATTCGGGCCGGATCGTGATGGCTTATTCCTGCCCGGGCACCAGCGCCTTGACCGAGATGGGCCGCGCAGTCGCGGCCGTCGGCTGCTCGGTGGGCCCGATCTGCACCGGGCGCACGCGGCTCGCGGCCCACTGGGCAAGATAGCGGTAGCATTCGCGGCGGTCCGCGGGCGACAGCGGGGCCCGCCGGATCATCGCGATGTAGGCCCAGACGTACTCGCCGTACAGGCGGGCGGCCGGATGCCGCAGCCGGTCGGCCCGCCGCGGGTCCAGGTTCGCGCACCGGCGGCCCATGGTCTTGCTGGCCCGCTCGAACCGCCCGGGGTGGTCGCGGCGGAAGTAGAGCCAGTCCGGTACCTGGTAGAACGGGCCGTACAGGCAGACGTCGGTGATGACGGTCCGGTCCGCGTGATGATAGCTGCCGTGCAGCGGCGTCTTGCGCAGGATCGCGGTCCGGATGATCCCCGCCGTGTCGTCGCCGCCGGGGGCGAACAGCGCGCTGCGGAACCGCTCGGGTGCTCGCGGGTTCGCCGTGTCCAATGGGTACTCGACCGTCTGGATCACGGTCCCCGAGCCGTCGATGATGGCCGTCCAGGCGTGGGCGAGCACGACCTGAGGGTACTCATCCAGCGCCTCGACGCAGAGCTTCAGCAGGTCACGAGCGTACAGGTCGTCGTGGGACGCCCATTTGAACAGCTCGCCCCTGGCTAGCTCGACGGTGACGTTGTGATTGGGCGCAAGTCCGATGTTCTGCGGCTGGCGAACGTAGCGGACCCTGGAGTCCTGCTTCTCGTAGCGACGGCAGATGTCCGGGGTGTTATCGGTCGACGCGTTGTCCGAGATGATCAACTCGAAGTCCTCAAAGCTCTGGCCCAGCAGGGCATCGAGCGACTCGGCCAGGTAGTTCGCGCCGTTGTAGACCGGAAGCCCGATCGTCAAGCCGGGGTACCGCAGTCATCTTCCCTCATCTCTCATCTCACATGGCAGAACCGGGAGACCGGACATCGGCCGGCTCTGGCCCGTCCCCGACGGTTCACGGCGGCGCAGCATCTCGTCGAGGACGCCGGCAGAAAGCAGCTCACGGATCCGCCGCAGGCGCACGAACCGTGAGGACCTGAAGTCCTCCGAGGTCAGGCCGTACTGGAGGTAAGCACCGAGGAGCTCACCGACCCCCTCCCGCACGCTCCAGCGCAGCCTGAGATCCGGGAAGGTCTCGCTCAGCTTCGAGAAGTCGACCCGGTAGCTGCGGAGATCGGGTCCGGCGCCGTCGGCGAAGGTTACCGTCGAGGCCGGCACGATGTCCCTGATCATCTCGGCAATGTCGCGGACCTGCACGTTGTCCTGCGGACGGCCCACGTTGAACGCCTGGTCGTGCACCAGCTCGCGCGGAGCCTCGAGCACGGCGAGGAAGGTCCGGCAGATGTCCTCCACGTGCACCAGCGGCCGCCACGGCGACCCGTCGCTCTCCAGGTGTACCTCCCCGGTGGTCATCGCGACGGCCGTGAGGTTGTTCACGACGATGTTGAGGCGCAGCCGCGGTGATACGCCATATGCGGTGGCGCTGCGCAGGTAGGTCGGGCTGAACACGTCGTCGGCCAGCAGCGAGAGGTCGCGCTCGGCCAGGATCTTGGTCTCGCCGTACGGCGAGACCGGCAACGGCTCGGCATCCTCGGCCACCACGGCGGAACCGGCTGCGCCGTACAGGGTGCACGACGAGGCGAAGAGGAAGCGTTCAACGCCGGCCGCCTTGGCGGACCGGGCCAGGTGCAGCGTCCCTTCCAGGTTCACCGAATATGTCGCGGCCGGGTTCAGGTGACCGAGAGGATCATTGGACAGTGCCGCGAGACAGATCACGGCCTCGTAGCCTGCCAGCTGGCCGGGCTGGGCGTCTCTGATGTCCCGCGTGGGGCGCATCCCGATGTCCTCGACGGGACCCAGGTCGCACTGCTCATACAGGCCGAGATCCAGCCCGTCGACCTCGTGCCCGGCGGCACGCAGGAAAGGAACGAGAAGGGTTCCAATGTAGCCACGGTCGCCGGCGACCAGAACCCTCATTCGGTATCCCTCCAGATCCGGGAGACGGCGGGCACCAACCGCCACTCCGACGTTCACAGGATCCTGGACGGCCAGGCTCTGATACAGCCGCGGGCCGGCCTCTTCGGACGCGCCTGTCATCAGGCCGCTTTCGCTCACCGAAATCGGCAAGGTGGCCGATCCGCCATAGTATGGGGTCGTTCCGGTACTTCGGCGGGACAGGAGTCGGGGATAAACGAGGAGGCCGGATGAGCCACGGCACCACCGGCACGTCCGATGCTGTCGGCGTGCCGGACCGGGCCAACGGCGACCGGCCGGTGAGCGAGCGCGGGGACCGCAATGGTGACATCTCCGAGCGCATGTGGGCCTATGACCTCACCGGCTCGGGGGAATCTCCCGCGGCCGATGATCTCGCCCATGATCTGACTGCCGGCCCCACCAGGCAACGATCCATCCGTAAGGCGCTGCGGCGGCGATGGTGGCTCTGGTGCACCACCGCCGTGCTCGGGCTCATGGTCGGCCTTGGCCTGTTCGCGGAGAAACCTCCCGGGTACCAGGCGTCAGCGTCGGTCATGCTGGCGTACAGTTCCGACCAGAACGTCGCCAACGCCAGCGTGACCGACCTGTCCTTGGCGCAAAGCCACTCGGTGGCCGAGGCCACGCTGCAGCGGCTGGGGCTCACGGAGAGCCTCGCCAGCTTCTTCGGGTCGTACACGGTCGCAGCCCCCGCCGACCGGATCATTCAGTTCACGGTCACCGCGCCATCGAGCGATGTGGCGGTGGCCCGGGCGAATGCTCTGGCGGCGGAGTTCCTCCAGTTCCGGACCGCCCTCCTGGAGAACGAGCAGCGGCTCGTGTCCGCTGCGCTAAACGGCCAGCTCGCCAACGCCACGCAGGGGCTGGCGGCCGCCATCGCGAACTATCAGGCGACCGCCCAGGTCGACACGACATCGACGGTGGACGGCAGCAAGGTACTCAACGCCGGCGCACCCATCCGGCGCTCGCTCCGGAAGACCGTGACCGATCCCGGGGGAGGGCTGGCCGCGGGCCTGGCGCTGGGCATGGGTTTCATCATCGCCCAGACGCTCGTATCCGACCGGCCCCGCCGGCGCGATGATGTCGCACGCGCGCTCGGCGCCCCCGTCCGGCTCAGCGTCGGCAAAATACGTCTGAGCCGCTGGCTGCGCGGCCGGTACCTGCTTGCGGCCGCTCGCCGGGTCAAGGTCCGGCGGATCGCCGGATACCTCCGCAGCGTTGTGCCGTCCGGGACGGGGAGGGTCGCCGCCCTGGGCGTGGTCCCGGTAGGCGATCCGCGGGCCGCGGCCCTGTCGGTGGTATCGCTGGCCGAGAGCTGTGCGCAGCAGGGCCTGAAGGTCGTCCTGGCGGACCTGTGCCGCGGTGCTCCGGCGGCACGCCTGCTGAGGGCGAAGGGTCCCGGCACGCACGAGGTGAACGTGTCCGGCGTGCCGCTGACCGTAGTGGTCCCCGATCGTGATGACCTGCTACCCGCCGGCCCTCTCGGCCGCGGCCTGCGGCGGCCCGATCCCGGGAACCCTGACCGGGCCGCCGATCCGCTGACCGTCGCGTGCGGGTCGGCGGACCTGCTGCTCACGCTGGCGGATCTGGATCCTGCTCTCGGCGCGGAGCACCTCCCGGAATGGGCTACCGATGTCGTGGTGGTGGTGACCGCAGGCCGGGCCTCGTGGTCGAAGATCCACATCGTCGGCGAGATGATACGGCTGACCGGCTTGACCCTGGTCTCCGGCGTGCTGACCGGGGCGGACAAGACCGATGAGAGCCTTGGCACTGCCCCGGACCCGGACGCCGAAGCGGACAGGTCCGTCCCGCGGCGGACGGCCGAAGTCCGGAAGGGTGCCTTGATCGGGTTCTGACGACCCGGGTGCTCAGCCCCTCACTCGCTGCGCGGCACGCGGAGAGGAGAGCAGATGAAGAAGTACTCCGACGCCAGCAGCGGACTGACCACGGGAATATTCGGGCTCACATTTATCTGCATAGCCTGGAGCCATCTCCGCTGGGGTGAGCTGTGATTCCAGTTATGCGCGACCGGGAAGGACCTGTCTATCCGGAAATAGCGAGACAGGCTCTCCCGGAATGCAGGAATGGACTGGATATTGCTATAGGGCCAGTATATTGATTTCTTGCGGTGCCCGAAATTTATGTACGTAACGACGAACTTACCGTCGGGGCGCAACAGCTGCCTGATGTCGGCAAACTTGCTGGACTGGTGCTCGCCGAGATACTCGAAGAGGCCCTGGGCCACGACGATATCGAACTGCTTGTCGCCGAACTTGATCGGGCCCTGGAGCAGATCTGCCTCAAGCAGGTTCGGCGCCGGCTCTTGTATGGCTATATCGATACCGTAGTACCGGATATTCTTGTCGAGCAGCCTCATCAGAGTGGCGGGCCCGCAGCCTATGTCAAGAAGATCACACTCCTTCCCTCCGGCTATCTTGTTTATTACCCGAGCGGACTTTGCCAGCCTGAAATGAGGCCGGGTGAACTTCAGGTTCTCTTTGCTCCAGAACTCTTTCTTATAGTACTTGACGGCGCGGTCACGGCCGCCACCAACGGGTATTCCGTTATCCTCAGCCGAGTCGGTCATAGCCATCTCCTCGGAGGAAGTCGAAAGATCATGATTACCGCCAGAATTCCTGCCCTCGAGAGCTGATATTTCCCTTATGTGAGGTTCACTGCGGCGCAGCGGATCATGAGCTGAGGTCCGCGGTAACCTCCACCTCAAAGCTACCCAGAAATAGGGTGCGCGATCGCGAAGCGGTAGATTTCAAGCAGTTGCTCCATGATGCGATCCGGATCAAACTGCTTCTCGTAGGTCTCACGGGCCTGGGCGCCATAGAGTTCGTATCGCTCCGGATGCGCCTCGACGTCCGCGATGGCAAGCGCGAGCGCTTCGGGGTCGCCAGGACGGAACAACATGCCGTCAACTCCGGGCGTGATGAGCTCGGCGAGCGCACCGTGCGCGGCCGCGATAGGAGGTGATCCGGCCGCCATGGCCTCGACGACGACGAGCCCGAACGTCTCCTCGCACGTGGACGGGAGCAGGATGGCGCGGGCGCTCGACATCAGCTCGGCGAACCGGGCGTCGTCGACCCGCCCGACCATGTTCGACCGAAGGCCTGGTCGATGCCCAGGCATCCACCTCAGGCTGGAGTTCCCCGCCACCCGCGATCACCAGGCCCAGCCCTGCCTCACCGGACCTGCGCCGGTAGGAGTCCCAGCCGGCCATCAGCACGCGCACGCCCTTGGCTTCCTCCAGCCGGCCGGCGTACATCACGTTCGGTCCCCGCTCCACATTCAGCATCTCTTTGCGCGGAATGACGTGGTGCTTGACGAAGACCCGGTCCGGGGCCAGGCCCAGTCCCGTCAGCAGACCGCGCTGTGATGCCGAGGCGAAGATGTAGGCCGATACCAGCGACCGCCATGACCTCCGGTGCACGCTCGTGGCCAGGACCACAGATGCGCTCGCCGCCCGTGATCCGCGGTAGCAGCCATGTACGACGCCCTGGAGGGCGGAGCCGTCGGCGCAATCGTGACAGACGGTCCCGTTACGGAAAAAGGCGCCGTTAGCACACATGAGCCGCTTGTTGTGAATACTGGTCACCACCGGGACCCGGGCGTCGCGGCAGGCATAGAGGATGGATGGGCTCAGCAGGGGGAACGTATTGTGCACGTGCACCACGTCGGGCCGATGTTCGCGCAGCGCCGCGGCTAGATCACGATGGGCTTCCTGACTCCAGATCATCCGGGCTGGCAACATCGCCTTCTTCGCCTTGGACCAGTGCTCGATCTCGTCGCTGCTCCGCTCGAACCAGATGACCTCGTGGCCCAGATCGCTGAGAGCCTTGCCTTCCCGCTCAACCACCGCGGTCTCCCCGCTGGGCGCGACCGAGCGGTAGCGGTTATGGACCAGCATGACCCTCATCAGGGACTCCTGTTCGTAATCGGCGGCACGAGCAATGACGCGGCCACGCTGAGATCGAGAAGATACATCGAGGGGTCGCTGAGCCCGGTCTCGGTGAACGACGACACCAGGCAGTACGCCACGAGGAACAAGGCAAGTGCGCGCCGCAGGCCGGGAGGCTGGAGGAAGCCGGCCACGAGCATGTACACCAGCAGCACGGCGCATACGGCGACGCCGAAGAGTCCCAGGTCGAGGTAGGCGCCGAGCCAGTTGCTGTCGACCGAGAGCCCGTTGAACGACAGGTTCGACAGGCCGAAACCGAAGAACACCTGGAACTCGTCGCGGGGAGCGGTGAGGATCTGACTCCAGACGTTCGTCCGGCCAGTCAGGTCGGTCAGCTGCTGTGTGCTCTCGCCGCGCGCGAGGTAGGTCGTCACGACGCCGGACAGCGTCAGGGCCCCGATCGACACCACGACGATCAGCGATGCGAACAGCTTGCGCGCCCGGGCCCGGACCTTGAACAGGCTCAGGCCGGCCACGATGATGCCCGCCGTCATGCCGACCAGAGCGGTCCTGGTGTGCGTCAGCAGCAGGCTGGCCAGCGTGATCAGGACGACAGGCAGGGTGATCCGGCCGGACAGCTTGCCGCCGAGCCACAGCACGACCACCAGCCCGGTCATGACCGCCGCGATGTGCGCCACTTGCGGGGGAGGCAGAGGCCAGAATGTGCCGCCCAGCCTGCCCTGGCCGAAGGCGGAGTGATGGGCGATCGGGATGCCGAGCAGTACCGTGCCGAGCACGATCCCGAGCGCAATCAGGTGGTAGCGGACGAGCACAGGTCGCGTCGGCCCCACCACGGCGTCAGCAGCCAGAGCGTGGCCACGAACCCGGCAAACCGGAATGTGCGGTAGATGGTACCGAGGTGCTGGGGTTCCAGGACCAGCAGGAATGACTCGATGACGAGCAGGCTCGGCAGGCACAGGAACACGTTCGGGCGCACGAGGAGCCGGCGGTTGACGCTCAGCGCGAGGAGCAGAGCCGCCGGCAGGGCACCCTGCGCGATCAGCTTGCCCACCACCGAAGGAATCGGGATGATCAGGGGCGCCCCGGTCCAGGTCCGCGGCGAGAAGGGCAACACGTCGAGGACCAGCAGAGCCCAGACAATCCCGATCCTGCGCTGCACCCAGCGTTCGGTGGCCTCCGCTGGCCCACTCCGCAGCGCGCCGCGACGGATGCGGAGCGGGGCGGCGACGGTCGATGAGCTCATCTGCTTGCCCCGGCCAACTGCGCGGGCTGACGCCAGTGGCTCGGCGACCAGGTCACGCCGAGGCTCACGTCGGCCTTGTCCGCGCCGACGAGCATGGCCGATAGCCGCGGTGCGCCAGCCAGCCGTATCATCTCGCCCACGGCATGGATCCTGGCCGGCGACGACCGCCCGGCGGTCACCACGGCTACCACACTGGCCGCCCACGTGGCGACGTGCTCCCCGCCGAGCGTGGGGTCGAGGGCGACCAGGGTCAGCAGCAGGTCCGCGGAATCGTACGCCCTGGCCAGGGCCCCGGTGACCGAACCGGGCTGGGCGGCCGGCGAGGCGGCGGGCAGCGGCCCGACGGGCACGACGTCGTCGCGGTCGGGGACCGCCACCACCAGACGCACGCCGCGGGCGCTGACCTCGTGGACCCCTGGTTTCCTGACCCCCAGCAGGCGTGCCGCCGGGGTACCGTCGCACAGGTCGGCGACCACCACGCGCTTGCCGTCATGGGCGCACGCCACGGCCAGTGACACCAGGGGCAGCGCCACGGCCCGCGCGTTGTCGACGCACACGGCGGCCAGGGCGGCGTCCGGGGCGCCCGCCGACACGGCCCCGCGCAGGTACGCGACGATACGTCGCAGGTCCCGGCCCCGGGCGGCCGCCATCCGGAGCCGGGCGGGCAGCCAGCGGGAAGCGCGGATGCGGCCCACGCTGAGATTGACCGGGATGCCTAGTGCGTGAGCGACGTCGTCACGCCGACGGAGACGGTCCGACGCGAGCGCGCCGACGATGACGATGCCCATACCCAGGACGAGGCCCACGAAAAGGCCGCCGAGCGGGGCGAACAGGATGGTCTGGTGCCCGCGGTGGGCCGGGACGGCGGCGTCGAGCACGCCACTGCCCGCCACCATCGCGGCGACGGTCACCGGGTAGCTGGCCGTAATTTTCTGCAGCCCGACGAGCAGGGTCGCCACCTTGTACTGCTGGGCCTGGAGACTGCGCAGCTTGGACAGTTGCTGGGCCGACGAGGGCTGCGCCAACAGCGCGGTAACCTGGCCGGTAATCGCCTTGAGCTGCTGCGCGGCCACGGCGATCTGCCCGTCAAGCGTCGCGAGCAGGTTCTGCTGCTCGATCTGCAGCGCCTCCGCCCGGAACCGGAGGAACGCCGCGGCCACGGCGTTCGCCCGGAGCACCGCCTGGCTGCTCGACGGCGCATTGAGTGTAATGAGGAGGATCCGGTCGGTGACAACCGTGACCGTGTACGACGCCTGGAAGCTGCTGACGCTCTGCCGGAGCCCCAGCTGCTGCGCGGCGCCCTGCGCGACGGCACGGGCCTGCGCCAGGACGAGGTTGGTCTGGATCGCGTTGCCCGGGTCGTCGGTGGGGTCGTTTGCCAGCAGGACCGACGCCGAGGCCTGGTAGGCAGGCGGGACCACCGCGAGCAGGCCGAGGCCGACCAGCATCCCGGCCAGGGCGACCGCGCACCAGACCCGCGCCCGACGCCGCAGGGCCGTGCCCATGAACCGCAGGCTGGCAAGTCCTGTGGTCAGGTCGGCCGCCTGGGGTTCGCCCGCGGCGGCGAAGTCGTCGGCCTCCACTCGCTCGGGCGCGACGGCGTCGCCCCGGCGTACGCTCACCGCCTGGTCACCGTGCCGGTCCTGCGCGTCGGCAGCCGTCGCTGCGTGGGCCGTGACGTCTGCGGAAGGCGCCCGGTCGTCTGGTCGCCCGAGTCCGGGTCCGCCACGATGATCCCGGTGATGTCCCGGCCGTCGCTGGCGGCGCTGACCGCGACCCGGGCCAGTTGCTCCGCGGTGGCCACACCGGCCGAGACACCCAGCACCGTCCCGGTCGTCCGGATCACGTGAGTTACCTGCGGTGCCTGGTCGTCGACGACGGCGACCACGATAGTGAGCGCCGCGCCGCGCGGTGCGTCGGTCTCCTCGTCATCCCCGACCGTGATCCGCAGCTGACCCGGGCCCGAAGAGACGACCGGCGTCACGGTGCACGCGGCACACAGCGTGGCCGTGGCGTTCATGTCCTGGCGGGGACCGATGACGAGCACCGTGGCAATGCCCAGCGAGGCGGCGAAAACGGCCAGCTGGGGGCCGAGAGCGACGGCCCCGGGGTCGGAAGACAGGGACAGGACGGTGAGCGAGGCGCCGCGGCCTCCCCTGACGTCGATCAGGTCCAGGTGATGCAGGGCCTTACGCAAAGTCCACCCGTGGACCACTCCGGGGTCGTAGCCCTCGAGAAGTTTCCGCCAGCTTGCGGCGCTGGACGGGTGAGCCACGGGAACCGACGCGAGGACGGGGACACCGATCGCATCTGCTATGGCGTCGCGCTCCCACAGCTTCCGGTCACTGCTGTCGATCGACAGTGCGATGAGGCTTCCGATCAGCCCGCACACCAGGGCCCCGATCCCTCCGTAGAGGAGCAGTCGGCTGCCCAGCGGCGTCCTGGCCGCGGTCGACGCGGGGTCCAGCAGGTGCCCGACGATCTTGCCGCCCGGTGCGGTCGGGGAGCTGAGGAAGGAGACGTAGCTGTTGGCCACCGCGTTCGTGATGTCCTCGGCCTGGGCGGCGGTCGTGCCCTGGCCGGTGATCTGGACTATTTCGGTGGTGAGGCTCGACGCGGAGACCTCGTGACGCAGCGTCGCCAGCGGAACGGGCGGATCGATGTGCGGCATCGCGGCGGTCAGCACCGAGTCGCTGATCGCGACCACGACCTGCGTCTCAATGTATTGCTCCCCCGGCAGCTCGACCAGCGCCTTGCTGCTGTAAAGCGGCGGCCGGAGCAGCGTGAAGGCGCATCCTCCCAGGAGGCCGAGCAGCATGGCGGAGACGACTATCTTCTTGTGCCGCCGCAGGGTATGCAGAAACCTCCTCGTGTCCAGCACCTGCGGGCTCACACGGCCACCTCCAACCGCGGGACCTCTGGGTCAGCCATCACCTATCACCTGACGTGCTTCGCTTCACGATTCGCTCACGGACGGAGCCTACGTCCATATGAGTGCGTAACCGGTGGCCCTGATACGCCGGGTGCACCTAGAGATCACCACCTTATGTCACCGCGGAACCGGTGGCGGTGACGGTCTTTTCGCGTGAGCTTGACTCCACGTACGCCGCCATCAGCGCGTCGTGCAGGGCCGGGATCCCGAAACGCTCCCCCAGCCGGGCCCGGGCCGTCACGGCCATACACCCGGCCACGGCGGGCCGGTCAATGAGATACCGCACGGCGTCAGCCATCAAGTCTGGGCGCTGCGGAGGCACGAGCATTCCGGTCTCACCGGGCACCACCACATCGCCGACGGCGTTCACCGCGGTCGCCACCACCGGGATCCCGCACACCATGGCCTCCACGATCGCGATGGGAAGCCCCTCATAACGGCTGGGCAGCGTGAATATGTCGAACGCCGGCAGAACCTCCGGCACATCCGTCCGTTCGCCGGCCAGCACGATCCGCGCCGGATGCGCCCGGACCAGGCGGCTAATGCGGCCGGCCAGCTCCCCTCCGCCGATCCAGACGCCGACCACGTCGGCCCGGTTGAGGTGACGCAGCATAGCCAGGAAATCCTCGGGTGCCTTCTGGTACGCGAGCCGGCCGACGGCACCGACAACCGTCGCGCCGACCGGAACGCCGAGAGCAAGGCGCGCCCGGTCCCGTGCGCCCGGCACGCGCGCAGGCAGTTCCGTTCCTGCCGTAAATTCCACGGCCACACCGATAGTGCGGATCCGCTCGGGCGCGACCAGCCTCCGCCGGACGGCCTCGACAGCGACCCCGGTTCCTACGCACAATGCCACGTCGGTGATGCGGCCGAGCCGCCGCTCGATGGCGATATAAGCACCGCGCCGGCCTCGCGACTGGAACTCGTGGAACGGAAAGCCATGATAGGTGTGGACGATCCGCGGCACGGCAGCGCGGCGGGCGGCCATCCGGCCGAGCGCCCCCGCCTTTGCGGTGTGCGTGTGCGCGACGTCAAAACACCGCTCCCTCAGCAGTGAGGTGAGTGAGCCCAGCGCCCGCAGGTCGCTCCGCGGATCGATCGGCGTGCGGAGGGCCGGCTCCATGACCACCTCCAGGCCGGCGGCTGCGGCCTCGTCCAGGAGGTGGTTTCCGCTGCCGGTGATGATCGTGGCCTGGACCTGCCCAGGGTCAAGCGCCTTCGCTCCCCGCAACGTCAGGACGCCGGCCCCGCCCTCCAGCCGAGTGATCATCGTCGCCACGCGTAGTGGCGGGCAGGATAGCGTGGCTGCACTCACGACGACATGATAAAACCTCTGCGCTGACCGCATGGTTGCCCAGTGCGGCGCGGGGGCGCGGGGGCGCGGGCTAGGTCAGCTCAGCGCCCTCGCCGTCCACGACGGCGGCCGGCCAGCATCCGTTCGTAGAGGTCGTCTATCTGCTGCGCTACCGACTCAATGCCGTAACGATCGAAGACCGCGCGGTCGGGCTCGCGTGGCTGCGGTCCCGCTTCGACCGCCTTGCGGATCTCCGCGCGCATGGCTTCCGCGGTCCCGGCCGCCTGGCGCGCCTGATTGGTCTGAATGCCGTCCAGCGCCGGGCAGACCGTGTAAACGACGGGCAGCCCGCTGGCCATCGCCTCGAGTACAGCCAACCCGAATGTCTCTTGTACCGAGGAGGCCATGTACAGGTCGAATGCGGCCATCATCGCGGCCGTGTCGGGCTGGAAGCCGCCGAAGATCACATGGTCGCTCACTCCGAGGCGGGCCGCCGTCGCCTCTATCACGGTCCGGTGGTCACCACGGCCGATCACCAGGATCTTGCAGCGTTCGCCCAGCATCGGCGCGGCCGCCTCGACCGTCAGCTCGACCCGCTTGTTCTCGTCGATCCGGCCAAGCGCGCCGATCACGTACGTGTCCGGCCCGATGCCGAATTGCCCGCGGGCCTGTTCGCGCTTGGCCGGATCGAAGGCCAGCGCCGCGGTTTCCAGGCCGTTCGGGATAACGATGATCTTCCTCGCGGGAACACCCCAGCGGACCAGCCGCTCCCTTACCACATCGGAGACGGCGATCGTGGCGTCGGAGAACAGTTCCGACGCCAGGTAGAGCCCGCGGACGCCGGACGTCATCTCCCGCCGTTCGATGTGCGTCTCCCCGATCGAGTGCTCGGTGGTGAGCACCACCGGTACCCGGGCCAGCCGGGCCGCGGGGCGCGCGTAGATCTGGGACCGGTACAGGTGGGTATGGACGACGTCATACCGTCCGGCCGCGATGATCGACCGCAGCCTCACCAGGGCTCCCAGCTCGGTGTTGCGCCGCATCCCGAGGTCGCGCACGCTCGTCCCGGCGGCACGGATCTGGTCGGCCACGGAACCGGGGTTGTACAGCGTAATGACGTCCGCGTCGTGCCTGGTGTGCCGGACGAGCATGGCCAGCTGGATCTCCGCGCCTCCCGCTTCGAGACCCGTGATCACGTGCAGCACCTTCATGAGCGTCTCCCTCTGACCGCGATGTAGCCCCGGAACAGGAGCCGTTTGACCGTCATCCGGCGCGCGTCGTCATGCTCGCCGACGTAGATCCTGGGCAAGGCCAGGAACCCGAGCTCCGCCATCGGGGTCTGTACGGCGCACGCGTAGTCGTAGCCTGCGTCACGGACCGCACGGCGGGCTGCGGCATCCATGGACCCATAAGGGTAGGCGAAGCCCCGGATGCGGGTGCCCATTAGCTCACCGAGGCGAGCCCGGCTGCCGGTGACCTCTGCTTCGAGCTTGTCCGTGCTGATGCCCGCCAGCCGCACATGGGTGGCGCCGTGTGACCCGATCTCCATGCCCGCGGCGGCGAGTTCCCCGACCTGATCGGCGGACATCAGCGGCCACGACGGGCCTTCGTCCCACTCGTTGGACCCGCCCAGCCGATCCGAGATGATGTACATGCTCGCCGTAAAGCCGTGGCGCAGCAGCTCAGGCAGCGCTGCTTCCAGCACGTTGACGTAGCCGTCATCGAAGGTGATGCCGACGAGCCCGCGGTGACGGCCCGCCCGGACGGCGTCGGCGAGCGCACCGATCCCGACCCCGCGCAGACCGCGCCGTTCCAGCCAGGTCATCTGCTCGGCGAAGCGGCCCGGCGTCACGCACAGCTGGTTCGGATCCTCGGCCACGTCCGCGACGCCGTGATACATGAGAATCATCGGCACGCGGCCCAGGCCGAGCCGGGCCGCCGTAGCGGCCGGATCGGCCCTGGGCTTCGCCACTGCCTGGCCCTGGTGTCCGGTCACTACCGGCTCGCCGCGACGGCCGGCTGAGACCGTCGGCCCGAGGCCCCGGTCAGCGGCCGGGCGACGGCGGGCGCGGCATGGGCCGAACCGAAAACGAAACGCATGACAGGCCCGAAGGTGGGGGCTACCACCGGCCCGACGAAGTACAGCCCGGCGATCGAGGACTCGTAGTCGTGCCCCACGACCGGGCTCCCGGCCAAGGTCCGGAGCCTGGACCGGAGCGCCTGGGGCAGGAACTGCAGCCGGGTCAGGTCGGCACGGTAACCGGTGGCCGCGATCACGTGGTCGGCCTCGATCTCCCGGCTGGTCCCGCCGGGCGTGGTGACCCCCAGCCGTACTCGCCCGTCATGCGGCTCTGCTGACGTCACGGTGCAGCCGGTCAGGACGGGGAATTGTCCTTCGACCCGGCGGCGGAGCCAGCTGGCCCCGGCTGGCCCGAGCGCGGACCGCGCCCGGTAGACCCTGGTTTTCTGCGGCAGATGCCGGTACACGTCCGGATGGTTGGAGTAGAACCAGCTACCCCAGCCGGAGCCGAGCCCGGACTCGGGTTCCCTGAGCCGCTGCATCAGCGGTCGGCCCGGCGCAATCGGCTCGCCGTTCCAGGCCAGCTGGCTCTCCCTGGCCAGAACCTGAACCGTGGCCCCGTTTTCGTGCAGCAGGGCCGCCGACTCCAGCGCCGACTGGCCAGCGCCGACGACGATGACCTCCCGGTCCCGGAACGCGGCCAGGTCGGGGTGCGCCGAGCTGTGCGTGCACAGCTCGGCGGGGAGCCCGGACAACGGCGCGGCCACGAAGGCGAAGTGCTCGACGCCGATCGCCACGACCACCTTCCGGGCCACCACCCGCTCGACCCCGCCCAGGCTCAGCTCGAAACCGTCGTCGCGCTGCGCCAGGTCGGTGACGAGTACCTCCTCGACCGCCAGACCCAGCCCGGACTGGAACCACTGCCCGTAGCTCACGAAGGTATCGAGCGGGACCGGCAGCCCGGGGCTGGCGTAGGGACGGCCTGTCGCCTGGCAGAAGGCCTCCAGCGTATGCGTGCCCGCGGGATCCGAGAGATTGGAGGCGTTGCCGTGCGACTTGAGGAACATTCCCTCCGGCATGGCCGCCCGCCACAGATGCATCGGCTTGCCGAACTGGCGATAGTCCACATCGACCGCGCGCAGATGCGCCGCCACCGACAGCCCGTACGGGCCTGCCCCGATGATGGCCACGTCGACCATGTCGCTCATTTTGGTGCTTCCTCCTTAGGGGATCGCGGCGCTCCGGGCCGCGCGATCGGAGCCGGCCGGCGCCGGACGCAGCGCGGCCGGCCCGGAAACGGAAATCGGCCGGGGGGACATGCCGGCTGTCGCCCACCAGCGGGCGGCTCATCATACGCCAGCCCATGCGCACGCACATGAGGCCGAACGGCCGCAGGTCGTCCCGCGCGAACCAGGCGGTCTCGTCGACCCCGCGCAGCGAAGACACCCAGGATCGCAAACCGAGGCGGCCGCGGCGCCAGTTCGCGAGCGCGCTGATCGGGTCGTAGTTCTCGACCAGGAACGTGCGCTCGTTGACCTGCTCACCGGCCGGGATCGCCTGGCCGGTCAGATCGAGGTAGGCGGCGACGGCGAGGTCGGTCCCCGCGGTGTCACGGAACAGCCGGAACTGCGCGCCGAGCCGCGGATTGAAATCCAGCAGGTGGTACCGCCCGTCTCGGGCATCCAGGCGGATATCGAGGTCGAGCAGACCGCGGTACCCGAGCCGGGCGAGCAGCGAGGTGATCTCGTCGCGGAGCTTGTCGTTCGCCACCGAGCGCCCGAGGCTCGTCAGCCCGGCCGAGGCCGGGTAGGACCGTTCTTTGACGCCGGTGAAGGCTGGCTGGCAGACCGAGTTGGCGTCGCAGTAGCCGTGGAAGAACCAGTCGTGTCCCTGGCCGCCGGGGATGAATTCCTGCAGCATCAGCCCGGCGCCAGATTGCTCGCAGCGCTGGTAGATATGGTCCAGTTCCTCCTGGCCAGACACGACTGAAGTACTTCGCAGCCCGCTGCCCGCGGTCCACGGCGTGGTGAGCTTGGCGATCAGCGGGTAGCCCACGGCCGAACCGAATTGCCGCGCCTCGCCGGGCGAACCGGGGATGGCGGCGCGCGGGCAGGATACGCCCAGCTCGAGGCAGGTCTGGTACAAGGAGTACTTCCGGCGAGCCTTCGCGGCAGGTCACCGGGCGGATCCGGGAAGTAGAACCAGCGCCGCAGGTCACGGCCGTGCTCGGCCAGGAAGATCGCGCCCGCGTCGTCCGTCGTGATCAGGACCGAGGGACGGCCGATCCGCTCGGCCAGACGCAGCAGACCGGTCAGCACGCGGTCGACGTCGCCGGGAGCCGGCTGCCAGAAGCAGCGCCCGGCCAGATACCGGGAATTGGCGGCAGGGGCCCACGGACCCTCGTGCACGCCGTAGACCGGCACGCCGATCCGCCCCAGGCTGCGGATGACGCCCAGTCCTCCGTGATGCATGACGTTAGGGTCGAATTTGAGTACGACCGCCGGTGTCGTCGTGTCGATCGGCTGCTTCCCCCCCGGCATCAGCCTGATCCATGGCGTGAGAACGTCCTGTCAGGAGGCTTGAAGGAGGACGCGCAGC
Source organism: uncultured Actinomycetes bacterium (assembly GCA_963801155.1). Taxonomy (GTDB): domain Bacteria; phylum Actinomycetota; class Actinomycetes; order Streptosporangiales; family Streptosporangiaceae; genus Palsa-504. Next base: position 295,557 of record CAWDEB010000034.1, read on the forward strand.
CTGGCCAGGCACCGTCCGCGGGTGGGCCCGATGCTGCCGACAGGCAGCCCGAGCTGGTCAGAGATCTCGGCGTACGACGCCGGCGGATCGGCCATGAGCATCTCGAGCAGACGTTGCCACCGCCTCGGCAGGCGGGACATCGCCTCCCGGACGACCTGGGCGCGCTCGTCGGCCAGGAGGCGCTCGTCCACCTCGGGCGCGTTCGCCGCCACGTCGAGTTCGTCATGGTCGTGACCGAGCATGACCCTCTTGTGCGTCGCCAGGCTGCGGAGGCATTCGTGCCGGGCGGTCACCGCCAGCCAGGAGCTCACGCGATCTGGATACTCGAGGCGATCGATGTGCTCGAGCAGGCGCAGCCAGGTCGTCTGGAAGACGTCGGCCGCATCGCTCTCGACCAGCTTGTATTCCGCGGTGATGGACCAGATGAGCCTGGCGTACTGATCGACTAGCCGTTCCCACGCATGCAGATCGCCTTCGGCCGCACGCCCCACGAGCCGCGCGACGTCAGCAGGGTTAGGTTTTACTTCCACTCGCCCCTCCACCATTAATACGCCCCGGTTCCCCCCAGGAGCGCCGAAACTGTTTTCCATAGAATCTGCAGATCGAGCGCAAACGACCAGTTCTCCACGTACCGCAGGTCGAGGCGGACCGTCTCCTCCCAGGAAAGATCGGATCGCCCGTTGACCTGCCAGAGGCCCGTCAGGCCGGGCTTGACCACGAGTCGGCGGCGGACATGATCGGCGTATTCCGCCACCTCTTCCGGGACCGCCGGGCGCGGCCCGACCAGCGACATGTCGCCGAGCAGCACATTGACAAGCTGCGGAAGCTCGTCGATCGACCAGCGCCGCAGGTGCGCCCCCATCGCCGTGACACGCGGGTCTTTGCGGAGCTTGAACAAGATGCCGTCCGAGTCGCTGCTCTCGAGCAGTTGCGATTTACGCTGCTCAGCGTCGACGGTCATGGTGCGGAACTTGTAGATCTTGAATACCCGGCCGTCCAGGCCGACCCTGACCTGCGTGAACAGCGCCGGCCCACCGTCGGAGAGCCGGATCGCCGCACCGATGACCGTGAGCAGCGGGGCCAGCAGGATCAGCGCCACGGCCGCCACGCAGCGGTCGAACAAGTCCTTGACCAGCAGGCGCACGCCCGACAGTTGCGGGTGATCCACGTGCAGCAGGGTCAGCCCCGCCGTCGGCCTGATCGTCGTCCGGGGGCCGGCGACGTCCAGCAGCGCGGGCGAGACGCACAGGTCAGTACCGGTTTTCTCGAGCGCCCAGGCCAGGGTGCGAAGTTTGATGCCGTCCATTTCCGGACAGGCGAGCACCGCAACCGTGTCCGCCCCGAAGGCCCGCACGGCGGCCGTGACATCGTCGAGACCGCCGTACACCGGCACTCCGGCGACCTCACCGCACTCCGATGGCCGCGTAACGCAGGCGCCGACTACCGCCAGCCCGTGGTACTGCTCGCGCCGGAGCTCCTTGACCAGGTCGGCCACTGCCGACTCATGGCCGACGGCCACCACGCTGAGCAGGCAGCGACCGGCCAGCCGCTGCCGGTGCAGGCGCTTTCGGATCACGTACCTGCTGACCAGATCGAGCATTGTGGCGCTGGGCAGGGCGATGAGCACGTAGGCCCGGGACAGCTGGAGGTTGACCGCGTAGGAGAAGATCGCGATCGCCGCGGTGAGGCCCACCCCGCCGTTCAGGACCTTGCGGAACTCGTCCGAACCGGTCCCGATGAAGCGGACGTCATAACCGCCGGCCAGCTTGAGCGCGATGAGCCAGAGCACCGGCAGCGCCAGGCTCAGCGCGACATAGGTGCCCGTGACCTCGTCGCCGAAGCGGATCTGCGCGGCCATGAACACGCCGAGGATCGCGCAGCCGAAATCGGCCAGAGCGGCCGTGCGCAGGTAGTCCCTGGCCCAGCTGGCGGTACGCCGGGCGGCCTGACGATCGGGTCGCTCATGAGCAACAGCAAAACCAGACATGCGTACCCCACCCCCCGTGGGAAGCAACGCGCGCGCCCGCCACTTCCCACGCTCCAACTCAGTCCACCCGCTATCTCCGCATAGGAGACGCGTAGACAAATCCATGGTTTACGCGTACAGGTAGTAACTTATCGGACACGTACCTGTGCTCACAGACATAACTTAGGTCACAGAAGACAACAAGAAAATTAATTATACGGATAGCAACCGAACTGCACCCGGAACGCTACAAACGCTCCCACGCATGCACGCGCTCGCGGTACCGGCGGGCGGCCGCCCGCAGCGCCATCTCGGGATCACTGCCCACGTTGCGCGCCTTCGCCACGAGCCGGAACAGCTCGCTGCCGATGTCCTGGTCCGTGCCGAGGCGGGCCAGTTCGTCGGGCACTCCGGCCCGTGCCGCCCGGCGCTGAAGCTGGGCCGCCAGCGCCAGCGCAGGCTGCCCGAACGGCACGCCGTCGAGCACCGACGGAGGGGCCTGCCCGGTGCCCTCCCCGTGCGCCGAGGCCCGGGCTCGTTTCTCTTCGCGCTTGATCTCGTCCCAGTTGCGCTTGACCTCATCGGGACCCGAGACCGTCACGTCCCCGAACACGTGCGGATGCCGCCGGACCAGCTTGGCCACGATCCCGTCCGCGACGTCGTCGATCGTGAAGCCGGTGCCGTCGTCGCGTTCGGCCGCGATCCGGGCGTGGAACACGACCTGCAGCAGGACGTCCCCCAGCTCCTCACACAGCGCCTGCTCGTCACCGGACTCGAGAGCCTCCAGGGCCTCGTACGGCTCCTCGAGCAGGTGCGGCGCGAGCGAGGCATGGGTCTGGCGGGCATCCCACGGGCACTCCACGCGCAGCCGGTCCATGGTCGCGACCAGGTCGAGCAGGTGCGCGCCGGGCAGGTCCGCCGACCCGCGGATCAGCTGGGCACCGGGCGGAAGCGCCGGATCGGCGCCCGGCTCGGGCAGCCACACCACCACCGCGTCCGACGCGCAGAGCCCGGCGTCGGGCTCGGACGCCACCCGGTAGGCGATCCCCGCCTCGTCGAGCGCGGGCAGCAATGGATGACCGGCCGGCGCGTGCACCGCCGCGGCTGACCGCAATGCCTCCCACGCGGGCCAGCTGAGCAGCCCGGGCGCCACCCGCGGGCTGGTGGCCAGGACGATCAGCAAGCGGGCGCCGTCGCTACCGGGGACGCCGAGGTCGTCGGGCCCGCCGGCCTGGCCACCGGGTTAGGCGCCGAGACGACCTGGAACTGGCTGTAGTCCAGCTGCCCGAACTGCGGGTTGACGGCAATATTCAGCGCCTTGGCCGCCTGGCATTCGGCCTGGTTGAGCTTGTCCCCCGCCGCGGTCTGGGCCGAACTCGAGGTGGGCGCGGTGCCGCCGTTGGCGATCTTCAGGTACTCGGTTGCGATCGCCTCGTACCGGCCGAGCTCGGTGGCGGTGTTCGGCGGGACCCCGCTGGCGGCCAGGATGAGGTCTTGGGTCGCGTTGGTCAGGCCCTGCTGCTCGGCCGAGGCCTCCGCCGCCGCGACGGCCGCCTGCAGCGCCGCCTGCGCCTGGGCGGCCGAGACCGTGATGCCGGACTGGCGGGCCACCTCCTCGTAGACCTGGTACCGGATCAGCCAGGTCAGGGTGGCCTGCGTCGCCTGGGTCTGGGTCAGGTTGACCACGCCCGGGTACTGCTCGGCGGCCTGGTTCAGGTTGGTGACCTCGGTCCCGAGGGTCGCGATCGAGATCCGCTGGTTGCCCACGATCGCCGCAGAGCCCATCTTGACCGGCGTGACGGCGCAGCCCGCCACCAGCCCGACACCGATCACGATGGCGGACGCCTTGACGAGCCTCCGAAGCACCGCAATGTCCCTTCTGCGAATCTGGTTCACAGGTCGGCGAGCACCGACCGGATGACCTCGCCGCACCAGGTCAGCAGTTCAGTATCCCGCAACGGCTGACCGCCGATGGCAGCAGTCCTCGGCACCGGTACGAGCATCGTACGCACCGCGGGCTTGAGCACCGTCTTGGGGTACAGGCGCTGCACCCGCACCTGCCGCGAATCGGGCAGCTCGACCGGCGCGAACCTGATGTGGCTGCCCGCCGCGGTGATGTCGGTGAGCCCGGCCCGCCGGGCCGCCGCGCGCAGCCGCGCCACCTCGAGCAGGTTGCGGACCGGCTCGGGCGGCTCGCCGTACCGGTCGGACAGCTCGTCCTGGACGGCGGCGACGTCGGCCTCGGAGTCGATGGCGGCGATCCGGGTGTAGGCCTCCAGCCTGAGCCGTTCGCCGGGCACGTAGTCGTGCGGGATGTGCGCGTTGACCGGCAGCTCCACCCGGACCTCGGGCTTTTCCGCCGGGCCGTCGCCCTTCAGCTCGCTGACCGCCTCGCCGATCATCCGCAGGTACAGGTCGAACCCGACCCCGGCGATGTGCCCGGACTGCTCGCCGCCGAGCAGGTTGCCCGCGCCGCGGATCTCCAGGTCCTTCAGGGCCACGTACATGCCCGCGCCCACCTCGGTGTGCTGGGCCACGGTGGCCAGCCGTTCGTGCGCGGTCTCGGTCAGCGACGTCTCGGCCGGGTAAAGGAAATAGGCGTAGGCCCGCTCGGTGCCGCGGCCGACCCGGCCGCGGAGCTGGTGCAGCTGGGACAGGCCGTACATGTCGGCCCGGTCGATGATGAGCGTGTTGGCGTTGGGGATGTCCAGCCCGGATTCCACGATCGTGGTCGCGACCAGCACGTCGTACTTCCGCTCCCAGAAGTCGACCATGATCTGCTCCAGCTCGTGCTCGTTCATCTGCCCGTGCGCCACGGCGATACGGGCCTCCGGCACCAGCTCGGCGACCTGGGCGGCGACCCTGCGGATCGAGGTGACCCGGTTGTGCACGAAGAAGACCTGGCCATCGCGCAGCAGCTCGCGCCGGATCGCGGCGGCGACCTGCCTGGCGTCGTAGGCCCCGACGAAGGTGAGCACCGGGTGGCGTTCCTCCGGCGGCGTGAGGATGGTCGACATCTCCCTGATCCCCGCGACGCCCATCTCCAGCGTCCTCGGGATGGGGGTGGCCGACATGGCGAGCACGTCGACCTCGGTGCGGAGCCGCTTGAGGTACTCCTTGTGCTCCACGCCGAACCGCTGTTCCTCGTCGATGATCACCAGTCCGAGCCGGGCGAACCTGGTCTCCGGCTGCAGCAGCTTGTGCGTGCCGATGACCACGTCCACCGTGCCGTCGGCGAGCCCGCGCAGGGTCTCGTCCGTCTCGGCCTTGCTCTGGAAACGCGACAGCGGCCTGACCTTGACCGGGAACGGCGCATAGCGCTCGGAGAACGTGGAGAAGTGCTGCTGGACCAGCAGCGTGGTCGGCACCAGCACGGCGACCTGCTTGCCGTCCTGCACGGCCTTGAACGCGGCCCGCACCGCGATCTCGGTCTTGCCGTAGCCCACGTCGCCGCTGATCAGCCGGTCCATCGGCACCGGCCGCTCCATGTCGTGCTTGACCTCGTCGATGGCGGCCAGCTGGTCTGGCGTCTCCACGTACGGGAACGCGTCCTCCAGCTCGCGCTGCCAGGGAGTGTCCGGGCCGAAGGCGAACCCGGGCGAGGCCATCCGGGCCGAGTAGAGCCGGATCAGCTCGGAGGCGATCTGCCGGACGGCCTTGCGCGCGCGGCCCTTGACCTTGGCCCAGTCCGCCCCGCCAAGGCGGTGCAGCGCCGGCGCCTCGCCGCCGGTATACCTGGTCACCTCGTCGAGCTGGTCGGTGGGCACGTAGAGCCGGTCCGGCGGCTGGCCCCGCCGCGCTGGCGCGTACTCGATGACCAGGTACTCCCGGGTCGCGCCGGCCGCGGTCCGCGACGTCATCTCCACGTACCGGCCGACGCCGTGCTGTTCGTGCACCACGTAGTCGCCGGCCTGCAGCTGGAGCGGGTCGACGCCGCCCCGCCGCCTGCTCGGCATCCGGCGCATGTCCTTGGTGCTCGACAGCCCGGCCGGATGCCCGGCCAGGTCGCTCTCGGTGAGCAGGGCCAGCTTGACCGCGGGCCAGACGAAGCCGTTCTCGATCCGGGCCGTGGTGACATACGGGACACCCGGTCTCCGGCACGTCGTCGAGGTCCTGCAGCCGGGCGCCGATTCCCTCGCCGCGCAGCATCTCGGCCAGCCGCTGGGCCGGGCCGTGACCCTCGGTGACCAGCACGACCCGCCAGTCCTCCGCCAGCCAGCCCCGCACGTCCGTGAGCATGCGGGCCGCATCGCCGCGATAGGCCGGGGAAAGGGAGGCATTGATACGGAACGGAACGCGGTCTGGAGATCCGGGCCCGCCCATACCCGGCCCGTGGCCGACGCCCGGCCCCGGCTCGTCCTCCTCGGCATCGGTCAGGCCGAACGGCGCGATCGTCCACCAGGGCAGGCCGAGCGCGGCCGCGGCCGCGCGGATCCTGCGCGATCGGCTGGAAGGCCGACGGCCCGAGGTCGATGGGCGCCTCCGCGCCGAACGCGGCGTTGGCCCAGGACGCTTCGAGGAACTCCTGGCTCGTCCTGACCAGTTCCTCGGCGCGGGCCCGGATCCGCTCGGGATCGCAGGCCAGCACGATGCCGCCCGGCGGTACGTAGTCGACCAGCAGGTCCATCCGGTCGGCGAGGACGGGCGCGAACGCCTCCATGCCCTCGACGGGTATGCCCTCGGCCAGCTTGCCGAGAATCTCAGCCAGCGCCGGATGGGTGTCGGCGAGTTCCTTGGCGCGGTCCCTGACCGCCGGGGTGAGCAGCAGTTCCCGGCACGGCGGCGCCCACAGCCCGTTGTCGGCCCGGCCGATGCTGCGCTGGTCGGCGACCTTGAAGTAGCGGATCTCCTCGATGGTGTCGCCGAAGAACTCGACCCGCAGCGGGTGCTCCTCGGTGGGCGGGAAGACGTCGACGATGCCGCCGCGGACGGCGATCTCACCGCGGGCCGACACCAGATCGGCCCGTGAGTAGCCGATCTCGACCAGCCGCGTCAGCAGGTCATCGAGCTCGCAGGCCTGGCCCTCCTGCAGGCTGACCGGCTCCAGGTCACCCAGGCCGGCCACGATGGGCTGCAGCAGGCTCCGCACCGGGGCCACCACCACGGCCAGCGGACCGTCCGGCCGACCCGCCTCGGCTGGGTGGGCGAGCCGCCGCAGCACCGCGATCCGCCGCCCGACCGTATCGGACTGCGGGGAGAGCCGCTCGTGCGGCAGTGTTTCCCAGCCGGGGAAGCAGGCCACGCTGCCCGCGGGGAGAAACGAGCCGAGGGCCGCGGTCAGGTCGTCCGCCTCCCGGGCCGTAGCGGTGACCGCGAGCACGAAACGGGTTGCCCCCGGGCGAGTCAGCGCCGCGGCCAGCACCGGCCGCAGCGTCGGCGGCGCGATGAGATCCTCCCCGGCCAGGGTGGCGGCGCTTGACATGACACGAGAGGCCGTATCAGATCCCGCACGGGAGACTACATTGTGTAGTTGCGGGTCATCGTCGAGGATGGTGAGCAGTCCGGCGAGGCTCATGATGTCCCTGTGATCGCTGTTCGTCCCTTGTCCTGGCTGGCCCGTGACCGACGGCGGTAGAGGCTTTCGGCGGTGATCCGGGCAGCATGAATCGGCCGGGCTTTTCCGCACCCGGCTCTTTCGCGGAACTCCTGTTAGTCTACGCCCCGGTGACTGGTGCACCGCGGGGTGCTCTCGCGTGATAAGAAGACCAGAGGAAACTCGGAGGCCCAGCTGACCGCTCAATCACCCGCCGGACTGCCCGCGGAGCTCGCGGACTGGCCAGCGTGCACGCTCGACGAGGCACAGCTGGGGGACCTCGAGCTGCTCACCACGGGGGCGTTCGCGCCGCTGCTCGGCTTCATGGATACGGCCGACGCGGCCTCGGTCGCCGAACGCGGCCGGCTCATCGACGGCACGCTATGGCCGGTACCCGTGACGCTCGAAGTGGCCGCCGGCGCGATTCCGGCGGACGCCCGGCACGTGATCCTGCAGGATCCGGAAGGCTCCCCGCTGGCCGTGCTCTCCGTCGCCGAACGACGCGCCGTATTCGAGCCGGGCGACCCGCTCGACGCGGCCCGGGTCCGCCTGGCCGGCCCGGTTACCGCGCTCCGCGAGCCGGAGCACGGACCCTTCCGCCAGCTGCGGCGGCGGCCGGAGGAGGTGCGCCGCGAGCTGGACGGCGGGACGGTGCTCGCCTACGCGACCTGGCGGCCGCTCAACAAGCGCCACATCGGCCAGCTGCGCCATTACGCAGGCCAGCTGAACGCGCGCCTGCTGCTGCTGCCGCTGGTCGCCGGGCGAGCCGATGTCGTCACCCGCCCGGAGGCACTGGTCCGCGCCGTGCTCGCGGCTCGGCAGCACCTCCCGGCGGGCACACTGGTCATTCCCGTGCCGCTGGCGCGGCGGCCGACCGGCCCGGGGGCGGACCTGCGCGCTGCGGCCGTCGTGGCCGCCGCGTACGGCGCTACGCACCTGCTGGCCGACGCGTCCGAGGTGCCGGACTCGGCCGGCCAGCCCGCCGGGGCCAAGAACGGCACGCTGGTCCTGCCCGGCGTCCCGATTCCGGTCATCAGCGCGGGTGAATGGGCCTACGATCCACGGCCGGAGGTGTGGCGGCCGCTCGCGCTGATCGAGCCCGGAGCCGAGCAGGGCGAACTGACCGACTCCGAGCTCGGCGCGCTGCTCGATTCCGGGGCCGAGGTGCCCGGCTGGTTCGCGCCGCAGAGCGTGGCCCGCGAGCTGCGGCGGGCCCGCCCGCCCCGGGCCGAACGCGGCCTGGTCGTCTTCTTCACCGGCCTGTCCGGTTCGGGTAAGTCCACCATCGCCCGCGGGCTGGCCGAGGCGCTCATCGAGCGCGGGGACCGCACCGTCTCGCTGCTGGACGGCGATCACGTCCGGCAGCTCCTGTCGGCCGGGCTGACCTTCTCCCGCGCCGACCGCGATCTCAACATCGCGCGCATCGGGTATGTCGCGGCCGAGGTCGCGCGGCACGGCGGCATCGCCATCTGCGCGCCGATCGCGCCCTACGCGCAGGCCCGCGCGGTGGCCAGGAAGCTGGTCACCGAGGTCGGCGACTTCCTGCTCATCTACGTTTCCACCCCGGTGGAGGTATGCGAGGCGCGGGACCGTAAGGGCCTGTACGCCAAGGCGCGTGCGGGCGTGATCAAGGGTTTCACCGGAGTGTCCGACCCGTACGAGGAGCCGCGCGACGCCAACCTAGTCCTCGACACCTCGGCCATGACGCGGGACGAGGCCGTCGGCGCGGTGCTGAAGCTCCTGGTCACGGGCGGGTGGCTGGCCGACGCCGATACCGGGCCGAACGGGATTCCTCCGGGGACGCCGACGCCGGCGATCCGCCTGGGTCCCACCATCCGCAGGCTGTAGCGGATCGCCTAGTCGTCGTCCTCGGCCCGGGCGCCTTCCTCGAGCCTGGCCCGGAACCCGCCCGCCCGCCGCCGTCCGTTCCTGATCCGGTTCATCAGCGCGCTCGACATCACGTCCCGCTGCCGGGACAGCAGCACGAAGCTGGCGATCCCGCTCACCACGCAGGCGAGCGCCAGCAGCAGCAGCCCGCGCGCCCCGACCAGGTAGAGCAGGATGATCGAGACGACGAGCAGCAGGATGCGCGCGGACGTGTAGGCAAGGGTGGTTCGCATGACACCTTCAGCATAGCCATCCAGGCGCGAGGGGGCCCTAACCGCCAGTGCGCCCCGGGGCGCTTCGGCGTTCCGAGGTCACCGGCCGCTGACCGCTATCGCGCGCCAGCCAGCGCCTGAAGGCCGGTAGGTCCAGGACCAGGGCAAGCCCGCAGACGGTTCCGATGCCGAGAGCGGCGCCGCCCACCGTGTCGGTGAAATAGTGGAATCGAATGCCGATCAGGGCGATGACGACGACCACCGCCAGCAGAGCTGCTGCGGCCGGGACCAGGACCCGGACCGCACCCGCCTTGCCTTCCCGCGGCGCGCCGAGCAGCAGGACGGTGACGGTCGCGGTCATCGCGAATACCGCCGTGGTATGGCCGCTCGGATACGTGAGGGCGCCGAGGTAGGTGCGGTCGACCAGTGGCTTGAGGAGCCCGTCGTTCAGCCCCTCGGCGACCGGAAGGGCGGCCGCGGCCAGCAGGGCGCCGTTGAGCCGGCTATCAGGCAGGAAACGACGATCACCGCGGTCAGCACGCCCGCCGGAAGCAGCGCGCCGGGAGAGACCAGCCACAGCCCGAGACCCGAGTGGCGCCCGAACCACGTGATGAACGGCGCATCGACCGTCTGATCAAGCCCGTCCGGCCTGGCTTGGTGGGCGAACAGCACGGCGAGCACGGCGACCACGACCGCGCAGGAGGCCAGCAGCGTCATCGCCCAGCGACGGGCCGAGGCAGCCAGCAGCGGCCGTCCGCTGCGGGTACGCCAACCGTCCATGCCGCTCCTTTGGTGCGCCTACCGGCTGGGCGCAAGGCGCGGCCGTCCCGCGGCCCGGCCCGAAGTGGCCTCAGCATTCGAACGCGCCCGGATCAGTGCCTCCGTCGCGATCGCCAGCCCGTCAGGGGTCAGCCGATACAGATGGCGCCGTGGCCGGCCGGTCGGCTGTTCATCCTCCCAGCGCGCCTCCACCAGGCCGCGGTCGGCTAGCCGGATCAAGACCGGGTACAGCGTACCCGACTTCAGTCCGGTGCCTCTCGCGATGCCATAGCCATGACGCCACTGCGACGGCGCCGCGCACAGCTCGGCCAGGACGGCCAGCGTCTGGGCGGAGAAACCTGAACGACGAGCCACAGCAGAAACTCTACCTAGGTAGAGCAAGTATTGTCCACCGAGGCGGCTACGCCGGCGTTTCCCGTCAGCCCGGGGCGAGGATGCTCGCCAGCAGCTGCGGGTCGATGTTGCCGCCGGATAGCACGGCTACCGGCGCGCTGGCGCGCGGCAGTTCCTGGGAACGGAACAGGCACGCCGCCACGGCCGCCGCGCCGCCCGGCTCCGCGACCAGCCTGGCGTGCTGCGCGAGCAGCCGGACCGCGGCGAGCATCTCGTCCTCGGTCACCGTGATCATGTCGGTGACGTACTCCCGGATATGCGCGAACGGCAAGGCGCCGACCTGCTCGACCCGCAGCGCGTCCGCGATCGTGCGCTGGACGTCGGCCGCCGACCACGCGACCGGCGCGCCGCGGCGGAAGGAGTCGCGCGCGTCTGCCGCGAGTTCGGGTTCCACGCCGACCACCTTGGCCTCCGGACGGCACGCCCGGATCGCCGCCGCGACGCCCGCGATCAGCCCGCCTCCGCTGACCGGCACCACGACGAGGTCAGCCTGCGGGCAGTCGGCCGCGATCTCCAGGCCGACCGTGCCCTGCCCGGCGATTACCGCCCGGTCATCGAACGGCGGGATCAGCACGTACCCGTGCCGGGCCACGAGTTCCTCGGCGGCGGCGACCCGCGCCGCCAGGGTGGGCGCCACGGTCACCAGTTCGGCGCCGTAGTGCTCGATCGCGTCGGTCTTGACCTTCGGGGCCGTGCCCGGCACCACCACCACGGCGTGCACGCCCAGGAGGGCCGCGGCGTAGGCCACCGCGTGACCGTGGTTCCCGCTCGAATGGGCGACGATTCCGTGCTCTCGGGCGGCGTGACCCGCGGCGCTGATCGCGATGTAGGCGCCGCGCAGCTTGAACGAGCCGGTCGGCTGAAGCGACTCCGGCTTGACCAGGAGGTGCCGGCTCAGCCTGGGTACGGGAACCAGCGGCGTGCGGACCGCCACGGATGCGAGCAGGCGGGCCGCTCCGGTTATCTCGGCCAGGCCGACCAGGGCTCTGCCCGCTATTCCGTCGTCCACTCTGCGTAATATCCCGCTCTCTGCATGTCTGCACTTCGCGCGCGTCAGTCCCGTTGTTGAATCATGCCGCAGTTCGGGAACTGACTGAAACACCGGCTCGCTCACGCAAGTTTTACCAAGCGTGGTATTTCAGCTACTCACCGGCTGGCGAGCTTCACGAATCGCCCATCTAATTTCCAGAAATCTAGGTAGAAAGTACTCGTTCAGCGCCAAACTAGAGGGATCACTGACCTGAGGTACGCGGGAGACAGTCGGAGGGGCTGAACGTGGACGGCAACAACGAGCGTCTGCTCACGCCGGGAGAGGTAGCGGCACTGTTCCGGGTTGATCCGAAGACTGTCACCCGCTGGGCGGCTTCCGGGCGGATCACGAGTATCCGTACTCCTGGCGGGCACCGTAGGTTCCGTGAGTCCGAGGTGCGCGCGTTGCTGCGTGGTGACAGTGAGCCATCGCCGCAGGGGCACCCGGCCGCCTGAAGAGCGTAGCCGCCGTCTGGTTCGCCGGTATTCTGCCCGGCATGGCGCGATGTCGTTCTCACCTGGCCGCTTGGCCCTCCTGGCGGAGGAGAACGGCCAGGTTGCCGAGTCCGGGTCCGCCCGGACCTGGCCTACCGGGGCCGGTCATGACCTCAACGGTGCGCCAGCGAGAGATCTGTCCGCCGACCCATCGCCAACCTGGAGCGCTACCAGGTAATATGAGCGATCCGAGAAGAGGACGATATGCCGGGTTCGCACTATTCCGGCAACGCAGCGGAATGCGGCGTCGCGCGGGGAGGGCATCGTGAGCGAGCTGCCGTGGAACCCCTACCCGCAGCAGGACTGGCGTCAATTGGGGGGGCAACCGCCTTACCAGGGCGATCCGTACCGCACAACCGGAGAAGAGCCTTCGGACCCGGAGCCACCTGATGGCCGTGGGCCGCCGCCCGGCCGGCGGAACCGGCATATGCTGCGCAACATCCTCGGCGGCATCGGGATCCTCGCCGTGGCCGGTCTCGTGGTGAGCGCCCTGTCCTCCAAGGGCACCGGCCCCCCGGCGTCGGCCCCCCGCACCTCGGCCTCCGCCGCCACCGCGCAGCCGACCGCCTCCCGGGCCAGCGTCGCCGTCGCGCAGCCGACCGGGCCAGGCAAGGTCGGCTCGTACTTCGACGTCCAGGATGGCGGCGGGAATACCTATCAGGTGACTCTCGTCAAGGTCATCGACCCGGGTGAGAGCGCAGACCAGTTCGTCACCCTCCCGCATGGCAGCCGGCTGGTGGGCATCGTGTTCAGGATTACCGCGCTGACCGGCAGCCCCCAGGGCGAGGACGCCGACAACGACTGCACGATCACTGGTACCGACGGGCGGGTCTACGCGGCAGATTTCGACAGCATCGTCGGATACACCAACTTCGAGGTCGGCGTGGTCCACGTGACGCCAGGCGGCACGGTGACCGGAGCTGTCACTTTCCAGTTGCCGCAGTACATCAAGGTGGTGGCGGTCCGCTGGGCCGCCAGCGACGGGCTCGGCTCGCCCGTCATGTGGGACGTCGAAAGCTAGTTATTCGCCCTCGCCAGCATCCGGCCAGGGTGATTCGCTGTTCAGCTTCGCGTACTCAAGGAATTCCCGGCGGAGCGCCTCGTCTTCCTGCCGCCACCGGTCACGGCGACGCTCGGCCTCTTCAGGCGTCACCGCCTGCTCAGCCAGGCGGGCGTAGTCAGGGTCCTGCGGCCCGATCTCCACGTACACGTCGCCGAGGACGCGTCCGTCATGACCGATCGCGCTCTGCGGAACCCTCAGATTCCCGTTCGGGAGCCGTATGACAAACATCGCCCGATCACCCTAGATGCCATAGCGTCTATTGAAATACAGCATGATCCTCAGCGCAGTCCTTGTATCCCCGTTCAGCATATCCACGAGCGCCGGCCGCTGACTCGACGCAATCGCGGCGAACGCGTCCGCGAAGAACTCCTTCCGTCCGAGGCCACCGGGCTGGCGGTGGAAATCGCTGGCGAGGTGCGGTTGGCACTGATCGTAGAGCATGCGGAACTCCGCCGAGTCTGATTGCCACTTACCTGGCGGGCTGTCAAGATCATCGAGCGCGTGCCCGACCTCGTGACACACCACGTCCGGGGTCGGGGAAGGCTGCGAGCCGACAACGATCTTGCGTTCGCCGTAGGCACCCGCGCACGCATCCCACGAGGCTTGCCCCGACGGCAGCCGGACGCCGCGCAATGCGGTCATCTCGTCGAGTTCCGGGACGCCCCCCGGCCCGACGAAGATCGCGTCGAGCCCCCCAGCCAGCTTTTCCTTGATCTGCTCGGGAAGCTCGGCCAGCCGGTCGATCGCCTCGACGACCTCGGGCGGCGGGAGCGTGACCGCGTCCCATTGCCGCCAGAGGACGGTCTCGAGCGGGCCGCAGTGCCTGCGGCCATCGCCGGTCCCTGGCCGCTCGCGGGAATGCGGCGCGGCGAACGGCAGGCCCATCCGCGATGCCGTCCGGGCGGGCCGTCCGGGCTCGCCCGCCTGATACGGGATGCCGGCCGCGGCGCGCGCGAGCGCCTCGGCCCGCGTTTCGGCTGCGGCGGCCGCATCGGCGCGCGGCTCGGCCTCATACCGGGCCGGAGGGCCGGGAGCCGCCTGGGCGGCTGCCTCGCCGGGTGCCTCCTGTATCCGCGCCTTGGCTCCGCCCACGCGGACCGCGGGGGTACCGGAAGCCTTCCGGGCCGGCACGGGCTGCGCGCCGGGAACGAAGGACGCACCGGGAGCGGGCCAGCCCTCCGGCGCGGGTGCCGCGGTCCCGGTGAGCGTGCCGGGCGATCGGCCCGGTGGGGACGGTCCTTCATGGGTGAGCGGGGGACCGGACACCGACGCGGGCCGCTGGTCTCTTCGGTGCCGGCCCTGCGGGACCGTCCCGCTGGCCTCGAAGCGGCGGACATGGGCGAGCCGGCGGATGCGGTCGAACAGCCTTAGCCGCATATACCGTCTCCTGCTCTGTTTGTCCCTGACGGCCAGCGTATGCCGAGATCGCACGCCACGTCACCCGATGTCGCCGATGCCTGGCCGGGTGTCCGCCGGAGTAAAAGTGAACCATTACTGCACACGCCATAGATTCCTGGAGCTAGGCTTCCGCCATGCTGCTGTCCGGCGCCCTATTTGCTCTCTTCATGACGGGCTTCTGGCTCTACTGCCTGACGGACGCCATCCTGACTCCCGCCCCCTGGTGCCGCGGCCTGTCGAAACGGGCGTGGGTCGTCCTTATCGCGGTTACCTTCATCGGCGGCGCGGTCGCCTGGCTCATCGTCCGGCGGCCGGTCCGCGACCCAGCCCGGATTGTCGCGCCGGTGCCGCGCCGGGGTGCCCATGACGAGGGTTCGGCCGGGAGCCAGTACTGGACGGACGCGGACGATGCCGCTGCGCGCCACCCGGCGGGACGCGGGAATCTGCCCGGCCGCCCGGGCGCACCCAAGGGCCCAGACGATGACCCGGCGTTTCTCCGCGCGCTCGGCCAGGCTATCCGGCGTAACCCGCCGGTCAGCTGACCCCCGCGTAGGAGTGCAGGCCAGCGATGAAGACCTGCACGACCAGGATGTTGAACATGAGGCTGGTGAAGCCGAGTAGCTGGATGTAGTGGGCACGCCGACCGCGCCAGCCGGCGGTGGCCCGGGCGTGCAGGAACGCGGCGTAGAGCACCCAGGTGATGAAGGCCCAGGTTTCCACGGGATCCCAGCCCCAGTAACGCCCCCAGGCCTGATCGGCCCAGATCGCGCCCGCGATGACGCCGAAGGTCCAGACCGGGAACCCGAACACGATCGTCCGGTAGGTGAGCCGGTCGATCTGTTCGATGCCGGGCAGCCGGCGCATGATCCCGTTGCCGGGCTCGGCCCGTCCAGCCGCGAGCCGCCGGCTGTAGCGGTCGGCCGCGAGATAGACGACGCCGAGCACGGCCGCGACGAAGAATATGCCGGTGGCCAGTGTCATCGCGGTGACGTGGATATCCAGCCAGTAGGACTGCAGCGCGGGCACCAGTTGCCCGGCAGCGGTATAGATGAGCGTCTCGGCCAGCCCGAGGGCTACCACCACGGCGCCCATGACGAACACGCCGAGCGTCCAGGCCCGGTAGCGGACCATGACGAACAGGAAGAAGATGGCGGCGACGCAGGTCAGCGCGGTGACGAACTCGTACATGTTGCCCCAGGGGGCCCGGTGGACCGCCAGGCCCCTGGTCACGACGGCCGCGGTATGCGCGACGACCGCGACGGCGCTGAGCGCCATGGCGGCCTGGACCCACCGGCCGGCCTGGGCGACCGCCCGCAGCGGGGGGGCCGCCACCGCGGGCATCGAGTCAGGCACGGCGGCCGCGGCAGGACCGGCTGCCGGGCCATCCGCCGGGCCGCCATCCGCCGGGCCGCCATCCCTCGGCGACGGGCCACCGGCCACAGCGCCAGCCACCGCCCCGCCCGCCGCGCCGACGCCGGCCAGGGTGGACGTCCGCTCCTGGACCTGCGGCTCACTCGCGACCGCTCGCCGCGGACGCCCGAAGGCGAAGTCGCCGGCGAATGCGACCACCGAGAGGGAGTAGATGACCAGGGCCGCGATCAGGAAATCGTTGCTGACGTGACCTAGGGCAAGGTTGACGGGCATGCCCCTCACTCTCCCTCGTGTTGCCTGTGAGCGTTATGCAGGTGAGAGGCCAGCAACCACAGCGTATTCTTTTGCATAACGCGAACTTTTGGATAAAACACTGTGCGCCGCCGCCTGGTCGTGTGCCGATCTCAGCTCGGCGGCCAGCGACGCGAACTCGGCCTCGAAACCGCCGCTGGCGTCGGTCCGGGCGAGGCCGCCTATCTGCACCGTGCTGTGCGCACCACCGGGCACCTCACTGGCCGGGCCGTTCGCGCGGGCGCGGACGAAGACCCGCCGCCGCCGCACCATGAACGACAGCAGCAGGCCGCCCAGGGCGGCGATACCGCAGATCAGGGCGGGCAGCTGCCCGGGGTCGTGGGTGATGGCCAGGCTCACCCACGGGACGTACCCGGTGAACGCGATCGTGCCCTGGCCGTCCGGCAGCTTCAGCGACTGGCCGGGCAGCAGCAGCTGCGGGTCGGCGGTCAGCCGGCGCATCCCGGTCGTGTCCATCTGGTAGACCGACTGCGTGACGCCGCTGTTGAGGCCGAGGTTCCCGGCGTAGGCGATCAGGCTCACCACCGGGTTGTCGGCGGCGGGGAACACCGACTCCAGGACGCCGCCGGCCTCGACGGCGGTGGGCACGAAGACGCCGGTGAAACCGAGCTGCTCGGGCTGCGCGTCGAGCACCTTCACCACACCCTGGGACAGGAAGTTCCCCGAGCTGCCCGAGATGAACGGTGTGGCCTGGTCGTACACCACCTGTCCGCGCGCGTCGGTCACCTTGAACACCGGGGCGTAGCCGTGCCCGATCAGGTACACCTTGGCCCCGTCGACCGACAGCGGGCGGTTGACCTCCAGGTGATCCGTGCGCACCGGCCCGCCGGGGTGGGCGGCGTAGCTGATCTGCGCGTCGAACGAGGCCGGCTGGCCTCGCTGCGCTCCAGAGGTCACGTAGCTGGCGTCGAACCGGTTCAGCGTGATCGTGAACGGCCCGAGGTCAGCAGCGGTGACGAGCCGGCCGGGGTAGAACTCGTCCAGCGCGCTCTGGGTGTCGGCGAACGTGGTCCCCTGTACGAGCAGCCGGTCGGCCTTGTAGCCGAACAGCCCGCCCAGCGCGACCGATACCAGCACCCCGAGCAGGGCCAGGTGGAACAGCAGGTTGCCGACCTCCCGGAGATAGCCTTTCTCCGCGGACAGCCAGTGCTCGCTCTCGTCGGCAGGCCTGCGGAGCCGGAAGCCGCGACCGGCCAGGACCGTCGCGGCCACCTCGGCCGCCTGGGCCGGGGCCAGCGCGGTGGTGTACTCGGCCGATCTCGGCAGCCTGGTCAGGTGGCGCGGAGCCCGCGGCGGGAGGGCTCGGGCCGAGCCCGCCAGCCGGAACGTCCGGGGCACCACGCAGCCCACGAGCGAGGTAAACAGCAGCAGGTAAATGGCGGCGAACCAGGGCGCGGCGAAGACGTTGAACAGCCCGAGGTGGTTCAGCAGCGGCGCGAGTGCCGGGTGCGACGTGTAGTACTGCTGCACGCCGGCGGGGTCCGTGCCTTCCTGGGGCAGCATGGATCCCGGCACGCTGCCCAGGGCGAGCAGGAAGAGCAGGACCAGCGCGATGCGCATCGAAGTAAGCTGCCGCCAGCCCCACTTCAGCCAGTCGGCGAGCCCGAACGTGCCGGCCGCCCTATCCCGGCTCCGGTCCTCGCGATCATCCTGCCCGGCCGCCGACTCGAACGGGTCGGCCTCCCGCGCACGCACATCGGTCATGGGCTACCCCGCCGCCTTGCCGGTGACCTTGGCCAGGATGCCGGTCAGTTCCTGATGGGTCGCCGTGCCGAAGACCGCTCCGGCGATGTGCCCGGTCCGGTCGATCACCAGCGTAGTGGGGGTCCCGGCGATCGGCACCACCGCCGTGAAGTCGAGCGTTATCTCCGAACCTGAATCGCTGACGCTCGGATAGGTGATGCCGAAGTCACGGGCGAAGGCGAGGGCGCTGGCCGTGGTGTCACGGACGTCCACGCCGAGGAACGCCACGCCGGCCGGCCGGTACTGCCGGGCCGTCACGGCCAGGGTCGGGGCCTCCTCGCGGCACGGGCCGCACCAGGACCCCCAGAAGTTGAGCACTACCACCTGGCCACGGTAGGACGAGAACCGCAGCCGTGAACCGGTCAGCGTGGTGGCGGTGAAGTCCGGCGCCAGCGGGCGGTGCCCGGCCGGGTACAGCACGGCGCTGGTGCTGCCCGCGACGTCGGTCACGCCGCCGTTCCCGCCGGTGGCCCACCCGGTCAGCAGGACCACGGCCAGCGTCACCCCGGCCAGTACCGTCGCCGCCAAGACGACCACGCGACGCCTTGCTTTCAACACGGGGCTTTCACCACGGGGCTTTCACCACGAGGGGGTCCTCGCGATCTCCTACAGGGGGTAGTACTGACTTATTGTGCCGCATCGTCCTGGGTGACCTGACGCCGGGCCGGCACGGCATAGGCCACGCTGGCCAGGCGGTCACCGGAGTAGGTGAAGCTGGTCACGCTGGCCAGCGCACACTCCCGCATGGCCGGGTTGTGCCACAGCCGCCGGCGTTCGGCCGCCCGGCGGGTGACCCAGATGGGCAGTTGGTGGGTCACGCACACCGCCTCCTGGCCGGCCGCTGCCGCTCGTGCGGTCTCCATCATGGACTGCATCCTGGCGGCCACCTCGCGGTATGGCTCCCCCCAGGACGGCCGGAACGGGTTGGCCAGGTGCGGCCAGTGCACGGGGTGCCGTAGCGACCCGTCGCCCACGCCGAATTTCAGGCCCTCGAAATGATTCCAGGACTCGATCAGCCGGCCGTCGGTCACGATCGGCAGGCCGAGCCGCTCCGCGATCGGGCGCGCGGTCTCCTGCGCTCGCTCGAGCGGGGAAGAGAACAGTGCCACCACGGCCCGTTCTGCGAAGAAATCCGCGGCGGCCTCCGCCATCGCACGCCCAGTCGCCGACAGATGGTAACCGGGCAGGCGCCCGTAGATGAGGCCGTGAGGATTCTCCACCTCGCCGTGCCTGAGCAGGTGGACGACGGTCGTGTCGGACATGGCGCGGCCAGCTTACACAGTGCCCGGGGGCGCCCCGGATCTTCCCGGCAGGTAAACCGGCCTCCGGGATGTATCAGGGCCGGGACATCACGGGTCCTGTAACTGCGGTCGGGAGTTCTCCGCCCGTCTGACCCATCTGGAAGGCTGAGGGAAGTCAGCGCAGACTCCAGACCGGGATCTTCCGCAGCCGGGCGGCGCTGGCCGGCCAGGCCACCAGGCACATGAAAGGACCCGTCGACGTGGATTCGTCCGACACCAAAGTCCAACCAGACCTCGGCGCCGATGAGGTGCGCGACGGCGATCTCGCCATGATGACCGAAGACCTCGGGGCCGATCTGCGGCGGATGTCAGGCAGGCGGGTCCTGATTACGGGAGGAGCGGGCTTCCTCGGCTACTACCTCGTCCAGGTACCGCTCGCGTGGAACGATGCGCACCCTGACGAGCCGCCGATCGGGGTCACCGTCCTGGACAACTTTTTCCGGGAAGCCCCGGTATGGCTGAAGGAACTCGGGCAGCGGCCCGAGGTCGATCTGATGGTGCACGATGTGCGCGGACCGCTGCCGGACCCGATGGGCGATTTCGCCTACATCATTCACGCGGCGGGAATCGCGTCGCCGACGTACTACCGGGCGCATCCCATCGAGACGATGGACGCGAACATCAACGGGTTGCGGAGCTTGCTCGACTACGCCAGGCAGCGCGTGGAGGCGGGGCTCGAGATGGGGGGCTTCCTGTTCTACTCCTCCAGCGAGATCTACGGCGATCCGGCTCCCGGCGCGATTCCCACCCCAGAGACGTACCGGGGCTTCGTCTCCTGTACCGGGCCGCGGGCCTGCTACGACGAATCGAAGCGCTACGGCGAGACGCTCTGCGTGAACTTCGCCCGGCAGCACGGCATCCCGGTCACCGCGGCGCGCCCGTTCAACAACTACGGCCCCGGAATGAAGATCACCGACGGGCGCGTGATCGCCGACTTCTTCCGCGACGCGCTGGCCGGGCGCGACCTCGTGATGCTCTCCGACGGGTCTCCGACCCGCACCTTCTGCTACGTCTCCGACGCGATCGCCGGATACTACCGCGCCCTGCTGCGGGGCCGCCCGGGCGAGGCCTACAACATCGGCGTGGACGGCCCGGAGGTCTCGATGCTCGAGCTCGCGGAGATGGTCGCCGGGCTGGCCAACGACCTCTTCGACAGCCAGGTTAAGGTGATCAGGGGGAAGAGCGCCGAGCAGGACTACCTGGTGGACAACCCGAACCGGCGCTGCCCGGACATCACCAAGGCGCGGCAGGACCTGCAGTACCGGCCGCGGGTCACGCTGGCCGAGGGGCTCCGGCGGACGCTGACGTGGTACACCGGAAACCAGGGCGGGGAGGAGCGCTGATGCGGGTTGCGGTCGTCGGCACGGGCTACGTCGGCCTCGTGACCGCGGTGGGGCTGGCCGAGCAGGGCCACGCCGTGACGTGTATCGACATCGACGAGCGCAAGGTATCCGCGCTCAACCGCGGAGAGTCGCCCATCTTCGAGCCCGGGCTCGATCCGCTGCTCCGGGCTTACGTCGGCACCCGGCTGCGCGCGACGACCGACCTGGCCGCCGCGGTCGCGGGCAGCGAGCTGACCTTCATCTGCGTCGGGACGCCCTCACGGCCCGATGGCAGCATCGACGTGTCCTTCGTGCAGCGGGCCGCCGAGCAGATCGGCGCCGCACTCGCCGCCACCGCCGGCTTCCACGCCGTGGTCGTGAAAAGCACGGTGGTACCCGGCACATCGGACCAGGTCGTGCGCCCGGCGTGCGAGCGCACCTCGGGGAAGCGAGCCGGGGTTGACTTCGGCATCGGCGTCAACCCCGAGTTCCTTACCGAGGGACAGGCGGTCGACGACTTCCTGCGACCTGACCGGATCGTCATCGGCGGCGACAGCCGGACCGTGGCCGCGCTGCGCGAGCTGTACGCCGGGTTCGAGGGGGTGCCGATCGTGCAGACCAACGCCCCCACCGCCGAGATGATCAAATACGCCTCCAACGCGATGCTGGCCACCGCGATCTCGTTCGCGAACGAGATCGCCAACCTGGGGTCGGCGATCGGCGGCATCGACGCCGTCGAAGTCATGCGGGGGGTGCACCTGTCGCGTTACCTCACCGTGCCGCTGAGCGACGGCACGACGGTCACCGCGCCGCTCAGCTCGTTCTACGAGGCAGGCTGTGGCTACGGTGGGAGCTGTCTGCCGAAGGACGTGGCCGCGCTGGCCGCGAGGGGACGGCAGGTGGGATCGCCGCTGCGGTTGCTCGAAGCGGTGGCCGACATCAACGATCGTCAGCCCGCCCGGCTCGTCGACCTGCTGCGCCGGGAGCTCGGGCCACTGCCGGGACGCCGGGTCACGGTCCTCGGGCTGGCGTTCAAGCCGGACACGGACGACGTGCGGTCCTCACCCGCGTTCCCGGTACTCCGGTTGCTGTGCGAACTCGGGGCGGAGATCACCGTTCACGACCCCGTGGTGGGCCGGGAGGCGGTGGACGGGCTGGGCGAGGTGACCTATACGGCAGACCTGGCCGACGCGGTGAAGCAGGCCAACGCGGTCGTCATCGTCACCCGCTGGGACGACTATCGCCGGCTTCCCGAGCTGATCGGCCACCTTGACCCGCCGCCCCTGGTGGTCGACGGCCGGCGGATGCTGGAGCGGACCTCGGTCCCGTCGTACACGGGGATCGGGCTATGAAGTTCACCGAGACGGCGGTCCAGGGCGCACGGATCGTCCAGATCAACCGGATCAGCGATGACCGCGGCTTCTTCGCGCGGGTCTGGTGCCGGGAGGAATTCATCCAGCAGGGCATCGCGGCCGACTGGGTCCAGGCCAACGTCGGGCGCAGCCTCCGGGCCGGCACTCTGCGGGGCATGCACTACCAGCGGGACCCGCAGCCCGAGGCCAAGCTGGTGCGGTGCACGCGGGGGGCAGTGTACGACGTGGTGCTGGACCTGCGGCCCGACTCGCCCAGCTACCTGCGCTGGGCGGGCGTCACTCTCGACGCCGACGAGCACGCCATGCTTTACATCCCCGAAGGCTGCGCCCACGGCTACCAGACACTCGCCGACGACAGCGAGATCACCTATTTCACCTCCGCGCCGTACGACCGGGACGCCGCTACCGGCGCCCGCTACGACGACCCGGCGTTCGGGATCGAATGGCCGCTCCCTGTCGAGGTGATTTCCGGGCAGGACGCCGGGTGGGAGCTGTGGTCGCAATCCGGGGCGGGACGAACCACCTACTCTGAAAGGCAGGCGGAATGATCATCGTGGACACGGCGCTCGAGCGCCGCCATCGGGATGGCAATCCCATCAAGATCGGCATGGTCGGGGCCGGCTACATGGGCGAGGGCATGGCCGCGGTGATCGAGCGCAACATGGTCGGGATGCGGGTGGTGGCGATCGCCAACCGCACCGTCGAGACCGCGGAGCGGGTGTTCGCCGACGCCGGGGTTGAGGACAGCGTGCGCGTGAGCGACCAGGACGCCCTGGATAGCGTGCTGGCCCGGGCGGGGAGAGCGGTGACCTCGGACCCGCTGCTGCTGTGCCGCGCGCCGGGGATCGAGGCGATCATCGAGTGCACCGGCGAGGTCGAGCACGGCGCTCGCACCGTCGCCGAGGCGATCGCCAACCGCAAGCATGTCATGCTCATGAATGCCGAGCTCGACGCCACCGTCGGCCCCATCCTCAAGGTCCTTGCCGACCGTGCGGGCGTGGTGATTACCAACGCCGACGGCGACGAGCCGAGCGTGGCGATGAACATGTTCCGTTTCGTCAAGTCGATCGGCTACCGGCCGGTGCTGGCCGGCAACGTCAAGGGCTTCCTCGACCATCACCGCAACCCCGACACGCAGAAGGGCTTCGCCGACGCGCACGGGCAGCGGCCCTTCATGGTGACCTCGTTCGCCGACGGCACCAAGCTGTCGCTGGAGGCGACCACGCTCGCCAACGCCACTGGCTTCAAGGTCACCAAGCCGGGAATGGAGGGCCGCCGGCTGGCCCACGTCAGGGACCTGCTCGGCTGCTACGACCCCAAGGAGCTGCTGGACCAGGGAGTCGTCGACTACGTGCTGGGCGCGGAGCCGGGCTCGGGTGCCTTCGTCATCGGCTACAACGACGACCCCCAGCTCATGCCCTACATGTCGTATTTCAAGATGGGCGACGGGCCGCTGTACATGTTCTACCGGCCCTTCCACCTCACCCACCTGGAGGCGCCGCTCAGCGTGGCCAGGGCCGTGCTGTTCGGCGACGCCAGCATCGCGCCCGCCGGCCCGCCGGTCTGCGAGGTCGCCACCATCGCCAAGCGCGACATGGAAGCGGGCGAGGAGCTGGACGGTATCGGCGGCTACGACTGCTACGGGCTGATCGACAACGTGGAGAACACCCGCCGGGAAGGTGCCCTGCCCATCGGCCTGGCCGCCGGTGCCCGCCTGAACCGCGCCGGTCGCCCAGGACCAGCTGATCCGCACCGCCGACGTGGTCCTGCCCGGCGGCCGCCTGGTGGATGACCTCCGGGCCCAGCAGGACGCGTACTTCAGCGGGTGACCTGGCGGGCGGGCTCGGGTCCGGCCGGGTCCTGCGCCTGCCCGCGAACGCCGAAGAGCAAGCTGGACAGCTCGGCGAACTGCTGGTCAAGCAGCCGCGCCTTCTCCGCGTTACGGTCCGCCATGGTCCGGGTCAGCTCAGCCGAACGACCCTGCAGTTCGGTGAACCGCTCGATGAGCCGGTCGACGTCGAAGGTCTTGGCGGGCAGGCAGAACTCCGACAGCCCCATGTCCGCCATCAGCGAAGTCGTGCTTCCTGGCGTAGCTGAGCGAGATGGTGGGCTTGCCGAGCATGAGCGCGCAGATCACGTTGTGGTACCGGATGGCCACGACCGTGCCGACCGGCGCCATCTCCCGCATCAGCGCATCCAGCGAGGTCACGGCCTCGGCGACGGCCCACATCGGCTCGAGATCGGGCCGGTTGGCCCGCAGGTCGGCGACGATCTCCGCCAGCACGGCGTCGTCCCACAAGTTGTCACCCGGGAACAACCGGATCCGGTAGCCGTTGTCGGCCAGCCACCTGACGAAGCGCTTCGTCTTCTCCATGTACGCCGCATTGATCTCGGCCGCATGCGCGCGGTCTTCGTTGTTGCCGTAGAAGCCCATGATCCCCACCCCGACGGTGAGCGGGTCACCGGGGCCGGCCGCAGGCACCGGAAGGGCAAACGCGAGGTCCGGATAGACGTGATCGTTCGTGACGTCGACGCCCGCTTGCCGCATGGCCTCATATGACCCGGAATCGCGATAGGAGCGGTAGAAGGCATGCCTGGCCGCCGAGGTGACGAACCGCCTGGTCAGCCGGTTGCTGGCCCCGCTGGCCCCCACGCTGACCAGAGCGACCTTCGTGCCGAAGACCCTTCCGGACGCGCTGAGCAGGAACATCGCGTAGGGATAGAACCACGGCCCGATGGGCAGCGTCACCTCCAGCACCCCGGCCCCGGGCACGATCACCGCATCGTGCCTGCGGACCCACGACGCCACCCGGTACGCGTCGATGCCCTTGCCCAGGGCCCTGAGCACGACGGCCTTCAGGCCAGCGGCATGCTCGTGCTTCTGGTACCAGTTCAACGGGATGGCCGGGGTACCGTACCGGGCCTTCACCTTCTCCGGCCCGATGCACATGAAATCCACGATGGCGTCCGGATGATCACGCTTGAGCCAGGCGAGCACGGCGTCCAGGCTGCCCTCGTTACCGAGGTTGTCCGAGCCGATGACGCCGAACAGGCCGACCCGGGGGGCGGATCCGCGCGAGGTCACTGAGGCCTCCTCTGCCGACCACGATGATGCTGACCGAGATAACTGGTTGCGCCATAACAGGACCCGCGACGGCACGGCCCTGATACATCCTGAGGGTTCCTTACCGGCGCGCGGACCTAGCCGAGAATCACCGACTTGACGCAGCTGAACGCCTCGGCGTAGGGCGCGCGGCACTCCATCCCGCGCAGCCGGGCCAGCCCGAGGAATACTTCGTCGTCCCACCAGTCCCGAGCGCGCTGGGAGGGGAAGACCTTGTGCAGCAGCTCCACCTTGCGTCGCGCCACGCTGGCCGGCAGGGGAAAGTACATCCATGGCCGGCCGAGGTCACCATCCCATTTCGGGATCTCGTAGGCGAGGTACAGCTGATCGCGGAAGACGGTGGGCACGATCTCGCTGATGGTCCGGTGATCCTGATGCGCATCGTCACGCGCCGGGGCCAGGACGATGTCGGGCGAGCACGATCGCGCCACTTCCTCCAGGATCTCCTTCACCTGGTCCCAGACCGCGGGCAGCCGGCCCTCGGGCAGGTCGTGCAGTTCGATGACGACATCCGCGCCGGGAAGGAAGGCATCCGCGGCGTTTCGCGCCTCGAGGTGGCGATCCGCCGTTCCCGTCAGCACGACGTAGCGGACCTGCAAGCCGGGCTGGCTTTCGGCGAGAGCCAGCAGCGTCCCGCCGGCGCCGATCTCGATGTCGTCAGGATGCGCGCCGATCAGGAGCAGGGACAGCGGCCTGCCTCCGGGCGCTCTCAAGTGCAGTGGCAGCATGAGCGGATTACCCCGGCAAGGAGATGGCGGCCGGCGATCGGCCGTCCCCGGGCAACGCGGCATTGAGCGGCGGGGTCATGGCCGACCGGTCCGGATCCCAGATCATCCACGGGCAGGTGCCCCGGTGATACATCTCGTCCAGCTGTGCGCGTTCCTTCACGGTGTCGGCCGGCGACCAGTATCCCTTGTAGGGGTAGGCGAGGACCCGGCCCAGCGGAACCAGCCGCATGATCGCGTCCTCGACGAGGTCTTCGCCTTCGTTGAGGTAGTCGAAGATCTCGGGGCGCAGCACGAAGTAGCCGCCGTTCTCCCACTGCCGCAGGTCCTGCATGGGCGTCACCTGGGTGATGAGTCCGTTATCGTCGATGTCCACGACGTGGTGCGAGGATTTGGGCGGCACCGCCAGCAGGCTGGCTACCGCGCCGCTGGCTTCGAACCGCTCAACCATGTCCGGTAGCTGCGCGTTCGTGAGGACGTCCGCGTAGTTGGCCAGGAACATGGGCTCGTCTTCGACGAACCGCCGCACCCGGCGGAGCCGCTCGCCGATCGGCGAGTTCAGGCCGGTGTCGATCAGGGTGATCCGCCATTCGGAGATGTCGGTCTTGAACAGCTTGACGTCGCGGGCACCGTTCTCGATGACGAAGTCGTTCGACCTGGTCTCGTCGTAGCTCAGGAAGAAATCCTTGACCGCCGAGGCACCGTAGCCCAGGCAGATGATGAAGTCCTTGTGCCCGAAATGGGCGTAGTAGCGCATGACGTGCCAGAGCAGCGGCCGTTCGCCCACCATCGCCATCGGTTTGGGCGCCACGCTGGTGGCGCTCTCGCGCATCCGCATCCCAAGGCCACCGCAGAACAGGACGACCTTCACGATTTTCCCTCCCTACTCGCGGGGCAAGGAGGTCTCGCACAGCACGATCAGTGAATAGACCAATCGCTGAAGCCCCCCTCACCATGGCGCCCCGCCAAGCCTCACTGGCCCGTCACGGGCCCGCAGCAGCTATGGCGAAGCCCACGTATTGTACGTCCTCATACGAAATGACGCCCAGTGACGCCGACCGGTTGACACGCCGACCCGGATTCGCGGGCGCTTGACGGTGGCAGGCGGGGTCAGGCACCCAGCGCGGCCGCGGCGGCCCGTGCGGCCGCGGGGAGAGCATCGGCGATGCGGGCCAGGGCGGCATCGTCGTGGGCGGCGGAGACGAACCAGGCCTCGTACGGGGACGGCGGCAGGTACACGCCGCCGTCCAGCATGGCCTGGAAGAAGGCGGCGTACGCGGCGGGCGACTGGTCCTTCGCGTCGGCAAAGGACCGTACCGGCGCCGGCCGGCCCAGGAAGATCGAGAACAAACTCCCTGCTTCCGAGAGCCAGAACGGGACGCCGACGGCGCTCAGCGCCGAGGACGCGAGCTTGGCCACCGCATCGGCGGCGGCGTCGACGCGCAGGTACACCTCGGGAGTGCAGGCGCGCAAGGTGGCCAGCCCGGCCGCCACCGCGAGCGGGTTACCCGACAGCGTGCCTGCCTGGTAGACCGGCCGGCCGGCGCGAGCCGCGACATGATCTCCGCCCGCCCGCCGAACGCCGCGGCCGGCAGGCCGCCGCCCATTACCTTGCCGAACGCGACCAGGTCACCCGCCACGCCGTCGACCCCGTACCAGCCGGACGGCGAGACGCGGAACCCGGTCAGCACCTCGTCCATGATCAGCAGGGCCCCGGCCGACCGGCACAGCGAGGCGAGCAGGGCGTTGAACCCGGGCGCCGGCGGCACCACGCCCATGTTCGCCGGGCACGCCTCGGTGATCACGCACGCGATCGATTCCCCGCGCGCGGCGAACACCGCGGACACGGCGTCGACGTCGTTGTAGGGCAGCACGATGGTGTCGGCGGCCGCCGCGCCGGTGACGCCAGGCGAGTCGGGCAGCCCGAACGTCGCCACCCCCGAACCCGCGGCGGCGAGCAGCGCGTCCACGTGCCCGTGGTAGCACCCGGCGAATTTGACCACCACCGAGCGGCCGGTGAACCCACGGGCCAGCCGGACCGCGGACATGGTGGCCTCCGTCCCCGAGTTGACCAGGCGGACCTGCTCCACCGGCGCCCGCGCGACGATCTCCTCGGCCAGCTCGACCTCGCCGGGCGTGACCGTGCCGAAGGAGGTGCCATCGGCCAGGGCCGCGGAGACGGCGGAGATGACCGACGGGTGCGCGTGCCCGAGGATCATCGGTCCCCAGGAGCACACCAGGTCGACGTACTCGCGCCCGTCCACGTCGGTCAGATAGGGCCCCGACCCGCGGACCATGAACCGGGGCACGCCGCCGACCGCGCCGAACGCGCGCACCGGGGAGTTCACGCCGCCCGGCGTCACCTCGCGGGCCCGGCTGAGCAGTTCCTCGCTGCGGCTTGTCACGCTAGTCCTCGCAGGCGTCGACGAGATACTCCAGCAGCCGCAGGGCATCCGGCAGCGGATGCTCCCGCGGGGAGCGGACCCAGCGCGCGGTGAGATCGGATGCGCACGCCGATGGCGGGGCGAGCACGTAGCTGTCCCGGCAGTGCCAGCGCAGGCCCTGCATTACGCTCTCCGGCTCGCAGTCGAGTCCGCAGGACCACCATTCGTCCTCGTCGGCAGGCGAACCCCTCGTCACCACGAAGAACAGCATCCGGTCGTGGCCGAGCACGGCCACCGGGCCGACCGCCGTCCCGGTGAGGTCCATCCGCGCGAGCGCGGCGAAGCCGGCCGCGACCGGGATGTCGAGCACATCGAAAACCCGGCCGGTGACCAGTATCACGTTGGCCTCCGGCCGGGCTTCCCACCAGCTCGCGATGACATCGAGGTCCACGGTGGCCTGCATCTGCCAGGCGGGGGATATCGGATGCGCGCCGGGCGCGGGACATCCGACCCGATCGCACGAGCACGCCCGGCCGGGCTCGATGGAGGCGCGAGTGCCGCGATAGGGGTGCGCGCCGGCGCAGACGGGCCACCCCATGGACGCGTAGTGCTCCGCCGCTGCGCCGAACGGCAGGCGCCGTTCGGCCGCCCCGCGGCGCCGCCGCACCACGTTGACCATAGGTTCACAACCCCCAAGACTCCGGGCCGGGCAGAAAGATACCGAACGGGGCGTGGCGAGTCGCACGGCCGCCCCTGTCACCTATCGTAGGACACCGGCCACAAATCGGTGCCCCATTCGGGTAATGGTGCCGGTAGACGGGTTCCGTCATCTCTGCCCGTGCTCGGGCACGGGCGTCGCCGCGAGACCGGCAGGCTTACCGCCGATAACTGTATACCCTTGACCGAAAGAGTGTAGCGGGAAATAGAGAAATTCTCGGGCACGCCATTCGTACTGCATATCTCCCAGCCGAAATCAATCGCATTGAGCCCGCCCTTGGTGGCCGACAGGTAACCCGCCCGCTCAAGCCACCGGAAGACAGCCAGAATGTCCACCGTGCCACTGGTCTCGTTTTTCTGCATAACGAAAAAGAACGGGCCGCTCGGGTAGCCGTGACTGACACCGTGGTCCATGTATATCCTGAACTGCTGGCCATTGAAGGTGGCGGTTCCCAGGAGCGGCTGGTAGAACTTCTGGTGCTGGTTGTCGACCCAGATCATGACCTCGGTGTTCCACCCGTTCAGCCAGATGTCGTACGCCGCCTCACCTATCGTGCCCCCTGTCGTGGGCATTGACTCGGCGAATGTCGATACCACCTTGCTGGCATTCGCCAGCGGGGCGGCCTGGTTGTTGGCACCGAACTGCCTTTGGACGGCTGGATATGTCAGCACCGCGGTGTTGCCTCTGGCCATGGTGGAGACCACGCCCCAGTCCGACGAAGAGTTGGCCCATACCTCCTGCTTGCCGCAGGCGGCCTGCGGGCAGTTCCACATATCGTTGCTTATATTGAGCCCTGTCCTTGGGTCCGTCCAGTTTCCGGATAGGGCCGTCGATTCGAATTTCGGGTGCGCGGGCGGCCCAGTGGGGGCCATGGGAGAATCAGCGATCGCAGCAGGCTCATTGATCGCAGGAGGATCATGGGTATGCGAATGCGCGGAAGGTTCCGGCGGTTCCAGCGCAGGCCGATGAGAGCAATATCGTGACGGTGGCTATCAATGCCGCTGGAAGGTATTTTTTCAAAACATGTTCCCCCACACTCTTCGAGCGAGCCGTCCCAGCGCCATGGTAGCCTACCGCGCCAGTGACGATATGTCGGATTTAGCGTCACTCTGAGTAAGCGCAGCCATGTTGGTGCAGGGTCGAGCCACGATCCGTTCGGCATAAATGGATCACGCGAGCCCCGCCGATACGGTCACGGTTTGGCCACAGATCAGCCGGCCAGCCGGCGCGCCGCCTCGGCCGCCCAGTAGGTGAGGATGACGCCGGCGCCCGCGCGGCGGATCGCGGTGAGGGTTTCCATGATCACCCGGTCCCGGTCCAGCCAGCCGTTGGCCGCCGCCGCCTCGACCATCGCGAACTCGCCGCTGACCTGGTATGCCGCGACCGGCACCGGCACGGTCTCCGCGACCCGCCGGATGATGTCCAGGTAGGCCAGGGCCGGCTTGACCATCACCATGTCGGCGCCCTCGTCGAGGTCCAGCGCCACCTCGTGCAGCGCCTCGATCGCGTTGGCCGGATCCTGCTGGTGGCTGGCCCGGTCGCCGAACTTCGGCGCGCCCTCGGCGGCCTCGCGGAACGGGCCGTAGAAGGCGGACGCGTACTTGGCCGAGTAGGCGCAGATGCCCACGTCGCCGTGCCCGGCGGCGTCCAGCGCGGCCCTGATCGCCGCGACCTGGCCGTCCATCATCCCGCTCGGCGCGACCAGGTGCGCGCCCGCGTCGGCCTGGGCCACCGCTACGGAGGCGTAGCGCTCCAGGGTGGCGTCGTTGGCCACGTCACCGTCCGCGGTGAGCAGGCCGCAGTGACCGTGGTCGGTGTACTCGCACAGGCACAGGTCGGCCATGATGACGCACTCGTCGCCGACCTCGGCGCGCAGGTCGGCCAGGGCCAGCTGGGAAATGCCGGCCGGGTCGTCGGCCGCCGAGCCGCGGCCGTCCTTGGCCGCGGGCACGCCGAACACGATCAGTCCGCCCACTCCCGCGCCCGCCGCCTCCGCGGCCGCCTTGCGCAGGCTGTCCCGGGTGTGCTGGACCACGCCGGGCATCGAGCCGATCGGCTGCGGCTCGCCGATGCCCTCCTTGATGAACATGGGCAGGACCAGGTCGGCCGGGCGAAGCGAGGTCTCGGCCACCAGGGCGCGCAGGGCCGGCGTCCGGCGCAGCCGCCGGGGCCGGACGACGGGAAAGCCCGTGCTCATACGGATGATCCTCCTTCAGCGCAGGCGGCGCCGGGCGCCGCGGCGGCGCTCGCTCGGCCGCCGGACCGGTTCCCCCGCCTCCTCGGCCGCGGCGCGGAGGGCCGCGCCGTGCTCGGCCATCGCGTCGACCAGGGCGGTCATCGACGGCTTGGGCGCCGTGACGTCCACCCGCAGCCCGAACTCGGCGGCGGTCTTGGCGGTCTGCGGGCCGATGACCCCGATCACCGTGACCGCGTGCGGCTTGCCCGCGATCCCGACCAGGTTCCTGACCGTCGAGGACGAGGTGAACAGCACGGCGTCGAAGCCGCCGCCCTTGATCGCCTCGCGGACCGGCGCGGGCGGCGGGGCCGCGCGCACCGTCCGGTACGCCGTAACGTCCTCGGCCTCCCAGCCGAGGTCGATCAGCCGGGCCAGCAGGGTCTCGGTGGCGATGTCGGCCCGGGGCAGCAGCACCCGGTTGATCGGATCGAGTACGTCGTCGTACGGCGGCCAGACCGCGGCCAGGCCCTCCGCCGACTGGTCCTCCTCCGGGACCAGGTCGGGCCGGATGCCGAAGTCGAGCAGCGCGGCCGAGGTCTGCTCGCCCACGGCGGCCACCTTGACCCCGGCGAACGCCCGGGCGTCCAGGCCGTACTCCTCGAACCGTTCCCGGACCGCGCGCACCGCGTTCACGGAGGTGAAGGCCACCCACTGGTACCGGCCGGTGACCAGCCCCTTGACCGCGCGCTCCATCTGCTGCGGCGTCCGCGGCGGCTCCACCGCGATCGTCGGCACCTCTTCGGGCACGGCGCCGTACTCGCGCAGCCGCTGCGACACCACGGCGGCCTGCTCCTTGGTGCGGGGCACCAGCACCCGCCAGCCGAACAGCGGCTTGGTCTCGAACCAGGACAGCGTGTCGCGCGCGGCCACCGCCTCGCCGACCACGGCGATGGCCGGGCCCCTGGTGTTGGCCAGGGACACGCCGGCCGCCTTGAGGTCGGGACCGATGCGGCCGAGGGTGGAGGCCACGGTCTGCTGCGCGCTGGTGGTGCCGTCCCAGGTGATGGCCAGCGGCGTGGCTTCGGGCCAGCCCGCCGCGATCAGCATCTTGCCCAGCTCGGCCGGGCCCGCGTCGGCGCCGAGCACCACCAGCGTGGCCGGGCTGTAGGCCACCCGGCTGGCCTCGCCGGCGTGGATGATCCGCACCTCGGCGTTCGGGTCACTGGCCAGCGGGATGCCGGCGTAGGCGGGAACCGCGGTGGCCAGCGGCACCCCCGGGACGATCTCGAACCTGACCCCGGCCTGGGCGCACGCCGCCGCTTCGGCGGCCGCGCCGCCCAGCAGCGGATCGCCGCCGAACAGCCGGACCGCGAGCTGGCCGTCCTGCGCGGCCTGCACCAGCGTCTTGGCCGTCGCCGCCGCGTCGGCGGGCTCGGTCAGCTGGGCGTCCGGGCTCAGGTAACGCCGGGCGATCGCGGCCAGGTCCGCCGTCGCGACGACCAGGCTGGCCTGGCCGAGCAACTCGGCCGCGCGTACCGTCAGCAGCCCCTCGTCGCCCGGGCCGGCGCCGACCAGGGCGACCCATCCCGGGGGCGGCTGCTCAATTGATCCTTGACTAGCACTCACTGCACATGTCCATTCGGTACTTGCGGACTGCTGACGAGATCTGCGGCCCCGCGGCGCAGCAGCTCCGCCGCGAGGTCGGCGCCGAGGCGGCGCGCGTCGGCCGCGGGTGCGCTGCCGTGCGCACGCAGCGCCCGGGTGCCGTCGGTGCTCAGCACGGCGGCGCGCATCAGCAGTTGCCCGTGTACCCGCCGCGTACCCGCCGACCGGCGCGCTGCAGCCGGCCGCGAGCGCCTCGAGCAGGCTGCGCTCGGCGGCGGCGGCGGCCATGCTGGCCTCGTCGTTCACCGCCGCGAGCAGCTCGGTCAGCTCGGGCTCTTCGTCACGGCACTCGACGGCCAGCGCTCCCTGGCCGGGAGCGGGCAGCATCTCGTCGATCTCGAAGACCTGGGTGACGGCGCCCGTGCGGCCGATCCTGGCCAGCCCGGCACAGGCGAGCACCACCCCGTCGAGCTCGCCGTCGGTCACCTGGCTCAGCCTGGTGCCCGCGTTCCCGCGGATCGGCACGCACCGCAGGTCAGCCCGGAGCCCGAGCAGCTGCGCGGCCCGCCGCGGGGAGCCGGTCCCGATCCGGGCCCCGGCGGGCAGGTCGGCGAGCTTGGCGCCGTCCCGCCCGACCAGCGCGTCCCGCGGGTCGTCCCGCGGCGGTACCGCGGCCAGCGCGATGCCGGCCGCGGGTCCGGCCGGCAGGTCCTTCAGCGAGTGCACGGCCAGGTCCACCTCGCGGCGGAGGAGGGCTTCCCGCAGCGCGCTGACGAAGACGCCGGTCCCGCCGATCTGGGTGAGCTCGGCCCGGCTCACGTCGCCCAGCGTGGTCACGCCGACGATCTCCACCCGGCGGCCGGTCCGCTCGGTGATCATGTCGGCCACCTGACGGGACTGCGCGATGGCCATGGGACTCTTGCGGCTGCCGAGCCGCAGCGTCCGCCCGGAAGTGGGATGGGCCCGGAGATGGGCACCGTCATCGTGTGTCCTCCTGCTCCGTGGCGGCGCGGGTGACGGCCTCGACCGCGCGCGGGTCTAGGTCGAATAGGACCCGCAGCGCCGCGGCGTACTCCTCGCCCCCTGGCGAGCCCGCGAGTTCCTTGACCCGGACCGTCGGCGCGTGCAATAGCTTGTCTACCACTCGGCGCATGGTCTGGGCTATTTCATCCAGCGCCCGCCCGCTCAGGCCGTCCGCGCTCAGCCGGCCGGCCAGCCTGGCCAGCTCCGCGTCGACCATGGTGGCCGCCTTGGCCCGCAGGGCGACCACGGTCGGCGCGACCCGGGCCGCGTCGACCGCGGACCGGTAGGCGGCCAGCTCGGCCTCGCAGATGGCCCGGACCGCGGCCACGTCATCGGCTCCGGCCGCGGTCCCGTGCTCGCTGAGCCGGTCCATGCCGATCACCACGACACCGGGCAGGCCGGCCACCGCCGGCTCCACGTCGCGCGGCATGGCCAGGTCGAGAACCACGAGCGGGCCGCGGCGCTCCCGTCCGGTGAGCGCGGCGGAGGCCAGGTCACGGGTGATGACGTAGCCCGCCGCGCCGGTGCAGGAGATGACCACGTCCGCGGCGGCCAGCGCGGGGCCGAGCCCGTCGAGCGGGACCACGTTAGCGCTCACTTTCGCGGCCAGGCGCTCCGCGTGCCGGCGGGTCCGGTTCGCGACAACGATGCTCGCCGCGCCGCTCCGGCTGGCCGTGGCGGCCGCGAGCGTGCTCATCGAGCCGGCGCCGACGACGAGCACGTCCCGGCCGGAGAGCCCCCCGCGGGGCCTCCGGCGGGGCTTCCGGCGGGGGCGAGGTGGGCGGCGGCGAGCTCGACCGCCACGCTCACCAGGCTCTGGCAGGCCCGGTCGATACCGGTCTCGGCCCGGGCCCGCTTGCCCGCCCGCAGTGCGAGCCGGCCGAGCTCGCCCAGCACGCGGCCGACCGTGGCGTGCTCGTCGGCGAGCTTGAGCGCGGCGCGCACCTGGCCGATGATCTGCCCCTCGCCGACCACCACCGAATCCAGGCCGCACGCCACGGCCAGCAGGTGAGCGACGGCCCGGTCCTCGTAGTGCACGTACAGGTGGGGGGTGAGGTCCCGGACCTCGGCGCCGCAATGGCGGACGAGCAGCTCGCAGATGGCGGTGACGGCCGCGTGGAACCGGTCCACGTCGGCGTAGACCTCGACCCGGTTGCAGGTCGAGACGATGAAGGTCTCGGCTACCGGGTCCGCGAGCGCAACGTCGCGGAGCAGCTTGGTGAGGGCATCCCCGCTCACCGCGGCCCGCTCCAAGATCGCGACCGGTGCGCTCTTGTGGCTGAGGCCGACCACCAGCACGCTCACCGGATCACCGCCTAGGCCTGGGCCGCGAGTTCCGAGGTCACCGGCTGCCTCGCGCCGGCCGCGTGCATCCCGTTGACCGCGCCCTGGTGCCCGCCGCCGGGCTCGGCTTCGGGCCGGGCGGCCGAACGGCGCTGGGCGTGGAAGGCGAGAATCTGCAGCTCGATCGAGAGATCCACCTTCCGCACGTCTACTCCCTCTGGCACGTTCAGCACGAGTGGAGCGAAATTGAGGATACTCGTGACGCCCGCCGCGACCAGCCGGTCGCAGACGCCCTGCGTGGAGGAGGCCGGGGTCGCGATTACGCCGATCGCCACCTTGTGCCGGGCCACCACGGCTTCGAGCTCGTCGACGTGGCGCACGGTCAGCCTCGCGATCCTGGTACCCACGATAGCCGGGTCCGAGTCGAGCATGGCGGAGATCGTGAAGCCGCGGGAGACGAACCCGCCGTAGTTGGCCAGGGCCCGCCCGAGGTTCCCGGCCCCGACGATGACGACCGGCCAGTCCTGGGTCAGGCCCAGCGTCCGGGATACCTGGTAGACGAGGTAGTCGACGTCGTAGCCGACCCCCCGGATCCCGTACGAGCCGAGGTGGGACAGGTCCTTGCGGAGCTTGGCCGAGTTGACGCCCGCGGCCGCGGCGAGTTCCTCGCTGGCCACGGTGCTGATACCGCGCTCGGCCAGCCCGTACAGAGCCCGCAGGTACACCGGCAGCCGGGCTACCGTGGCTTCTGGTATTCCGCCAGACGTGCCGCTGATCTCCGGCGGCATAGCGTTACTGTGCATCGCGGCAGCGCTCCTGGGGTTGGGCTCCTGGGGATTGGGGCTCCCGGTACTGGCGGGGCATGTAGAGCCTGCGTCAGCCAACGTGTTTCCACGGTACGCCTTTGTGCATGGATTCACAAAGTAGCCGACGGGACGGCTGCCAACCTGGTCAAAGCTGCCCGCCGAGGGCCGCTCGCAGACGGGTCTCGCTCACCCGCCAGAAGTCGATCTGCACGCCGTCGACCAGCGTCACCGGAATCTTGTCCCAGTACTCGTGCATGTCCTGCGGCGAGGCGGTGATGTCACGCTCTTCCCAGCCGACACCGAGTTCGGCGGCGACCCGCTCGATCACCGCTCGTGCGTCGTCGCAGAGATGGCAGCCCGGGCGGCTGAGCAGCGTGATGCGGTTCACACCGGGCGGGCGGACCTCCACGTCAGCTCACGCCGTAGCGGCGCTCGCCTGACGGCAGCCGCCGGTCCGGCCGCGGCGGCAAGGGCTCGAGGCTCTGCGGCCGGGGGGCCTCGCCGGGGGCCAGGCCCCGCGGCGCCGTGAGAGCGGCCGGAGCGGGCGGGCTGGGCGGCTGGGGGCTGGGCAACTGGGGGCCGGGCAGCGGGGCGACCTTGGCGTATTTCAGCCTCAGTTCGATGACGTTCGTGGCCAGCACGCAGACCCTGCGGTCCGCCACGAAACGCTTCATATAGGGCTGGTTCTCATGGCTGTCGAATGCGGCCCGGTCCCGGTAAATCTCGTAGAAGATGCGCTGCATTGGCGCGTTCGGCACGAGATGAATGACGTAGACGAGGGTGTCCGGTTCTCTGGTCCGGACCTCCTCTGCCGTTTGCTCGGCCAGCCGGTCGAAATCGGCCACACGGTCATCAAGCAGCGTGAAAATCAGGATCCGGCCGTACGGCGGGCCGGCGGGGCCGCGGGGCCGACGGGGCGGCCTGCGCTGCGAGTTCGGCCTCGGCGGCGCCGGGGCTGGCGGCCTGATGTGTCTCCGGTGGCGCGAACGCGGGGCCGGCGGCGGCCGGACGACCCATGGGTCCCGGGCCGCCGGGGCCCGGGCCTGCCGGGCCCGGGCGGCCGCGCGGCCAGTCCGGCCGGGGCGCAGCCGGCGGCTGGGCGGCCGGCCTCGGCCCATCGGCCGGGGTCGCGCGGGGGACGGAGATCACCGGGAGCGCGCGGTCCGCGGTGGCCGTTCGCCGGGTACGGGACGTCGCGGCGCTCGTAGCTATCGGCCGCGTAGATCCCGGCATCGCGGCCTGCCCGCTCGGCCGCCCGCTCCGCGGCCGCTCCGGTCCTGGCCTGCCCTGTCGCGGCCCGCCAGGCCCGGCTGGGCCTCGAGCCTGGTCGCGCCGAACCAGGCCAGCGCGGCCGCCAGC
Organism: uncultured Actinomycetes bacterium; assembly: GCA_963801155.1. Classification (GTDB taxonomy): domain Bacteria; phylum Actinomycetota; class Actinomycetes; order Streptosporangiales; family Streptosporangiaceae; genus Palsa-504. Next base: position 332,939 of record CAWDEB010000034.1, read on the forward strand.
AAGGTGAGCAGCGGGTAGGCCAACCGGGTCGGCAGCGAGAAGCGCAGCCCGGCGGTCAGGAACACCGCGACGCCGACCGCCGCCGTCCCCGGCAGCGCGCCAGGCCACGGCCCGCCGGTCCTGGCTCGCGTCGCGGCCAGGCCGATGCTCGCCGCGGCGAGGATCACCGCGACGGCCTGCGCCGCGTCCAGCGCGTAGTGCGAGGGGGGCTGGTAGTGCGCGCTGGCGAGCGGCCAGGCCTTGCCGAACGGCTCGGCGGTCAGCGGGTCGGTGGCCAGGATCACACTCCCGACCACCGTCAGCGCGCCGCACGCCAGCCGGGTGCCGAACCGGGCCGCCTCGCCCGGCCAGACCAGCTCGACCAGGCCCCAGGCCAGCCACAACGGCGCCAGCAGCAGCGCGAACAGCTGGACGGCCCGGAACGTGGCCGACCCGAACCCGCTGGCGAAGCCCATGCTCTGGGCGGCCAGCGCCACGGTCAGGGCCAGGGTAGCCGCCGTCCACAGGATCGTGTCGAGCCTCGGGAGGCGGACCGCCCGCCCGGCGAGCAGGCCGGTGGCCACGGCCGCGACCAGCACGCCCGCGAAACCGATCAGGGCCGGAAGTGACATCAGTCCCGCTGGTGCACGTTGCCCGGCCGCGCCGCGATCATGGCCGGGATCCGGCTACTTCTTGTTCCGGCGCTGGATACGCGTCTTCTTCAGCAGCTTGCGGTGCTTCTTCTTGGCCATGCGCTTGCGGCGCTTCTTGATGACAGAGCCCATGGGACCACCCTTCTAGGCATTGCGGATGACGGGCACGCCAACACGCTCGCCCGGTCAGGGCGGCTGGACACACACCCAACGTTAGAGACTACCCCCGATGTGGCATGCTGGTGCGGCCGATCACGGCCATAGGCGCTCTTCCCCCCGGCTAGGCCCCGTTTTCCCTGGTAAGAACCACGCCGTGCGGCAGCCGCTCGCGTCGCTGCCCGGTTCGTCCCGGGTCCCGCGACACGGGGACTCCGGCCCAGGCGCCCCCCCAGGCCCAGGGGCCGCTCACCCGGAGCCTGCCTCAGTTCACGCGGTGCCGACGAAGGCAGCTCTCAGGTACTGATTGACTGCCTGCTCGGGGACGCGGAACGAACGTCCCACGCGGATCGCTTCCAGTTCGCCGGAGTGCACCAAGCGATACACGGTCATCTTTGACACGCGCATGATCAAGGCCACTTCGGCAACGGTGAGAAATCTGACGTCACTAAGGGGGGTTTCGCTTGCCATGCAGTTGCCTCTTCCGCACGAAGCCGAGCACTTGACGGGATTCAGCGCACCAGTCACGTACGTCTCCAGGGTAAGACCCGTACGAAAAAGAGCAACCCCGACCAAAGCCTCATTGTTGTCACGTTTGCCGTAATCACTCCGGTCCGCTTACGCAAACGCCGTAGGTCAGGTGAGATGCACGTGCATATGCAAACGTCATGTCGACAATCAGATGAGTGCAGCATTGGCGAAAACCGGCCAGCAGGCCGTCGGCGCGCCCTTTCGCGATCTCCGTCACATCGGCGGATGCAGACCGTGCCAGGCAAAAGTGGCACGGCATGTGGTCACGATCGAGGAGTCGACAGCGTCGCCGGGATCAAGGCCCGCGGCGACCGGAATATAGTCCGCGGGCTGCCCGTCCGTCATCACCGTGGGCGCGTCTTCGCCGGCCCGGTCGGTGGCCAGGGCCCGCCAGCGGGCCGGCACGGCCCGGGCGGGGTCGACCGGGTCGCCGGCCGCGACCCCGAGCAGATGGGTCCACGATCTCGGCACGACCTGGACCAGCTCGTATCCGCCGCCGCCGGTGAGCAGCCACCGGCCGCCGGCGACCTCGTGGGCCAGGTCGTGCACCATGAGCGCGGCGCGCCGCTGCGCATCGATGCTGAGCTCGAGGTGGGCCAGCGGGTCGAGCCGGTGGCTGTCGCAGCCGTGCTGGCTGACCAGCACCTCGGGCCGGAAGGCGCGCAGCAGCGGGGGAACCACCGCGTCGAACGCCCGCAGCCAGCCCGCGTCGCCGGTGAAGGCCGGCAGGGGCATGTTGACCGCGTAGCCGCGGCCGTCCCCGCTGCCGATTTCCGAGGCCAGCCCGGTCCCGGGGAACAAGGTGGCCGGATGCTCGTGCAGGCTGATGGTCAGGACCCGCGGATCGTGATAGAACGCCGCCTGCACGCCGTCACCGTGATGCACGTCGAGATCCACGTACGCGACCCGCTGGGCGCCGGCGTCCAGCAGCCAGCTGATCGCGATGGCCGGGTCGTTGTAGACGCAGAAGCCGCTGGCCGACCGGCGCATCGCGTGGTGCAGGCCGCCGGCGATGTTGGCCGCGTGCAGGGCCTCGCCGCGCCAGACCGCGCGGGCGGCCGCGAGCGTCGCGCCCGCGACCAGCGCCGAGGCCTCGTGCATGCCGGCGAACACCGGATTGTCCGGGGTGCCGAGCCCGTACCGGAGGTTGCCGAGCCCGTCGCGGCCGGCCTGGCGCACCGCGTCGATATAGGCCGGGTCGTGCACCAGCGTGAGCTCGTCCATGTCCGCCGGGGCCGGGTCCAGCAGCGATACCGAGGGCAGCTCCAGCACGCCGAGTTCGCGGGACAGCGCCATCGTCAGCTCGACCCGCACCGGCGCCAGCGGATGTCCGGGCCCGAAGTCATAGCCGGTCAGGCGGTCGTCCCAGGCCAACGTGAGCGGGCCGGCCACTACGGCCTCCCGCCGGGGCCGCCCGGCGGCCCGTCCGGGCTGGACGCGGCCGGATCGGTGCCGAGCTCCCGGCCGCGGTCGCGGGCCGCCTCGATGGCGGCCAGGAACGCGGCTCGTACCCCGTGCCGCTCGAGCTCCCTGATCGCGGCGATCGTGGTGCCGCCCGGCGAGGTGACGGCCTCGCGCAGGATCACCGGATGCTCGCCCGACTCCCGCAGCATGGTGGCCGCGCCGTAAACCGCCTGGGTGACCATCTCCAGGGCGGCGCCGCGTGCCATGCCGAGCAGGATGGCCGCGTCCACCATCGACTCGACCAGGTAGTAGACGTACGCCGGGCCGCTGCCGGACAGCGCGGTCGCCGCGTCCTGCTGTGATTCGGGTATGCGCAGCACCTTGCCCACCGGGCGGAACAGTTCCTCGGCCCGGCGCAGGTGCTCCTCACCCGCGTACGACCCGGCCGAGATCACGCTCATCGCCTCGTCCACCAGGACCGGCGTGTTCGACATCACCCGGACGACGGGCACCTCCTCGGCCAGCCGCCGCTCGATGAACGTCGTGGTGATCCCGGCCGCCACCGAGACCACCAGCCGGTCCGGTGGGACCGCGGACGCGATCTCCGCCAGCAGCTTGCCCATGTCCTGCGGCTTGACCGCCAGGACCAGCGTGTCGGCCAGCTTCGCGGCCGACACGGCGTCGGTCACCTGGATCCCGTACCGTTCGTGAAGCTCAGCGCCGCGGTCCTCGCGCCGGACCGCGGCGACGACGGCCGTCGGCGACCGGCCCGCGCGCAGCAGCCCGGACAGCAGCGCCTCGCCCATCTTGCCGGTGCCGAGAATCGCGATCATGAATCTGGACCTTACGTTCCCGACCGCAGCGAGCGCAGGAAGAAGGCGAGGTTGGCCGGACGTTCGGCCAGCCTGCGGACCAGGTAGGCGTACCAGTCACCGCCGTAGGGGACGTAGACCCGCATGCGCGCCCCGGCGTTGGCCAGCCGCCGCTGCTCGGCCGGGCGGATCCCGTACAGCATCTGGTACTCGAAGCTGTCCGGCGCGCGCCCGGTGAGGTGCGCCAGCGACCCGGTGATCTGGATCAGCCGCGGGTCGTGGGTGGCGAGCATCGGATATCCCGGCCCGTTCATCAGCACCCGCAGGCAGCGCCCGAAGGACAGGTCCACGTCCCGGCGCGCGGTGAAGGCGACGGTATCCGGCTCGCTGTAGGCGCCCTTGCACAGCCGGACCCGGACGCCGTGGCCGGCCAGCGCCCGGCAGTCCGCCTCGGCGCGCCGCAGGCAGGCCTGGACCACGCAGCCGAGGTCGGGGTGCTCGGCCCGCAGTTTCGCCGCGATCTGCAGGGTCGGCTCGACGGCCGCGTACTCCTCAGCGTCGAGCGTCACCGTGGTGCCCGCCTCGGCCGCGGCGGCGCAGATCCGCGCGATGTTGTCCGCCGCGGCGCCGGCGCCGAGGTACAGCCCGACCGCGGTCGGCTTGACCGAGACCTCCGCCGCGCCGCCGTGGGTGAGCCCCTCCGCGCCGAGCTTGCCGAGCAGGTGCACGTACTCGTCGGTGACCGCGGTGGCCTGAGCCTCGGTCCTTGGTGTCCTCGCCCAGGTAGTCCAGCGTGACGAGCAGGCCCGCGGCCCGCAGCGCCCGGGCCACCCGCACCGCGTCCTGCGCGGTTTCCCCGGCCACGTAGGAATCGACGATGGCGCGCGTGGCCGGCGCGGCCGTGATGAGCCGGCGCAGCCGGGGACTGGCTGAGGCCGCGAGCAGGGTCCTGCGCAGCACGGGCTAAACCCCTTCCTCCCCCGTCGGTGGAATCCTCAGACTATCTGCCGTCTGCGCAGCGTGACCTGGACGTTCGCGCCTACGTCCGGCGGCACGATGACTTCCTGGGCGGCGGCGACACCGCCGGCGAGCAGCGTCGCGCCGACCGGCACCGTGCGCTTGACCAGTGCCAGGCCGATCGGGCCGAGTTCGTAGTGCCGCGCCGCCGATCCGGTGAAGCCGACGGCCGCGCCCCGTGAACCACCGGGTTCACCACCGGGTGCACCACCGGGTTCACCACCGGCCAGCTCGACCGGGTCGCCGTGGGCGGGCAGCCGGTCCACGCTGCCGTCCAGGTCCAGGAAGACCAGCCGCCGCGGCGGGTGGCCGAGGTTGTGCACCCGCGCCACCGTCTCCTGGCCCCGGTAGCAGCCCTTGTTCAGGTGCACCGCGGTCTCGATCCAGCCGACCTCGTGCGGGATGGTCCGGTGATCGGTATCCAGGCCGAGCCGGGGCACCCGCGCGGCGATCCGCAGCGCCTCGAACGCCCACATGCCCGCCAGCGCGCCCCCGCGCCGGACCAACTCGGCGGCCGCGTCGGGCAGCAGGTCCCGCGCCACGATCAGATCGATTGACCCGAACGAACCCGGCTCCACCCTCGCCCGCACTCCCTCCAGCTCCGCGGCGATATCGCCGCCCGAGGGGCCTAGCACGGTGAGCACCGCGTAGTCCTGGCTGACGTCGGCGACCTCGACGCGCAGCATGAACCGCATGGACTCCAGGAACGCGAGGAGACCCGCCGCGGTGCCCGGCTCCACGTGCATCCACACCGAGGTGCCGTCGTCGGTCAAGGTGAGATGGTGTTCCACGTGCCCGGTCGGGCTGAGGATGAGGGCCTGGGCACTCTGGCCGGCCGTCAGCTTCTCCAGGTGCTGGGTGGTCAGGCTGTGCAGCCAGCTCAGCCGGTCCGGGCCGGTGATCGTCAGCACGCCGCGGTTGGACCGGTCCACCAGCCCGGCCGCGCCCTCCAGCGCGCGCTGCTCCCGCATCGGGTCGCCGTAGTGGGCGGCCACGCCCTGGTCCGGCCAGCTCGCCTCGACCGCCCCCGGTTGCTCCAGCAGCGGGCTCTTGTCGTTCACGGATCCTCCGTCCGGCAGTCGCGGCAGCGGCCGAACACGGTGAGGTGCCCGACGTCGGTCTCGAAGCCGTGCCGCTCGTCCAGCGCGGTGATCAGCGGGCGGATCGCGTCCGGGCCGATCTCGCTCACCCGCCCGCAGTCCCCGCAGACCAGGTGGACGTGGTCGGCGTGGCTGGCCAGGTGGTAGATGGGCGCGCCGTGCCCGAGATGGGTGTGGGTGACCATGCCGATCTGCTCGAGCAGCTCGAGCGTCCGGTAGATAGTCGAGATGTTGACGCCGCGCGCCGTCTGCTGCACCTCGGCGCCGATCTCGTCCGGGGTCGCGTGGTCCAGTCGGGCCACCGCCTCGAGCACCAGCTGGCGCTGCGGCGTCACCCGGTAGCCGCGGGCCCGGAGCTGCTCGTCCCACTCGCGCACGGGCAGACTCGGTGGCGCTGCCTCCCGGTCCATAGGCCCCATAGTAGTTGGGGTGATCGGGCACACGGCGAAATGCTCTTGCCCGGCGGGCCGTTTCGCGGCTAACGTGCGAGGTACGCGGGAAAGGAGGTGGTCCGAAAGCATGCATAGACAATGGACTCGTGAGGTGGCTGTCAGCTAGCCGCCTACCCGCCGGCATGACGTCCAGCGAGGCGGCGGCCGGCTAAAACCTGGCAGACACCGGATCCCCGGGCTGGCCGACCTTGTCCAGTCGGTCCCTGCACAGCGCCACTGAGGTGGCGGGCAGGAGTCGCCCGGGGATTCCTTATGTTCCGCCGCTGACCCGCTTGAGCTGGGCTGACAGGTGCGGCTGGAGCGGCTGGCCGATGGCCGCCATGTCGTAGGCGTAGGCCAGATCGCCTCCGGCCAGGCCGTAGAGCCGGTGCCCGGCCGTCACCTCCTTGGCCGTGGCGGTGCGGGCCACCACGTCGGTGGCCATCTCGATCCGGGTCCCGGTGATCTCGCCCAGGTAGATCTCGACGATCCCGGTCGGGTGGGCGAGCATCACCTCCACCTGGTTATCGGGCCGGGGACGCCAGTAGCCGGATTCGGTGCCGAGCGGAAGGCCGATCTGCCCCTCCTCGTCGAGCCGCCAGGTCCGGCTGACGTAGCTGAGGAACGGCTTGCCGTTGTGGCTGAACTCGATCTCCTGGCCGAACCTGAACGACTCGATGGTCGGGTACCCGCCGATCCCGGCGCCTTCCCACCGCCCGAGCAGGAACGCCATCGGCGCCAGGTCAGGATGAATCGCCACGGCGGCTCTGTCGTCTTCCGGCGGCCAGGTAGACCCGCCCGGCCACATACGCGCACGCGACCGCGACGGCGGCGAACACGCAGATCAGGATCGCGGCGCTCAACATCCCGTGCATAGCCCGCAAGTGTAGAGGCGGTCCCGGCGCACCAGCCCGCGCCGCGCCGAATTCGGCCCGATCTGCCCAGGCTAGAGTGGCGCCATGGCCGAACGCTCTGCTTATTCCCGGCTCGTCATCAAGGCCACGGCCGGCAAGGACGACCCGGAACGCTGCAATCAGGCCTTCACGGTCGCCGCGGCCGCGGTCGCCAGCGGGGTGTGCGTGTCCTTGTGGCTGACCGGGGAGTCCGCCTGGTTCGGGCTGCCGGGCCGCGCGGAGGATTTCTCGCTGCCGTACGCCGCGCCGCTGGCCGACCTGCTGGCCGGGGTGC
>CAWDEB010000035.1:0-263724 GCA_963801155.1 uncultured Actinomycetes bacterium
GCCCGTGCAACGCGACGTTCAAAAGGCACGGGGATATGACGCCGCCTTATGAACAGTGCCGGGTTATGCGCAGCGCTGGCCTGCTGGCCTGGTGACAGCGATGCTGACGCTCGAGCACTGCGCATAACCCTTGTTTTGAAGCGGAGGGCTCACAGGCTGGCGAGCCAGCTGAGCAGCTCGGGGTCGTGGTTCCATTCGGGCAGGTTGTCAGTGACGATGTCGTAGGCGGCTTCGAGAGCTTTGCGCTTAGCCTCGGTGGAGGCGCGAGCGTAGATATCGGTGGTGGCCAGCTCGACGTGCCCGAGGATGTCGCGGATGTAGGGCAGCGGCACGCCTGCCTCGTAGAGGTGCATTGCACAGGCTATGCCGTAGTACGTGCGGGCTGATGTCGGCGCTGGAGAGCGCCGGGTCGCCGGCCTGGGCCTGGTATTTGCCGATGATCCAGGCGATCCCGCCGCGGCTGAGCTTGCTGCCATGCTGGTTGAAGAACAGCGAGTGGTCGTCGTGGCCGGGCTTGTCGAGGCCGTGCTCGACTAGGTAGGCATCCAGCAGCATGGCGGTGTTGCCGCCGAGCGGGACGTGGCGGATCTTGCGGCCCTTGCCGGTCAGCACGGCCAGGGCCGGGGGTTCAACGCGGATGTCGCGCACGGTCAGGTCGGCGAGTTCCTGAACCCTGGCGGCGGTGTCGTAGAGGGTGGCCAGCAGGGTCGCGTCACGGCGGCCCCGCCGGGTGGACCGGTCGGGCTGGGCGAGCAGACGGCGGGTCTGCTCGGCAGTGAGGTGGTTCACGCCCGGCCGGGCCTTTTTCTTGGCGGGGACGGCGAGAATGTCCTGGCAAGCGGCCATCCTGGCCGGGTCCTGGGATTGCAGCCACTGGAAGAACGAGCTGATCGCTGCCAGGCGCTGGTTACGGGTCGAGATGCTGTTGTGCCTGCTGGTCTGGAGCCAGTCCAGGAACCCGGTGATGGCGGCGGCGTCGATGTGATCGAGGGTGAGCTTGCCGGGCGGGATGGATCTGCCGTCGCGGAAGAAGGCGATCAGCAGCTTGAAGGTGTCGCGGTAGGACGCGATCGTGTTCGGTGAGCAGCCGCGCAGCCCGGCCAGGTGCGATGTGAGGAAGCGGTGCAGGAAGACCGCGAAGTCAGTCGCCATCGCCCGGCCCTGCCGTGAGCCGCGGGACGACGTCTCCGTAGGCACGCTGGAGCCGGGCGGTGATGTGCGGGTAGGACTCGGCGGTCAGCCTCAGGTAGTAGTCGGTGTCGGCGATCGAGCAATGACCCATGTAGGTCTGCAGGACTGGCAGCAACGCGCCGACGTCCTCGCCACGGGCGAACCACGACCGCAGATTACTGACCGCAAAAGAATGGCGCTTATGCGGAAATCCGCATAAGCGCCATTCCTAATAAGAGTTAACGGGTCCGCCATCCGGCAGACTCGGTCGAAGGTGGCCGCCGGCAGGTGAGCACTTGCTGCTCCTGGGCTTTGAGTCCCATGCAAAGACCGTGCCCCTGCCGGCTGCCGGGAGAGTTGATCGCTGCTGGGATGTCGTGCCCGCCGTGGGGCGTGAGCACTGTTTTATTAGGTTGCTGATGGTTCTCCCGCTGGCTGCTGACGGAATTCGGCATCGTTGACGGGAGTGCCAGTGCGGCTGTTCGTGGGTGATGACTGGGCCGAGGATCATCACGACATCGAGGTGATGGACGAGGCCGGCAAGGTGCTGGCGAAGCGGCGGCTGCCCGAGGGGGTGGCCGGGATGACGCAGCTGCATGCGCTGATCGGCCGGTTCCTGCCAGACGGCGCGGATGACGCGGAGGTGGTGACCGGGATCGAGACCGACCGGGGCCCGTGGGTCGCGGCGCTGATCGCGGCCGGGTACACGGTGTTCCCGGTGAACCCGCTGCAGGCGTCCCGGTACCGGGAACGGCACGGCGTATCGGGCGCCAAGAGCGACGGCGGGGACGCGCACATGCTGGCGGACATGGTGCGCACCGACTCCCACCAGCTGCGCCCGGCTGCGGGCGACTCCCCGGAGGCGCAGGGCATCAAGGTGGTGGCCCGGACGCACAAGACGCTGATCTGGGACCGCACCCGCGCGGTGCAGCGGCTGCGGCACCAGCTGCGCGAGTACTTCCCCGCCGCGCTGGAGGCGTTCGAGGACCTGGATGCCCCCGATGTGCTGGAGCTGCTGGGCAAGGCGCCGGACCCGGCCCGGGCGGCGAAGCTGACCCGCGCCCAGGTGTCCGCGGCGCTCAAGCGCGCCCGCCGCCGGGACATCGCGGGCAAGACCGACGCGATCCTGGCCGCGCTGCGCAGCGAGCACCTCGGCCAGCCGGCCGCGCTGACCGCCGCCTACGCCGCCACCGCCCGGTCCCTGATCGCGGTGATCACCACCCTCAACGCCCAGGTCAAGATCCTGGAAGAGCAGGTGAGGGAGCATTTCGCCGGCACCCGGACGCTGAGATCTACCAGTCCCAGCCCGGCCTGGCAGCCATCCTCGGCGCCCGGGTGCTCGGCGAGTTCGGCGACGACCCCCGCCGGTACGTCACCGCGAAGAACCGCAAGAACTACGGCGGCACCAGCCCGATCACCCGCGCGTCGGGCAAGAAGAAGGTTGTCGCCGCCCGGTTCATCCACAACGACCGGCTCGTCGACGCCTTGATGTCCTGGGCCTTCGCGTCGCTGAACGCATCCCCCGGAGCGCGCGCCTTCTACGACGAGCAGCGCGCCAAAGGACTCCAGCACAGCGACGCGCTCCGGAGGCTCGCCAACCGCCTCGTCGGCATCCTGCACGGATGCCTGAAGACCCGGACCCTCTACGACGAGGCCACCGCATGGGGCCACCGGGAAAACCTCCCTCAATCTTCCGTTGCGGCTTGACATCTAAGCTCCTGGGATGTCTTTGCGGTGGCTACCGTCCTCGGCTGGTACCGCGACGGCGCCGACGTCGCCGCGATGATGCCGCGACTGTCCACCTACCTCGGCCATAAAGACCCAAAGCACACATATTGGTACTTGTCGGCCGCACCTGAGCTGATGGCGCTGGCCGGCGTCCGGCTGCACGCCCACCTGAACGGAAAATCATGACCGCCCTCGCCCCCGCGCTGCAAGCGTTCTTCACCGACCGGCTGGCGCTGCAGCGCCAGGCCAGCGGCCACACGGTCGCCGCCTACCGGGACGCGCTGCGGATGCTGATCGTCTTCGCCGCACAGGAGGCAGGAAAGAGCCCGTCCCGGCTGGACATCGCCGACCTGGACGCGCAGACGGTCGGCGCGTTCCTGAACCACCTGGAGAACGAGCGCGGAAACAGCGTCCGGACCCGCAACGCCCGGCTCGCCGCGATCCACTCCCTGTTCGGCTACGCCGCGGTGCGCCACCCCGAGCACGCCGCCGACATCCAGCGGGTCCTGGCCATCCCGCCCAAGCGCTACGACAAGGCCCTGATCACCTACCTCACCGAAGACGAGATCACGGCCCTGCTGGCCGCCCCGGACCTGGCTTCCTGGACCGGACGGCGCGACCAGGCGCTGCTGGTGCTGGCCTGCCAGACCGGGCTGCGCGCCACCGAGCTCACCAGCCTCGTCATCGGAGACGTTCACCTGGGCGCCGGCGCGCACGTCAGCTGCCTGGGCAAGGGCAGGAAACAGAGGATTACACCGCTCACCCCGGCCACCGTGAGAGTCCTGCGCTCCTGGCTCGACGAGCGCGGCGGGCTGGCCGCCGGCCCGCTGTTCATCACCCGCCGCGGCACCCCGCTCAGCCGCGACGCGCTGGAACGGCGGGTCGCCAAGTACACCGCCATCGCCGCAGAATCATGCCCGTCGCTGCTGGAGAAGAAGGTATCGCCCCATGTTCTTCGGCATTCTGCGGCCATGAGGCTGCTGTCCGCCGGCGTCGACACCTCGGTCATCGCACTGTGGATGGGCCATGAAAATACCGCCACCACGCAGGTCTACATTACATGCTGACCTGGCGCTCAAGGAACGGGCGATCGCCCGGACGGCACCCCGGAACACTACACCCGGCCGCTACCAGCCAGCCGACGACATACTGGCGTTCCTCGACGGACTGTGATTATGCCGAACCTTCCTGCCCGTGAACGCGGCCCGCCGCGCGCTCCTGCCGCAGGGTCGGCATAACGGCGATGTCCGCATAAGAGTTCTTATCCGGATATCGGCATAAGAACTCGCTCATCGTCCCCTTCAGCCTGGGGCAGCAGCCGGTCGTTGCCGACCCCCGGGTCGTAGACGCCATCGGGATCGGCGAGCAGCACCCCGGACAGGCAGCACAGCTCCAGCAACTGGTGCCAGTCCCGGCCGGTCCGCGCCAGCCGGGACATCTCGATGCCCAGCACGACGCCCACACGTCCCATCGTGACCTCCGTGACGAGCCTGGCAAAGCCCTTCCGGGAATCGGCCGTCGCGGCCGATACTCCCAGGTCGTCATCGATCACCACGACCTGCGACGGCGCCCAGCCCAGCACGACGGCCCGCTCGGCCAGCGCGTACTGCAGCCGGGTCGACTCGGAATGGTCAAGCACCTGCTGCCTGCTCGACTGGCGCACGTACACGATCGCCGCCCGGTCCAGGTGCTCCGGGCGGATCTTCTGCTGCGGCTGCCCCTGCAGCCGGTACTGGCCAGGCTCATCACGACCGCCTCCCGCCAGGCGGGCCACCGCTCTCGCTGCCAGCATCGCCAGCAGCGCCACCGCCGCAGCCCGCCGCTCCGGCGGCAGCACCGCCCAGATCACGGGATCGGGAGTCACCGCATTCCCGGCACTCGGCCGCATCACGCTCACCTGCTGCCGCTGATCTCAGCCGGCGAATCAGCATCGCCGCCTGCAACAGTGCTCCCACGCTCAGTATCGCCGCAGATCCCGGCGTCAGGCTAGAGACAATTCCCGCTTCATAGGCATCAGCAGTGGCCGATTGAGGTCGCCTACCTGGCGCTGCGGCACACACTGCTGAACGGCCGGGTGCTGCGTTCGGGTGACCCACCCGGGCTGGAACAGGAAATCTGGGCGCTGCTGGCCCTGTACCAGGCGCTGCGCCGGGAGATGGTCACCGCGGCCGAGACCGTGCCTGGCACCGATCCCGACCGGGCCAGCTTCAGCATCGCCCTGCAAGCCGCCATCGACACCGTCACCGCAGCCGACGGCGTAGTCACCAGCGACATCCCGGACCCCGGCCGGATCGGCCGTGCCGTCCTGGCCGGCCTGCTCCCGCCCCGCCGTCCCCGGGTCAGCGTCCGCAAGGTCAAATCCCCGCTATCCCGCTGGAACAAAGCCGACCCGCACCGCCCAGCGCATAGCACCCCGGTCACCGCGATCGCCATCACGCTGCAGCACGCCCAGGAACAACAACCCCCGACACGCCGACCGAAATGCTTGACCAGCACACCCGGCCCTTAACTACCCGGCATTGCCGTTAAGGCCGGCTTCCGTGCTCTCGGCACGGGCTTGGATCGGCACCAGGGAAGCCAGCCGCATCGTCACCGTGACCAAGGCAGGCGAGGCCGGCCTGCACGACTGGCTGGGCATCGACCTCGCCGGACTCCGCGCCGCCGCCTAGCTGACGTTCTTGCTGACGTTCTCGCGCAACCGGTCCAGGAGCGCTTCGAGCTGATCGACGTCCGGCCAGGACGACGAAGTCGGGATCGTCCGGGTAGCTGTCCCAGTCGACCCGGCGGGCGCCGAGCGATACCAGGCGATCCGCCTCCGCCTCCTGCTCGGCCACCCCGGTCACGTGCAGGTCGAAGTGCAGGCGCGGGTAGTCCTCGGGCGGTGTCCGGCTGGTCTGCAGCGCGATCACGGCGCCCGCGCCGTCCGGCGGCGGGGTCGAGACCCTGGCCCATCCGCCGAATGGCCCCTCGTGCACCTGGTACCCGAGCGCCGCGCACCAGAACTCCTCGGCCCGCCGGCGATCGGTGACGCCCAGCACCACCACGCCGAACGTGAGCATGGACGCTCCCTTCCCGAGCCTGGCCGGTCAGATCCCTGGATCCGAGGCTAATGCCCGGCGAGCCGGTCGATCGCGTAGGACTGGCTCGCGACCACCTGCGCTCGCCTGGCCAGGTTCGCGGAAGAAAATTCCTAACCGTCTCGAGAGGGCCACTCATAGCCTCTGACCTGCTGTTACGATGCCAAAAACCTCCACATGAAGCAGGCCGACAGCGAATCGGTGTGACCTGAATCACAAAAAGTGACCTTTTTGAGATCTTTCCGTGATACTCACGTTAGGGTTGATAGGAGATGAAACTCTTGTCCGATTAAATGTCCCATAAGCTGGGACAATTTCCGGAATTGCTGGACTTCTTGGCCATCTTGCCCGCATGATGTTTCAGCACAGGGCATTTTTCTCACAGCGTGAATAAACGCTCGCCCTGCGTGACGCGGGCCAGTCGCGGCGGCTGCCGCGACCATGAAGGGCCCGTCGGCATCGGCGGCAGGAAGCCGATGCATTCGGTCAAACCCGGAAACCCAAAGGAGGCAAGACGGTGGCAGTCCGACATAAGGTAGGCACCATCGCCGGAACGATGGCAGTAAGTCTGGCGTTTTTCACCGGAACGGCAAACGCTCATACGTTGTCGTTCAACCAAAGGACATCCGCATACGTGGAGTCGTTCGTCGGGAGAGTTCCCTACGTCTACGGCGGCAGTTCTCCCAGCTCAGGCTTCGACTGCAGCGGCCTCGCCCAGTACGTGTACCACCACTTCGGCAAGTCAATCCCCCGGACCGCGGAAGACCAGTTCCTGCACTTCCGCCGCGAGAGCAAGCGCGCGGCATGGGGCGGCGATCTCGTTTTCTTCCATGTGGACTCCGATCCCAACAGCTACGTCTACCACGTCGCCATTTACGAGGGCGACAATCACATCGTCTCGGCGATCGACCCAGGGCAAGGGATTGGCTGGCAGATAATCTGGTCCTCCGATGTGACATTCGGCACGCTCACCCATTGAGCTTCGCACCCCTGATCCCGGTGTTTGATGCCAGCAGCAGCTAAGCGCAAATGAGCTGCTTGCCCTCGTGGCGCCCGGGTTCGCTCACTGCCGCCTGCTCGGCGAACCTGGGCGCCCGGTAACGTTCCGGTAGTGACAGTTCCGGCTCATGCCGTAACGTTTCCGGAACGGTCGCACCGTAGCCTGCGGGGTATGAGGGAACACGCTGGTAACCGGGATGCTGCTCTGCCTGCCGACGGCAGTACTCCTGACCTCGGCGTCCCTGGCCCTGCTGGCCGACAGGCTGCGCGGTCAGCTGCGGCGGATGACGAACCGCCGGTTCTGCGACCTGGCGACGGCCGGGCCTGGCCAGGAGAGGCTGCACGACGACACGGTCGCCGCCCACAGCTCGGCCCCGGCCGGACGGTTACCCGCCCTGCGCGCGGGAGCCGTGCTGCCAGACGCCGATCGCGTTGCCCGCCGGGTCCCGGGTCATCGCCACCCACAGGTCACCCTCGGGATACGGCTTGGTGGTCACCTCGCCGCCAGCCTCCGTGAGCCGCGCCAGGGTCTGGTCGATGTCCCGCACGTAGATGTACGGAACCACGCCGGCCTCCCCGGCAACCGGCAGGTCTTCCATGAAGTGGCCGATCACGTGACCCGTGGCGTCCTCGAAGGCGCTGGCGCCGGTCCGGATCTTCCAGCCGAACACCGCGCTGTAGAACGCCGCCGAACGCCCCGGGTCCGGGGCGGCGATGCGCAGGTAGGAGACGTCACCAGGGCGGAACACCGAGATCTCAGGCACGTATCCGATCCTAGGCCGTCAACCGTGGCGTCACGCCGGGGCGATCTAGCCGACCAGGTCTTGGCCGTGTTTGCGCAGCCGCTCTCCGGCCGTCAGCGTGACGAGATGTTCGGCCTGGGGCCGGTCGTCGCCGACGGGTGCCACGGTGAAGATGAATCCGCCCTGGCCGAGGCGGACCGTCTTGACCAGGACCGCGCTGCTGGCACCGGGCAGGATGACCACATCACCGGCATTGACGTCGCCCGCGAAGACCAGATCCTCCACGAATAGTGACAATACAGCCTGAGAAGGTCGGTTTCATCGAGATGCCGAACACCATGTGTACGGCTCGTGTACAGCCGACGAAGATCGGGTTCGGTCGCCGCTCATCCGGCGTCAGGCGAAACACCTGCACCAGCACCCGTGCGGCGAGGATCGCCGCGATAACCAGCAGGCAGTAGCCGAAGAAGGAGTACAGGCTGACGCTCTTGCTCAGCGCCGGGCCGCCGCGCAGCCCGATCAGCAGCACCGCCAACCGGAACCTTGCTAACACGCAAGCGCGCGCCAAAACCATGACGCGATGGGCCGCGCAGCAACTCACGCGGCCCATCGCTCAGGTGACCATCCTGCCGGTGCTGCCTGGAAGACTCAGCTGCCTGTGCACTGCGGGCTGGCCTGCACCAGGCGCACAGCCGCCCCCTGGGCACTAGCCGGGATGTTCTCGAAGGAGCTGAAGATCTGCAGGCCAGCGCCGGACGGCAACGCCGAAGGGTGAATGACCATGACGTAAGCTCGCCTGGCCGGCGGCGTCACCACGCTGCCCAGCAGCTGCCGTCGCTGGCTTTGGCTACCGCCAGCGGGGTAACCCTGGCAGGCCGGGTTCTGCTGGCCCGCGAACGTGACGCTGGCCGGGACGCCATCGGCGCGGAGCGTGCGCTGGAGCCCGGCCGGATCCCTCAGCTCGCGGATGGTGACCTTGATGTCGCCGTTAGCCTGCTTGGTAACCGTCCACGCCGCTAGCTGGGCGGCAGGCTGATGGCTGGCCTGGCCGGACGGTACCAGGGTGCTGGTCACGGCCAGAGCCGCCCCGGCCGCCACGGCCAACGCCCCGACCACCGCGGGGATCCTCCGTGTCCCGATCGCCGCCGATGACCACGACCGTGCGGAGGCAGTCGTCCCTGGATGCGCGATAGAACTCCGCGAAGTCGATGCGTTCGGTTCCCACACTCGTTCAACGCAGAGGCCGGCGTCCGCGGGATCAGCCGGCCCTGGACACGAGCAGCCAGGCCCATGAGCGGGCCGCGCGGCGGGTTCGCGTACTGAGCCGTCGCCTCGGGGTGCGGCAGCGTGTGGTACATCAGGTGTACAAGCGGATATCCACGGCAGGGAAGGGAACGATGGTGAGCGAGGCAGGAGCCGAAACAGGCGGCCCGAACCGCACTCCGCGCAGTGAGATCCGTCCGGCTGTCTCTTCCAACCGCAAGAAGGAACCCGTGCTCCTGCTGGACCTCTCCACCAGCATGAACTGGGGCGCCGCTGACGAGTACGGGCCAGAATGGCCCGATCCCGGCAGCCGCCGGGCCATCGTTATCGAGGCCCTGCACGGTCTCGTCCGTGTCTTGGAGCGGGAGGACAGCGAGGCGGATGCCGAGCAGGCCAGCGGCAGTGACGAACTAGGGGGCCTGATGACCCACGGGTTCGCCAACGACCACGTCGAGATCGGCGACCTCAACTCCAGCAACCTGGAACGCAGGCTGAACGAGATCACGTGGGGAGGCAAGACGTACATCATGCCTGCCTGGAAGGCGGCGCTCGCGGATTACGACGAGGAGTTCGGCGACAGGGATCCCGACGAGCAGCCGACCATGCTCACTCTGGTTGTCACCGATGGCGAGGCCGACGACTGGAGGGACTTCGAGCCCGTCTTGGAGAAGGCCAACGCCAAGCGTGTATTCGTGGTCGCGATCGTGGGCCACGGCCGCAAGCACGACGCTACGCTCACGGCCTACCAGCAAGCGGCCAGGAAGAACGCCGCCCAGGACAAATTTGGCAAGGTGCACGTCGAAGTCGTTTCGTTTGACGCTGTGACCGATCCCGACGAGATCGCACTCGACCTGATAACGCTGGTCAGCTAGCAACCAGATCCTCAGTAGGTTGTGCTGCGCTGCGCCGTGACGAGGATCGTGACCGTGCTCGCGCGAATCGGCCGCCCGAGTCGTTCATAAATAGCCGCGTTTTCATGCTCGAGGGCTTGACGCTGGCCCGGTGAAAGCCGGGCGTAAAACGACAACGTGCGAAGGAGAGCGTTGAGTTCGTCAGCAGTTTGCTCGATGAGTTTCGGTACGACCGCTACCTGAACATCACTGAACAGGCGGCCGGCGTAGTCCTGCGCCACGTCGTAGCAGCCAAGCCATGCCCATACCTCTGAGACGTTTCCACGGCACCGTTCCACCCCCGCGAGCGTGGCCTCGAGATCCCTATAGGTCGGCCAATTAGCGGCAATGTCCGGTGCGACCTTTCTCATGGCAGCTAGCACTGCTTCTTGATCGGGCTTGCTACGTCGCTCCTCAAGCCCGAAGTAGGACATGAGCGCGAGTGTTCCGCCGGGAACCAGCACGTCAGCGATTTTGAGCCAGCCAACCTTGGGGTCGACCCAATGAAGCGCGGATGCCGAGAAAACGGCCCGGAAGTGCTCATGGGGGCACGATGCATCCTCAAATCGAGCGTTCATGAACTCTACCGCTCCAGCGCCTTCCAGGTTCTGCCTGGCTAGTGCTATGAGGTTCTTGCCGGGTTCGAGTGCTGTGACGTGCAGGCCCCGGGCGACAAGACTGCGCGTTAGCTGACCGCTCCCACACCCGATCTCAAGCACCTGATCACCGTCCCCGATACCTGCGACCTGACAAGCTTGATCAACGAGTTCGTCGGGATAAATCGGACGGTTGCGGTCATAATCCGCCGCTACCTCATCAAAGACTTTGCCGTAGTGGCGTGCGCTAGGTATCGGTAGCTGTGTCATTCATGTCCCTTCTTCATTTGGACGGAGCGACGGATTTGATAAGGGGGACGGCCCGTACGCTGTCCGGCGATCGGCTGGCTCCTGGCCTGCCCACGTTAGCCCGAGCCGGGGCCATCGCGAGGGTCAGCGCAGGAGATGGGGAGTGAGCCGGCCTGTCGGCCGGATCCTGTCATCGCACGCCGTAACCTGGTAGCACTCCGGCTACGACGGCGCCAGCCTCCGTTTGCGGCCGCTTGCTACCTTAGGCAGGATTTGCCTCGTGGGCTTCTATGGCGACCAGGTCCTGCCACGGATCACGACGTCCTGCTTTCCAACCGCGAGTTCGCGAAGATCCGCGAGCGTGACGCTGTGTCCCGACCGATACCGCTGCCGGACGGTCAGGCGCCTGGCTCAGTCCACAACTGCCTGTCCGACCAATTCCACCAGTCCGCAGGCTCGCATTTCCGTTCCTGGCCGAGGTCCGGATGCGTGTAGCCGACCTGTGTCAGGTCGTACAGCATCGCGGCAAGCGAACTGCACACAACGTGGCCGGGCAGCAGGTCGTGCTCGGAGGGCCACCGCCACAAGGGGTCGATCGCCACGGACAAGTCGGCTAGGTCCAGGGCAGCGCAGGCGTCCTCGGCAATGCCCACCCAGTCATATTGGATGCCCAGGGACTTGGCACACGAGCCCAGCAAGAAGGTCAACTGATTGTGATCGTTCGGCTTGGGCTGGTCATGGTTGGACCGGGTCCGGCTGTCGCTGAGCCAGTTTGTGCAATCGACCAAGCCGACGCCGCCCGGCTGACCCTGGATCCCGATCCATCGCCCTTTCTGGTCTCGGTGCGTGATGATTGCCACGTGATTAGCGACGGCAGGCAGGCCGCGCAGTGCCTCACCGACCCGGATCAGGTCGCTCTCCAAGCTCGCAGAAGTCCATACCGCAAGCACATCACCAGGGGCAGCAGCCAGAGTCGTCATGGCAACCATCATGCCGTATCCGACCGCGCAGCGCACCAGTGCCCATACTCGCGCTCATCCGGCACGCCACGGCTGTGGGCAGGCGCGGGCATTCAGCCTGCTCATTGGCCGTGCTGTGAAACAACGATCGTTACCTGCGCATAAGCATTCATTTGCGTACCCGCACTAGGATATTGAGCTACAACAACGCCTACCGGACCAGAGCTCTTTATCAATAGCTCACTTCCCAGATCAAGCTTGGCATGATGCAGATCTGGTATCGCCTGGCTTACAGGCTTTCCGATAAGCGCTGGAACGCTAGCCGGTTGCGGGAATTCAAATTTTAGAATTCCAGTGATTGCAGCACCGGCTACAACTCCGACTCCGGCAAGTGCGAGCCAGAGACGAGCATCTATACGCCGATCAGTCTTGGCGCGTCCGGCGGCCAGCTTGGCACCGGCTATCCTTGCAGATGCACCCAGAATACCGCCTGAACCATCCACGAGCATTTGGATATCGAACCATTCATCCCTGTTCAGCAGAAGTTTGTTGCAGCATATTTCGTATGGTTCTCGGCGTGTCACCGATGCATTCAAGTTCGCAGGATTTGTTCCGACAATTCCAGAGTCGATAATCTCTGCCTTTGTCCTCAATGTGAATGGCTTCTCCCAATCTTCGGGCGGACTTCCACCTTTCCATCATTAGCTATGCGGACCACAATAAGGTGGGGGTCTTTGAGTTGACGGTGACCGTACATAACATGCAAAGCGCCAGATTCTTGGTAAGTGGTGCGAGTGATAATCCTACGATTCGCGCTGACATCATAAACTACCCGCTTAGGCCGTCGTTGCCAAATAGCTATGACGATTGTAATCAGCACACCAACGATAGCGGCAATAAGACCTGCCATACCCAAATTCACAGCTGACACCTACAAACGCTGCACACAGTGACCTAAAATCCCCCAAACGAAATCATGTACGCACGATCCAGAAACACCGCAGCCCTCAAGATCGCTGGCTTCGCCGAATACTCTCTGTCAGCACACCAAGCCCAGGGATCGTATCGGACGTAGAGCGAGAGATACCACAGTATGAGGCGATCTGGGGCGCGAATGGGATCGTTGACTGAACCTTGCAGCCCTGGGCTCGCGCCATTTTCCTGATCGATGCCCACTCAGGCCGGGCCAGGTTCAGTAAAGGGCATCTTCGCTTGTCCGTTCGCCAGGCAGCTCCACCGATTCGCTCGACAAGGCGTTCGGGCGAGCAACGGCGCATGTGCCCGGAAAGTGCCCTGACTGACCTGTATGCATTACTGCACGGCAGCTCAGCGCTCTACAAGGGGTGAGCCGACCTGTAGGCCGGGTTCTGTGCCCCGCTCGCGCGGGGCGGCGGTCATCCATCTAGGACTGCCGTTGCCGGCAGCCTCCTGCGGTCTACCCGCGAGCATCGGGCGGGCCGCCCTCGATCGCTCGCGCAGGGAACCGCTGGTTCCCCTCTTGACCTTGCTCCGGGTGGGGTTTACCGAGCCGCCGCAGTCACCTGCGGCGCTGGTGGTCTCTTACACCGCCGTTTCACCCTTACCCCGCGTACCAGACGCGAGGCGGTCTGTTTTCTGTGGCACTGTCCCGCGGGTCACCCCGGGTCGGCGTTACCGACCACCCTGCCCTGTGGAGCCCGGACCTTCCTCACCGGGCCTGCGCCCGGCGCGACCGCCCGGCCGACTCACCCGTCCTCAGGATACGCCGAACGTCACCTGGCCGGCGCGGCTGCCGAGCCAGCGCCGGCGAACGACGCGAGTGATTCAATCGCCGCATCATGGCGTGGTGGATCGGGTAGTCCTCGGTCAGCACGACCGAGGCGGCGTGCGGCCAGTACTCGAACAGCCAGCGCTCCCGCCACAGCAGTGTGTCCGCGCGGTCGAACCCGCCCAGCCTGCTCCACAGCACCAGCATCTGGTTCCGCACCACGACCGAACGGGCCGTGGTGCTTCTGGCGGCGACCAGCTTCTACCTCATGGGGCATGCCCACCAGTTGGCGTGCGTGTGCCCCTGGCCCCCTCTCAGGGACCAGGGTGCCACCTTGTCCTGTCCGGTGCGCGGGTGTTATCCAGAGTGTGTGACGGGCTAGGTAGGAGATCCTGGGCTGACCGGTAACGTTCCCGGAACGGTCCGGGCGTACGTTGAGGTGTGTGAGGGCAGGCACCGTCAGTGAACAAGCCCCACGGGCACAGGTCGGTGGGCGGCGTTCCTGGCTGGCGTCACCAGCGACCGCGAACGCAGTGGCGGCGCTAGCGGTGCTGCTGGCCGCCGCTGTAATCCCGCTCAGCGTGCTGGCCGGCAGAACGTGCTGGCGAACTCGGCGCTGCTCGCGATCAGTCTGCCGATGTGCGCGGTGGGCCTCATCGTGGCCCGGCGTCAGCCGGGCAACCCGATTGGCTGGCTGCTGCTGGTAATCCCGGTCGGTGTCCTGCTCGGCCTTGACGCCGGTCCCTATGCGTGGCTGGTGTACCGCATGGGTTACCGCCTGCCGTTCGGCGCGGCGGCTGTGCTGTTGGGGTCTGCCTACTGGACGGTCCTGACCATCGCGCTGCCGCTGGTGTTCTTGCTGTTTCCCGACGGCATGCTGCCCTCGCCGCGCTGGCGGTGGGTGCTGTGGTCGTACCTGACAGCCAGTGCCGGCCTGTTCCTCGTGGCCTACGCCGGTATGGTGACCATCATCGTCACGCAGGGCGTCCACCTCGACGTCAGCGGCGGCCTCGCCGGGTTCGATCACCCATCCGGTTCAACGGCTTGGGTGTCTAAGGTCAACGCGCTATTCCCTGCCCTGCTGGTGTTCTGGCCGGTGTTCGCCGCGCGTCTGGTGCTGAGCTGGCGGGGGGCCAGCGGGGACCGGCGGCAGCAGCTGAAGTGGCTGATGGCCGGGTCCACGGTTGCGGTGGCCGGTTTTGTCATCAGCAACACGGTCCCCGCGCTGGACCCGGGCGCGATCGCGGTCGGCGTCGGGGTGGTGCTGCCGGTGTGCCTCGGGGTGGCGATCCTGAAGTACCGGCTGTATGACATCGACCGGATCATCTCCCGCACCCTGGCCTACGCGATCGTGACCGGCGTGCTGGTCGGCGTGTACACAGGGCTGGTGCTGCTGGCCACGCACGTGCTGTCGTTTGCCTCTCCCGAGGCGGTGGCTGCCTCCACGCTGGCCGCGGCGGCGTTGTTCAGTCCGGTGCGGCGGCGGGTTCAGCACGCTGTGGACCGGCGGTTCAACCGGGCGCGGTACGACGCCGACCAGACCGTAGCGGCGTTCGCGGCCCGGCTGAAAAACGCCGTCGACCTGGACTCGGTCCGCGATGACCTGGCCGGTGTCGTCCACCGGACCCTGGAACCCGCGCACCTGTCAGTGTGGATTAGCCATCACAACTGACCAGGCACTTCCACCACCGCCCTGGACGATCACAAGTCCATCGTGGCTTCGATGGTCAGCCGGCGCCCAGGCCGGACGTTTCCAGAGTTGGCATGGCCCCCTCTTAGGGTCCAGGGGTCCCGCTCGGGTCTTTCGCCCGCCTGCGGTGCCTGGCGTAGGCGTGTATGCGAGGGTCGGGCCGAGCGGTAACGTTTCCGGAACGGTCCGGGCGTACCGTGGCGTTCTGTGGGAGGGACGCGGCCAGCGGGTGCGCAGGCACCGGAGATGATAGCTGTCAGGGTCTGCCGCTTGCGGGTGGCGTCACCGGCGGCCGTGCTGGTGCTGGGCGGCTTGGTGCTGGCCTTGATGATCGCGGCTGTGCCCCTGGCCGGTCTGGCGCATCAGGGCTTGGACGCCAGCAGGGGCTCGGTGCCGGTCTGGGTCTCGGCTCCGTTCGCGGTGGTCGGCTTCGTGCTGGCCTGGCGCAAGCCCGGTAACCCGCTCGGCTGGATCATGCTGGGTGCGGCGGTTTGCTTCATGCTGAGCGAGGATGCCAGTTTCTATACGGTGGCTGACTACCGGCTCCGGCATGGGGGCCTGCCGCTGGGCTGGGTGGCGTTGCTCGCGCAGCCCGGCTGGGCGCCGGGGATTGTGCTGTTCGGCTTGGTCGTGCTGCTTTTCCCGGACGGCCAGCCGCCGTCACCGCGGTTGCGGTGGATGGTGTGGGCCTATGCCGCGGCGGCCATGCTGTGGATGGGCGGAGCCGCCACCCTTACGGTGGGCGCCATCATCGGCCACCAGACCCAGGTGGATTCCGGCGGGAACCTGCTTCTGCTTACCGGCACCGACCGTGCCGACGCGTGGTGGAACGTGGCGCAGGACGTGTTCTTCGCGCTGCTGGTGGTCTGCTGGCTGGTGTCACTGGCTGGCCAGGTGCTCAGCTACCGGCGCTCGTCGGGGGAACGCCGCCAGCAGCTGAAGTGGCTGCTGGCCGGATCGGCTGTCACCTTCGTCGCTGTCGGGATCTCAGTCACCAAGCCGGGCGATTCGTCAGTCGGGATTGCCCTGTCGATGGTCGGGTTCTTCGCGATCCCGCTGAGCATCGGCGTGGCCGTGCTCCGGTACCGCCTGTTCGACATCGACCGGATCATCTCCCGGACCCTGGCGTACGCGATCGTCACCGGCCTGCTGGTGGGGGTGTACGCGGGGATCGTGCTGCTGGCCACCCATGTCGTGTCGATCAAAACGCCAGTGGCCGTGGCTGGGTCGACACTGGCGGCGGCGGCGTTGTTCAACCCGCTGCGGCGGCGGGTGCAGCGGGTGGTGGACCGCCGGTTCAACCGGGCCCGCTATGACGCGGACAAGACCGTGGCCGCGTTCGCGGTCCGCTTGAAGGACGCCGTGGACCTGGACTCGGTCCGAGATGACCTGGCCAGTGTCGTGCAGCAGGCCCTGGAGCCCGCCCATGTCTCGGTGTGGATGAACGAACGCGGGTGAAACCCGCATGGCAACTAATCGCTGATGCTGCCTGTGCCCCTGGTTAGCCGGTGGCTACGGTTGGCGTCGTTCCGGGTCAGGCGGCGCGGGGTCGCGCCACCGGAGGAAGGCCGAGAAGGGGCGCAGGGAGTTGCTACGGTCTTGATTTGCCCGGGGGCGAGCAGGCCCGGCGCCACGGTCACCGGCACCGGGTCTGCGGCGCGCCGCCAGGCGCGCGCTGCGTCGGGGCGGTAAACCCGATGGAGGCTCCGCCGGGGCCCGGAATCGCAGCACGCGGGTCTGCGCGGTCAGGTCCCAGCTGGCCTGTGGGGATATGACGGAGCAGGGCGGTTACCATCACCGTGAACAGGGAGGAGACATGCCGGGCGCCAGTCATTGCCGTCACTGCTATGGCGACTGCGGCGGGGGCTGCCTGCTACCGGGCGGCGGGGGCCTGTGCATTCACCAGTCGGCTCCGAAGCTGACAGTTGGCCAGCGGCTGGCGCTCTTGCGGACCCGGCGATTCTGGCTCCGGGTCTTCCGGGGCGTCCAGTGATCCTGCGGCCTGTTCGCGAAGACGGCGCAACCCCACTCGGGCTCGCCCAGATGCAAAGGCCGTGGGTCCGTCCCCGGGCACCGTCCGAGGTTACCGGCGCGGTCAAGCGTGGTTGGTCTGGTCTCGCCTTCCCGGTCCTGGGTGCCCGCCGCCGGCCGCTGGCTGCGCCAGCCCTCGGGAAGGCCGGACGTTTCCAGAGATTGGCGCTCCCCTAATGAGCCTTAGCGAGTCGGCCATCCGGCAGACTCGGTACCTGGTGGCCGGGCCCCGCCGACCCACCGCTAGCAGCAACCCCCACACCAGTCGCGTTTCCCGCACACAATCACCAGCCAGGTTTGGCCAGGTCTCAGCCGCCCAGGGCCAGGCGCGCGGCGCTGATGTCCTCGCGGCCGTGGCCGGCCTCGACGGCCGCGCGCCACTGGCGCGACAGCGCGGTCAGCAGCGGCAGCGCGGCGCCGCCGGCCTCGGCCAGCGCCAGGTCCACGTCCTTGAGCGCCCATTCCAGCGGGAACTCCGGCGCGAAGTCGCCGGCCTCCATCTTGTGCAGCTTGGCGTCCGCGATCGGCGCGTCGAGCGGGCCGCCCGCGATGGCCTCCTCCACCTTGTCCGGGTCGATGCCCAGCCGGGCGGCCAGCTCCAGGGCCTCGGCCACGCCCTCGATGAGGACCGACATGTAGGCGTTGACGATCAGCTTCAGCCTGCTGCCCTGGCCCACCTCGCCCAGCCATACGGTCTTGCGGCCGATCGCGGAGAACACCGGGCGCACGACCGGCTCGGCCCCGGCGGGACCGGAGGCGAGGATCAGCAACTGCCCGGACTCGGCGGGCCCCTTGCTGCCCGACACCGGCGCGTCCACGAACATCACGTCGGGCCGGAGCCGCGCAGCCCGCAGGCGATCTCGAGCGTGGCCGACACGCCGATCGTGCCCATCTGGGCGTACACCGCGCCGGCCGCGAACGCCTGGGCCACGCCACCGTCGAACAGCACCGCGGTCACGACCTCGGCGGTGGGGAGCATCATGATCACCACGCTGGCGCCGGCGACCGCATCGGCCGCCGACGGAGCCACCCGAGCCCCGGCCTCCGCCAGCGGCGCCGTGGCCGACGCCGACCGGTCCCAGACCGTAGTGGGCAGCCCGGTGGCGATCAGGTTCCGGGCCATCGCCGAGCCCATGATGCCGGTGCCGAGCACCGCCGCCCGCGTCGCCCCGGCCTGATTCTGCCCAGTATCCATCCTCAATTCCTCCTTCCGGAAGGCAGGATACGCCGCGGTCGGCTCAGCTGACCGGGCCGGGGACCTGGCTGGTCAGGTCGTCCTGCTGCTCGTCGTCCCGGTGCGGCTCGGGCGGCTGCGGTGCGGGCCGGGCCCTGGCGGGGGCGAACGCGAGGCCCGCGGCCAGGCAGGCGAACGGGAGGACGGGGAGCAGGTACCGGTAGTCGAAGTCGGCGGTCGCGATCGGGAACACCAGCAGCACGACGCCGGTGACCCAGGGCATCATGCTGCCGGTGCGGCGCGACCAGACCAGCCGGGGCTGCCGCTGCCGGAGCCCCTCGATCCGCACGACGCCGCCGAGCCCGGTGAGCAGGATTAGCCCGAACAGCGGCCCGTAGGTGTAGACGACCTGCTGGTACAGGATCGATCACGGCCGCGAACGGCTCGACCACCCGGCTCGGGTTGGCGTGGCCGTAGCTCACCGCATCCTGGTAGGCGGTGCCGCCGGGAATCCACGTGTGGTTGTCCGGGATCATCTGCGGTCTGCAGCCGGAAGTAGTAGTAGCCCACCGTGCCGGCGTCCGGGTACTTCTGCCGCGGCCATTCCACGGCCAGCGCCAGGCCCTTCAGCACCGACTCGGCGTAGCCGAACGGCTGGGCCTCGATGGCACGGATGGCGAAGTCGCGCAGCAGCCGGTCGTTGGCGGCGCTCACCGGGCCGCCCGGGATGTCGTGCACCTGCGGCGCGTGCCAGATGTAGTCGCCCGGCGGCGTGCGGCTGGACGGCGAGCCCGAGGGGCAGATCCTCAGCTCGTCGGCGGGCGGCTTGATGACCGAGCACTCGGCGAACGAGGACACCCGTCCCCACAGGTAGAACCCTTCGGACCATGCTCAGCGTGTAGTGCCGTTCTACGTGGTGGAACCATGCCGCGTAGGCCACCACCGGCGCCGCGCAGCCCACGGCGAGCGCGGCCGCGGCCAGCCAGCCGCGCCAGTTCTTCCAGCCCTGCCTAACCGCGCGGTAGGCCAGGAAGGCGGGGAACAGAACCAGCAGGGGCAAGCCCTCGCTGCGCACGTCAACCGCGTAGCCGACCAGCAGCCCGGCCACCAGCGCGGTGGGCCACGGCGTCCGGTAGCGCCAGAGGATCAGCAGCATGGCCAGCATGACGAGGAAGGTGAACAGGGCCTCGGCCATCACCATGTGCTCGTCTTCGATCTCGAACCCGTCGAGCAGCACCGGCAGCGTGGCCACCGTGGCCCACAGTTTCGGGACGCCGACACGCCGGGCCAGCAGGTAGATCATGACCGCGATGCCGAGCCCCATGAGGTGCTGCACGCCGGTGACCAGCGTGAAGCTGTGGAACGGCAGCAGGGCCCGTAGGAACAGCGAGTAGCCCGTGGTCTTGGACAGGTCCGGCGTCGGCCGCAGCGCGGCGCCCACGTAGACGTAGGAGTCGCCGGCGAACCACAGCGCGCCCGGGTAGCCGAGCATCGCCACCAGCCGCAGGACCGCGCCCGCCGCCAGCGCCACGGCGAACTGCGGGTGGCGCGCGGCCAGCTCACGCAGCCGCCGCACCAGCGGAGCGCGTGACATGCTTGCGACCACGCCCATCCCTTCTCCGCGCCGCGGGACACGCAACAATAGCACGCGCCCGGCCAGCGCCTATGGTATCCTCGCCCAGTCTTCCAGCTGGACGACGAAGGCCCGGGCGTCGGACGGCCAGCCGAGCGAACTCCGGGCCGCCTCGTGCCCGCGGCTGCCCATCTTGGCCCGCAGCGAGGCGTCGCCGGCCAGCTGGAGCACGGCGTCGGCCGCCGCGCGAGGGTCACCGAACGGCACTACGAACCCGCACTCGTAGCGGGTGACGAGGTCGGCCGCGGCGGGCAGCGGCGTGGTCACCACGGGCACGCCCCGCGCCATGTACTCCACCACCTTGGTGGGCATGGAGTGCCGGAAGTTGGGCTCGTCCTGCAGCAGCGACAGGCCGGCCACGGCACCGTCCACCATCGCCATGGCCTGGTCGTTCGGGACGAAGCCGGGCCAGCGGAGCAGGCCCTGGGCCCGTACGGGCTCGATCATGGCCCGGGCGTGTGCGTCGGCCGGGCCGATCAGCTCCATCTCGATCCCGTGCGGGCGCAGCAGGGCGGCCACCTCGATCATCTCGGCCACGCCGCGGTCCGGGGACAGGTGACCGACGTAGACCACCCGCTGGGCGGCCGGGTCTGGCGGTGCCGCGGCCTGCGGCACGTAGGTCGTGTTGGGCACCACCGGGTGCGTGCGGCTGAACCTCGTGACGTAACCCTGCTCGGCCAGGATCAGGTGCATACGCCGCTCGGCGAGCCGTTCCGCGGCGTGGACGGCCGCGGCGACCGGAGGCCGGAGCGGGCGGGGCAGCCACGCCTTGGTGCTGAGCGCGGCAGCGGTGTCCTCGTGCACGTCCCAGACCGTCGGCGGCCGCTTCCGCCGCGGCGGCAGGGCCAGCAGCAGCTCGGGATCGTGGATCAGCAGCAGGTCGGCGCCGACCGCATGCCTGGCCAGCTCGCGCCGGGCGGCCCGCAGGGCGCCGAGCCTGTTCCGTCCCACGGCCCGCGGAACCGGGATGACCTGCGGCTGGAGGCCGGTCCGTTCGGTATAAAATCTCTCCTCCTCCGCCGGGGCGAGGTAGATGACCTGGTGACCGGCCTCGAGCAGGGCCCTGATCTGGCGGTGGAAGATGCGCGCGTCGGCCGGATGGTGGACGATCGTGCACACGACTACCCGCACGGAGGACTCACAGGGCTTCGACGTGCGGCGCGGCCGGGATGACGCCACGGGTGTCGAGCAGCAGGCGAGACGCCCGGGTCAGCTGGTCCGGCTCATAGCAGGAGTGGGCCTGCAGCAGGATGACCAGGTCGGCGGTGGCCAGGGCGGCCTGCAGGTCAGCGGCGCGGGGGATGGACTGCCCGTCGACCTGCCAGCCCGGCACGTACGGGTCGTGGTAGCTGACCACGGCGCCACGGGCCAGCAGTTTGCGGGCCAGCGGCCGGGCCGGGGATTCGCGCTGGTCGGCGATGTCGCGCTTGTAGGTCACGCCGAGCAGCAGCACGCTGGCGCCGTTGACCGGCTTGGCGTGGCGGTTGAGCAGTTCGGCGGCCCGGTCGGTGACGTAGCCGGGCATCCGGCCGTTGATCTCCTGGGCCAGTTCGACGAACCGGAACGGGTAGCCCAGGGTGCGGACCTTGTAGGACAGATAGTTGGGGTCGATGGGGATGCAGTGCCCGCCGACGCCGGGCCCGGGGTAGAACGGCTGGTATCCGAACGGCTTGGTCGCCGCGCACCGGATCGCGTCCCACAGGTCCACGTCCAGTTCCCTGCAGAAGATCAGCATCTCGTTGACCAGGGCGATGTTCACGTGCCGGTAAGTGTTCTCCAGCAGCTTGGCCATCTCCGCCTCGCGGGCCGACTTGGCCCGGACCACCTGCTCGCAGACGTGGGAGTAGAAGGCCTCGGCCGCGTCCGTGCAGGACGGGGTCAGGCCGCCGACGATCTTGGGCGTGTTGGTGAAGCCGTAGACCGGGTTGCCCGGATCGATCCGCTCCGGCGAGAACGCCAGGAAGAAGTCGATCCCGGCCGTCAGCCCGGAGGCCTTCTCCAGCAGCGGGCGGACCACCTCCTCGGTGGTGCCCGGATAGGTCGTGGACTCCAGCGACACCAGCGTCCCGGCCTTCAGCAGCCGTCCCGCGGTCGCGGTCGCGGCCCGGACCGCGGACAGGTCGGGACCGGCGGCCTCGGCCAGCGGGGTCGGCACGCAGATCACGATGACGTCCTGGGGTGGCACCGCGTTCTCGTCGGTCACGGCCCCGAACCCCTGGCCGAGCATTTCGGCAATCTCCGCGTCGGTGACGTCGTCCACGTGCGACCGCCCGCCCATCAGCCCGGCCACGATCTTCTCGCTCGTGTCCAGCCCGGTGACCCGGAAGCCCGAACGCGCCGCCGCGATGGCCAGCGGCAGGCCGACATAGCCCAGCCCGATCACCAGTACGTCCTGTGCCGGCATGTGGACCCCTATCTAAATCGCGCCCAAGCGCGCATACGCATCCCGGTACCGTGCCGCGTTGTGAGCCCAGGTCCGGTCCCTGGCCACCCATTCGCGGGCGTTGTCGCCGAGTTTCCTTCTGACATCCGGACTGCAAACCAAGAGTTCAAGACTATCGGCTAGGGCCACCGGATCTTGCGGTGTTGTCAGCGCTCCTGTCACGTCGGGTTTGATGAGTTCGGCGAGTGCCTTCACATCACTGGTGACCACGCACAACCCGCTGGCCATCGCCTCCACCGGCTTCAGCGGCGTGACGAGCTGGCATACCCTGTCCGAGGTGCGGGGGACGACGAAAACGTCGAGCAGCGCGTGGAATTCGCGTACTTTCGCCGCTGGCACGCGACCGGTGAAGATGGCCGCCTCGCCCAGGCCGAGGCCCGCCGCCTGACGTTGCAGGGCCGCCCGCTCCGGCCCGTCGCCGACGATCAGCGCCCGCACCGGCAGTCCGCGGGAGCGCAGCAGCCGCGTCGCCTCGAGCAGCGTGCCGATGCCCTCGTGCGGGACCAGGCTGGATACCACGCCGACGACGTGCTCCTTCGGTGCAATACCCAGTTCGGCGCGCAGGGCCGTGGCGTCGGGCAGCGGCCGGAGGAACTCCTCGGATACGGCGTTCGGCACGACGAGGACCTTCCCGGCGGGGACGCCGCGGCCCACGATCTCCTCCCGCATGGCCTCGCCGAGGGTCACGACGAGGTCGGCGGCCAGCATGCACCGGGTCTCGAGGTCGCGGTTGCGGCGGTACAGCTCGCTGCGGGCTAGGTTTACGCCGTCCGGGTGCCGGGACAGCCAGGTGTCCTCCCAGAACCCGCGGACCTCATACACCACGGGCAGCCCGTACCGCTCCCCCAGGGCCAGCGCGACCAGGGCGTTGGTGTAGTTGCTCGCGGCGTGCAGCACGCTCGGCTGTATCTGCTCTGTGAGCCGTGCGGCGAGTTCCCGCCCCAGGGCGGCTGCCGCGTCCGCGCGTGCGGGCAGGCGCCACGGCAGCAGCCGGTGGTACGGGATGCCGTCCAGAGTGACCAGGCGCCGGCCGTCCAGCCTGCCCTGGGTCACCGGGAACCCGCACCTGGTCACGACGTGCGGATCCAGCCCAGCGGCCTGCTGGGCGCGGACGATCTCGTGGGTCCTGATCGTGTACCCCGCGTTCGCGGTGGGCAGCGCGTCGTTGACCAGGTGCAGGACGCGGCCCCCGGGCCCGGGGGGGCCGAGGGGGTCTGGGGGAAAGGCTTCCCCCCAGGAGCGGGGGGGGTCTGGGGGGGGTCGTCCCCCCCGAGGACATACAGCTCGGCGGTGAGCGTCTTGCGCAGCCGCCGCGCCCGTGCGCTGGTCGCGTGATCGAGGGATTCCAGCGCCTCGGTGAGACGGCCTTCGCGCCAGGCCAGGCGGGCGGCCAGCACGGGGCGGGCGCGATCGTCGCCGGCCAGCCGGGCCACGGCGGCGGCCGCGGCCGCGGGCTGATCCACGGCCAGGCTGAACGCGGCCAGGCGCCGGGGCGAGGCGTCGAGCGCGGCCAGGGCCGCGGTCCGGTCCCCCGCGCCCCACAGCGCCGCCGCCCGTCCGTAGGACCCGGCGAGCCGGAGGCATCCGCGCAGCCGGTGTGGCAGTACCCTCTGGGCTAGGACTACCGCACGGACCGGGTCGGCGGCCGCGTGCCGCCAGGCAATCGAGGTCGCGAGCGTGAGAGCGCGGGGCGACACGTGCGTGTCGTGGCGGCGGGGCTCCTGCCGGCGCAGGGCGGACGTCATCACGGCAGATTTTATCGGTTCAGGCGAACGGGAAGGACACGATGCGCGCACCTATCACCCACGTACTGGGCGCGCGGCCGAACTTCATGAAGGCCGCGCCGGTGATCGGGGCCCTGGCGGAGCTGGGTCACGAGCAGCGGATCGTCCATACCGGGCAGCACTATGACGAGCGCATGTCGGAGGTGTTCTTCGTCCAGCTGGGCCTGCCGCGGCCGGACGTCAACCTGGGCATCGGGCTTTTGGGCTCGGGCAGCCACGCGCGGCAGACCGCCGAAATCATGACCGGGATGGAGCGGGAGTTCGGCGAGAAGAGCCCCGCGCTGGCCGTGGTGTACGGGGACGTCAACTCCACCCTGGGGGCGGCACTGGCCGGCGCCAAGCTGGGCGTGCCGCTGGCCCACGTGGAGGCCGGGCTGCGCAGCTTCGACGACACGATGCCCGAGGAGATCAACCGGCGGCTGACCGACCAGCTGTGCGCGCTGATGTTCGCAACCTCCCCGGAGGCGATCGGGTACCTGGCCCGCGAGGGCCGCCCGGTCGGCGCGGTGCACCTGGTCGGGAACCCGATGATCGACACGCTTCTGACCCACCTGGACCGGTTCGACGTGGCGGTGGCCCGGACCGCCGCCGGGCTGCCCGAGCGGTACGTGGTGGCCACCTTGCACCGGCCGTCCAACGTCGACGACCCGCGGGCGGCGGCCGACCTGGTCCGGGCCCTGCACGAGGTGGCCGATGAGCTGGACCTGATCATCCCGGTGCACCCGCGCGGCAGGGCCGCGCTGCGGGCCGCCGGCCTGGGCGAGCACCCCCGACTGCACATCTGCGACCCGCTGGGCTACCTGGAGTTCATGGGGCTGGTCAAGGGGGCCAGGGCGGTGATCACCGAC
The DNA here is from genome assembly GCA_963801155.1 of uncultured Actinomycetes bacterium. GTDB lineage: Bacteria > Actinomycetota > Actinomycetes > Streptosporangiales > Streptosporangiaceae > Palsa-504. The sequence continues at coordinate 25,025 of CAWDEB010000035.1, forward strand.
TCCGGCGGGGTACAGGAGGAAACCACCCTGCTCCGGGTGCCGTGCCTGACCCTGCGGCCGAACACCGAGCGGCCGATCACCATCACCAGCGGCAGCAACCGGCTGGTTACCAACACCGAACTGGCCGCCGCGGTGCGCAAGGCGTGCCAGGACGGGCCCTACACGGGCGAGCTGCCGCCGCTCTGGGACGGCCAGGCTGGCCCGCGGATCGCCCGGATCATCACCGCCTGGCTCGACCGGGACGGCCGCCGATGAGTACGGTGCCCCCGGATTCCCCTCCGCTGGAGAACGAGGACGCGAACGCCACCGGCGATCCCGGCCTGGCGGCCGAGCGTGACCGGCTGGCCCGGACGCTGCGCGACACCAGGCTGCAGCTGGCCATGACGCAGGCGCGGCTTTCCGCACTCGAGGGCTCCGCCACGCTGATCCTCGGCCAGACGCTGGTCCGCGCCGCGCGCCGCCCGTGGTCGCGCGGCGTCCAGCTGCCGCTTGAGCTGATCAAGCTGTGGCGGGACCGCGGGGGCCTGACCAGGCCGGGGGCGGCCGCCCTCGCGCTGGCGTCGGCCCAGCTCAGTGACCTGTCTAGCGTCGGGGAACGGTTCCTTTCCGCGCTGAGCGCCCCCGGCCTGGGCCCGCCGGGCGCCGCCTCGGCCGGTTTCAGCCCGCCGGGGCTGGTCGTCACCGGGGTGCTCAGCGCCGAATCGTGCGCCACGCTCGCTCCCGACGCGGCGGTGTACCCGCTGCTGCCGCACGACGCGGATGTGATGCTGGAGAGCGTGGGCGCGGACGTCGTCCTGATCGAAGCCGCGGCCATGCTGGCCGGCTCGGCCTGGGCCTACGCCGGCGACCCGGCCGCCGCCGACCGCGGCCGCCGGCTGGGGCGGCTGATCGCCGGGGCCCGCGCGCTCGGCAAGCCCGTGATCTTCATCCGCAACGTCCCCGCCCACTTGGCGCCGGGCCTGGACTGGGTCGCGGCCAGCTGCGACGCGGTATCCGACGACGGCTTCGGCGTCCAGCTGGCCCGGTTCAACCCGATCGGAGCAGCTGCCCGGCGGCCGTCCGACCCGGTCTACGCCGGCCCGCGGGACCCGCGGGAGCCGCCCGCCGTCCGGGCGCTGCTCGACTCCCTTACCGGGGCGGCCGGGGCCCCCGGGCCGGTGACGGTCACCGGCGAGATCGCGTGGCGCCGCCGGCCCGCGCTGTACCGGGAGCACGCCGTGTTCGTCACGGTGGCCCCGGGCCAGGCACGCGAGCAGATCGCCTGCGGCGCGCGCGTGATCATCGTCACCGGCCAGCGGGCCGCGCTGGCGGAGCAGATCGCCGCCGCCCGCGCCGAGCGGCCGCTGACCGAGGCCGAGACGTTCCCGCAGCTACGGGAGATCTTCGCCGCGCACGCGACCCCGGTGCGGCTGGCCGGGCTGGCCCGGCTGGCCGGGCTGCCCGGGAACCTGGTCACCGGGCGCCAGATCGCGGTGCTGGCCCGCGTCGAGGACGCCGGCGCCGCGGCGAGCCTGGCCGCCCGCCTGCGCCGGCAGCGGCTCGCGCCCGCCGAGCTCGTAGTGGCGGTCGCCGCGCGGGACGGCGAGTCCGCCGAACTGTCGTGCCACGCCGTGACCACCGCACTGGGCGACCTGGCCGGGCGGGGCGTGACGGTCACGGCTGTCCCCGGAGGTTCGCCGCGGCGGACGGTGCCCGGGGGCAGGCCGGCTGGGTGCCGCGCGCCGCGAAGACGGCGCGCTCGCCCTGGGTGGCGCCGTGGCAGGCCGAGCCCCAAAACCCCCAAAGGCCCCAAGGCCGGGACTACGACGAGTCGTACCTGCTCGATCTGGCCTGCGCACGGGAGTGCGCACAGGCCGACGCGGTCGGCTACGCCGGGGGGTCAGGCTACGCGTACGTGACCTCGCTCGACCCGGCGCTGGCCCGGCCGGAGTTCTTCGGCCCGGACGGGACCGAGAAGCCAACTCCGGCCACGGTCTACGGCTCTTCTCTCTCAGCTAAGGAGTTGTCCGCGTTGACCACGCGCGCGCTTGTCTACGGTGACATCGACCTGAACCTGATCGATGGTTCGGCCATCTGGCTGCAGTCCGTCACGCAGGCGCTGGCCGGGGCGGGCTGCGCGGTGACGCTGGTGCTCAAGGCACCGGTCCGCACCAGCCGCCTGATCGAGCCGTTGCTGGCCGAACCCGGGGTGACCGTCCGCCGGCCGTTCGAGGAGCACCTGCTGCGAGGGTCCCGGTCCCGTCGCCGCCGCGGCGGCCCCGGAACTCCTCGCCCGCCTGGACGCCGAGGCACCGCATGACCTGGTGGTGCTGCGCGGCCGGGTAGTCACCGCCGCCGCCGCGAAGAGCGGCGCGTTCGCCGGGCGGCTGTGGCCGTACCTGACCGATGTCCCGCAGTCGGTCCCCGGGCTCACGCCCGAGGCAGCCGAGGAACTCGGGATGATCGCCTCGGCCGCGCGCTACGTGCTCTGCCAGACCGAAGAACTCCGCTGCTTCCTGGAGGGCAGCATCCCCGCGGCGTGCGGCAAGTGCGTACTGCTGCCGCCCATCCTGGCCGAGATCCCCGCATCCCGGGACGCGTCCGCGGCCTTCGGGTCCCGGGCGCCGTTGCGGCTGGTCTACTCCGGTAAGTTCGCGCCCCGCTGGAACACGCTGGAGATGACGGAACTGCCGGGCCTGCTGGCCGCCCGGGGCGTCGCCGCGGAGCTGCACATGATCGGCGACAAGATCCACAGCGCCCCCGGTGACTACCAGCAGCGGATGCGGGCCGCCCTCGACACCAAGGGCGTGACCTGGCACGGCGGGCACTCACGGGAGGACGCCCTGCGGCTCGCGGCGTCCTGCGACATCGGGCTGAGCTGGCGTCACCCCGAGCTGGACGCGAGCCTGGAACTGTCCACCAAGGTGCTGGAGTACGGCGCCATCGGGCTGCCGGTGATCCTCAACCGCACGCCCATGCACGAGGGGCTCCTCGGTGCCGACTACCCGCTGTTCGCGGCGAGCCTGACCGACGTGGTGGACGTGGCGGCCGCCGCGGCGGCCGATCCCGCCCTGTACCGGCAGGCGGCCGACCGGACCGGCCGGGCCGCCCGGCAGTTCACCCTGGACCGGGCCGCCGAGCGCCTCCGCGGCTACCTGGCTCGGGCTGTCCCTGAGGGGGCCGAGGGGGTCTGGGGGAAAAGGCTTCCCCCACGATCGCCGAGGGGGTCTGGGGGGAAGGCTTCCCCCGGATCAGGTAGACCTGGGGGGATCGTCCCCCCGAGAAAACACGGCTGGTGGTCGCGGGCCATGACCTGAAGTTCTTCACGCCGCTGCTGGATTACCTGCGGCTGCAGCCGGACCTGGAGGTGCGGCTGGACAAGTGGGCCGCGCTCGGCAAGCACGACGCCGGCGTCAGCCGGGAGCTGGCGGGCTGGGCCGACGTCGTGATCTGCGAATGGTGCGGGCCGAACGCCGTCTGGTACAGCAGGCACAAACGGCGCGGGTCGCGGCTGCTGGTGCGGCTGCACCGGTTCGAGCTGACGTCGCCCTACCCCCGTCAGGTCAAGATCGGGGCCGTGAGCCAGGTGATCTGCGTGAGCAGGCACTACGCGCGGCTGACCCGGGAGCAGACCGGCTGGCCCGAGGCGAAGGTGGTGACCATACCGAACGCCATCGACGTCGCCCAGCTGGACCGGCCCAAACTCGACGGCGCCCGGTTCCACCTGGGCCTGATCGGCATCGTCCCCTCCCGCAAGCGCCTGGACCTGGCCCTGGATGTGCTGGAGGAACTGCGCCGCGAGGACGACCGGTACTTGCTGTTCATCAAGTCGGGGATGCCGTGGGAGCACTGGTGGGTGTGGCAGAACCCGGCCGAACGCGAGCACTACGCCGCCGCGCTGCGCCGGGTGCAGCGTGCCCCGCTGCTGCGCGGGGCGGTGGTGTTCGACGACGCGGGACCAGACGTCGCGGCCTGGCTGCGCCGGGTCGGCTTCATGCTGTCCACCAGCGACGACGAGAGCTTCCACGTCGCCCCGGCCGAGGGGATGGCGTCGCGGGCGGTCCCGGTGCTGCGGCACTGGCCGGGCGCCGAGACCATCTACGACACGCGCTGGCTCCACCGGAGCCCCGCGGACATGGCCGCCGCGATCGCCGCGCTCGGCGACGAAGCGGACTGGCGGAGCGCGGGCGACGAGGCCCACGCGCAGGTCAGCGCCGCGTTCAACCTGCCGCGCGTATGCGAGGCCTGGCACGGCCTGCTCACGAAGGATCTCGACCCGGCGGTACCAGGGCCGATGCTCGAGCTGCTCGGCTCCGGCTGAGGCGGCATGTACTTCACGCTCGCCATCAGCGCGGCCACCCGTGAGACGTGCGCGGCATTGGTCGGCGCGGCGACGGGCACCGATCCGCGGGTCATGCCGATCCCCGGCCCGCCCGAGGTCGTATGGCAAGCGACGGACGAGCGCACGGCCCTGTTGTGTTGGCCCGGGGGACGACCCCCCAGACCCCCCCGATCCTGGGGGGACCCATCCCCGCAGACCCCCTTGCGGTCGCACGCCGGGACGATCTGGGCCGACCAGGACGGACTGCACGCGCGCACCGGGGTGACCCGCGTGGACCCGGTCTACGTGGTCGAGGTCCCCGGGGCCGTGGTGGTCAGCGACCGGGCCGCCTGGGCCGCTGCCGTGGCGGGGCGGCTGGGCGAGCCCGACCCGGTTATGGTCGCCGCCTTCCTCAGCCTCGGCTACCCGGTCGGTGCCGCTACCCCGTTCCGCGGCGTCCGGGCCCTCGGCGGCCGACAAAGGCTGACGGTCACCGGTGGTCGGCCCGCCGTAACCGCCTCCCAGGGTGAGGGCGCCGGTGCCGGGTCGTACGGCCGGGTCGCCGACGCCCTGGTCGAGGCGGTCGAGCCGCTGGGCGAGCTGGGCGTACCGGTCGAGCTGTCCCTGACCGGCGGCAAGGACAGCCGGCTGATCGCCGCCGCGCTGACCGCGGCCAAGGTACCGTTCCGGGCCCGTACCCACGGCTTCGCCAGCCATCCCGACGTCATCGTGGCGGCCATGATCGCCAGCCGGCTCGGCGTCGAGCACGTGGTCACCGAGCCGCGCCCGGCGGCCCCGGAGCAGGCCCCGGACGAGGCGGACGTGCTGGCCCGGCTCCGCTCGGCGGTGCTGGTCTCCGACGGCATGCTGTCGGCGTTCGAGAACGTCGGCCGGCCCGATCCGCAGGTGACCGCCGAGCCGGTGCAGACCGGAGGTCACGGCGGTGAGCTGCTGCGCGGCGGCTACGCACCCGCCGCCTGGACCGACCGCAGCCCGGCCAGGGCCTGGAGCGAGGCGCGGGGGGCCGAACTGTTCCGCCGCATGGTCACCCGCCGCCTGAGCCTGCTGCGCCCGGCCGCGGCGGCCGGGTACCTGGCCAGCCTGGCCCCGTTCGCCGCCACGCTCCCCCGCGGGCCGCTGCGCACGCTCGACGACTTCTATCTGGTGAACCGGGCCGGCCGGTGGTCGGCCGCGGCCCGCCAGGGCTACCTGATCCGCTCGCCGCTGGTCCAGCCTTTCTTCAGCGACGCGGTGGTCCAGGCGGCCCGCGCGGTCCCGCTGCCGGACCGGATCACCGACCGGCTGCACCGCGGCGTGCTGACGGCGCTCTGCCCGGACCTGCTGGACCTGCCCCTGGCGGGCAGCGGCTGGAAGTCCGGGCCGCGGACGCCGCCCGTCCGGCCCGCGGCCACGGAGGGACCTGCCGGCGCGTCAGACTGGCGGCGGGCCTACGGGGACCAGATGGCCCGGCTGCTGCGCGACTACGCCCTGGACCTCGGCGCCGCGGGCGGGATGTTCGACCTCGTCCGGCGGCTCGGCGGCCGAGCGGGCGCTGCGCCCGCCGCAGCGCGGACTCGCACGCGGCCTGGGCGCTGGCCACCCTGGCCGCGCTGCTGTCGGGAGACTGGCTGAACGCCCGCGAGCGGCGATGGGGTCAGCCCCGGCCGTACCGCGTCTCGGCCTGCCAGAAATACACCGCTCCCGCCACCAGCGTGACGACGGCCCAGCCGACCGCGGCCAGCCACAGCTCGCTGGTCGTGGTGGTCGGATGGCAGTAGGCCTGCAGCGCGGGAATCTTCTTCGCGTTGAAGATGGCGCACTTCGCCGCGTTGAACGGCTGGGCGCCCGGCGCGTTGGTCGCGCTGCGTGTACATGATCGCGTCCCTGGTCAGCGTGATGTACACCGCCGCCGGGTTGAGCTGCAGCACGTTCTTGGCCCACTCCGGCAGCGAGGCGGGCAGCGAGGCGATGCTGTACATGACCCCGCAGAAGTACCGCCAGATCCGGGTCAGGAACGGGATCAGCTGGCTGACGTCCTGCGCGCCGGCGCCCAGCCGGGCCATGATCAGCGCGGCGCCCATGTTGAACGTCGCCTGCAGGACCATGACCGGCACCAGCAGCAGCCAGTACCAGGTGAGCGGTTCTCCCGTCCCGAGCACGATGGCGAACAGCACCAGCATGGACAGCAGCAATTGCTGGAACTCCACCAGCACGTACGCCAGCGGCAGGCAGGCCCGCGGGAAGTGCAGCGCGCGGATCAGCGCGATGTTGGCCCGCATTACGGTGGAGCCGACCACGATCGACCGCTCCGTGAAGCCGAAGATGAACACCCCGGTGACCAGGTAGGCGATGTAGTGCTGGATGCCGCGGTTGGCCTGGAACAAGATCCCGAAGACCAGGTAGTAGACGGCCGAGTTGAGCAGCGGGGTCAGCACCTGCCACAGCTGGCCGAGCCTGGCCTCGGTGTACATGGACACGCTGCGCGCCGTGGAGTAGGCGACGATGAAGTGCCGCCGATCCCACACCATGCGGATGTAGGCGAACAGGCCGGGCCGCGCGGAACTGGGGCGCAGGCCGTACTGGGCCGCCAGTTCGGCCAGGTCCCCGCCGCCCTCGGGCGGCTGGGCGCGATCCTCGCCCCCGGGCGCGAGCACCGCCCCGTTCAGCAGGCTGCCTGGAGCGGTCAGCCGCCCGCGTTCGTCCATGACAGTGGATTCTATTGATCAGGACAGGTGGCCGGTGTCATTGAACGACCGGAGCACGGCCGGCCCGTCGGCGTACCAGTCGATCTCGCACAGCGCCGCGACGTCCAGATGCATCCGGTACAGGGCGGCCGGCGGGGCCAGCAGCGCCGCCGCGACCAGCGTCTTGATCGGCGTGACGTGGCTGACGATCAGCACCCTCTGGCCGTCCTGGTCGGCCAGCAGGCGGTGCAGCGCGGCGGTGACCCGCGTGCTCACGTCGGTGAAACTCTCCCCGCCGGGCGGCGCGGCGTCCGGGTCGGCCAGCCAGGTCGTGACCTCGGACGGCCAGCGTTCCCGGACCTCCGCGAACGTCAGGCCCTCCCAGGTGCCGAAGTCGGTCTCCCGGAACCCGTCGTCGGTAACCACGGCCGCGCCGGTGACGGAAGCCACCTCCTGCGCCGTCTGCACCGCGCGCAGCAGCGGGGACGTCACGATCACGCCGAGGCCGGCCGACGCCAGCCGCTTGGCCGCCGCGGCGGCCTGCTGGACGCCGACGTCGGTGAGCGGCACGTCGGACCGGCCCGCGTACCGCTTCTGCACGGACATCGGCGTCTGCCCGTGCCGCAGCAGCAAGGTGACCGTGGGCTCGCCCTGGGCGGGCCTCCAGTAGGTCCTTTGCCGCACCTAAAGGCCAGACTCGGGAGTGCGGACCAGGATCCTCCGGCACTCCTCGCACCGGAGCACCTCGTCGGGAGCGGACGCCCTGATCTGGTTCAGGTCCACCGTGTTGAGCGTCAGGTGGCATCCCTCGCAGCGGCCGGCGCGCAACGCGGCCGCGCCGACGCCGCGTGAGTCGCGGATCTGCTCGTAGAGCTTGAGCAGGTCGGCGGGGACCTCGGCGACGATGCCATTGCGCTGCTCGGAGGCCTTGCCCGCCTGCTCGCCGATCTCCGCCAACACCGCGTCGCGGCGGGCGGCCACCTCGGTCATCTCGGTGCCCAGGCTGTCGCGCTCGGTGGTGAGCTCGTCTCGCCGGCTGACCAGGCCCTCCCGGCGTTCCATCAGCTCGAGCACGATCTCCTCGAGATCACCTTGCCTGCGGCGCAGCGACTCGATCTCGGACTGCAAGGTGGCCAGTTCGCGTGCGGCGGACACCTGCCCGGCGTCGAGCCGGGCGCGGTCCCGGTCGATCCTGGTGCGGACCTGCTCCACGTCGCGCTCGGCCCGGCCCTGCTCCCGGGCCAGGTCGCCGAGCTCGGTCTCGGTCACCACGATCTCGTCCTTGAGCTCGCTGGCCCGGGTCTCCAGGCGGGCGAGCTCGGCTACTTCAGGCAGGCCGCGTCGGCGATGATCGAGGCGGGCGAGCTCGGCGTCCAGGTCGGCCAGTTCGAGCAGCCGAAGCTGGCTCTGCGGTGATGCCTTCACAGCTCCCAACGTTAGTCCACGTGGCCCCCCGCCGGGCCACCGCAGGACCACTACGCCACCCCGCCGGACCCCCAGGGCCCCACCGCGGAACCCCACCAGCACCACCGCAGGACCCCGACGGCCCCACCGCGGGACCCCGACGGCCCCACCGCGGGACCCCACCAGCACCACCGCAGGACCCCGGGGCCCCGTTCAGGGCCCCCAAGGGGGGAATGGGGGGAAAGTTCCCCCCATGATCGGGGGGTCCAGGGGGGTCGTCCCCCCGGATAATAGAGCGCTATGGAGATCCCTCGGGTTAGCCGGCCCTATATGCCTGGGTACGGCATCTCCGGGCCAGCGGGAGGAAGCGGGCTCCTGCACTGGTCCTGGGCCGCGGAGCGGCTGACCGCGGCGCGAAACTACTGGGTGGCCACCGTCTGGCCGGACGGGCGGCCGCACGTGATGCCGGTCTGGGGCATGTGGGACGACAGCACGCTGTGGTTCACCAGCACCGTGGGTTCCCGCAAGATCCGCAACCTGACCGACGACCCGCGCTGCTGCGTCACCACGGAGGACGCCTCCGATCCGGTGGTCATCGACGGAGTGGCGCGCATCGCGACCGACCCGGCCGTGCTGCAGCGGGTGATCGACCTGATGAACGCCAAGTACCGGACGGACATCGGGGTGGATTTCCTCGATCCGGACACCAACGCGACCGTGGGGGTGCGGCCACGCCGGGTGTTCAGCCTGCGAGCCGGCGACTTCACCGGCTCGCCCACACGCTGGATCTTCGAGGAGTAACGGTAAGCAGGACGCAACAATTGCGCGGCTGACGAAGGCTGTCCGGCGGGTAGCGTGGAGGCAGCATCTACCTGCGAGTCCCGCCATGACACGACAGCCCGCCACCGCCCGCGACCAGCCCGCGCATCCGAGCGCGCTCGCCGGGGCCGCCGCCGGGGTGCTCACCGCCGCGGTGGCGATGGGGATCGCCCAGCTCGTCGCCGGCCTCACCGTCGCGCAAGGCTCGCCGGTGCTCGCGGTCGGCCAGGCCGCCATCGATCTCACGCCGCTGCCGGTCAAGGACTTCGCCATCTCGACGTTCGGCGCAGACGACAAGAACGCGCTGCTGGTCGGCATCCTGGTCATCCTGGCCGCGTTCGCGGCAGTGATCGGGATCCTGGCCATGCGCCGGCTCGCCCTCGGCCTGCTGGGTCTCGCGGTGTTCGCCTGCATCGGCCTGGCGGCCGCGCTGACCCGGCCGAACGCGACGGCGGAATACGTGATCCCCACCCTGGTCGGCGCCGCGGCCGGTGCCGTCGCGATGAGCCGCCTGGTCCACGCGGCGAGCGGGCTCGGTTCCCCGGCCGGCGGCCCGGTCCCCGCGCGGTGCCGCGGTCAAGCTCGAGCCACCCGACCTGCCCGCGTCCGCGGCGGGCGAAGGTGAGGCGACGTCTGCGTCCTCCTTCACCTTCCTGCCCAACCCGGACGATGCCGGGCCGGCCCGGCGGCCCGCGCGGCGGCGGTTCCTCACCACCAGCGGGCTCGCCGTGGCCACCGCGGCGGCGGGAGCGCTGGTCGGGCGCGAGCTGATCACCCGGCACAACGTCAGCGCGGCGCGGGCCGCCTTGCGTTTCCCCCGGCCGGCGGTCGCCGCTCCCCCGCTCCCGCCCGGCAGCAACCTGAACATCCCCGGCCTGAGCTCCTTCATCACCCCGGATGGGAGCTTCTACCGCGTCGACACCGCCCTGCTCCTGCCCGAGGTGGACCCGGCGACCTGGCAGCTGCGGATCCACGGGATGGTACAGCGCGAGGTGACCCTGACCTTCGACGAACTGCTGCGGCGCCCGCTCATCGAGGACTACATCACGCTCACCTGCGTGTCCAACCCGGTCGGCGGGCCCTACGTCGGCAACGCCCTGTGGCTCGGCGCGAGCCTGGCCGACCTGATCCGGCAGGCCCGCCCGCTCGCGGGCGCCGACCAGCTGCTGTGTACCTCGGTCGACGGGTTCACCTCGGGCACCCCGCTGCAGGTCGTGCTCGACGGCCGCGACGCGCTGCTCACGGTGGCGATGAACGGCCAGGCGCTGCCCGTCGAGCACGGCTTCCCCGCGCGGATGGTCGTGCCCGGCCTGTACGGCTACGTGTCCGCGTGCAAGTGGGTCACCGACATCAACGTAACCACGTTCGCGTCCGCTTACGCGTACTGGGCCACGCGCGGCTGGTCGCAGCAGGGGCCGATCAAGACCGAGTCCAGGATCGACGTGCCCGTCAACAACGCCACCATTTCCCCGGGGCGGACCCAGGTGGCCGGCGTGGCCTGGGCGCAGCACAAGGGCATCGCCGCCGTCGAGGTCCGGGTGGACCGCGGTCCGTGGCAGCAGGCTCGGCTGGCCGCGGTTCCGGACATCGACACGTGGCGGCAGTGGGTGTGGGAGTGGAACGCCACGCCGGGCACTCACCTGCTCGAGGCCCGGGCCACGGACGCGACCGGCTACACCCAGACCGCCGTGGCGGCCCAGCCGCCGCCGAACGGGGCCAGCGGCTACCCATCCGCGGCCGTCACCGTGCGCAGCCCCTGACCGTGCGCAGCCCGCCACGGGACGCGGGCACGGGGGGCGGGAGCTGGGACCGAGATCCGTTCGGCCGAAAGATCTTCAAGCCGTTCGTTACCGTTAGGCAAGTGTCTGGCGCGATGAACGGAGGCTCGATGGACAGCGAGAAATCAGGGCCCGATCTGGAGTTCGCGAGGCTGGCGGGCGAGTATCTCGACGACCGGGCGGAACGGCACCCGGAGCTGGCCACCAGCCTGGGCGACCACCGGTTCGACGACCGCCTGGCCGATCCGTCCGCCGCCGCCCTGGCCGACGAGCGGCGCGCTCTGGACGGCTGGGGCGCCCGGCTGGACGCGCTGGATCTCGGCGGGCTATCAGCCGAGCACCGGGTCGACGCCGCGATGATGGCCGACAGCGTGGCGCGGCGGGTGTTCGAGATCGACGAGCTGGCCGAGCATACCTGGAATCCGCTGCTGGCCAACCCGGGGCGGGCCATCTACATGCTGCTGGCACGGGATTTCGCCCCGCTTCCCGACCGGCTCGCCTCGGTGGCCGGCCGGCTGGCCGAGGTTCCCGGCGCGCTGGCCGAGGCCCGGCGGCAGCTGGGCGCCATGCCCAGGGTGCACCTGGAAACCGCCATCGGGCAGTTCGACGGCACGATCGCGCTGGTCGGCAAGGAAGTCGACGCCGCACTCTCGGCCGAGCCGTCCTGCGGCCGCCGGCTGGCCGAGGTGCGCCCGGCCGCGCTGGAGGCCCTCGCCGAGCACCGGGCCTGGCTGTCTTCGCGGCTGGCTTCGGCGGCGCCGGGGCCCGACGGCGACCGGGACCCGCGGATCGGGCCCGAACTGTTCGCCCGCAAGCTTTCGCTCACCCTGAGCGCGGCCGCCGACGCGGACGCCGTCCTGGCCCGGGCTCAGGCCGACCTGGACCGCGTCAGCGAGCAGATCGCCTAGCTCGCCGGGTCAGATGGCTGGGGCGGCCGGGTCTGGCCCGGTGGTCGTGCGGCAGGTGCTGGACCGGCTGGCCGCGGACGTGCCCAGCGATGCCACCATCCTCAGCTTCTGCCGGGGCGCCCTCGCCGCCCAGCTCGGATTCGTGACCGACCGCCGCCTGGTCTCGGTCTACCACGATCCGATCGAGGTGATCCCGATGCCGGAGATCGACCGCGGCGTCGCCGTGGCCTACTGCGACTCGCCGGGCCCGCTCGAGCCCGCGCCGCTGCCCACGTTCATCGCCGTCTCGCCGGCGCCGGCCGACTGGACGCCGCAGCGGGTCGCCTCGTTCTACCGCGAGTACAACCGGCACATGGTGCACGACCTGATGGTGCACGAAGCGATGCCCGGTCACTATCTGCAGCTTCAGCACTCCCGGCGTTTCGCCGGCTCGCGGACCGCGATCCGGGCCGCGCTGAGGTCAGGGTCGTTCGTCGAGGGTTGGGCGGTCTACGCCGAGCGCATCATGGCCGAGCAGGGCTACCCTGGCGACGGCGATCCCCACGCGGTCCGGATGCAGCAGCTCAAGATGCAGCTGCGCACGATCATCAACGCCATCCTGGACGCCCGCATCCACGGCCAAGGCATGACCGAGGCCGAGGCGATGGCGCTGATGATGGAGCGCGGTCATCAGGAGGAGGGCGAGGCGGCGGGCAAGTGGCGCCGGGCCCTGCTGACCTCCGCTCAGCTGTCCACCTACTATGTCGGCTACACCGAGGTCTCCGACCTGGCTGGCGATCTGAGGGCGGCACATCCCGGTATTGCTGATCAGGAGGTGCACGATCGCATCCTGGCGCACGGCTCACCTCCGGCCCGGCTGCTGCGCACCCTGATCACGCCGTAATGGTGCGGCTACCGCCTTCGTTGGCGGGCTCGGGGCGGCGCCGGGGATGCGGCCGGTCCGCCAGAAGAAGCTCCGCTCGGCCAGCGCCCAGCCGGTGGAGACGATCAGGTAGATCCCGGCGGCGAGCGGGACGAACGCGGCGATGACCACGGTGAGGTACGGCAGGACCTGGATGAGGGCACCACCCGGCGGGTCAGCCTTGTCGGCGCCGACCCGCCGTGCCGTCATCAGCTGGCCCAGGCGGACCGACAGCCAGCACAGGCCGGCCAGCAGCACGAAGACGCCGAGGAACACCAGGCCGTGCAGGCTGACGGGTCCGGCGCCGGCCAGCCAGTGGCTGCCGAGCGGCACGCCGAACAGGTCGCGGGTGAGGAGCATGTTCGACTTCCCGCCGACCTGGGCCGAGCGGAACAGCAGGTATACCACCGACACCAGCGGCCACTGGAGCAGGAACGGCGTCAGGCCGGCGAACATGCTCGTGCCTTCCCGCTTGTACAGCGCGGCCATCTCGCGCTGCAGCCGCTCCGGCTGTTTGGCGTACCGCTTGCGCAGCGCCTGCAGTTGCGGTGCCAGGCGGGCCGCAGCGGCCTGGCCGCGCAGGCCGCGCAGGCTGAGCGGCATCAGGATGAGCCGGACGGCCAGGGTGAACAAGACGATCGCGGCCACCGCGGCCACGCCGCCGAGAGCGGGGGTCAGGAAACTGGTGAATCCGGAGACGAGGTGGTAGGCGGCGTCCACCGGGACGCCAAGGATACTGGTCATGGAGAAACGGCCTTCCAGCGAGGACGGATGGGTGCTGGAAGCGGCCGCGGTATCCGCGTACCTCCGGGGGGGACGACCCCCCGAACCCCCCCGAGCCTTCGGCGGTGGGGTCAGCGGGAAATGGCGGCCGCCTGGGCCGCCGATGGCGCTCTGGGTCTGGTCCGGCCCGCCGCATCAGGATCGCGCTGGCGCAAGAACGCCGCCCGCCAGGACTTCTCCCGCAGGGCGCGGGCGCGGCGGATCAGCGGGAGGGCGGCCGTGGCGCGGGAAATGCCGGCCACCGAGGTGAGCAGGGCCAGTACGGCCGCGAGCATGGCCCCGGCCAGGACGGCCGCGGCCAGTGCGGTCAGCCCGGAGGGGCTCGCCGCGAGCTGGGGCGAAGGGATGAGGTCGCGCAGCAGTCCGGCCAGGATGGCCAGCAAGCTGCCGAGCGCCGTCATCGCCATCGCCCCTAAAAGCCCCTAAACGCCCCTAGAACCTCCGCGACGCGTCCAACTCCCCCGTCCCGCCGGACGCAACTACCTTCAGCGTACGCTGCCGGACGCCAAGTCCGCGACCGCGGCCAGCAGCCGGTCGACCTCGGCCGCGTCGTTGTAGTGGACGAGCCCGGCGCGGACGCCGCCGCCGGAATCCCGCAGGCCGAACACGCCAGCCAGCTCCCACGCGTAGTTGTCGCCGTTCCACACGTTGATCTTCCGGTCCGCGAGCCTGGCCGCGACCTCGCGCGGCGAGTATCCGGCCACGGTGAAGAACGCCGTCGGCGTGCGCCGCGCGGCCTTGCCGTACAGCGTCACGTGCCGCATCGCGGCCAGGCCGTCGAGCAGGCGGGTAAGCAGCAGTGCCTCGTACCGCTCCACGGCGGCCATGGACGCCAGCACCCGCTCCCGGCGGCTGCCAGAGTAGGGGGCAGGGGAGGTGCGCGGAGCTTTCCGCGGGGCGGCCAGCGCGGCGAGGTGGTCGACCGCCGCGGCCACCCCGGCCAGGTCGGCGAACGCGGCGGTGCCCCGCTCGAACCGGCCGGGCACGCCGGACGGGGCGGGCGCGAGCTTGTCCGGGTGCAGCGTCTCCAGCAGCGCCGGGTCGGCCACCACGGTCCCGATGTGCGGCCCGGACCACTTGTAGGCGCTGGTGGCGTAGAAGTCGGCGCCGAGCGCCCGCACGTCCACCGGCACGTGCGGGGTGGCGTGCACGCCGTCCACGTAGCACAGCGCGCCGACCGCGTGCGCGGCGGCGGCGATGGCGGCCACGTCCGGCCGGGTGCCGACGATGTTGCTCGCCGCGGTGACCGCGACCAGCCGGGTGCGCTCGGACAGCAGCTCGCCGAACTGGGCGGCCGGGAGTTCCGCTGTCGAGGGGTCGACTTCGGCCCACCGCACGGTCGCGCCGCTCCGCGCGGCGGCCTGCACCCACGGCCTGACGTTGGCGTCGTGATCGAGCCGGGACACGACGACCTCATCCCCCGGGCCCCACCGCCGTGACATTGTGTCCGCGAGCCGGTAGGTGAGCGTGGTCATGTTCGGCCCGAGGATCACGCCATCAGGTTCGGCGCCGGTCAGGTCGGCGATCGCGCGACGGCAGCCGGCCACGATGCTGTCCGCGCGCCCGCTGGCGGGGAACGCGCCGCCCGCGTTGCCGATCCCGGACCGGTAGGTTCCCGCGATTGCCTCGATGACCGCCGTCGGTACCTGGGTGCCGCCGGCTCCGTCCAGGTAGGCATGGCCATCGCTCAGAGCTGGGTACGCCGCCCGCACGCGGCTTACATCGAAGGTCACAAATCAGAGACTCTACTGCGACCCGTGCGGCCTGGCCTGGAGGCCGCGGTCCGCCTCGGCGTACAGCGCCCGCACCCGGCCCGCCAGGGCGACGAAGAAACCGGCGAAGCCGACGG
The DNA here is from genome assembly GCA_963801155.1 of uncultured Actinomycetes bacterium. GTDB lineage: Bacteria > Actinomycetota > Actinomycetes > Streptosporangiales > Streptosporangiaceae > Palsa-504. Next base: position 40,451 of record CAWDEB010000035.1, read on the forward strand.
CGGCCACGATGGCGCCGACGGCCACATCCATCCGGGCCGGGCCCGTCCACGGCGCCCCCGCGGGCTGGAACCGGAGCACGAACGGCGCCGCGACAAGCCAGCCCCCGGTAGCGGCGATGACCAGCAGGCCGCCGAGCGCGATCTTGCTCACCATTCCTCCTCCTCGTGCCCCGTCATCGGCCACTCGGTTCCGGCCAGCGTCGGCTCGATGGCCGTGCTGTCTTCCGGCGCGTTCCTCGGCTCCGGGATGACGGCCACGGCCGGCTCGCCGGCTCCGGTCGCCGACGGCTCGGCGGCCGGATCCAGCACAGGGGTGATCAGCGCGCGCAGCGCGGCCAGCACCTTGGCTGGATCGAGCGCGGCGTCTGCTCCACCGCTGTCACGTTCCCGCCGGCGCAGCGCCCGGGCCAGCCCGCGCGACGGACGGCTCAGTACGCCCTCGGCGCGCAGCGCGCGCCGCCAGGCGACGGCCCAGGTGGTCATGGTGATCAGGCAGACCGCGGCCAGGCCGCCGCCCGTCGCCAGGTCGGTCAGCGCCGCGTCATGCCACCCGCGGCCCCGGTAACCGAACGCCAGCGGGGTCAGCGCCAGCCAGCCGGCCGCGCACAAGCCCAGCCCGGCCACGCAGAGCCCGGACAGGTACCGCCCTATAGGTCCCGGGAACGCCGAGGACCCCGCACCGCCCATGGAACACCCCTCGTAGTGGGTCAATCACATTCCGCTTCTTACGGGCTGACGGCGCACCACTCTAACAGCTAGGCCCAGCCCGGATCACGCCCCGACGCGAGCAGCACGGAATGCCACGGATCGTCGCTGCCCGGCTCGGCGGTGACCGCGGGCCAGAACTGGGGCGTGCCGCCTCGCCACGCGGCCAGCACGAGCTCGGGATCGGCGGGACGATAGTCCTTCCCCAGTGACCTGGCCAGATCCCACGCGTGCAGGTGCCACTCGGCGCAGGCCGCGCCCGCCATCGCGCCCACCGTGACCTCGGCGCCCCGGTACCTGTGGTGCGGCAGGTCCCAGGACGGCGGGAGCAGACGGCCGTAGGCCCGGGCGGACTCGGCGAACGCCGCGATGTGCTCGGGGCCGGGGGCATCCGGCAGCGCAGCGAGCTCGGCCGCGTTCTGCCTGGCCAGCTTGCGGGCGAGAGAGTCCGCGGGCGCGTCGGTGGCCAGCAGCCGGGCGAGCCTGCTGGCCGGAGCGTCATCGAGGTACTCGTGGTAGTCGTCGGCGACGCACCGCAGGTGACCGGCCAGGTCCACCGCCCGCCATTCCGAACACGGCGTGGCAGCTAGCCACGTCGCGTCCGTGAACTGCGCGGCGAGTTCACAGATGACGGTCACGCCGTCGCGGTAGGCGTGCAGCATTGCCTCGGGGGGAGCGATCCCCCCCAGACCCCCCCTGCCATGGGGGGACTGCCCGTCCCCCCGTTCCCCCTGGGCTGCGCTTCACGGGTCCCTCTCCCTGCCGGTCGGTCCCGGCAACCGGTTCGCGAAGCCTGGGGGAGCAAGCGTGCCAGAGTTATGGCCCGCCGACAAGGCGTACGCCGCAAGAAAAATCAGATGACAACTTCTCGCCTGCCCGGTTAACCTCGCGACAATGCCCCCTGTATCCCCTTTGCTGGTCACGCGCGCCTCCGCCCGGGTACGGCCAGTCGGGGCACTGTGGCGGCTGCGAGGCTACCTGAAGCCGTTCCGCGTCCAGATGGCCGTCATGTTCGCCGCGGCGGTCGGCGCGGTCACCGCCGAGATCATGATCCCGCTGCTCACCAAGTCGGTCGTGGACGGGGCGATCGCGCACGGCGCCCGGCAGATGCTGATCCCGCTCGCCCTGGCGGCCATCGGACTGGGCGTGGCCGAGGCGCTGCTGAACCTGATCCGCCGCTGGATCCAGGCCAACGCGGTCGCGTCGATGGAGAAGACGATCAGGGACGACATGTACGCCCACCTGCAGCGGCTGCAGGCGTCGTTCCACGACAACTGGCAGTCGGGCCAGCTGCTGTCGCGGGCCACCACCGACCTGTCGGCGATCCGCAGGTTCGCCGGGTTCGGCCTGATCTTCCTGGTCACCAACGTGATGACCTTCGCCGCCGTGGTCGCGCTGCTGATCCACCTGAACTGGTGGCTCGGCCTAATCACCGGCGCGGTGTTCGCGCCCGTCCTGCCCGTCTGCTTCAGGTTCGAGAAACGCTACCGGGTGCTGTCCCGCCGGGTCCAGGACCAGCAGGGTGATCTGGCCACGCTGATCGAGGAGGCGGCGACCGGTATCCGCGTGCTGAAGGCGCTCGGCCGGGGCTCGCTGGCAGGCGCCCGGCACGACGCCCAGGCGACGGAGGTCTACCGCACGCAGGTCGAGAAGGCGGGCCTGCTCGGCTCGTTCTGGGCCCTCCTGGACCTGATCCCGAACGCCGTCATCGGCATCATCATCGTGCTCGGCGCGCTCGCGGTCAGCCGGGGATCGCTGACCCTCGGCGGCCTGGTGGCCTTCATCACACTCGCGCTGCAGCTGGTCTGGCCGGTCGAGGCTCTCGGCTACATCATCGCGTCCGGGCAGGAAGCGGCCACCGCGGCACAGCGGGTGCTGGAGATCTTCGACGTCCAGCCGGAGATCACCGACCAAACCCAGGACATTGATACCGAACGGATCGTGGCGCGTGCCCTCCGCCCGGCCGGACCGAAGCGTTCCCGGGGTCACCTGGTATTCGACCACGTGGCCTTCAGGTACCCGGGAGCGGCGGAGCCGGTGCTGCAGGACATCGTGCTCGACCTGCCGCCGGGCCAGACGGTGGTGCTCACCGGGGCGACCGGCTCGGGCAAGTCCACCCTGCTGCAGCTCGTGCCGCGGCTGGCCGACGCCACGGCGGGATCGGTCCGGCTGGACGGGACGGACATCCGCGACATGCCGCTGGCCCGGCTCCGCGCCGCGGTCGGGTGCGCGTTCGAGGACGCCACGTTGTTCTCCGCCAGCGTGCGGGAGAACGTCATGTTCGGCAATCCGGACGCGGACGAGGCCGCGGTCGAGGCGGCGCTGACCGCCGCGCAGGCCCGGTTCGCGTACGACCTGCCGTGGGGCCTGGACACCAGGATCGGCGAGCAGGGCATGGCCCTGTCCGGCGGCCAGCGGCAGCGGATCGCGCTGGCCCGGGCCATCCTGGCCGGGCCGGATGTGCTGATCCTGGACGACCCGCTGTCCGCGCTCGACGTGCACACCGAGGAGCGGGTGACCCGGGCCCTGCACGAGATCCTGGCCGGCGCGACGGCCCTGGTCGTGGCGCACCGGCCGTCCACGGTGGCGCTGGCCGACACGGTGGCGCTGCTGTCCGGCGGCATGATCGCGGCCACCGGCACCCACCGGCACCTGCTGGCCTCGAACCCCGAATACGCGGACCTGATGGACGTCGAAGACCTCGAGGAGAGCGCATGACCTCCGACGCTTGGCGGGGAGTCGCAGCCGAGAAGGCCGATGAGGTCACCGCCGGCCTGGCCGCGCTGCTGCGCGACCGCAGCAGGCGGCTGCTCGGGGACCTGCTGCGGCCGCACCGGCGCGCGGTGATCGCCACCATTTCGCTGATCGTGGTCGAGAGCCTGGCCGCCCTGGCCGGCCCGTGGCTGGTCGGCCTGGCCATCGACAACGGCCTGCCGCCGCTGCTGCACGCCCACGACGCGGCGCCGCTGCTCGGCATCGCCGCCGCCTTGGCGGTTGCGGTGGCGGTCCAGGCCGTCACCACCCGCATGTTCGTCACCATGACCGGCCGCGTGGGCCAGAAGGTGGTGCTCGAGCTGCGCAACCGCCTGTTCGCGCACTGCCAGGCCCTGGACGTGGCGTTCCACGAGAGCTACACCTCGGGACGGGTCATCTCCCGGCAGACCTCGGACATCGACTCGATCTCCGACCTGTTCGAGGAGGGGCTCGATTCGCTGATCGCCGCGATCTTGACCCTGCTGCTGGTCGGCACCGGCATGCTGCTGCTGGACTGGCAGCTCGGCCTGGTCGTGCTGGCCGGCTTCATCCCGCTGACCTGGATGACGGCCTGGTTCCGGCGCGAGTCGGCCGGCGCGTACCGCCGGACCCGGGAAGCCATCGCGCTGGTCATCGTGCAGTTCGTCGAGACGTTCGGCGGGATACGGGCGGTGCAGGCGTTCCGCCGGGAGCCGCGCAACTCGGGGATCTTCTCCGGGCTGGGCCAGGACTACGCCGAGGCGAGCAGGCACGCCTCGCGGCTCTACGCGGTCTACGGGCCGAGCATCTCCCTGGTGGGCAACATCATCACCGGCGTGGTCCTCGGCTACGGCGGGCTGCTGGTCATCGACGGCGACATCAAGGTGGGCGTGCTCGCCACCTTCCTGCTCTACCTGCAGCGCTTCTTCGACCCGCTGCAGGACGTGTCGCAGTTCTACAACACGTTCCAGTCGGCGGCCTCCGGCCTGGAGAAGATCTCCGGCGTGCTGGAGCAGGAGCCCGCGGTACCCGAACCCGTCTGGCCTGTCCCGCTGCCCCGGCGCGAGGCGGCCTCTGTCGCCGAAGGCCCGGGGGGCCCGGGGGGCCCGGGGGGCGGCGGGTGCGGTTCGAGGCGGTCACCTTCGGCTACCGGGACAACCTCGTGCTGCCGGGCCTGGATCTGGACATACCGGCCGGGCAGACGGTCGCGCTGGTCGGCGAGACCGGCGCGGGCAAGACGACGATCGCGCGCCTGCTCGGCCGGTTCTACGACCCGCGCTCAGGCCGGATCACGCTGGACGGGACCGACCTGCGGCAGCTGCGCGATTCGGTGCTCCGCGCCGAGGTGATCGTGATTACCCAGGAGAATTTCCTGTTCGAGGGGTCGGTCGCGGACAACATCAGGCTCGGCCGTCCGGACGCGTCAGACGCCGACGTGCACCGGGCGGCCAGGATGATCGGCGCGCACGACTTCATCGACGTGCTGCCCGAGGGGTACGACACCCCGGTCGGCAAGCGCGGTGGACGGCTGTCGGCAGGGCAGCGCCAGCTCATCTCGTTCGCGCGGGCGTTCCTGGCCGCCCCGGCCGTGCTCGTCCTGGACGAGGCCACGTCGCTGCTCGACATCCCGAGCGAGCGGCTGGTGCAGGCTGCGCTGCGTACCGTGCTAGCCGACCGGACGGCCGTCATCATCGCCCACCGGCTGTCCACCGTGGCGATCGCCGACCGGGTGCTGGTCCTGGACCACGGCCGGATCACCGAGGACGGCCCGCCAGGCGAGCTGATGGCCGGAGACGGGGAGTACGCCGCGCTGCACTCGAGCTGGGCGGCCAGCCTGGCCTGATCCCGTAAAGCCCCGTTACAGGTAGCGGATATCGGCGTCCTGCGGCTCGTCGTCGACGAGGTAGTCGCAGGTCGGGCAGTACCAGCGCGCCTCGACGGGGGTCCCGCACACGGGATGCACCGGCGCCTGGGCCGGGGCGGCGTGCCCAGCCCCCCAGGCCGCCAGCAAGCGGAGCGCTCCCGCGAGCTCGCCCCCCTCGGCGGTGAGCTGGTAGGCGGAACGCGGCGGCCGGTCGGAGTAGGGCCGGGCCACCAGCAGCCCCTCTCGTTCGAGCCGCTTGAGGCGCTCGGACAGGATGTTCGCCGCGATGCCCGGGAGCTGGCCGAGCAGGTCGTTGAACCGCTGGGGCCCGGCCAGCAACGCCTCCACCACCAGCAGGGTCCACCGGTCGCCGACCCTGGCCAGCGCCTCCGCGAGCGGTGAGGAGGCAGTTTCCCGCTGAGCCATGAGCGAAATCGTAGTCCTCCGCATTGACACGCCCCGAGTCAATAGTAACTTGCAAGTTACTACTAGCTCGAAGGATGGGAAGAAGATGACAGTCCTCGATGAGATCGGAGCCGGCATCGCCCGGCTCGCGGAGAGCGCCGGCGCCTCGGTGGTGGGCATTGGGCAGCGGTGGGGCGTCGGGTCCGGCATCGTGCTCGGCCAGGGCCGGGTGCTGACCAACGCGCACAACGTCCGTGGCAGCCACGTGACGGTCACCTTCGCCGACGGGCGCACGGCCGAGGGGAACGTGGCCGGGCACGACCTCGACGGCGACCTCGCCGCCGTCGAGGTGGATACCGGCCAGGCGGTCGCCCTGCCGTGGGCCACCGACGCGCCCGCCCTCGGGACGCCCGTCTTCGCGCTGGCCAACCCGGGCGGGCGCGGGCTGCGCGTGACGTTCGGATTCATCTCCGGGATCGACCGATCCTTCCGCGGCCCCCGCGGCCTGCGCATCACCGGCAGCCTCGAGCACACGGCCCCGCTGCTGCCCGGCTCCTCGGGCGGCCCGGTCGTGAATGCCGCCGGACAGCTGCTCGGGATCAACACGAACCGCCTGGGCGAAGGCTTCTACCTGGCCATACCCGCCGACGAGGCGCTGCGGGGCCGGGTCGACGCGCTCGCCCGCGGAGAATCCGTCCGGCCCCAGCACCTGGGTGTCGCGATCGCTCCCGGCCACGTGGCCAGGCGGCTGCGCCGCGCGGTGGGCCTCCCCGACGCCGAGGGCCTGCTCATCCGCGAGGTCGAGGAGGACAGCCCCGCCGCCCGGGCCGGCCTGGCCCGCGGAGACCTGATCGTGACGGTCGCGGGTCAGCCCACCGGCACCGCTGACGACCTGTTCGGCGTGCTCCGGGCCGCGGCGCCCGGCGGCAGCCTCGAGATGACCATCCTGCGCGGTACCGAGGAGCGCACCGTCCAGGTGGTGCTCGGCCAGGCCGGCCAGCAGCGGGCCACGGAGGTGTAGGCGCCACGATGGCTCGTGCGGCGCGCCGGAACGTGCTCAGCCCGGTGGCCTGGCCCGCCTTCCGCGACTATTCCCGAGCGCAGGCTAACCTATGGACATGAGACCTGGGGTCATGGGCCGCCGGTATAAGCCCAGCAGCGAGGCGGAGCAGAGATACGACGCCGACGAGGCGCTCGCGGGCCAGCGTGCGGAACTTCTCGGAGCTGCCGCCGACGCCGAGAGCAGGTTCCGCGAGGCCCAGGCCGGGCGCGCTCCCGACGCCGAGTTGCGCCGCCTCGCGCTCGATCTGGACGCCGCGCTGACCGCCGCCATGCACGCCGCCTTCGCGGCACAGCGCGCGGAGATGGGCCCGCGCGGCTACGACGATCGCATCTACCGGCGCAAGGCCAGGGCCAAGCCCCGCGTCCACGCCCTCACCGCCGAGGCCGAGCGCCTGCTCACCCTGCGCGAAACCCACCGCCTCAACGAAATCCCGGCCGTGACGTTCGAGCCGAGCCCGTTGATGGCCCCCATCGCGAAGGCCTGAGCCCGCCGTCCGGCGTCCCGGGGGTCCGCCGCTGCCGGCCGGGTGTTTCAAACTCCCGCCCCGGCCGGCGTGAACCTACCGGGGCGTTGCGACGTCTCCAGATGTAGGGATCAGCCTGGCCACGGTTAGGTGGTTCGCAGGATTGTATACATAGCAATCGATTGTTCCAATTAGGCGTGTCGCTTGCGCCGTCAGGTAGGAGCGAGCAAAGTTGGTCTAGGCCACTTGGCCAGCAGGACCGTAAAATGGTCTAGGCCACTTTGGTCAGGCAGGACCCGGAACAGCACAGGAGCACCGTAGGTTATACATAGCAGAACCAGGTAGTTACAACAGGTAGTCAATCTGTGCCAGACAGAAACTAGCGGAACGCTACACATGGCCGCCGCGAAAACGATTCGCCTGAGCCATATAACGATCGCGAGGGCTGGCGGCACACTAGCAACTAATCAAGAACACACCCGATGAACCAACCAGGAGGCACGCACATGTGCCCACACTCGCCGCCCTGTCCGGAGGCATCAGCCCCGGACCGCGAAGCGGCGCACACCGTTGTCAGCCACCCGGAGCAGGGCTGGAGTCTGCTCTGCAACGGCATCGTGATCTTCGAAGACACGGGGGAACTCCTGCCTGATGGCGCGTCCATCGCGCCGCACCGTCCTACGGACCTGGCGTTGGATCGCCCGGCCCGGGTCGTACCGCAGCACGGCGGGCAGGCGCCGGCGGCGTTATCTGCCACCGGCAGCACCAAACGGGGTGCCTGATCTGGCAGCCCTCTTCTACGGGATGCCTGATTTCGCGGCTCTTTTTCTGCATCCCTCAGCCGGGACCCCTTCCGCGCAGCACGCCGGGCAGCCAGTCGGCTACGGCCCCGGCGATGACCGCGCGGTGGCCCTTCAGCGAATGCGCCTCCCCCGGCACCACCACGACCCGGTCCGCGTCGCCCGGCCCGGGGATCCCGAACGGGTCACGCTCCCCGTTCACCACGAGTACCGCGGCTCCGCCCGTCCCCGCCGCCCGCAGCTCCGCCACCCGGCTTTGTCCCGCCGGGCCCGGCGGCCGCAGCGGAAAGGCCAGCGCGATCACCGCCCGGGCCCGGACAGCGGCCGCCGTGCGGCACGCCACCCGCGCCCCGTTGCTCCGGCCGCCCTGGACGAGCGGGACCCCGGGGACGAGTACGGCCAGTGCGGCGACGATCTCCACCCAGGCAGCGTCCTGGCGCACCGCCGAGCCCGGCGCCCGGGCGCCCCTGACCCGGTACGGCTGGGTCACGCGGGCCACCAGCCCTCCGAGCCCGAGCGCCGCGTCGCGCACGGCCAGCAGGTCGGGCGAACCGGCGCTGCCACCCGCACCGTGCGTGAGGACCAGCAGGAACCGGATCGCACCGTGCTCCGCGGGGCCGTTCGGCTCCTTGGGGCCATCCCCGTCCAACTCGGCCCGGGCGACGCCACTGCCGGTCATGATCTCCACCGCACCATCCTGACGGCCGGCCGGTGAGTGACACGACCCAGGGTTCGGGGTAAGCGGGCGGAAGACCACTCGCGGTGTTGGTTCCGGGGGACGAGCAGTCAGGCTGACCCGCACCGCCGATCACGTCGCCCGCTTAGGCTCAAGGGCACGGGCGAGACGGAGAGGCGGATGGACGAGGGTCAGGGCGGAGGCGAGGGCGGGGGGCTGATGGCCCCGCAGCGGCGAGCGCTGACCGTCGGCCTGGTCCTGACGATCACCTTCGTGGCGTCAGAGGCGCTGGCCGTGGTGACCGTAATGCCGGTCGTCGCCCGGGATCTCGGCGGGCTGCGCCTGTACGGCTGGGTGTTCAGCGGGTTCATGCTGGGCAGCGTGATCGGCATCGTGGCCGCCGGCCGGGAGGCGGACCGGCGCGGTCCCGCGGTGCCGTTCGTGGCCGGGGTGGTGCTGTTCGGCTCGGGCCTGGCCGTGGCGGGCCTGGCACCCTCGATGGGCGTGCTGGTCGCGGGCCGGGTGCTGCAGGGCGTGGGTGCCGGAGCCGTGCCCTCGGTGGCCTACGCCGTGATCGGCCGGAGCCTGGCCGGGTCGCTGCGGGCACGCATGATGGCGGTGCTGTCCACCGCGTGGGTCGCGCCGGGGCTGGCCGGCCCGGCGGTCAGCGCCGAGGTGGCGCGCCTGTTCGGGTGGCGGTGGGTGTTCCTGGGCCTGCTGCCGATCGTCGCGGTGGCCGGGGCGATCGCGGTACCCGCCCTGGTCCGGCTCGGGCCGCCCGCTTCGCGCCGGGGCGGAAGAGCACCGGATGATCGACGGCTTCCGCACCGCGGCCGGCGCCACGATGCTCCTGGCCGGCCTGACGCTCGCGGCCGGCTCCGGCGCCGGCCCGGGTCGTGTCGCCGCTCTGGCAGGCGGCCTGGGGCTGATCGCGGCGGGCCTGGCCGCCGGGCTCCCCGCCCTGCGTCGGCTGGTCCCGGCCGGCACCCTGACCGCGCGCGCCGGGCTGCCCGCCACGATCCTCATCCGGGGTCTGCTGACGTTCACGTTCTTCGGCGCCGACGCCTACGTGACCCTCGCCGTGACCGTGGTACGCCACCGCACCCCGGTGGTGGCAGGCATCGCCGTCACCGGCGCCACCGTGTCCTGGACCATCGGCGCCTGGGTGCAGGCCCGGCTGAGCGAGAGCTGGGAAGGACGCCGCCTGGTCCGCAGCGGGCTGGTGATCGTGCTGGCTGGCATCGCCGGGATGGTCCTGGCCCTTCAGCCCAGCGTGCCGGTGGCCGAGGGCCTGGCGGCCTGGACCGTGGCCGGCCTCGGGATGGGCCTGGCCTACGCGCCGATCTCGCTGATGATGCTGAAGAAGGCCCCGCCCGGGCAGGAAGGACACGTCTCGGCGTCGCTGAACCTGGCCGACGTCCTCGGCACCGCGATCGGCATCGGGGTGGGCGGCGCGTCGGTGGCGGCGGCCGCCGGCCACGACCTTCGCCTGGGCATCACCGTGGCGTTCGCCGCCGCGGCGGCGTGGGCCTGGCCGCGCTGGCCCTCACCCGCCAGCTGCCATCCGGTCCCACCTCAGCTCCCCCGCCGCCGGTAGCGGAACAAGCCGGGGTCAGACATCGAGGATCTTCTTGAGGAACTGGCCGGTGTAGCTCTCCTCGACGGCGGCGATCTGCTCCGGCGGCCCGGCCGCCACCACCAGGCCGCCACCCGCGCCGCCCTCGGGCCCGAGGTCGATCACCCAGTCGGCGGTCTTGATGACGTCCAGGTTGTGCTCGATCACGATCACCGTGTTACCGGTCTCGACCAGCCGGTTCAGCATCCCGAGCAGCTTGCGGATGTCCTCGAAGTGCAGCCCGGTGGTGGGCTCGTCCAGCACGTAGATGGTGCGGCCGGTGGCCCGGCGCTGCAGTTCCGAGGCCAGCTTGACCCGCTGCGCCTCGCCGCCGGACAGGGTGGGAGCGGGCTGGCCGAGCCGGACGTAGCCGAGGCCCACGTCGACCAGCGTCTTCAGGTGCCGGTTGATGGCGGGCACCGCCTCGAAGAACTCGGCCGCCTCCTCGATCGGCATGTCCAGGACCTCGGCGATCGTCTTGCCCTTGTAGTGCACCTGCAGGGTGTCGGTGTTGTACCGGGCGCCGTGGCAGACCTCGCACGGCACGTAGACGTCGGGCAGGAACTGCATCTCGATCTTGATCGTGCCGTCGCCGGAGCAGGCCTCGCACCGGCCGCCCTTCACGTTGAACGAGAACCGGCCCGGCTGGTAGCCGCGGATCTTGGCCTCGGTGGTCGCCGCGAACAGCTTCCGCACGTGGTCGAACACGCCGGTGTAGGTGGCCGGGTTGGACCGCGGGGTGCGCCCGATCGGACCTTGATCAACGTGGACCACCTTGTCCAGGTGCTGCGATCCCGGTCACCCGGACGTGCCTGCCGGGCACCGTGCGGGCGCCGTTCAGCTCCCGGGCCAGCGCCTTGTACAGGATGTCGTTGACCAGGGTCGACTTGCCCGAGCCCGACACCCCGGTGACCGCCACCAGGCAGCCGAGCGGGAACGCCACGTCCACGCCGCGCAGGTTGTGCTCGGCGGCGCCCTTGACCGCGACCTCCCGGTTCGCCTTCCGCGGCCTGCGGGTGGCGGGCACCGGGATGATCTGCCGTCCCGCCAGGTAGGCCCCGGTCAGCGAGTCCGGGCTGGCCAGCAGGTCGGCGACCGTCCCGGAGACCACGATGTGGCCGCCGTGCTCCCCCGCCCGCGGCCCGATGTCCACCACCCAGTCCGCGGCCCTGATCGTGTCCTCGTCGTGCTCGACGACGATCAGCGTGTTACCCAGGTCCCGCAGCCGCAGCAGCGTCTCGAGCAGCCGGTGGTTGTCCCGCTGGTGCAGCCCGATGGACGGCTCGTCGAGCACGTACAGCACCCCGACCAGCCCCGAGCCGATCTGGGTGGCCAGCCTGATCCGCTGGGCCTCACCGCCCGCCAGCGTGGCCGACGCGCGGTCCAGGGTGAGGTAGTCCAGCCCGACGTCCAGCAGGAAGCCCATCCGGGCGTTGACTTCCTTGATGATCCGCCCGGCGATCTGCCGGTCGCGGTCGGACAGCTCCAGCGTGAGCAGCTGCTTGGCCAGTTCCCCGACGGGCAGCGCGCACAGCTCGGCGATCGACCGGCCGTCCACGGTCACCGCCAGCGACACCGGCTTCAGCCGGGCGCCGCCGCAGGACGGGCACGGAACCTCGCGCATGTACCCGGCGAACTTCTCCCGGCTCGAGTCCGACTCCGCCTCGGCATGCCGCCGCTCGACCCACGGGATCACGCCCTCGAACGTCGTGTAGTACGAGCGCTCCCGGCCGTACCTGTTCCGGTACCGGACGTGCACCTGCCCGTCGTACCCGCGCAGCAGGGCCTGGCGGGCGGCGGCGGGCAGCCTCGTCCACGGCGTGTCCATCCGGAACCCGATCGTCTGGCCCAGGGCCTCGATCAGCCGGACGAAGTAGTCGCTGAGCTGCCCGCTGCTCCACGGCGCGAGCGCGCCGTCGGCCAGCGACTTGCTCACGTCCGGGACGATCAGTTCCGGATCGACCTCGAGCTTGGTGCCCAGCCCGGTGCACTCCGGGCAGGCGCCCCACGGCGAGTTGAACGAGAACGAGCGCGGCTCGAGCTCGTCGAAGGACAGGTCGTCATACAGGCAGGCCAGGTGCTCGGAGTACATCCGCTCGCGGTGCTGGTCGGTCTCCGGCAGGTCGATGAAGTCGAGGATCACTACCCCGCCGGACAGGCCGAGCGCGGTCTCCACCGAGTCGGTCAGCCTGCGCCGCGCCGTGTCCTTGACCGCCAGCCGGTCGACGATCGCCTCGATGTCGTGCTTCTCGTACTTCTTCAGCGCGGGCAGCTGGCCCGTCAACGCCTCGTCCAGCCGGACGATGGTGCCGTCCACCCGGGCCCGGGAGTAGCCCTTGGTCTGCAGCTCCCGCAGCAGTTCGCCGTACTCGCCCTTGCGCCCCCGGACCACCGGCGCGAGGACCTGGAACCTGGTCCCCTCCTCCAGCTCCATCACCCGGTCCACGATCTGCTGCGGGGTCTGCCGGGCGATCGGCCGGCCGCAGATCGGGCAGTGCGGCTTGCCGATCCTGGCGTACAGCAGCCGCAGGTAGTCATAGACCTCGGTGATCGTTCCCACCGTGGAGCGCGGGTTCCGGCTCGCGGACTTCTGGTCGATCGAGACCGCGGGCGACAGCCCGTCGATGAAGTCGACGTCGGGCTTGTCCATCTGGCCGAGGAACTGCCGGGCGTAGGCGGACAGCGACTCGACGTACCGTCGCTGGCCCTCAGCGAAGATGGTGTCGAAGGCCAGGCTGGACTTGCCCGAACCGGACAGCCCGGTGAACACGATCATGGCGTCCCGCGGCAGGTCAAGCGAAACGTCCTTCAGGTTGTGCTCGCGGGCGCCGCGAACGACAAGCCGGTCAGCCACTGCGCCTCTGCTCTCTTGGGGGTCCTGGGAACGGGTAGACGGATCGCTTGGCGATGGTAGCCGGGGGGTCTGACATTTTGGTCGCCGCGCCCGGGCTCAACCCGTTCTCAATATCAAGCACAAATTCGACCGCCGTTATGCCCGCCCCGCTCCCCTCCACGATAGCGAAGCACGCCCAAGCCCGCCCGCCCCTGAGCCATCTGGGTGCGGCATCGTACCTAAAAGGGCCATCAGCGTGCCACATCCATCGGTTCCGAACCGGCTAGAACTCGGCAGTGGTGCCGGCACCCAGGCGGGTGGCCTTCTCATACAGGTAGCTAGCGGCGGCCAGGTCCTCGGCGGCAAGGCCGAGCGACTCGAACACGGTGATCTCGCCGTCGTCGGCGCGGCCTGGCGCGGTCCCGGTGAGCAGCTCGCCGAGCTCGGCCCGGACCGGGTTGTCGGCGCCTTCCCGGGCCGCCAGCAGGTAGTCGCCGGCCTCGTGGCAAACCGACTCGCGGCTGTCGGCGAACAGGGCCGCCTCGGCCATGGTCGCGGTGTCGATCTCCCGGGCCTGGGGCACGCACGCGCCGACCGCGTTGACGTGACTGCCCGCGGCGAGCCACTCCCGGCGCAGCACCGGCTGGGCCGAACTGGTGGCGGTGACCACGATGTCCGCCCCCTTCACCGCCTCGGGCACGGAACCGGCGGCGGTCACCGGCAGGCCAAGGGTCCCGGCCAGCTCCGCGGCCACCTCACGCGCCCGGGCCAGGTCACGTCCTGTGACTCGGATCCCGGACAGCGGCCTGGTCGCGGCCAGGGCGTACGCGTGCGCCCGGCCCTGGACGCCGGTACCGACGATGGCCAGCTCGGCCGCGCCCGGGCCGGGCCAGCAGACCGGTGGCGACGGCGGAGACCGCGGCGGTTCGGATCTCGGTGACCGCCGACGCGTTCACCAGCGCCAGCGGCTCCCCCGTGTCCGCGGCGAACAGCAGCACGCCGCCCTGGTGCGCATCCTTGCCGATGGCCGGGTTGCCCGGCGTGACGCAGATCGCCTTCAGCCCGTAGCCGCCGGGAGAGTAGGCGGGCATCAGGCCCATGAAGCCGGCCGCGTCCCGCGGCCGGACGACCGTGCGCAGCGGCTGCTGGATCCGGCCGCGGGCCAGGTCCGTCAGGGCCTGGCGCATCACGTCCGCGCACTCTCGGTATCCGAGCAGCTCGTGCACGTGGCGACCAGCCAGCACAAGTATCTTCACGCGGCGCTCCAGCTGAGTTGGGCGGACACGCCGGGAGGCAAAGCGCCGGCGCGGATGGTGGTAGCCAGGTGCGTTCGGTATAGGTTTTGAAGGTGGCATACTCGGGAGAGGTTCATGTCGGCGGCCCGCCCGACACTCGTGAGATCGACGGCCTGACCGTGACCAAGATAGCGGTGGGCCCGATGGACAACAATGCCTACCTGCTGCGCTGCACCAGCACGGGCCAGGGGCTGCTGATCGACGCGGCCAATGAGGCGGGCCGGCTGATCGAGCTGATCGGCGACACGCCGGTGGGCATCATCGTCACGACGCACCGGCACGCGGACCACTGGCAGGCGCTGCCCGAGGTGCAGAGTCGTACCGGCGCGGTGGTGGTCGCGCACCCCGCCGACGCGGACGAGCTTCCGGTCCAGGTCGGCCGCCGCGCGGAGGACGGCGAGGTCCTCACCTTCGGCGATTGCGCGGTGTCGCTCATTCATCTGCGCGGGCACACGCCGGGCAGCCTGGCCGTGCTCTACGACGCCGACGGCAGGCTGGCCGACGCGCCGCACGTGTTCACCGGGGACTCGCTGTTCCCCGGCGGCGTGGGCAAGACCAATTCCCCCTCGGATTTCACCTCGCTGATCTCCGACGTCACCGAGCGCCTGTTCGGCCGGCTCCCGGACGCGGCCTGGGTGTATCCAGGGCACGGCAACGACACCACGCTCGGGGCCGAACGCCCCCATCTGGGTGAGTGGCGCGCCCGCGGCTGGTGAGCACCTAGCGCCGGCCGGGCCGGGGCAGCATTCAGTGGCCGGGGGCGGGTTCCCGGCGCCGACCTGGCCGGCGTCGGTTCCGCCGTCCTGGCCGAGATCGCCGACGAACTCCCCGAGCCTGGCTAGCGGCTCAGCGCGCGCCGGTAGCGGATCTCGGTGACCCCGCCGAGATCATCGAGGACGTGGCGGGCGCCGTCGGGGGCGAACCCGGCCCGCTGGTAGAAGCGGCGCGCGCGGGCGTTGGCTTCCAGCACCCACAGCGTGATGCACGCGTACCCGGCCGCGCGGACCTTGGCCAGGACCCGGTCCATGAGCGCCCGCCCGGTGCCGGTCGACCACCAGGCCGGGTGGACGTACAGCGCGTAGAGTTCGGCGACCCGGCCGTCTGAGCCCGCCGAGGTCAGCGGATGGGGCCAGGGCATGCCCAGCACGTCCCGTTCCGGCCCGAAGGACGCGTAGCCGACGAGGCCGTCCGGTGCGGTGTCTCCCGCGTCCCCCGCGTCTCCCGCGTCTCCCGCGGGCTGCGTCTCGCTGATGACCGCCGCGATCATGCGCTGCCAGGGCCGCGTCCGGAACGACTGGCGGATCAGGGCACCTCCGTCGGGTGCCGTGGCCTGGTCGATGAGCATGGGTGCGATGATGCCGTCGTAGGCGGCGAACCAGCTGTCCCGCATCACGGCCGCGATCTGCGCCGCGTCCGCCGCCGAGGCGAATCGGATCACCACCACCCGGACAAAGCTAGCGAATCCGCAGGGCGAGGAAGAAATCCACCTGGTCGTCCAGGCGGGAAAGATCGCGTCCGGTCAGCTCCTCGATGCGCCTGATCCGGTACCGCACCGTGTTGACGTGCACGTACATCGCAGCCGCGCACGCGTTCCACGAACCCGAGCAGGCCAGGAACTCTCGCAGGGTGGGCAGCAACTCGGCCCGGTGCCGCTCGTCGTAGGCCAGCAGCGGGCCGAGCAGCCGCTCCCGGAAGGAGCGCAGCACGCTGCCGGGCACGCTGGCCAGCAGGAGCTCGTGCGAGGCCACCTCGTCGCTGGTCACCACCGAGACGGCGGGTGCCGGGCCCATGGCGGCCGCCCGCATCGCGGCGAGCCGGAGGGCGCTCTGCGCCTCGTGCAGCGCTCCGTCCAGGGCGGTCACACCCTCGGCCGGCGTGCTGACGCCCGCGGTCAGCCTGACGCGGGACCGGTCGGACTCCAGCACCGGCTGGGCCACGCGCAGCCGGGCCGCGAACGCGTGCGCGGCCGGATCAGCACCGGCTCGCGGGGAGTCCTGGGGGTGCTGGGGGTGCTGGGGGTGCTGGGGATCGAGTCCTTCAGGGGCTCGCGGGGCGGACCCGGCCGGCAGCGGGACGAGCGCTATCATCTGGTCGCCGAGCGGGGCGACTATCGTGCCGTCGGCGTGGGGCAGGGCCAGTTCCTCGGCCAGGTCACAGCGCCAGCGATCGGCGTTCGGGCCGGTCATCCGGTCGGCTTCCGCGCTCATCGCGGCGACCAGGTAACGCCCGTCGGGCGGCAGCCCGGCCGCGCGCATCAGCGAGGCGACCTCGGCCGGGGCGGCTCCCTCGGCCGGATCCGACGCGAGCATGGTGATGATCGCCTCCGCCAGCTTGCGGTCACCGGCCCGTCCGGCATCCAGCCGCGCCCGCTCCAGGGCCGCGTCCGCGGCCAGCTCGGCGACCGATTCGCGCAGCTCGTGAGCTTTGGGGCCCCGTTCGTGATCGTGCCCTGCGCAGGCCAGGAACCAGCTGGTGATCCTCGGCTCCCCGCCCACGGCGAACAGCGAGTACTTCCCGTCGCCGCCCGCGGGAATCTGCGGCTCGCTGACCCGCACCGTGGCCGGCAGCCGGTCCGCCCTGAGGTATTCCCCGGCCAGCCGGAGCGCGAGAGGCGCGGGCAGGGACGGCCCGGTTCCGCCGACGAGCCGGCCGCTCGCGGTGAGCAGCCAGCATTCGGCGCCGATCTCGCGGCCCATCAGCCGGAACATCGCCTCCAGGCCGGCCCCCTCGGCCACCGCGGACAGCAGCAGCCTGCGCCGGCCGAGCACCCTGGTCATGGCCGTGGCCCGGTCGCCGTTCAGGCGGCGCCCGACCTCCTCGGTGACGGCGGCGAACGAGGTCTCGGCCGGCACCGCGAGCAGAGTGATCCCGTGCCTTCCGCAGGCCTCGATCAGCTCGGGCTTCACCTCGCCGAGCGCCTCCCCGGCACCGAGCACCGCGGCTCCCGCCCGCGCCAGGGCCCTGACGAACCGGTCGGCGTCCTCCGGCTCCCGGCACCAGATCATGCCGGTCAGCACCAGGTCACCCGGGGTCAGGTAGCGGCTCGGATCGGGCAGGTCCGTGGTGTACACGTGCCGGATCACGCGATCCACGCCGGAGATGTCCGTCAGCAGCCGCAGGCCCAGACCGGGCACGTCGAGCAAATCCCGCACTCGCAAGGGATCACCTCCTGGCGACGAACCCTTCTCGCGCACCCTAACCGTCCCCGTTTAGCGAAAGCTACAAAACGGCCGGAGCCAGGTGAGCACCGATTGATTCGATAAGCGGCTATCACGTGCGCAGGACCGGCTGATTGGATGTTCGCGTGGTGAGCACCGATCCGCAGGCCTGTACGCTGGCGGCGTTCAACGCGGCCCCGCCCGGGGCCGCCGAGCGGAGCGTGCTCGCATGCTGCGCGTCGGCATCGTTCGCGACGATGGTCGCCGACGGCCGCCCGTATCCGGACCCGGCCGCCCTGCGGGACGCGGTGAATGCTGCCTTCACGGCGTTGAGCTGGGACGATATCGTCGAGAGTATGAAGGCGCACCCCCGGATCGGGGACCGGGTTCCGGACGGCGGATGGTCGGCGGCCGAGCAGTCGGGCGCGGCGGCGGCCGGAGAAGCGGTGCGGCAGGCGCTGGCGGGCGGGAACCTCGCCTACGAGCAGCGGTTCGGCCACGTATTCCTGATCTGTGCCAGCGGCCTGTCCGGCCAGGACATACTCGACCAGCTGCACGCCAGGCTGGGCAACGGCCCAGAAACCGAACGGGCCGTGGTGCGTGAGGAGCTGCTGAAGATCACCAGGCTGCGGCTGACGAAGCTGCTGGGCCTGTTAACCGAATGGAATTCCTGCAGCCCAGGTCACTGGCCGAGGCGATCGCGGCCAAGGCCGAGCATCCCGCCGCGGTGCCGATCGCGGGCGGGACCGACGTCATGGTCGAGATCAACTTCGACGCGCGGCGGCCGGAGGCGTTGCTCGACCTGAACCGGGTCAGCGAGCTCACCTCATGGCGGCGAGGCAACGGCCAGGTCCGCCTCGGGGCCGGGGTGACCTACACCCGGCTCATCGACGAGCTGGGCGATCTGCTGCCGGGCCTGGCCATGGCCGCGCGGACGGTCGGATCTCCGCAGATCCGCAACCGCGGCACGGTCGGCGGCAACCTGGGCGCCGCCTCGCCGGCCGGGGACTGCCACCCGGTGCTGCTGGCCGCCGGCGCGACCGTGGAGGCCACGTCGGCCCGTGGCCCGCGGCTGATCCCGGCCGCCGAGTTCTTCACCGGGCCCAAGCGCAACGCCCTGGCGGCCGACGAGCTGATCACCGCGGTGCTGATCCCGGTCGCCGCGGGACCCCAGCAGTTCGCCAAGATCGGCACGAGGAACGCGATGGTCATCGCCGTCTGCGCCTTCGCGCTGCAGCTACGTCCCCCTCCCCGGATCAGTACCGTCGGCACCGGCATCGGATCGGCGGGCCCGACACCGCTGCGCGCGGAGGCGGCCGAGGAATACCTGGCCGGCGCGCTGGCCGGGGCGGGCCTGTGGGAGTCGGCGGGCCGCCTGCCGGTCCAGGTCACCCAGCGGTTCGGCGAACTGGTCGCGGCCGCGGCACGGCCCATCGACGACGTGCGCGGGACCGCGGCTTACCGCCGGCACGCCCTGTCGGTGCTGGCCCGGCGCACGCTGACCTGGGCCTGGGATTCGTATCGAGCGGAAGGCGGAGCGCCAGGATGCGGGTGACGATGACGGTCAACGGCGAGCCGGCCACCGCCGACGACGTGTGGGAGGGCGAGAGCCTGCTGTTCGTGCTGCGCGAGCGGCTCGCCCTGCCCGGCTCGAAGAATGCGTGTGAGCAGGGCGAGTGCGGATCATGCACGGTCCTCCTCGACGACGTGCCGGTGTGCGCGTGCCTGGTCGCGGCCGGGCAGGCGTCGGGCCGCAACGTGGTCACAGTCGAGGGCCTGGCCGGACCCCAGAACCTTGCGGACGGGCCCGGGGGTTGCACCCGGTGCAGCAGGCGTTCCTCGATGCCGGCGCGGTGCAATGCGGCTTCTGCACTCCTGGGCTGATCATGCAGGCCCACGATTTGCTGAGGCGCACCGCGGGGGTGCCGACCGACCCGGACATCCGCGAAGCTCTGGCCGGGAACCTGTGCCGCTGCACCGGGTATGAGAAGATCCTGGACGCCGTGCGGCTGGCCGCCACCCGTATAGCCGGGAACACCGAGTGACGGCCCCGCGCCGGGCCCCAGGGCCGGTGGTGATCGAGAACTGCGCGATCGCGACCATGGACGGCCGGCAGCACGACGACAGCGGCGCCGAGCACCGCAGCGGCCACATCGTGGTGAGTGGCGGCCGGATCACCGCGGTAGGTGAGGGCCCGGCGCCCGGCAGCGCGAGAGACGGGGCACGCCGGGTCGACGGCACCGGCTGCCTGGCCACGCCGGGCCTGATTAACACGCACCATCACCTGTACCAGTGGCTCACCCAGGGCCGGGCGCAGCGGTCCGTGTTGTTCGACTGGCTGACCGAGCTGTACCCGCTCTGGGCCCGGATCGACCCCGCGCAGGTCCACGCGGCGGCCACGGCGGGACTGGGCTGGCTGGCCCTGTCCGGGTGCAGCACCAGCACCGACCACCACTACATCTTCCCGCCCGGGAAGCAGGGCATACTCGAGGCGGAGATCGCCGCCGCCACGGCCGTCGGGCTGCGCTTCCATCCCTGCCGCGGTTCGATGGATCTCGGCCGGTCGGCCGGAGGGCTGCCGCCCGATGAGATCGTCGAGGATCCCGACGACGCGCTCGCCGCGACTGCCGAGGCGGTCCGCCGGTTCCACGATCCCTCCCCCGGTGCCATGGTGCGGGTGGCGGTGGCGCCCTGCTCCCCGTTCTCGGTCAGCTCCAGGCTCATGCGCGAGACGGCCGAGCTGGCCCGTGGGCTCGGCGTCCGGATGCACACGCACCTGGCCGAGACCCGCGAGGAGGATATGTACTGCAGGCAGACGCTCGGCCGGACTCCGGCCGAGTACGCCGACGAGCTCGGCTGGCTCGGGGAGGACGTCTGGCTGGCGCACTGCGTGCACCTGGACCAGCCGGCCGTGAAGCGATTCGCCGTGACCGGCACATCGGTCGCGCACTGCCCCACCTCGAACGCCCGGCTGGGCGCCGGCATCGCCCCCGTACGCCAGCTGCTGCGGGCCGGCGGCACGGTCGGCCTCGGCGTCGACGGAGCCGCGTCAAGCGAGGGTACCGCCCTGGCCGGCGAGCTGCACCAGGCCCTGCTCGCGGCGAGGGTCAGGGACGAGCAGGGGCCCGCCGCGCTGACCGCGCGGCAGGCCCTGTGGATCGGCACCCGCGGCGGCGCGACCTGCCTGGGCCGGGCCGACGAGATCGGCGCGCTGCGGCCGGGGATGCTGGCCGACATCGCGCTGTGGCGGGTCGACACGCTCGCGCACGACGCCATCGCCCACGGGCCCGGCGGTGACCCGGTGGCGGCGCTCGTCTTCGGGCCGCCGGCACCGCTCGAGCTGCTCCTGGTCGGCGGCACGCCCCTGGTGGAACGCGGCGAGCTGCGCACCGCCGACATGACCGCCGCGGCCCGCGACGTCCGGGCCGCGCGGCTCCGTCTGGAGGCGGGCCGATGAGCACCGCGGTGGGTTCGGCGACCAGCACTCGCACCGGGTCCGGGCTGCGGGGCGGCGTGGGTGACAGCCCGGCCCGCCCGGACGGCAGGCAGAAGGTGACCGGGGAGTTCGCCTACTCCTCCGACCTGTGGCTGGACGGCATGCTGTGGGGTGCCACCCTGCGCAGCCCGCATCCCCGGGCCCGGCTCACCGGGCTCGACATCACCCGGGCCGTGACCCTGCCCGGGGTCACCGCGGTGCTCACCCACGACGACGTGCCCGGCAGCAAGACGTACGGCTTGGAGCACAAGGACCAGCCGGTGCTCGCCTGCGGCCAGGTCAGGTACCAGGGAGAACCGGTCGCGCTGGTCGCGGCCGACCATCCGGAAACGGCCCGCCGGGCGGTGGCCAGGATCGCCGCCTGCTACGAGGTGCTGCCGCCGGTGACCGACGCCCGCGCGGCCCTGACCCCCGGCGCCCCGGCCCTGCACGAGGGCGGCAACCTGGTCCGGCACGTACGGATCCGCAAGGGGCACCCGGACACCCCAGCGGACGTCGTGGTCCGCGGCGAGTACCAGGTTGGCATGCAGGATCAGGCGTTCCTCGGCCCCGAATCAGGCCTGGCCGTGCCCGCCGAGGACGGCGTCGACCTGTTCGTGGCGACCCAGTGGCTGCACGCGGACCGGGGTCAGATCGCGGCGAGCCTCGGCCTGCCCGAAGACAAGGTGCGCATCACGCTGTCCGGCGTCGGCGGGGCGTTCGGCGCCCGCGAAGACCTGTCCATGCAGATCCACGCCTGCCTGCTCGCGCTGCGCACCGGCAAGCCCGTCAAGATGGTGTACTCCAGGGAAGAGTCCTTCTTCGGCCACGTGCACCGGCACCCGGCCTCGCTCCGCTATGAGCACGGCAGCACCGCGGACGGCGGGCTGGTCTATGTCAAGGCGGACATCGTGCTCGACGGCGGCGCGTACGCGTCGAGCTCTCCGGCCGTGGCGGCCAACGCGGCGACCCTGGGCATCGGCCCCTACGAGGTGCCTCACGTCGCGATGGACTGCTACGCCGTCTACACCAACAACCCGCCGTGCGGCGCGATGCGCGGGTTCGGCGCCGTCCAGGCCTGCTTCGCCTACGAGGCGCAGATGGACAAGCTCGCCGCCGTCCTGCGCATGGATCCGGTGGAGCTCCGGATCAGGAACGCGATGCGGGAGGGGTCGGTGATGCCGACTGGGCAGGTAGTGGACTCTGCCGCCCCGGTGGCCGAGATCCTGAACCTGGTCAGATCCCGCCCTCTGCCGCCCGCGCCGGCCTCGGACCGCGACCTGCGCGGCCTGCCCGGAGGAGTGTCGAACACCACGCACGGCGAAGGGGTCGTGCGCGGCGTCGGGTACGCAGTCGGCATCAAGAACGTCTGCTTCTCCGAGGGCTTCGATGACCACTCCACGGCCCGGGTGCGCCTCGAGCTGATCGCCGGCGAACCGACCGCGCAGGTCCAGACCGCCGCCGCGGAGGTCGGCCAGGGCCTGGTCACAGTGCTGACCCAGATCGCCAGGACCGAGCTGGGCGTGGAGCGGGTAGTGATCCTGCCGGCCGACACCTCCGTCGCCAGCGCGGGGTCGTCGTCGGCGTCCCGGCAGACCTACGTGACTGGCGGCGCGGTGCGGGCCGCCTGCCAGGCGGTACGTGAGCAGCTGGACCGCCGGGCCGGCACGTGTCTCCCCGGCGCTGGACCGGGCCTGACCTGGCTGCTCGGCGAGCCGGCCGAGGCGACGGTGACCTGGCGGCACCGGCCCACCCACCCGCTGGATCCCGATACCGGTCAGGGCCAGGCCCACGTGCAGTACGCGTTCGCCGCCCACCGCGCGGTCGTCGACGTGGACATCGAGCTCGGCCTGGTCAAGGTGGTGGAGATCGCCACCGCGCAGGATGTCGGCAAGGCGATGAACCCGCAGGCGGTCGAGGGCCAGATCCACGGCGGCATCGCCCAGGGCCTCGGCCTGGCCGTCATGGAGGAGATCCAGATATCCGGCGGGGTGGTCAGGAACCCCTCCTTCACCGACTACCTGATCCCCACCATCCTGGACATGCCGCCGGTCCGGCTCGACGTGCTCGAACTCGCCGACCCGCACGCCCCGTACGGCCTGCGCGGGGTGGGCGAGCCGCCGACGATCTCGTCCACGCCCGCGGTGGTGGCCGCCATCCGCGCCGCCACCGGCCGGGACCTGACCCGCGTCCCGGTCCGGCCCGAGCACATCGTGAGGACCTAGCCCCGGTTACCTCAGAAGGCGACGAAGATCATGCCCTGCGGGTGCAGGGCCGCGCCGCGTACCAGCACGCGGTCGATGCGGCCGGTGTACATGTCCAGGTGACCCAGGTAATTGGCGGGGAAACCGGGCGCCGGGCAGGTGGCGGGCGCATTGTTGGCGTCGCACGGGGTCACGGCCACGAACGCGGTGCCCGGCCAGAACGAGCCCTCGATCTCGACAACCGTGTCGTCGCCGGTGCTGGCGGCGTAGTACGCGCCGTGCCAGCTCGTCGACCAGGCCGTGTCATCGACCGACTGGGACAGGTCAAGTACCCACAGGCGCCCGTGCCCGGTACGCCGTGACGTGTACGTAGATCTGTTCCTTGTCCCCCTGGCTGGTCAGCATGAAGTCGCCGGCGAAGCGGGGCTCGAAGCCCGGTACCACCTCGTTGGAGTCCGGGTCGGTCAGGCCCAGCCTGACCGGACCGCCGACGTGCGGTCCGTTGGCCGCGGACGCGTGCGATTCGTCGTAGAACAGCGCCCTGAAGTACGCCAGGTGCTTGGCCCGGTTCAGGGTCACCACGTACACCGCCGGGTAGTACGGCTTCGGCGCGGCCGCCCCGGTGGTGCCCGGCGCCGACGCACTGATCAGCATCAGGCCGTTGTAGAAGGAGATGGCGTCGGTGCCGCCCTTGTGGGGCAGCGGCCGGTAGTAGGAATAGTGCACGACCTGGCCGTTGGACGGGTCGATGGTGTACAGGCTGGAGTTCGCGTCCTCGTTGACCGTGGCGACGACCAGCCCGGCGGACGTATTGGCGGTCAGCCCGTCGCACTTGCCCAGGATGTCCCACTGGGCTACGAACTTGCCGGACAAGGTGAACTCGACAACCGTGCTGTCCCGGTTCCCGTCCGGGCTGGCCTGGCCCTGCGGGCCCACGCCGTTCTGGAACGCGGTGAACAGGTCGTTGCCGATCCGCGTGATGTCATCCGGATCGGCCAGCGGCTCGGAGTGCCGCACCTTGGATCCAGCCTTGGTGTACCAATGATGGAGGCTCTTACCGGACAGGATCGTGCGCACGGTGTACGTGGGCGTGGGCTGGTGTGTCTTCGCTGCCCGCCGGGAGAGCAAACGCGGTCATGCCGACCAGAACTGCGGCCACCGCGCCGATAGCGGCGTACGTCTTAGCGACGCGCCGGGCGATACCGGGCCTATCGAGCACATGCATCGTCATCGACCCCTCTTGTGCGATGTCGTTAGTTCTAGCGGGCCTCTGTAACGTACAACTGGCGGTGGCGTGGCGCATAGATGAATGAACGAGACAATGATCATGCATTTCGACACCTATAACCAGGCGACACGCTCATGGGTGTGCATCTGGGGCGGCGCGGCGCGGGGCGTCCGCCGCCGGAGGTGAGAGACTGCCGATGTGCACACGTACGACCTGCGGTTTGACGTCAACTGTTCCATCTTGTTCACCGAACTGCTGGACCGGCTGGCGCCCGCGCCGGGTCGTGATCCGGTCCGATGAGGTATGACCTGGTCGTCCGGTCCCGGCGGGCGGTGCTGCCCGAGGGAACGCGGCCGGCGGCGGTCGCGGTCAGCGGGCCGACCATCGCGGCCATCGCCGATTACGCCGAGCCCCTGGAGGGGGCCAGTGACGTCGATCTCGGCGACCTCGCGCTGCTACCGGGCCTGGTCGACACCCACGTGCACGTCAACGAGCCGGGCCGGACCGAGTGGGAAGGATTCGCGACCGCCACCCGCGCGGCCGCGGCCGGCGGGGTGACCACGATCTGCGATATGCCGCTCAACTCGCTGCCGCCCACCGTGTCGGTCGCGGCGCTGGCGGACAAGCGCGCGGCGGCGGCCGGGAAGTGCTGGGTCGACGTGGCCTTCTGGGGCGGCGCGGTGCCGGGGAACACCGACGCGCTGCGGCCACTGCACCAGGCGGGGGTGACCGGGTTCAAGTGCTTCCTGATCGATTCCGGGGTTCCGGAGTTCCCGCCACTCGAGGCGGCGGACCTGCGGTCCGTGCTGGGCTCGCTGGCGGCCATGGACGCGCTGCTGATCGTGCACGCGGAGGACGCGGCGGAGGTCAAGGCAGGGTCCGCCTCCGGCCGTGACTATGGCTCGTTCGTGGCGTCCCGGCCGCCGGTCGCGGAGCGCCGCGCGATCGAGAAGGTGATCGGGGCCGCGGCCGCCACCGGAGCCCGGGCACATATCGTGCACCTGTCCGCGGCCGAGTGCGTGGCCATGATCGCGGGGGCCAAGGGGGCGGGCATCCGGCTGACCGCCGAGACCTGCCCGCACTACCTGTACTTCGCGGCCGAGCAGGTGCCCGACGGCGCCACCGAGTTCAAGTGCTGCCCGCCGATCAGGGACGCGGCCAACCGGGAGGCGTTGTGGCGCGGCCTGGAGGCCGGCGTCATCGACTGCGTGGTGTCCGATCACTCGCCCTGCCCGCCGGAGCTGAAGGCCCCGGGTGACTTCGGCGCGGCGTGGGGCGGCATCGCGTCGCTCCAGCTGGGTCTGTCCGCGGTCTGGACGGTGGCCCGGCGACGCGGGCGGACGCTGGATGAAGTGGTCCAGTGGATGGCAACCGCCCCGGCCCGGCTGGCCGGCCTCTCGGCCAAGGGGTCCCTGGCGGTGGGGTACGACGCCGACCTGGTGGCCTTCGATCCGGACGAAACCTACCTGGTGGAGGCGGCCCGGCTGCTGCACCGGCACCCGGTCACCCCGTACGCGGGCCGGACCCTGACCGGGCGGGTCCGGCAGACGTGGCTGCGGGGCACGAGCGCTGCTTGATCCCGACAGCGGTGCGCCGGATGGTGAGCCAGTCGGCCGGCTGCTTAACCGGGGCTGAAGGGGAAGAAACTAGCCATGGATGAGCAACTTCTCCCTGATCTGCTGCGGCTGCGCGGGTCGGTCGTGGCGGCCAGCAACGAGTTCTTCGCCGCCAAGGAGAACCTGATCAAGCCGGACGCGCCGGCCTTCGTGCCCGGGACGTACGACGCCAAAGGGCAGGTGTACGACGGGTGGGAGACCCGCCGGCGGCGCGGGCCCGGCGGGACGCAACCGGATCGGTCCGCCCGGGACTGGGTGATCGTCCGGCTCGGCGTGCCCGGGGTGGTGCACTCCATCGTGGTCGACACCGCGTTCTTCACCGGCAACTACCCGCAGGCCTGTTCGGCCGACGCGTGCTCGGTCAGCGGGTATCCCTCGCTCGAGGAACTCACCGCCGATCCGGGCCCGGGCCGGTGGCGGGAGATCGTGCCGCGCGCCCTGCTGACCGGTAACGCCAGGCACGCGTTCAGTGTGACCTCCGGCCGCCGGTCCACCCATGTCCGGCTGAACATCTTCCCCGATGGCGGCGTGGCCCGGCTGCACGTCCACGGTGAGGTGGTGCCCGATCCGGCCATGCTGGAGGGCCTCACCGTTGACCTGGCGGCCCTGGAGAACGGAGCGGACATCGCCGCGCGCAGCGACCAGTTCTACTCCTCGCCCCGCAACGTCATCTCTCCCGGGCTGTCCCGGGTGATGGGCGAGGGCTGGGAAACCCGCAGGCGCCGGAAGCCGGGCTACGAGTGGCTGGTCATCCGGCTGGCCGGGCGCGGTGTCATCCACCTCGCGGAGATCGACACGTCCTGGTACCGGGGGAATCAGCCCGAGTCCGCCTCGCTGCAGACGATGGACGCCGCCGGGTCCCCGCCGACCGGGTCGCTGGCCGATGAGCGGGCCTGGCGTGACCTGCTGCCCCGGGTCAGGCTGCTGCCCGACACCCCGCACCGGTTCCGGGTGGACGGCGGGCCGGCCACGCACGTCCGGCTGAACATCTTTCCCGACGGCGGCGTGGCCCGGCTGCGCCTGTACGGATCGCTGACCGATGATGGCCTGGCCGCCGTCCGGCGGCGCTGGGACGAGACCGCCTGAAGCCTACCCGGGCACAACGTCTGGAACCGGCTGACTGAGGTCAGCTGCGCAGCTGGGCGACCAGCGCGTCGGATTGCTCGACGGTGCGCACCGCGCATGGCACTGGCCAGCGGCAGTACGCGGGTGCCGCCGGCCAGGAAGACCACCTGGTCATTGAGGCAGGCGCGCAGGTCGGGATGCCGCTGGGCGACCGCCATCCGCTCGCGCAGCACCGCCTCCTGCCGGGCGGCCATGGCTGGCACCACGCGCTCGTCGAACGCCTGGCGCATCCTGCGGCCCGATCGCCCGGCCGATGGCCTTCGTGGCCGCGCCCAGGGCGGCATCGGCGATGGCGTCCTCGAAGGCAGAGCTGTCGCCTGCCGTTCCCAGCTGCTGGTCCTCCTGGGCGGCGGCTGGCTCTGCCACGGCTCCCGCCGCGATACCCGGACGGCTGGCCGGACGGCGGCCCGGCCGGAGAACCCGGGCTGCTGGCCGGGCCGGCGGGACCGAGGGTGCGGGCGCGCTGGTACTGCGAGGGATCCGGGAACCCCGACTGCTGGTACTGCGAGGGATCCGGGAACCCGGACTGCGGCGACGGCTGGGGAACCCGGGCTGCTGGTAAGACGGGTCCGGGAACCCAGGCTGCGCGGCCCGGCCGTACCCCGGCATCGGCGCGTAGGCTGCCACTGGCCCGCCCATCGTTCGCCTGGGCCATCGCGGCCCATCCGTCGATCGAGTGCACCGCGGCGGCGCTGCCGCATTGCGGGCACACCACTCCTGCCTGGCCGTAAGTCACGCTTCATTGTGCGCCCCGGGTGGCACTGCGCGGGAGGGGTTTTCGCTCACCGCGGACGGCGGTATTCGGCCAGCGCCGCGGCGACCGCCGCATCCTCGTCGGGCAGGTCCCGGGCTCGGCCCGCGGCGGCCTTACGCAGCCGGGCGGCCAGGGCGGCATCGCCGAGCACGGCGCGCACCGCGTCGGCGAGGTCCTGCGCGTCGCCCGGCGGAACGAGGATCGCGGCGTCCTCCCCGGCCAGCTCGGGGATCCCGCCGACGCGCGTGGCCACGATGGGTACCCCGGCCCGTAGCGCCTCCTGCAGGATGAGCGGCTGTCCCTCCCACACGCTGGGCAGCACGAACACATCCGCGGCGGCCAGCAGGGCCGGCACGTCGGCGCGCTGGCCGGTGAACCGCACCGTGAGCCCGAGCGATGCCGCCCGGGATTCCAGTCCGGCCGCGAGCGGTCCCTCGCCGACGATGACGAGCAGCGGCTCGGGCTGGATGTCGCCCCAGCGAGCGGCGGCGTCGAGCAGGAGGCCGAACCCCTTCTGCGCGGCCAGCCTGCCGACGGCCAGCACGATGGCCTGGCCGGGGACCGCCCCGAATTCGGCGCGGATCGCCGCGCGCGTTTCCGCGGAAACGCCATCCGTCAGCGAGATGCGCACGGCGGGCACGACGGCGTGGCCGACCCGGCGTGCGCCCGCGGCACGCATACGGTCTTCCAGGTCGGCGGACACGCACAGCACCGAGTCCGGCGTTCCGCGCGACGATCAGCTCGAGCACGCGGTAGATGGCGCCGGTCAGGCCGCCCGCGGGAGGCGCGTTGTGGACGGTGACGATCAGCGCCGGACCGGTCGTAGCGGTCCGGACGAACGCCACGGCGATCGCGGTCAGCGCTCCGGCCCGCAGGCCGTGCGCGTGCACCACGTCGGGCCGCCAGGCCTGGAACAGGCGGCGCAGCCGCGCGATCGCCCGCAGGTCACGGAGCAGCCGCGGCCGGTCGGCGATCTCCACCGCGGTGAAGCCGACCCGCGCCGTCCCGGCGCCGAAGGCGAAGTCGCGATCGGTCTGCGCCGGGCCGAACACCTCGACCGGCAGGCCGCGGGCCGCGCAGCCAGCCGCGAGCATCTTGACGTGCCGCGCGGTCCCGCCGGTGCTGGTGCCGAGGACAAGCGCGAGCCTCACGGGCGGATCACCCGGCGGAGGACCGCACGCAGGTCTCCCCCGTCGGTCAGCGCCACGACGGCCAGGAAGGCCGCGAGTACGGCGCCGCTGGCCAGCAGGGTAACGGCCACGTTGGGCAGGAAGCCGCTCACCGGGACGCCGATCGCCACGCCCAGCCCGGCGGCCGTCCCGGCCAGCGCGCCGGCCAGCCCGGCGATCGCGGCCCGGGCACAGCCACGCAGCGCGCCGGGCCCGCGGAACCGGCGGACCAGCAGCAGCAGGGCCACCCCGGACCCGGTCAGCCCGATGGCGGTGCCCGCCCCGAGCCAGGGCACGACCTGGGACGGCGGCACGAACGGCACGATCAGCAGGTCGGCGATGATCACGAGCAGCCAGCCGCCGCTGACCGCCATGGCCGAGGCGCGGCTCCGCCCGTCTGCGTACAGCACCCGGGACAGATTGGCGGTCAGGCCGTAGCCGACGAGTCCGGGCGCGAACGCGGCCAGGGTCACGGCCAGTTGCCTGGCGTCGGCCGCCTGGCCCACGTGGGACTGGAAGACCCGGGCCAGCGGAAGGCAGGTGCCCGCTATCGCGGCCGCCCCGAGCCAGGACGCCACCATCACGGCGCGGGTCGAGGCGGCCGTAGTGGCGTCGAAGGTGTCGGCGCGCACGGACAGTTCGGGGAAGGCGCTGGTCGCGATCGGCACGGCCAGGACGGCGTAGGGCAGGAAGAAGACCGCCCAGGCGAAGCTGTAGAGGACCAGCGCGCCGCCGCCGACGCGCGAGTTGGCCAGCACGATCACCACCGCCACCGAGGCGTCCTGGGCGATGAGCGTGGCGATGCCGGCCACGGCCAGGGACCGGACCCGCCTGCCGATCCCGGCCGGGAACCGCAGCACCGGCCGCAGCCGGAGACGGAGCCGGGCGACCGGCACGGCCGGGGTCACCACCAGCGCCGCGACCCCGGCCGTCGTCCCGGCGGCCAGGACGATCCAGGCGACGTCGGGCACCGGGCGGTGCAGGTCCTGGGACCCGTCCGCCACCGCGTCGAACCAGAAGTACGCCCCGATGACGACCAGGCTGGACAGCACCGGAGCCAGCGCGGGGGCGACGAACCTCCGGTGCGCCTGCAGGATGCCGTACAGCACCACCGCCAGGCCGTAGAGGAGGATCTGCGGCGCGAACACGATGAGCATCCGGGTGCCCAGGGCGACCATGTCCGACCGCGGGCACCCGGGCGCCGCACCAAGCAGCACCGATACCAGCGGCCGCGCGGCGATCGCCACCACCGCGCTGACCGGGACGAGCAGCAGCACCGCCCAGCTGAGCAGCGCGGCCGACGTCTGCCGGACCTGGTCGCGGTCCGCGGCCGGGCCGCGGGCCGGACCGGCCAGCACGGGCACCACCACGGCGGTGAGCGCCCCGCCCATCACGATGTCATAGATGATGTTCGGCACCATGTTCGCGGTGGTGTAGGCGGTGCCGAGACACTGGGCCTGTACGGTATGCGCGAACACCACCTGCCGGCCGAAACCGATCACCCGCGCCAGCATGGTGATCGCGCCGATCAGCACCGCAGCGCGGCCCATCCCCCCGACCCGTCGCCGAGCATTCCCCCGCTCGGCCACCGGGATGGTCACTCCTCTGGCGGGGCTGGGTCGGTATCTTCAGCCGAACGGAGCGTGGTGGCAGCGCCCGCGAAGGTCGCCGGATCCCCGCGCTGGGCGGGAATGAGTACGCCGGGCGCCGGATCGGCCGGGCGCCGGCCCAGCATGTCCAGCCGGCGCAGGGGCGGCGTGCGCTCGATCACCTTGGTGAAGCTGACCTTCTCGCTGGCCGCGGTCAGGCCGGTGATCCCGGCGAGCAGCGTGATCCGGGCCGGCCTTGGCAGGCCCACCGCCGCGGCGCCCAGCATGGCGCCCAGAGCGTTCGCCCCGCAGTCGCCGAGCATGGCCCGCTCGCCCAGATCCTCGGGCAGCATCGCCAGGGCCGCCGCCAGAGGCGGCAGGGCCAGCCCGCCGCCGCTGGAGGCGCCGCGATGCCAGCCCCGCGGCCGGTGCGGGTCCCGCCCGCGCCGATCAGCGCGCCGGAGGCGACGGCGACCTTGATGGCCCGGCCCGGCCGCAGGTCGAACAGGTTGAGCAGGTTCGCTCCCCCGGCCACGAGCCCGGCGTTGATGACGACATCGGCGGGTGAGCCTCCGGCTAGCACGGCGCTGACGATCCCGGTGACGCCGATGCCGCCCAGCTTGACCGTGCCGGTGGTGACCTCGCCGTTCCGCAAGGCGCCCAGATGGCCGCGGAACCCGCGCCGGTCCCCGGACCCGGCCAGGTCGTCGTAGGCACCGAAGGCCGCGGCTCCCGCCCCTGCGGCCGCTACGGCCAGGGCAGGCCGCCACGCGCCCGGACCCGCCGGACCCGCCGACCCGGTCACCGACCGCAGGCCGGCCTGAGCCAGCGCGCCGACGATCGCGCCGACCGCCACCGCGGGCCCTTCGAGCAGGGTGACCGGTTCGCCCCGGTGATTGGTGCGCGACCAGGTCTTGGTCCCGCCCGGCGGCCGCTGGTTCGCGGCGGCGTACGCGAGCCTGGCCGCGCCGGCCGCGGTCACGCCCGCCGCCGCGACCGCGATCAGCCCCCTGGCCCGGCTCACTTCTTCGGCTTCTTGCTGGCCGGTGAGGCCGTCGCGGTCGGGGAGGTGCTCGCGCTGGGCGTGGGCGCGGGAGTCGGCGCCACGGCGCTGGCGCCGTTGGCGAACCCGTAGCTGCCCGGATTGCCGCCGTTCAGCTGCGTGGCCAGCGCCTGGATCACCACGCTCTGCCCGGCCACGAAGTCGGCGTCATCGACTGTGGAAACCTTGCTGGCCGCGGTGCTCGCGCGCAGCACGGCGATCGGGCTGCCCGGGCCCGAATCCGCCGAGACCCCCGCTACCACGGTGGCCGAGCTCTTGGCGGCCAGTTCCTCGGCCACGGGCACGAGCAGCTGGTCGAGCGGATCGGCGCTGCCGTCGGACGGCGCGGTCTGCGGGGTCACGATCACCGCCAGCGTGGCCGGGGCTGAGGGCTGCCCGCTGATGGTCAGGAACCCCGCATTCGCGTACGCCCCGAGCATGGTCTGCGCGTTGGTGTCCTGCTGGCTGCCCGCCGACGTGCTGGTGACCGGCGGGACGCCGGTCTGCAGGGCGCCCGGCGATCCCGAAGCCCGGGTGAGGATCTCGCTGGCTATCACCTGCGCGGCCTGCTGCTGGTAGGTCGTGCCGGTGTTCAGCACGATGTTGTCGGCCGCCGACATGGCCAGGTTGATCTGGTTCAGGCCGTCCAGCGTGGTGTCGCTGTTGTCGAAGAACTTGGACTGCAGCGCGATCTGCCCGGTGACCGTGGCCCCCGCGTCCTGCGTCGCGGCGTTGCTGATCGCGGTGACCACCGAAGCCGGGGCGCCGGGCTCGGTGATGATCAGCAGGCGCTGGCCCGCCAGCAGGTTGTGCAGCACCACGGGCTGGACCGCCTGGGCGTAGTTCTCGCCGAGGTCGGCCTGCTGCTGCGCCGCGTCTCGCTGGCTGCTCGCCTGGTCGAGCTCGTTCTGCAGCTTGGCGGTGGTCTGGTTCAGCAGGTTGTACGTGGGGCCCTGCAGCTCGGTGGAGCCGAGCACGATGCCGATGGCCAGCGCGAGGAACACGGCCACGATGGACACCAGGTGGTAGCGAAAGTCAATCACTAGAGTTTTCCGGTCAGCCAGTAGGAAAAAGAGTGCCAGGTCGCTTCGAAGTACCTGGCCAGGACGGGTTCGGCCGGTGAGAACAGTACGGCCACGAGTACGGTCACGGCCGCCGCCAGCACCAGCACTAGCAGGGACCAGCTGGAGATCCGGCTGTGGTAGAGCTGGTGCACGCCCCGGGCGTTGACCAGCTTCCCTGCTACCCGCAGATGCGTGATGAAGGTACTCGACATGCCCGGCCGGCCCTTGTCGAGAAACTCCTCCAGCGTGTGGTGGGTGCCCACGACGGCGATCAGGCTCGCGCCCTTGGCGTCGGCCATGAGCAGCGCGACGTCCTCGCTCGTCCCGGGAGCGGGCAGGGTGATCGCCGGCCAGGCCAAGCTCATGGACCCGGGCGAGCCCTGGTGCGCGACCGTCCGGGTAGGCGTGCACCACGAGTTCCGCCCCGCAGCACAGCGCCTCGTCGGACACCGAATCCATGTCCCCGAAGATGACGTCGGGCAGGTAACCGGCCTCGAGCAGGGCGTCCGCACCGCCGTCCACCCCGACCATCACCGGCTTGTACTCGCGGATGTAGGGCCGGAGGGCGGCCAGATCCTCGCGGTAGTGATAGCCGCGCACCACGACCAGGGCGTGCCGCCCGGCCATGTCCGTCTCCATCTCGGGCGCCTGGATCCCGTCGGTGAGCAGGGAATGCTCGCGCCGGAGGAATTCCAGCGTGTTCGCGGCGAACGATTCGATCTGCACCGCGACCAGGGCCCGGGCCTCGGTCATGGCCGCCTCGACCGACTCCCGGGTCAGCGGCGTGCCCTTGGCGATGACCTGGTCGCCGAGGTACAGGGTCTCCTGGTCCAGCCGTACCACCACGCCGTCGGCGACCCGGACCATCACGTCCGGGCCCGCCCCGTCGATGACCGGGACGCCCGCGTCGAGCAGCAACTGCGGGCCGAGGTTCGGGTACCGGCCGGTGATGCTCATCGAGGCGTTGACGACCGCCGAGACCTTCCGCCTGATCAGTTCCTCGGCGCTCACCCGGTCCAGGTCGGAATGATCGATGATGGCGATCTCGCCCGGATTGAGCCGGTTGGTAATCGTCTTCGTCCTGCGGTCCACGCGCGCGACGGCGACGATGCCGGGCGGCTCCCCAGCTCGGCCCCGGAACACAGGCGGAATCACGGACGGCAACTTCATCGAGTCCATCCTGCCAGAGCCCATCACCTGGAACGGCCACGTTAGCGTTCACGGCGTGTCATAGACGATGCGACCGATCGTGACAGCGGGTCACGCATGGTGCGCCACGAGGGGGCTCCGGCGGGCCTCCGGGTTTTGTCAGACCCATCGGGTAGCTGTTGACAATCGTGATTAAACGGGACGCGCTTCACGGAGGCGGACGCCGAAGCGCATGTTCACGGGATCTGCTTCAAGACCGGCCCGCCGGAGCGGGTCGGCGTCGAACTCGAGTGGCTGGTCCGCGATCCCCGCGATCCAGCGCTGCCGGTCCGGGCGGAACAGGTAGCCGCCGCCCTGGACCACTTCACCCCCTTTGAGGCCGGTATCCCGGCCAGCAAGCAGGGCTACCAGGGACAAGAACGACGTATCGTTCAGTATCAAATTCCTGCTCTTCCCTCAGGTGCCACCCTGACGGTGGAGCCCGGCGGGCAGCTGGAGCTGAGCTCGGCGCCCGCGGCTACGCTCGGTGACCTGGTTGAGGTGACCGGGCGGGACCTGGCCGCTCTGCGTGACGCGGCCGCGGCGGCCGGTCTCGAACTCTGCGGCTACGGCCTTGACCCGCTGCGCCCGCCCCGGCGCGTGCTCGACCTGCCGCGGTACGCGGCGATGGAAAAGTTCTTCGACCGTGATGGCCCGTGGGGCCGCCAGATGATGTGCGGTACCGCGTCGGTCCAGGTCTGCCTGGACGCGGGCGACGACAGTGCGGGCGAATCCGGTTACCGGTCGCGCTGGCGGCTGCTGCACGCCATCGGGCCGGTGCTGGTGGCCGCGTTCGCCAACTCCCCGCTGTGCCGCGGACGGCCCACCGGCTGGCGTTCGGCCCGCCAGCAGGTGTGGGCCAACATGGACCCAGGCCGGACCCGCGCTCCGGCCGCCGACGGGGACCCGCGCGACGCCTGGGCCGCCTACGCCCTGGACGCCGAGCTGATGTGCGTCCGGAGCCCGGCTCGGCCGACTGGACCGCGCCGCCCGGGCTGACCTTCCGCGACTGGGTGCGGGACGGCGGGTCTGGGACGCTGCGGGCCGCCTACTCCGGAGGACCTGGACTATCACCTGTCCACGTTGTTCCCGCCGGTCCGGCCGCGCGGGCACGTGGAGCTGCGCATGATCGACGCGCAGCCAGGTGACGGCTGGATCGTGCCCGCGGCCGTGGCCACGGCGCTGGCCGGCGACGAGCGCGCGGCGGACGCCGCGATGGCCGCCGCCGAACCGGTGTGGGACGGGCCGGGCCCGCGATCCGACGCCCGACCCGTGGCTGCGCGCGGCCCGGTCCGGGCCGGCCGACCCGGTCATCGGCCAGGCCAGCCAGGCAGTGCTTCGAGGCCGCCGACGCGGCGCTGGGCCGGGCGTCCGCGCCCGCGCCGATCCGCCGGGCGGTGGCCGATTTCACCGAACGATACGTGCTGCAAGACCGATGTCCGGCCGACGACCAACTGGAGGCAATCACATGACGGAGCCGGCGCAGACTACGCCAGGTGATCGCGAGGGAACTGACCGGCGCGCGGCAGCGGACGGCGCTGCTCACCGACAGCGTGGACGAGGCCAACCTGGTCAGACAGCACTCACCGCTGATGTCCCCGCTGGTCTGGGACCTGGCGCACATCGCCAACCAGGAAGAACTCTGGCTGCTGCGGGAGGTCGGCGGGCGTGAGCCCATGCACCCGGAGATCGACCCGCTGTACGACGCGTTCGAGCACCCCCGCTCCGAACGCCCGACGCTGCCGCTGCTGCCGCCGGCGCAGGCGCGGGCCTACGGCCACGAGGTGCGGGGCCGGGTCCTGGACCTGCTGGAGCGGGCCCCGTTTACCGGTACGCGGCTGCTCGGCGACGGGTTCGCGTTCGGCATGATCGCCCAGCACGAGGTGCAGCACGACGAGACGATGCTGATCACCCACCAGATCCGGAAGGGCGCCCCGGTGCTCGCCGCCGCGGCACCCGGCCCGGCGCCCGCGGACGCGCTGCGGCTGCCGTCCGAGGTGCTCGTGCCGGGCGGCCCGTTCACCATGGGCACCTCCGCCGAGCCCTGGGCGCTGGACAACGAGCGGCCCGCGCACGCCGTGGACGTGGCGCCGTTCTTCATCGACACCACGCCGGTGACCTGCGGCGCGTACGCCGAGTTCATCGCGGACGGCGGATACGACGATCCCCGCTGGTGGACCGCTGACGGCTGGGCCCACCGGCAGCAGGCGGGGCTGTCCGCGCCGCTGTACTGGAGCCGGGACGGCGGGCAGTGGGTCCGCGCGGTGTTCGGGGTGACCGAGCCGGTCCGGCCGGAAGAACCCGTGCTGCACGTGTGCTGGTACGAGGCCGACGCGTACGCCCGCTGGGCGGGGCGGAGGCTGCCGACCGAGGCCGAGTGGGAGAAGGCGGCCCGGTTCGACCCGGCGACCGGCCTGTCCCGCCGGTACCCCTGGGGCAACGCGGACCCGGAGGCCGCGCACGCCAACCTCGGCCAGCAGTTCCTGCGTCCGGCCCCGGCCGGCTCGTACCCCGCCGGGGCGGCGCCGTGCGGGGCCCGGCAGCTGATCGGGGACGTCTGGGAGTGGACGAGTTCGGATTTCCTGCCGTATCCGGGGTTTAGCGCCTGGCCCTACCGGGAGTATTCGGAGGTGTTCTTCGGTCCCGAGTACAAGGTGCTCCGCGGCGGGTCGTTCGCGGTCAGCGCGGTGGCCTGCCGGGGTACGTTCCGGAACTGGGACTACCCGATCCGCCGGCAGATCTTCGCCGGCTTCCGCACCGCGCGGTCCGGGGTACGCGGAGACGGCCTGATGTGCAGGCACGTGGCCTACCTCGGTCCGGCGGCCACGCTACGTTCGGTGATCATCGACCCGCCGCACGGGTTGTACCGGCAGGCCTGGGCGCCGCGCCGGCAGCGGCACGGGACGGTGAACGCGGACGGGTTCGGGGTCGGCTGGTACGCGCCCGGCGACCCGGATCCGGCCAGGTACCGGCGGGCCGAACCCATCTGGGGCGACGAGTCATTCGCCGACGTGGCCCGGGTGACCATGTCTTCCGCGGTCCTGGGGGCAGTCCGCTGCGCGACGGCGGGCACCGCCCCGGGACCCGCCTCGGTCGCGCCGTTCACGGCCGGCCGCTGGCTGTTCAGCCACAACGGGGCGATCGACGGGTGGCCATCGTCAGCTGCCGGGCTCGCCGCGACGCTGCCGGCTCCCGCGCTGCTCGGGCTGGAGGCCCGGGTGGACTCGGCGCTGCTGTGGGCACTGGTCCGGCACCGGCTGGACCTCGGCCTGCCTCCCGCCGACGCCCTGGCGGACACGGTCGGGACACTGCGGGCGGCGGGCGTGACCGGGCGGTTCAACTTCCTGCTCACCGACGGCCGGGTGATCGCCGCCACCGCCGCCGGTGACACCTTGTGGTACCGGGTCTCCGAACGGGCGGTGGTCGTCGCCTCGGAGCCCGGCGACGACGAGCCCGGCTGGACCGAGGTCCCCGACGGTTCGGCCGTCACCGCGACCGCCCGGGACGTCCAGGTGACCGGGCTCACCTCGGACGAAAGGATCGCGATCCCTTGACCTCACTTGACCGCCGGCTGCCACCCGGCTTCCTCGCCGAATCGCTGCGCGCGGACGCGCGCGGCGGGCTCGCGTCGGACCCGAAGTCGCTGCCGCCCAAGTGGTTCTACGACGCGCAGGGCAGCGCGCTGTTCGACAAGATCACCGAGCTGCGCGAGTACTACCCGACCCGGGCCGAACGAGAGATCCTGCACGCCACCGCGGCCGGGATCGCCGGGCAGACCCGGGCCCGGACGCTGGTCGAGCTCGGCTCGGGGTCATCGGAGAAGACCAGGCTGCTGCTCGACGCGCTGCGGGCGGCGGGCACGCTGCGCTGCTACGTGCCCGTGGATGTCAGCGAGCCGGCCCTGGTCGCGGCGGGCGACGCGCTGTCCGCCGAGTACCCGGGGCTGGACGTGCGGGCCGTGGTGTCGGACTTCGAGGAGCACCTGGGGTTCCCCGCGGACGGCGACGCGCCCGGGCCCCGGCTCGTGGCCTTCCTCGGCAGCACGATCGGGAACCTGCTGCCCGATCAGCGCGCCGCGTTCCTGGCCCAGGTCCGGGCCGGGCTGCGCCCGGGCGACTTCTTCCTGCTCGGCACCGACCTGGTCAAGGATCCGGCCACGCTGGTCGCCGCGTACGACGACGACTCGGGCGTCACCGCCGAGTTCAACAAGAACGTCCTGGCGGTGCTGAACGCCGAGCTCGGCGCCGACTTCGACCCGGATGAGTTCGAGCACGTGGCGGTGTGGGACGCCGAGGCCGAATGGATCGAGATGCGGCTGCGCTCGCTGGCCGACCAGACCGTGCACCTGCCCGCGATCGGGCTCACCGTGCGGTTCGCCGCCGGGGAGGAGATGCGCACCGAGGTGTCGGCCAAGTTCCGCCGCTCCGGGGTGGAAGCCGAGCTGGCCGCGGCCGGCCTGGCCATGCGCTCGTGGTGGACGGATTCCGCGGCGCAGTTCGGCCTGTCGCTGTCCGTTCCCGCCTGAGCGTCCAGCTCCAGGGTGCCCGCAGGCCGGCACGCAAGAAGTGCGTCTGGGGCCGGTCCAGCCGCTGCCCGTCCAGGATGATGTCGACCTGCTCGTTGTAGAAGGCGATCAGGCCGGCGATGGGCAGCAGCTGGCGGGTCGGGAAGTCGTAGCTCCAGGCCAGGTCGGCGTGCACCGTGCCGCCCGCCCGGACGGACCAGTAGCCGCTGGTCGTTCCCTTGTACGGGCACGCGGTCACGGTGCCGGTGGGGATCAGGTGCGCGAAGTCGACGTCGGTGCGGCTCAGGTAGTAGCGGGTGGGCAGCCCGGTCTCGAAGACCATCACCGAGGAGCCCGCGTCGGCCAGCACGACCCCGTCCAGCTCCACGCGGACCCGCCGGTTGGAGCGCAGCGCGTCGACCCGGGTGTACGGGCTGCGCGGATGGACGAACACCTGCTCGTCCTCCTCGAACCAGGCGTCCATCGCGGCCCACTCGAAGCGGACGGTACCGCTCA
This sequence comes from uncultured Actinomycetes bacterium, assembly GCA_963801155.1. GTDB lineage: Bacteria > Actinomycetota > Actinomycetes > Streptosporangiales > Streptosporangiaceae > Palsa-504. Next base: position 79,535 of record CAWDEB010000035.1, read on the forward strand.
GCCCGGCGATGGGTGATTCGGCCAGGACCCGGGCGGCGCGCGGCCGGTGCAGGTCCCCGACGCTCAGGCCGCGCAACTCCACGACGCCGCGGCCGGTCTGCTGGGTGTGTCCCTCGGGCTCCAGCAGATCCTGGCGCACATCGGCCAGCGGGACGTAGTACTGCGGGTAGTTCGGCCATTCCCACACGTACAGTGCCCGGGTGGTGTCCAGCACCTTCTCGCTCCCGAGGAACGCCCGGATCCGCCGCGGCACCGGCTCGACATGGTTCACCGTGGTGATCGCGGCCGGATAGTCGCTCATGGCTCGGCTCCCTCCTGAGGATAATGATCGTGCCATGTCGAGGACGGGCCGACGGCTCCGACCCGGTGGTGAGAGCACACCGACGGCGGAGGGAATCCGATGAAGTACTTGCTGCTCATCTACGGCAACCAGGAGAAGTGGGCCTCGATCCCGGCCGAGGAATGGCCGGAGGCCATCGCCAAGCAGGACGCGTTCAACCGCAAGTACCAGGCGACCGGCGAACTGATCGGCGCCTACGGGCTGGCCGACGCGGCGGCGGCCCGGCTGGTGCGCCGGGAGAGCGGGCTGCCGGCCGTAACCGACGGGCCTTACCTGGAGACCAAGGAGTACATCGCGAGCTTCTACCTGCTCGACTGCGAGAGCGAGGAGCGCGCGCTGCAGATCGCGGCGGACATGCCGTGGGCGGACGTGGAGCCGGTGGAGTTCTGGCCGGTCCTGCACGAGGCCAAGCCCGACCTGTGACCGGAGACCGGGGCGTCGAGGACCTGCTGCGGGAACTGGCGCCGCAGGTCCTCGCCGCGCTGGTGCGCCGGTACGGGCAGTTCCACCTGTGCGAGGACGCCAGCCAGGAGGCGCTACTGGCGGCGGCCTTGCAGTGGCCGGCCGACGGGATCCCGGAGAACCCGCGCGGCTGGCTGGTCACGGTCGGCTCGCGGCGCCTGATGGACCAGGTCCGCAGCGACCAGTCGCGGCGGAACCGCGAGGAACTCATCGCGGTGGCCACCCCGCAATCGGAACTGCTCGGTCCCCCGGCCGACGCCGAAGCCACGGACCGCGACGACTCGCTGGCCCTGCTGTTCGGCTGCTGCCATCCGGAACTGTCCGCGCCCAGCCAGATCGCGCTGACCCTGCGCGCGGTGGGCGGGCTGTCCACGGCGCAGATCGCCGCGGCCTTCGGCGTGCCGGAGGCGACGATGGCGCAGCGGATCAGCCGGGCCAAGCAGACGATCAGGGAGAGCGGGTCCGACTTCAGCCTGCCGGCCGGCGCGGAGCGGACCGAGCGGCTGCGCGCCGTGCTCCACGTGCTGTACCTGGTCTTCAACGAGGGCTATACCGCCAGCGACGGGGACGAGCTGACCGTGCCCGCCCTGTCGCAGGAGGCGATCCGGCTCACCCGCTGGCTGCACCGGCTGCTGCCGGAGGACAGCGAGGTGGCCGGCCTGCTGGCGCTGATGCTGCTGACCGACGCACGCAGGCCCGCCCGGGTGCTGCCGGACGGGTCGCTGGTCCCGCTGGCCGAGCAGGACCGGCAGACGTGGAATCACGAGCTGATCGCCGAGGGAACCGCGCTGATCAGCGCGGCGCTGCCGCGCGGCGAGGCGGGCCCGTACCAGCTCCAGGCGGCCATCGCCGCCGTCCACGACGAGGCCGCGACCATGGCCGACACCGACTGGCCGCAGATCCTCTCGCTGTATGACCTGCTGCAGACGCTCGCGCCCAATCCCTTCACCGCCCTCAACCGCGCGGTGGCCGTGGGCATGGTGCACGGACCGGAGGCGGGCCTGCGGGTGCTGCAGGACCTGGCCGCGGACAAGCGGCTGGCGCGTCACCACCGCCTGCTGGCCACCCGGGCGCACCTGCGGGAGCTGGCGGGCCAGACGCAGGCGGCGGCCGCGGACTACCTGGAGGCGGCGCGGCACACGACCAGCCGACCCGAACGCCGCTACCTGGCCGTCCAGGCCGCGCGGCTGGAGGCCCACCCGTAATCCCGCCCGGCGGGCCGACTAACGCGACGTCAGCCACGCGGGGCGTCCGGCGGGATCGGCCAGGGACCGGATGGTTCGTTAGGTAGTGAGTCTTCAAGAACCTTGTCCCCGACGCTGATCGTTCCTCCGGACAGGATGTCCGCCCGGAGGCCGCCGCGGTGGAGGAGGTCCTTGATGATGCCGGGGCGGGTGAGCTGCTGCAGGTGGCGGCAGGGCTCGCACAGCTCGACCCCTACGCACTCGACGTCGCCGATCCGGAACCGCTTGCCGACCAGGTCGTTTACCCGGACACCGCGTACCACGACCTGGCGCCGGGACTGTGCGCCGGTGAGGCCGACATCTTCGAGAGCCTCGGCTTCGATCAGGGTCAGGGCCTCGCCGGCGGGAGCCCCGTCACCGAAGAAGTAGCGGTCGCCCTCCAGGCCGTGACCCGCGATCGCGCGGACGGAGCTGACCGGGCCCAGCGCGTCGCTGGCGCCTATGTTGATGGCCTCGACATGCATGCCATCCATCATCGCGTCGGCCCGCGGGCGCGCCAAGGGGTTAACTAGCGAACCTCGGCGTTCGAGGTGTCATGCCTTTTTGCGAGGGTATGGCATCCAGGCCGACGAAGGCGTCGGCACCGTGAAAGGCCGCGGAAGGCGGCCCTCTGGGAGGGAAGCAATCGTGAGCGAGTTCGAGAATCTGAAGAACGACGCAGAGCAGTTCATGCAGCATGACCAGGGCGGTCAGCAGGATCAGTACGGTCAGGACCAAGGCGGGCAGGACCAGGGCGGGCAGCAGGACCAGTACGGGCAGGGTCAAGGAGGCCAGGACCAGCAGGACCAGGGTGGCTACGGCGGCGGCCAGGACCAAGGGGGTCAGGGCGGTTACGGGCAGCAGGACCAGGGCGGCCAGGACCAAGGGGGTCAGGGCGGCTACGGGCAGCAGGACCAGGGCGGCCAGGACCAAGGGGGTCAGGGCGGCTACGGCCAGCAGGACCAGGGCGGCCAGGACCAAGGGGGTCAGGGCGGCTACGGGCAGCAGGACCAAGGCGGCCAGGACCAGTATGGCGGCGATCAGCAGTCGGGGTATTAGGCCGCGGAGTTACGCCATTGCTGCCCGGCCAGCATGGCCGCGCGGGCGTGCGCTACCGGCCACCGCTTAATACTGCGGGGTCGGCGGGATGGGGCGTCCGGCCCGGACCGCCTCGACCACCGCCTGGGCGTCGGCCGCGTGGTACTCCTCGCCGTAGACCGCGCCGGGGCGGCGCGGCGCCTCCATTACCGCGCAGCCCGCCGTGCCGCCGAGGTCGACGGGCACGAACCCGGCGTCCGTGATCAGCCCCGAGACGACCTGCTTGGCTTCGGCGTCGTCGCCGCACAGCCACTGCACGACCTTCTCGTCGCCCGGCCGGGCTGGCCGTCTGGGCCTGGAAGGCCGAGGTGAGGGTGTTGAACGACTTGGTGTAGCGCGCGCCGGGCAGGCGGCCGGCGTTGAAGTGCGCCGCGGTCTCGCCGGCCGCGGGCAGCGGCGGGGCGCCGAACTGGTTGGTGGTGTCGATCACGATCTTCCCGGCGAGCGAGCCCATCTGCTCCAGCGCCTGGGGCCACGTGCTCCACGGCACCGAGATCACCACCACCTCGCCGAAGCCGACGGCCTCGGCGGGGCTGCCGGTCGTGGCGCTCGGCCCGATCTCGGCCGCCAGACGCTCCAGCGACTGCGGGTCGCGGCTGAAGGACAGGAGCACTTCGTGCCCGGCGCCGGCGAACTGCCGGGCGATGCCGCCGCCGATCCGTCCGGCCCCGACGATGCCCACCTTCATCTCCCGCGCCTCCTTGCGCTGCGTGACCCACTGCCTTCGCGGTCACGCTAACACCGGGGTGGCGGCGATGGTGCTGGCTACGCTAGGGGCTTACTGCCCGTGGGCCTTCTTGCGGTAGTGCAGGCCCGGCTGGGTGGTGGAGCGCCCATTACCCCCGAGGCCGGGCTTTAACCACGGGGCGGCCTGGCATCATCGTGGACATGACCGTGGTGAGGATCAATGCGATCACCGTGCCCGCCGACAGCGGCGACGAACTCGCCCGCCGGTTCGCCGCCCGGGCCGGCGCGGTGGACAACCAGGACGGGTTCGAGGGATTCGAGCTGCTCAAGCCGACCGACGGGCGTACCACCTGGCTGGTCGTGACCCGCTGGCGGGACGAGGAGGCGTTCCAGGCCTGGATGCAGTCCCCGGCGTTCGGGCACGGGCATCGTTCAGCCGCCGAGCGCGCGGGCGGCCCGGCGCAGCCTCCGGTCGGCATCAGCAGCGAGCTGTGGTCGTACGAGGTCGCCGGCGGATCGTCCGGCTGATGGCCCTGTGGGCGGACAGGCCGGGTTCAGACCGGAGCAAGCAACATCAGGGATGGCTCGGCAGCGCGGAGGTCGTCAGGGTCGCTGGTCACCACCGCATGACCTCGATCTCGCGCGCACAACGCGACCGAGACGTCGATCACATCTGTGACTCCGGTCGAGGCACACCGCGCTCCGACCCGCAAGGCCTGCCGCTGGTCGAGAGCGACAACCGACGTGACCGAAGCCCGCAGGAGCCGCGCGATCCGGGCTTGGCCCGCCCCGCCTCGCCACGCCTGGGCGAGGACTCCCGCCGGGACAGCCAGTTCGGCCCGACTCGCGAGTGCCTCCTCGACCAGGACGGCCATGCGCCGGCTTCCTGACTCCAGGGCGATCAGCGCGCCAGTGTCAAGAGTGGTGCCGGTCATCCGGGAAGCCCGAGCGCCCGCCGGGCCCAGGCCCGGTCGGCGGCCGTTGGCTGGCCGGCCTCGGCGTAAATCTCCGCCACCGTCTCGGCGAGTTCCTCATCGGCGTCGCGGCGGGCCAGCGCCTGGGAGATGTAGGCGGAGACTGATGGTGACCGTCCCTCGGCCACCGCGCGGCGGGCGGCGGCCACCTGCTCCTCCGGCAGGGTAATGGCGATTTTCTGCCGTGTCATACCTTCTATCATACCTACCGCACTCCTTGACGGCAGCGATTGGATCACGCTGTGCATAGGTGACGATACAAAGGGTCCCTGACATTCCCGGGGATTCGCTGGGTACCGACCACATGCTGCCGCTCCGGGCTCCGGGCTGACTCGCGGAGATCAGCGCCGAGCGGGGGGGCTAGCCGGAACGGTTGCGGTGAGGGTAACTCAGTGGCGGACCCGGGGTTGTTACCCGGCGCGGGCGGGGGGTCCGTGGCTGTGCAGCACCTTGGTCCGGTCGGGGTTCCAGGCGGTGGTGGTGCCGTCTTTGTTCAGGACCAGGGTCCAGCCCCACCGGTGGATCACCACCTGATGATGATACGAACACAGAAGGACGCATCCGGTGAGGCTGGTGGCGCCGCCGTGCGCCAGGTGCTTGACGTGATGCACCTGGCAGGCGGCCGCGGGCTGGTGGCAGCCGCCGGGCTAGCGGCAGCGGCGGTCTCTGAGGATCACGGCGTTACGGATGCCGGGCGGGATGGCCTTGCTGAACCCGATGTCCAGCGGCAGGCTGAGTCCGGCGAGCCGGGCGCCGAGCTGCTGCAGGCGCAGGAAGCTCGCCAGGCGACCCGGCCCGGACAGCAGGTCGACGGCCTTGCCGATGATGGCCTGGCGCAGCGCCTCCCGGGACGGCGAGCCCTCTGGCTGGGCGTCAGTGTCTGCGCCGCCGGCATCCCCGGCGGCCGGGCCGGCGCCGTGCTCGAGGCGGTTCAGCTCGACGCACAGCCGCACCAGGTCGTCCAGGGCGTCCGGATCCACGTCGCCGGTCACGACCGGGGCGATGACCGCGTCACAGGCCATGGCCCGGGCGGCCTTGCCGTCCAGCCAGGCACCGCCGTCACCGCGCCCTCGGAGGCCGCGGCCCGGCGGGCCGCCCACCGGGCCGCCATCTCGGTGATCCACTGCCCGGCCAGCACCGACCCGTCATCCATCGCCCGCGGCTCAGCCAGCGAGACGTGTGCCCAGACCTTGACCGGCTGCCCGGCCCGCTGCGGCAGCAGCCCGGAGGCCACCAGCCGACGCATGCGTCCGCTGTAGAAATGCATCGTGATCTAGGCCACATCGATGCGGCTTCAAGGGCGCACCGTTGGCCCTGGAAACCTACCGATCCTGCGGGCCTGACGGCGAGGGCCATGCCGGAGGCCAGGCCCCGAACGCGCGGCGAACCTTCCACGAAGACGGACAGCACCATGACCTGCTGTCGGGGGCGTCAGTGCGTCGAGTGCGCCTGACGCTCGATTTCGCGCTTGATCTGGCTCTCCGAGATTGGCTTGCGCAGGTATACGCCCAAGCCGAATGCAGCCGTCAGGAACGCCCATGCGATGGCCGGGTAGATGATCCAGATGTTCCACACGTCATGGATTCCTGAACTCTGGCTGAATCCCTGGGTCGGCCAGCCGCCCGCGTTGTGGTACTCCGTGATGGCCCAGATGGCCGCGAGAATTAGCATGCCGAGGGTGGATACGGCGGTACTGATCCAGTAACGGCGCTTGCGCTCGATCTGCTTGATCGCCTGCTCGCGAGCGAGTTGTCCGGTGGCAGCAGGCGCGTCCGAGTCAGTGTGCGCGAGCCTCTCGTCGGTGATCTTCGTCATCTCAGGCTCCTTCCACGCTGGGAGCCGCAGGCCCTCTTCGGGAGCTCACGGGTCTCCCAGCATCGGCATGGATCCGTCGGCAATGGCCGTCCAGGGTCATAGGTCACCAGCCGGCCGGCGAACGGCCCGAAGTCATCGGGCACATCCGCGCCGCGACCGCTAATCGGCAGGGCGCCACAGGGGTGCGGCCAGCCATGCAGCCCGATTCCATCGCGGCGTGATGTGCGCCCTTGCGGCAGTCCGGTGGGGCCTTTCGCATCCGGCTATGCCGTCGTGGACCACCCCGCGGGCCTGGTCTTCTGATCGGAAGACACCCGTGCGGTCGTCCGGCCCGTCCAGATCAGCCCGTGACCGGGGGCGTTTCCCTGCTAGTTGTTCACGTGAGTCCGGTAGCGCCCCTGGATAGGTTCCGGCTGGCGTCAATGCTCCTGCAGCGGGTGCCGTGGAGGCACTCTCATTCCATCCGCATACCGGCTTGCCGGAAGCCCTGGGACAAATCGAGCGGCGCTAGGCCAGGTAGGGACTGTCGCCCTGCGGATAGCCGACCTTCGGCGCTGCGGCTGCCTCTGGCGCCAGCCGTAGCTTTGACTTCGAACCGGAAATGGAGATTAGCCGGGCATGCTCGCCGTCCAGAGAGCGGGGCTTTCAGCGTTGGGTCCTTCGCCCCGGCGGCCCGAGCCGTTCGACTCTGGTCATGGCCAGGGCCACGGCGGGACCATAAATCTGGAGGAAACTCCGGTTAGGCGAGCACCACGGCAGGCCAAGAAGCCCGCCCGTCTTCGACCCGTGTGCGTTGCGCACATCGGAAGGGAGGGGTTATGGCTATCGTCTCAGCACCTCAGGGCCGGCAGACGCCGCACAGAACCAACCCCCAGATCGCCGCTTTCACCGTGCTCCTTATCCTGGCCGCCATCGGCGTGGTGCTGCTGGCGCGGGACGTCCTGCCGGGCTCATCGAGATCGTCAGGAGTGCAGGGCACGGGCGTCGCGGCCACATCCACACGGGCACTGCCGAATTTCAGCGGCATCGACCTCGCCGGGAGCAACAACGTCACGGTCGTAGCCGGTGCACGGCAGTCAGTTGTCGTTCACGCCGACACGAACCTGCTCAGCCACGTGACGACCCAGGTCAAAGCCGGGACGCTGATCATCGGGAACGTTGGCAGCTTCAATGCCAAGAGCCCCATGTATGTGGAGATCAGCGTGCCGTCACTGGCGGTGCTGGACCTCAGCGGCAGCGGAAACATCACGGTGACCGGCATCAGGGCATCGCAGCTGACCGTAACCCTTTCCGGCAGCGGTAACGTCTACGCCAGCGGTTCCGTCACCCGGCTCAGCATCTCCATCAGCGGCTCCGGCGATGCGCAATTCAGCGGTCTCATCGCCCGGAACGTGGACGCCGTCGTCAGCGGGTCAGGCAGCATCTTCGTGACGGCGACACAGAGCCTGGACGCGAAGGTGCCGGGCAGCGGCGCGATCCTTTACAGCGGCAATCCGGCGCACGTAACGACCAGCATCACCGGCAGCGGAGCCGTGACACCCGGCTGAACAGCGGGGCAACGTCAGTCCCCAGCCGCCGGCCAGCACCTGACCGCCCCGGCCGCAGCACAGCCAGGCAGCAGCCCAGCCCGAACAAAATTGAGCCGAACAGCTTCAAGGCTTGGATGGGCCATGATACGCCTGGATGTGTTCCGCTCACGCTACGAGCTGGTCGCACGGCTAGCTTCGGAGGCCGCTGTCGCGGTCCAACGAAATTGTGCCGCTCACCTGGTTCCGCACGGTAACCGCCAACGATCGTGGTGAAGATCGTTCCGTGCATTTTCCGGATCATGCCGCTTGGATGCTGCCGCGGGACCTTTATCGGCGCAGCACCAGCTTAGGCTGCGACTGCCCCGTCGCCATTCAGCTGCAACCCAGGTCAGCAGGGACACGGATGGTCCGTGGGTAACCGTCAGGACACGCGGTTTACCGCTCGATCGGGCACGCAGCGGGTACGGCTCCGGAGGCCGCCGTCGTGGTCGTGCGGATCTGTGCCGCTGCCCTTGCCTTGTCGGGCCGCTGCCAGCGACCGCGGCCACGATCATCCCGCGTATGGTACGGATCATCGCTGCCCGGGCCTTAGGTCCCGAGATGACGGGCCGTGCGGCTCTCGCCGCCGAGGTCTCTTACGACAGGCTTGAATGGGAGGGGTGTCCGGGCCGGGTCCGTAAGCGAACGCCTGGTGAGGCGTGGGCGCCTCCGGGTAGATGCGGTTCCTGCGGAGACCTTGGACGGCGTCGCCGCTATGAGGACCTGCTCGGCGGGAGCCTCATCGGGAAGGCAGGGGCGTGATGTGGCTCCCCAAGCTGGCCTTTCCGGGTGTCCGGGGTGAGGCTACCGCAATTTCTGACCCCGCACCTGCAAAGACCACGGGTCGGCTCCGGCCAGGAACGGCCGGGTGGCGCCGGTCTGCTCTGGTGGCTGTGGCTGTCGTGCTGGTGGCGGCCGGGTGTGGCGGCAGCCATCAGTCATCTGCGGGTCCTGGACCGGCGTTCCCGAGCACCCCGGCCGGTGTGCAGGCGCAGTGGTTCTTCCAGGCGGCTGGGAGGCCGCCGATTGCGGATGCCGCGATCCGCGCCCATTTCGCTGCGGCGGCTCTCGCCAAGACGCCGCCGGCTGCGATCAACGCCGTGCTCGCCGGGGCGGGGCAGCTCGGCCTGGTGTCTGTCACGAGCACACGGCCGGACTCCGTGGTGTTCGTCATGTCGGTCCGGGGGGGACAGCGGTTCCGCGTCGGTCTGACGGTGGACGCCCATGGCCTGATCAGCAACATCCAGGCGCAAGAGCTGGCGCCCACGGCGTCGCCGGGGAGCATGATCCCCGCGCTCGCGCCGGGGTGGGTGGCTCAGCCGGTCACGTTCGAGGCGGGCGGGGTCACGATCTACGGGACGTACACCCATCCCGGCAGCGCACCGGCTGGCACGCTCCCGGCTGCCCTGCTGCTAGGGGGCAGCGGGTCGTCGACCGACCGCAACGACAACACCCCTGCTCAGCCGCACGGCAACGCACTGGAGGCGGTGGCCAACTGGCTGTCGGCCAACGGGGTCGCCAGCCTGCGCTATGACAAGCTGGGCAGCGGCCAGACCGGCTGGGGCCGGTATGCCGCGCATCCCGAGCGGGCCGGGCTCGGGACGTACGAGCAAGAGGCCGTCGCCGCGCTGAACTTCCTGGCCGGGCAGCGGCAGGTCGACCGGGCCCGGCTGGCGGTGTTCGGGCACAGCGAGGGCGGGATCTATGCGCTGCTGCTCGCCTCCGGGCTCGCGGGTCCTGCGCCCAGGGTCCGCGCCGTCGGGCTGCTCGAGCCCGTCCCCATTCGCTTCCTCGACCTGATCGAGCAGTCGTCGGTCGCGTCGCTCACGCGTGAGGTCCAGCAGGGTCAGATCACCGCCGCCCAGGCACAGAGCCTCCAGCAGGCGCTCGCCCGGGCGATCGCGTCGCTGCGCCGCACGGGTACGCTGCCGACCAACCTGCCGGATGGGCTGGCGGGCACGTTCACTGGCAGCGGCACGCTGCTCGAGCTGTCGCAGATCGACCGCTACGACCCCGCCGCGGTTGCCGCCAAGCTCCCCGCGCACACAGCGGTGCTCCTCACCTGCAGCAACGCCGACGACAAGTTCGGATGCGCCGAGGTGGACCACCTCGCCGCAGGCCTGTCGCAAGCCTCGGCCAGGCTCGACTACGTGCACCTCAACGGGGTCGACCACCTCCTCAAGGAGGACATCACCAAGGACCCGGCGGCATACAACCAGTCGCTTCCGTTCTCCGCCCAGCTGCGCGCCGCGCTGAAGACATTCCTGGCCACCAACCTGTGAGCGCGGGAATGAGCCCCGTGGGAACACCGGTGCCGTAAGATGCTTCGCCGCAGGTCAACATGGTTGGCGGACTGCCTGTTGATGACTGTCGGATACTCCGGATGAGCTGCCGACCGGGCCGCGGCTGACGGCGAGCACGGCTAGCATCGACGCCGCGTCTGGGGCCTCGCCAGGTCTCCCCCATTCCCTGACCGGCGCCAAATACGGGAGCTCCAGGAGGGAGTCAAGGCCGTCTTTGCGTGTACGTTGACCAGGCACTTTTACCCATGGCGGTTGTCCTGCGGCCACAGACGGCCTTGACGCCATCCGGAGGCGACCCATAATTGCTGAGCGCCGGGGAATGGGGAGCCCCTTTGCACCTCCCAGGTCATGTTGTCATCCGCAAGGTGGTCGACGCCGGGCAATCTTCTCCGCGCGGGCCGAGCCGGGCATGACCGGGTGTGAGCTAGGCGATATGACCGGTTCCGGGATCAACCGCGTGAGGACGGCAGGGCCCTCTCGCATGGCACCGGCCCCGGGTACCGGCGCCATATCGCCGTCATGCGAACGCTCGGTCCACTGCCTGGCGAGGGCCCGCCCGTAAGGCGAGCAACCAGGTGGCGTCCACCTGACCTGGCGCCGGGCTGCTGCGAGCGGGACCGGCCGGGAAAGACCGAGGAAAGCCTACAATTCGGAGCCGTACAACTCGACCTGACTCACCGAGCCGGCTGGCGCTCGGCTGTAGTGCCGTGACCTGCAGGTTTGCGGACAGATGCCGCTAAATTTGCGCACTACAGGTTGAAAGAAAGGTCAGGGTCTGGCCGGAAGCGCAATTCAGTGTACTGCGCGCGACGGCAATCGGGCCGCCACTATCAGCGTGGGATAGTTGGTGTCACTTGACGTTTTGTGACCTGCGGATGCAGTGACCTGCACCAGTGCAATCGATCTTCGGTGAGTGACCGGGGTTGACCACCACTGCTCGTGCTGACAGGCACGTAACGGGCGCAACCGGCAGCGCGTCTCGCATATGTCCCATAGCCGCCGAGTCCGTGGCCCATGAACCATCTGGGAACAGGGCAGCGCGCAGAGCCCAGTACCCGTCTTGGGCCATTTGCCAGTCGGCAGATGACTTATGGCCCTGCCCGGCCGCGGTCTCGCCGGTCATTTAGTGAAGTGGAGTGATGTGAGCTATCAGAAGAATCCGATGGCTCCCGGCACGAAGGAGGCAGGCCGAGATGCCGGAGATTACTGATGACAGGCCCATGCACATCGACTCGGATGCTCCTGCCGAAAGCGAGGAGCTTGCCCGCCAGCAGGCGATTCAGCAGATCAAAGCCAGACGCCGGTTCAAGATCAGCACCGCTTCGGCCGCGCTCGGCGTGACTCTACTGGTGCCCATCTGGGCCGCCACGGAGTACCGCAACGCGGGCGGCTGGCCGATCCGCGGATTCAGCCAGCGCTCGGGAATCCCCGGGGTGTGGAACATCTGGATCATCTACCCGTTCGTCGCCTACGCATTGATTACGGCCGGGCACGGCTGGTTCGTCTACGGGCGCAAGCCGATTCCGGAGAGCGAGATCAAGCCCGGGATCGACCGTCAGGCAGACCTGTGACAGCAAGCGGTAAGACCCCCTCGACCGGGTTGAGATCCGGGGCGTAGGGCGGCAGCTGGATAACCGTCAGCCAGTCGGGGTGCCCCCCGGTGAACGCGCGCATCACGGCGCTGACATGCGTAGCGTCTGCCCCGTTTTGCCGTGCCGATGCGGGCACGGGTCGGCGCCGGATCTGCCGATGGGTAGGGGTTTACCGGCCGATCCGGGGCGCGTCTGCAGGCTGGTAACAGCAGGACCAGCAACAGGACCTTCGGCTCTCTTGCCGGCGGCCAGGCCGTCAAACACTTACCGATCGGCGAGCCGTCTGGCTGCGGCTTGCCGCGCGGACCCGGGAAGTGATCACCATGGCGAGCAGGCAGTTCGTACAGGCAGCGCCTCGGCAAGGGTATCGGCGGCCACCCGGGGTGGCGGACCGCGCTTGTAGCGGCCGTGATGCTCGTGACGGCGGCCTGCGGGGGGACCGGCCCGGCTCCGTCGGCCTCGCCGTCGTCCCTGCCCAAGACCACGCTGACCGCCTGCATCGTGGACGGGCTGCCCGCCGAATGCGGGAACGTGTGGGTCCCGCAGGACTGGGCGCACCCGGACGGGCCGGCGATGCCGCTGCGGGTGGTGGTGCTGCCCGCCACCACGACCAGACACCCCGCAACCCCCCTGTTCTACCTGACCGGGCTCGGCGGGCAGGCGGCCGGGGACGGCGACTCGGTACTCAACGGCATGACCTGGGCGGCGCAGGCGCTCCAGCAGCTGAACCAGACCATGGACATGGTCTTCGTCGAGCAGCGCGGCACCCCCGGATCCGGGCTGGAGACCTGTACCGGGCTGTCGAGACTGGCTGGCCAGCCCGGCCGCGATCCAGGCTACGGTCCGCCGCTGCCTGGCCAGCGTGACCCGAGACCCGCGCCATGACACCACCCCTGAGGCAGTGCTCGACCTAGACCAGGTCCGCAAGGCGCTGGGCTATGACCAGATCAATATCTACGGAGCGTCCTACGGCGTGACGATGGGCCTGGCCTACCTGCAGCGCTTCAGCAGCCACGTCCGCACCGCCGTGCTGGACAGCGGCTCGCTGCTGAACGTCCCGGTGGAGCAGCTGGCATCCGTGCACGAACAGCAGGCCTTCGACCAGGTGGCCAGCCGCTGCGCGGCCACCCCCGCCTGCGCCCGGTCCTACCACCCCGCCGCCGACCTGGCCGCCATCCTGGCCCGGCTGACCGCCCACCCGGCCCAGGTCACCGTGCCCGGCCCCGGCGGCCAGCACCAGACCCTCACCATCACCGCCACCGATGGTCGCCGGCATGGTCGACGTCAGCTGACCTCGGTCCAGACCGCGGTCCTGCTGCCCGCCGACCTGCACGCCCTGGCCCTGGGCCAGTGGTCACAAGTCATCGCCAAGTCCGGGCTCACCGCCGCGGACACGCTCACGGCCCCGTCTCGTGCAGGGCGTCACCATCCGGCTGCGGCGACACATGGGCGGCCATGAACCCCGCGACGATCAGCCAGCAGGGCCCCTCGGCGTTCGCCCCCGAGATCGCCATCGGCCCGGGTGCAGCGCGCTGTGCGCGGCCTGGCCGCATGATCCTGGCGTGTCCGGGACCGTGCGCAGCACCGTCCCGATCGTGTTCCTCAACGGCAGCGAACGACCCCGGCGACCCGCCCGCCAACGTCGCCGGCGCGACGGCCACCATGCCGAACGCGCTGCTGGTCCCGGTGCCCGACAGCGGGCACTGGACACTGAACTGGAATCCCCACCCCGCCTGCCTGCTCGCCGCCACCACCGCGTTCATCCAGGCCGGCCAGCCCGCCAGCCCGGTACGCTGGGACGCCTGCACCCGCGCCCTGGCCCAGGAGCCCACGCCCTTCCCCGCGCCCTGAAGAGGCCAGCTGCTGCGCTTCCCCGCTCGCAAACAGGGCAGCCCTAATCCGCTACGGACAAACCCGAGCGGGCACGCGCCTACCTGCTCACCGACCAGGCCGTCACCGAAACCGCCGCGCGCTATGCCGCGCGTCGGCCGGAACTGGACGCCATCGCGGCGCGCGATTTCTCGACGCGGCTAACGCCCGTCCCGCCACGACAAAAACCTCGCCGATACCGCGAAAGCGGCTCGCCCGGCGCAGATCAGCCCTCCGGCCGGCAACCCACGCCGGGCCGGGCAAACAGTCTGGACGGCACTGTGCACCGCGCCGAATGAGGGAATCGCAGTCGGTAACCTCATGCGTATTACCGGAATGACCAGGCCGACCATTTACCGGCATTTGCGCGAATACGCCAGGACCGGGCACGTCATGCAGGTCAGCCGGGGTCTGCGGCAAGCCCGGACCACCGAGGAGCCGTCACCGTGAGTCATCGTCTCACCAGTTGTCTCGTCTCACCGCCTCGCGCGCGTGTCTGCACGTCACGCGCGAACACAGCCGATGAGACAAACAAGTGAGACAAGCACGGAGCATCACGCACACGCAGCGTCGCAACACACGCCCCGCCCTGAGCTGGGCTTCCGCCCGGCCTGCCTGTGTGTCGTCCATGAGTCAGCATGACGCAAAATCACAGCGGACGCATCGCCTTCTGCAGGCCATCGTGATAGCGCTGCTCCCGCGTCCGCGTATCCTCCGCGCCCATCGGCGCGGACAGCGACTCCAGCACCGCAGTCACCACCGCCGCACACTCCGGCGTCAAGTCACCCGAGATCACTCCGGCGCCGTCAAACGTGGTCTCCACCGTGACCCGCCGGTCCTCGAACGCCTCATCCGGCCGGTCATCCACGCCGCCGTCCGGGCCAGGCAGCGACCGGGTGTAGATCTCCGCCGCCAGCGCGGCCAGGTCCGCCAGATGCGCCCCGTCCTCCGCCGCGCCGACCAGGATCGCATCCGCGGCGTCCCGGCTGTCGCCGGGAAGCTTGTCACTCCACTCGCAGATCGTCCGGGCATACGACTCGGAGAGGGCAGCTTCGGCCAAGGCAGCGGCGATGCGGGGGTGGGCGGCGGCGCGGCGGACCCAGGCCACGGTCAGTGAGTCTGCGGCCGCGGCGGCTGATTGCGGTCTAGATCATGAGCTGCACCCGGGCGCCGGGCCTGAGGGGACGGCACCGAGCCGTTTCAAGAGCGCGCTCTTGATCCCCGGGCGCGACCCGAACACGAGCAGGAACACGGCCTCACGGGCCAGACGCTGAGCGTGCTGGTCGACGGTGACCGCGTTGCCTCCGTCCCGGACGGCCAGCGCCGCGGCGGCGCGCAGGGCCAGCTCCGATGCGGCCGCACGGGCGTCCGCCATCGCCGCGGGGCCGGCCCCGAGGGCGGCGTCGAGCCGTTCCCGGCACGCGGTCACCTCGTGGTCGAGCGGGCCGGGGCCGAGCATCCGGCAGCACCGCCGGGCCAGGCCGAGCGCGAGCGACCCGTTGAGCCGCAGCCCGGCGGGCTGCACGCTGACGGCCGGGTCGAACGGTACCTGGCCGACGAAACGTTCCTCCGGGATCACCACGCCGTCGAAGCCGAGCCGCACGGTGACGCTCGCGTCGACCGCCGCGAGCCGCTGACGGGTCACGGCCAGCCCGGGCTGGGCGGCGGCGTCCATGATCAGGGTCACCACGGTGTCGTCCGGCCCGCGGGCCACCACCTGGACCAGGTCGATCAGGCCCCAGCCGGTCACCCAGGGCGCCGTCCCGTCCAGCCGCCAGCCGCCTTCGGCGGGTTCGGCACGAAGTTGCGGCGGCCCGGGTATGAGCCCGGTGAGCGCGATGCCGCCGCGGGTTCGGCCCTGGCAGGCGGAAGTGAGCCACCGGTCCCGCAGCGCCGGCGGCGCGCCGTCGCCGGCCAGCGTCATGAGCAGCCGGAAGTGCTGGATCAGGACGAACGCGGCGGCCAGGCAGCCGCCGGCCAGTTCCTCGATCACGCTGCCGAGCTCGGGCAGGTCCAGGCCGAGCCCGCCCGCCGCGGCGGGCGCGGGCGCGCCGTACAGGCCGGCCGCCGCGAACGCCTCCAGGTGCGCCCCTGGGAGCACGTCCAGCCGGTCCACCCGCATCGCGTCGGGGAACAGCACCTTGTCGGCCAGGTCACGCGCGACCGCGCGGATGCCCTCCGCCGGCATCAGCGCTGAGACCAGGCGGCCGCGAGCTGGTCCAGCACCCTGAGCTTGGCCATCCCCCAACGCTAGCCTGCCGGCCGCGTCGGCCGGCCCCGGCACGGCCAGGCATGACCGGATGTCTGCACCGTCCCGCACAGGCTGGATTAGCCATGGAGCGGTTCACGCCGAGCTGACGCAGAGGGGTGGAATGCCGGGGCTCACCGTCGCACGGATCGCGCTCGGCTGCGGCAACTTCGGCGGCGTCGGCTCGGCACCGGAGTTCTTCGGCCAGGGGCTGACCCAGGATGAGGCGTTCGCGCTGATGGACGCGGCCTGGGAATCCGGCCTCGTCCATTTCGACACGGCCGACGCCTACGGCGGCGGGCGCAGTGAGCAGGCGATCGGCCGCTGGATCAGGTCGCGCGGGGTCCGGCCGCGGCTCACCACCAAGACGTTCAACCCGATGCAGGCCGGCGCGGACCACGGCCTGGAGCCGGACCGGATCGCCCGGCAGCTCCGCTCGAGCCTGGACCGGCTGGGCGTGGACCAGGTCGACCTGTACCTCGCGCACGACTACGACCCGGCCGTGCCGCTGGCGGAAACCCTCGGGGCCTTCGGCGCGGCCCAGGCCGACGGCTTGATCGGCGCCTACGGGGTCAGCAACTTCGACGCTCGGCAACTGGCGGCCGCGCTCGCGGCCGGCTGCGCCGCAGGCCATCCAGAACAGTTACTCGCTGCTCGCGCGGCAGGACGAGCCGGAGGTCCTGCCGCTTTGCGCGGAGCGAGGCGTCGCCTACCTGGCCTTCAGCCCGCTGGCGGGCGGCTGGCTGACCGGCAAGTACCGCCGCGACGTGCCGTACCCGGCCGGCTCGCGGATGACGCAGCGGCCCGAGCCGTACCGGGAGCTGGTCACCGACCGTACCTTCGGGGCGCTCGGGCGGCTGGAAGCCATCGCGGCCGGCCGCGGCACCTCGCTGGCCGGCCTCGCGCTCGCCTGGCTGCTGGCCGACGAGCGACTGGCTCAGATCGTGATCGGCCCCGGCCGTCCAGAGCACCTGGCCCCAGTGGGCGAGGCCCTGGAGCACCCGCTCACTCAGGAAGAACGCCGCGCGGTCACCGACGCGGTGGCCAATCTGACCGGGAAGGCCCCCGAGGAGGCCCGGAGAAAGGCCCGGAGAAAGGCCCGGAGAAAGGCACAGCCGTGATCGCGCTGGCGGACATCGAGGCGGCCCGGGCGCGCATCGCGGGCTCGGTGATCCGGACGCCGCTGGTGCCCCTGTACATCGAGGGGGCCCCGGCCGAGATCTACCTCAAGCTGGAGAACCTCCAGCCCATCAACTCGTTCAAGATCCGCGGCGCCACCAACGCGGTCATGCTCGCGTCGGCTGATGCCAGGGCCAAGGGGCTGGTCACCGCCAGCGCGGGGAACATGGCCCAGGGCATCGCGTGGACAGCCCGCGCGCTCGGCGTCCCGGCCACGATCGTGGTGCCCGACCACGCACCCGAGGCCAAGCTGGCCGCGATCGAGCGCCTTGGCGGCCGGGTGCTGAAAGTCCCGTACGACGAATGGTGGAACATCATCGTCACCAGTCACGTGGACGGGGTGGAGGGGCTGTTCGTGCACCCCGTCCAGGACCGGGCGGTGATGGCCGGCAACGGCACGATCGGCCTTGAGATCCTCGACGACCTGCCCGACCCCGACGCGGTCGTGATCCCGTACGGCGGCGGCGGGCTGACAGCCGGCATCGCGAGCGCGGTCAAGGCGCTCCGGCCCGCCACGAAGATCTTCACCGCGGAACCCGACACCGCCGCGGCGCTGGCCGCCGCGCTCGCCGCCGGGCACCCGGCCGACGTCGACTACCGCCCCTCGTTCGTGGACGGCTCCGGCAGCCGGCGGGTGCTGGACAGCATGTGGCCGCTGGTCGCGCCGCTCGTCGACGGCGCGCTGGCGATCCCGGTGGCCGAGGTCGCCGGCGCGGTACGCACACTCGCCGAGCGCGTCCGGGTCATCGCCGAAGGCGCGGGCGCACTGGCCCCCGCCGCCGCGCTGAGCGGCCGGGCCGGGACCGGGAAGGTGGTGTGCGTGGTCTCCGGCGGCAACATCAACCTGAGCAAGCTCGCCGAGATCCTCGGCGGGGCGGACGGATAACCGCGGCCTTACGCCGTCCAGGGCGCCGAGCAGCCGGTCGACCTCGTCCGGGGTGTTGTAGTGGATGAAGCCGATCCGGATCGACTTGTCGCGGTAGCCGAGGCGCTGGTACAGGCCGAGCGAGTACCAGGAATCGTGGGCCCAGACCCCGATCTGCTCCGCGGCTAGGCGGGCGGCCACGTCCGCCGCGGGCACGCCCTCGACGTTGACCAGGAAGGTCGGCACGCGGCCGTCCATCCCGGGCCGCCCGTACACGGTGACCGCTTCGGGCAGGCCGTCGAGGAACCGCTGGCCCAGCGAGCGCTCGTAGGGCACGATCGCGGCGAAGCCGCCGATCGAGTCAAGGTAGTCGATGGTCGCGTTGAACCCCGCGAGCAGCTCGTACGGCTGCGTGCCGGTCTCGAAGCTGCGCCCCAGCGGGCTGGTGGGCGCCGGCCGGGCCTTGTAAGGCCGCCATCCCTCGATCACCTCGGCCCGCCCGTAGGCGACGCCGAGATGCGGGCCGCAGAACTTGTACGGCGAGCAGATCAGCACGTCGGCGTCGATGTCGCGGACGTCGATCGGCTCGTGCGCGGCGTAGTGGACGGCGTCCACCCAGGCGAGCGCGCCGGCCTCGTGCGCGAGCCCGCACACGCGGCGGGCGTCGGTGACCGTGCCGACCGCGTTGGAGGCCCAGGCGAACGCGACCACCTTGGTGCGCGGCCCGAGCTTGCGCTCCAGGTCCCCGAAGTCGAGGGTTGTGTCGTGGTGCAGCTCGACGTGCCGGACCACGAGGTCCCGATCGTGCGCGATCTCCAGCCAGGGAGCGACCCCCGCGTCGTGGTCGAGGCAGGAGACGAGGATCTCGTCGCCCGGGCTGAACGCGCGCGCAGCGGTCCGGGACAGCGCGAAGTTGAGCGAGGTCATGTTGGGCCCGAAGATCACCTCGCGGGGCTCGCAGCCGAGGAACCGGGCCGCCCTGCCCTCGGCCTCCTCGAGGATCTTCCCGACGCGGATGCTCGTGGCGTAGCCCGCGCCCAGGTTGGCGCTGGCCTCCCGGAGCGCGAGCGCGATCGCGTCACCCACCTCGTCCGGGACCTGCGTGCCGCCCGGGGCGTCGAAGAACGCGAAACCCTGCCGCAGCGACGAGAAGCGGGCCCGGATCGCGTCGACGTCCACGCTTGCACCGAGCACTTCGGCCACCGGAAGCTCCCTCCCACGCGGACGGCCCGGGAACGGCGCCCGCCGCCCGGTCGATATCGAATTCACAACTGCCAGCCGGGTCCCAGAGTAGTCCTCTTGCCTTGGCGTAAACGGCGGTGGTTTGATCAGCGGTACGAAATCGGCCCATTGGGGAGGGCGTATTGAGCTTCCTGTCACGCAGGAAGCGGCCAATATGGCGGCACGCCATCAGCCGACATGCGGTGCGCTCAATGGGGAAACCCACATAGTGAGACATTCCGGAAATGGAGGCGTATCCAGTGAAGGGACGCCTGGTTCTGGTCGCGGCGGCGCTTGGCTCGCTCGCCGTGGCTGGTTGCAGCAGCAGTAGCAGCAGCAGTACTAGCAGCAGCGCGAGCAGCGGAAGCGCATCCGCCAGCACGAAATCGTGCGTCGCGTCGATCGGGTTCGAGGGCCCGATCACCGGGCCGGTCGCGCCGCTCGGCACCGAGCAGCTGCACTTCGCGGAGCTCGCGGTGGCGATGGACAACGCGGCCAACCACACGAAGATCACCCTGGTCCAGGGCGACACGCAGCTTCAGCCCGCGCAGGCCACGACGGTGACCCAGCAGTTCATCTCGAACGGGAGCATCGTCGCCGTGGTCGGCCCCGCGGGCAGCCAGGAAGTCGAGGCGGTCGGCGGCCCGATGGCGCGGGCGGGGATGGCCTTCATCTCCGGGTCGGCGACGGCCGTGGCGCTGACGACCGGCTCGTACCCGACGTTCTTCCGGGTGGTGTCGAAGGACAGCGTGCAGGGCCCGCAGGACGCGAACTACATCGTGAACACCCTGCACCCGAAGGCCCTGATGATCGTCGATGACCAGGAGGCCTACTCGACCGGGCTGGTCAGCGCCATGCTGCCGATCTTCCAGGCGGCCGGGATCAAGGTCGACCACGAGTCGGTGTCGCAGAAGGTCACCGACTTCTCCTCCCTGGTGGCCAAGGTCACCCCGGCCGAGTCGGTGGTGGTCCTGCCCTGGCAGATCGCCGCGAACGCCCAGCAGTTCGGCCGCGACCTGGCCCAGGAGCACAAGACCGCGGTGATCTTCGGCACGGACGGCCTGTTCTCGCCGGGCACGTTCACGATCTCCGGCTCGTACGTGTCCTCGTTCGGCCCGGACATCACCGCGATCCCGGCCGACGCCGCGATCGCCCAGGCCGCCCAGGCGAAGTACGGGTCGTTCGGCACCTTCGGGCCGCCCGTGTTCGCGGCCACGCACGTGATCGACGAGGCCATCGCGTCGGTGTGCAAGGCGGGGCAGACCCCGAGTCGCAGCAACGTGCTGGCCGCGATCAAGCAGACCAACGAGCCGACCTCGATCCTGGGCCAGCCGATCTCCTTCGACTCCCACGGTGACCTGGTCAACGGCAAGTTCTTCCTGTTCAAGATCACCCCAGCGGGCAAGTACCAGCTGATCCCGAGCTAGCTGACCGGCTGAACTAGACGTGCTCCGCCGCGGGCCGGCTCTGTGGCGGCCCGCGGACGGCGCGCAACCGGACTGATGGTGAGCGCGGGAGTCGCACCGGATGAGCTTCTTCTTTCAGGAACTGGTGAACGGCATCACCACGGGTGCGCTCTATTCGCTGGTCGCGCTGGGCTTCTCGATGGTGTACGGCGTGCTGAAGCTGCTCAACTTCGCCCACGGCGACCTGTACATGGTCGGGGCGTACATCGGCTTCTTCGTCATCCAGTTCTTCGGCGGCGCGGCCGACCTGAGCATCGCGGTGCCGCTGCTGCTGGTGATCATGTTCGTGGTGGCGGCGGGCCTGGTCGGCGGCCTGGGCGTGGCGATCGAGCGGTTCGCCTACCGGCCGCTGCGGGACGCCCCGCGGATCGCGCCGCTGATCACCGCGATCGGCGTCTCGTTCTTCCTGGAGAGCTCGGCCCTGCTGCTGTTCGGCGCCCAGTACCGGGTCTACAACACCGCGGAGTTCATCTCGCTGTCCAGCGGCATCCGGATCGGCTCGGTCACCATCGACAGCGTGCAGATCATGGTCCTGGTGCTAGGCCTCGTGCTGATGACCGGCCTGCGGCTGCTGGTCAACCGGACCAAGCTGGGCAAGCAGATGCGGGCGGTGGCGGCCGACCGTGAGGCGGCGGAGATGCTGGGGATCAACGTGAACTTCGTCATCACGGCCACGTTCCTCCTCGGCTCGGCGCTCGCGGGCATCGCGGGCGTGATGGGCGGGCTGCTGTTCAACACGGTGACGTCCACGATCGGGTTCATCGTCGGGCTCAAGGCGTTCACCGCGGCGGTGGTCGGCGGGATCGGCTCGATACCAGGCGCGATGCTCGGCGGCCTGGTGATCGGCGTCGCGGAATCGATGGTCACCGGCTACATCTCCTCCACCTACACCAACCTGATCGTATTCGGGCTCCTGATCGTCGTGATGCTGGTCCGGCCGAGCGGGCTGCTCGGCCGGGTGCAGCTGCAGAAGGTGTGACCGGCCGTGAGCATCGATTCCCAGGGGCCGCAGGTCGGCGCCGACGAGTGGGTCGCCCGGCAGGCGCACCGGCGCGAGTACCTGCCGTCGTGGCTGGGCGGCGCTCAGCGGGCGGGCGAGCGGATCGGCTGGTGGCCCAGGCTGGCCATCGCCGGGCTGGCCGGCGTCGCGCTGCCGTCGCTCGGCCTGGGCGGCTTCCAGCTGCAGGTCGGGATCGACGCGATGGTGATCGCGCTGCTGGCGGTCGGGCTGAACATCGTGGTGGGCTGGGCCGGGCTGCTCGACCTGGGCTACATCGCGTTCTTCGGCTTCGGCGCGTACGGGTTCGCGCTGCTGTCCTCGAACCAGCTCGGCACCACCGGCATCCACCTGCCGGCCTACCTGTCGCTGCCGATCGTGATGATCGCCGCGGCGCTCCTCGGGCTGGCCGTCGGCCTGCCGTCCCGGCGGCTGATCGGCGACTACCTGGCCATCGTCACGCTGTTCTTCGGCGAGGCGTTCGTGGAGTTCACCAACAACGTGGCCCCGAGCAAGCTCGGCGGGCCGAACGGGATCACCGGGATCGACCCGATCAGGGGCTTCAGCTGGCAGCTCACTAGCAACTACGGGTACTACTACCTGCTGGTGATCGTCCTGGTGGTGCACGATGGCGGTGCTGCGGCTGGTGGAGTAGCTCGCGCACCGGGCGGGCCTGGCGCGCGGTCCGCGAGGACCCGCTGGCGGCGGCCTCGATGACGATCCCGGTCAACCGGGTCAAGCTGGCCGCGTTCGCCGCAGGCGCCGTGGTGGCCGCGCTGGCCGGCACTATCTACGCCGCGCAGCAGGCCAGCGTGTTCCCGACCGACTTCGACACGCCGATCCTGATCCTGATCTACGCCGGGCTCATCCTCGGCGGCGCGGGCAGCATCGCCGGCGCCTGCCTCGGCGCCCTGGTGGTCATGATCATCTACGACGGCGCTGCTGCGCAGCCCGACCGAGGCGGGCTACCTGTTCTACGGGCTGATCCTGCTGACCCTGCTGGCCAAGCTGCGCCCGTGGCGCAGGCTGGCCGGGGTCCTGGCCGCGACCGTGGCGCTCGGCTTCGCGGCGCACGCCATCGCCCAGGCGATATCGGCCAGCGCGGTGGCGGGCGGGCCGCAGTCGGGCGGCTGGATCGCCGACGCGCTGCGCGACTGGGTGATCGTCCCGGCCAACGCGCAGACCGCCGGGAACTGGGGATTCGTCGTGCTGGTCTGCCTGCTGATCACGCTAGTCCAGGTCGGCAGCCGTTGGCGGACCATCCTGCTGCCGCCGACCCTCTGTCTGGCCTCGTTCGTCTGGGAGACCCGGCTGGTCGTGGAGCCCTCGGTTACCCGGCAGCTCATGATCGGCGCGATACTGATCGTGATGATGAACGCCCGGCCGCAGGGGCTGCTCGGGCAGCGCCGCGTGGAGACTCCGACGTGAGCGCCGAGCCCGGCCACGGAGCCAGTCCTGGAGCTGGATCGCCTCTCGCTGTCCTTCGGCGGCCTGCGGGCCCTGTCCGAACTGGACCTGCGGGTCGCCGACCGGGAGATCGTCAGCGTGATCGGGCCCAACGGGGCCGGCAAGACCACGGTCTTCAACGTGATCACCGGCGTGTACCAGCCGAGCGCCGGAGATGTCCGGTTCGCCGGGGAGCCGATCGCGGGCCAGGCGCCGCACGTCATCGCCCGGCTGGGGATCGCGCGCACGTTCCAGAGCCTGCGCCTGTTCCTGAACATGTCCGTGCTCGAGAACGTGATGGCCGCCACCTACGGCGACACCAAGGCCACGGCCTGGGAGTCGATCCTGCGGCTGCCCCGGGCCCGGCGCGAGGAGCGCGAGGTCCGCGCGCTGGCCGAGGACGTGCTGTCCTTCTTCGGCCAGCGGCTCGCGGGGTACCGCTGGGACCAGCCCGCCTACTCGCTGTCGTACGCGAACCGGCGGCGGCTGGAGATCGCCCGGGCGCTCGCCACCCGGCCCCGGCTGCTGCTGCTCGACGAGCCCGCCGCCGGGATGAATCCCACCGAGACGCACGAGATCACCGAGCTGATCGGGCGGCTGCGCGACGAACGCGGGGTCGCGATCCTGGTCATCGAGCACGACATGCACGTCGTGGCCGGCGTCTCGGACCGGGTGGTCGCGCTGGACCACGGCGTCAAGATCGCCGAGGGCAGCTTCGACCAGGTCGCGAACCATCCCGCGGTCGTCGAGGCCTACCTGGGGCGCGATCCCGAGGCCCTGGCGGAGGCAGAATGAGCGCGCCGCCTGGCCCGGAGCTCCAGCCCGAGGCCCTGCTGAAGCTGGACCACGTCACCACCTACTACGGGCAGATGCGGATCCTGGAGGGGATCTCGCTGCAGGTCGGCCCGGGCGAGCTGGTCTGCCTGCTGGGCGGGAACGCCTCCGGCAAGTCGACGACGCTGAAGACTGTCCTGGGGATCGTCCGGCCGCGATCGGGCCGGGTGCTGCTCGGCGGCCAGGACGTGACGCAGTGGCCGGTGCCGCGGCGCATCGCCGCCGGGATGGCCATCGTGCCGGAAAACCGCCGCCTGTTCGGCCAGCTGACGGTGCGGGAGAACCTGGAGCTCGGCGCGGTGCTGCGCAAGGGCGAGTCGCTCAGCGAGGACTTCGACAAGGTCCACGCGCTGTTCCCGCGCCTGCTCGAGCGGCGGGGCCAGCTGGCGGGCACGCTGTCCGGCGGCGAGCAGCAGATGGTGGCGATGGCCCGTGCCCTGATGTCACGCCCTCGCCTGCTGCTGATGGACGAGCCGTCGATGGGACTGTCGCCCGCGCTGGTCCAGCAGAACTTCCAGATCATCAAGACCGTCCACGCCTCCGGTGTCTCGGTCCTGATGGTGGAGCAGAACGCGACGATGGCGCTGTCCATCGCGGACCGCGGCTACGTCCTGTCGACCGGCGAGATCGTGCTCCAGGGCCCGGCCGCCGAACTGCTGCAGCACGAGGACCTCAAGCGCGCCTACCTGGGCCGGTAAAGACCGCTACCAGGTCAGCGCGGCCGCCGCCTGCCCCGCTACGGCGTCCAGATCGTCGCGGGCGGCCTCGCGGTATAGCGGGCCGGTGCCGTCGGCCAGCAGCCGGGCCACCATAGCCACGCCGTCCACCGGTACCGGGCCGGGCTGGAGCAGGCGGCTGGCCAGCTCGGCGAGCAGCGGAGCGGACTGGCTGACCCGTGTGGCGCGGACCGGGACACGGATCGGCCGGGCCGAACCGAGCAGTGCGCGCGCGTCCGGCGCCGGCACGGGCTCCCCGGCCGCCGCCAGGATCCGCCGCAAGCTCGCGGCCAGGTCGCGGCGGAACTCCGTGGAGGTCAGCCGCGCGGCCCGGGCCGCCAGGGTGGCGTTCGCCTCCGGGCTGGCGCCCTCGGCGAGCTCGCGGTCCAGCCGCGCCGCCCGGCTGCGGGCCAGGACCCGCTCCCAGGGCCAGAGCCGCCTCGCGGTCAGCCCGCCTCGATCGTCGTCAAGCAGGACATGCATCGTGTCACCTCCGATTCCGTGACCTCCAAGACCATTATACTAGTCACGCATGACCTGTAAAGGTTATTATTCGGTCATACGGGTTCACGTGGGAGAAGGTGAGCGTGACGGTTACCCTGAACGACATGACGCTGCCCTCGTGGGCCTCCCACGTCGAGGACAAGCGGGCGCCGATGCCGCTGCTGCTGGTGCAGGCGTTCGTCGATACCCTCGACCGGGACCTGGGCACGGACATATTCGCGCATCCGGACGAGGCACGTGCGTGGCTGGCCGACGCGGGCCTGCGCGTCCCCGACCCCCAAAAGCCCGGCCGGCCCGACCCTGGCTTCGCCGACGATCTGCGGCTGGCCCGCGAGGTCAGGGAGAGCATCAGGGCGCTGATCGGCCGCAACAGCGGGACCGAGCCGCTGACCGCGGATGACCTGGCACCGCTGGAGAAGGTCCTGGGCCAGGCCCAGCCCCGGCTGGAGATCACCGCGGACGGCCGGGCCCGGCTCGGGCCAGGCCTCCCGGCCCGAGCCCTGGCGGACGGCCTGCTCGGGCTGCTGCTCATCATCCGGGACGCGCAGACCGACGGCAGCTGGGACCGGCTCAAGCTATGCGGCAACCCGGATTGCCGGTGGGCTTTCTACGACCGCTCGCACAGCCGCCGGGGCGCCTGGTGCGACATGGCCTCGTGCGGGAACCGGGTCAAGAACCGCAACCTGCGCGCCCGCCGCGCCCAGGCGGGCTGAGAGTCAGCCAGGCCGCGAAGCTGGCCTAGTGTTCGACGTTGCCGGGTCCTTCCCGGGGCGGCCGGCCGAGGTCGGCGAGCAGGTTCTTGTTCCACACCAGGATGGTGTAGGGGCCGTCGTGGTAGACCTTCGCGGGAGGCCCGAACGCCTTGCGCAGGTCGCCCGGCGGGATGATGGCCCGCGGCTGGTCGGCGCCGGTGTTCACGACGAAGTTCGCGTAGTGCAGTTGCGGGTCGTACCAGGAGGCATCGGACTGGTAGGCCCGCGGCACCGACTTGTCCGCCCCCCAGTGCACCGCGATGAGATGCACGCGGCCACCGCTGTCCAGCGTGGTGATGTTGCCCTCGTAGTAGGTGGACAGGCCGTACTTGAAATCATGCGCGACCAGCCAGTCGGCCAGTGACTGGTCGTGCGCGGGAATGTCGTGCTGCGCGGCGTCGAAGCCCAGCGCCGCCGTGTAGCAGGCCAGGATGACCGCCAGCGCCGGGACCAGCCTGGCCCGCAGCAGGTCACCGGCGAGCAGCCGGCCCGCGAGCGCGGCCCCGAACGGCAGCACGGCGGAGATCTGCCTGGTATCCCAGATGGTCCGGGGCAGGCTGCTGAACACGAATGCGGCCAGGTCGGCCAGGATGCCCACCGCCAGCACCTGGACCAGCAGGTCATCGGTGCGGAAGAAGCGCCGCAGCGCGCGGGCCAGGGCCCAGGCGGCCAGGGCCAGCCCGGCCAGGTGGAGCACCGCGATGGCCGTCTGCGGGCCCAGTGGCGCGTGGACGAAATCGGCCCCGTACAGCCCGAGCACGCCCTCGCCGGTCAGCCGGAAATGCCTGGCCAGCCCGGACATCTTGGCCAGGTTCGTGCCCAGCGGGATGAGCTTGTACCCGTCGAGATGCCCGAGAATCCGCAGCGCCAGCAGCGAGATGCCCAGGGACGCGATGCCCGCCGCAGCCAGGCCGGCCTCGAAGCGCACGGCCGCGAGCGGCCGGTCAGCCAGTACCGCCCGGAGGATCCGGATGCCGCACACCACCACGATGGGGAGGACGGCGGCCGCGATGACCAGCCGGTCGCCGATCGTCGCCCAGGCCAGCATCAGCGCGATCACCGGCGGCACGTACCACCGCCGCGCGGGGGGGCTCGGCCCCCCGGGCCAGTACTGCGCGCGGTCCAGGACCAGGAAGATCAGCAGCATGGGCACGCCGGTGCCGACGTGATCGGGCACCAGCAGCAGCACGAAGACGGGGTTACCGAGCTGCGGTGCGAGCATGATGCCGGAGCCGATCAGCGCCCGCGCCACGCCCTCCCGGCCCGTCGCCCGTCCCTTGGCCAGCAGGCCGGCCAGCAGGACCAGCAGCGTGTAGGTGAACGCGGCCGCGGTGTGCACCACCGCCGGGCCCAGGCCGCGGATCAGCTCCACGAGCATGTACTCGGGCAGCTCGGTGGTGTAGAAGGACACGTCGGTCAGGGTCCAGCCGTGCAGCACCAGGTTGCCGTGGAGCATGTCCCACGCCTCCAGGGCGTTGGACCCGCCGTCGGAGGAGACGGTCTGCGTACCCGATACCCGCAGGTAGCACAGGAACAGCACGATACCCGCCGCCGCGTAGGCGCCGATCCACGCCAGCCGGGCCCTGCCCCGCCCCCCGGCCGCGCGGCCGGGGCCGGGGGCGGGCCGGTCGGCGATGGCGGCCGGGCTCTGCTGACCCACCCCGGCCACGGCCGGCTGCGGTGCCCACTCTCGGGCTGGCATCAATCGTCCCACGGCCAGTCGGACTCCCGGTCGTGTCGCCGCCATGGCCAGCAGCTCCTCGGCGTGCGCCTGACCGAATTCGGAGTCTTCCAGGCCGGCCAGCATCCGGGACAGCTCCCGGATCCGGCCCGGCTGGTCCAGCCGCGTGACGCCGCTGGCGGTGACCAGGCCGTCATCCGACTTCTCCACCACCAGGTGATTGTCCGCGAACGCGGCGACCTGCGGCAGGTGAGTGACCGCGATCACCTGTGACGAACGCGCCAGCCGGGCCAGCCGCCGCCCGACCTCGACCGCGGCCCGGCCGCCGACCCCGGCGTCCACCTCGTCGAACACGAACGTCGGCACCGGATCCGCGCCGGCGAAGACGACCTCGATGGCCAGCATGACGCGGGACAGCTCACCGCCGGAGGCGCCCTTGTGCAGCGGCAGCGGCGGCGCGCCCGGATGCGCGGCGAGCCTGATCTCGACGTCGTCCGCTCCGTGCGGGCCGGGCTCGTCGAGTTCGCTCAGCACGACGCTCAGCGCCGCGTGCGGCATGGCCAGGTCGGTCAGCTCGTCCGTCACCTCGGCCGCGAACCGCTCGGCCGCCGCCGCCCGCAGCGCCGTCAGGTCCGCGGCGAGCGACCCGACCTGCACGGCCAGCTCCGCCTCTTCCTCGGCCAGGGCCGTGATCTTGTCGGTGTCGCCCTCGAGCTCGGCCAGCCGCGCCCCGGCCTGCTTGGCCCAGTCCAGGACCCCCGCGAGGTCCGCCGAAGCGCCGCCGTAGGCCCGGGTCAGGCGGCCCAGCGTGGCCCGGCGTTCCTGAACCGCCGCCAGCCGGGCCGGGTCGGAGTCCAGCGACTCGGTGTAGGACGCGAGGTCGGCGGCCACATCGGACAGGAGATAGGCGGCCTCGGACAGCCGGGTCGCGAGCCCGGCCAGCACCGGATCGTGCGAGCGGACCGGATCCAGCGCCCGCCCGGCCATCCCGAGCAGGGTCAGCGCGTCCGAGGCGTCGACGGAGGACGAGGCCGGGTCGCCGGCCAGCGCCTCGTGGGCGGCGGCGGCCGCCGCGTGCAGCGCGTCGGCGTTCGAGAGCCGTTCGTCCTCGGCGAGCAGCGCCGCGTCCTCGCCCGCCACCGGGGCGGCCGCCTCGATCTCGGCCAGGCCGAGCCGCAGCGTCTGGGCCTCGGCGGCCCGCTCCCGCTCGGCCAGCGTCAGCGCCTCCAGCTCCTCGCGGACCGCCCGGTGCCGCGCGAACATCCGCCGGTAGTCCGACAGCACGACGGCCAGCTCGGAGCCGCCGAACCTGTCCAGCGCGTCCCGCTGCCGCCCGGGCTTGAGCAGCTGCTGCTGATCGGCCTGCCCGTGCACGGCGACCAGATCGTCGGCTAGGACCTGGAGCAGCGACACCGGCACCGAACGGCCGCCGGCGAACGCCCGCGACCGGCCTTCGGCCGACACCGAGCGGCTGAGCACGAGCACGGTCCCGTCCTCGTCGAGGTCTCCCCCGGCCTCCTCGACCTCCCGGGCCACCTCCGGCGAGACCAGCAGCCGCCCCTCCACGGCGGCCCGCGCCGCGCCCGGCCGGACGCGCGCCGGATCGGCCCGCCCGCCGAACAGCAGCCCGAGCGCCGTCACGACCATGGTCTTGCCGGCCCCGGTCTCACCGGTGAGCGCGGTGAATCCGGCCGACAGCTCCAGCACCGCGTCGTCGATGACGCCGAGGCCGCTGATGCGGACTTCCTCAAGCATGCTCGCCAGTGTCCTCCCGGGTACGGCCCCGCCAGCCCGCGACGGGCAAGCCGAACTTGGCTACCAGCCGGTCCGTGAACCCAGCCGGGCCCGGCCCGTGCAGCCGCGCCAGCAGCACCGGCAGCGCGCCCCGGCGGACCTCCACCCGGGCTCCAGGCGGCAAGTCGACCTTACGCCGACCATCGCACCACAAAACCGCACCTGATGTCTCGTCTCCCGCGATCAGCTCCACCGCCAGCACCGACTGCGGGGAGACCACCATCGGCGGCGCGAACAGCGCGTGCGCGCTGATCGGCACCATGAGCAGCGCCTCCACGTCGGGCCACACCACCGGGCCGCCCGCGGAGAACGCGTAGGCGGTCGACCCGGTGGGGGTCGAGCACACCACCCCGTCGCAGCCCCACCTGGACAGCGGGCGGCCGTCGATCTCGGTGATCACGTCGATCACCCGTTCCCGCGCCGCCTTCTCCACCGTGGCCTCGTTCAGCGCCCAGCCGGACACGATGGCCGAGCCGTTGCTGCGCACGGTCACGTCGATCGTCATCCGCTCCTCGACCGTGTACTGCCGCGCCACCACCCGCTCGACCAGGTCGGCCAGCCCGTCCGGCTCGGCCTCGGCCAGGAAGCCGACGTGCCCGAGGTTCACCCCGATCAGCGGCACCTTGGCCGGGCGGGACAGCTCGGCGGCGCGCAGCAGGCTGCCGTCGCCGCCCAGGACGATGACGAGCTCGGCGCCCTCGGCCGCCTCGGCAGTAGGCGGCACCTCCGCGGCGCCCGGATAGCTTATCTCGCCCATGATCGTGCGGACCGCGATCCCGTCGGCGGCCAGCCGCTGGGCCACCAGCCGGGCGCTGCGCACGGCGTTCTCCCGCCCCGTGTGCGCCGTCACCAGCATCGTGCGCTGTCCCACTAGCTGGGTCCCTCCTCGATCGCCCGCGCGCAGCTGCTCCTGGTCGAGCGGTGGCGCGCCTCGGCGCAGCCACAGGAAATATTCCACGTTTCCCGCCGGCCCTGGCAGCGGACTCGCCGTAATCCCCTGCACGCCGAGGCCGAGCCCGGCCGCCGCCCCGGCCACCTTTTCTATGGAGGCCGAACGGTCCGTGGTATCACGCACCACGCCACCCGCCCCGACCCGGCCCTTGCCGACCTCGAACTGGGGCTTCACCAGCAGGACAAAGTCCGCCTCCGGCGTCGCGGTGGCCACCAGGGCCGGAAGCACCAGGGTGAGCGAGATGAAGGACAGGTCGGCCACGACGAGATCGGGCACCGGGGTCACCGGCCCGAGGGCGCGCACGTTGACCCGGTCCATGACCGTCACCCGGGGATCGGTGCGCAGCGACCAGGCCAGCTGGCCGCGGCCCACGTCGGCCGCCAGCACGTGCGCCGCGCCCGCCCGCAGCAGCACGTCGGTGAAGCCCCCGGTGGAGGCACCCGCGTCCAGGGCGTTCCGCCCGCTCACGACGAGATCACCGAATACGGCCAGGGCGCCGGCCAGCTTGTGCCCGCCGCGCGACACGTAACCGGGCTCGCCCGGGTCCGTCACGGTGATCGGCGCGTCCCGGGCCACCTGGGTGGCCGGCTTGGCCGCCCGCTGACCGGCCACCGCCACCCGCCCGGCCGCGACCAGGTCGCCCGCTTGCTCCCGCGACCTGGCCAGGCCCCGCCTGACCAGCTCGGCGTCGAGCCTGGCGCGGGCTGCGGTCAAGGCTGGCCCGGGGGGACGACAGTGCCCCTGCCCGGGGGGACTCCATCCCCCCGGACCCCCCTGGCAGACCCCCCCGCGGAGGCATGCTCCGGACTCGAGGGGTCTAGATCGTCCAGGATGTCCCGGAGCCGCCCGTACGCCTCTTCCAGGATGGCCACGTGCTCTTGCGCCGGCCGGCCCGGCAGGCGGCTGAGCCCGGCGATGGCGTCATCCACCCGTGCGTCACCGGTTACCGGCGCTTCCGCCACGGACCGTTCGGCATCAAGATTTTGATTTTCGTACCCTGAGCCCTTGTCTGGGTGTTCCTTGGTCATGTGCGCTACCCTCCGGCTGAACGCTACCGTCCGATGCTGACAAGAGCGAGGCGAGCATGGCCACTGCCGAGGAGTGCCGCGAGGCGCTGCAGACCCTCACCAGCCGACTGGGCGAGATGAATCCGCAGGATCGGTCCAGCTTTTTCAGCAACCGCTCGTTCAGCTGCCACGTCACCGACCTGGGCATCACGTTCGTGACCAGGATCGCGGACCATGGCGCGGAGCCGGTCAAGGAGGTCGTCGACGACCCGCCGGCCGACATCAGGCTGACCGCGAACAGCGACGACGTGGTGTCGCTGGCGGAAACCCCGGCCAACATCGCCCGCATGTGGATGGCGGGCCGGGTCAAGATCCAGGCCAGCATCCGGGACCTGCTCGCCCTCCGTCGTCTTTTGTAGGGCGTCTTCTGTAACCGGATCACCCCGGCCTCGCGCAGTTCGGCGATGCGGCCGGCGGAGTACCCGGCTTCGGCGAGGATCTCGTCGGTGTGCTGGCCGAGCACCGGCGGGGGACGGCGGATGCTGGCCGGCTGGGCGGACAGCTTGAGCGGGGTGCCGAGCATCCTGAGCATTCCGGCGACCGGGTGTTCCAGCTCGACCACCATCTCCCGCGCGGCGACCTGCGGCTGCTCGAGCGCGGCGGGCACCGTGTTGACCGGCCCGGCGGGCACCCCCGCGGCGTTGAGCCGGTCGGTCCACTCCGCGCAGCCGCGGGCGGCCAGGGCCTTCGTGATGCGCGGGATCAGCGTGTCACGGTTGGTTACCCGGTCCGGGTTGGTGACGTAGCGCGGGTCGTCGGTCAGCTCGTCGAGGCCGGTGGCGGCGGTGAACCGCTGCCAGAGCCCGTCGCTGCCGACCGCCACCATCAGCGGGTCGTCGGCGGTCGGGAACACCTGGTACGGGGCCAGGCTCTCATGGGCGCTGCCGTGGCGGCCCGGTGTCACGCCGGTCGCGAAGTACTTGCCCGCCACGTAGGTGAGCCAGGCGACCTGCCCGTCCAGCAGCGAGATGTCGATCAGCTGTCCGCGGCCGGTGACGTGCCGGGCGTGCAGCGCGGCGAGGATGCCGATCAGTGCCCACATGCCCGCGCCGACGTCGGCCAGCGACGTACCGGAGCGCACCGGCTCACCCCCCGCCTCGCCGGTGACGCTCATCATCCCGGAGACGGCCTGCGCCACGGCGTCGTAGCCCGGCAGTCCCGCGCTCGGCCCGGTCTGCCCGTAGCCGCTGATCGAGGCGTAGATCAGGGCGGGGTTCTGGCCGGAGAGCTCCTCGTAGCCCAGGCCGAGGCGGGCCGCGGCGCCAGGCCGGAAGTTCTCCATCAGGATGTCCGAGCTCTTGGCCAGCCGCTGCGCTATCTCCCGGCCCTCGGGGGTCTTCAGGTTGACTGACAGGCCCCGCTTGTTCCGGTTGATGGACAGGAAGTAGGCGGCGTCGTCGCCCTGGAACGGCGGACCCCAGCGCCGGGTGTCGTCGCCGTGCCAGGTGTCCTCGACCTTGATCACGTCCGCGCCGAGGTCGCCGAGGATCATCGTGGCGAACGGGCCGGACAGCGCCCTGGTCAAGTCGAGCACGCGGATGCCCGCCAGCGGGCCTGGGGTCTTTGGGGTTTCCATCGACCGATATGTTATCGAGCCATGGGAGACCTGATCCTGCTGCGGCACGGCGAGACCGAGTGGAGCAAGGCCGGCCGGCATACGGGACGGACAGATATCCCGCTCACCCCGGTCGGCGAGGCCGCCGCCGCGGCGCTGGCCCCGCTGCTGGCCCAGCACGACATCGTGGCCACCTTCTGCAGTCCCGCGCAGCGCGCAGCCCGGACCGCCCAGCTGGCCGGCCTGGCCGACATCAAGCAGGACCCGGATCTGTGGGAGTGGGACTACGGCGGCTACGAGGGCCTGACCACGGCGCAGATCCGGGTGCAGCGCCCTGGCTGGTACCTGTGGCGGGACGGGGTGGTCCCGGGCGACGCCGCGCACCCCGGGGAGACCGTCCAGCACGTGGGCGAGCGGGTCGACCGGGTGCTGGCCCGGGCCGAGCCGATGATGGCCCGCGGCGACGTCGCGCTGGTCGCGCACGGCCACGTGCTGCGGGTGCTTACCGCCCGCTACCTGCTGCTGGATCCGTCAGAAGGGAAGCTGTTCCGGCTGGACACCGGGACGATCAGCACGCTCGGCCACGAGCACGGCGAACCGGTCATCCTGTCCTGGAACGTGCCGCCCGCGCCCTAGCCGCCCTCAGTCCCGCAGGACCAGGCGCTGGTTCTTGCAGCCGGTCAGGCATACGGCCAGGCCGAGCACGCCGGCGTCGCGCAGGGCCGTGTCGGACAGCCCGGTGGCGGCCAGCGAGATCACGATCTCCAGCAGCAGCACGCTGGCGACCGCCGCGGCCGCGCGCGGCGCGATGCCCGCCACCAGCGCGGCGGCCGTGACGAACAGCACCCAGCCGTGCACCAGCACCAGGACGACGGCCAGCGACGATGACTCGGAGACGACCGGAACGTACTGGGTCCAGCCGCCGGGTTGCACCAGCTCGTGGTACCCGAACCAGAAGAACACCACGCCGAGCAGGATCCGCCCGGCGGTCGGCGCCCATTCCGCGCTGATCGCGCCGGCCTGTTCGGCCAGGGCGGCCAGTGGGCTCCGGCCTTCGGCGCGGCCTTCCTGGGCGGCCCGCGGGGCCGGGGCGTGGTCTGGGACGGGCTCGTCGACGAGCGGACCGGGATCCGGGGCAGGTGCCCTGACCCTGGATCTCGGGCTGCCACTGGCCCAGCGCGTGCTCATCTGGTGGTCCTCCCGACGACCAGGTGGATCGCTGTCTGGGACGAGAAATTCGGCAGCGGCCCCACCACCGCACCGTTGCGCTGGAACCAGCCGACCAGGGCCAGGGCCAGGGCCACGATCGCGAAGAAGATCAGGACGCTGAGTCCGCGGGGGCCGACCAGCCTGGTCATCCTGCTGCTCCCTCGGTGGGGCGGGTTTCCTCTCGCATCCAGGTCAGGTAGGCAGCCGACCCGGTGACGATGGGCAGGGCGATGATCTCCGGCTCGTCGTAGCTGTGCCGTTCGGTGAGGAAGGCGGCCAGCTCGTCATAGCGGTCGACCGGGAGCTTGAGGAGCACGAGCCACTCCTCGGCCCGCTCCAGGCCGCCGTCCCACCAGTACATGGACGCCACCGGCCCGGCCACCTGCGCGCACGCGGCCAGCCTCGCCTCGACCGCGGCCCGGGAGAGCTCCATCGCTTCCGCGCGCGAGTCGGTCGTCGTCTGTACCTGGAGGTACTGCACCTCAAGGTCCGCCATGGCCCTGATGGTACGCTCACCGGGCCCTAGTACGCTGAGCCGCACATCTGCTGAGGAGCATGTGTGGAACTCGTGTATTCCGGCAAGGTCCGGGATCTGTACGCGGACGGCGACGACCTCATCATGGTCGCGTCGGACCGGGTGAGCGTCTACGACGTGGTCCTGCCGACGCCGATTCCGGACAAGGGCCGGGTGCTGACCCAGCTGTCGCTGTGGTGGTTCGGGCAGCTCACGGACGTGATCGCCAACCATGTGATCTCCGGCACCGACGTCCCGGCGCAGTGGGCGGGCCGGGCGATCAGGTGCCGCAGGCTGCGGATGCTGCCGGTGGAATGCATCGCCCGCGGGTACCTGGCCGGTCTCGGGCTGGTGTCCTATAACGAAACCGGTACGATCTGCGGCGTGCGGCTGCCGCCCGGTCTCGGCGAGGGCTCCCGGCTGCCTGAGCCGGTGTTCACGCCGACGACCAAGGCCGCGGCGGGCCACGACGAGCCGATGACCCGCTTTGAGGTAGCGGAGCTGGTCGGCGCCCCGGTCGCGGCCGAGCTGGAACGGGTCACGCTGGAGGTCTACCGGCGCGGCGCGGAGCTGGCCGCGTCCCGCGGCATCGTCATCGCCGACACCAAGCTGGAGTTCGGGATGGCGGCCGACGGGACGCTGATGCTGGCCGACGAGGTGCTGACCCCCGATTCGTCGCGGTTCTGGCTGGCCTCGGAGTGGCAGCCCGGCCGTCCGCAGCGCTCGCTGGACAAGCAGTTCCTCCGCGACTGGTCGTCCGGGCTGGACTGGGGACGGCAGCCGCCGGGTCCGGCCATCCCGCCCGAGATCGTGGCCGCGACCCGGGAGCGCTACCTGGAGCTGTACGCCCGGCTGACCGGGAGCGGGCTCGGGTGACCTTCGATGACCTCGGGTGAGCCGTCTCTGGTGCTGCGGGCGCATCCAGGTCTCGGTCACGCCTTCATTTTCCCCGCGCCACAACACGTTTCCGGCGCTGGCCACAGGTCCACCGATACCGTATAATCCATTTCCGTGATATCCGAAAATGGATTGTCCAGCGTCGTGCTTGCCCTGCACCGGACCACGCACCATACGCTGCACGCGCTGAGCGGCGCGCTGGCTGACCTGAACCTCACCGCGGCCGAGATCAACGCGCTGGCCAACCTCGCCGACCGGGGCGCGCTCAACGTCCGCGAGCTCAGCGCCGAGACCGGCACCCGGGCCACCACGCTGACCGGCGTCCTGGACCGGCTGGAGAACCGCGGCTACCTCACCCGGGAGCTTGACCCCACCGACCGGCGGTCGTTCCGGCTGCCGCTGACCGAGGCAGGCCAGGAGGTAGCCGAGCGGGTCCGGGCGGCCGTCTCGGACCTCGAGCGCGACGCGCTCGCCCGCCTTTCCCCGACCCAGATCGCCGGCTTCCACGCCGTCGTCGCGGCCCTGCAGGCGGCGAGCTGATGCCCGGCCGCGAGATACCCGCGGGACAGCACCGCTCCCCCCGGCCCGCACGGCCCGCAGGATCCAGAGCTCGCGGCGATCTTGCCCTTGATCACGGGCCCGGCGGGCAGTTCCGGCACCGGCAGCACATCAATCTGGCGTTCTACGCGGTGCGGCGGTACGGCATGCCGGACGCGATCGGCACCATCTGCGGCTGGATCCAGCAGATCGCGGCGTACGAACGAGCACCGCAGAAGTACCACCACACCGTCTCGCGGGCCTGGGTGGAACTGGTCGCGCACCACGTCGCCGCGGATCCGGACTGCGCGGACTTCGGCGTCTTCGCCGACCGCAATCCCGCGCTGCTGGACAAGCGCCTGCTCGCCAGGCACTACCGGTCGTCGACCCTGGCCGCTGGGCCGGCCCGCCGCGGCTGGGTGGAGCCCGACCTGCTGCCGTTTCCCTGGTTCCCTCAGGGCAGCACGGCTGGCTGATCGATCACCCACCGCCAACTGCCGTCCGGCTGGCGGCGGGCGACCTCTACCGTGGCGCCGCCGCCGGGCAGTCGCGTCGAGGTGAGCGCTAGGTCCCCGTTCCGGATCGCCGGGCTCTGGCCTGCCGAGCTGAACGACGGCTGAACGACGGCTTGTCGGCCAGGAGTTCGGCGTACACCCTGCGGATCTCGTCGTGTCCGGCGGTCAGCCGCCCGGCCGGGAAGGCCAGCACCGCCCCCGGCTCGTACAGGGCGACGAGCCCTTCGACGTCGCCCGCGTTGGCCCGCTCCAGGAAATACCGGCCGAGGTCTTCGGGCTGCGCAGCCGGCGCGGGTTCTGCGTTGCTACTCACCGGCGGATCCTCTCACAGCGGTACGACATTTCTGGTGGCCGACCGGGCCCCTGGACCTGCCCGGAATGTCAGACCCTGGACCTAATATAAAATTCATGTTCGATAGCCAAAGCACGACCCCTGCCGCCCCGGTCCTGGACGGCATGGTTCCTCCGGAGACGGTGTCCTTGGCCGCGGTGTCGCTGGAGCGGCTGGAGGCGGAGATCTGCGAGCTGGCTGGGCATCTGGCCGCGGCGACGTGCCGGTTCCTGGTGCTGCTGGGGGATTTTGATGCACGGCGGGGCTGGGCGGACTGGGAGATGTCCAGCTGTGCGGCGTGGCTGTCGTGGAAGTGCCAGATGTCGTCGGGGACCGCGCGGGAGCATGTGCGGGTGGCGCGGGCGCTGCGGGATCTGCCGGTGATCCGGGGGGAGTTCGGGGCGGGGCGGCTGTCGTATGCCAAGGTGCGGGCGCTGACCCGGATCGCCACGCCGGCCACCGAGGCGGGGCTGGCCGAGCTCGCCGGGCCGATGACCGGCAACCAGCTGGAGCGGTTCGCCCGCGCCCGCCGGCAAGTGAGCTCCGTTGATGACGCCGATGCGCGGGTGCGGCGGCGCCTGGCCTGGCGGTTCGAGGACGACGGGTCGCTGGCGGGCACGTTCCGGCTGCCGCCGCTGGCCGGGGCAGTGCTGCTGAAGGCGCTGCGCGCCGCAGCGGCCGACCTGGAGCACCCGCACCCGTCCGGCGCCGGGCCCGGGCACCCGGGACAGCGACCCGACGTTTCCGCGGAAACGCCGACCACGGTCCAGCCGCCCGGGGACCAGGGCCCGGCCACGGGCCAGCCGCTGGCCCCGGCCTCCTCCAGCCTGGCCGACGCGCTGCTGGTGATCGCCGAGGCGTTCCTGGCCGGGAAGGTTGCCGCCGCCGATGACCCCGAGGTGTACCAGGTTGTCGTGCACGTCGGCACCGACGCTATGGCCCCTGGCGGTCCGGCCGCCGATGCCGGGGACGTTTCCGCAGAAACGTCGGCGGCCCCGCCCCAGCCGCCCGGCTGCCCGGCGGACCCGGCGCGCTGCCACGTGGAGGACGGCCCGGCCATCAGCGTGACCACCGCGCAGATGATCGCGTGTTCCTCGTCGTGGAGCTGGATGCTGCACGACAGCGCCGGGAAGCTGCTGGACCTGGGAAGACGGCGGCGCCGGCCGAACGCGGCGCTGCGCCGCGCGGCCCGGGAGCGGGATAAGTGCCGGTGCCGGTTCCCCGGGCTGTGAGTCCCGCCGTGTCGACTTGCACCACATTCACTACTGGAGCAACGGCGGCCGGACGAAGCTGGACAACCTGATCAGCTTGTGCAAGTACCACCACATGCTCGTCCATGAGCGTGGCTACCTGATCGCCGCCGCCCGCGACGGCACCTTCACCTTCTACCGGCCCGACGGCACCGCCGTCCCGGCCAGCCCAGCCCTACCGCAGGCCGACGGTGCGATCGGGGACTGCCACGACGCGGACATCACCCCGGAGACGATCATCCCGCCCTGGTACGGCGAACGGCTGGACCTGGACCATGCCATCTACGTTTGCTTCGCCAACGCCCGGACCAAGGAGGAGCGGCAAGCCGACCGCGACCAGGAGGGTGAGCCTGGAGGCCGGGACCGGGTAAAGGTCTTCGAACCGGAGGGTTGGACGGACCGGATCCGCCAGTACTACGCCGCGACGGGCTCTTGACCTTCACCCTGGGTCAGGCTCGACCATGTCGATCTGAGGAGGGAGCCAGATGGAACTGGTGACGATCGGGGCGTTCGCCCGGGCCTCGCGGCTCTCACCCAAGGCCCTCCGCCTCTACGATTCGCTCGGCCTGCTGACGCGGGCGCACGTCGACGAGGTGTCCGCTACCGGTTCTACCGGCAGGCACTGCTCGACGGAGGCAAGATCACCCCCGAGGAGGCCGAGTCCCACCCGCAGCGATCGCTGCTGCTGCGGGCCATCGACGGCGACGGCGCGACCGAGACCGACGTCTCGCTGCACGACGCGCAGGCGGGTGACCGCTACCTGCTGTGCTCGGACGGCCTGACGGCCGTGGTCTCCGCCAGGGTCATCCGGGACGCGCTGAGCGCGCCCGGCGACCGCAGCAGGCCGTCGGCCGGCTGATCGACCTGGCCAACGAGGCAGGCGGCCCAGACAACATCGCCTGCGTGGTCGCCGACGTCGTCGAACCCAGCCGGGACCCGGCTAACCAGCGGCCAGGCTCACGATGACGGGCTGCTGGCTCTGCTGAGTGGCGGTCAAGCCGATGCCGCTCACGGCCGATCCGGATGAAATCAGCGCGGCGACCTCGTGAGTGCCGCCGCCGCTGAGGCCGCTGACCTGGGTGGAAGCCCAGGAGGACCCGGCGGCGGAGGTCCAGATCTGAGCGTCCTGCTGGCCGGACCCGCCGGACTGGGTAGCCGCGGTGAAGCCGCCCGAGCCGGCGGCCAGCGCGGTGACCGCGGTCCCGGGCCCGGCCGACCCGAACGGGGCCTCCTGCCAGCTCGCGCCCCCATCGGTGGAGAACTCGGCGAACGGCACAGACTCGCCCGCCTTAGTCTCCTGGCCCAGGGCGACCACGTGGTCTCCGTCGATCGCCACCTGCTGCAGCACGGCGGCCGACGCCCCAGGCGGCAGGTCCAGGCCGATCGTGGTCCAGGTCTGGCCGTCGGTCGTCGTCCACACCGCCGGGTGGCCGCCGTCCGAGCCGACGGCCATGAGCTCATGCGCGTCCGCGGCGACCGCCTGTACCTGGTTCGAGTTGCTCGTATCGTCATCAGTGGCGCGGGTCCAGGAGGTCAGGTTTGGCGACCACCACAGGTCCGGCCCCGGTGAGTTCCCCGGCCCGGACGCGTTCGCGCCGATGACGTACCCGGACTGATTCGCGCGGCGTGATGCTGAGCCCCGGCGAGATCCTGGGCTATCGATCCGCGGCCGCTGCCAGGTCGTGCGGTCCGCGGAGGTGAGCACGACAGGAGCGGCTCGCCGACGGCGAGCTAGCAGGCTGGCCGTGCGTCACGCTGGTCAGCGCCGACAGGCCCGGGTAAGCGGATACCACCAGCAGCGAGGACGCCAGCGTCCACGAACCGCTACCCGGGGCCTGGCGCCATACCGCCGGGTAGCCGTCGGCGCTGCCGACCGCGATCTGCTCGCCGTCGGCCGTGGCCAGGCCGTTGACCGCGAGTTCGGGAACGACACCGCCGGCGATGGCGGTCAGCGAGACGGGCCGGATCGCTCCAGTCCGGCTCGCCGTCACGAAGACCGGCTGCTTGCCGGTCGTGCCGCCCGAGGTGGAGCCGACCGCGATAACGGTGCCTCCCGCCCCCACCGTCGCGCTCGCCACCGACTGGGCCGCGGCCTCGCCGAGCGATCCCGTCGGCTGCCAGGTCCCGCCGGCACCGGTACTGGTGTAGGCCACGACCTGCCCGGCGGTGGTCGTGCCGGTGACGACGAAGCCGTTGGTGCTGCCTTTCACCACGCTGGGGTTCCAGCCGCCGGGCGCGTCGATGGTACCCGCATACTGCCAGCCCTGTCCGTTCGGCGAGTAATATGCCACGCCATCCGCGCCGCCAGGCGCAGCCTGGCCGGGCCGGACCGCGATCAGGCCGGAGCCGTCGAAGCCCAGGCCGCTGAGGGAGGTGCTGGCCGCGTGATCGACCGGGATCGTCACCGGCGTCCATTCCGATCCGCCGTCGGTGCTCAGCCAGGCGCCAGAGCCCCTCTGTCCGGCTGTGTCCGGCTCGGCCTTACCAGGTCATTACGAACGGACGGCCAACCGGATGAGGCCGGAGGCCGGATGGGCTGCCCGTTTGTATCAGTAAAGCGGATCCGGGCGAACAGCCGGCAGTCAGGGCGCATGGCCTCGGCGACAAGGGCGTGGTCGCGGCGGCGAGCCTGCCTCGGAGGCGCGGATGAGCGGCGTTGCCATGGCCTGCGGCGGCTGGCAGCATGGCGGCGTGGACTACGTACTCGCCCAGGTGAACGTCGCGCGGCTGCGGGCCCCGCTGGAGAGCCCGCTGCTCGCGGACTTCGTGGCGGACCTCGACCCGGTGAACGCGAGGGCGGACGCGGCGCCCGGCTTCATCTGGCGGCTGCAGACGGAGGACGGCAACGCCACCTCGGTCCGCGCGTTCGAGTGGGACGCGGCCGGGAGCGCCGGTGTCCTGGTCAACATGTCGGTGTGGGAGTCGGTCGAGGCGCTGGCCGGGTTCGTGTATTCCGGGGCGCACCGGCGGGTGCTCCGGCGCCGCCGCCGCTGGTTCGAGCGGATGGCCGAGGCCTACACCGCTCTGTGGTGGGTGCCGCGCGGGCACGCCCCGGCCACGCAGGAGGCCGAGGCCCGGGTCCTGCACCTGAGGGAGTTCGGCCCGACGCCGTATGCCTTCACGCTCAGGGAGCACTTCCCGCCGCCCGACGTGGCCTCTTCCGGGCCGCTGCGCAGCCCGGAAGAGTGGACCTGCCCGGCCTGATTCCGGTGGCGTCCATCCGCGGGTAACGGGGTTCAACGGGTTCAGGCCGAGATGGCCGGACCGGCCTCTACCTCCGTTTCCACGGCCCCGGCGGGTTGACCGCCCGGCGCGTATGGACTGACCAGCGGCCCGCGGCGGAACAGGATCCCGGCCACGATCGAGCCGCCGGCCAGGATGCCTGCTGTCCACCAGAACGCGGTGTCGTAGCCGTGCGCGAGGGCCAACCCGGTCAGCGCCTGGCGTCCGATGAGCCGGGCCGACGCGACGTGCGCGGCGGCGTACGCCGTCGACGGCGCTGGCGAAGATGGTGTTGAGCAGCGAGGTGCCGATGGAGGCACCGAGCTGCTGGCCCACCGTGACGGTCGCCGACGCGACCCCCGCGTCCTGCGGGGCTACGCCGAAGGTGCCGGTGTTGATGGACGGCGCGATCACCATGCCGAGGCCGGCGCCGGTCATGATGAGCGGGCCGAGTATGCCCGTGACGTAGGCGGTGTGCGGTCCCAGCTGGGCAAGCCAGACCGCCGCGCCCGCGGCGACCAGCATCCCGGTCGCGACCAGGGGCTTGGGCCCGACCCGGGGCATGAGCACGATGGTGGACAGGTTGGCCGCGACCGCGATGCCGCCCGCGATCGGCAGGAAGGCGAAGCCGGTGACGACCGGCGAGTAGCCGAGGGTCTGCTGCAGGTAGTAGGTCAGGAACAGGAAGGTCCCGAACATGCCGGACGCGGCGATGAGCATCGACAGGTAGGCGCCGCCGCGGTTGCGGTCGAGCACCACGCGGGGCGGCAGCAGCGGGTTCGGGGCCCGGCCCTGCCAGAACGCGAACACGATCAGGAGCGCCACGCCGGCGAGCAGGAAGCCGTAGGTGGACGGCGTGCTCCAGTCGTGCGTGGCCGCGTTCGAGAATCCGTAGACCAGGCAGAACAAGCCGCTGGATACCATCACCACGCCCGGGATGTCCAGCTTCGGCTTGACCCGGGACGGATGTCGCTGCAGCAGCAGCGCTCCCCCGACGAAGGCCACGCCGGCGAAGACCAGGTTGATATACAGCGTCCAGCGCCAGGACAAGTACTCGGTCAGGGCGCCGCCGAGCAGCAGGCCCACCGCGCTGCCGCCCGCGGCGATCGCGCCGTAGATGCCGAATGCCTTGCCGCGGTCCTTCGGCTCGGTGAACGTGGTGGTCAGCAAGGACAGCGCCGACGGCACCAGGATCGCGGCGAACACGCCCTGGCAAGCCCGCGCGGTCACGAGCATGGTGAAGTTGACCGAGGCGCCGCCGATGG
Source organism: uncultured Actinomycetes bacterium (assembly GCA_963801155.1). GTDB lineage: Bacteria > Actinomycetota > Actinomycetes > Streptosporangiales > Streptosporangiaceae > Palsa-504. Next base: position 122,483 of record CAWDEB010000035.1, read on the forward strand.
CCGAGACGCCTGCGAAGCCGGCCAGGCCGATCAGGAACGTTACCTTGCGGCCGAGCAGGTCGGCCAGCCTGCCGCCGAGCAGCAGCAGGCTGCCGAACGCCAGTGAATAGGCGGTGACCACCCACTGCCGGTCCACCGTGGTGAAGTGCAGGGCGCGCTGCGCGGACGGCAGCGCGATGTTCATCACCGTCAGGTCGAGGATGACCATGAGCTGCGCGATGGCGATGACGCCGAGGATCAGCCAGCGCCGCCGGTCCTCCGGGGCGACACCGCTGACGGAGTTGACATCCGACATGAGCTTCACCAATCTGGAGGTACTTTCTCCGTTTAGCCATACGCTAGCATGAAGCGGAGAGCTTGTCTCCACTTTTTTTGGGAGGTTTCGGGTGGCTGAGAGCCCGGCAGGTTGCGAGGACCGCACAGGCCTCGGGGCCGCGGTCGTCGGGATGCGTCCGCTGCGACGTGACGCCGAACGGAACCGGCAGCGCATCCTCGAGGCGGCCTCGGAGGTCTTCACCGAGCGCGGCCTGGACGTCAGCCTGGACGAGGTGGCACGGCACGCGGGGGTCGGGGTGGGGACCGTCTACCGCCGGTTCGGCACCAAGGAGGACCTGGTGGAGGCGCTGTTCATGGACCGCATCGAGGAGGTGGCGGCCCTGGCCGAGGAGGCCGCCGAGGCGGCCGATCCCTGGTCCGGCCTGGTCTGCTTCATGGAGCAGATGACCGCGATGCTGGCCGGCGATCTCGGCCTGCGGCAGATGCTGATGTTCGCGACCTACGGCCGGGATAAGGTCTGGTACGCGCGGCAGCGGAACGCGCCGCTGGTGACCAGGCTGGTCGAGCGGGCGCAGGCCGCCGGGCAACTCCGGTCTGACCTCAAGCAGACCGACATCCCGTTCATCGTCTTCGTGCTCACCGAGGTGGCGCAGTTGGCGCGACAGGTCAGCCCGGAGATCTGGCGCCGGTACCTGGCTCTCGTCCTGGACGGCCTGCGCCCGGAGCGAGAGGGTGTCACCCCGCTTCCCGTTCCCGCGCTGCGGCCCGAGGAACTGGAGATGGCCATGCGCCAGAACGCCCCGCGGCATCACTGACGTTTCTCGTCTCCCGGGAACCGGACCGGGCGCCGCATCTATCAATTGCATTTGCAAGTGCATGTACAAAGCGTTAATGAATACAAATCCTGCAATCGTTAGCCGTGCCTGTGCGTCATCGAGCAGGCAGGCCGGACGGCGATCGGTTACCGCAGCTAGATGGCCGCTCCAGGCGCTGCGGGAGGACCGCCGGGAGAGCGTGCCGAGTCCGCGGGGAACGAGCGGATGACTGCGCAAAGGAAACACGCCGCACCGCATGCTTCGATGCGTGACATACCGGCGAAAAAGGTTTAACATGGTCTTCCGCGCTAAAGGCGCCACAGCCGGCGGAAATAAACCGTCGGCCGCCCTTTCCCGCTAACTCGGATCATCTCCAGGAGACACCGCGCATGAACTTCGGCGACAGCGTGCAGGACGCCAGCCGATCAGGTCCAGATGACGTTACCGTGCCGAGTGCCGTCGGCGGTAACGGCGGTGACGGCGGTGGCCATCAGGCGCGGTCGCTGAGAACGCAGAAGCCTCTCCAGGACATCCAGGACCTCATCGACAAGCTCGCGGCCGTCACCCAGCAACTGCGCCATCCGGGCCGCAGGCCCGACGGCGCGCCGGAGGCCGTTGCGCTAGGCCACGAGGCCCCGCAGTAGGCGCGCGCTGTCAGCGGGACTGAGGGCCGCCGCGCGAAGTAGCGCGAAGGCGCGGATGTAGCGGGCCACATCGGACTGGCTCTCCAGATAGACGCCGCCGGACAGCGCCTCCAGGTACACGACGCCCAGGCTTGGCGCGTCGGGGAACCTCAGGATGGCCAGGGACCCGCTGCCCGCGCCGACGTGCGCGCCGGCCGAGAACGGCAGTACCTGGAGAGTGATGGCGGGGGCATCCTCAATCAGCCGGGCCAGGTGGCTGATCTGCCCGGCCAGGACGTCCGCGCCGCCGACCACCTGGTGCAGGGCGCCCTCGCCGAGGATCACGCTGAGCCGGAGGCCCCCGCCCAGCACTGCCTGCCTGCGTACCGCCGTCGCCGCCACGGCGTCCTCCCGTTGCTGGCCGGTCACGTAGCCGGGCTCGGCGGCGGCGATGGCGCGGGCGTATTCATCGGTCTGCAGCAGGTCAGGTACGAGCTGTGCCTCGTACATCATGGTCTCGGAAGCGGCCGATTCCATGATCACGTAGTCCAGGCAGGCGTCGGACATGACGTCCACGTAGGGATGCCACCAGCTGTGCTGGCCGCCGCGGCTGGCGATCGACACCAGGGCGAGCTGCTCGCTCGCGGGCACGCCGTATTCGGTCAGCAGCTCACGCAGCTCCTTGGGCCGGATGCCGCGCTGGCCGGTCTCGATCCGGCTGATCTTAGAGCGATCGCATTCGAGGACACGGGCCGCGTCTTCGAGCGCGTAGCCCACGTTCTCCCGGTACCGGCGCAGCGCACTTCCGACCAAACGGCGCCGCACGGGGGGATCTCCGGTCACGGTTCCTGCCTTCCCGCGGTCCTACCTGCCTTGTAACTCTTAAAAAGAAACGTAGCACCTGACGTAGTCCAAGGGTCGCGGCGACACGCCATACATGCGCCCGGTAGCGGGCGCCAGCGGGACGGCCACGGCCCTGGTCCGGAGATACGGTGTGCACCTAGCCAGCCGAGGATCGAGGAGCAGCGAGATGACCGATCAGGCGGTCCGGGTGGAGCGATCGGGGCCTGTGAGCACGGTCTTCCTGCACCGGCCGGCGCACCGCAACGCCGTCGACGGTCCCACTGCCGCCCGGCTCGCCGCGGCCTTCCGGGCGTTCGACGCCGATCCCGGCGCCGCCGTGGCCGTGCTGTACGGCGAGGGCGGGGTCTTCTGCTCCGGCGCCGACCTCACCGCGATGGGTACCGAACGCGGCAACCGGGTGGCGCCAGACGGCGACGGGCCGATGGGAGTCAGCCGGCTGCGGCTGTCGAAGCCGGTCATCGCGGCAGTGGCGGGGTACGCGGTGGCCGGCGGCCTGGAGCTGGCGCTGTGGTGCGATCTGCGGGTCGCGGACGAGACCGCCGTGTTCGGCGTCTTCTGCCGACGCTGGGGCGTCCCGCTGATCGACGGCGGCACCGTGCGCCTGCCCCGGCTCATCGGGGCCAGCCGGGCGATGGACATGATCTTGACCGGACGTGCCGTCGACGCGGCCGAGGCGGCGGCGATCGGGCTCGCCAACCGCGTCGTGCCGGCCGGCCAGGCCCTGGCCGCGGCCCAGGAACTCGCGGCCCAGCTCGCTTCGTTCCCGCAGGTCTGCTTGCGCAGCGACCGGGCCTCGGCGCTCGGCCAGGAGGGCCTGGACGAGCCCGCCGCCCTGGCCGCGGAGTTCGCGCACGGGCAGGCCGCGCTGCGGGAGGAGGCTGGCCCGGGCGCCGCCCGCTTCGCTTCGGGCGCGGGCCGGCACGGATCCTTCGGGCCCTAGGGGCGCAGGCGGCTGAGGGCGGCCAGGATCCGGTTCTCGGAGACGGGGGCGAGCGTGCCCAGGGTCTGGGCGAACAGGCTGACCCGGAGTTCGGAGAGCATCCAGCGGACTTCGGTGACGTCCGGATCGCCGCGGCGGGCGGGGGGCAGGTCGGCGAGCGTCTGCCGGTAGGCCTGCTCGACGCGCCGGGCGACCGCCATGTTGGCCGCGTCGCGGGCCGGGTTCTCCGGCAACTTGTCCAGCCGCCGCTCGATTCCGCGCAGGTAGCGGGTCAGCTGCGGCAGCCGGCGGTAGCCGGTGGAGGTTACGAAGCCTGGGTAGATGAGCCCGGACAACTGCGCGCGCATGTCGGCTACGGCGGGCTGGCCCACCCGGCTGTCGTCCAGCCGGGCCGCCACCGCGTGGGCCAGCCGGAGCGCCGACTCCACGTGGGTCACCACGTCGGCGGTCACCTCGTGCAGGCCGGACCGCACCGCGGCGGACAGCCGCTCGAAGCCCTCGCGGTCCCGGGCCGGGCCGCCCGCCTGCGCCATCAGGTAGTCGGCGGCGCAGTTGACGCAGTCGGCGAACATGGCCGCCACGCTGCCGTGCGGGTTGTGGCTGAGGGCCAGCTTGGCCGGGGTAGACAGGCGGCCCGCGATCGACTTGAACCCCAAAGCGGGCGAGGGCGCGCCGAGCAGGATCAGCCGCCGGGTCCCGGCCCACATGGCCGCCCGCGCCGCGGCCTCGGTCTCGAACAGGCGTATGTCGACCGCGGCTCCCGCGTCGGCCAGGGCCGGGTAGGCGACCACGGTGCCCTCGCGGAACACCTCGGGCAACGTACCGAAGTTCCACGAGGTCAGGCCCGATCGGGTGAGGCCGGCCGCCGCCTGGGACAGCACCGCGCGCAGCCGGGGCCGTAGCTCGCGCTGCAGTTCGGCAACGTCCTTTCCTTCGGCCAGAACGCGGTCACCGTCGGTCACCCGGACCGTGATGCGAAGGTGCGGCGGCAGCTTGGACAGGTCCCAGGCGTCCCGCGGCACGGTTACGCCGCGCAGCGAGCGCAGCTCGCGCGCGACCGCGTCGCGCAGGTCACCGGACGGCGGCCCGAGACGGGCGACCACCTCGCGGGCCAGGTCCGGCGCGGGGACCAGGTCACGGCGCAGCGACTTGGGCAGCGACCGGATCATCTCGGTCACCAGCTCGGTCCGCAGCCCGGGCACCTGCCAGGAGAACTCGGCCGCGTTCACCTGGTTGAGCCTGCTCAGCGGGATGTCCACGGTCACGCCGTCGGTCTCGCTGCCCGGCTCGAAAGCATAGGACAGGGGCAGGGCCCGCAGCCCGGCGGACTGCGAGGTCCAGATGTCCGGGTAGGAGTCCGTGCTGACCTGCGCGGCGTCCTCGCTGAGCAGGTCGCCCGGCTTGAACGTGAGCTGGTCCGGATCGGCCCGGCGGGCCTGCTTCCACCAGGTGTCGAAGTGCTGGGCGGAGACCACGTCGGCCGGGATCCGGGCGTCGTAGAAGGCGAACAGCTCGTCCTCGCCGACGACCAGGCCGCGGCGGCGGACGCGGTGCTCGAGTTCGGCCGCCTCGGCGAGCAGCCGCCGGTTCTCGGCGAAGAACCGGTGCGAGGTCTGCCAGTCCCCCTCTACCAGCGCGTGCCTGATGAACAGCTCCCGGGCCGCCGCCGGATCGATGCGCCCGTAGCTGACCTTGCGGTCGGCCACGATCGGCACCCCGTACAGGGTGACCTTCTCCAGCGCGACGGCGCCGCCTTGCTTGCTCTCCCAGTGCGGCTCGCTGTAGCTGCGCCTGACCAGGTGACCGGCCAGCGGCTCGATCCACTCCGGCTCGATGCGCGCCACGGTCCGCGCCCACAGCCGGGAGGTCTCCACCAGTTCGGCGGCCACGATCCAGTCCGGCGTCTTGCGGGCCAGGCCGGAGCCGGGGAAGATGGCGAACCGGGCGTTGCGCGCGCCGAGGTACTCGGCGCGCGGCCGCCGCCCGGCACCGGACTGCGCCGAGGCGACGGGCCGGGCGGGGTCAGCCTTCATGCCGATCTGGGATAGCAAGCCAGCCAGCAGGGACAGGTGCACCACTGTCCGTTCGGCCGAAGAAGAATCGACCGCCACCCCGAGATCGCCGGCCAGCCTTTGCAACTGGCCCTGAAGGTCCTGCCACTCGCGGACCCGCAGGTAGTTCAGGTAGTCGGCCCGGCATAGGCGGCGGAACGCCGACGAGGACAGCTCGCGCTGGCGTTCGGCCAGATAATCCCACAGGTTCAGGTAGGCGCTGAAATCCGAGTCCGAGTCGGGGTCGGCGAACCGGCGGTGCCTGTCGTCGGCGGCCTGCTGCGCGTCGGCGGGCCGCTCGCGTGGGTCCTGGATGGACAGGGCCGCCGCGATGATCAGCACCTCACGGACGCAGCCGTTCCGGTCGGCCTCCAGGATCATCCGGCCGATGCGCGGGTCCACCGGGAGCCGGGCCAGCTTGCGGCCCAGGCCGGTGATCCGCCCATTCTTGAACGCGTTCAACTCGGCCAGCAGGGTCAGCCCGTCGGCGATGTTGCGCGCGTCGGGAGGGTCGATGAACGGGAACTTCGGGACGTCGCCCAGGCCGATCGCCGCCATCTGCAAGATGACCGAGGCCAGGTTGGTCCGCAGGATCTCGGGATCGGTGAACTCCGGCCGTGATTCGAAGTCCGCTTCGGAGTACAGCCGGATGCAGATCCCGTCCGCGGTCCGGCCGCAGCGGCCCTTGCGCTGGTTGGCCGACGCCTGGGAGATCGGCTCGATGGGCAGCCGCTGCACCTTGGTCCCCCGGCTGTAGCGGGAGATACGCGCGGTGCCCGGGTCGATGACGTAATGGATGCCCGGCACGGTGAGCGAGGTCTCGGCCACGTTGGTGGCCAGGACCACGCGGCGGGTCCTGGCCTGGCGCCGGTCGAACACCCGGTGCTGCTCGGCGGCGGACAGCCGCGAATACAGCGGCAGCACCTCGAGCCGGTCGCGCCCGGCCAGCAGGTCGGCGGTGTCGCGGATCTCGCGCTCGCCGGACAGGAACACCAGGATGTCACCGGGTCCCTCGGCGGACAGCTCGTCGATCGCGTCGCCGATGGCCTGGCCCTGGTCGCCGTCTTCCCCGCCCTCGACAGGCCGGTAACGTACCTCGACGGGATACGTGCGGCCGGACACCTCGATGATCGGCGCGCCGCCGAAAGCCGCGGCGAAGCGCTCCGGATCGATGGTGGCCGAGGTGATGATCAGCTTGAGGTCGGGGCGTTCGGGCAGCAGCTGCCGGAGGTAGCCCAGGATGAAGTCGACGTTCAGGCTGCGCTCGTGCGCCTCGTCGATGATCAGCGTGTCGTAGCGGTTGAGCCTCCGGTCGCGGGCCAGCTCGGTCAGCAGGATGCCGTCGGTCATCAGCTTGATCAGCGTGTCGTCGGCTGACACATCGGTGAACCGCACCTGGTACCCGACGGTCTCGCCGAGTGGGCTGCCCAGCTCCTCGGCGATCCGCTCGGCCACCGTCCGGGCCGCCAGCCGGCGCGGCTGGGTGTGGCCGATCTGCCCGCTGACGCCCCGGCCGAGCTCCAGGCAGATCTTGGGGATCTGGGTCGTCTTGCCCGAGCCGGTCTCCCCCGCGATGATCACTACCTGGTTCTCTTGGATGGCGCGGGCGATTTCGTCCTTGCGCTGGCTGACCGGCAGCTCGGGCGGATAGGTGATCGGCGGCATCGCCGCCCGCCGCGCGCCCCGGGCCGCGGCCCTCGTGGCGGCAGCCTGGGTCTCGGTGCGGGGCCCGGATCGCCGACTTCCGGAGCGTCGCGCCTGTTCGCGTCCCGGGCGCCTCGACCTAGAGCGCCCGGATGGGGCCTCGGGGAGCGCAGGGAGCGGGGGCCGTACCTCGGCGGACGCGTCGAGCTCAGCGGACGACGACATCACGGATCGCGACTCCATACCGGCGGGAAGGATAAGTCAGATTGGCCCCTACGGCATAACAGTTTTCCGCCCCGCATCCTTCCGGGGGCTGGCCTGACCCGGCGCCGTAACCGATGGGCGGGTGGGGATGACGGGGTGAGGCTGGCGTGGGGCGCGGGTGGGTACAGCGCGAGTGGATCAGCGGCGAGGGGGCCGGTCTGGTTGGATGGCGGGATGAGTGAGGTGCTGTCGTTTCAGTCTGCGCTGTCCCGGCCGGACTTGCTCGCCGCGCCGGTGGCGGCGGCGCTGCGCGGGTGGCCGGGAGCGGATGAGGTCCTGGTGGCCGAGATCGATCCGGCGCTGGCGGACACCGCGGCGTTCTGCGAGCGGTACGGGGTCTCGCCGGCTGAGTCGGCCAACTGCGTGGTCATCGCGGCCAAGCGGGGCGGGAACACGATGTACGCGGCGTGCGTGGTGGCCGCCACCACGCGGGCGGACGTGAACGGCCTGGTCCGCAGGCACCTGGACGCGAGGAAGGCATCGTTCGCGCCGGTCGAGGCGGTCACGGCGGCCACGGCAATGGAGTACGGAGGGATCACGCCGGTCGGGCTGCCCGCGGACTGGCCGGTACTGGTGGACGAGGCGGTGGCCAAGACGGGTTCGGTGGTGATCGGCTCCGGCATCCGCGGGTCCAAGCTCCGGCTGCCCGGCCGCCTGGTCGCCGCGTTCCCGTCGGCTCAGGTGCTGCCTGGCCTGGGGGTTCCGGCGGCGTGACACGCGCCGAGTTGACACTCAGCGTTCCTGACGGCATCCTGAGTGAGGTTGTAAACAGGACACCTCGTTCGGTGAGGCGTCTTCACGGACATAGGCCACTGATCCCAACCGTCGAGAGACGCTCCGGATCAGGACACCTCTCCCCGGCCCAAGGGTTGAGGCCAAGTGGCTGGCGGTGACCATCACCGCAGTACGCCGTGGAGTGCCAAAGCTCTTACGAGAGAGGTGCGGCCGGATTAATCAGCGCTGGCCGTGTGTTTCCTCAGGTGTCACGGAGACGTGCCGTAATGGCATGTGCGGCCTGGCGCCCCCGTGCGTCGCGACGGAAGGGAGGCACGCGATGGACTCTGATAGTCCGGGCCGAAGTTGGCCCTCTTCGCTGCTGTCCCATTTTGTTCCGGCACACGCCAGGCCCCGAAGGCTTGTTCACTGAACTGAGCTAACTCCGAACCTCACGATCGCTCCCGCCCGTGCTCGGGCCGGGCTGGTCTGCCTGCGTACGGCCTAACGGCGTGTGCCCCTGGTCCCGTCAGATCTCATGACGCGAAAGGGGTGTTCACCATGGCCACCATTTCCCGTACTGTCCGTTCCGCCGCTCCGGCCGCGCCGCGCCGGGCCGCCGTCCTCGACGACGCGCACGTGGGCGACATCCGCGGCGCACTCGGCACGATCGCGGTAGACGACTTCGCTCCGCGCACCGGTTTGTCCGCCAAACTGAAGACGCTGCTGGCCATCGTGGGCCCGGGACTGATCGTGATGTGCGGCGACAACGACGCCGGCGCATTCTCCACCTACGGCCAGGCCGGGCAGAACTACGGCACCCGGCTGCTGTGGACGCTGCTGCTGCTGGTTCCCGTGCTGTACGTGAACCAGGAAATGGTGCTGCGGCTCGGCGCGGTCACCGGAGTCGGCCACGCCCGGCTGATCCTCGAGCGGTTCGGCAAGTTCTGGGGCGCGTTCTCGGTCATCGACCTGTTCATCCTCAACGCGCTGACCATCGTCACCGAGTTCATCGGGATCACGCTAGCGGCCGGGTATCTGGGCGTGCCGAAGCTGGTCGCGGTGGCGCTCGCCGCCGGGGTGATCATCGCGGCCGCGTTCACCGGCAGCTTCCGGCGGTTCGAGCGGATCGCCATGGCGTTCTGCGCCGGATCGCTGCTGCTGATCCCGCTGGCTCTGCTCACCCACCCGAACGTCGGACAGGTGGCGCGCGGCTTCGTGGTGCCCGGGCTGCCCGGCGGCTCCGGCCAGATGGCCACGGTCATGCTGCTGATCATCGGCATCGTCGGCACCACGGTCGCGCCGTGGCAGCTGTTCTTCCAGCAGTCCTACGTGATCGACAAGCGGATCACCCCCCGGTTCATGCGTTACGAGAAGGCTGACCTGTGGATCGGCATCGTGATCGTGGTGATCGGGGCGGCGGCCGTGATCGGCGCGACCGCCGCGGCCTTCGCCGGGACCAGGGGGGCCGGCAACTTCACCGACTCCGCCGGGATCGCCCACGGCATCGCGGCCTACGCGGGCCGCGCCGCGGGGATAGTGTTCGCAGTCGCGCTGCTCGACGCCTCCATCATCGGGGCGTTCGCGGTCTCGCTGTCCAGCGCGTACGCGATCGGCGACGTCCTCGGGCTCAAGCACTCGCTGCACCGCGGGTTCCGGCAGGCCAAGGGCTTCTACGCCATCTACGCCGCGCTGATCGCAGGCGCCGCGGCCGTCGTGCTGATCCCCGGCTCCCCGCTCGGGCTGCTGACCGAGGGCGTCCAGGCCCTGGCCGGCGTGCTGCTGCCGAGCGCCACGGTGTACCTGCTCCTGCTGTGCAACGACCGCGCGGTTCTCGGCCCGTGGGTCAACGGCCGCAAGACCACCATGTTCGCCTCGGCCGTGGTCGCGCTGCTGGTCGCGCTGTCGGTCGTGCTGACCGCCTCGGTGATCTTCCCCGGCATCACCGCCCGGCAGATCATCGAGATCATGTGCGTGTGCGGGGCGGCCGCGGCGCTCGGCGGAGCATGGGCGCTGGCCCGGGCCCGCCGGTCCGTGGGAGGGGTCCCGGTCGACCGAACCGACCGAGAGAACTGGCGGATGCCACCGCTGGCCATGCTGTCCAAGCCGGTGATGCCCACCGGCCGTAAGGTCGGCCTGACCATACTGCGGTCCTACTTGGCCATCGCGATGATCCTGGTCGTCGTCAAGCTCGTTCAGGTCGCCATCGGGCACTGAGCCCGATGCTGGTCGCGTCGGGCGCGATGCGATTGGATGGCCACGTGGACGCGGACGTGATCGTGGTGGGTGCCGGGCTGGCGGGGCTGGCCGCCACCGCGGAGCTGGCGCACGCTGGCCGGCGCGTACTGCTGCTGGACCAGGAGCCCGAGTCGAACCTGGGCGGTCAGGCGTTCTGGTCGTTCGGCGGCCTGTTCCTGGTGGACTCGCCGGAGCAGCGCCGGATGGGGATCAGGGACTCCCGCGAGCTGGCCTGGCAGGACTGGACGGGCAGCGCGTATTTCGACCGCGGCATCGACGACCCGGCCGGGGAGGACTACTGGGCCTACCGGTGGGCGGAGGCTTACGTCGATTTCGCCGCCGGGGAGAAGCGCTCCTGGCTGCACGCGATGGGGGTGCGCTGGTTCCCGCTCGTGGGCTGGGCCGAGCGGGGCGGTTACCTGGCCGACGGGCACGGCAACTCGGTGCCGCGCTTTCACGTCACCTGGGGCACCGGGCCCGGGGTGCTGGCGCCGTTCGAGCGGAAGGTACGGGACGCGAAGGCGTCCGGCCTGGTCGGGTTCCGGTTCCGGCACCGGGTGGACGAGCTCACCGTCACCGGCGGGGCGGTCGACGGCGTGCGCGGCGCGGTACTCGAACCCAGCTCGGCGGTCCGCGGAACCCGCAGCTCCCGCACCGTGGTCGAGCCAGTTCGAGCTGCACGCGCCGGCTGTCATCGTGACGTCCGGCGGGATCGGCGGCAACTTCGACCTGATCCGCGAGAACTGGCCGGCCCGGCTCGGCCCGCCGCCGGAACGGATGATCTGCGGGGTGCCCGAGCACGTCGACGGACGGATGCTGGCCATCGCCGAACGGGCCGGCGGGCGGCTGGTCAACCGGGACCGGATGTGGCACTACGCCGAGGGCATCGAGAACTGGAATCCCATCTGGGCGCGGCACGGCATCAGGATCCTGCCGGGGCCCTCATCGCTCTGGTTCGACGCCCGCGGACGGCGGTTCCCGGCGCCGAACTTCCCGGGCTTCGACACCCTGGGCACGCTGGCCGCCATCCGGGACAGCGGCTATGACTACTCGTGGTTCGTGCTCACCGAGAAGATCATCGAGAAGGAGTTCGCGCTGTCGGGCTCGGAGCAGAACCCCGACCTGACCGGCAAGGACATCCGGCTCATCCTGTCCCGGATCCGGCCCGGCGCGCCCGCCCCGGTGGAGGCGTTCAAGCAGCACGGGGCCGACTTCGTGGTCGCCAGGACCCTGCCCGAGCTGGTCGCGGGCATGAACAAGCTGACCGGTGAGGCGCTGATCGACCTGGCCGACCTCGAGCGGCAGATCGTCGCGCGCGATCGGGAAATCGGCAATCCGTTCACGAAGGACCTGCAGGTCATGGCGATCCGCAACGCCCGCCGCTTCCGCGGCGACCGGCTGGCCCGGATCGCCGCGCCGCACCGGATCCTCGATCCCAAGGCCGGGCCGCTGATCGCCGTCCGGCTCAACATCTTGACCCGCAAGACGCTGGGCGGCCTGCAGACCGACCTGTCCGGCCGCGTGCTAAGCCGGGCCTGCCGCCCGGTGCCCGGCCTGTTCGCCGCCGGGGAGGCCGCCGGATTCGGCGGCGGCGGGATGCATGGCTATCGGTCGCTGGAAGGGTCCTTCCTGGGTGGCTGCCTGTTCAGCGGCCGTCAGGCGGGCCGGGCCGCGGCCCGCGAGACGGCCTCCTGACCCTTAGCGCGGCTGCTCGGGACCGTCCCACCGGGGAACCTGCTGCGTGGGTGGTTCCGAGCCGCCCTGCGGTGGCTGATTCCAGCCGCCCTGGGGTGGCGGCTGGTAACCGCCCTGCGGTGGCTGATTCCAGCCGCCCTGGGGTGGCGGCTGGTAACCGCCGTACGGCTCGCCGCCGCCCTGCGGCGGCTGGGCGTACCCGCCGTACTGCGGCGGCTGGGCGTATCCGCCGTACGGGCCGCCGCCCGCGGAGGTCGAGGCGCCAACCAGCCGGTAGTACACGAGCGTGACGACGAGCGCGAGGAACGGGGAGACCAGGGTGCCCGAGATAATCGAGCTTAGGCCGCGCCCAGCACGTGCGGCAGGGCACGAGAAGATCAGACCGAGCACGATGTTCACCACGAGCATGATCATGTAGACCAGTACCAGCGTGCCAGAACACGTGCCAGCCGCGACCACGCACAAGCTCACGGCTGCGTCCGAAGGATGCCAGCGCCCCGGATCTCTCGATGACGATGACCGGCACGATCACCGCCCAGATGGTGATCAGGAACAGGCCCGGGACGATCAGCAGGAACAACCCGATCGAGATCGCGATAGCGGCCAGGATCGATGCTCCGGCGACGGGCCCGAGGTACGGAAGGGCCGCGGATACGGTCTCGCTGATGGACATGTCGGCACGACCGTCTCGCACGTCCTGCACGGCCTTGACCAGCGTCGCCTGCAGCAGGAAGGCCGCGACCACGGACACGACGAAACCGAGCCCGAAGCCGACGTTGCCGGTCAGCGCGAGGAGCGCCGCGATGACCGCGGCGATCAGGTAGATGACAAAGGCGATCGCGAGGAGGTGCTTGGCGAAGGTCTTGTACATCCGCCATGCTTCGCCGAGCACTCCCGATAGAGGGTTCATGGCAGGGATGGTACAGGCAGGATCTGCAGTTGGGGTGGAGGGCGGGGACCTAATTCTCGGGATTCCTAGCCCCAGCCAGCCAGGACCGCGAGCACCTGGACGGCGAAGGCCTCGTTCAGCTCGATCAGGTCCATGGCGCTGAAACCGAGGCCCGTTCGGTAAAAAGTCTTTCGACCGCCGGAACGGGCCCGATGCCCATAGTGGCCGGGTCGCAGCCCGCCGCCGCCCACCCGGCCAGGAAGCCGAGCGGTTCCAGGCCGAGCGGTCCGAGGCGGTCCTCGGCCACCACCAGGCACGCCGCGGCCGCGTCGTTCTGCTGGCTGGCGTTGCCCGCGGTGACGGTACCGCCGGGCATGATCACGCGCAGCTTGATGAGCGCGGGGTCGATCCCGGTCCGGTCGAGCACGGCCTTGATCGCGGTCGCGGCGAGGTCCTCGACGGGGACGTCGCGCAGGCTCCCGCCGAACGTGCCGACTGGGGTCCGCATGGGCGCCACGATGGCAGCCCGGCGCGTGGTCATCGCGCGTACCTGGCCCGCAGTTCGGACTTCAATAGCTTGCCCGCCTCGCTGCGCGGCAGGTGATCGACGAAGCGCACGGTCCGGGGCGCCTTGAAGCCGGCGATCTTCGACTTCACGAACGCGATGATCTCCTGCTCGAGCTCGGGTCCCGGGACCGCGCCGGCGGCGGGCTGGACGAAGGCGGCGACCGACTCCCCCATCTCCGGGTCCGGGACGCCGATGACCGCGACGTCGTAGACCGCCGGGTGCAGCGCGAGCACGTTCTCGGTCTCCTGCGGGTAGATGTTGACCCCGCCGGAGATGATCGTGAACGCCTTGCGGTCGGTGAGGAACAAGAAGCCGTCCTCGTCGAGGTGGCCGATGTCGCCCAGCGTGGTCCAGGTCGGGTGGTCCGGGTGCTGCGCGGCCTGCGTCTTGTCCGGGTCGTTGTGGTAGGTGAACGGCACCTCGTCACGCTCGAAGTAGACACCGCCGGTCTGGCCCGCGGGGAGTTCGGTGCCGTCGTCGGCGCAGATCCTCACCGTGCCGAGGATCGGACGCCCGACGGTGCCCGGCTTGGTCAGCCAGGTTCCGCTGTCGATGGCCGTCATGCCGTTGCCTTCGGTGCCGGCGTAGTACTCCAGCAGGATGGGGCCCCACCAGTCGATCATCTTCTGCTTGACCTCGACCGGGCAGGGCGCCGCGGCGTGGATCGCGACCCGCAGGCTCGTTATGTCATAGCGGTCGCGGACCTCCGGCGGGAGCTGCAGCATCCGGACGAACATGGTCGGGACGAACTGCGCGTGCGTGGTCCGGTAGTCCTGGATGGCCCGCAGGGCCTGCTCGGCGTCGAACCGCTGCATCATGACCACGGTGCCGCCCAGGGCCTGGGCCGCGCCGCAGAAGCGCAGCGGCGCGGCGTGATAGATCGGCCCCGGCGACAGGTAGACCGTGTCGGTGGTGAAGCCGAAGGCCATGCGGGCCAGCTCGACCAGGCCCTCGGCGGGCTCGTCCACCTGGACCTCGGGCAGCGGCGGCCGGACGCCCTTGGGCCGTCCGGTGGTGCCGGAGGAGTACAGCATGGTGGCGCCGTGCGGCTGGTCGGCCAGGGGCGTCGCCGGGGCGGCCGCGATGGTCTCCTCGTAGCCGTCGTAGCCAGGGACCGCGCCGCCGAACGCCAGCCGCAGCTTCACCGCCGGGACGACCGGACCGCCATCGCGGTCGCGGCCTGCTCGGCCGAGACGATCAGCGCGGCGGCGCCGCTGTCGTTGACGATATAGGCGACCTCGTCCGGCTTGAGCCGGTAGTTGACGGCCGTGATGTACAGGCCGGAGCGCAGCGCGGCCCAGTAGACCTCCAGGGCCCGCAGGCTGTTCTCGGTCAGCAGCGCCACCGCGTCGCCGGGCCGCAGCCCGACGTCGTGCAGGATGTGGGCCAGCTGCGCCGAGCGCCGCTCGAGCTCTCCGTAGCTGATGGTCTCCCCGGTCCCGGCCATGACCGCGGCGATCCGGTCCGGCGCCTGCGCCGCGTACGTACCTGGATACATGAACACCGCCCTGCGCCCATTATCGGCGGTTACCTCCCGATGGTGTCCAGTCTGGCCACCGCGTCCGGCGGGAGGACCAGTTCCGCGGCGGCGACGTTCTCCCGGAGATGGCCACGGACGAGGTACCCGGCGCTGCCTTCAGGCGACGACGGCAATGTACCGCCAGTCCAGGACATCTCGCGGCACGGATCCTTCGTGCCGGCCACGACCTCCGGTGGCACCGGTGCCTTCTCCCCCGCCGGGCCAGCCGAGCCCGCTGGGCCATCCGACCCCGCCGTCTCTCGCGGGCGCCTCGGCCCGGACCCTGGAGCGCAGGTGGACCAGTCCGCCGCCGGCCCGGAGCGGGTCGACCTGCTCGACGGAGATCGTGCTGCGCAGCGTGTCCCCCTCGTGTACCGGGCCGAGGTGGTCGCAGCCGTGCCAGGCCGCCACCGTGACCAGGGACGGCAGCGAGCGGACGGCCTGGGCCAGGGCCAGGCCGATGGTGTGCCCGCCGTAGACCAGCCGCTGGCCGCCGGCGGCCTGCGCGTCGTGGTGCGCCATCGCCATGTTGAGGGTCAGCCGGGCCAGCTCGGGCGCGCCGGAGACCACGTCGCCGCCCGGCACCGCCCAGCTCTGCCCGGCCCGCAGCTCGGCCGGGCGAGGGCCCGCGGCCTGCCCGGCGAACTCCGCCAGCCGCCAGCCGCTGACCAGTGCGGCTGGGTCCTCGATCGCCTGGCCGACCGAGGCCAGATCGTCGGCGTGCCCGGTCTGCCGGTCCTCGTCGCGCAGCGGCAGCATGGCGCAGCGCCAGAAATCCAGTACCGGCCGCCGCTGCTGGTCCACGGTGGTGATCCGCAGGACCGCAAGCCCGGTCGGCGCGCGGCCTTCCCGCGGCTGGTTCTGCCTCAGCGCGACGACCTGGGTGGAGGTCCGCAGCGTGTCGCCGAGCCGGGGGGCGCGGCGGAAGGCCAGCCCGCGGTAGAAGAGGTTGGCCTTGACGTGCTGCGTGACCACCGTGGACTGCCCGATCGCGACGTCCCAGACCAGGCTCGGCGAGGCGAGCGGGTCACCGCCGGTGACCCGGCGGCAGAGGTCGTGGTCGGTGGCCAGGCCAGCCGGTCCCCGGTGATGGCCTGGTGCGCCGCGGCCAGCCCGGAGGTCAGCGTGATGCCCGGCGCGCCGCCGAACTCCTGGCCGACGGCCAGCTCGTCGAAGTACGGCCCCTCCTGCATCGGTACGCTCCCCCCTCGGAGAGGTTCTGATTGCATGATCAGGCTTCCCCTCGGAGAGGGTCTAATGAACTTAGGCGGACGGGAAGGTCAGGGCGTGAGCGGTCTTTCCGCGGAGGAGCGAGCGGTCGTCGACACGGTGGCGGAGTTCGTCGACCGCGAGGTGCGGCCGGTGGTGCGCGAGCTCGAGCACGCCAACGAGTACCCGGAGAAGCTGATCGGCCAGATGAAGGCCATGGGGATCTTCGGGCTGGCCATTCCCGCAGCCCTACGGGGACGCGCCGGTCTCGACGCCGTGCTACGCGGAGGTCACCGCCGAGCTGGCCCGCGGCTGGATGAGCCTGGCCGGCGCGATGGGCGGGCACACGGTGGTGGCCAAGCTGCTGCTGCACTTCGGCACCGAGGAGCAGAAGCAGCGGTATCTGCCGCGGATGGCCACCGGCGAGGTCCGGGCCACGATGGCGCTGACCGAGCCGGGCGGCGGCTCTGACCTGCAGGCCATCACGACGACCGCGCGGCCGGACGGCGACGGTTACCTCGTCAACGGGGCCAAGACCTGGATCACCAACGCGCGCCGGTCCCAGCTGATCGCCCTGCTGTGCAAGACCGACCCGGCTGCGCGGCCGCGGCACAAGGGCATCAGCATCCTGCTGGTCGAGCACGGCGACGGGCTGCAGGTCTCCCGCGACCTGCCGAAGCTCGGCTACAAGGGCGTGGAGAGCTGCGAGCTGTCGTTCACGGACTACCACGCGCCCGCCGGCGCGCTGCTCGGCGGCGAGCCGGGCCATGGCTTCGCCCAGATGATGAAGGGCCTGGAGATCGGGCGGATCCAGGTCGCTGCCCGGGCGGTCGGGGTGGCCCAGGCGGCCTTCGACGACGCACTGCGGTACGCGCAGCAGCGGGAGAGCTTCGGCGTGCCGATCTGGAAGCATCAGGCGGTCGGCGGCCTCCTGGCCGACATGGCGACCAAGCTGACCGCGGCCCGGCAGCTGGTGCTGTACGCCGCCGGGCGGTACGACGCCGGGCAGCGATGCGACATGGAGGCGGGGATGGCCAAGCTGTTCGCCTCGGAGGCTGCCATGGAGATCGCGCTCAACGCGGTCAGGATTCACGGCGGTTACGGCTACTCGACCGAGTACGACGTCGAGCGGTACTTCCGCGACGCGCCGCTGATGATCGTGGGCGAGGGCACCAACGAGATCCAGCGCAACGTGATAGCGGCGCAGCTGATCTCGCGCGGCGGGCTCGATCGCTGAGCCTAGGGCGGTGATCCAGCTGACGCACGGGATAGCTCCGGCGGCTGGATGTCATCGAGGCGATCCCGAAGTCCGCCTCGGGGAAGATCCTGCGCCGGGTGCTCCGGGACGCCGCAGGGCCGGTCACAGGCTTAGGTTCAGGTCGCCGGCCAGCTCGCGCGGGGCGCGCATCCGCCAGGCGTCGGTCACGAGCTCGGTAAGGCGGTCGACGTCCACCTCCGCCAGCCGCAGCATCACCAGCGGCCAGCCGTCGTAGCCGGGCGTGGTGAAGAAGATCCTGGGCTCGCCGAGGAGCAGGGCCTGCTTCTCGGCCTCGTCGCCCACGAACAGCACCGCGATGTCGGTCCGGATAACCCGGCGCTGGCCGGGCCCGCGTTCGGGGAACGACCAGACGAACCCTTTGCCGCCGACCCGGAAGTCGAAGCCGTCGCTGTCGATCTCCTCCACGTGCGGCAGCGCCAGCGCGATGCGGCGCACGTCATCGGCGTCGGCCATGACGGCTAGCCCTTCCCGGGGTTGAAGATCTCGGCCGGGTCGAGCGCGCGGCGCACGGCGGACTGCAGGGCGAGCGATCCCGGGTCGAGTTCACGGCGCATGCCGTCGCGCTTGAGGATCCCGACGCCGTGCTCACCGGTCACCGTCCCGCCGAGCGCGATAGCCGCGTCGAGCAATTCCTCGAACGCCGCCTGGGCCTCGAGCCGGGCGGCGTCGTCGCCCGCCGGGGTGACCAGCAGCGGGTGCAGGTTCCCGTCGCCGGCGTGGGCGACCGTCGCGATCCGCAGCCCGTGCCGCGCGCCGATCTCGTTCACCTGCTGCAGCATCGCGGGCACCTTGGAGCGCGGGACGCAGACGTCCTCGGTGAGCACGGGCCGAGCCGTTCGAATGCCGGGTAGACCAGCCGCCGGGCCTCGAACAGCGCCTCGGCCTCCGCGTCATCGGTCGACTGCTCGACCCACAGGGCCCCGGCGTCGGTCATGGTGGCGGCGATGTCGGTCGGCGCCCACTCGGCATCGTCGTGCGAGATGGCGGCGAGCACGTCGGGATCCACCACGAGGCGGTCCCCGGGCAGGCCCCGGCGCAGCGCCTCGACCAGGACGTCGGTTGCGATCATGACAACGCCTCCAGGATCAGGCCGGGCGCCGTCCGGGCTCTCGGCTTCGCGCTTGCGTGTAGATCGCGCACCACGACCCTAGGCGCTGGCAGGCCCGCCGACCACCGGCGGGCTGGTTCAGCCGGCCTGGGGACGGGTTTCGAGCAGCCGGTCCAGGACCGCGGCCGCGTCCAGCGGATGCTCGATCGCCGCCCAGCGGGCACCGGCCTGGCTGGCCAGCTGGGCGGCCTGCGCGTGGTCGTCGGCCGGGGCCAGAATAATCAGCTCGGGCAGCGCGCGAGCCGTCTCCACAGTGTCGGCCGCCAGCCTGGCGCCGTTCATCGAGCCGGACCGGTCGACCACCACCGCGAAGGCTGTGGGTGCCCGGGCCCACTGCACGGTGGTCAGGTCGTCGACCGTGACCGGCCGGGCCTCGGCGCGGGCCGCGGAGACACCCTCAACCGAGGCGTCGATATCCAGGTCGCCGCCGGAGGCGCCACGGACCGGCCGCAGCCGAGAAACCCCCCAGGTCGTGGCGGGCCCGGCCCGGGCCCGCTCGAGCACCAGGGCGGCGCACAGGCGTATCGCGGCGGCGCGCAGGTTCTCGTCGGTCGCCGTCGTCATGGCGGCCAGCAGCTCGAAGGCGGTCGGGTCGTCGGCCAGGGCCCGGTGCAGCGCCTGCTCGTCGAGTACGCCCACTGCCGGGCTGATCTCGGCGAAGCGGGCGTGGCGCGCCAGCTCGTGCCGCCCTGTCGTCTTATTCTCACGCGGACCGGACTTGCCCTGCGGCCGCTGGCGCTGCCCGCCGGCCACCGGAGCGGCCGACGGGCTCGTCATTCCCCCAGGCCGGGCTCGCCCTCCTCTTCCTCCCCCGAACCCACCCTAGGATCGGTGCGCTGAGCTCGCACCCGCCGGAAGATCTCCTCGATGACCTGATCGGCGGACCGCCGGCATGATTCGTGCCGCCGGACCCGGCCGGACAGGGTGGTCAGGGCCGCGTCCAGCCCGGCCTGCCAGTCGTCGGCCGGGACGGCGCGGATGTCGGCCAGCTCGGGGACCAGCCGGGCGTAGTCGATGGCGCCGCGGACCGAGGCGCCGGAGCGCAGGTCGGGATGCTCGCGGGTGGCGCGGGCGAGGGCGACGGCCTCGGCGACCAGGGCGGGCTTGGCCTGCTCGGCGGAGAGCCGGACGATCTGCCGTTCCTGCTCGGCGTCCTGGTACCCGACCGAGATCCGGCAGGTCCGGTCGTACAGCGCCATCGACAGCCGGGACGTGCCCACCGAGTCGTACGGGTTCATGGCCGCGACCAGCCGGAAGCTCGGGTCCGCGGCGATCCGCCCGAGCCGCGGCACGTTGATCTCGCCCTCGGACATGACGGTGAGCAGCACGTTGATCGTTTCCTCGGGAACCCGGTTGAGCTCCTCGACGTACAGCAGGCCGCCGTCGCGCATGGCCCGGACCAGCGGGCCGTCGGAGAAGTTCTCCGGCCGGTAGCCCTGTTCCAGGACCAGCGCCGGGTCGAAGGATCCGATCAGGCGGGCCGGGGTCAGCTCGGCGCTGCCCTCGACCAGCACGAACTCGGTGTGCCGGGACTCCGCGACCTGCCGCAGCAGGGTGGACTTGCCCGTGCCGGGCGGTCCCTCGAGCAGGATGTGGGCGCCGGACGCGAGCGCGGCTCGGACCAGCTCCAGCTCACGCCGGCGCCCGACAACCTGGATCGGCATCCACCCGGCTGTCAGTGCTCGTGGACCACGATGCCGCGCACGTTCTTGCCGGCCAGCAGATCCTCGTAGCCCTCGTTGACCTGGTCCAGGGTGTAGGTCCTGGTGATGATCTCGTCGAGCTTGAGGTCGCCGGCCTGGTACAGGCCGAGGATCTTCGGGATGTCGGTGGTCGGGTTGCAGTCACCGAACAGGCTGCCCTTCACCGTCTTGCGGAACAGCGTCAGGATGGTGCCCGGGCAGCTGGATGGTCGGCTCCAGCAGCTTGTTCAGCCCGGTCAGCACGACGATGCCGTCCTTGCCGACCGCGTTGAACCCCGCCCCCACGACCTCGGCGGTCATGAGGCCGACGGTGAGGATGGCCGAGTCGGCGCCCTGGCCCCTGGTCATCTGGGTGATGGCCTCCTGCGCCTCCTCCGCGGTGGCGAACGCGTGGGTGGCGCCGAGCTCCATGGCCTTCTCGCGCTTGTTCTCCAGCGGGTCGATGGCGACGACGTTCTTCGCGCCGGCGTAGCGGGCGCCCTGCACCGCGTTGATCCCGATGCCGCCGATGCCGAAGATCGCGACCGTGTCGCCCGGGCGAGACCTTGGCCGTGTTGACGGCCGAACCCCAGCCGGTGGGCACGCCGCAGCCGACCAGCACGGCCTTGTCCAGCGGCAGGTCGTCGTCGACCTTGACCGCCGAGTTCTGGTGGATCACGCCGTACTGGCTGAAGGTGCCGAGGATGCACATGGCGCCGTACTGGCCGCGGGGCCCGGTGAACGGGAAATGCTCGCCGGGCAGGTAGCCCTCCAGGATCGTCGCGCCCCAGTCGCAGATCGACTGGCGCCCGGTGGCGCAGTAGCGGCAGATGCCGCAGTTCGGGATGAACGAGCAGACGACATGGTCACCGGGCTTCACCCGGGTCACGCCCGGCCCAACCTCCTCGATGATCCCGGCGCCCTCGTGGCCGAGCACCATCGGCAGGCGTGCCTCGAGGTCCCCGTGCGCGACGTGGATGTCGGAATGGCACAGGCCCGCGTACAGGTAGCGGATCAGGACCTCGCCGTCCTGCGGGCGGTCCAGGTCGAGCTCCTCGATCTCGATGCGCTTGCCCGGCTCGTAGACGACGGCTGCCTTGGTCTTCATCGACTCTCCTTCGGGTTTGGTGACCCTCCTAACTCTTCCTCCCAGGCCACCGCATGTTCAACCGTTCCTACTGAGCTAGCAGAAGATAGTCCTGGCTAGCCGGCGGCCCCGAACGGTCTTGGGTTGCCTGGTCGGACGGGCGGGTCCGGTCGGCCGTCGCGGTCTTCCGCCACCGGGGTGGCTGCCGCTGGGCCTCGCGAGGCCTGCCGGTGGTGGACTACCGGATGCCGTCCTCGGTCGAGGCCGGGTGCGGGCCAAACGGGCGGCGATCAGCCGCGCTGTTCGCGGATCTGGCGCTTGATCCGGGCCAGCATGGCGGCCAGGCCGCGCAGCCGCAGCGGGCTGACCAGATCCTGCAGGCCGAGCTGGCTGGAGAACTCCCCCGGCGTGGCCAGCACCTCGTCCGCTTCCAGCCCGTCCAGCCCGGCGTGCAGGATGCTGGCGAAGCCGCGGGTGGTCGGCGCCTCCGGCGGAGCGTCGAAGAACAGGTGAACGGTCGCGTCGGGCTGGACCTCGACGGCCAGGAACAGCGGCGACTGGCATTCCGGCACCGGCTCGAGCAGGTCGCGATGCTCGGCGTAGCGGTCGGGCAGGGCGGGCAGCTCGTGGGAGAACTCCAGCAGGAGCTGCAGCCGCTCCTTGCCCGCCATGGCGTTGAAGTCGTCGACGATCTCCTGGAGCCGGGGATTGAGCGTGGGGGTGCTCACGGACTGTCCCCGCGGGTGATGGGGACCCGGACGGTGTTGCCCCACTCGGTCCACGACCCGTCGTAGTTGCGCACATGCGGAAAGCCGAGCAGGTGGTGGAGCACGAACCAGGTGTGACTGGAACGCTCGCCGATGCGGCAGTAGACCACCACGTCGTCGTCGGGGCGCAGCCCGACCTCGTTCAGGTAGATCGCCTCCAGCTCGGCACGGGTCCGGAAGGTGGCATCCTCGGCTGCGGCCCGGGCCCAGGGGACGCTCCTGGCGCCGGGGATGTGGCCGCCGCGCAGGGCGCCTTCCTGCGGGTAATCCGGCATGTGCAGCAGCTCGCCGGTGTACTCCCCCGGTGACCGCACGTCAATCAGCGGCTCGCCCAGGTGGGCGAAGACCTGGTCCTGGAACGCGCGGATCTGCGTGTCGTCGCGGTCGATGACCGGGTACTCGGCCCGCGGGCGCTTCGGCTGGTCGGTGCTGAGCGGCCGGCCCTCGGCGATCCACTTGGCCCGCCCGCCATCCATCAGGCGCAGGTCGGGGTGACCGAACAGCGAACACACCCACAGGGCGTACGCGGCCCACCAGTTGTTCCGGTCGCCGTAGAGCACCAGCGTGGTGTCACGGCTGATCCCCTTGTCCGACATCAGCCGGGCGAAGCCGGACCCGTCGACGTAGTCCCGGGTGACCGGGTCGTTGAGCTCGGTGTGCCAGTCCAGCTTGACCGCGCCCGGGATGTGACCGGTCTCGTACAGCAGCACGTCCTCGTCGGACTCGGCCACCACGAGGTCCGGATCGTCAAGGTGCTCGGCCACCCATCCGGTCGTCACGATCATCTCGGGGTGGGCATACTCCTGCAGCTTGGCCGCGGAATCAAAGGGCAGCGCCATTGTCAGCCTCCTAGGTCCACATCATCCCATCAGGGGGTGTAACGCGGGGCTGCGGCGTGGCCTTCCCCCACTCCGGGTTCGATGCAGAAGCGCCACTAGCATTTGACCTGCGCAAACTTGCTGGTCATGGGCTTATGAACCGGCCGGTGGCGGGTTAGTGTGGGCAGATGCTGGGGCCCGGGTGGACCGAAGCGGTGGCCCTGGTGGCGGCCTTCGTCATCGCGGCCGCGGCTACCCCGGCGGGCATCTCGGGCGCGGTGCTGTTGCTGCCGTTCCAGGTGAGCGTGCTGGGCACGCCCAGCCCGGCCGTCACCCCCACCAACCTGCTGTACAACGTGGTGGCTACCCCTGGTGCGCTGTACCGGTACTGGCGGCAGGGGCAGACCGGCGGGCGCCTGGCCTTCGTGCTCATCTGCGGGACGCTGCCCGGCGTCATCGCCGGTTCGGTCATCCGGGTCGAGCTTCTGCCCGGTCCCCGGGTCTTCGACGTGCTCGTCTCGGCGGTCCTGCTGCCGCTCGGGATCTGGCTCGTCGCTACCAGGGCTGCTTCTGGCCACCGGGCGCCCAGCCCAATCCCGGCGCCGCGGCTGATCCCGGCTCCCGTCCTCGTGGCCCTCGCCCTCCTGGTCGGCTGCGTCGGCGGGATCTACGGGATCGGCGGCGGCTCCATCTTGTCCCCGGTCTTGATCGGGTCCGGCCGCCCAGCCGCCGAGGTCGCCCCGGCCGCCCTGGCCTCGACGTGGGCGACCTCGGTCGCGGGCGTGGTGACCTTCACGATCCTGTCCACCCACCAGCGCGGCGCCATCGCACCGGCCTGGGCCACCGGCGTCGCCCTGGGCATCGGCGGCCTGACCGGCTCCTACACCGGCGCGCGGATCCAGGGACGCCTGCCCGAGGCGCTGATCCGCCGCATGGTCGGCGTGCTCGTGATCGCCATCGGCGCCCGGTACCTGTGGTCGGGGCTGACCTGAGTGGCGATGAGTTTCCGGCCTCCGCGCCGTCACAATCACGGTGGAATAGAACCTGAGGAGGGTACCGAATGAGCGGTGTACGGGTGCTGGTCGGGACGCGCAAGGGCGCATTCGTCCTGAGTTCCGACGGCAAGCGGGAAAAGTGGGACGTGAGCGGGCCCCACTTCCCGGGCTGGGAGATCTACCACGTCAAGGGGTCGCCGGCCGATCCGGACCGGCTTTACGCCTCACAGACCAGCGGCTGGTTCGGCCAGGTCATCCAGCGCTCCGACGACGGCGGCGCCACCTGGGCGCCGGTCGGCAACGAGTTCAGCTACGACGGCACCCCCGGGACGCATCAGTGGTACGACGGGACGCCGCACCCCTGGGAGTTCGCCCGGGTCTGGCACCTGGAACCGTCGCCGGACGACCCCGACACGGTCTACGCCGGGGTCGAGGACGCCGGGCTGTTCCGCTCGACCGACGGCGGGCAGAACTGGCAGGAACTGCCCGGCCTGCGCGGCCATGGCTCCGGGCCGTCGTGGCAGCCGGGCGCGGGCGGGATGTGCCTGCACACGATCATCCTGGATGGGCCGGACCGGATCTACGCGGCCATCTCGGCCGCGGGCGCGTTCCGGTCCGATGACGCCGGCCAGACGTGGCGGCCGGTGAACCACGGGCTGCACTCCGAGGGGATCCCGGACCCCGCCGCCGAGGTCGGCCACTGCGTGCACCGCATCGCGATGCACCCGTCCCGCCCGTCCGTTCTCTACATGCAAAAGCACTGGGACGTCATGCGCAGCGACGACGCCGGGGAATCCTGGCGCGAGGTCAGCGGCGACCTGCCGACCGACTTCGGGTTCCCGATCGACGTGCACGCGCACGAGCCGGAGACCGTCTACGTCGTCCCGATCACCAGCGACTCCTACCACTTCCCCCCCGAGGGGAAGCTGCGCGTGTACCGCAGCCGCACCGGCGGCGACGAGTGGGAACCGCTGACCACGGGCCTGCCGCAGGAGCACTGCTACGTCAACGTGCTCCGCGATGCGATGGCCGTCGACTCGCTCGAGGACTGCGGGATCTACTTCGGCACCACCGGCGGGCAGGTCTACGCGTCCGCCGACGCGGGAGACACTTGGGAGCCGATCGTCCGCGACCTGCCCGCCGTCCTCTCGGTCGAGGTGCAGACACTGCCGTGAGCGAGCCTTGGTCTGCAGGCGAGCGGGAGATACTGCCATGATCAGGGTCGTCCTGCCCGCGCACCTGCGGGCGCTCGCCCGGGTGGACGGCGAGGTGCAACTCGAGGTCGCCGGGCAGGTCACCCAGTGCTCGGTGCTCGACGCGCTCGAGGCCCGGTACCCGGTGCTCCGCGGGACGATCCGCGATCACCGGAGCGGGAAGCGGCGGGCGTTCGTCAGGTTCTTCGCCTGCCAGCAAGATCTATCCCACGAACCGCCGGGCACCCCGCTGCCGGACGCCGTGGCCAGCGGCGCCGAGCCGTACCTGATCGTCGGGGCCATGGCGGGCGGGTAGGTGCCGGGAGGCGAGCATCAGGATCCCGGCCAGCAGGCAGAAGACGGCGTAGATGACGGCGGCGGTGGCGGCCGTCACGCCCAAGGTGGTACCGCTGGGGACGATGATGATCGTCAGGAAGGCGGTCACGACGAGCCCGCATGCACCGCACGCGGCGGCATCCGCCGGCCGCGTGAGCGGCCTGGGAGGCGGCTGGGCACCGGGCGGTTCGGCTCGGAGGGCGGCGGCCGCAGCCAGGTCGGCGTAGCTCCGCGACGCGAGCACCCGGTGCACCCCGAGGTCGAGCTCGGCCTTGGTGAGCAGGCCCGCGGCAAACGCGGTCTCGAGCATGCCCAGCACCTGTTCACGATCCGCGTGTGACGCCCGCAGGTGGCCAGGAGCGGCCGCTGCCAGGCCGCCGCGCGACTGTGCCATGCCCGGTCTCCTTCGTCAGAGGTGAAGTCTAGGGCAGACGAAAGCGGAGGGCCCGAGGCAGGGCCCTCCGCTTCTGTGTGATCGACAGTCACCACGACGCAATAGCGCTGTGCTTGCGGTCACTTCCTGCCGAAAGTATCGAATTCTCCGTTTCGTACTCCTCCGAGGAAAGCGTGCCATTCGTCCGATGTAAATCGGAGAACTGCCCCCTGGGAGTCCCTACTGTTACGTACACCGATCTCGCCATCAGGTAGACTCGCCACCTCGACGCAGTTGCCGTTGGAGAAGCTCAGCGAACTCTTAACCCAGTAAGAACCTGACTCTGGCGTTTCGGCCGGATTTCCGCGCGTTGGTCTTCCCACCGTTGGTACCTCACTGATTGCTGGTGATTGGTCCGAATTGTGCTACGGAATGTAGACGGTTCCCTACTTAACGTAGTCACTGAACTATAAGCTTAACAGCATCACTGGCCCCTAGGAGGGGCTCTTTCATCAAATAGCACTAGGGACCGGTGAATGCCGACTGTACCTGCGGTGTGCCCACGCACCCGCCATCCTGCGCAGACGTGGCTGCGCTGGCGGGTCCCGGGTCAGTCCCGGCCAGAGGACGCCAAGCTTCCCGCTGGCCGGGCAGCTTGAGCAGGGTAGTGCCAGCGATGCAACGGTACGGGATTCGATGAGTTGCGTTACGCATTAGCGTGCCGTCTGGCACCTGACCAATCGGACTCCGCCGTCTTGAGTATGAGTGCCCTGGACTCCGCCGGATCGAGCGACGCCTCGGAGAGCATCTGGAACGCGATCCGGTGCAGGTACGTCTCCCTCTCCCCCTCCAGGATGAAGCCACTCTTCAGATGCTCGGTACTTACCACATCCTGCAGCATCGCATCGCTGTCATCGCCGAAGCCGAATATGACAAAGGACTCGCCGAATACCGTGTGCTGCGTATCAAGGGGGAGAATCCGCAAGGTCAGGTTCGGCCGCTCAGCCTCTAGCGCAAGCCGCTGAAGCTGCTCATACATTGCCGACTCATCACCGATCCGGCGCTTCAGGACCGACTCGTCGAGAACCACTGACAGGTGCAGGTCCTGGCGATTCAGCACCTGCTGGCGCCGCATGCGGACCCGGACCATTCGCCCTATCATGCCGGGCGCGATCGGCTCGACGCGGCTGTAGCTGCTGATGATGTGACGAGCATAAGCTTCCGTTTGCAGCAGGCCAGCTACAACGTCGACGTGCCAGATGGCGATGGAGGTCGCCTCATGCTCGAGGCCGATGAACTGCTGATAGTCCTCGGCGAGGCTGTCGGCGAATTCCTCCCACCAGCCCTTCTGGGCGGCGTCCTCGGCGAGCCCGAGCAGGAGTGAGCGCTGGGCGCCGGTGATCCCGTAGTAGTCCAGCAGCCTCTCGACTTCCCGGGGCCGCAGGCCGGTCCTGGCCCGCTCGTACCGGCTGATCTTGGATGGTGACCATTTCAGCGCGGCGGCGACCACGTCCCCGCTCTTGCCCTTGCTTTCCCTGATCCCGCGCAGCTCAGCGGCGAGCCGACGCCGCCGGACCGTGGGGCTTCCTGGCGCGTTCATCGCGAGTCCTCCTCCTCGGTGCCCGCGAGTGGACCAGTATGAGGGTCACGCTGATTTCACGGAAACAATTATGGAACTTTTTACTACACCGTACCTCGCCCATCGTAACCAGGGGCGCCCGGAAACTTCACGGGGCATGACGCTGATTCCGTCCTAGAGGTGAGATCGAGCGCTGACACGCCGAGCCGCCCCGGCATGGTGCCCCGCGCGGCGGGGGTGCCGGGCGCCGCGGTGCGTGGCCAGGCATCGCCGGGCTTCCGGGCGGGTCTCGGACTTCCCAGGGCCGGCTCCGAACGTACTGAAACCCGGAATCATTGCGTTGGAACGCTATGGACTCCGGGTTTCATGCCGTCTGGGCTCGGCCGCTGATGCGGGCCGGGCCGCTATCCGGCGCGGCCGATTCGTACACTAACCGTTGAATACCTGGGGAAATTATTTTAGTGTTGCGACTGCTGTAAAGGGGGAGAACGTTAGTGAACGGTGGGTCTGGAGTTGCCCGATCAGCCGGAGTCTCCGATCGGACTCCGGCTGTCATTAGACCAGGCGCAGAAGGCTTTCCGCGAATGGCGGTAATCACACGACAGACCCTGTCGGGGATGGGGCGAGCCGGTGACTGGCGCTTAGTCGTGACGCCAAGCTTAGTTCACCCGTGAAACCACACCGTGGAGGACGCTACCGCCACGTGAGAGGTGGCCCCCTGAGCCGACGCCGCGGGTGCTGCCGAGCCAAGCGCGATTGACCCAGCCACGCTGAGTGCTAGGATAGCGGGAATGATAACAGATCGCCTAATGCGCATGACTCCTCCATGGCGTCTACCGAGGTCAGGAGCCTGCTTTGTGACCTGGTTGTCATGCCGGGCAAAACTGACCTATTCGGTAAAATAGCCGTCCTTCGGCTATTTCATGCACTTAGCGTAAGTTATCAGGTACAATCTTTGCAAATACCAATTTCTGCACTGAATATTGGCGTTAGAATTTGCCGGAAATATTCAGGCATCTGGACAATGGAAATGTCATCAACATGTGCGGTGAAAGGTTCACTGCAATTTGCGTCGCAGACTGCCGGGGACTATCGAAACGGCAAGTGATATTGTACGGGACATCGCCGTCGCCGAATTAATGTCCGAAATTATCCCGCTTGTTCGGTATATCTTCTGGTAGTACAGTTTGTTCCATGAACCGGGTGACCCCGGCTGGTGCGCTGGTCGGGCGCGACAACGAGATGGCGCTGCTGACCGGACTCATGAAAGAGGCGGCTCGGGGGCGCGGCGGTTCGGTGCTCATCGATGGGGAGCCGGGGATCGGCAAGTCCGCTCTGGTACGGGCGGCGGTGGCGCAGGCGCCGGAGATCGGCTGCCAGGTGTACTGGGGGGCCGGCGACGAGCTGAGTCAGGCGCTCCCGCTGCTGCCGTTCCTGGACGGGCTGCAGGTCCGGGAGCCGTCGCCCAACCCCCGGCGGGAGACGATCGTCCGGCTGCTGCGCGGCGAGATGACCGCCGACCGCGGCACGGATGGCCCGGCCATGCTAGCGGAGCAGCTGCTGGCCCTGGTCACCGAGCAGTGCGCGGTACAGCCGGTCATCCTGGTCGTCGACGACCTGCAATGGGCCGACCAGGCCAGCATTACCTTGTGGGGACGGCTGGCGAGGTCGGCGCGGCAGATGCCGCTGCTGCTGGTCGGGATGATGCGACCGGTGCCCCAGCGGGAGGACCTGCTGGCGCTGCGACGCGTGGCGGGCGACGCCGTCCGGCTCCAGCTCGCCAGCCTGACCGGGACCGCGGTGGCCGACCTGGTGGCCGCCCTGGCCGGCGGCACACCCGACGAAGGCCTGCTGCGGCTCGCCGACGGGGCGGCGGGCAACCCGCTCTACCTCACCGAGCTGATCGCCGCGCTGGCCCGGGGCTCCGGGCTGACGGTCACCGAGACGGGAACCGCCGAGCTGGCGGGCGGTTCCGCGCCCGGCTCCCTGTCGGCGGCCATCGCGGACCGCCTGGGCTTCGTGACCGGGCCGGTGCGTGACGTCCTGCGGGCCGCGGCCCTGCTCGGCGCGGAGTTCGCGGTGCCCGATCTGGCCATCGTGCTGGGCCGCGGCGTGGCGGACCTGATCCCGGCGGTGGACGAGGCGTGCGCCGCCGGCGTGCTGGCCGAGTCCGGCCACGGCCTGGGGTTCCGGCATCCGCTGATCCGGGCGGCGCTGTACGACGAGATGCCGGCGCCGGTGCGCGCCGCCTGGCACCGCGACGCGGGGCGTGCCCTGGTGGCGGCGGGCGCGTCGGCGGACCGGGTGGCCCGGCAGTTGCTGCGGGCCACCGGCGGTCCTGGCGGCCCGGCCGAGCCGATGGACGAGTGGATGCTCGACTGGCTGGCCCAGCGCCGCGGACACGCTGGTCGGCCAGGCGCCCGGGGTGGCGGCCGAACTCCTCGAGCGGGCCGTGGCCAGCTCCCCGGCCGGCTCGGCCCGGCATGGCTGGCTGGCCAGCCGACTCGCCGAC
Source organism: uncultured Actinomycetes bacterium (assembly GCA_963801155.1). Classification (GTDB taxonomy): domain Bacteria; phylum Actinomycetota; class Actinomycetes; order Streptosporangiales; family Streptosporangiaceae; genus Palsa-504. The sequence goes on from CAWDEB010000035.1 coordinate 152,521, forward strand.
GCCCTCTACCGTACCGGCGATACGGCACAGGCCGGGCAGGTGGTGATCCGCGCGCTGGAGCACGCCGCCGAGCCCGATCTCCTCGTGGACCTGCACTGGACGCTGGCGCAGTCCCGCATGCTGGCCGGCGAGTCCGCGGAGTCCCTGGCCACGCTGGACCGGGCGCTGGCCTCGCCCGGGATCTCGGCCCGGCACCGCGCCCGGCTGCTCGTGCTGGCCGCGCGGACGCATATCCACCTCGGCGAGGCCGAGAAGGCCGGCCGGGTCGCCGCCAGCGCGCTCGCGGCGGCGTCGGAGGCGGACGACAACTGGGCCATGGGCTGGGCGCTGCACGTGCTGACGCTGGTGACGACGATGCAGGGGCATCTGACCGACGCGCTGCCGCTGTTCGACCGGGCGCTGGCCGTGACCGAATCCGATCCGGCCCTCACCGACCTGCGGCTGCTCCTGCAGATCAACCAGGCCGTCACGCTGGAGCTGCCTCGACCAGTACGAGCAGGCCTTCGCCGCGGCGGAGCAGGCCCGGCGACCTCGCGGACCGGGTCGGCACGACGCGCCGGCTGGCTCAGGCGCACTGCGCCCTGGGTCAGCTGCTCTTCGAAACGGGACGGTGGGACGAGGCGCTGGCCGAGCTGGAGATCGTGCCCGAGGACCTGAAGGAACCCGGTGCGGCCTGCTGCGAGCTCGGCATGGCCGCCGTGATCGGCTTCCATCGCGGCGAGACCGACGCGGCGCGGCGCCACCTGGCCGCGGCCGAACCCGCACGCCAAGCGGATCGGAAACCGTCCGATCAGCGAGCTGGCCCTGGCCCGCAGCCTGGACTATGAACAGGCCGGCGCGCTGCCCGAGGCGCTGGCCGACGCTGACGGCCGGGTTCGCCAACAGCACGGAAGACCTGGGGGAGATGGAGGACCTGCTGCCCGACGCCGTCCGCCTCGCCACCCAGGCCGGCGACCTGAACCACCGCGCGGGTCCTCGCGGGCCACGCCGCCACGCTGGCGGCCGAATCGGACGTCCCGCACCGGCAGGCGAACGCGCTGTACTGCCGCGGCCTGCTGGATCGCGATGCGGCCGGGCTGCTGGCGGCCGCACAGCGTTATGACGACGCCGGCCTGCCGCTGCTGCGGGCGATGGCGCTGGAGGCGGCCGCCGGGTACTTCGTGGACGCCGACGACCGCGGCCAGGCCCGGGACGCGTTCACCGGTGCCGTGGAGATCTACACCGCCCTGGGCGCGGCCGCGGACCTGGCCCGGGTGCAGGCCACGTTCCGCGCCCACGGCATCCGGCGCGGGCCGCACGCCAAGCACCGGCGGGCGCGCAGCGGCTGGGACAGCCTCACGGCGACCGAGATCAAGATCGCCACCTTGGTGGAAGAGGGCATGTCCAACCCGGAGATCGCCGCCAAGCTGCTGCTATCCCGGCGGACCGTCGCCACCCACGTCTCGCACATCCTGAAGAAGCTCGATGTCAATTCGCGGACCGACATCGCCCGTGAGTCCGCCCTGCGCACCGTGGCGTCGAGGTAACCGGGCCGCGTGAACCGCGAGAGCGTTCAGTGGGGACTGTGAACCTCGGGGGGAGGGCTCATGGTTCACAGTCCCCACGCCTGAACCCCCTGCGGGCCGCGTCCGTCGCCCTCGGCCACGTCGGGCTGGAACGCGAGCGTGAAGTACACGGCTTTACCCGCAGGGGTGCGGTAGAAGCCCCACTCGGCCGACAGGGTGGTGACCAGCATCAGGCCCCGCCCGGTCTCCTCGTCGACTGCGGCGTCTATCAGCATGGGCAATGAGCGCGACGTGTCGTGGACATCAACGCGCAGCTGGCCGCGGGAACAGGTGATGGCCAGCATGACGATCCCGGTCACCTCGTGCGTGATGGCATTGGTCACCAGTTCGCTGGTGAGCAGGACCGCGACGTCCGGGTCGACCGGGATATCCCAGGCCGAGATGGCCGCCCGGACCTGGCGGCGGGCCTCGCCCGCCGCGGCCGGTCCCGCGGTAAGCCGGACGCGGCGTCCGCGCAACTCGGTCGGACGGGTCGGCGCCATCACGTTCATCGGGTTTCCTTAGCGAGCCGGGTTGAGCTGTTCCGGGCGACCCGAGCAGATACGCGAGCGCTCAGGGTCGACCGGTTGCGTTAAAAATGCTGCTGCAACTTGCAGTGAGAGACATCGGTCAGCTGACGGATTTTGAACCCCAAGCCACGAGCCTCCCGATGTGGGCGATTCAGAGCCTGGTCATGCGGTCCGGCGGGTGCCGATCGGAGGTCGCGGGCAGGCTGACGACGCGCAAGCGCAGGCTCGGACATCGCCCCGCGGGCAGCTGAGCTGTCGGCCGGTATCGGTCAGGACGTCCAGCCGGAGGCGACGTCGATCAGGCTCAGCTCGTTGGCGTGGACACGCTCGGAGTCGACTCCGAAGTGCGGCGGGTAGAGCAGCGCCCAGTCGACGACGTCCGGCGTAGCGGCGTAGCTGGCCGGCAACGTCGTCCGGCGTGCCGAACACGGCACGTTCGTCGACCATCGGCTGTCCCGCGGCGATCACGCCGGGCACATCGCCGCCGGCCAGGGCTTCACGGGCGGCCAGGCGCTCAGCGGTGAACTGACCGCCCGGGAAGAGCGCGTCGTAGCCCTTCGGCGTGGCGTAGAAACCCACCTGGGCCGCGGCATCCCGGCGCGCGGCACGCGGATCGGCGCTGGCCGCGGCGACGATCTGCGTCGTCATCCGCACGTGGCCCATGTCCCGGTCCGCCCGGGCCGCGCCCATCGCCAGCAGCGGACGAGCGATGTCGCGCAGGTAAGCGGCCGACGCGATCGTGTGCCCGACGAACCCGTCCGCGCACTCCCCGGCCACGCCGACCATGTGCTCGCCCACCCCCGCCGCCAGGATCGTCACGCTGTCGGGCAACTTGGTGCGGTCGTAGTGCGCCATCGAGACCCGGTCGAACCTGCCTTCGTACCGGAACGGGCCGCTGCGATGCGCGATCAGCCGGCGGATAAGCTCGATCCGCTCCCGGACCTGCGGCGCAGGGTGCTGCAACGCCGTCCCGTACCAGTCCTGGTTCATCCGGCGCGTGCTGCTGCCCACGCCCAAGACGAAGCGGCCGCCAGCGATCGCCTGGATATCGGCGGCCGCCGAGGCCAGCGCCAGCGGCGAGCGGGCGAACAGCGGGGTGACGCTCGTGCCGACGATCGATGTCTGCGAGACGGCCGCGAACGCTGCCGCGCGGGCCAGGCTGCTCCGGTTGTAGTAGTCGATCGTCCACAGTGAGTGCACGCCAGCACGGTCGGCCGCGCGCACGATCCGCAGCGCGTCGGCTGGGTTCTCGTCCATGACCACGAGCCCGACCTTCATGAGTACGAGAATGTCACGCATGGGAAGGCTCGACGACAAGATCGCGATCGTGACCGGCGCCGGACAGGGCATCGGCAAGGCGATCGCGGAGAAGCTCGCCAGCGAGGGGGCGACCGTCATCGTCACCGACGTGGACGAGGCGACCGCCACGCAGACCGCGGGCGCGCTGCCCGCGGCCGTCGCGATCCGCGCCGACGTCACCGACCGCCAGGGCGTCCAGGCGCTGGCCGACCGCGTCGCGGCGCAGTTCGGCCGTATCGACGTCCTGGTCAACAACGCTGGCTGGGACAAGGCCAGCCCCTTCGTGGACTCCGATCCGGCCGACTGGGACCGTGCGATCGCCGTGAACCTGTACGGCGTGCTGCATACCTGCCGGGCGGTCCTGCCGGTCATGGCCGGGCAGGGCGGCGGAGCGGTGGTGAACCTGGGCTCGGACGCCTGGCCGGGTCGGCTCGTCCGGCGAGGCGGTCTACTCCGCGGCCAAGGGCGGGGTCATCGCCTTCACCAAGTCGCTCGCCAGAGAGATGGCGCGTCACCAGGTCAGGGTCAATTGCGTATGCCCCGGCCCCACCGATACCGCGCTGTTCGCGTCGTTCGCGGGGCCCAAGCTGCGGGAGGCCCTCACCCAGGCGATCCCGTTCCGCCGCCTCGGCCAGCCGGCCGACGTCGCCAATGTCGTCGCGTTCCTCGCCTCGGACGAGGCATCCTTCGTCACCGGCCAGACCATCAGCGTCAGCGGCGGTCTCACGATGAGCTGAGGCCCCGTCCCTTCAAGTAGCCAGGGAGCACACCGTGAAATTCTCCGAGTACGAGCAGCTCCGCTTCGAACGCCGGGCCAGTGGCGTGCTGCTCATCACGATGGACCGAGCGGACAAGTACAACGCCGCCGACGAGCAGATGCACCGCGAGCTCGCCCGCGTCTGGGCGGAGGTCTCCGCCGACCCGGAGACGAGGGTGGCCGTGATCACCGGGGCCGGGAAGGCGTTCTCGGCCGGCGGCGACCTGGACATGGTCAGGCGGATGGCCGGCGATCACGACCGCGTGACGCACATGCTCTCCGAGATGAGCGACATGGTCTACAACATCATCAACTGCGAGAAGCCGATCGTCTCGGCGATCAACGGCGTCGCCGTCGGGGCGGGAACGGTGGTGGCGCTGCTGGCCGACATCTCGATCTGCGCCCGCGACGCCCGGCTCGGCGACGGCCACGTCAAGCTCGGCGTCGCGGCAGGCGACCACGCCGCCATCTTGTGGCCGCTGCTGTGCGGCATGGCCAAGGCCCGCTACTACCTGCTCACCGGCGAGATGATTACCGGCGAGGAGGCCGAGCGGCTGGGCATGGTCAGCAAGGCGGTACCCCGCGACCAGGTGCTCGACGAGGCCCTGCGCGTGGCGAACAGCCTGGCCGCCGGCTCGCAGCCTGCGATCCGCTGGACGAAGCGGTCACTGAACAACTGGCTCAAGATGGCCGGCCCGATCTTCGACCAGTCCGCCGCCTACGAGATGCTCTGCTTCATGGGCCCCGACGTCCTCGAAGGCGCGGCGGCGCTGGCCGAGAAGCGCGCGCCCCGGTTCCCTTCGGCTCAACCGTCAGCTACGCGCTAGCGCGACGCCAGGTGTCTGACCAGTACGACTCCGCCGTCTCGAGTATCAGCGCCCTGGAGGTCGCCGGGTCAAGCGACGCTTCCCAGAGCGCCTGGAAGGCGATCCGGTGCAGGTATGTCTCCCGCTCCCCCTCCAGAGTGACGCTGTTCCTGAGCTGCTCGGTGATCACCACGTCGTGCAGCATCGCGTCATTGTCGTCCCTGAAGCCGAATATGACAAAGGACTCGCCGAACACCGTGTGCTGCGCGTTGAGAGGGAGAATCCGCAGCGTCAGATTCGGCCGGTCGGCCTCCTGGAGGAGCCGCTGAAGCTGCTCGTACATGACCGACTCATCACCGATCCGGCGCTTCAGCACCGATTCGTCGAGCACGACCGACAACTGCAGGTCCTCGCGATTGAGCACCTGCTGGCGTCGCATGCGGACGCGGACCATCCGCCCGATCATGCCCGGCGGCATCGGCTCGACCCGGCTGTAGCTGCCGATGATATGCCGGGCATAAGCCTCGGTCTGCAGCAGGCCGGTCACCACGTCGACGTGCCATATGGCCATGGACGCCGCCTCGTGCTCAAAGCCGATGAACTGCCGATAGTCCTCGGAAAGGCTGTCCGCGAATTCCTCCCACCAGCCCTTCTGAGCGGCATCCTCGGCGAGCCCGAGCAGGAGCGCACGGCGGGGCCCGGTGATCTGGTAATAGTCGAGCAGCCTCTCGACTTCCCGTGGCCGGAGGCCGGTCCTGGCCCGCTCATAGCGGCTGATCTTGGAGGGCGACCATTTCAGCGCGGCGGCGACCGTGTCTCCGCTCTTGCCCTTGTCCTCCCTGATCTCGCGCAGTTCGGCGGCAAGACGGCGGCGCCGTACCGTGGGGCTCGCTGGCGCGCTCATCGGGCGTCCTCCTCCTCGGTGCCGCGCAGGCGGGTGGGTACCGCGCGGGCGGATAAGTGCGATGGGTTACGCACATTTCACCGAAACATGCTTTCGGCACTTTTCGTACCCATGCAATCGCCTATCGTAACCAGGACTCGGCCAAACAGCTAGACCGGAACGCGGCGAGCTCAGGGGGGCGGATATCCGACCAGCAAGACGCCGTGGCAGTCCTCGCCTGCCGAGCGGTAGACGTGGGGACGGTCGCCGCTGTACCGTCCTGGCCGAGGTCCTGGAACTCTAGCGAAAACCGAGGAACGACAGTGCTGCGAACGGGCAAGGACTACATCGAGTCGCTCCGCGACGGCCGGGAGGTGTGGATCGACGGTGAACGGGTCGAGGACGTCGCCACGCATCCGGCCTTCGCGCCGATGGTGAACGTGCGCGCGCGGATCTACGATCTTGGCCACGAGGCCGGCCCCGCCGACCTGCTGACCTACGTCGACGAGGATTCGGCGGAGCGCTGCGCCACCACCTCGCGCCCGCCGCGCACCCGCGAGGACTGGCGGGCCAAACGGGCGTCGGTCGACGCCATCCTCGACGACGCCGGCGGCGTGGTCACCCGCGTGGGCGACGAGACGGTCGGCGAGATGTGGTCGCTGTTCGACGGGCAGGACGTGCTGAACGAGATCGACCCGGCGTTCTCCGCGAACATCGCCCATCATGTCCGGCGCGCGCAGCTGCTGGACCCGTTCCACGTCTCGGCCAACACCGACCCGAAGGGCAACCGTGCCCTGCGGCCGCAAGACCAGGACCCCGACGTGCTGCTGCACGTGGTCGGCGAGACCGACAACGGCATCGTGGTGCGCGGGGCCAAGTTCGAGACCGCCGCGGCCTACGCCAATCAGGCGTTCGTGAAACCGACCATCGGCGAATGGAACAACGAGGTCCTCAGCGATTACGCGGTCGGCTTCCTGGCCGACATGGGCGCTCCCGGCATCAAGCACATCTGCCGGTCGGCCTTCGCGGCCCAGCACGACCCGGATGAGTATCCGCTGACCAGCCGGTACGACGAGATCGACACGATGATCGTCTTTGACGACGTGGAGATTCCCTGGGAGAACGTCTTCTTCTACCGGCACACCAGGGCGGCCGCGTTCATCCGCGCGACCTTGCACCGGTACAGCATCTATCCGTACGTCCAGCGCTACCTGCGCTTCGCCGACTTCCTGCTCGGCGTCGCCTACGCCAGCGCCAGGTCGACCGGAGTCACGATGCACCAGGGCGTGCGCGAGAAGATCGCGCAGATCGCGTGCTACCGCGAGGGCGTCAACGCGCACCTGACCGCGGCGATCGAGCTGGCCGAGCCCAGCCCGGGCGGGCTGCTGATGCCCAACCAGCCGATGATGTACGCCGGCCGGGTCTTCGCCTCCACCCAGCTGCCGGCGGTCATGCACATGCTCCGCGACCTGTGCGGCTGCCAGGTCAGCCTGATGCCCAGCAAGGCCATGTTCGACAGCCCCGGCGCCGGGGAGTGGCTGCGGAAGTACTTCACGATCGGGGAGATCCCGGCGGAGGAACGGCGCAAGCTGTTCGCGCTGGCCCGGGACCTGCTCAATTCCGATTACGCCGGGCACCGTCTGACGTTCCAGCTGTTCGCGCAGTCGCCGCCGTTCTCGCACCTGCTCGCCGTCTACAACAACTACGACTTCAGCGGCCCGCTCGACCTGGTGGCCAGGTACTCCGACGTCGCGGACGCGGTGCGCAAATGAGGGGGCGCAAATGAGGGGAACCGATCACCGTCGGCGGTCACCTGCGGATCCGGCCGTTCAACACCGCCGACAGCTATCCGGAGCAGCGGCTCGACAACGACCTGTGCCAGGCGGTGGTGGCCGGGAACACCGTCTACCTGCGCGGTCAGGTGCCCCAGGACCTGGACACCGGCCGCAGCGTCCACATCGGGGACCCCGCCGCCCAGGCCGAGCAGGTGATGACGAACGTCGAGACGCTCCTCGCGGAGGCCGGCGCGTCCGTCGAGCACGTGGTGAGCTGCACCGTCTACCTCACCGACATCCGGCACCGCGAGCCGGTGTACCGCGTGCTCGGACGGCGGCTCAAAGGCGTCTACCCGGTGTTCACCGGCCTGGTGGTGTCCGCGCTCGCCCGGCCGGAATGGCTCGTGGAGGTGACCGTGGTGGCGGTCAGGCCATGACGTTCTCGCTGGCGGGCCGCTGCGAACGCACCGGCGCGGTCGGCGCCGTCATCGCCTCGGCCAGCATGGCGGTGGCGGCGCGGTGCGCTGGCGGTCCGCGCCGGGCGTCGGCGCGGTATGCAGCCAGAGCACGACCGATCCGCGGCTGCGCGAGGCGCTGCTCGAGGCGATGGCCGGCGGCATGGGCGCCGCTGCCGCGGTGGCTGCCGTCGCCGGCCGCGCGCCGGACATCGCGTACCGGCAGCTGGCGGCCGTCGACGCCGCCGGCGGTTCGGCCGGCTACACCGGCGAGCTGGCGCTGGGCGAGGCGACGGACGTCTGCGCGGCGGGTGCCGCCGCCGCGGGCAACCTGCTGGCCGACCGAGGCGTGCCCGCGGCGATGCTCGCGGCGTTCGCCGGCCGGGCCGGCGACAGCCTCGGCGACCGGCTCATCGCCGCCGTGGCGGCCGGCCTGGCCGCGGGCGGCGAGGTCTCCCCCGTCCGGTCGGCCGGGCTGGTCATCGCCGGGTCGGTGCCATGGCCGGTCACCGACCTGCGGGTCGACTGGCACGAGGATCCGGTCGGGGAGCTCGCCGGGCTCTGGGCACGCTGGCAGCCGCAGGCCGAGTCCTACGTCCGCCGGGCGCTGCGTCCGTCCGAGATGGCCGGCTGACGCGAGCGCCCCGCGGTCATGAGCGCGCCCGCCCCTTGATGTTTCATCCCGCCGGGGTGATGTCAGATGGTCGCTGCCTGGCTGGTGTGGAAACATGCCGGAATGGGACCGCGACGACCAATACCGCAGTGCCGGCGTCCCAGCGACGTTCGTTGACCACGTGCGCCCGGACGGGATCGTCGTTCGCTGGGAATCGCGCCGCCACCGTAAGCACCAGAAGCCAGCCGCCGGGTCGACGTGGTGGGCGCCCAGGACCCGCGGCTGGTGGATCGCGATCCTGTTCGCCATCGGATCGCTGCTGTTCGCGCTGGGTTCGGTGCCCGGGTACACCAGCGCCGTCGGGAGCCTGGGTGATACCGTCACCTACTTTGTCGGCTCGCTGTTCTTCACATCGGCCTCGTTCCTGTCCTACCGGGAGGCGGTCGACGCTGCCCCGGAGGCGGACAACCCCGCCCGCCGGCGGCTTTTCACCTACCAGCCAGGCCGGATCGACTGGTGGGCCACCGCGGTGCAACTCGCCGGGACGGTGTATTTCAACGTCAGCACCGGGGTCGCCATGGCGACCGACTTGTCCGCGCAGGCCGCCCACCGCCACGTGTGGCGGCCCGATGCCATCGGCTCCGTCTGCTTCCTGGTGTCCAGCGCGCTGGCCTGGTACGAGGTCTGCCACGGCTGGGCCGCCTGGCGCCCGCGGGCCTGGTCATGGTGGATCACGCTGCTCAACCTGATCGGCTCCGTCGCTTTCGGCATCTCCGCCGTGGCGGGGTACATCAACCCGCTGACCGGTCAGGTGCACGATGCCGGGCGGGCCGACACGCAGACTCTGATCGGCGCGATCTGCTTCTTCGCCGGAGCCGTGCTGCTCCTCCCGGAACGCACCGAGGAAGACCGCGGTCAGGCCATGGCGAGCTGAGGGCGACTTGGCGGGCGCAAGGAGCCACGTTCCGTTCGGAAGAAATGGTTTTGCGGAACCGTCCGGTGGATGCGCCGTCGGCTCTACGATCTGACGCTATGCGGACGGTGTGGCGGGACGAGGATGGTGCGTGGCGGACCGTGCTGCGCGGCCGGCAGGTTCTGGCCGATCAGCGGATCAACAAGGGAACGGCGTTCACCGACAGCGAGCGCCATGACCTTGGCCTGACCGGGCTCATCCCCGCCGCCCACTTCACCCTGGAGGACCAGCTCGGCCGGGTGTACGCGCAGTACCTGAGGCAGCCCAACGACCTGGCCCGTAACGTCACCCTGAACGCCCTGCACGACCGCAACGAGGTGCTGTTCTACCGGCTGCTGACCGAACACCTCAGTGAGATGCTGCCGATCATCTACACGCCGACGGTCGCGCAGGCGATCGAGCACTACAGTCAGGAGTACCGGCGGCCGCGTGGGATCTATCTGTCGGTCGATCACCCGGAGCTGGTCGAGGCCTCGCTGCTCGCCTACGATTCCGGGCCCGGCGACGTGGACCTGATCGTGGCGACCGACGCGGGCGCCATCCTGGGCATCGGGGACTGGGGAGTCGGCGGCATCCACATCGCCGTGGGCAAACTCGCGGTCTACACGGCGGCGGGCGGGATCGATCCCGCCCGCACCATCCCGGTCATGCTGGACGTGGGGACCGACCGGCAGAGCCTGCTCGACGACCCGCTGTATATCGGTAACCGGCACCCCCGGGTGCCCCCGGCCGAGTATGACGCCTTCCTCGACGAGTTCGTCCGTGCGGTCGGCAAGTTGTTTCCGATGGCCCTGCTGCACTGGGAGGATCTCGGGGTCGCGAACGCCAGGCGGCTGCTCGAGCGGTACCGGGATGAGCGGCTGACGTTCAACGACGACATCCAGGGCACCGGCGCGGTCAACCTGGCCGCCGTGCTCGCGGCGACCAGGGCGTCGGGGGTGCCGCTGGCCGGCCACCGGATCGTGATCTTCGGCATGGGGACGGCCGGGGCAGGAATCGCGGACCAGCTGACCGCGGCCATGGTGGCCGAGGGCGTACCGGAGGCGGAGGCCACGCGGCGGTTCTGGGCCATCGACCGGCAGGGCCTGCTGACGCGGGACATGACCGCGCTGAGCGACACCCAGCGCCGCTACGCCCGCGACCCCGCGGAGGTGGCGGGGTGGCGCCGCGAGGCCGGCATCGGCCTCGCCGAGGTGGTCGCGCACGTGCATCCCACCGTGCTGATCGGGACCTCGGCGACGACAGGGGCGTTCACCGAGGAGATCGTCCGTGACATGGCGGCCAATGCCGTACGGCCGGTGATCCTGCCGATGTCCAACCCGACCGCTCTGGCCGAGGCGGTACCGACCGACCTCATCAGGTGGACCGACGGCCGGGCGCTGGTCGCCGCCGGGAGCCCGTTCGGCGCCGTGGACCACGACGGCATCCGCTACGAGATCGCCCAGGCCAACAACGCCCTGATCTTCCCGGGCCTCGGCCTGGGCGTGATCGCCGCCCGGGCACGGCGGGTGACCGACGGGATGCTGCTGGCGGCCGCCCGCGCGGTCGCAGACATGGTGGATATATCGGCACCGGGCGCTCCGCTGCTGCCAAGGGTCGCCGACCTGCGGGGAACATCGGTCGCGGTGGCCGTCGCGGTGGCAAGCGCGGCGCGTGCCGAGGGTGTGGCATCCGCCATACTGGACGCCGACCTCACCGCCCAGGTGAGGGCGCTGATGTGGGAACCGCGCTACCGCCCGGTCAGGCCAGCCTGAGAGGGGGAAGGGGAGGTGCGCAAGCAATACGCGGAGGGGTTCTTGCATAATGCGAATTTTCGAATAAAACACTGACAATCCGCGGTTATTGGTGAATAGTTGCGCGGGGATGACCCGCTCAGGCAATATCCGAAATCAGCTCACGGTGTTCAGTGCCACGCACATCATCAGGCAAGCCGCTACCACGAGGATAATCCCCACTGAGTTGAGTATCGCGGTCTTCACGGTGGTCCCTCCTCGGTGAATCTGGTGGCAGCGTACATCCCGAGCACGGCATGAACCGGAAGCCACGCCTATTAGGTCCATCTCAGGTACTTCGGCCATTATGCTTCTGACCTTCGGCGCGGGCGGACGGGACCTGTGACCGCTACCCAGGATGGCGCGCGACCCGTGGACTGGACCTGTGATGGACCAAATCGTCGTCGGCGACCGCGTTCTGTTCGACGCCAGCTTCCGGGGTGCCAGGACCCGCTTGGAGATCCTGGCCAGGGACGGGATATTGCTGCGGGCCTCCGAAGTGGCCTACGGCGAGGGCACCGCCATCCTGATAAAGGCGGCCGGCCCGGCGGCCGGCCTGACCCGGCTGGCCGATGTCCGTCTGGAGAACCAGACGGACACGGCCGACTGCGCCCACATCGTGCTCCAGTGGGAGGCTATCGCGGCTGACGGCAAGCTGTTCACGGCCCTGGATGCCGACCTGATGCTGGTACCGGCCGGGGACCAGATCACGGCGCTCGCCCTGGCCGGGGCATTCCGGCCGCGGCCCGTCCAGGTCGACCCCGGGCTGGACCGGAAGGTGGTGCGCGAGTGTGCCACGGCGGCCATTCGCAGCTTCCTCGCCCAGGTGGCGTGCGCGCTCGCCCACCCTGCGGGACGGGGTAGGACCCGGTCCACCTACGGGAAGCTCTTGCGCGGCCTACCGGGCTGTGGCGAGGATTTCTCTATGTCGATCGCCATCTCCGAAGAACACCGAGCCCTCGCACAGAGCGTCGCCGACCTCCTCGCCAACCATCAGTCCCGCGCGGCGGCCCGTGGCCTGCTCGCGGCGGAAGCGGACGCGCTGCCGGCCTTCTGGGCCGAGCTGGGCGCCCTCGGCCTGCTCGGGCTTCATGTACCGGAAGAACTTGGCGGCTCGGGCTTCGGGCTGCCCGAAACCCTGGTCGTGGCCGAGCAGATGGGCCGGCACCTGGCGCCAGGGCCGTTCGTCCCTACCGTAATCACCAGCGCCGTGCTGGCCGCTGCCGGGCCCGATGACCTGCAGAAGCGGCTGCTGCCCGCGCTGGCCGACGGCAGCGCGGTCGGCGCGGCCGCGCTGGGCGGCGAGGTGAGCTACGCCGACGGTGCCGCGACCGGACAGGCCGGTGTCGTGATCAGCGGCCACCTGGCCGACGTGCTGCTGATCCCGGCGGGTGACGACGTGCTGGTGGTCGAGAAGTCGGGCGGCGGCGTCCACGCCGAGGTGCCCGCCAACCTGGACCAGAGCCGGCGTGCCGCTCGGGTCCGGCTCGACGCGGCGCCGGCCACGCTGCTGGCGGGCGCGCGCGGGCTGCTGACCGACGTGGCCCGGGCCGTGCTCGCGGCGGAGGCGGCCGGCATCGCCGCCGAGACCACCGAGCAGGCCGCCGAGTACGCGAAGATCCGCGAGCAGTTCGGCCGCCCGATCGCGACCTTCCAGGCGGTCAAGCACCATTGCGCGAACATGCTGGTAGCGGCCGAACTGGCGACGGCCGCCGCGTGGGATGCGGGCCGGGCCGGGCTCGGCGGCGGTGACCAGCTCAGTTACACCGCGGCCATCGCGGCGGTGCTGGCCGCGCCGGCCGCGGTCGGTAACGCCAACCTCAACATCCAGGTGCACGGCGGGATCGGGTTCACCTGGGAGCACGACGCGCACCTGTACCTGCGCCGGGCCGCGGCCATCGCCGCGGTGCTGGACACCGAGCGGGCGGCGATCGAGGTCACCGACCTGGTCCGCCGCGGCGTGCGCCGGGCGGCCACGATCGACCTGCCCCCCGAGGCCGAGCCGATCCGGGCGGCGATCGGACCCGACGTGGCCCGGCTGCGCGACCTGGCAGGAGATGCACGGAAGCAGGCGCTGATCGACACCGGCTACGCGATGCCGCACTGGCCGAAGCCGTGGGGCCGGAACGCGGCCGCCATCGAGCAGCTGGTGATCGAGCAGGAGTTCGTGTCGGCCGGGATCAAGCGGCCCAGCCTCGGCATCACCAGCTGGATCATCCTGACCCTGATCCAGCACGGCAGCCCGGAGCAGGTGGCGCGCTGGGTCCGCCCGGCGCTGAGCCAGGACGTGATCTGGTGCCAGCTGTTCAGCGAGCCGGGCGCCGGGTCCGACGCGGCCGGCATCAGGACCAGGGCGACCAGAGCGGAGGGAGGTGGGGGCTGGCTGATCAACGGCCAGAAGGTCTGGACCAGCGGCGCGCATCTGGCCGATTTCGGCCTGGCCACGGTGCGGACCAACCCGGACGCGCCCAAGCACCAGGGCATCACCACCATGGTGATCGACATGCACGCGCCCGGCGTCACCGTCCGGCCGCTGAAGATGCCGAACGGTGACTCCAACTTCAACGAGATCTTCTTTGACGACGTGTTCGTGCCCGACGCCGACGTGGTCGGACCGGTCAACGCCGGCTGGACCGTGGCGCGCGCGACGCTCGGCAACGAGAGCGTCAGCATCGGCGGCGGTGACGGCGGCATGTCCATGCCGGTCAAGGCGTTCATCGCCCCCCTCGACGCGCACCCGGAGCGGCTGGCCGGCGGGGCGGGACGGGTCGGCAGGCACATCGCCCGCACGCACGCGATGGGCGTGCTGAACCAGCGGGCCGCGTACCGGGCCGCGTACCGGGCGGTGGCCGGCGCCGGTGACGGACATGGCCCAGGGCCTGAGGGCAACATCACCAAGCTGCTGCTGTCCGAGATCGGCCACGAGACGGCCGCCATCATGGCGGAACTCGCGGGACCTGACGCGGCGTTCCTGGACGGTGACGGCGCGACCGGGGCCACCTTGATGCTGATGAACCGGGCCTTGTCGATCGCGGGCGGCACGTCGGAGATCAAGCGGAACCAGATAGCCGAACGGATACTCGGCCTCCCCCGCGACCCGCTCATCAAGTAGGACGCCGAATCACCCGCGGCAGGTGACCCGGGAGACCGGCGGGACAATCATGATGAGGGAATGGCTATCTGCCCGCTAGTAGCCAGTAGGGAGGATCTGCCATGTCCGATCCATCGGCAAGTACTGACCCGGAGTCGCCTCCCGCTGAGGCTTCCAGCCGCAGCGGCGAGGAGAGCGGGGGCAACGCGGCCCGAGCGATGGCGCTGATCGTTGGTGTGCTTATCGGCATGGGAATCGGGCTGGGCATCGGCATGGGCATCGGCAGTGCCGCAAGAAAACGGATGGACCGCTGGTCAGTTCACTACTGAAGCTCCCTGCCTGCTGCCGGTTTTGCGTGCTGGGCTATCAGCGTCGCGTTGTCCGAGGGGACCGAGAGCCAGTAATTCATCCGTTCGGCGGAGGAGCAGCTGGTCGATGAGGATCGACCTCAACCACTTCTCGTACCGCTCGCTGCTCCAGCCTCGGTCGAAGACAAGCAAGCCGTACACCTCGGGAGACGCAAGGGCGTGGATGACGTCGGCGGCATCGCGCTCTGGGAGCCCGGGCCGCAGGGCGCCCGAACGAGCGAGTGAGCGTGCGATACGCCGCTGGCCCTCGTGACGTTGCCGAGCGATCTCGGCGAGCAGCGAAGCCGCGTCTTCGTCGGATCTGGCCGCATCGGTGAGGATGCGATGAACAGGCCCAACGCGGGCCATGACCTCGCGAAGCAGCGCGGCGAACCCCGCCAGCTGGTTCTTCGGGTCCTCGTCAGACAGGAGTGCACGAACCTGCGGACGATCCGCCATGGCGACCGCCTCGTCGTCACCTCCGACCGAGACGTCGAGCACGGCCTTGAGGATCCCGAGCTTCGAGGAGAACAGTCGGTACACCGTCGCCTGCGGGGTATCCGAGCGGTCGCTGATCGCCTCGATGGTCGTCGCGGCATAGCCGCGCTCGACGAAGAGGCCCCGGGCCGCCTCGACGACGGCTGCCCGGGTGCGGCGGGTACGCGCCTGGCGGGCGGCTCCATCGTAGGGGCGGCGGGTCTTGACATCTCGGTCCATCTTCGTGATAGTACTACTCTTGAAACGAGAGTCCAACTACCGTGATATCCGGCCCGCGACCTAAGGAGTGATCATGACCGACTCTTCCACCCAGGGAATCAAGACCGTGCTGCATCCCGTGTCGGACCTGGCGAAGGCCAAGGCGGTCTACGCCGCCCTGCTCGGCGTGGCGCCGCAGGCCGACGAGGCCTACTACGTCGGCTTCGAGGCCGCCGGCCAGCACATCGGGCTGGTGCCGGGCGGTAGTGCCCAGGGCATGACCTCGCCGGTGGCCTACTGGCACGTGCCCGACATCGAGGCGAAGCTGGCCGAGGTCACCGCGGCCGGGGCCACCGTGAAGGACCCGGTGCGCGACGTCGGTGGCGGCCGCCTGGTGGCCACCGTCACCGACCCCGACGGCAACGTCCTCGGGCTGCTCCAGGACCCATGACGGCCAACCGCTTTTCGCACTCGCGTCGTCGCGACCGAGCACCGGCTCACCCACACGTCGACGCCTGGCCGCCCGACCAGCCCGCATGAGACCCGCATGAGAAAGGATGTGCCATGACCTCGGTCAAGGCTGCTGTGGAAAGAAGGCATCATGGCTGAGCGAAACCCCGCAACCAAGGGCACGCGAAGGTCCGCGAAGAGCACCACCGGCGAGGCGCGCAGGGGATTCACGGACGAGGAGCGAGCTGCGCTGAGGGACCGCTCTCAGGAGCTGAAGGCGTCCGCGCGCGCTGGCCAGGCGGACGGGGAAAGTGAGGTGCTCGCGAAGATCTCCGAGATGCAGGAAGCGGATCGCGCACTGGCCGAACGGCTCCATGCCATCATCAAGGCCACCGCGCCAGACCTCTCGCCGAGAACTTGGTACGGCATGCCGGCGTACGCCAAGGACGGCCAGGTCGTCTGCTTCTTCCAAAGCTCGCAGAAGTTCAAGACGAGATACGCGACGCTCGGCTTCAGCGACAAGGCGCACCTCGACGACGGCAATGTGTGGCCGACCACCTACGCTCTGAAGGAGTTGACTACGGCCGACGAGGTGAGGATCGCCGCGCTCGTGAAGAAAGCGCTGGACTGAGATCAGGGCAGTGGCGGTCGCCGGGCCGCGTATGCGGGCACAACGTAAACCTGACACGGCACTAGTTTGCCCCGTGGTTACGAACCTTGTCTGAGTGCTGCTACCGCATCTGGGTAGTTGGCAAGCTGATACGGTTTGTTTCCTGGCTCAGGTGGGCCGGAATAAGATTTGATCGCTGGTGGGTTCGGGACCATAGGCACGCTCAGGATCAACTGGTAACCCGCGTGTTCCCATGGGGCAAGCTCTGGTTGATCGGTGCTGTCCGACAGCCACTGGCGGTCAGGCAGGTAAACGGCTGCGTACTGCAAGCGGCCACCCATCAGGTCCCCCATGGCGTTGACGGCGTCTGGGGTGTTGTACTGCGCCGATGCACCCTGGTTGACCAGCAACGGACCGCTGGCTGTCGAGACCGGGCTGACGTGCATCTGGTCCCAGTAGAGCCCGATCGCGTCATGAGCCTTCATCCACGCCATCATATTCGTGATGAACAGTGGGTCGTCTTGACCACCGAACGTATGGAAGTCGAGTCCCCACTCGGGGATGATGATCGGTTTACCCGTGGCTTGCGAAAATGCAGCCATCCAATTCAAGCCACCGGGTTCTGCGGTAAGGATTTGCTGCCATTTTTTCTCGTGATCAAGCGCCCCAGATGCAGTGTGCGGGTAAGTGCCGTTACCGCCGCCGTACCAGTCGAAGATATCGGTTCCGATGTAGTCAACGTAAGCACTACCAGGCCAGCATTCGGCTACCGACGCATCCGCCATGTACACGGTCCACAGGAACTTGAAATGCTGACCGGGCACTGACCGCATAGTCGTAACTATCTGCCGCCACGCGAGGACGTAAGCATCCGGCTCGGACGGTGGTGCGCGGTGCTCGCTCCATTCGTACCAGGAGCCGTTCATCTCGCGGCCGAGGTCGATAATGGTATGGCCGAGTCCGTCCATCACCAGCAATTTGCCAAGCTCATAGAACTTCGAGTTGTAGTCGCCCGCCGCTGCCGCAACGAGAGCCGAGCTGGGTGCCTCGAAGTAGCCCGGCGCGGTGTCGTCGTCGCCTTCGTTCAGAAGAGTTTTCATCTCGGCGGCTACTGCGATAACCGCAGAGTTGCTATTAGCCGTTGAAGAATTCCCGAACGATGCCGTGATAACCAGTACGCCAGCAAGGACCACCAGTACAACCAGGATAGGAGAGATCTTCCGTGGGATCTTCTTTATCAGGGTCATGTGGTTCCTTACCGGCACCGTTAAGCTTTTGAACCCCTGGTTCGGTACCTACGGTCGATTATAGGTAAATCCCCGGACGTCTCGTGATCCGGGGGGGCTGCGCGGCACCGCGCCGCAGCGATGGTTGACACGCGGGGCGGGCGGCTGGGTGCCGGCGGAGGAGTTCTCCGCCAGTGCCGCCGAGCAGTGGATGCCGCGTACGAGCTCGGGACCGCCAGGCCCGCGGTCATGACACGGGCGGTCGCGTATCTGAAGATGTGCGCTGCACCGTTCTTGATCAATCGGCACTCGCGAGCATTTCTCGCATCTGCTCGGGCCTGCAGGCCTCGACCCACGTAATATCCAGGTTCCCTACTGACTGCAGGGCCAGGGCGAATGCGGAAAGTTTCCAGATGTCCGATCCTTCCGCGATCCCAATCAGGTCGTAGGGGCCGCCAGGAGTCCAGTAGATCTCTTTGACCTCAACGCCGAAGTTTCCCGCCAGCTGCAGCGCCGACTCAAAGCGGTCGACGGTCTCCCGGTAGTTGCGCCTACCATGCTCGGTCCATTTAATAAAGCCGATACCCGTTGCCATGTCTGCTCCCTTCGCCAGCTACCCTGCCCCCGGCTGCTTTTTCATCTCCTCTCCCACTCTCCGGTTATCTCCCTTCACGGCCTCATGGTAGGGTCGCACGACCCTCTGGCCGGAGGCCAAGGTAATAAGCTCGCCGCCGGAGCAGGGTACGGACGGTCAGGGGGCGAGTTGCTCGACGGTGGCACGTGATCCGCAGGAGCCGGGCACCGCACGCCCGAGACGGCCGGCCAGCAGGAAGCCGATCCGGGTCTCCAGATCGGCCGCTAGCTGCTGGAACGCGGGGTAGGTCTGTTCGTCGGATCCGCTGGAGGCCGCCGGGTCCGGGATGCTCCAGTGGATGCAGCCCGGATGGCCGGGAAACTCCGGGCACACCTCGCGTACCCGGTCGCACAGCGTGATCACCAAGTCGAAGGACTCCGCCGCGAACACCTCAAGGTGCTTGGGCCGGTGGGAGGCCAGATCGATCCCCGCCTCCCGCATCACCCGTACCGCGTTGGGATGCAGCGGCTTGGGCCTGCTCCCGGCGCTATGCGCGTGCACCCGGCCCCCCGAGCGCGCCCGCGCCAGCGCCTCGGCCATCTGGGACCGGGCGCTGTTGCCGGTGCACAGGAACAGCAGCAGGCTCACCGGCGCGTCCGGAATGTCCCGGGACAGGCCGGGCGGGGCCGCCTCCAGGCGCAGGCCCGGGTGCAGCGACCGGCCCGTCTCCGCGAGCAGGCCGGCGAACCGCGGCAGGTTCGCCGTGTAATACAGATCGCGGCGGTCGGCGGAGCTGCGCCGCGCCGACACCAGCCGGCCGGATCGCAACTGGCCCAGGTGATACGACACCAGGTTCTGCGGTTCGCCGAGCAAGCTGGTCAGCTCGTACACCCGCCGGTCGCTGCTGGCCAGTTCCCGCAGCAGCCGCCACCGCAGCGGGTGTCCCGCCAGGCGCAGGAAATCCTGCGCATCTAGTTCCGTGTGGTCCTCGACAACCCCCACAACCAAACTGTATCAACCTAGTTTGTTATTTATGCGGTCCCGGCGAGCGGACCGGGGGCAGGTCAGGTGCGGCCGCGAGGGTTTACCCTGGTCTGGCCCTTGCGGAGCGCATCGGCCGAGGTGCGCAGAGACAGTTCCAGCACGTCCTCCCTGCGCCGGCGATCCATGAGGTTGATCCCCATCGCGGCCAGGTCCCTTGGGCCAGGCGTCAGCACGGTCACGCGCTTTCCCTGCGCGCTCAGCGCTTCCGCCTGCCGGAGCAGGCCATAAGTGATCACCTGCCGACGTCGGCGCTCCCACCACAGGTACGGCAGGAGCGGGGAATCGAGCTCGGTGCTAGCCCTCGGCGCGAGCACGTAGACGTCCCACATGTCGGTGCCGCGGAGGACATCGAGCGAGGTCGCAGACCGCGCGCCCCCGTCGACGTAGCGGCGTCCACCGATGATCGCCGGCTCGTACCAGCCCGGAATGGAGCAGGAGGCGACCACGGCCTCGGGCAATGTGGCACGCGGGGCGCTTCCCTGCCCGAACAGCACCCGCTGCCCAGTGTCGTAGTCCATGGCGGCGACCCAGGTGTGGCCGCCGACCCAGTGAGGTGGCGGCCCGCCGCGGGAGGCCTGCTGATGATGGCGCAGCTGCAACGCGCTGACCAGTGACCGCAGCGCGGCGTGCTGGCCCCGGCCGGGCGGCAGCCAAGCTTTCGCGCCTACCCACGGAGGCACCCGGTGTGGCGCGGTCAGGGTGGCGAGCGCCAGCCGTATCGAGCCGAAGCGCCAGCGCGGCAGCGGTGGCAGCGGGCCGTCCCGCGCGGCGAGCGCGGCGGACTCGGTCAGGATCCCGCTGGTCTGTTCGCGCTGCCAGGCGATCATCTCGTCGAAGGAAGCGTGGCAGCGCAGGGCAGCGGCCAGGACGCTGCCCGCGCTCGTCCCGACGATGACGTCAACATCGCCGGCCGCGCAGGGCAGCCGGTCCTGCAGGCAGGCCAGCGCGCCGGTCATCCAGGCCGCGCCGAGCACGCCGCCCGCCCCGAGCACCAGAGCCGTCCGGCGACGGGAGCTGTGAGTTGCCCGATCCGGACTCAATACCACGACGCCCACAACCACCTCCGTAACCATCACAGCCTGAGTACAAGGAGATGCACCGGTGACCGGTGATCCTTGATGTCCGTCATGCCGTCGACGAAGGCCCTGAAACCATTGTCTGCCCCTTCTGCATGGCTTCCAGTGAGTTCGGCAGGCTCGCTGCGCTCACCGGAATTCCCGCGGCACCATTCCAGTCTTTCCCGGCCCCGTTGCGCCGAGAAGTCTCTTACACTACGCACGGGTCGGCGGAAGACAAGGCCGAGGGTGCCCTAAGCCTCTGGTGCCGCTCGGATCGAGCTCTCTGACCTGCGGAAAAGCAAGTCAGAGGATTTATTCTTGCCGTTATCTGCCCGGCCAGTCTCCCCGGGAGCGAGCGCGCCGGTACCGAACCAGGCGTATCAGAACGGGGGCGGCTTCCTCCGTCTCAATAAGGGTCTGCGACAGCGAGAGTGCCAGCCGACCCCCGGCCAGCAAGTCATCCGGGGAGAATGCATGGATGAAACGAGCGGAGCAACGGACGCCGTACGTGCTAAGGACGAGTTCTTCTCAGCCGGCATGTACATGTTCCACATCACGGGCTTCCCGCAGCAGCCCGGGGTCCTGACGCGCCAGGTCCGAGCGCCGCAGGGCGCGCGGCTGGATTTGTGGCGGACCGATCCGGCCGACACGTCGCCATATTCCCGGCCCGGGCGCCGAGGGCGTAGCGAGCAGCAGCTCAGAATTTCTCTCGTCGCCAATAGCGGCAACCGGACCCTGCATGCTCCGAAGAGATCATGGAAGATTACCCTCGAGCATGCCACCGGTGGCGCCAATCACGTTGCCGGAATGACATGTGTCAATCTCAAGTCGATGTACAACGATCCTTCGCAGATGCGGGAGGCGCTGGCCTGGCGTCTTTTCCGTAATGCGGGCGTTCCATGCGGCGCGGCATACCTACGCGAAGCTCGCATTTGACGCGACCTACTACGGACTGTTTTCCGTAATTGAGCAAGTTGACAAGAGATTCCTGAAGGATCACTTCGGCGATAATGACCGCGGCAACCTGTATAAGGCCTATTGCGGGGACGTCGGGTGCGCGACCCTGGAACACCGCGCTGGCCCCGACGGCGATGACAGCGGGCGGCAGTACTACACGGCCGACGAGGACCACCGCACCTACCGGCTCAAGACCAACGAGCACGACCACGACGCTGCCACGTACGATGACCTGGCGAAGTTTGTCAGGACGATCAACGGCAGGGGCCTTCCTGGCGGAGAAGAGCGCTTCGATACCGATGCGTTCCGCGACTCGGTCGACGGCATAATGAATGCGCGCGCCTTCCTCAGGTGGGCGAGCGTGAACTTGCTGCTCGGCAGCTGGGACAACTACTACGCAACCCCGTCCAACTACTACCTCTACAACTCTGGGCGGCTGGGCGCTGAGGACGACTTCATGCGCTCCCCCTATTTCACATTCATACCATGGGACTACGACAACTGCCTGGGTATCGATTACTTCAGCACGAAATGGCAGTACACCGACATTCTCGACTGGCCCAGCAACACCAGGCACTACTGGCGGGAACACGCGACGTCCCGTATACCGCTCGTGCAGAACCTGCTGCGCAACCGCGACTACCGCCAGTATTACCTCGACTATCTTGAGTTCCTCCTCGATACTCAGTTCCACCCGGAGGCATTCAGCCGGCAGATCGCGGCCGATTCCGGCGATGGGCTATGGGCCCGCGTATGCCAGGCGGCCTACCTGGAATCGGCGACGCCCTACGGCCAGCCATTCACCGGCCGCCAGTTCACCAACGACGAGGTTTACCTGAGCGGCTGCGGGCAGAACGAGCTCAGGCACTGGCAGGAAAAGGCCGAGGGCATCATTCATTACGTCCGCATGCGGCGCGACAGCGCGCGCCAGCAACTGGAGCGGCTACGGGAGACGACACCGCGCGGTGCCGGCAGCCCCGACTTCCCGGCCACGATGGAACCGCTGCCGCAGGCGTGACCGGACACAGCGAGGGGGGCTAAGCCGTGGTCGCCGTACAGACACGAATGCAGCAGCTCGAGCTGATCAGGGAAGCGAAGGTCTTCGATATCCTCGAGGGTTCGCTCGATCCGAGGCTGGAAGCCAGCGGCGTGCTCGCCAAGGACGGGCTGTTCTACGTCATCTTCGACAACCTGCCGCACGTCGCATGCATCGGCCCCGACCTATCCCGGGCCTGCAGAGATAATCACATGATCATGCAGCAGAGGGGGCACCGCCGCGGCTTCGAGGACATCGCCTATGACTCGTCGTCCGCTCGTTTCTACGTCCTGATCGAGTCGCTGCCCCGCGGCCGCGCCAAATTCATGGCCGCTGTACAGGAGTACGACGCCAATTTCAGGTATATCACCAGTGCCTGGCTCGACTTCCCGCTCGACCGGCCGAACAAGGGCCTGGAGGGCCTGACCTGCGTACACTGCGAAGGGCAGACCTACCTGCTTGGGCTATGTGAGGGCAATAGGTGCAAAGGCGGCGCCGAGGGCCGCATCCCCGGAGGCGGCCGGATCCACGTGTTCCAGCGCGGCCGCCGCGGCTGGGATCGCGTCGGCAAGATCCGGCTGCCGGAGACGGTGCGGTTCGTGGACTACAGCGGCGTGGCCGTGTCCGGAGACCGAATCGCGGTCATATCCCAGGTCTCCTCGGCGCTGTGGGTCGGCAGCCTCGCACCGTCCGGCTGGCAGATCACCAGCGCAGGCACCAGTTACGCGCTCCCGAGAGCGTCTGATGGCAGCATCGTCTACGGGACGGTCGAGGGAGTGTCCTGGATCGCACCGGACCAGCTGGTCATGGTCTCGGACAAGGCCAAGCCAGAGCAGGACCGCCGGTGCCGGGCCAAGGACCAGTCGATCCACATCTTCCGCATCCCTTCCCCAGCCCGGCTGCCAGGGTGAGGGCCGCCGCCAGGGTAAGGAGCGGCCGCCAGGGTAAGGGGCGGCCGCCAGGGTGAGGGGCGGCCGGCTGCGGCCGGGAACACCATGGTCGGTACCCTGATTCGCGGCTGGGGACGGCGTTGATCCGGTCTGGGCTCATCTGAGGAGGAGCGGCTATGTCCGGCACATCCTTCGCGGTCGAGGAAGCGACCATCGGCGGCATCCACGCGGCGATGCTGGCCGGTGAGCTCCGGTGCTCGGCGTTGGTCGAGGCCTATCTTCAGCGCATTGACGCCTTCGACCGGGATGGGCCGAAGCTGAACACGATCGTGAGCCTGTGCGATCAGGCGCGGCCCCGGGCGGCCGAACTCGATGAGGAGCTGGCGGCGACCGGGCGGTTGTCCGGCCCGCTCCACGGCATCCCGGTGCTGGTCACCGCGCCCACCGCGCCCTCGCCGAGGTCATCGACCGTGACACCGATCCCGATCGCCGGGCGTGGCATCGCGCACATGCGGCACCCGGGCTGGATGAGGACGCCGCCGCCGAGCTCGAGCGCTTCTCGGCCGACCGCGCGAGAGCGCGTGGCGGCCTGGCCGCAGCCGCTGCGTTCGGCGAACGCGCGGCCGAGCTGACCCCGGATCCAGCCCGCCGGGCCCAGCGGGCGCTGGCCGCCGCGCAGGTCAAGCACCGGGCCGGTGCGCCGGACGCGGCACTGCGGCTGCTGGCCATGGCGCGGGCCGGAGAGCTGGATGAGCTGGGCCGCGCCCGCGCGGAGCGGCTGCGGGCACAGATAGCAGCGGGCTCGGGCCGCGGCCGCGACGCGGCGCCACGGCTTCTGGAGGCAGCCCGCCACGCGCGCGCTGAGAGTACTCCCGGTCGCGCTGCTGCTGGGCCTGACGATTCAGCTGGTCACGGGCGAGTTCGCCGTCGCCGCCTGCATGGCCGAGGAGGCCGGGGCGGTCGCCCAGGCGACGGGTAACCCCGCCGGGCCCTACGGCCCGCTGCTGCTCGCCGCCTGGACCGGCCAGCAAGCCAAGGCCGACGAGCTGATCGCGGCCGCCACCCCGCAGATGGTGGCGCGCGGCGAGGGACAGTGGCTGACCGCCGCGGCCTGGGCGACCGCGGTGGCCAGCAACGGTCTCGGCCGCTACGACGAGGCGCTGGCCGCAGCCGAGCAGGCCAGCGAACACCTCGCCGAGCTGGGGCTGGCCACCTGGTCGCTGGCCGAACTGATCGAAGCGGCCGCCCGGACGGGGCGGGTTGATCGCGCGGCCGACGCCCTGCGGCGGCTGTCGCAGATCACCAGCGTCAGCGGCAGCGACTGGGCGCTGGGGATCGAAGCGCGCTCACGGGCACTGCTCAGCGACGGCGAGGTCGCCGATAGCCTGTACCGCGAGGCAGTAGAGCGGCTCCGCCGCACCCGCGTCCGGGTGGAACTGGCCCGCGCGTATCTGCTGTACGGCGAGTGGCTGCGCCGCGAGAACCGCCGCGCGGAAGCGCGCGAGCCGCTGAGGACCGCCCGCGAGATGCTGACCGCGATGGGTATCGAAGGGTTCGCCGAGCGGGCCCGCCGCGAGCTGCTGGCAACCGGCGAGAACGTGCGCAGGCGCGGCTTCGAGGCGGCCGACGAGCTCACCGCCTAGGAGGCCCAGATCGCCCGGCTGGCCGGGGACCGGCCACACCAATCCGGAAATCAGTACTCAGCTGTTCATCAGCCCGCGGACGGTCGAGTGGCACCTGCGTAAGGTGTTCAGCAAGCTCGGGCGTCAGCTCGCGCAGAGAACTCCGCGGGGCGCTACCCGGCCTGGAACGAGCGGCCGTCCCGGCCTAGCCGGGCCCGCGGCGCGCCAGCCCCGTTATTCGACGTCGAGTTCGCGCAGGTTGGCCTTGGTGAGCTCGACGAGATCGTCCCCTCCCCCGGACAGCACGGTCCTGGTCGCGTACAGGGTGAAACCCTTGATCTCGCCGTAGGTGAGCTTGGGCGGCAGCGAGAGCTCCTGCCGGACGGTGCGGACGTCGACCAGCGCGGGTCCGTCGTGCCCCAACGCCTCCCGCAGCGCGTCTTCCAGGTCACCGGCCTTCTCCACCCGCGCGCCGAACAGCCCGGCCGCCCGCGCCATCCCGGCGAAGTCGGGGTTGTCCAGGTCGGTGCCGTAGGTGACGATCCCGGCCGCCTTCATCTCCAGCTCCACGAACGACAGCGCACCGTTGTCGAACACCACGACCTTGACCGGCAGCTGCTGCTGGCGCAGCGTGATCAGCTCGCCGAGCAGCATGGCCAGGCCGCCGTCGCCGGACAGCGCGACGACCTGCCGCCCGGGGTGGCTGGCCTGGGCGCCGATGGCGTGCGGCAGCGCGTTGGCCATGGAGCCGTGGTTGAACGAGCCGACGAGCCGGCGGGTGCCGTTCATGCGGAGATAGCGGGCGGCCCAGATGCACGGCGTGCCGACGTCGGCGGTGAACACCGCGTCGGCGGCGGCGAGCTTGTCGATGGCGGCCGCCACGTACTGCGGGTGCAGCGGCGAGTCGTTCCGCCGGTCCCGGGCCAGTTTGTCCAGCCGGGCGCGGGCCCGCCGGTAGTGCGCGGTCATCCGGTCCAGGTGAGCCGTGTCCGCCTTGGCCGTGACCAGCGGCAGCAGTGCGTCGACGGTGGCGCCGACCGTGCCGACCAGCGGGACCTGGACCGGTATCCGCTTGCCGATCTGCTCGCCGCGCACGTCGACCTGGACCACCGGGACGCCCTCGGGCAGGAACGGCCGGTAGGGGAAGTCGGTGCCGAGCATGAGCAGGGCGTCGCAGTGCTCCATGGCCCGGTAGCCGGAGCTGAACCCGATCAGCCCGGTCATCCCCACGTCGTACGGGTTGTCGTACTCGACGAACTCCTTGCCGCGGAACGCGTGCACCACCGGAGCCTGCAGCGCGCCCGGCCAGCGCGATGAGCTGGTCGTGCGCCCCGGCGCAGCCCGCCCCGGCCAGGATCGTCACCGCCCGGGCGGCATTCAGCACCTCCGCGGCGGCGGCCAGCGAGGCGTCATCGGGGCGGATCAGCGAGTACGCGGTCCGTACCGGCGTGACCTTGGCTGACGGGGCGTCGGCCAGGAGCACCTCCCCGGGCACGACCACGACAGCGACCCCGCCGCGCTGCACGGCGGCGCGCATCGCGATCTGCAGCAGCCGGGGCAGCTGCTCCGGGATGCTGACCATCTCGCAGGAGACGCTGCACTCGCGGAACAGCTCCTGCGGGTGGGTCTCCTGGAAATACCCCCCGCCGATCTCCACCGAGGGGATATGCGCCGCGATGGCCAGCACCGGCACCCGGCTGCGGTTGGCGTCGAACAGCCCGTTGATCAGGTGCAGGTTGCCCGGCCCGCAGCTGCCCGCGCACACCGCCAGTTCCCCGGTCAGCGCCGCCTCCGCCGCCGCCGCGAATCCCGCGGCCTCCTCGTGCCGCACGTGCTCCCAGGCGATACCGCCGTCGCGGCGCAGCGCGTCGGTGAACCCGTTCAGCGAGTCCCCGGGGATCCCGTAGACCCGCCGTACCCCGGACGCCTTCAGCGTCGCCACCATCACATCAGCCACCGTGGTAGTCATCAGATCGTTCCCTTCCGGCCGTCGCGCCGACGGCCGATCCGAATGGCACTACCCTGCGCCGCAAGACGGCTCGCGGCACCAGTAGAACACCCTGGCCCGTTCACTGGTAGGACCAGGTTCCGTTTGGACCGGACTGTCCGCGGTCAAGGCCAGGGCATGCACCAGGGTCATTCCCTGGTGCCGCGGCCGCTTCCGAACGCGACGCTAGATATCAGCACTGACCGCGTGGCCAGGACACAGGCCGCTGGCGCCGGAAGATAACAGGAGCAGCACATGACTCAGACCCTTAACTACCAGCAGATGGGAACCTCGGCCCGCAACCAGGCGCACGCGCTGTTCGCGCAGACCATGGGCTACGTCGCGATGACCGCCGCCTTCTTCGCGCTCGGCGCCTGGCTGGGCCGCAACCTGACCGGCGGGGTGGGCATCGTCGCGTTCATCGCCGCCTTCGCCGCCCTGATCGGCATGCGGTTCGCGGCGCGGCGGTCCGTGCAGCTCACCGTCGGGCTGCTCGCCGCGTTCGGCCTGCTGATCGGGCTGGCCGTGGCCCCGGTCATCGCCTACTACGGCAGCATGGACCCGCGCGCGCTGTGGCAGGCGGGCGGGGCCACCGCGTTGTTCATCGCCGGCTTCGGCGCGGCCGGGTACGCCACCCGGCGCGACCTGACGGCGGTCGCGCGGGTCTGCTTCTGGGCGCTGGTGGCGCTGATCGTGTTCGGCATCGTGCTGATCTTCGTCAACATCCCGGGCGGCAACCTGGTCTACTCCGTGCTCGGCCTGGTCATCTTCGCCGGGTTCACCATGTTCGACTTCCAGCGGCTGCGGACCAACACCGACATCGCCGCCGCGCCGCTGCTGGCCGCCTCGATCTTCCTGGACGTGCTGAACGTGTTCCTGTTCTTCCTGCAGATCTTCTCCGGCGGGGAGCGGTGATGGCAGCATCGAGCAGCACCCTGCGAACCGGAACCGAGGCCCTGGTGGCGGCCGCGCTGGCCTGGCTCGTACGCTGACCTCAACCTCATGATCGGAGCCTGGACATGCGCACCGGAAAGCACTGCCTCACCCCGCTCGCGGCGGTAGCCGGAGGTCTCCTGGCCGGAGCCGTCGGCACCGTCTGCCTGGACACGGTCCAGTACCTCCGGCACCGCCGCGCGGGCGGCACCGAAAGCCCGCTGGCCTGGGAATTCGCGCCGGTCGATACCTGGGAGCAGGCCCCCGACCCCGGGCAGGTCGCCAAGCGGGTCATCGAGGGCTTCACCCAGCGCAAACTCCCCGACCGCTGGGCCTTCCCCATCAGCACCGTCATGCACTGGGCCTACGGATCGAGCGCGGCGGCGATGTACGGCATCCTGGCCGGATCGCTGCGCCGCCCGCACGCCGCCTACGGCCTGCCGTTCGGCGCGGCGGTCTGGATCTCCGGCTACGTCATCCTCCCGGAGGCAGGCCTGTACAAGCCGATCTTGGAGTACGACGCGAAGACCCTGGCCTGGGACCTGACCGGCCACCTCGCCTACGGAGCAGGCACCGGCGTCACGTTCTGGCTATTCGCCAAGGTCTTGGACTCGCCGTCCCGTCAGTGACCGGCGGTCTGGCCGCCGTCGACGTGCAGGATCTCCCCGGTGATGTAGGGCGAGGACTCCAGGAACAAGATGGCGTCCACGACGTCGGCGACCTGCCCGACCCGGCCGAGCGGGGGAAGCTGGTCGCCGAGCCCCTCGTAGCTGTCGGGCGGGTGCATCGGGGTCTGGATGATACCCGGTGAGACGGCGTTGACCCGGATGCCGCGCGAGGCGTACTCCACGGCCAGCGACCGGGTGGCCGCGGCCAGGCCGCCCTTGGTCAGCGCGGCCAGCGCCGAGGGCGACGCGGAGTTCGCCACCTCCGCCATGGTGGCCGAGATATTGACCACGTGGCCGCCGTACCGCGAGACCATCTCGGCGATGACCCGGCGGGTCAGCCAGAAGAACCCGGCCAGGTTGACCCCGGTGAGCAGCGCGTAGTCGTCGGCGGTGTAGTCGGTGAACGGCTTGGAGAGGAACACCCCGGCGTTGTTGACCAGGGTGTCGATGCGGCCGAACCGGTCCAGCGCGGCGTCGGCGATCCGGTCGGCGGTCGCGGGGTCGGCGATGTCGCCGGCCACGGTGAGCAGATCCGGGTCCTCCGAGGGCTTGATCGTCCGGGCGCTGGCCACCACCGCCCAGCCCCGCCCCCGGTACCCGGCCACCAGGCCGGCGCCGATGCCCTGCGACCCGCCGGTAATGACGGCCACCCGGCGGCCGTCCTCGCTCATGACTGGCCCGCCGGGTCGCTCGGGTGCCGGGACAGCGGCGTAGTCTGCACCGTCATCCAGGGATCCAGGGGCAGCGACCTCAAGATCGCCTGCATCTCGGCCGGGTCGCCGGCCGCCACAGGCCCAGCGTGCGTCCCTGGCCGGGCAGCCTCCACAGTCGCCGCAGGTGCCCCTGCCCCGCCAGTTCCTTCGCGCGCTCGGCCTCGCGCGCCTCGGTCTCCTCGACGGCCCGGCTCGGCGTGCCCTCCGGGACGGCGATGACGAACGTGGTCAGGAACTCCGAGCCTGCCGTCCCGCAGGCAGGCCCGGATCGTTGGGATGCGGCCGCAGGGCCGTCACCTCGTCGGTGCGCCACACCCGCAGTGGCATCGAGGCCAGGACCTTCTCGAGCTGGCCATCGTCGGCGGCGGCGAACAGGCCGAGCGTGCGCCATTCGCCCGGGCCCAGCGGCGGGCGCCACAGCCGCAGCAGGTGCCCCTGGGCCGCGAGTTCACGGGACCGGGCGGCCTCGCGGGCGCGGACGTCGTCCACCGCGGCATCCGGGGTGGCGTCCGGAACGTGCGTGGTCATGGTGACCAGGTACTCCATGGTCGGCATCTCCCCTGGCGTGGAAGTGATACCACGTCTCGTTCGGTAAAAATTTTATCTGCCGAACGGGCCGTGGTTTGACGATCCGCGTCCACCCTCACACGCCCGGGCGGCCCGACGCACCGGTGAATGACCCTGGCCCGGCACCCTGGCCCCCTGGTAAGCGGCCCCGGTGGCCAGGGGGCCAGGGTCGGGGCTAGGGACTGTCACGGGCGCGACAAGGCCGCCCGGAGCGCAAGTGTGGAGCCGGTGACCGCCGGCTATCTCCGCCGGCGCAGCGCACCGATCGCGTTCCAGCGGAGGGCTCCCGCTAGGTCACGTGCGTGGTCGGTCATTGAGTAGTCTGGCTGGATTTCGACGTCATGTAGCGCCTGGTCGAGATCAAGGCCGTGCTCCTCGAGCACAATCGAGAAGTCCCGCCGCATCGGGCCCAGCCGCTCGTATCCGAACGAGCGATAGATGCGAGGGAACTGAAACCGATACAGGCGGACGCGCTCGTGCAGGCCGGACGAATGTGACAAAGGGTTTTTCGGGCGCTGACGGACGTAACTGGGCAAGACGTCGGCAAAGGCGTGCCGCAAGATCCATTTGTCCTGGCCGTCACGAAGCTTCAGCTCGATGGGCAGGCGCATGGCCAGCCGGACAAGGGCCAGATCGAGGAACGGCACACGCGCTTCCACGCCCTGTCCCATGCTGGTGCGGTCGACACGCTGTAGCTCGGTCCGCCCGAGGTTGTACAGCTTGTGCTGGAACAGGCGTTGCCGCAGAACAGGGTCGGGCTGCCGGTACATCTCGTAGCCGCCGAACAGTTCGTCAGAACCGTCTCCACAAAGAACCACCTTGACACCGCAACTGCGTACCCGGGCGAAGAGCAGCCGGGAAATGACAGCGTTGATGACATCGCCGTACTCGGTGAGCTCGGACATCCGGATGGCCTCTCGGATGTCCGATAGGCGGATGTCGCCCGGAGCCAGTTCGATGACCTCGTGGTCGACCCCGAGCTCGCGGGTTACCCGGCGAGCGTACGAGATGTCGTCGCTGCCAGGCGTCCCGATCGTGAACGCCACGCAGTCCGGATGCATCTCACGTACGTGCAGGAGCGTCAGCGTGCTATCGAGGCCGCCGGAGAGAATAACGCCGACGGTGAGATCGGTATCGAGCCGAACGCGGATGCTGTCTTCCAGCACGGCCCGGACTTGCCGTGCGGCCTCACCGGCGTCGGTGACAAGCTCATCGCCGTCCCCCATCCTCAGCAAGTCGACGTATGCAGTGACAGCAGGATCCTGGGCGGGACTCCCCCATCCGTGATGGCCCGGAGGAATTTCGCAGACTCGCCCTCCCACAGGGACGAGCGCCTTCAGTTCCGATGCCGCGTACAGGTGACCGTCGTGGCGAGACCAATAGAGCGGCTTCACCCCGAGCGGGTCGCGAGCCAGATAAACCTGGTTAGCGGTCTTGTCGACGACAGCGAATGCGAACTCGCCTCGCAGACGGTGCACCGCTCGATCCCCCCACTCGAGAAAGGCCTCCAGGATCACTTCGGTGTCGCTGTCACTCCGCAGCACGTGGCCTAGGGCGGCAAGCTCTGACCGCAGCGAGCGAAAGTTGTAAACCTCGCCGTTGTAGCAAGCCGCCCAGCGGCCGTCAGGCGAACTCCACGGCTGGATGGCCCGCTCACGATCGACTATTTTCAGCCGCTGGGTGCCAAGCTGGTGCCGCGTATCACGGAGCGTCTCTCGCACCTCCCCACGAGGCGCGATTGCATCCAGCATCGAGTCGAGGACCATCGGGCTGGGGTTCGGCCCGATGACCAGGGCGATACCGCACATATCGAAGACCTTCCCTGCCGGTGCTATCGGACGCCCAGTTGGACGTCGTAAGCGGCCCGCAATTCGTCGCAAGCAAGCGGGTTGATGCACAAATGCCACGCCTGGCCCTCGTCAATGACATTGAGCTGGCCTGCCTCTTGACGTTCAAGAAGGAGCCGGGCTAGCAGGTTTTCCTGGTCGAACCGGCGGAACCAGTGCATTTCCAGGTCGCATGCGTAGCCGACACAGTGAGAGCTCGGCAGTACGGCGGCGTAACCGAGGGAGCGGAGGCGATGCTGGTGCTCCACGCTCCGTACCATGCTGTTCACCCACAGGCGAGGAGTTCGCGGCGGCAGCGCGGCGGCGAGCTCGCGAGCGAATCTGGTTGACAACGGCGACGACTTCAGGCCGCGAACGCGTGAAGCGCAACCCGGCAGTAGAGGGACGGATTGCCGGGAGCACTTGGCGCTGCGCCCAGTCCCGGGCACGGCCGGGCAGCCCGGCCGGCTGAGCGCGGTACCGGAACTGCAGCATATTCGCCGACCTGAGCAGCCCGAGATCCACCAGTTCAGCGGAGCACAGCACATCGGCGTCGGAGACGAAAGGAGCCGTCCGCGCCCACCATACCGAATCGATCTGCGAAAGCAGGAAAATCCGGATGAACGTCGGCAAGCCGCTCGCCGAGCTGCGCACACTGGGCTGGTAGTTGCGGATCTCATGGGTGAGGCGGGCAGCAACGGCATCCATGCTGCCGTCAAGGTGCGAGAGCACGTCGGCGAACTCCGGCTCCGCCAGGCGCTTGGCGATAAGTCCCTCGGCGGCGAGCAGATCAGATGGTCGTGGGTGCCTGCTCGTCTCGTTGACCAGATCGTCAACCGCCGCCCGATAGCCGAGCAGCCGGGATTTCGGCAAGGCGGAGGGCACTTCGGCCGTGCCCCCCGGGGCATCCAGCGGGCGTTTCGCCCTCACGTGCTTGCCCACCGCATTCTTCCTCCCCCGCTCGCTCCGCGACTATCCGCGCGGCAGCAAGAGAATATGCCATCCGCCGTATGGCGCGAATCCGTCCGGATCCTAAAACTTCTGTCCTATATCGGCATTAATACCCGAGTTCAGGGCAGTGGCTGGGGAACGATGCGTCAATAGGCCAGCAGGTACAACTTCGGGTCGAACAACTTCCGGCACAGCTCGGCAAACGGCAGCCCCCGCCTGTAACGCTTACGCAGGATACCAAGCACTGTTTTCGGCGCTCAGCATTTTCGATATCTGCCAGTCCGGCCACGGTACGACTGGAGAATCTGGGCCGCCCCGGCCCGCGATGCGCACCTCATACCTGGCCATTCCCGGCTAATAAGACCTTGCGCAGGTGCGCTCAGGGGCCGTCAGAGGTCAGTGCGGATGTTACGCAAGGCGAGCTGCATGTCGGCAGCGGTGGTGAAACGATCAACGCTGGCTGGGGCGCATGCCTTGAGGAAAAACGCCGCAAGGCCGGGGTTGAGGTCAGGACGGATCGTTCTCGGGTCGGTCACCGGCACGTCGGCCATGGGCATCGCATTCGGGAATGGGTGGTGGCCGTCGCATAGCAGCCGGTAGAGCAACACGCCGACGGCGAACAGGTCGGTGGAGACGTCCCAGCGTGTGAGGCCGACGTCGGGGGGCTGATACGGCGGTGTGCCCGACTGCGTATGAACGGGGTCGCCGACCCGGGAGGCGATGTTGAAGTCAAGCAGTTTCGCTCCTGTGCGAGTGAGCATCACATTGAGCGGTTTGATATCGCGGTGGACCAACCCCCGGTCGTTCAGTTCCGTCCACTCGCGCGACTCGGCTTCCGGCAGGTCGCCTTCGCGGCGTTTGGCATCCAGTTGCTTGAGGCGCGCCGCATCTGGGTGAAAGGCGACGAGCGCGTCTAGCAGGTCGAGTGCGACATCTACCGCTTCCCGGTCACGGAGGCGCCTCTTTCCGGCGACAAACTCATCCAGTGACTCCCCGTCGATGAACTCGGTGATGAGATACCAGTCGCCGACGTTGGTCTTGCCGGCCCAGAAGACCTTCACCACATTGGGATGATCGATTTTCCGCAGGGCGCCGATCTCGCGGCGCACCGCCTCATACCCGGCGGCGGTGTGGAAGAGCTTGAGCGCTCGCTCCGCGCCCTCAACGTCGTCGTGCACGCGATAGACCTTCGAAAAGCTGCCCTGCCCGAGTATCTGGAGAATCTCGAAGCGGCCCTCGAGGATGTCGCCGACAGCATAGTCAGCAGCCTTGGCCGCAGCCGAGGATCGCACCTCTGCCGGGTTGGGCTCCGGGAGCGCCTGGCTGCCGTCTGAGGGCGGTGCGGCGCGCGATGTCCCGGGAAGATCGCTGCGGTCAGGAGATAGGAGCGGGCGGGTGCGGCGCGCATCTGCGGCTCCAGCGGCGTCCGCCCGCACATGCCGTATTCCCCCGACAGCATGCGCCAGGCACGGATGCAGCACGTACGTGTCCACCTCCGGCGGGAAGTGAAACTGCTCGACGTCGCCCATGGAGTAGAACCGGCGCCGCCCGGACTCGTCGACATATCCGAGCAGGCCGTTCTGCCACAGGACCGAGGCGAGGTTCGTCGCCTTCTCGAAGTGCAGATCCGCCACTTCCTGCAGCGTCACCAGATCCGCACGGGAGAATCGGTCGACGCCGATCATCCGGACGAAGGAGCGGACGTCCTCCTGCACGCCGCTGATATAGGCCTGGGTGCTGGTGAACAATTCGGAGTAGTTGTGCAGGGCAGCGTTTTCCGGCATCAGGTCGGACGAGATCTGGTTGGCGCACTGAGCGAGCTGGGAGTCGCCGAACCGCTTGGCGCAGCGTTGAACCACCGCCGCCAGAGCTGTCGGCGGCAGGCCCTCCTGGCCGACCTGCTTCTGCCGCAGGACCTCCTCGCTCAGATCATTGCCGAGGGAGATGATGTCGCGCGGGATCAGCCTGGTGTGGCTGAGCAGGTAGTCCTCGATCGTTTCGTCGCCATCGGGCCCCGGCCACTGGCCGTTGACCCCGAGCCAGTCTCCGATCGTGGGGGGGCCGCTGGCAGCGCGTCGCATCAGCAGTGACGGCGGCAGCCGCTGCAGCTTTTGCCCAAGCAGATAAAGCAGTGAACCGCGGTCCCAGGTCAGGACGCGTATGTGCGGTTCGTTGTAGTACCGCGGCGCATGTTCTGACCGGTACACCGATGACATGACGATGTCCCGGATGCACACCACGACATGCAGGCGGCCGCCCAGCTTATGATCGCGGAGCAGCCGCATGACCTGATAGAACAACCCCTCCTGACACTTCAGCCAGTACATCGGCGCGTGGCTGAACTCCTCGTCCACCGCGTCAAGGTAGAAATAGATCGGCTTGCACTGGCGGACAACCTCGCCCAGCAGATCCTCGAGGTCGTCCCAGAGCGGATCATCGAGGTACGTAGACAGCTGATGGCCGGTCTGCCGCTGATTGATGATGTCGCGTACCTCGCTATAGATCGACCGGGGTCGGCGGAAGTCGTCGAGCAGCCGCGCGTACGAGTGCTCGATCTCCTCAGCCTGTTCGTCGCGCAACTGCTGACGCAACTCGGGACGACGCAGCAGGTGCGAGGCCAGCGACCGCATGATCGCGCGCTCCCAGATCTGCATCCACTTCTCGACCAGGACGCTGTCTGAGAACCACTGGCACGCCTTTACCACGACTTCGGTCTTCGGCAAGCTCTGCTGCGGCACATCCGCGTAAACCGAGTCCTGACGTGACTGGAAATCCTGAAGACGTCGCAGGTAAACCGTCTTGCCAGCCCCGAGCTTCCCCACGATGACCCGCACCATGGAGTCGTTTGCACGGGTCGCGAGGTGACCATAGGCGGGATTGCCGCCGAAGTCGACGAACTCGCTGATCACATCCTCGATGTCGGCTCGTGACCCGTCCGGATTACCAAACGGCCCCACAGGGTCGAGCCGACGCCGCCTGCTGGCCATCTTCGCTCCCAACCCGGATCGTAGCCCCGTACAGGCCTAAGAGCCAGCAGAACGACGGTGCCGCCCAGGACACGCGAATAGAAGTCCCGGGACCGCGCGACCTTGCGGACGGTGATGAACAACGTCGGCAGAATGCCCTCGGCGGGCGCGGGGAGGTTGGCGAAGTCGATGCGGGCGCAGGTTCGGTCATGAGCTTGCTCCACTCCGGTGGTATTGATTTACCGAGCGACGGTCCTGGTCATTAACCTCCGTTCGCGGAGCATTCACCGGTGCCGGCGCGGCGCGACGTGCGGTGCCGCAGTCAGCCGTAGGTCGCCTCGCTCTTCGATCAGCTCCTTGACCTCAGCGTCCTGGAAGAAGCGGTGATGTTCCACGGCGAAGGAGTGCAATGGTGCCAACCTGTGCGCATGGGCGCGGGCCGCCCTCCCCCGGGTCGCCCGCGTCTCGGGGAACGGCTCAGGCGGGGTGCGGAAGAGAAGCTCCTTCTCGATCTCAGCCACGATGGCGGAGTACTCGTTGAGGAAGCTGTCGACCTTGCTGCGACTCACGTGCGTGACTTCGGCGATCGCGTTGCGATCCGACTGTGTGGCCAGTGCCCGCCAGATGGGGAGGTCGCCTGCCCGGACGATGAGCCGGTCGAGGACCGGTATGCCCCTAGGCGGCGGCTGATAGCGGTGCATCGCCGGCGACTCAGGCCGTGTCCCGGACTCGATAGTGGCGACAAGCTTACGGATCTCCTCGCCGCTAGCCCGCTTCGATACCAGCGCCCACGGACGGTAGAACCGGAAAGCCGCGAGCAGGAAGAGAACGCGATTGTCCTCGTCGTCGGCGGCATAGATCACCGCTGGCACGCCCGCCCCATGCAGCAGCCGTAGCGCGAACAGGCCGGTCTTTCTCGACTGCCGCCGGAAATCCAGGTCGACGAAGGCGAGCCCGAACCTCTCCAGGTCATCGATGCGGTGAAGTTCGTCCGGTGTTCTGACCCCGGTTACGGCATGGTGTTTCGTGGTCGGATATGACGCCAGGGCTACCGTCACGGTCTCCTCGGCCGCGATGTGGTCGTCCACGACGATGATCTTCATGCATCAGCCCGGCGAGAGGAATTCAAGATCAGCCAGCCCACGACCATGAGCACGGTCGGCGCGCCAGTAAGCAACTGCCGTGGTGCCGCCGGCCGCGTTGGCTGAATGCCTGATGTCGCCCTTTCGCTCGCGCAGCCAGGCGCGGAGCATGCGCAGGCTGCTCCGCGGATCGCTTATGTCGTCCGCCGTCATGCCGACACCGTCATCGGCGATCTCCACCCGGACCTCCGCGGGCTGCCCGCCGACCGAGCACCGGGCATCAACCGCGGACGCGCCGGCCTTGAGCGCGTTGCTTACCAGATCGGGCAGGACCCGCCGGGCGACCTGGTAGTCAGTTGCGGACAGCCGGACCCCCGCGGACTCGCCGTCGAGGACGCAGCGCACCCTGCGCGGACTGCCCAGGGCGCGCAGCACCGAGCCCCACAGCTCGCTGACCGAGCCGCCCGCGGGATCCTGCGCACGGCCGCCAACCAGCTGGCCCTTGAACTCGTCCATGACAACCAGCGCGTTCCGGGTCAGGCTGCGGATCTCCTCCAGGTCGGGCTCGGGTTCCTCGACGTACTGGTTCAGGAACACGAGCGTGTTCTTCACCGAGCCATGTGCGTCGCTCCAGACGTCCCAGCGCCACAGGTTCTGCGAGTTCCGCAGCGAGGTCACGGACGCCTTGAGCATGATGTCGAATGCCCCCCACAGTGGGTAATAGAGCAGCGGCGAAGCGGAGAGCAGGATTCGCACGACCAGCGGTACCTGGGCATCGGCGGCGTTCCACGGCAACAGGACGAACGCGACGAAGCCGGCGAAGATCGCCGGGATGGTGTACCTGAAGACGCGCATCGCGCGGCAGGGCGGGGTATCGAGGTTGTACCAGCCCGGATGGATAACCGCCTTGAGCAGGGTTTCCCACCCGTAGCAGACGGCCATCGCCAGGCCCAGCGAGCGGACGACGACCGGCAAGCCCGTCAGCGGGAACCAGCCAACATAAAGCGATCCGGCCAGGAACGCGCCAAGGCCCTCGGCCAGCCCAGGCGCGTCAACGGCGGCCTGCCGGAAGCTTCCGAGGTGATTAACGAGCGCTGCCGTTCCCGGCACCTTCGCGACCAGCTCGCGCCCGCCGGGGGTAATACTGGCGAAGGCGAGGAGCAGCCCGGCGGTGGCCACCAGGAGCTGGGCAAACGCCCGAGGCAACTCGGCGGCCGGTGCCCACGCCAGGGTTCCCCACATCCCGGCGAGCAGAGCGGCGCTGCTCCAGCAGCCGGCGCGCCATAGCCGCGAGTCCGCATTAAGCGCGGTATTGAACATGCCCTGCGGATCATCGGCTGCGCGCAACGGTCCACCTCATTATGTCTCGCCCGGGTCAGGCGACATGTCCACACTGGCTTCGCGCGACCCCTGATGCAAGCAAAGTTTTGTACTGAATCGTGCGAATAACTGCTTGGAGCCCGTGACGCAGACTGGCTACCTTCGCTGATAAGTGGCCCGGCGAAGCCGAGGGTCGCTGCTCGCGATCTTTCCTTCCCACCCACGACCCGCAGGAGCTGCGGCGCACCCGCAAGGCATCGTCCCGGCTCTCACGGCCTTCCTCAGAAGGAGACATGGATGCCCGTTCCCAGTATCAGACGGGTACGATAGCGGCCCCGCATCGGCGAGGAGATACCTAATGGAACCGCTCCTGGCAGTCGGCCTGCCCCATCACCGAGCCATCGTTGCGCTGGATATCGAGCATTCCACCAGCCGTCCCGACCCCATTAAGGCCGAGCTCCGAAACAAGACCTACGAAATGTTCGACGCGGCGCTATGCTCGGCAGGAATCCACAAACGCTATCGCGACCGGTTCATCGACCGCGGCGATGGTC
The DNA here is from genome assembly GCA_963801155.1 of uncultured Actinomycetes bacterium. GTDB lineage: Bacteria > Actinomycetota > Actinomycetes > Streptosporangiales > Streptosporangiaceae > Palsa-504. Next base: position 191,096 of record CAWDEB010000035.1, read on the forward strand.
TCTTGGCGCTCATCCACCCGGTGGACCAGGCACCCAAGGTACTTCTGCTGAATCGCGCCATCCCCGCCTTCAACCGGTTCCTGACCGACCACAATGCGAGCCTTCCGCGCCCTAGCCGAACGCAACGGCAACTACGGGTCCGCGTCGTCGTGCACGCAGGAGAAGTCCACTACGACGCCAACGGATGTTTCGGTGAGGCACTGGACGTCGCGTTCCGCTTGCTCGACGCCGCTCGGGTCAAAAGAACACTCCGAGAGGCGGCTGGCCCGCTGACCCTCGTTGTCTCGGGGGATATCTACAGCTCCGTCGTGCGTCATGGCTACGACGGTATCGACCAGCATGCCTTCCACCCGCTCGTGCGCGTACAAATCGCGGGCAACCGCCACGCAGGCTGGATTCACATCCCTGAAAAAGCCACACAATACCAGGTAACTGAAATGGCCGACTACCGACGGCCCGCCTGATATGGCGTTGCATTAGATCCGCTGAGGCTATTGCTCATAATTTGCAGACGCGGGCGGCACGTTCGCCAGTCTGTGGGCTGCTGGCGTTGTCGTCATTTCTGGCATTGAAGTGGCGAGGCGATCCTGCAGGCGGGCGTGGCGGAATTGGTACACAGGTCCCAAGGTGCGCAGGACGTTCCGCTCGTGGGCATCATCGAGGAACCTTAGGAGATGCATGGGAGTGTGCCATCGCGCGGCAAGCTGAGCTGCTGCAAGCGATGAAGGCCAGACCTGGGCGGACAGGATGCCGCCCAGGATCCCGACCACGAGCCCGGTTCCGAGTCCGGTTTCGAGCCCGGTTTGGAGCCCGGTTCCGAGCCCGGTCCTGAGACCGACCAGGATCCCGGCCCCGAGACCGATCGGGATCCCGATCCCGAGCCCGGCCGCGAGCCCAACCGTGCTCGCATACCTGCGGTCGCTGCGCCACGAGACAGCCGGGCTTAGAGAACTTGTGGTATCCGGATCGGCGAACCCGGCCTCGAGTGCGGGTCCGAGTACGCCCATGAACGCACCCCCAAGCCCGGCCGCGAGCCCCACCACGAGCCCGACTTTGAGCCCGACCGTAAGCCCGAACACGAGCCCGATCACGAGCCCGAGCCCGAGCCCTTCCACAAGCACGAGCCCAAGCACACTCCAGGTCAGCCGCAGCCGCAGCCGCAGCCTTCCGATCCTCCGGGGAGGATCATCTCCGCCTGTGCTCGCGAGCCCGACCGTAAGCCCGAACATGGGCCCGAACACGAGCCCGGACACGAGCCCGGACTCGAGCCCGGACACGAGCCCGAGCAGGAGCCCGTCCACGAGCCCGAACACGAGCCCGGCCGCGAGCCCGACCGTAATGAGGCGCTGTGCGGATGAAGCCCATTTGTGGATACGCCACCATTGCAGGTCACGGTTGCCGTCTTGGTTCATGCGAGCGGCGATTCTCGCGAGAGCATTTTGGGCGGTCGGAAGATCATAAGGTGGTGGCGGCTGGCCGGGCCGGTGTGCGTAGGCGGCGGGTAGGACCCGGTCCAGAAGATAACCGATTATTTCCTCGGCGGCGTGGCCGTCGTGCATTTCTGGATGGATGGTGTCGCAGAAATCCAGCAGTTCACGGGCGTCGTCTCCTGATTGGTATGTATCACGGATCAGTGTCAAGGTGAGCGGGCTGTCCAGTGCATTGCTGAGAGGGTTTCCTGGGCTGGAGCGGATGCGTTTGATAAGGTCGCGCCAGCCATCCGGCGGCGGATCGCGCTGGACACGCTCTAGGTAGCTGGCGGCTGCGCGAGGGTCGATGGCACGCAGCTCGATCGCCGCGGCGCCCTCTAGTACGCCGTGGCGTGAGGCCGCGGATGCCATCTCGGCGGTACGGGACAATACGACAACACGGAAGCTGGCCTGTTGGTTGAGCGCTTGCAAGGCGATGGGCCGTAGTTCTTCCGGGATCTCATCCAGCCCGTCGAGGATCATCGCAATTTTCCCAGCGGCTATCAGTCCGGCCGCGTTCGCCAGACCCGCCGCGCCGGTGAACAATTGGTAGGTCTCCTGCAGCCGCACAGTGAGCCAGTCGGCGACCGGCTGGCGGCGTGGATCCCAGTCCTGGACGGTGAACAGCACAGGCACCGGCACCTTTGGCCGGTCCTGCGAGGAAAGCTGCTCCCGGTGCTTCAGCGCGGCCAGAACCAGTAGGACCGCTGCACCGCTTTTACCGGAGCCCGCCGCCCCAGCGATCACCAGTCGCCCCGACCCCAGCCCTCCGTACACGGCGTGCAAATCGCTGACCTGGCCTGATGCCAGCTGCGCCTCCCCCGCCAAAGCCAATCCGGGCAGCGGGGCAAAACGCTGCGATTCCGCCGCAGCCGCTGGCGGTCCGGCCAACGGCAGTGATGGCCTGCCCCAGCTGACCGCAATCGGATCGGTCCCCGTCAGCCCCCGTTCACCCGCCGCTACTGTCCACTGCTTCTGTACGGCCACGGCCAGGAGGTCTGCGACGTGGTCCAAGTCCTCGCCCACCGGGGTGAGGGCCGCCGGGCTTGTCCTCGCCCGTCGCCAGGCCCAACCAATCCAGCCTGCCGCCAGTGCGACTATAGCAACGGCAAAGGCACCGTAGGTGGCCAGATCACTACGGTGCGGAGACCGCCACACTACATAGAGCAGATAGAATGCAGCCGCCACAATCACTGCGATCGCCGCCAGTGGCCACCAGTCGCGAAGTCTCCCCCTCATGATTAGAAGTGTGACAGTAATCCGCGCAACCAGGCTACCCAACCACCATTGAGGGGTTTCGGTCGGTGGCATTAGGACCGCTACGCCGACGGCCGGTCCGGCGTGTCGGCTAGGTGGGCGCTGATGGCGCTGATGGCGCTCATGGTGCTCGTCGGGTTTGTCGTCCTTGCATCCATGGTCCATTAAGGAGCAATCCGCGCTCTGGCGCTGAGCGTCAAACGGTCTTAGCCGCTCGCGTCCATGCTTCCGATAGCTGCCATTTCGATCTCGGGCAGGTGAGCAGGGTCTTCGGCGGGCTCGGGGCGGTCAGGACTCGCGATTACTGTCCCGGGTGGCCAGACCGGCCATCGGCGTCGACGACGGCCTGGGCGAAGGCCTGCGGGGCTTCCTGGGGCAGGTTGTGCCCGATGCCGCCCTGGATCACCCGGTGCGCGTACTCGCCGGTGAACTTGCCAGCGTAGGCGCTGTAGTCCGTGTGCGGCGCGCCGTTGGCGTCGCCCTCCAGGGTGATGGTAGGCACGGCGATGACCGGAAGACCGGCGAGCCGCCGCTCCAGGTCGTCGTATCGCGACTCGCCTGCAGCCAGGCCGAGCCGCCAGCGGTAATTGTGGATCACGATCGCGACGTGATCGGGGTTGTCGAAGGCGGCCGCGCTGCGTGCGAAGGTGGCGTCGTCGAAGGCCCACTTCGGTGAGGCGAGTTGCCAGATGAGCTTACTGAAATCGCGCCGGTACTTGTCGTAGCCGGCCCGGCCGCGCTCGGTGGCGAAGTAGAACTGGTACCACCAGGCGAGTTCGGCCCGCGGGGTCAGTGGCGCCTCGTTGGCGGCCTGGCTGCCGATCAGGTACCCGCTCACCGAGACCAGGGCCTTGCAGCGGTCCGGCCACAGCGCCGCGATGACGTCGGCCGACCGCGCGCCCCAATCGAAACCGGCCAGGATGGCCTTCTCGATTCCAAGCGCATCCATCAGCGCGATGACATCCACCGCCAGGGCCGCCTGCTGGCCGTTACGGAACGTGTCGTCGGACAGGAAGCGAGTGGTCCCGTAGCCGCGGACAAACGGGACGATGACCCGGTAGCCCGCCGAGGCCAGCAACGGGGTGACATCGGCAAAGCTGTGAATGTCGTAGGGCCACCCGTGCAGAAGAATGACCACCGGGCCATCAGCAGGGCCGGCTTCGGCGTATCCAGCGCTCAGCAATCCCGCCTCGACCTGCTTCAGCGCGCCGAACGCGGCGCTCGTTCCCGGCTTCATCGTTGCCGGATCCGTCGCGCTCATCTTGGGTGCCGTGCTCATTGTGGTCTACCGGTGTGTGTCAGCGACGGCCCGGGCGGCGGTCAGGATGACGTCGGTGACCGCCTGCGGCTGCGAGATCATGATCACGTGCGAGCCCTCGATCTCGACGATGCTGGCGCCCGCCCGCTGAGCCATCGAACGGATGACGTCGGCACCGGCGGCCTTGTCGCCGGTGGCGACCACCGTCCAGGACGGCAGCTTCCGCCAGGCGGGCGGCCCGGAGGCTTCGCTGAACGCCGCGGTGGCGATGGGGCGCTGGGTCACGGCCATCAGCACGGTGAGCTCCGGGGGCAGGTCGGCGGCGAAGGCCTCCCGCAGCAGCGCGGGGTTGAGCGCCAACTCGACCGAAGTCTCCCCGTCCGCTCCGGCCGGATAGCGGTACTGGACCAGAGCCGTATTCAGGATGCTGTCCTTGGAGTGGCCGTCGGCTTCGCCCAGGGTTTCGCCTTCATCTATGGCGAAGGCGGCCACATAGACCAGGCCGACGACGTTCGGAGCGCTGGTCGCGGCGTTGGTGATGACCACGCCGCCGTAGGAGTGCCCGACCAGCAGCACCGGGCCGTCGATCTGGTTGAGCAGGCTGGCGGTGTAGGCGGAATCGGCGGCCACGCCTCGCAGCGGATTTGCCGGAGCCACGACGGTATAACCCTGCTGTTGCAGCCGCCCGATGACGCCGTTCCAGCTCGACGCATCGGCGAAGGCGCCGTGCACAAGAACGATCGTCGGCTTGACGCCAGTTTGCTGGTCTGTCGCATTCACCGGGAACCTCCTGCAGTGTGGGAACGCGGGCTCACGTTGTACCCGCCGGGGACGATGCCGGTACGCATGGAATGACCACCTCTCATGTAGCGTCGCGGGCGCGACCCGCACGGTACTCATGCCAGGCTCCGCGACATGGGCCTAGTGGTACAGGACGGCGGTAAGCCCACATCACTTGTGGCAATCACGGTCGCACCCGGCGCCGTCCCTTCGCGCCCGTGAACCACCCTGGCCGACACCCTGGTCTTGTTCCGGCAATCCGTAGGCCCCGCATATCCTCTGACCTGGTGGGCGCAACTGGGTTCGAACCAGTGCCCCCGCGCTTGTATGACGCAGCCGAACCGTCGCGGGACGTCGCCTGATGTCGCCTGATGTCGCCTGATGTCGCCTGAAGAGCCAGCTAGGTGCACTAGCCGCCCGGGCAGGTCGCCCTGTGTCGCTCGGCGTCTGCGGCCAGATCAGCTGGTGACTGAGGGCTTAAGTTGTCACCATACGAACGAGGTGTGGCCCTTTCCAGAGGCCCACGATCACGGCCGTGATGTGACCAATAGCTGGCACCTCGTGTATGCCAACCTCAGCGCCTGCTCGGCGCATGGGTTCAAGGTACTGCGAGATGTTGCTCATCGGGGCTACTCTGTCTCGCTGCGAGCTCACGAATACAAACCTACAGCCATCGAGGCGCCCGAAGTCTGGCCACTGGAGCTCAGCCCATGCTTCTTCAAGCCGCGGAAGCGACCACCCTCGTTCTACGTGCCGCTGTTTCAGCTCAGGAATCCGCCACAGACCTCGTGCGATGTTGCCACCGGTATTAAATACTCCCCAGCGTAGATCGGGGATTTCACGGCCAATGCAGTTGTAGAGGATAAAGGAGCCCAGGCTGCTACCGAAGAACCCGAAGTCCGCTACGTCTTGGGATTTTAGCTTCGCTATCCGCGCCCTGATGTCTCCGCGCACCTGAGAGATAAGCTCCGGAAGGATCGTCGGGTCGGCGTCCATAAAGACAGCGCTGGTCGTCTGGTATGCCATCACGCGATAGCCCTCCCGGCAAAGTCGGCGTATCGCGAAGCGCACCCGCTGGATCGAGGTATCGAAAGGGCAAATGAAGATTATCGTGGCGGCAGACTGCAGCGAAGGCCCGAATTCTTCACACTGGTACAAGGAATTTGGCACGCACGCTCCACGCTGTCGAGGGTCACCGCTGGCAATGACGTCTGAGGTGACGATCGCCGGGTCGAGCCGACCCTTCGCGATCAGTCCGGCCACCTCGGGGGAGCACGGCTGCGGAGTTGACTCGCCCGATGTGGAACTGGATGCCCCAGGTATACAGCCTCCCCAGTGCCAGCCCGATCTCGCGGGGCCCGCATGGAGCAGCGATACTTACCTGGTGGACTCATCTGAGCGACGGCGCTTGGCGGAGGTCCGGCCGGTCCCGCGCTCAGAGGCGTGGGCCCAGGCCGTCGCCGAGCGTGCGGTCGAGCTTGTGGTTTCCGCACTGGATCTGAACGCCGTGCTGGACCAGGTCGATCTGAACGCCGTGCTGGACCGGATCGACCTGGACCGCCTGCTCGAGCGGATCGACCTCAATGACCTCGTCAAGCACATCGACGTCGAGGCACTGGTCAAGCAGACCGACCTCGGCGCCGTCATCGCCGCGTCCTCCAGCGGCATCGCGGGCGATGTGCTCGACGTGGTCCGCAGCCAGACCGTCGGGCTGGATGAGTTCATCGCCCGCTGGATAGGGCGTCTTCGCCGCCGCCCGTACACCGGCCCGCCCGGCCCGCCTGACCGGCTGCGGCCCAGCGCGGGGCAATGACTACGCGCGCGGGCGATGCCCCGCCCCCCGGGCCCCCGGTTATCGCCCGGGAGAGCCTGCAAGGCAAGTACGCGGGCTTCGCCTCGCGTTTTACCGCCTTCGCCGTCGACGTGGGGATCAGTCTCGGCGTGTTCCTGCTCACCCTGGCCGCCATCTCCTTCGCGGCGCTGGTGCTGACCGGCAAGGACATCACCTGGGACAAGGGCGACATCTGGGTGATCACCGCCTATGCGGTCTGGGCGTTCATCTACTTCGCCCACTCCTGGGCCGCGAGCGGCAGGACCGCCGGCATGGCACTGTTCGGCGTGCGGGTCGTGGCCGAGGACGGCGCCGGTGTCAGCGGGCGCCGGGCGGTCGTGCGCACGCTGGCGCTGCCGTTGAGCTTCCTGTTCCTGGGACTGGGGTTCGCCGGCATCCTTTTCGGTGACCGGCGCCGGGCGCTGCACGACGTCATCGCCGGGACGGCGGTCATCTACTCCTGGGACGCGCGGGCCGCGCGGCTGCGGTTCCTGTCCAGGAAATGATCACCCAGCCGCGCCCGGCCCGTGCCGGTTCGTCATCCGGCCCGGTCAGGGGGCTGCCCGGGCATTGCGGCCCGGTCAGGGGGCTGCCCGGGCACCGCGTCGGCGTCCTCGACGGGGATCCGGGTGCCTTCCGGCTTGACCGCCCCGGCGGGGACGCTGACCTCCAGGACGCCCTTGTCGTACCGGGCGGTGACGTCCGCCGGATCGACCCCGGCCGGGAGCCTGACCGCGCGGGTCAGCGATCCGTAGCGGAACTCCGAGCGAGACGGCCCGTTGTCCTGCTGGCGGCGCTCGGCCCGGATGGTCAGGATCCGGCCGTCGACGGTGACCTCGATGTCGGTCTCCGGGGTCCAGGCCGGGCAGTTCGGCCCGGATCACATACCGGTCCTCCCGGATCGATTCCTCGAGCCGGAACACCTGGCCCGCCAGGAACGGCGGCGGCCCGGCCCACGGGGACTCCAGCCAGCCGGCCAGGTCCGGGAACATGGCGCGGAACCTTGCGGGCGCCGCAGGGCGTGACAGCTTAGCCATGATGTCCCTCCACTGCTCGTATGACGATGGTATCTGCTGCGGCCCAGCCGGCCACGCAGACTCGGCCGGCCGCGCCGTCCTTTCCCGCAGCTGCGCCCTAGCGGGCGCCACGGGCCTGGCCTGCACCTGCGCCCCGGCTGGCGGCCCGGACCGGGCATGCCCATTGGCGGTGGCTGGCGGCCCGGACCCGGCCTGCCCGCTGGCGGGAGCGGGCGGCCCGGACCGGGCATGCCCATTGGCGGTGGCTGGCGGCGCGGACCCGGCCGGGGGAGCTGACCGGGCACCGGCTGGCCGGGGCTGGGGCGCGGGCTCAGCCGGGTCCGCGTACCCGGGCATCCACCGCAGCACTTCAGCGCGGAAGGGCGCCTCGCATTCGAGCTGGCACAGCACGCCCAGGCCCGATGCCAGTACCCGGTGGATGAACACGTAAGAGGGCGGCAGGTTGAGCCGCCGCAGCACGCTGGATGACCGCAGGGCCGAGGCCCGCATCGTCTCGGTCCGCAGCCATTCACGGCTGAACCTGAACGACTCCGCCCGGGACGGCTCGGCCAGCGTGCCCAAAAAGGCGCGCAGCGCTGCCAGGTCAACACTGACACCATCCCGCAGATAGCCATGCGACCGCAGTTCGCCCTCCAGCTGAGCCAGGTCGCCGCCGTCGTGCATGAGCCGCAGCACCCGGCCGAAGATCGGCGGGAAACCCTCCGGCAGCCGGTCCACAGCACCGAAATCCAGCACGCCCAGCCGCCCATCACCCAGCAGCCGGAAGTTACCCGGATGCGGATCAGCGTGCAGCAGCTTGACCCGCGCCGGACCCGAAAACAGGAAACGGATCATCATCGCGCCCGCCCGGTCCCGCTCAGCGGCCGTGCCGCCGGCAATAACCCCGGCCAGCGGGATGCCATCCACCCATTCGCTGACCAGCACGCGGTCGCTGACCCAGACCACCCGCGGGACACAGACATCCGGATCACCGGCGTAGGCGGCCGCGAAAGCCTGCTGGGCCGCCGCCTCCCGCCGGTAATCAAGCTCCTCAGCCACCCGGTCCCGCAACTCAGCCAGCAGCGGCTTGACATCCAGGCCAGGCATCAGCCCGCCGAAAACACGGCCCAGACGGCTCAGCTGATTCAGATCACTGACCAGCGCCCGGCCCGCACCCGGGTACTGGACCTTGACAGCCACCGGGCGCCCATCACGCCACACGGCCCGGTGCACCTGGCCGATCGAGGCCGCAGCCGCCGCCTCGTCATCGAACTCAGCAAAGCTAGCCCGCCACTGCTCGCCCACCTCACCCGCAAGCACCCCGTGAATAACCCGGGCCGGCAACGGCGGCGCGGATTCCTGCAACCCGGCCAGGGCAGCCCGGTACGGTCCGGCGACCTCCGGCGGCAGCGCCGCCTCAAAGACCGACAGCGCCTGCCCGAGCTTCATCGCACCGCCCTTCAGCTCCCCTAGAACCCCGAAAACCTGATCCGCTGTCCGCCGCTGGACCTCCTGAGCCACCAGCTCAGCAGACCGGCCACCCAGCCGCTTACCGGTCCCCACCGCCATCCGGCCCGCAAACCCCACCGGCAACCCAGCCAGCCTGGCCGTACGGGTGACAGCATGACGGGGCAGATCGCTCATGAGCCCATTCTCCGCCATGCCGGCCTGATGGGCCCCGCAAGCGGGTTATCCGCAGGAAAGTCACACTGCGAGACCTGCAATCCAGGTTGCAGACCGCGCCCGTCGGCTTGGCCATCACGTGAAAAGCCAGCGGCCGGGCCAGCCGCATCGGGGATCCCGGGCGTCACCAGGCGTACACCACCTTGAAGTCGTCCCTCATGCTCACGACCGTCCAGCCGCGCTCGTGTGCTTCGGCGAGCGCTTTCTCCGCGCCCGCGTCGTAGGCGAACTCCCGGCTGGCGTCGTCGTGGCGGATCAGCAGGCCGAACCGCGCGGACTCCAGCATCGCGGCGTCCCCGTCGGCGTTGCCGCCGGCCAGCAGTGGTTTACGTCCGGTGCGGGTCCCGCACGCCACCCTCCCCGTTCCTAGCGGGGTTATCGTTCCGGCTCGTGAGCGCGGCACCGGTTACTGGCCGCTGCGCTGCGGACCGGTGTCGGCGATGCCCGGCGGGACGACCCTGCCCTGCTCGATGTCCTGGGACAGGCGCGCCTTAGCGGCCAGGGCCCCCTCGTCCAGCACGCCGGAGCCCGCCGCCCGGGAGATGACGTCGCCGCCGCGGCCGCGCAGCACATACGCGAACCCGACGGCGATCAGCATGCCGGCCAGCGGCCCCACCAGGTACACCCAGTAGCTGGTCCAGTCACCGCTGGCCAGGGCCGGGCCGAAGGAACGGGCCGGGTTCATCGACACGCCGCTGACCGGGGCGGCCCACAGGCCGGCCAGGGCGATGTACCCGCCGACGCCGAGCGCGGCGATCGCGCCGACGTTCTGCGCGGCCGACGCGGTGCCCAAAATCACGCTGACCAGCAGCGCGGTCAGCACGATCTCCATCAGCAGGGCCTGCCAGTTCTTGTACCCCGGGCCCGGCAACGTCGCCCCCAGATGCTCGATGTTCCCGAACACCAGGCGGAGAAACAAGCAGGCCAGCGTCGCGCCGATGAGCTGGATGATGATGTAGCCCGGGACCCGCTTCCACGGGAAGTCCCCGCGCAGCGCGAAGGCCAGCGACACCGCCGGGTTCAGGTGCGCACCGGAGACCGCGCCCATGAACAAGATGATCGCCGTCACCATCAGGCCCGGCGCGACCACCGCCGCGGCCAGGCTGATCTGCCCCTTCGCGTGCAACAGCCCGCCGCCCGCCGCGGCCAGCACCAGCGCGAAGGTACCCAGCAACTCCGAGAACAGCCGCCGCCATTCCCGGCGCGGGTCATCGAAATCCGCACGGTCCCCGAACTCAAGCCACAGCATGTGCCGCGTGCGCGGGAACGCCGGACCCAGCGCCACCGGGTCGACGTGCCCGGCCGCCACACCGCTCACACCGTCCGCCCCCTGCGCGGTCCCGTGCCTGGCGGGATCATCCGCCCGGCTCACCGGCACGCTGTCTGCCATGCCCACTCCTTCCCGTCAAGCGGACCGCAGAGGCTCCGCACGCAACAGCACAAGCCCGCGCCCCAATCCTCACCGGCGCGACGAGAACCGGGCCCGGACCCTGCCGTCCTCGCACTGCCACGCGACGTCGGAACTCAAGCCCAGTCCCGTTCCAGTTCTCTGGGTCTTCATCGTTCCTCCCGGTCCGCCCGACAGGCCAGGGACCAAGGTCCCGTCGCAGAGCAGGCCGGGGCAAGCGGGGCCTTTGGCAGCAGGTAGTACCAGCCCGGCCAGCACGATGGCCGACGCACCGTCATCCCCACGACCGCGCGCCAATCAAGCGTGGGCGGCCCCGGGCTCTGGCGCTAAGGCTCGTCGGCCAGGAACGGGTGGTGGTGGTATCCGGACTCATCGAGTACGGCGACCGTCGACTCGGGAACTTCGATAAAGGCCCCGGGCAGGTCGTTCAGCGGCTCCGAGACCACGACGTGGGCACGCTTGCCAAAGACGCGCAGTGCCTCAACGTCGGGGTACATCTCCTGCAGCGTGGCGACATCGGCCGAGTGAAACAGGGTACGCGTCTGCCGCTGCGAGGAGTACCGGAAGGCCCACACGGTGATGCCATCGGAGACTGCGACGGTCCCCTGCACCGGGAACTTCACCCCGTGCTCGTGGCCGACCGACTCCACCGTCCGGATGGCCTTTGCCATCGCGGCTACCGGATCCTCACGCAGCCCCAGGGTCAGGGCGAGGTAGAACAGAACCTCAGAATCCGTGGTCCCCATGATATGGGAGTACAGCGACGGGTCGACGGCAAAGGTCAGGTCACGCTTCACCGAGCCGAACTCGGCGAGGGCGCCGTTGTGCATGAACAGCCAATTGCCGAACCGGAAGGGGTGACAGTTGGTCTGCTGAATCGGCGGGCCGGCCGCGGCGCGAACATGGCTGAAGAACAACGGAGATTCGATGGCCGAAGTGAGCTCGCGCAGGTTCTGGTCATTCCATGCGGGTTCGATGCTGCGGAAGAGCCCGGGAACATTCCCCGCTGCCGGGTCCTTCGGGTACCAGCTGAACCCGAACCCGTCACCATTGACCGTCTCGGCTCCGAGCGGAGAATCCAGCGACTGCGCAATGAGCGAATGCTGCGGGTGCAAGACCAACTCGGACGGCCGAAGCGGCTCCCCGGAGTAAGCCAGCCAACGACACATGGTGTAGACCTCCTCGGCCCGCTCGGCTTGTCGTAGCTCCGATTCGACACTACGCGTGGTCTGTCAGCCGGCGGAGGGCAGCCCGTGATCGTCTCGCGGAGGAGCGGGCAAGCGACGCAGCGTAGAGGCGACACCCTTGCCGCACGGCTCTCGACCATAGCGACCGCCCCCGGCGCTCGGCTAGTCCGCTGGGGCTTCTGGCAGGACGGCTGGCCAGCCGGGTCCGGCGGAGGGACAGTCTTCAGGCGCCGACGCCAGTCTCGGCGCCGGGCCGCTGGCCTAGCCACTCCGCATAGGACCTGGATTGATCCGGGCCGGGTTCCACGCCGCCGGGCAGGGCCTGAGCGAACACGAGCGCGGCGGCGGCCTGGAGTTCGCTGCGGAGCAGATCGGCGGAACCCGTCGCCTCGAAGCCCAGGGTCCACCAGTCCTGGCCGCAGGTGCGGACCTCGGTGAGTTCCACCTCGCACCGCGGCTGCTGGCCCAACTCCGGGCCGCGCGCCACGATCGGCCTGCTCGCCAGTGAGAACCGGCTGATGCGCCGCTTCTTGCGTACCGGCTGCCAGCCGGCCTGGTCGGCGCTGCCGGGACGGTGCGGGCTGCAGGGAAAGGACCATTTCTGCCAGGCCTGCATCCGTCCGCGGGCGCGTCCGGCCACCTGGAGGATTCCCGGGCTGCCGCGGTAGGCCTTCACCTCCAGTGCCCCGCTCCCGCGGACCTTCACCGAGAGCCCGGGCAACAGCGGATCCAGCAGGTAAGTGTCCTCGCGGGATTCCGTCCGGGCCGGGAACCGCCCGAACCATCCGGTCACCGCGGCATCCAGCTGGCCCGGGAAGATCCAGCGCACCTCCAGGCTGCGGACTCCTTCGGTAACCGGGCTCTCAGGCGGTTCAGCCGTCATCGTCTTCTGCTCCTGACACTGCCGGCCTGCCGGATGTCGCATGTCCGGTTAAGAGAGGATGCGTCCTGAGGCGACGGCGTCGACGAGCGATTGGTGGTCGCGCTCGTTCTGGCCTGGCAGGCGGCGGCGAACCGGTTGTTCGCGAAATGTCCCTGGCTTGCCTGGGCTGTCGGGGTCGGTGCCGTGGCGGCGTTTCCATCTGCAGCCCGCTGCCACGTCTTCTGCGCGCATTGGTTGTGGCTGCACTGAGGTCGCAGCCCGACTCTACCTGCCCTCTGCCGCGCCGATTCAGGTCCGGGGCGTCCCGTCAACTGCCGACGGTTTAACAAAGAGCAGGGAACCTCACCTGTGACACGTCTCTGACCTGCAGCTAGACCGATCACGTAGCCACTGCTGCCCGGGGCGTCATCAGCGACGAGCACCGTCACAGCTCGCTGATCCAGACCCTCTACGCGCTGCTCGGTATGGCCGTGACCGCGAAGCAAGGCCTTTCCGCCAAGGGGCCCGCCTGCCCGGACCTGCTCCGTGATGGGGACCTTGGTCCCTGGCCTGTCGGGCGGACCGGGAGGAACGATGAAGACCCAGAGAACTGGAACTGGGCCGGCGGGCTCTGGTGTGCTGGACGAGGGGGCGCTGGCCGCTAAGGCGCAACTGTCCCAGGACATCGAGCAGGGCAAGGTCGTCCCCCGGGCATCGCCGGCGCCGAGACGCAGCACAGCGGCCAGTAACCCGCGTGGCACTCACGAGCCAGGACGATGACCCAGGAAGGAACCAGGAGGTGGCTATGGCAGAGACAACGCCGGTCACGATCGGGGCCGACGCCAGCTGTACCGACGGGGTTTGCGGCAAGGTGACCCGCGTGGTCGTTGACCCGGTTGCCCGGGCTGTCACCCATCTCGTGGTCGAACCCAAGCACCGCTATGACCCCGGCCGGCTTGTTCCGCTTGACCTCATCGATGCCACGACGGGCCAGGTCCGGCTCCGCTGCACCCTGGCGGACTTCGAGAAGCTCGATCCCGCCGAGGAGACCCAGTTCCTGCCCGGCACCCCCGGATACCCGGGCTATGACCCCGAACAGGTGCTCTACATGCCCTATTACGGCACGGGGATGGGCATGGCCGGGGCTTACGCCCCGCTGACGGTCACCTACGACACCGTCCCGCTGGACGAGGTGGAGGTGCGCCGCGGCGAGCACGTCCATGCCACCGACGGCCACATCGGGAAAGTCCAGGGACTGGTCATCGACCATGACAGCCACCACGTGACCCACGTGCTCCTCCAGGAGGGGCACCTGTGGGGCCGCAAGGAAGTGGCCATCCCGATCGGCGCCGTGGCCGGGGTCAACGACGGCATCCGGCTCAACATCACCAAGCAGCAGGTCCAGGACCTGCCGCCCGTGGACATCCATCACCCGAACGGGTAGACGCGTCAGCGTGCGGGAAACGCATCGCCAGCGGGCTGCATATCCCATTACTCCTGGGTAACCGCTGGCGATCTGGCGGCGACGGTGCAACTGGCCAGCCGATGCCGGTCATCGCCGAGGGCGGCGGTGATGATCTCGGCGAGATCACGGTACCCGGCCCCGGCGATCACCCAGACGCTCAGCACAACCCCCTCGGCCTGCCGTTCCGGGCAGTCGCCGGCCCAGTCCGTGCCCGGCCTGGATCATCCGGGCGGGGTGATCCGGGTGCGTAGGGTGCGCTTTTACGATGGAGCGCGAAGTCAACGTTCAAGGAAGGGGCGCCATGGCCGATCTGATCGCTATCGGGTACCCGGATGAGACGACCGCGCATGCCGCTGCCGATGAGGCACGGCGGCTGGCCGCGGAGCTGATCATCCAGCCGGACGCGATCGCGGTGATCTCGCGGGACAAGGACGGCAGCTACCACGTCACGACCAGCCACCACCCGATGACCAAGGGCGCGAGCTGGGGCCTGTTCTGGGGGTTCTTGTTCGGCCTGCTGTTCTTCATCCCGGTCTTCGGGATGGCCATCGGCGCCGGGCTGGGCGCCTTGATGGGCAAGTTCGCCAAGACCAGCATCGACCAGCAGTTCCAGAACCAGGTCCGCGACATGGTCCAGCCGGGCACCTCGGCGCTGTTCCTGATGCTGGAGAAGGTGACACCGGACAAGGCCGTGGCGGCGATGAGCAAGTACGGCGGCACGGTCCTGAAGACCTCCCTGTCCAAGGACGACGAGAAAGAACTCCAGGACGCCCTGCACGGCGGCCAGCCGGCCGCCCAGTAGTCCTGGCTGAGAGCCGCGCGGGCCGAGCACCCGGACATGCGGGTCCCGCACGGGCTGCGCGGGCGCCGATGTGCTGGCTCGTCGTCAGTACAGGTTTAGAGCTGGAGTTCTCAGGGTGAAGTAGGTGGCTCACCCGATCCGGCCGGGCGTCTGGTCTTTGACGGGCTGGCGGCAATCAGCGCGAGGCCGACCAGCGCGATGACCACCCCGGCCATCAGCCATCTGAGATATCGGATGTCGCCGGTCTGGAGGTGTGAGTGCCCGCGTGGGGGGACGGGACGGCGTGTCGTGTATGACCCGCAGTGGGTGATGCTGGCGTGGCTGCTCCGGGTCAGGATGAGAACCAGGTAGCCCGCGGCGTCCCGAGCCAGGTCCCAGGGTGCGGGGATCGCCGCGGGCCGGGCCAGATGGGCCGCCTGGATCAAAAGGGGAGATGCTGAGCATGGCACTGCATGACCGTGACACCATCCGTGACCAGTTCGAGGACTGCGTGTTCGCCGACCGGGATCTGACCAGGCCGGTGGCCAAGTACCGGTTCCCGCCGCAGGGAGCGCTGCCCCGGGACGCGTTCCAGCTGGTCTCTGATGAGCTGATGCTCGATGGCAACGCACGGCAGAACCTGGCCACGTTCTGCCAGACGTGGGAGGAACCCGAGGTTCTGGCGCTGATGGCGCTGTCGGTCAACAAGAACATGATCGACCGGGATGAGTACCCGCAGACCGCCGAGATCGAGCGGCGGTGCGTGCACATGATGGCCGACCTGTGGAACGCGCCGCAGGCGGCCAACACCATCGGCACCTCGGCCATCGGCTCCTCAGAGGCCTGCATGCTGGCGGGGATGGCGGCCAAGTGGCGGTGGCGGGCCAAACGGCAGGCCCAGGGCAAGCCGGCGGACAACCCGAACTTCGTCTGCGGGCCGGTCCAGGTGGTCTGGCACAAGTTCGCCCGCTACTGGGACGTCGAAATCCGCGAGGTCCCGATGGCACCGGGCCGGTACATGATGGACCCGGCCTCGATGCTGGAACGGGTCGATGAGAACACGATCATGGTCGTGCCGACCCTCGGCGTCACCTACACCGGCTCATACGAGCCAGTGCAGGAGATAGCCCAGGCCCTGGACCAACTGCACGCCGGCACCGGCCTGGACATCGACATCCACGTGGACGCAGCCAGCGGCGGCTTCCTCGCCCCGTTCTGCGCACCCGGGGTCATCTTCGACTTCCGGCTGCCCCGGGTCAAGTCGATCAGCGCCTCCGGGCACAAGTTCGGCCTGGCCCCGCTCGGCGCCGGCTGGGTCGTCTTCCGGGACGCCGCCGAACTCCCCGGCGACCTGATCTTCCACGTGAACTACCTGGGCGGCGACATGCCGGTCTTCCAGATCAACTTCTCCCGCCCGGCCGGGCAGATCATCGCCAGCTACTACAACTTCCTGCGGCTCGGCCACGAAGGCTACCGCCGCATCCACCAGGCCTCCTACGACATCGGCCAGTACCTCGCCGCCGAGATCATCAAACTAGGCCCCTTCGAGCTGCTGTGCGACAGCAACCCCAACACCGGCATCCCGACCCTCACCTGGCGGATCCGCGACGGCCAGGACCCCGGCTACACCCTGTTCGACCTGGCCGACCGGCTCCGCACCCGAGGCTGGCAGGTACCCGCCTACACCCTGACCGGAGCCGTCTCCGACATCGCCGTCCAGCGCATCCTGGTCCGCCTGGGCGTCAGCCAGGACATGGCCGCCCTGCTCCTGGACGACTTCCGCGACGCGGTCACCCACTTCAGCAAACACCCCGTCACCATATCCATGACCAAACAAGAATCCGGCGGGTTCAGCCACCTGTAAGGCCACCCCGCACCACGCACACACCCCGCGCGAATGAAAGCCGCCAAACCCATAGCCCCAGAGCTTCACCTTGGAGCCCGGCACTGAGATCGCTCCCGCGGCCGGAAAGGCCGCGGGAGCGATGCCAGACACGGCAGATCCGGTCGTTCACGGGAGTATCGCTGGCAGACTGTCAGGGTGACCGAGACAGGCCTGCCGCAGCTCGATGTGGCGCGGGTCCGGCGCTGGTGCCAGCAGCGCGTCCCTATGCCGAAGTGCACCTGGCGCGAACCGGATGGCGGCTGGTGTCCTGATGGCCGCATACGCTCAGGCGGTGACCGGCGGAGGGGGCTGCGGCTTGGGCGGGGCGCCTGAGACGCGGTGCGCGTTGAGGGATCCAGGGGCATTAGCCAGGAGGCTGGCCCGAAGGCCTGCGCAGGGGTGAGGCGCACAGCCGCCTGGCCGGCCCGCGCCGCCGTTTAGAGCAACTGAGGAGAAGACGAGCATGAGCATGACCAGGCCGGAGATCGATTTTCCCGGCGGCGAGCCGCCGACCGGATTGCAGATCACCGATATCCGGGAAGGAGACGGCAGGGTGGCCTGCCCAGGCGACCTGGTCAAGGTTCACTATGTCGGGGTCGCGTATTCCACCGGGGAGGAATTCGACGCAAGCTGGAACACGGGTGATCCGTTGCAGTTCGAGCTCGGCGCCGGGCAGGTTATCGCCGGCTGGGACCAGGGTGTGGCGGGCATGAAGGTTGGCGGCCGCCGTCAGCTGATCATCCCGCCGGATCTGGCCTACGGAGACCGGGGTGCCGGGCACGTGATCGCGCCGGGCGAGACCCTCATCTTCGTGTGCGACCTGGTTTCGATCTGAAAATTGGCCCCGCCGGAAGATTCCTGTCCTTCGCGCTGCGGTCGTTCGCTATTCGGGCCTCCGAACCATACGGCCGAGGCTCTGAGTTGAGTGTGCCGATGCCACGACCACCAAGCCACTGACCGCGCGTCCCATCCACTTCGCCGCGGTACCCGAATACCAGATCGTCGTCAGTATGCTGGCATGCTTGCAGACGTGAAGGACCTGGTCAGGCTGCTCCGCCGGATCGCGGTCACGGTCGCAGGCATAGTGATCCTCGCCGTCGGTGTGGTGCTTCTGGTGGCGCCCGGGCCTGGCCTGGTGGTAATAGCGCTCGCCTTGGCCGTCTTCGCCATCGAGTACCGATGGGCCAGACGCCATCTCGCCGCCGTGCAGGCACGCGCCCGCTCGGCAGCCCTCAAGACGGCAGCCAGCCGCGTTGCCACCGCCTGCGCTGTGCTGTTCGGTGTTGGCGCCATCGGCCTCGGCGCTGTGCTGGTACTCACCGACCTTCTGCCATTCTCCGGCGTGGCAACCGGCGTGAGCGTGGCCATCGGGGGCCTGACAGTCCTGGTGACCGTGGCATACAGCGTCCGGGAACTGCGGCGTACCGAGAAGACCGAAGGGGACGAAGACGCCGGGTGACTTCCATTGCCACGACGATCCGGCCGGCACCCTGTCCCCGGCTAGCGGATCATTCGGACGGACTGTTCAACTGGTGAGGAGCTGGCTCACGGCTCGACAGTCTCCTGGTCTTGCGACACCATCCCGAGACTCGGCGACCTTATGCCGAGAAACATGGACCTCGCGTCACTGAAAAGGTCTGGCGCCTGCTATCTTCCCGGCAGCGTATTCACGGCCTCGGCGTTGGCCGCGTAGTCCGCCACGGCATTGATCTCACCGTAGGTGGCCAGACATCCACTGCCGGGCAGACTAACCAGCCCGATACCAGGCACGATGGCGCGGATGGACTGCTCGGTGACCTGTGTGCCACCGTTTTGCCACAGGCGCATGAGCCGGATCTGCCGCGCGACGAGGTCCTGCCAGCCCTCGGTCTTGGTCGGAATGCGGACCAGGTCAGCGCCAGGCACATCGCCTATCAGGTTCACCACGCTACTCGCGGAATCGGGTCTGAACTGGTTCCCCAACTGGCCCACGGTCATCAGGTTGACCACTAGTGCCGATGATTAAATTGGCCAGCGGCAGCACCATCGAGCCCACCGAACCTCAGCTCGTACCGGTGACGTTGCCGTGAGCAAGCGGGCTGCTGGTCAGCCTTAACCGCCCTAGCCCGCTTGACGATGGAGTGCGGACGTTGAGTACGACGATGCGTTAGAGCGCATTCTTATCGGGTACGCACTCTGATCGACCGAGCTAAAACCTCATGCTATAACTGACTGACCTGCGGTGATGAGCACATGCCCTATCATGGCATCCGCCGGGCCGCTTGCATCGCGGTGGTTGACCTCATACTCTCTCAACAGCTACCACTGCGACGTGGCGAAATACCGTATCAACGGATGGGGGAAAGACGATGAGCAATCCGATTACCGTTGCCCCGACCGGCTTCCGTGTTGTCTCGGTGGCCTGCGGCGATTACGTGAACTTGGCCTGGAACACGCTCACACCGCCAGCTGGCGAGGGGCCTGTCACGTCCTACACCATTGCCTGGGGACCCACCTCCGGCAGCCAGGCGTACAAGTACACCGTGGGCCCGGACGAGACTGCGGTGACCATCGGCGGTGTGGGCGGTGGCACTGCCGGCAAACACTACTTCGAACTGTGGGCAAACCCGGCCCCCGCGGGGGGCCCGCACGCCGGGCCAATCGAGGCCACCACGTCCTAAGAGTGATGACATCCCTTATAGTCCGCGGGCTCGATGCGGCTAGCTTTCGCACCATGCGCTGCGTGGCCTCGGGAGCGGCTTGTGAAATTCCGCACAAGGCGTCTCCGCGGAAACGTCCTCGGGCTGCTGCCGCCGCAGATGCTCGTCGCCCTGAGCCACGCGGGGATGTACTGGATGATCGGCCGGCTCTGCGCCGAGCCGAAGCGCCGATTGACCCTGATGCGCGCCGCATCGTGCGGCTTACCCGGCCGGCGCAAGTGCGGGTCCTGCTTGGGAGCCGAGCAGGCCGGGCCGGACAGGTATGGCCCGGCCGTCCCGCTGGCCAGCCTGGACGCAGTTGAAGACTTCTTCGCGTCGCTCAACTGGTCAGGGTCGATGTACGGCTGGAGATGCCGCCTCACCGGCGGGCGGCGGAATGCTTCTCGGCCACGCGGGCGAGGTCCGGCCGGGCGTCCAGGACGGGTCGCATCCGCCGCCGCGCCTCCTCCCGCTTGGCCGGGATGTACTCGGTGGGCCAGTACCCCTCGTGCGGGCGGTAGCCCTTGAGCACCCGGCGGGCCACGGTGGCCTTGTGCACCTCGTCGACGCCGTCGGCGATGCCCATGGTGGGCGCCGACGCGTACATGGCCTGGATGGGCGTGAGATCGGTGGTGCCGAGCGAGCCCAGGATGTGCAGCGCGTTGTAGGACACAGCCGGTAGGTAAGGTTCGAGCGCCCGCCCGAGACGAGCCCGAACTCCACCGGGCCGGCCAGGCCGTCGACGTGGCCGACGAGCCAGCGCTCCACCCGGCCGACTTCGATACCCGGCAGCGCCGATCCGCCGACCGACATGCGTGCTCCATGAACGTGGAACTCGCTTCCCGACGAATGACCCCATCCAATACCGGATCGGGCGGGCAGCCCAGCTCGCACCTGCGCGCGGTCAGACGGTCACCGCCGCAACCCTCGTGCCGGCGGGCGCCACGTGGGCAGCCATCATGGAGCCACATACAGCCTCCCGCAGCGGCTCGGCCAGCAGCATCCGCAGGTGCCGGCAGTCGGTCTTATCGGTTTTGGCGTGTCGCTTGCGGCCGCGGGCAAAGGAGCCGGCTGCCGGAGTGCTGGATCCCGCCCGGCCACATCCTGGAATGCCGGGCGAGGCCGTGAGGCCATCACGCATTGTGACCATTCGACGGTTGCCACGGATTCATACTCCCTGCCGAATATTTATCGGCGTCGGGCAGAGGTCGCGGTCAGCGGATCGTGCGAAGATCATCCCGATCCGGGCGATATCTGGGTGGCCGGACCGGCGCCTCCGGGGTTGGCCGGGGAGTAGCGTCGGTGATGAGGGTCTCGGTGCAGGAGGCGGTTGAGCCAGGTCCCTGCCGGATGGTTTGGTTCCCGGGGGAAGGAGGCTGCCGGTGGGCGATCGTCACGGGGCTGCAGGCTGCTGGCCGGGTGCCTGCCAGGGGTCGTGTCGCTGAAATGCCGGGCGGCAGGCTGCAGCGGATTCTGGCGGAGTTGTCTGCCGGGGGACAGGGGTGGTCCTCCGCCCGGCTGTGCGGGGTGTGCCCGGGGATCACCGGGGTGACCGGCGCCGGTGTCATGCTGATGTCTGGTGAGATACCGCGCGGGTCGCTGTGCACCAGCGACGGGGTGAGCCACGTCATCGAGGAGCTGCAGTACACGCTGGGCGAAGGCCCCTGCGTGGATGCCTACGGGCAGGACACGGTGGTGGCCGAGCCGGATCTGGCCGATCCGGTGACCCGCCGGTGGCTGATCTTCTCTCCGTTGGCGCTGGCGGCGGGGGCGCGGGCGGTGTTCGGGTTCCCGTTGCGGGTCGGGGCGGTGCGCCTGGGGGCGCTGAACCTGTACCGGGACCGGCCCGGCCCGCTGAGCGGCGATCAGCACGCTGACGCGCTGGTCGTGGCCGACGTGGCCGCCCGCTGGGTGCTGGAGGCCCAGGCCGGCGCGCCCCCTGACACAGTGGCTGAGGAGCTGCAGATGGGTGCCGACTTCCATTTCGTGGTACACAACGCGGCGGGCATGGTCTCGGTCCAGGAGCAGATCAGCGTGACCGAGGCGCTGATCCGGCTGCGGGCGTTCGCGTTCAGCCACGACCGGCTGCTGGCCGATGTGGCCGACGATGTCGTTGCCCGCAGGCTCCGGCTGGGATGAACCCCGCTCGGCCGGAGCGCTGGGGGTGGAGCCGGGCCGCTATTAGGGAGCCGGGCCGCTATTAGGATGGGTGCAGCGGTCTGGTCCTCGATCCGGTGCCGGTCGGCCCTGATGGGCCGCCGGGTTCGCGGGGGGTGAGTGGAGATGACCCGGGAAGCCGATGTGGTCCGGTCACTGGTCGAGATGGCCGACACCCTCGTGGACGACTACGACGTCGTGGACTTGCTGACCGGGCTGGCGGACCGGTGCGTTGATGTGCTCGGCGTCTCGGCTGCCGGGGTGATGCTGGCTTCTCCGGCGGGCAGCCTGGGGCTGGTGGCCTCCTCCAGTGAGGCGATGCGGCTGCTGGAGCTGTTCGAGCTGCAGGCCCAGGAGGGCCCGTGCCTGGATGCCTTCCGCACCGGGGAGCCTGTGGGGCACGAGGACCTGGAGGCCGGGGCCGGGCGGTGGCCGTCGTTCTCCGCGGCCGCCCTGCAGGCCGGGTTCGCCTCGGCGTCCGCGCTGCCGCTGCGGTTGCGGGAGGTGACCCTCGGCGCGCTGAACCTGCTCAGCGCCACCCAGGCGCCGATGGCCGAGGCGGACGTTATCGTCCGGGCCTTCGCGGACCTGGCCACCCTCAGCATCACCCAGCATCGCGCCAGTGCCGAGGCCCAGCGGCTGAACGAGCAGCTGTCTGCCGCCTTGACCAGCCGGGTGGTGATCGAGCAGGCCAAGGGCGTGATCACCGAACGCGCCGGCGTCGACCTGGCCCAGGCCTTCACCCGGCTGCGGGGCTACGCCCGCAACCACAACCTGCGCCTCACCGATGTCGCCCGGGCCGCCATCGACGGCACCCTCGATCCCGCGGCCTGGGCCGGCTTCCCCGGGGAAGCGCCCCGGCCGGTTCACATCGAGGTCAGCGACGATGGCCGCACAGTCGCCGTAGCCGAGGTGATCGCTTCTGAAGGACCTGGCGGAACCGCCCGGGTGTCGTTGCACGCCGAGTCCGGGCACATCACTCCAGGCTGCCGCGCGAGCCTGGTCGACGCGGTGCTCGACCTTCCCCAGGTGCGGGAAAGCGCGCACTTGAAGGCCGTGTTCCCGCTCGGCGATAGCGAGTCACTGCAGCGACTTCGGCAGCGCTGTGACGACGTCAGCACCCACCCAGCCGGGTGGAGTGCCATCCTGGAGGCGAGCCTTCCGTCCGGCGGCCCGGGCAGCACGGCGCAGGAGCCAGCCGGTGAGGCACCTTCTAGGTGATGATCGCTGATCACCGTGGCGCTAGCCACCACGGCCGCGTCGAGCCGTCCTGGCCGGGCTCGGGCCCGGTCCGCCTGCCGGATCGCCGGCGGTGCGTAGCACCATGACCGAACGGTCGGTCACGTGGACCGCTGAGGCGCTGGGCAGTACTGCAGGCGGACCGCCTGCGCCGGTGCCGGGCCGGCTCGGCGGTGCCGCGGTATCGACAACAACATGCCAGCCGTCTGCGTAGTCGGCGCCGGGCAGGATGAACCGCACGGCGTCGCCGTGCGCGTTGAAGAGGAGCAGGAAATGTGTGTCGCGGATGGGCTCGCCGCGGGTGCCGGGCTCGGTAATGGCCTTACCGTTCAGGAACACCGCCAGTGACCTCGCGTAGCCCACGTTCCAGTCCGCATCGGTCATTTCCCGGCCGGACGGGGTCAGCCAGATGATGTCCCGTAGGCCGCCCGGGCCGGGCCGGGCGGGGTGCCCGCTGAAGAACCTGCGCCGCCGGAACACCGGGTGCGCCCGGCGCAGCGCGGACAGCGCGCCGATGAAGTCAGCCAGGTCCGCGTATTCGCCGGCGTTCTCCCAGTCCACCCAGGACAGCGGCGAGTCCTGGCAGTAGGCGTTGTTGTTGCCCCGCTGGGTGCGCCCCATCTCATCACCAGCCAGCAGCATCGGAACGCCCTGCGAGCAGAACAGCGTGACGAGGAAATTGCGGACTTGCCGGGCGCGCAGCTCGCTGACCGCCGGATCGTCGGACGGGCCTTCCGTGCCGCAGTTCCAGGACCGGTTGTCATCGGTGCCGTCCAGGTTGTCCTCGCCGTTGGCCTCGTTGTGCTTGCGGTTGTAGCTGACCAGGTCCGCGAGGGTGAACCCGTCATGACAGGTCACGTAGTTCACTGATGCCACCGGCCGCCGCCCGCCGGTCTCGTACAGGTCACTGGAGCCGGCCAGCCGCCGGGCGAACTCCGGCAGGGCACCCGGCTCGCCGCGCCACAGGTCCCGTACGCAGTCGCGGTACTTGCCGTTCCATTCCGACCACAGCGGCGGGAACCTGCCGACCTGGTAGCCGCCTTCCCCGACATCCCACGGCTCGGCGATCAGCTTCACCTGCGACACGACCGGATCCTGCTGGACCAGATCGAAGAACGCGGCCAGCCGGTCCACATCATGCAGCTGCCGGGCCAGGGCCGCGGCTAGGTCGAAGCGGAACCCGTCCACGTGCATGTCCAGGATCCAGTACCGCAGCGAATCCATGATCAGCTGCAGTGCTTGCGGGATTGCGCGCATTGAGACTGTTGCCGCAGCCGGTGTAGTCCAGGTAGACGCCCGGGTCGCCGTCGGCAAGCCGGTAGTACGCGGCGTTGTCGATGCCGCGGAAGGACAGCGTCGGACCGGAGGCGCCGGCCTCGGCCGTGTGGTTGTAGACGACGTCCAGGATCACCTCGATGCCCGCCGCGTGCAGCGCCTTGACCATCGACTTGAACTCGGTGACCTGGCCATCCGGCTCGGTGGCTGAGGAGTAGCCGTTGTGCGGCGCGAGGAACGCGATCGTGTTGTAACCCCAGTAGTTGGACCGGCCGCCCGCCGCCAGCTGCCGCTCGGAGATGAACTGATGCACCGGCATCAGCTCGACCGCGGTCACACCCAGGCGGGTCAGGTGGTCGATGATGACCGGGCAGGCCAGGCCCGCATAGGTGCCGCGCTGCCCGGGCGGGACCTCGGGATGGCGCAGGGTCAGGCCGCGGACATGCGCCTCGTAGATCACCGTCTCGTGATACGGCGTTCGGGGCGGCCGGTCATCCGCCCAGTCGAAATACGGGTCAATAACTACATTGCGCGGCACGAAAGGGGCGCTGTTGCGAGTGCTGATCGCCTCCGGCGCGCCGGGCCGGCGGGAGAACAGCGCCTCGTGCCAGCGCACCTGACCCGCCACGGCCTTGGCGTACGGGTCGAGCAGCAGCTTCGCCGCATTGCACCGCTGACCGCGGTCCGGCGCGTACGGGCCGTGCACGCGATACCCGTAGTGCTGGCCCGGGCCGACGCCCGGGAGGTAACCGTGCCAGACGAAACCGTCCATCTCGGTGAGCTCCACCCGCGTCTCCCTGCGGTCACCCGGACCGAACAGGCACAGCTCCACCCGGTCGGCCACTTCAGAGAACAGGGCAAAATTGGTCCCCGACCCATCCCAAGCGGCACCAAGTGGATAAGAAGTGCCAGGCCAGACGCGCATTCACCGACTTTACGGCAAATAACGCCACAGCGGGACGGGCCAGCACGGCCGGGGTGTGCGCGACACAAACGCAGGTGACCCAGAAAAGCAGAGGCGGTGCTGGTCGCGATGGGTGCCCGGGGCGACCTTCAGCCGTGCTCAGACCCCGCTCGCCCGGAGCGCTGGGGCTGGAGCCGGGCCGCTATTAGGATGGGTGCTGCGGCCCGGGGTCGATCCGGCGCCGGCGGCCGGCCGGGCCGCTGGGCGCCCTGGAGGGTGAGTGGAGATGACCCGGGAAGCCGATGTGGTCCGGTCACTGGTCGAGATGGCCGACACCCTCGTGGACGACTACGACGTCGTGGACTTGCTGACCGGGCTGGCGGACCGGTGCGTTGATGTGCTCGGCGTCTCGGCTGCCGGGGTGATGCTGGCTTCTCCGGCGGGCAGCCTGGGGCTGGTGGCCTCCTCCAGTGAGGCGATGCGGCTGCTGGAGCTGTTCGAGCTGCAGGCCCAGGAGGGCCCGTGCCTGGATGCCTTCCGCACCGGGGAGCCTGTGGGGCACGAGGACCTGGAGGCCGGGGCCGGGCGGTGGCCGTCGTTCTCCGCGGCCGCCCTGCAGGCCGGGTTCGCCTCGGCGTCCGCGCTGCCGCTGCGGTTGCGGGAGGTGACCCTCGGCGCGCTGAACCTGCTCAGCGCCACCCAGGCGCCGATGGCCGAGGCGGACGTTATCGTCGCCCGGGCCTTCGCGGACCTGGCCACCCTCAGCATCACCCAGCATCGCGCCAGTGCCGAGGCCCAGCGGCTGAACGAGCAGCTGTCTGCCGCCTTGACCAGCCGGGTGGTGATCGAGCAGGCCAAGGGCGTGATCACCGAACGCGCCGGCGTCGACCTGGCCCAGGCCTTCACCCGGCTGCGGGGCTACGCCCGCAACCACAACCTGCGCCTCACCGATGTCGCCCGGGCCGCCATCGACGGCACCCTCGATCCCGCGGCCTGGGCCCCGCCCGCCCGTCCGGTGCGCTCCTGAGCACCAGGCGCGTCCCCGTCCCGGCTGTCGGGCCGTCAGCGCCACCTGTCCGCTCGGGCCCTCGGCCCGTCCTGCCGCACGGCTTCTCACCCGGGCGCACTTCGCCGCATCGACGGGGCCGGGCCTGACCCTTGGCCGCAGGGCCAGCGGGACGGTCGTGGCGGCAACCGGCCAGCACTTGCCTCCGCAAGATCCCACAGCCATACTGGCAGATGACATAAGCGCTGCTCCAGACCCCGGCAGTGGCAGAGACTACTGATGTGGGGGTCAAGTTGAAGGCCGCAACGTCGCATGCCGAGACCGACACCCGGTCCGCTGGCTGTCCGCAGGTCCTCTGGGTGGGGCGCGGGCGGCATGCCCGCGATCCGCGGGGCAGGGCTGAGGCCGGCGATGTTATGACTGTCCCTCTCGCTGGTCAGCCCGGGCACGGCATTACAGCGAGCATCCGGCGTCAGCCGGCTCTCTTCGCGGAGGGCGCTAAGGAAGGTGGCTACAGGGACGCCTTCGAGGTCATCTGCTGCGACTGTGGTGACCACCTCTATTGGGATTACTCCGAGATCCCGTTGTCGTTGCAGCGGATCCGCGGTCCCTACGCCACCATAGCCACGGCCCTGACGGCGTATGACCAGCACCTCGGGCTGACTAACTCACATCGGTCATGAACGGCTTGCGATCGGGCTCGGTTATGGTACGACCGGGTGAGGGTCTTGCCGCGATTCCGCTGGCGACCCGGCATTTCGAGGATCTCGGCGGCTACTTGCTGGAGCCGATGACCGAGCGGGTGCGAGTGGCCCAGCAGTACGCCGGTGAGCTGCTGGCTGGGCGGACGGTGTGGATGGTGAACTCTACCGCTTTGGGTGGCGGGGTCGCGCAGCTGCTTCGGACGCTGCTGCCGTACTGGAAAGGCGCCGGGATCGACGTCCGGTGGGTGGTGCTGCGCGGTTCCGGCGAGTTCTTCCGGGTGACCAAGCGCTTCCATAACCATCTGCAGGGCCAGCCAGGCGATGGTGACGTGCTCGGGATCGAGGAGCTGACGACGCTGGACCGGGCTGCCCTCTACCACGCCCGGGCGCTGGCGTCCCTGGTCGCCCCCGGAGACGTGGTGGTGCTGAACGACCCGCAGACGGCAGCCATGTCGGTGCCGCTGGAGCGGGCCGGCGCGACCGTCATCTGGAGCTGCCACATCGGCATCGACCACGACAACGAGTACTCCCGGAACGCGTGGAGGTGCCTGAGGCCGCGCCTGACCGGCGTCCGCCGCTTCGTCTTCAGCCGCTACACGTCCTTGCCGGAGTGGCTGGGCGGGGCGGAGACGTCGATCTTGACGCCGGGCATCGACCCCGGGTCGACGAAGAACCTGCCGATGCCAGATGGCGCCGCCCGCGCGATCTTGCAGCACCTTGGCCTGGCCGCCGGAGTCCCGGCCGCCACCCCCGGACTACCACCGCGCGGATGGGTCCACGGCCACGCTCGCCGGTCGTCCCACGGTCTTGGACTCCGACGGGGCACCGGACTGGAGCCGGGACCCAGTGGTCGTCTCGCTGGCCCGGTGGGACCGCATCAAGGACCCGCTCGGGATCCTGGACGGCTTCCTGGAGCGGGTGCTGGCGGCGACCGGCGCGCACCTGCTCCTGGCGGGCCCCGACCCGGGCCAGGTCGCCGATGACCCCGAGGCAGAAGCCGTGCTCGCCGGCGTTCGCGAACGCTGGCGGCGGCTGCCGTCCCGGGCGCGCGCGCGGGTTCATGTCGCCTGCCTCCCGCTCACCCCGCCTGAGGAGAACGCCGCGATGGTGAACGCGATCCAGCGGCTGGCCGCGGTGGTGGTCAAGAAGAGCCTGCAGGAGGGGTTCGGCCTGGGAGTGACCGAGGCGATGTGGAAGGCCCGTCCTGTCGTCGCGAGCGCCGTGGGGGGTCATCTGGAGCAGGTCCAGCATCGGCACAGCGGCCTGCTGGTCGCAGACCCTGCTGACGTCGGGGCGTTCGGCGATGCGATCGTCGAGCTCCTGCAAGAACCGCCGCTGGCCGCCCGGCTCGGCCAGGCCGCGCGCGAACGGGTTCGCGCCTTGTTTCTCAACGACCGGCACTTCGTGCGCTGGGTGGAGGTCTTCGGCTCGGCGCTCGAGCCGCGGGCCGGTGCCACCGGGTCAATGGGCCCCACAGCGGGCGCGCCAGCGCACCCATCGCCCGGCGCCGCCGCGCTCGATCCTGGCGACCGCGACGCGCTGACCGGTCTGTGGAACCGCCGGCGATTCGAGACCGAACTGGACCGCGCCCGGCAAAACGCCGAGCATGTGGCGCTTTTGTCCATGGACGTGGACCGGTACCGCGATGTGATCCGGCGGCACGGTGCGGCTGCCGCGCAGGGACTGATCGAGGCCATCGCGCACGTCCTTGCAGAGCGCCTCCGGCCCAATGACACGCTGGCCCGCATGGGCGGCGACGAGTTCGCCGCCGTCTTGCACGCCGCGACGCCCCCGCTCATCCAGAGCCTGGCCGACGGGCTCTGCGCGGCCGTGCGCGAGCAGTCACACGCCATCGGCACCAACCGGATTCATGCCACCATCAGCATCGGCGCCGCGTTCTTCGACGCTGGCACGCAGACGCACGAGGAAGCGCTGCGCGCCGCCGACACCGCCCTTCACGAGGCCAAGGTCGCGGGCGGCGACTGCGCCATCGTGCACGAGCCCTCGCACGACGCCTAGCAGGAGGCGGGCCGCGGCTCCGAACGCCGAGCCGATGACCGGCCGTGCTCTCCACATGCCCTCCGAGACGGTCAGCCCGAAGCCTTCCGCCAGGCTCTTCTGGGCGATGACGGTAGCGTGCCGCTGCAGCGCGTCGACCATGGCCGCATTCTCGTCGATATCATCCAGCGGCAGGGTAACCAGCAGGATCCGCGGTGCGGTGTCCCATTGTCCGGTCCGGCTGCCGGGGCCGAGACGACGTGCCTGCGGTTAGACGGGCGGCGCAATCGGGCCAGGTAGTTGACGGGCCCGCTTCGGTGGCCAAGGCGTCCAGTCGGGGAACCCGCGCGCGAATCCGTCGTCCCTGGTTTCGGCAGGGTCTGCGTCATCTGGCGTGTCGGTATCATCCGGCCCGGGGAGCATGCGGGCCTGCGGGGGTGCGGTGAACCTGATGGCCCGGTGGGCATCCTCAGCCGTCAGTCCGAGCAGGTAGGCCTGGAGCGCGGGAAGAAGATCCCTGCTGCGCTGCTCTTGGGAGAAGAGCGTGGCCAACTCGTCGCTCGCCCGGGTGAGCGTGCTTTTGATTTCGCTTTTCTCCCGGCTGACGTGATCGGCGATGCTCTGGATACGTGCTTGCAGCAAGACAAAGCGGTCAAGGGCGGCGTACCCTAGTACCCCGACTAGCAGACCCAGGCTCAGGATGGCAAGAGGGCCGGTCGCGGGTCCTGTAACCAGCGCTGTCACCACGAGGGCGCCGGAAATCACCGCCCCGACGATCATCCGCCTTCTGGCCCGCCGCAGCAGCTTGTTGCGCTGCTTGGTGGCCTGGGCATCGATCTGGCCGACGAACTGCTCGGCGAGATCATCAGCCTGGCGCTGGAGAGCCTCCGGGGTGGTCTCGTCGTCGGTTGCGCAGGAGAAGCTGCCTTGCCGTGGCCCGAGGCGGATCTCCACGCTCGTGGGACGCTGATGTCTACCCTGAATTTTCTCGGCGGCCGCGCTGATGAAGCGCTGGCTCATCACGATCGCCAGCAGTTCGGTCATGCTCGGTGGCCGTCTGCGTCCGGCCGGGAAGGCCGCCCGGGTGACCATCGACAGGATGTTCAGGGCGCGTGATCGGTCGGCCTCCTCGGCCGCTACCCGCCGCTCGGCCGCCGCCTGGTCCTGGGTCTCGATGACGGCTTCGGCGCGGCGAATCCGCTGCAGGATCCGGTCCTCGGCCGGGTCAGGGTCCTCGGCCAGGCTCTTGAGCAGCAGGCCGATCTTTTCGTCCAGATCGGCCGGTACCTCGGCGCCCTCTTCGAAACGGCCGCGGAAGTATTGGTCCGCCGCTTCGATCGCAGTACCTGCCTCGTGCCGCTTCCGCAGGAGCTCCCATTCGGGGGCGGATCGAGCGAGGGTGGGGAAGGCCTCAGCGTAGTCGCCGGCCGGAGCCAAGCCCATCAGGTACCGCTCCCACTGCCCTATCTCCTCGTCTTCGGCGTCGCGGCTGCTGGCCGCGTTTTCGTACCAGCCCCGCATCCGTCGCACCAGCTGCGGCGAGGAGTCGACGCCCAGCGTCCGGCCGGCGACGGCCTCTATGACGACGGCGAAGTCCGTCGGCAGGTTGGCCGGCTCGAGCCCGGCCAGGTAGCTGCCTATCCACTCCCGCATGTCCTCGTTGCGGACCTGATCTCGCAGCAGGAGCGTCATGAACAGCGCGGTCTTGCTGTGGTCGAGGGCCAGCGCGGTCTTGATCGACTCGACATACCGGTCCTTGTCGCCGTCCAGCCACGCGGCTACCGCGAGGATCGCCGGGGCCAGCCAGTACCGCGGCGTCCGGATCGCGAGCCGCTCGGTCACGTCCAGGATGACGGCTCGGCTTATGTAGCCGCTCTTTACCACGTAGATGATCCCTGACGCGAGGTCGCGCACCTCCTTGTACCGGCCGAACTCCAGCTCCAGTTCACCTCTGGCCTCGACGAGGTCGTTGTGAGCGTTCTGCACGAGGCGGTCACGCCGGTATTCGGTGACGAAGTCGTCGACCGTCTGCTGTATCTCGCCGACGCGGCGCAGCAGGTTCTTCTCAAGAGAGTCGACGCGGTTGCGGAGCCTCGAGACCGACGACTCCACGCCGGAAACTCGGGAGTGAAGGCCCGATATCTCCGGATGGGTATGGCTATCCATGCGGCTCCCTCCGGCATCTGGACAGCTCGTTCATTGCTCCCCCCTATCCCTGGGTAACTGCGGGCGGGCCGACGGCTGGCGGGACAGCCCGGCCGCAAACCAGACCAGCCCGGCGGCATCGCCGTGTTCGCGCACGGTACCGTCGGCTGCCGCCGCCGCCCAGCGTTCCCGCTGCGGCAGCAGTACCAGTTCCGCCGCGCCCGTGGCCGGGTCCCAGACGCGCACGGTCCCGTCTCGGCCGGCGGTCGCAAGCCGCTCGCCGCGCATGTCGAAACACATCGCGGTGATCCCCTGCACATGGCCGGGCCAGGCGCGGATCTGGGTCCAGTTGCGCGGCTCACGGAACCGGATCACGCCGTCCGCGCAGCCGAGGGCGAGGGCGCCGTCGGCAGGGCTGAAGGCGAGGACCCTGGCGCGACACTCCCACCCGCTCATGGTGTGCACGCTGCTCGCCGGTGTCAGGATCCCAGATCCTGATGGTGCCATCGAATCCCGCGGTGGCCAGTTGCCCGGACAGCGGGCTGAAGGCCACCGCGTGCACGACCCCCTTGTGCCTGACCAGCCTGTGCCGCAGAACGCCTTTGGCGGCATCCCAGACCAGTACGGCTCCGTTCGTCCCGGTCGCCGCGAGATGGCGCCCGGTGTGGTCATAGGCCAGCGCCCTGGTGGCGTGCGTGCGCTCCGGTAGCGCGTCATCGGCGTCTCCGTTCTCGGTTTTCCAGACCCGCACGGCATCGCCCGCAGTCGCCACGCGGCATCCGTCGGGGCTGAAGGCCACGGCAGACGCGGGTTCGTGGCATTGGTCAGCCCAGGCCTTGATCACGGTGGCGGACCCATCGCCCATGCGGTAGACGGTCACGCTGCCATCGTCGCGGCACACCGCGGCCAGCCGCCCGTCCGGTGAGCCCGCCACCGCGCCGATGCCGGAGCCCGGTGCGGCGGCGGACCGTAGGGTCTGCCGCAGCGTGTCCCAGACGTACAGGACCCCATCGGTGCCGCCGATGACGAGCGATCGTCCGGACGGGCCGAAAGCGACACCGTTGAGGCCGGTGTCGGATCCCCGGATATCTTGCCGGGAGCCCAGATTACCGATCTGGAAGCTATGGATACGCCCGCTGCTGTTATCGATCACCGCACCCTGACCGGTGCCGGGGCTCACGGCGGCGGCACGGACGCGACCGTGACGCGACCACAGGCTGCTGTTGTCCGCCGCCAGCGCGGAGACGTCCGTCGGTGCCGACGCTGATCCAGTGCCCCTCCTCGGCATCCCACGCCAGGGCCAGGACGCCGCCATCATGACCCTGACCCGCGGGCCGCCACCGGCTCTCGGGCGGCACGAACTCCCAGACCCGTACCCGGCCGTCCGCGCCGCCGATGGCAAGCTGGCCTGCCGGGCCGAACGCGATGGCGGTAACCTCTGCCCGTACGGCCGCTCGGCGAGGAGCATCGCCGTATGCGGGGAATCCACATCCCACACCCGTAGCGTGTCGTCCTCGCCTGCCGCGGCGAGCCGCCCGCCGGACGCATCGAAGGCGAGTGCCATCACCGCGCCGTGCGCCGCCTGGCGCGCCGTGACCGGCTGCGGGCTTCCGGGATCCCAGAGCCGAACGACCCCAGCCGCATCGCCAGTGGCCAGCCGGATGCCGCTGAGATCAAAGGCGACGGCCTGCACGCCGCCAGCATGCCCGTGGAACTGGTCTCCGGGTGTCGCGCGTCTCCATGTCCCAGACCCGCGCGCAGCCGTCGTCTCCGCCGACCGCGAGCCGGTTGCGCGGGCCGCCCCCCATCGCGAGCACGTACGCTCCCGCCGACCAGGACCGTATCGGCAGGCCGGAGGCGACGTCCCACAGCGAGATGGTGCCGTCGCCGTCGGCGGAGGCGAGCCAGCGTCCGAGGGGGTCGAGCGCGAGCCGCGACCACGAACCGGTCGATGGCGCAACCTGCAGCTGCGGCTGAAGGCTAGCCACCGGCGGAAGGCCTGTAACCAGGATCCGATCATGCTGCCGTGCTGCCGCTGGTGGATCCTTGGATGCCCGCCACGGATCACGGCGATCCCCGGTGATGGCGTTGTCACGGTCGGCGGCGGGAGCGGGGCCTGCCGATGCGGCTGGCCCGGGCGTTACACCCTGACCGGCTGCAGGCGCTCCTGGGCGCAGGGCGGCCAGCAGGGCCGCGGCGAGGCCGTCGGCGTCGTCCGGCCGATCGTCAGGTTTCTTGGCGAGCATGGTCAGTACGATCGTGTCCAGCTCGTTGGGGATGTTGGGCCGCAAGGTGCGCAGGCTGGTCGGCGGCGTGTTCATGTGCTGGTTCATGATCTCCCGTGCCTTGCCCCTCGGGAACGGGGGCTGGCCAGTCAGCAGCTCATGCAGCACACAGCCCAGCGAGTACAGATCGCTGCGCCCGTCGATCTGCGTTTCTCCTTCGCATTGTTCGGGTGACATGTAGAGGGCCGTGCCGATGGCATAGCCCGCCGTGGTGAGACCGTCGGTGGCGTCCGCAATTCGCGCGACTCCGAAATCGCAGATCTTCAGCAATCCGCTGTCCTGGCGGAACAAGTTGGCTGGCTTGAGGTCCCTGTGAATAATGTGGGCGGAGTGCGCGACTTGGAGCGCCGCAACGGCCTGCACTACTAGCGAGACAGCCGTTTCGACGGGCAGCCGGCGGCCAGGCGCCCGGTCCAGGATGGCCGCCAGGTCGCTGCCGTGCAATAGCTCCATGACGATGAACGGCTGACCGTCGTGCGTGCCAACGTCATGGACCACGGTGATGCCGGGATGCTGTAGCCGTGCCGCGATCCTCGCCTCACGCTGGAACCGCCGCGGATCGGCGAGCCGGTCTCGCATCACCTTCACCGCCACTGGCCGCTCAAGCTGCCGGTCGGTGCCTTGCCACACATCGCCCATGGCCCCGGAACCAAGGACCTTCTCCAGGACGTATCGTCCGGCAAGTTCGGTCCCAGCCTGCACTCAGGATCTCCGGTCTGATCGCGGTTGGCTTGCCGGCCCCTTCCGCGGCGGCAACGGCCGGCGAATTCAAGTCTAATGCGCATCAAGCTACGTCCGCCCGGTCGACGATACGGCGGAACCGCTCATGGCAGGCATCGCGGTTAGAGCCAGAGACCAACCTGGCCGCGGCCAGTCTCGTGGCTCAAGCGTGTGCCGAACTTCTCGTTGCCCCCAGTCGACACGGCCAATAGCCAATCCGGGTCAGTTAGGGCTTGGCGCGGTGAGGTCGCAGTGAACGAAGGCTTCCACCGTATCCACCTATTGCGGAAATCTGCATGCAAGATAGAGCGCATCACAAATAAGGGAAAGGGAGGCAAACTCCGCTGGGAGTTATATGCGAATTAATTGCAAAGCTTGAGCACCACCCTAACCGCATATACTTTCCTGAGCCTGCGATAGCTTCGCGGCCTGGCCATAGCGGTGACGTTCCTGGTCGGGCACCTGATCGGCAGCCACGGCACCTGACAGTCAACTTGACGGGCCCGGCCCTCGGCAAGCTGACCAGCGCGTGTCCTGGCTCTTCGCGAACCCGAGCTGTCACTTGTCGGCTGTACGCGGATCCGGGCGTATATGGGGCATACTTCTCGTAAATGACCGCATAGCTGGCATCTCGATCGCGGCGTTGCCGAGCGCGCAGGCGATGAACGTCGGCCTGAGCCCGGTGACCTCCGCGACGGCGGCGTTGACCCGTGAACGGCTGGCCCACATCGACCAGCACTACCTGCGGCCGGAGAATTATGCCGTCGCGTACGCGGCTGCGGCGACCACCGGGCCGCCGAGCACATAGCCGACCGATTCCCCGGCTGCGGCGGGCGCAGCATCGCGGCCCCCGGGACCGGGGCTGCGGGCCGGGCCTCGTGCCCGGCCGCTAGCTGGCCGGGGCAGGCCGGGCCGCCGCCAGGGACTCAAGTGCCCCGTCCAGGGTGCGGGCCAGCGGTACCTGGCCATCCAGTCCGGTCAGGTGGAACAGCTGCCGGGTCCGGGGCTGGGCGCAGACTACCTGCAGGCTGGCCCCGTGCGCGGCGGCACGCCTGGCCGCGCCGACCAGCGCCGCGAGCCCGGAGGAATCAATGAAGCTGACCTGGTCAAGGTCGACCACCAGCGTACGGCCGCTGGCTGCCAGCTCGAAAAGGCTTTCGCGCAGCCGGGTTACGGTGGCAATGTCAACTTCCCCGGCGACAGCCACGATCGCATAGCCCCGGTCGCGCCGAACCCGGATGGTCAGTGCCTCGCCCATAGCTAGCCTCCTGCCCGCCCGTGAGCCGTTGTCTGCCTGTCCCGAGCGCCCGTACCACCCCATCCTCTCCTGGCGCGTTCCCGGCTGCTGGGGTTCGGGAGTAATCGCCGTACTCGGCTATGGAGCAGTCCCCTTGGGTGCTGTCAATGGTGCCGTCGCCAGATCTAAACGGCGATAATCAAGGCCCGGTGACCTAGGTCTGCCGCAGGAGGTTGAGCCTGCGGCATGGCCGTGCTGGTCATGGGCGACCTGCGGGCCGGGGTTGCGGCTGCATATGAACACCCGACTCGGCACGGTGATCGGGCGCGATCCTGCCCTGCCGGCCCAACGAGGTGGACTCAGTGAAGTAGAGGTGGACATCGTTGTAGCCGGCGTCCCGCTGACGTCGCCCGCTATCACCTGCCAGGGATGAACCGCTGCGCGGGTGCCTCGGCTTGAATTACCGCATGGTGGTGGTTTTCGGCTTCGGGCCAGGCAACCCGGAGGATCTGGGCGAGGTCGCGCCGTGCGTGTGCCCGAACTGCCATAACCAGGTGTTCCTCCACCACGTCCGGTCGAAGAAGTCGGTCCGCCTGTACTTCGTGCCCGTCGTGCCCTACGGGACGGATGACTACCTGGTCTGTCCGGTCTGCAGCCGGGGCCTTCAGATCAGCAACGCACAACTGCGCTATATACGTTCGATGTCCGGTGCGACCGCTTCGTTCCGCGCCGGGCGGCTCGACCAAGCCCGGTACCTGGCGCAGGCCGAGCAGTTCTGGCGTCAGCTCGGGGTGAACCCCGCAGGCCAGCAGCTCGTGACTCCAGCCAGCCCCGGTGCCGCCGCCCCCGCCCAGCCAGCCATTCCCATTAGGTCACCCGTCCGTGCCCAGTCCCCGCCCGTGGCTACGGATGACCAGACAATGTGGATATCGCAACTGCGCGAGCTGGCACAGCTGCACGACCAGGGCGTGCTTTCCGACGCTGCCTATGCGGCAGCCAAGAAACGCGTCCTGGAACAGAAGCACTCTCAGCCGCCGGGGCCGGCGGCATCCTCGCCGGCTCGGCCGCCAGTCAACTGACGCTTCATCGAGGCGAGATGGGCGGAACGAACATGGCACTTAATCTTGTCCTGATCGGCCTGGCGATAGCCTTCGATCCGCTGCCGCTGACGGCATTCATCGTCGTGCTGCCCTCGCGGCGCGGCACGGTAAAGGGCGCGGCATTCGTGTCCGGGTGGCTGGTATCCCTGGCGATCGTGGTCGCGATCACGGTGCTCGCGACCGGCAATAACCCTCCCAAGCCGAGCACGGCACCCTCACTGGCCGGGCTGGCAGTGAAGATCGCCATCGGAGTCGGCCTCGTCGCGATCGCGATCCGGCAGCGCCGCAGGATGGGGCGCCCGAAGAAGCCGAAGAAGCCCCCGAAGTGGCAGGAGCACGTGGACAACATGTCCCCGTGGTTCGCCTTTGGCCTCGCGCCCGCTGTCCAGCCCTGGGCTCTGATCGGCGCCGGCGCCGCCACGGTCATGGAGGCCAAGCTGTCCAGTTTCGAGAGCGGCCTCGCGCTGTTCGCGTTCTGTGTCCTAGCGTCGGCGTCCTACCTGAGCATGGAAATCTACGCCGTTTTCAGGCCTGGCCAGAGCAAGGCGTTCCTGGCCAGGTTCAGGACCTGGATCGACACCCACACCGACCAGGTGATCGTCTTGGGGAGCTCGATCCTCGGCTTCTGGCTCATCGCAAACAGCATCAACCTGATCCTCGCCTGAGAGAGGAAGACTGCGCGGTCTCCCCAGAGAAGCCTCGCCGGGCTGGAGGATTACCTGAAGCGCGAGGACGACAAGACCGAAGGAGGATGATGGCCTGGATTGAGGTGCCCAGCGAGACCCCGGCCGCGGTCAGCATGATCAGGAGCGCACGGCCTGTGGCGTTTCGGGCGGGTCATCGTGGTCTGCGGCATCGGTCACTCCGCGGGTGGCGGCGCCACCACGTGCACGTCGACTACCTCGAGTCCCAGGCCGCTGATCCGCTGCAGGAGTCCGTGCAGGGCGGACTGATCTGGCAGGTCGGCTCGCAGGGTGGTGATGTCCGGGCCGACGCTGACCTCGCAGTCGTCGAATTCCGCGCGCAGTGTGGTACCTGCCGGGCCAAGGAACGTTATCTCGTACGTTCGTGGGTGCACTAGTTGATGCCTCGCTGTCAGTTCCCGTTTACGGGTGCTGCGAGCATGCCCGATAGCCCAGCCCGCGTCATCACCCTCCGGAGGGTGACCGAGGCAACGGGCAGGCCCGGGCGGTGCCGAACAGGTGACACACGCCTGGGACGATAAGGGTACCGAAGTCCTTGTGTCGAGCCGGGATCGAGCAGCACTTGCAAGGTGAGTTGCGACGTGAGGCCGCTCGTGGTGAGTGGGTCCGCCGAGGGAGGTCGAGATTCACGATCCATTTCAACTCCCGAGTAATCCGTGACGGACCGCAGGTCACAATCGCGGCGGCGATCATGAATAGTCGCGAGATTGCCGGTTCAGACGCCTAGCCCTTGCCTCCACATGCGGACAGTGTCGTCCCAAGCTGGCGATGGCGAGCCGGATGCCGGTTCGGTTGAATGCCATCCCGCGTGCAGCTTCAGCGTAACCGGTAAGGGGCCGGATGACAGTCCCGGCACTGACTTCCCACAGGCACGCGGTTTATCGGCACCACCAGTGGCGAGTAGGCTGCCGTCCGGATTGAACGCGACCCCAAACACGGTCCGTTTGCGACCTACAGCGGGCTATCTGCCTCCATGTGACCACAGAAGATACGGGTAACCATACCTGGGCGATATTCCATAGCTTGCTCGCTCCGGCCCAAAATACAGCTGCGGGCTGATACCAGGCGGCGCAGTGCGTCGCTCCCGCCCTACCAGTCAAGATCATCGCTCGCCAGCAGCCACTAATTTCCTTTTCTCTCCCGTTCGGCAGTGTAGGATTTCCGCCATAGCAAGAATGGGCATCATCCCAAAGCCGGCACATGAATGAAATGACGGGGCGGGTGTAGAAATATCCCATTATCGACAGAAATATCAGCTGCACCGCATTTTACTCAGCCGTTACTGGTCTCTTCCGCTCTCAGTACGCGGTGCAGCCTTGCCCGCCACAGCAAGAACCAAGAATGTCCCAAGGAGAGATAATGCACCGCAAAACCAAGTATATGGCACTCGCCGCGGCGGGCGGCACTGCCGCGCTCGCGCTGACGGCAGCACCGGCACTGGCGAGCAGCGATACGGCCAGCAAAGCCATCACCGGCCCGGAGAGTGCCTACGGCGTGATCTACGGCAAGCGCGCTACAGCGAACATTCCCACCATCCCGCTGACCTGGCACGGGCTGGTGAACACCCACGGCGTCTTCTCCGGGGGCGGCCACGCGCCGAAGAAAGGCCAGGAACACAAATTCACTACCTCGGCCGGGAACCTGACGGTGGCGATCACTGCCTCGCCGGCCAGCAGCCAGACGTTCAACGTGAAGACCTGCTACTTCTCGGCCACGACTTACGTCGTCTTCACCACGGTGGGCAGCCAGAGTACCGGCAAGTTCGCCGGGACCTCGGGCCCGGGCGCGGTGAGAGCCTACTTCGCCGGGTACATGCCGAGATACAAGTCCGGACCCAAGAAGGGCCAGTGCAACACCAGCCCGAACGCGCCAGAACTGGCGAAAGGCGCGGTCGTGTCCTTGCTCTTGAGCATCGTGCTGACGACACCGTAGCGGCTATCGCCTCACGGCCAGCCCTGCAGGGTCAGGCTCCCCCGCCGACATGACAGGGGAGCCTGACCCAGTTCTGTCGTGCCCAGCATCGCGTTCGCGTACGACCTGAAGATTTATCCCGAACGGACCGTGGCATCACCCCCGGGCTCTTGACGAAGAAGTCCAGCTGGGCCAGATGGCCGGCCCAGGCTACCTCGGTCACTGCGGCGTCGGGTTGCGGGCCGGTGGGATTGAGGACCAGCACATCAACCGGGCCGAGGCAGTCAGCGATCCGGGCGGCCAACCCCGGCAACCTTATGGGGGCCTTCGAAGTCAGCCGGCTCTTCGAAGGCGGCCGGGATGCGGTTACAGCTGGCTACGGTGTGTGAGATCTGTGTTGTACCGCAGCCGGATCGTGAGACCTTGGGTTTATGCCCCGGAGTGTTACCGGGGGGCGCGGGGTGGCGGCACTACAGGGGCTCGCTGAAGTACCAGCGGTGGCCCTCGGGGTCGTCCACTGTGTAGCTGCGTGCGTGATTGGCCCTGATCCCGATCTCGGACACGTTCGCTCCCGCGGCCTGTGCGCGGTCCCGGTGGGCTGGCAGGTGCGTGATCGTGATGCACTGCAGCTGGGTGATCTCACCGAGTTCGGCGGGTCCACGGAAGCCGGCCCCGGGGGAGCCCAGCATGATGACACCGCCGTTGCCGAGCAGCAGTTCCCCGTGCCTGACGGTCCCGTCGCTGCGCGTATCGCGCACCCGCTGGTGAAGCCGAAGGCCTTGATCAGCCAGTCCATGGCCGCGCCGGCGTCGGCGTACAGAAGGTAGGGAACGACCTGCGGGTCTGGCTGGTGCTGCGGCACGGCAGCAACTTTACCGCCCGGCCGGCCCCCTGGCCGCTGGTGCTGCGGCCCGCGCCTGCCCAGGTATGGCGTCGGTGCTGTTCCGGCGTCGCCGGCCTGCAGGTCACCGAGGCCGGGCACGGCGCCGGCGGCACGCTGGAGGTATGGGCGGTCACCGATCATCCGGCGGCTGGGGTGCGCCCGGAAGGTCTCCAGGTCCTCAACGGCCCCGGCAGCGGTCGCCGCCTCGAAGTCGCCTTCCTCGTTCTCGTCCGTGCAGTACAGCCAGCCGATCTCCCAGTCGGCCAGCCGGTGCCCGTAGACTCGCTCCATCTCAGTCATGTGCCGGACCAGCCCGATCAGCGACATCGGAGATGGCTCGCACGACCGCTTGATAAGCTCCTCGCCGGCCAGGCCCTCACACTTCACCAGCAGCGTGGCCCGGTAGTAGTCCAGCCAGCCGTCGAGCAGGCTCCGTTCATCGTTCAGCCCCGCCGGCATCTCCCGCTCGGCCACCGTTACCTCCTCGATAAGTGAATCCCGGCCGGGGCCGGGTCCAGCGTGCCGGGCTTGATCGGACATGCGAGGAGGGCGTCCATGATTCTTTGTGAAAAGAGACCTGGACACCCTCCTGACGGCTGCCAGATGAGCGGCTGGCCACCGCCGCGCTCTGGACCGGACGGGCGCTGCGCATCGCCTGGCACCTCGGGGACCGGCCGCTGCTCGGGTTGGTGCTGCGGATGCGCGGCAACGAGGAGCCGGAAGGCTCGCTCGACGACATCATCGCTCAGCTGAAGTACCCGTGGCCGGTGCCGGCGGAGATCCAGGCCTGACGTCCTCGGTTGCTCTGGCTCGCGGCCGTCACGGATCGCCGGCGTGGCGGAGCCCGAACTCCCAGATCGACTTGGTGGCATCGATCTCCCGGGACGTACGGCCGAGGAAGAGGCTCAGCAGCAGCCCGAGATGCCCGCTGGGCCAGGTGTGACCGGCCCCGCGTGACGTCCACAGCGTCACCTCGCCTGGCTGCCCCTCCGCACCGTAGGTCGTCCGGGTGAGCGTCGGGCTGACGGCGACTTCCGCAGGTGGAGCCGTGATGCCGTTGGCCAGCGCCCATGCCCGGGCGGCGTCAGGGACGCTTTCGTTCCAACGGTGCGTGCCGCTGCCCCCGTACGGGTTGATCCTGTCGTTCGTGCCGTGGAACGACAGGATTGGGACCGGCCGGTGCACCGGGACGCCCGGCGAGCGCAGCCCTGCCACCGCACCGACCGCCTGGACGAGCTCAGGGTGAACGCTGGCGAAAAGGCTCGACATCCGGGCACCGCCGGACATCCCCGTGAGGAGTACGCGGCCATGAGACGCCCGATGCCGGCTGAGGAGCTCGGTGGCGAGCCCGGCAATGTAGTCGACGTCCTGGCTGGGGTCCCACTCGTAGCCAGGTCCGATCGGCTCGATTGCCTGGGGAAATACCACGACGGCGCTTGCGGTCTGGGCGAGTTGCCCGAAACCGGACAGGCGTGCCTGGCGAGCCGCGGTCGAGCGGGTGCCATGCAGGCTCATGATCACCGCCGAGACCGGCGCGCCCGGTGGGGGCTCGGCCACGAGGTAGGAGCGATTGGCGTCGCCTGCGGTGATGACCTGCTTCTGGAGAGCCACGGCGCCAGTATCGCCGACGGCGGTCTGCCGGGCGTCGCTGAGAGAGGCTTCTGCATGAGGTTTCTGCCCGAACGGGGCAACTTCCTCAACCAAATCGCTAAGAAACCTGCCCGCCCACTAGCAAGCAGGGCTACGTAGCCGTTCGCAGCAACCCAAAAGCGCTGAGACTTGCACGCGCCAGCCGCAGTCCTCGTTGACCTGACCCGAACTCACCCTCCTCCCCTTAACCCGGTGATGGCCATCAAGTCGATGCAGTGGGCCATCACGCAATGTGACAAATTCAACGATGGCCGCCGATTGAGCTCTCCCTGCCGAGTCTGCGCTCGTCGATCTGATGCCAGCAGAAACCTGGGTCACGTGCAGATCAGCCAATAGGGCGCTTGGATGCTCCCGCTGATCGCCGGGATCGCGTCGGTGGCCATCGATCCCGCGCCGTTCTGCGGCGTGCTGCCGCTGCCGATCTCCGCCCTCAAGTCCGCCGCCCCGGCGATCGGAAACCTGATCCTCCGCTGATCCTGGCGCCCCAGCCAGGTCTGGGAGAACCCCATCCCGCCGGAGACTCCAGTCTTGTCAAGTTCGTACTGTCCGCTAATTTCCTTAATGCCCGTCCTTCGGGTCAGACTGGGAAATCTAGTGTGGGAGGCTACGTGACGGGAGCAGCGCCGTTGAGCCCCGAGCCGTTGTCGGCGATCTTGCGGGAGGGCAGCCCGAGCCCGGCTCTGATCTGCCCTGACGATGGCACTGTGGTGTCACATGGTGAGCTGGCCAGTGCCGTGCATCAGCTTGCGGGCGTGCTCGCGGGACTCGGCGTGGCGCGCGGGCAGCGGGTTGCGCTCGTGCTGCCGAACGGCCCCGAGATCGTGGAGTTGCTGCTCGCGGTGGCGCTGTGCGGCGCTACGGCGGCGCCTATGAATCCTGGCTACACCGAAGAAGAGTACAAGTTCTACCTCAATGATCTTGATCCCAGCCTGCTGGTGGTCCAGGCGGGCAGGGGGGCGGACGTCCGCCGGGCAGCCGGTGAGCTGATGATCGCAGAGGTGCCGGTCCAGCGGCAGGGTCCGCCGCAGCTGTCGGTGGCCGGTATCGAGGCGACGGCGGAG
Organism: uncultured Actinomycetes bacterium; assembly: GCA_963801155.1. Taxonomy (GTDB): domain Bacteria; phylum Actinomycetota; class Actinomycetes; order Streptosporangiales; family Streptosporangiaceae; genus Palsa-504. The sequence goes on from CAWDEB010000035.1 coordinate 233,635, forward strand.
CGGTCATTCGACCTGGGCTCGCCGGAGGACGTGGCCCTGCTGCTGCACACTAGCGGCACCACCAGACGGCCGAAGCAGGTGCCGCTGCTGCACCGCAACCTGATGGCGTCGCTGCGGGCGATCGGCGTGCACTACCGGCTTGATGAGGCGGACGTCTCCTACTGCGCGATGCCGCTGTTCCACGTCCACGGACTGATCGCCTCCGCGCTGGCCCAGCTCGCGGTGGGCGGGTCGGTGGTCACGCCGCGGCGTCTTACCCGGCGACGGTACTGGCAGCAGGTCAGCACGCACGGTGTCACCTGGGTCTCCGCTAGCCCTACCACCCATCAGGAGCTGATGGAGCACGGCACGGCGCCGGCGCCGTCCTTCCGTTTCGTGCGCTCGTGCAGTTCCGCGCTGTCGCCTGGCCTGATGGGCCGGCTCGAGGAGATTTACCAGGCGCCGGTCCTGGAGGCGTATGGCATGACCGAGGCGAGCCATCAGATGACCTCGAACCCGCTGCCGCCCCGGCAGCACCGGCCGGGCTCGGTAGGGATCCCGGCAGGCGCGCAGGTGCGCATCGTCGGCAAGACCGGGCAGGACGTCCCGGCTGGGCACATCGGCGAGGTCGCGGTCCGCGGCCCGGGCTTGACACCTGGCTACCTGAACGACCCCCAGGCGAATGCCGAGTCCTTCTTCGACGGCTGGTTCCGCACTGGTGACCGTGGCCTGCTGGACCAGGGGTATCTGCGGCTGGAGGGACGGATCAAGGAACTGATCATCCGCGGCGGGGAGAACATCTCCCCGGGCGAGGTCGAGGCTGTCCTGAAGGCGCACCCGGCCGTCGCCGATGCCGTGTGTTTCGGGATTGAAGACGAGAAATACGGCCAGGTCGTCGGCGCTGCCGTGGTGCTGAAAGGGGAGGCCGACCAGGCGGAACTGCGCGCCAGATGCCGGGAGTCGCTCGCTGACTTCAAGGTGCCTAAGGTCATACACATCGTGCGGGAAATCCCGCGGACTCCCACCGGCAAGGTGCAGCGAAACCGGATCGCCGCCCAGCTGAGGGGGCAGGGGCCGTGAGGTTCGCCGTGGTCGGCGCGGGGGCCATCGGCGGGTACGTGGGCGCCTGCCTCGCCCGTGCCGGCACCGAGGTCACCGTGATCGCCCGCGGCGCCCACCTGGCCGCCATCCGGGAGCATGGTATCCGGGTGCTCAGCCCAGATGGTGACTTCCGGACCCATCCGCAGGCCAGTGACGAGATAGGCGCGGCCGCTGATGCCGATGTCGTGTTCCTGGGGCTCAAGGCCTACAGCCTCCCGGAGGTTGCTGACGCATTGCACCGTGCGCTGCGTCCCCGGGTCCCGGTCATCGCTGCCCAGAACGGAATCCCGTGGTGGTACTTCCAGCGGCAGCCCGGCCCTTACCGCGACCTGGTGATTGAGAGCGTCGACCCGGGGGGTGTCATCACCAAGGCCATCGACCCGGCCAGCGTGGTCGGCTGCGTTGTCTACTGCGCGACCGAGATCACCGAGCCGGGTGTCATCCGCCACGTCGAAGGGAAGCGGTTCTCGATCGGGGAGCCGGACGAAACCGTGAGCGAGCGGTGCGGCGAGATCTCCCGGGCGTTCCGGGCCGCCGGCCTCAAGGCTCCGGTAGCTGCCCAGCTGCGGAATCAGATCTGGCTCAAGATGATCGGCAACGCGTCGCTGAACCCAGTGACGGCGCTGCTCGGGGCGACCCTCGGCCAGCTCGGACGGTCCCCGGCAGCGCTGCGGCTGGTGCGCGCCATGATGCGGGAAAGCGCCGATGTCGCGACGGCGCTGGGGATCAAGCTTCCGATCACGATCGACCGGCGGCTGGAGGCGGCCATTGAGGTGGGCGAGCACCGGACCTCCATGCTGCAGGACCGGCTAGCGGGCAAGCCACTGGAACTCAACTGCCTGACGGGCGCAGCGATCGAGATCGCCGCACGGGTCGGGGTTGACGTGCCTCAGACACGGGCAGTGCATGACCTTCTCACTGCCTTCGCCGACCTAGGGGACCCGTGGACGAGCCGATGAGCCGAGGACCGCAACGGCTTGCTGACCCGCCAGCCCGGCAACAACGGCACGCCGCCGCCCAGCACCCACCGCCACCAGCTCTCACCAGAACGGCTGGTCCAATGCGCCCGCGCTGTCATAGCCGGTGAAGTTCCCGTCACCCCCAGCGTCACGCGCGTCGGCTGACAGGCCGCCTTGTCTCCCTGCTGTTCACTCGTCTCTTCAGCGGGCTGAGGCCATTCGTGCCCCGGGCACCACGCGGCGCCTGCCCATCCGACGGCCTGGCTCGGGTGCGTTAGAGTCGTGCCGTGACAGACGGCGATGACTGGCGGGTAACCATCTCCCTGGCCGGCCAGGCACAAGTCGAACAGGCGCAGCGGGCGTTGTCCGGCCATGAGGTGGAAGAAGACGTCCGCCGCCAGCTCGGCCGCACCATCGTCGTCGGCGCGGGTGACTCGCAGATCTTCCTGTACGCGGGCACCGAGATCGCCGCAATGGAGGCTGAGCGGGTCGCCCGCGACGTGCTGGCTCACCATGACATTCAGGCGGAGTTCGCGCTGCATCGATGGCATCCCATCGAGGAGCAGTGGGAGAGCCCGGACGTCGCGATGCCGCGGACCGAAGCCGAGCGGCAGGCGGAGCACCAGCGGCTCGAGGACTCTGAAACCGCCGAGTCCCTGGCCGCCGGGATCGGCCGATGGCAGGCCCGGGTTGAGTTCCCGTCGCACCGCGAGGCGGTCGCGCTGGCGCGCAAGCTGGAAGGTGAGGGCCTGGCGGTGGTGCGGCGCTGGAAGTTCCTGATCGTCAGCGCTGACAACGAGGACGACGTCCGGGAACTCGCCGGACAGATCAGGCGAGAGGCACCGCCTGACGCCGTGGTCCGTGTCGAGGAACCCGGTGTAGGTTGGCCGTTCATGCCGTCATGACCGACACAGGTCCCACGGGTACGGTGACAGGGACCTTCCCGGGAAGCCCGGATGATGCCGAAGCCATCCGGCGCGGTCGAGGCTCTTCAGATCGTGATGACCGGTGATCCAGCCGGACCGGACATCGGAACTGACGGCCTAGCGGAGCTGGTGCTTCACTACGCGCACGCCCTCGCGGTGGCGCCCTCGGCCGCTGTCTATGGCGAGCTGCTGAGCGCCCGGTCATTCGCCGGGACCCTGCTCCTCGCCTCGCCAGCGGCCGGACCTGACGATCACGGCCGGGTGGCTGTCGAGCCTGCTGGCAATCTCGGCAACCGACCTCGGCGACCACGCGGAGCTTTACCGAAAGGAGACACGATGACCACCGCAGTGATCGGCGCCACCGGCCGCATCGGCAGCGAGATCGTCCGCGGCGTCCTCGCGCGCGGCGATGCGGTCACCGCGCTCGTTCGCGACCCCGGCAAAGCGCGCCGCGCCTTCGGCGAGCCCGGCGGGCTGCACATCCGTCCCACCCGCCTGGACGACCCGCGCGACCTTGCCGAGGCACTGGACGGGATCCGCACGGTATTCATCGCGATCGACCGGGCAACTGGCACTACGGCCCCGGTATGCGCACGTTGGACTAACCACCAAGGCGATCAGGGCACCAACGCGCTGCCCGGACGCCAGCCGCAGTGCAGCCCGATCGTGGTGATGTCAGGCCTGGTGGCGCGGCGGAGGTTGCGGAGTGGTAGCCGGGGGTGGCAACCGGTCGCGGTGGGAATTTCCCGTCGAGCGGGCCCGCGGAATCGACGGGTGTCTGGCGGTGGTCGGCAATATGGGGATATGGCGGCGCTGCGGGTAACCTCGGTCCTGTGGCCCTCGATCTCACTGGGTCCTCTGCGCTAGCGGATGCCGTCGCGCTGGGTCTGCCGACGCTGGCCGACGTGGTGGCCGGCGCCCAGGACGGGATCACCGTCGTCGATGCCGAGCGGCGTTTCGTCTATGCCAACCCGGCGGCTTGCCAGATGCTGGGCTACCCGCTCGAGCAGCTGCGCGGCCGGGACTTTCTGGGCAGTATCCCGGCCCGGGAGCACACGATCATGCTGGCCCGCTTCTCTGATCAGCTCGGCGGTTCGGCTGGCGAGGTGCCAGCCCCGTTCACCTGCAACCTGCGCGGTCCCGATGGCTCCGAGCGCGAGATCGTCTATTCCAGCTTCGCCGTCGACGTGACCGGAAGTCGCCTTCGCGTGGCCATCTTCCAGGACCTCACCGGTCCGCGGGCCGCGGGCCGCGCCGCGGTGGCCCTGGCTCAGACGGCGGCACAGCTGGTGGGGGCCGGGACCACCGAGGAGATCCTGGCCGGCATTGCCCGCCACGCCGTGGAGGGCACCCGGGCCCTGGCCTGCGGGATCACCGTGGTGGACGACGATCACGAGGTGGCCTCGACGGGAGGCTACGGGCTGCCTGCGGCCAGCGTGGAGGCAATGGCAGCTCTGCGATCCCCGATCGCCAGCGGCTCGCTCACCCTCGACGACGTTCCCGCCGGGGACGCCATCCTTACCGACAAGCCCATCGTGCTGCCTGACGCCCGTTCGGTCTGGGAGGGCGACCCGGCCACGGAGGCTTTTGCCGCCACGCTGACGGGCCTGGGCTGGCAGGCAGCGGTTTTTTTGCCGCTGTGCTGGGAGAAGAGGGTATTCGGCGTCTTCGGGGTGTACCTGCCGTCGGGGCTGGCCGGCCCGAGCGAGGTGGAGCTCGCCTTCTACACTGCCCTGGCCGATCAGGCAGCGGTGGCGGTGACCAGCGCCCGGCTGGGATCTGAGGCCAGGCAGGCGGCGGCTCTGCTGGAGCGGACCCGGCTGGCCCGTGAGCTGCACGATTCGGTGAGCCAGGCGCTGTTCTCGATGACCATGCACGCCCGGGCTGCGCAGCTGGCGCTGGCCAAGGCCGGCCTGGAGGAGAGCGGGCCGCTGGGGCGTTCGATCGCCGAGCTGGCCGAGTTGACCCGGGGTGCGCTGGCCGAGATGCGGGCGTTGATCTTCGAGCTGCGGCCGGCGGCCCTGGCCGAGGAGGGCCTGGTGGCGGCCCTGCGCAAGCAGGGAGCGGCGCTGAGCGCCCGGGAGCAGGTGGCGGTCACGGTGCAGGGCCCCGAGGAGCGGCTGAACCTGGAGGCCGGGGTCGAGGAGCACCTGTACCGCATCGTCTCGGAGGCCCTGCACAACGTGGTCAAGCACGCCCGGGCAAACAGGGCAGCCGTGACCGTCACTGCCCAGGCGGGCAGCCTGCACGTGATGGTGAGGGACGACGGAGCCGGCTTCGATCCCGACGCCGGGCACGCCGGTCACCTGGGGCTTTCCACCATGGCTGAACGCGCCAAGATCATCGGCGCCGACCTCACGATCACCAGCACACCGGGCGCCGGCACCACGGTGACGGTGTCCCTGCCCCGCAGCCGGAGGGATCAGGAGAAAGAAGCCCTCGGTGCCCGCTGAGGCCGGGATCGCTGGTCCCATCCGGGTCTTCTGGTGGACGACCACCGGGTCGTGCGCAGCGGCGTGTCAGCCTACCTGGAGCAGGTAGAGGACATCGAGGTGATCGGCGAGGCCGCAGATGGCCGCCAGGCGCTGGACCGCATCGCCTCGCTGGAACCGGGCGGCAACCTGCCCGACGTGGTGCTGATGGACTTGATGATGCCGGTCCTGGACGGCATCGCCGCCACCCGCGAGGTCAGGTCCCGCTGGCCCGCCATGGAGGTGGTGGCCCTGACCAGTTTCGTCGAGGAGGCCATGGTCCGCGGCGCGCTGGAGGCCGGGGCGGCAGGTTACCTGCTGAAGGACGCCGACGCAGACCAGGTGGCCCAGGCGATCCGGGCCGCGGTCGCCGGGCGGATGCACCTGGATCCCGTCGTGGCCCGGCTGCTGGCCGACTCGCTGCGGGCCCCTCATCGCCCCGCGGACAGCTTGACCCCCAAGGAGCGGGAGGTGCTCACGCTGGTGGCCGAGGGGGCCTCGAACCGGCAGATCGCCCAGACCCTTGTGGTAAGCGAGCGCACCGCCCGCACTCACGTGTCGGCCATCTTGGCCAAGCTGGGGCTGGTCTCTCGCACCCAGGCCGCCCTGTGGGCGGTGCGGGAGGGCCTGGCGTCTGGTCCCGCAGACCGCTCCTGAGGGAGCACCCTGGTCATCCGGCTGGGCGGGCATCGGCCGGATGTCCTGGCCCATGGCCGTCATCCGGCCGATGCCACCAACCGGAGGCCGGGCGATGCTGAGTAGATGACCTGTTCCCGGTTCCCGCCCAGCGCGCCCGCCGCCGACGACGATCCCACCTTGGGCAGTACGGGGCTGGTCTCCTACGGACCCGGTAGGCCCATCCGGTTGCTGGTGGCAGACGGCGACGCCCGGGTGCGGGCGGCCATCGGCCAGACCATCGCCCTGGAGGCCGACCTGGTTGTGGTGGCCGACGCCGCCGGGGCCGCGGCCGCCCTGGCCCTGGCCGAGCGCACCGGCCCGGCGGTGGCCCTGGTGGGCCTGCTCCTCCCCGACGAGGCGCGGCCTGGCTGGGCGCAGCCTGGCCCAGCGGCCGGGCTGCGCGGTGGTGGCCATGAGCGTGCACAGCGGCCTTCGCCGTGCTGCCCTGGCGGCAGGGGCCGTCGCCTTCGTCGAGAAGGGCGGCGACATCGACGCCGTCCTGGACACGGTCCGGGCCGCGGCACCACCGCACCACATTTGAGCCTGTCTCCGGCGCGCCGACGGGGTGCGGCCTACGTCATTACGCCGAGGAGCACTACGTCACCTGACCCGGTCCATCAGGTCCTTGCGCCGATGTGCCCCAGGGCCCAGGGGCAGACGATGAATACGTCAATAAAGTCCGCAGAGTCACCGTACGCTGCTAGACGCCGAAATCGTCAACGTGCTCGTCCTGGCCGCCGTGCTGGAAGCCGACCTCGGATCGCACCGCAAGATCACCAGATTCCGCCTCCTACGCCCCCTCCTGCTCGCGGCACTCATCATCCCGCTGTTCCTGGCGAAGGTCGCCACCCACGGTGGCGGGCTGTCGGTCGAACTTGCCGGCGCAGCCGTCGGAGTGGCCGGCGGCCTGGTCGCCCTGGCCCTGGTCAGGGTCTACCGCAGCGGGACGACCGGTAAGCCGGTCAGCGCCGCCGGATGGGGCTACGCGCTCCTATGGGCCGGGGTCATCGGCGCCCGCGCTCTGTTCTCCTACGGCGCCGATCACTGGTTCACCAACCAGCTCGGCGCCTGGCTGGCCGCCAACAGCATCCTGTCCGCAGCGATCACCGACGGCCTCATCTTCATGGCCGTCGCCATGCTCCTCACCCGCACCGCCGGCCTGGCCATCCGCGCCTGGTCGCTCCCCCGCGCAGCGACAACACCCGTGCTCAGCCCCGATTACACGCACGCCTGACATGCGTGCCCCGGCCCGGCCCGGCGAGTTCGCTGCGCGGCCAGGAGGGAGAACAGCTCATGGCGCTCGACTTTCAGCACTTGCAAAGCGGCCTGGAAATCGCGGCGCTCGCCAAGTTCGATGCCACGGATGACACCGAGGTAGTCGTGCGCGGTACGCACCATGGGGAGCGGTACGAGACACGGGTAAGCAACGTGGATTGTGAATACACAACGCCAAAGAGCAATGGGACTATCCGCATCGTGATCAACCTGGAAAAGAGTCATGAGGACTCCGAAGATGTACACCGCAGAGCATGAACGCAGGATCGGGGCGCTGGCGGCCAGGCCTGCCGCCCGGCCCGCCGCGACCTGGGCCTGGTGCAGCCATGAGGCTCCTAGCCGCGCCGGAGCCTCCCGCCGCGCCGCCAACGGGCTGACGGCGCATCAGGGGCACAAGCCAGGGCTTCTTCCTGGTAACCGTCGGCGCGACCTTGCTCTCTGCCGTTCACGCGCCTTCGCTGACCGGCCCCATCCTGCACGTCGCGGGTGTCATCATGATGCTCACCGGCGTCTACTGGCTGCTCGTGCCAGCGCGGCGGGGCACGCCGGAAGCCGGACCAGCTGCGCCGCCGGGTCAACCCCGCCGGCATCGACGATCCAGGCATACATGACATCCAGAGCGCCCCGGCCGCAGAGGTCGCGCAGATGCGCATGGCGGGCGGCGCGTACGTACCCCCCATCCGCGGAAGCCCCCGGCATCTCAGCTGTCATCCCCGCTGCCTGGCCCTCGAGGTCATCATCCGGTGATCGCCACCGGTACTCCGCCAGTGACCGGCGCACGGCCGCAGTCGTCCATGCCCACCGGGGAGTTCCGCAGGTGGTGTGGGCGCAGTGCTGACCGGGGCCTACCGGGATCTGTTCCCGGCGATCGCTGAATGCGCCGCCACGCTGACCGGCCTATTGTTCGTCGCCATGACCGTCGCAGGCCGCCATAACCCCTCTGACCGCCCGGCCGTCATCCCTCAGGTCCGCGCGGCCGCCTGCATCCTGGCGTTCACCAATGCGCTGGCGGTCTCGCTGTTCGGCCTTGTACCGGGGAACAATATCGGGTATCCGGCCACCATAATGGCTGTCATCGGCATCCTCTTCACCGCCGCAGGGACGCGATCCATCTTCTCCAGCCATGTGCCGCGGCGCCACGTGCCACGGCAGCTCTTGCTGATCGCCCTCCTCCTGGCGACGTTCGCATCCGAGCTCGCCGCCGGCATCGTTCTCATCCTGCATCCGCACAGCACCGGCGCGGCCGGACTGGTCAGCAACCTGCTGGTCGCATTGCTGATCATCGGAATCGCGCGGGCCTGGGAACTCGTCGGGGACAGGGAGACGGGCATCGTCGCCTCGATCGCGGTGCTCACCGGCCACGACCGCAACCCCGATGGCCCTTATCCAGCATCCGCGCTCCCCGATCCGGCCCAGACCGAACGAGCTGACGACCCCGGACCGCTGGCACTCACCGGGGCAGGCGACCGCCCGCAGTGAACTCCACTTCGCAGCCACCGCGCTCGTGGTCATCGTGGCGCTCGGCGCGGCGTGCGCCGGCCTGGCCTCGCTGCACATCGACAACAACCCCGTCAACGACGTGAAAGGCAACCCGGGCAGCGTCACAGGCCAGCAGCTGCTCGACGCGCACTTCCCGGCGGGCGCGGCCAACCCGCTCGTGCTGCTCGCCCCGCCAGGACAGGCGGGGGCCGCCACGGCGGCGGCGCACGCGACGCCAGGCGTGGGCGACGTGGTGCCCGGCGCCCCGGTCCAGGGATACGACAGCTACTCGGTGATCCTGCCGGCTGACCCGTTCGGCCCGTCCGGGACGACGGCGGTCGTGGGCCTGCGGCAGCGGCTCTCGACGGGCGCACCCGGCGCGCTGGTCGGCGGCAACCCGGCCATCGCCTACGACGAGACCTAGACCGCAGGCCGCGACGACATCATCCTCATCCCGCTGGTCCTCGCCGTGATCTTTGTGATCATCGCGCTGCTGCTGCGGGCCAGCTGACCTCCGCCCGGCCCGGCAACCTGACCCGGCTGCGCCGCTGACCCGGGCCCCCCATCCTGTACGCCCAGGTGAAGATCTACCTGGACTCGGCGCACGGGTAGCGAAACGGTCCGAGTTCGTCGCCATCAGCGCGAACCGGTCGCCCCGGCGCAGACCGAGCCCGGCCAGCGCGCTCGCCGTCCGATCGACCGCCGCGTCCAGTTCAGCGTAGGTGCAGGCCCGGTCGCCGAAGGCGAGCGCGGGAGCGCCTGGCACGCGCCGGGCGCTGGACCGAAGACTGCCGGGAATCGTGGGCACCGTGGCCTCAGCCCATCGTCTCGTGCATCCAGGCGCCGGCAACCCTCCCGGTCATATCCACCCCCACTAGCAGATAGTCACTTCGTACACCACCAGCACCGGTACGTAAAGATCCGCCCAGGCTCGCAGGTGACAGGCGCCCAATCCGCCATCTAAGCCGATCTGTTCGGTGTACTTATGGCGGCGCGATTGGTCCGGTTCCGGCCAAGTCGGTGACCTGCGGGCGGCTCCCAGGGCATGAGAGGTAGATACCAGCCACAGCATGAGCTGTCGGAATCGACACACCCGATCTATAGCTAACGTCCGCCTCACGTGACCTTCGACCCTGGTAGCCGCCAGGTAGTCAACTTAGCGTCAGGTCCATGGTGACGGGCGGGTTCACCTGCGGCGACCCCCGGATCAGCCCTGGCGAGTGGCCGGTCTCCGCGAGCGCGCCTGGTGCCAGCGACGCGCCAGTGGGCACGCACGCCATCGAGCAAGGAAACACGAGCAGAACGTGCTCGGCAATCGGAGGCGAGGTGCGGATGAAGATCGTCGTTGTCTACAAGTGGGCAAGGGATCCGGAGGACGCCGCCGTCCGCGGTGATGGGTCCGTTGACTGGCGTGGCGCGAAGATGGCCGCTGGCGAGGACGATCCGGCGGCGGTTGCCGTCGGATGCGCAGTCGCGGCGGCCTCGGGCGGCAGCATGGTGGGTCTCACTATCGGTGACGGCGACGCGAGCTGGGCGCTGGCCCGCGGCGTGGAGCAGGCGGTCGCAGTCCCGGATGCGCCGAGCCTCGCAGACAACGCGGCGACGGCCGATCTGCTGGCGGCCGCGATTCAGCAGATCGGCGAGGTCGACGTGGTGGTGATCGGCGACACCGAGGCGTACCCGGGCGTCGCGGCCGTCCTGGCAGGCGTCCTGGGCTGGCCCGCGCTGCTGGGTGTGTCCACCGTGGTGTTCGAGGGCGGCCGCGTCGTGGCCACCCGACGGATGGAGGATCTCGAGCAGACGGTGAGCCTGGCCCTGCCGGCCGTGCTCGGCGTGGCGGCCGCGTCCGCGGAGAAGCAGGCTCCGGGAATGAAGGAGGTTCTGGCCGCGCGCAGGCGGCCGGTCACTGCGGTACCTCTAGCCGACTTGGGGACCACCCCGCTCGACCGGCTTGAGTCCCGTGGTACGTGCGTTCCGGGGGACGGATCAACTCGCATCTTCGAGGGCAGTCCTGCCGACGCGGCCCGGCAGCTTGTCGCCGCGCTGCGGGCGGACGGCGTGCTCTGAGCCTGAGGAGATCAGATGCTCCAGCAAGGAGAACCAAGATGACGGTTGAGGGCTGGGTGCTGGCAGCTGACGCCAGGCGGCTCGGCGCGATGGTTTCCGCGGTCCGGGGAATAGGCGGGCGCGTAACGGTCGTCGCGATCGGCCCGCGGCCCGTCGCTGAGGCCGCGGCCGCGGCCGGGCCGGACGCTGTGAAATGGATCGAGGTGGCCGAGGACGTTCCCGCCGAAGCGTACGCGCTCGCGCTGGGGCGCCCCCTGTCTGCGGCCAAGCCACGCGTGGTGCTCGCGGCTACCACCCCCCAGGGCCGCGTGCTGCTGGGAGCCGCGGCTGCTGTGCTTGGCGCGGTCGTGATCCCGGGGGTTCTCCGCATGTCACTTGAGGGCGACACAGTGGTCGCGGACCGGACGGGCCTGGGCGGCCGCGTGGTCGAGACCCTCGCGTCCGCCGCACCGGTGGCAGGGCTGTTCGGCGGTGAGGACACTGCAGCGCCCGCTGTTGTGACCCCTGCCCCCATCGAGCCGCTGAACGTCGGCAGCCCGGCCGACATCAGGATTGAGAAAACGGAACCAGCCAGCGGCGCGAACACCGGCGTGAACGGCGCTGAACGCATCGTGGCCGTGGGCCGTGGCCTCAAGGCGAAGGCGGACCTGCCGTTGGTGGAGGGGCTCGCCGCGTCGCTGGGGGCTGAGATCGGGTGCTCGATGCCCATCGCCGACGACCGCGGCTGGGTGGCGAAGGAGCGCTACATCGGCCGGTCCGGCCAGCACGTCTCGCCCCGGCTCTACGTCGCGATCGGCATCTCAGGGGCGCCGCAGCACCTGGAGGGCGTGCGCGACGCGAAAGTGGTGGTGGCCGTCAACGCCGATCCCGAGGCGCACGTCTTCCGCCGCGCCGACTACGGGATCGTCGGCGACCTCTACGAGGTGATCCCGGCGCTGCAGGCAGCGCTGGGCAAGTGACCAGTCAAGGAACAGATGAAAGGGGAGAACACCTCATGAGTGAGCGATTCGACGCCGAATACAACACCGTCGTGATTGGTGGCGGCATATCTGGGCTGTCCGCAGCCCTGCAGGCGGCCAAGGATGGCCTGAGTTGCGCCCTGCTCGAAAAGGAGCCGCAGACGGGCGGCAGCTCCGCGTTCGCCGAGGGCCACGCGGCCTTCGAGTCCGATGAGCAGGAGAAGCGAGGCATCCACGTCGGGAAGGTTGAGGCCTACGAGCGGTACCTCGACTACTCGCACTGGCGCGCGGACCCGGCGATCGTGTCGCGCTTCGTCGAGAACGCCGCGACGAGCATCGTCAAGCTCAGGGAAGAACTTGGTGTGGTTTACCACGATGTCCAGATCACAGCGCCGGACCAGCCCGGCGAGCTCCGCACCTGGCACCTGCCGGAAGGTGAGATCGCCCACGTCATCGAGCTTCAGGAAGCCGAAGCTCGCCGCCGGGGCGTAGATATCTTCCTTGCGACCTCGGCAAAGCACATTCTCATGGCGGCCGGAAAGGTCGCGGGCGTCCTTGCCACGGACTCCGACGGGCAGGACGTCAGGCTCGGCGCGAAGGCCGTCGTGGTCGCCACTGGCGGCTACGCGGCCAGCCCGGAAATGCTCGACAAATACACCAAGTACGGCATCGGCGCCAAGATGATCAACGTAGGCGGCCCGGGCAACACCGGCGACGGCATCAACATGCTCCTCGAGGCCGGCGCAGTCGAAAACCCGAACATCGGCACCCTGCTCCTGTTCCCGTTCATGCGCGACAAGGCCATCGTCAGCGAGACGAACTGCGCCGGCTTCCAGCCCTATCTCTGGGTCGACAAGTACGGCAGGCGGTTCACCGATGAGATCGCGGGCCTCAACTTCGGCCACGCGGGCAACATCGTCGCCGGCCTCCCGGACGCGATGTACTGGGCGATCATCAGCCAGGAGCAGATCCGCAAGCTCACCGAAATGGGCAACGAGGTCGGCCTCGGCATCTACATCAATAACTACGCGAAGCTCCCCGGTCTGCCCGCCGAGATCGAGGCCGACGCGGCGGACGAGAACCGCACCAACGTCTTCGGCGCGCCGACGATCGAAGAGCTCGCCGGGAGGATCGGCGCTGATCCCGCGGTCCTGAAGGCGGAGGTCGACCAGTACAACGGCTACTGCAAGGACGGCGTGGACCGCAAGTTCCACAAGCTGGCGCGGTACCTGATCCCGGTCGAGGAAGGGCCGTTCTACGCGGTCAAGATGGAAACCGGGATCATGATCAGCATGGGGGCCATGAAGACCGACGACCACTGGCGCGCCATCGGCGAGGACGACAAGCCGATCCCCGGCCTGTACGTCGTGGGCTGTGACGCCGGCGGATTGTGGGGTGAGAGCTACAGCCTGCCGATCCCGGGCTCGGCCAACGGGTTCTCCCTGACGTCCGGCTGGCTGGCCGCCGACGACATCGCGGAACAGATCGAGAAGGGCGTCCTGACCTGACGGCGGAGCCCCGGGAGCGGAGCGTGCGCTGCGCTCCCGGGTCGTCGCCTGCGACCCGGACGAAGATGTCGATGCCTGGTCCGACGACCACATCTGGGCCGAACTCCAGGCCCGGGTCGCAAGGCCGGATGGCTTCACGCTGGCCGAGGGCCGACCACCGACAAGGGCGCGGGTCTTCATCGTGGGCATCGTCGCAGATCTCCCTTCGGCTGGGTTCTGTTCAGTCGCCCGGCGGGAAGTCTGTCGAGGCGGCGAGGTCGGTCCGTGCTTCGAAGCTGGCGATGCGGTCCTTGAGGACGCTGACGGTGGTCTGCAAGGCCTGCGATCCGAGGATGATGCGCAGCGGGGCGGGCTGCTGGTCCACGCTGGCGATGATGGCGGCGGCCATCCGGGCCGGGTCACCAGGTGCAAGCCCGTTGGCGGGGTCGAGCATCGTCAGGAAACCATGCGCCGGGGTGCCGTCGTACGCGGGCAGGGCGTCTGCGACCTGGGCGCTGCCGTAGCGGAACTCGGTGCGGGCGCCGCCTGGCTCGACGATGGTCACGCCGATGCCGAACGGGGCGACCTCCTGGGCCACGGACTCGGCGAAACCCTCGATGCCCCACTTGGTGGCGTGGTACATGGAGTTGCCGGGGAAGGCGACCTGCCCGCCGTAGGTGGAGATCTGGATGATCCGCCCGCCGCCCTGGGCGCGCAGGTGCGGCAGCGAGGCCCGGATGAGCTGGATGGACCCGGTGAGGTTGGTGGCGCGAAGACCAGGCCTGATCCTGCCAGAGCGCTCCCGCTTTGAGCCGGTCGGCAGCCTGGCGCTTGTGGTGCTCGCGGAGCGTCTGTACGGCTAGCTGTGGCAGCCCGAGGACGCGTCGGCTCTTCCGCGTCTTGGTATCGCCGGTGACCCGAGCGGCGCGGTAGACCGCGACCGTGCCCGCATCGAGGTCAACCTCGCTCCACCGAAGCGCCCGAAGCTCTTCGGTCCTCAGGCCACGACCAGGCTGACCGCCAGCGGGGATGCACGGGGGCGCCGTCTGGGCGAAGGAAAAGGGCCGAACGACGCCACGGCGGCGAGCAGGGCGCACCCGATGCCGAAAGCCCGGGAACGCGGCGGGCGTGTTCCCGGGCTCTCGACCGGTGTCCAGAAGGGACATGCTGCTATCCCCGCAGCTTTCCGGGGGGTTCAGGCGTCGCGGCGGTGCAGCCGCCAGGCGGCCAGGCCGGTCAGCACGACCGCGTAGCCGCACAGCACCGCGAATCCGGCCCACGGACTCAGCTGTTGCCCGCCTAACAGCTTCCCGGCCCCCCACACGGCCCCGCCGGCGTAAGACGGCAGGTAGGGCGCGAACCCCTGGATGCTGTGCGGAAGGTAGGCCGTGACGATCGGCACCACGAAGAACACCGCGGCGAACACCGACAGGCCGGCCGCGGTCCGGCGGAGCAGGGCGCCCAGGGCCAGGCCGACGACGGCGATGACCGCCAGGTACAACGACGCGCCGACCACCTCTCGCAGCACGCCCGGGTCGGTCAGCGAGATGACCGAACCGCCCCGCGAGGACTCCAGGGCCGCTCGCCACGAAGAACTCGGCCACCGCGGCCAGCAGGCTCAACGGCAGCACCAAGCCCACCACCACGATCAGCTTCGCCCAGAGCACCGGCAGCCGGGACGGCACGACGGCCAGCGTGGCGCGGATCATCCCGGTGGCGTATTCGCCACTGAACGCCAGCACGCCGAGCACGCCGAGCACCAGCTGGGCGATCACGACGCCGGCCAGGCTGACCGCCACCCCGCCGGCGGCGGAATTGCCGGCCGAGATCTTGTACGGCGCCCCGGACCCCGCTATCGCGGCCCCCAGGCCGACGATCAGCACGGCCGCGAGAAGCCCGCACCACCAGGCCGAACGCAGCGCCCGCAGCTTCGTCCACTCCGAGCGGACGACGCGTGCCTGGGTAACTGGTCCCGCTACTGTCGCCGGAGCCGGGCGCCCTCTGAGTCGACACGGGCCCTGTCTGCATGACGGCGCTCATCGCGTCGCTCCGGCGTGATACTCGATGCTGTCCTGGGTCACTTGCATGAAGGCCTCTTCCAGCGAAGCGTGGGTGGGGGTGAGCTCGTACACGGGCAGGTGAGCCCGCCAGGCCGCCGTCCCGTTCTGCTCGGCGGTGGTGCCGGAGACACGCAGCAGGTCCGTTCCGTCATTAATCACGGTGACACCTGGGGCGGCCAGCAGCTGGCCGAGGCGCCCGGTTTCCGGGGTGCGGACCAGGACGCCGCCCGCGGCGGCGTGGCCGGTGAAATCCTCGACGCTGCTCTCGCTGATGAGCCGGCCGCGGCCGAGGACCACCAGCCGGGTCGCCGTCTGCGCCATCTCGCTCATCAGGTGCGACGAGACGAAAACCGTCCGCCCTTCGTCAGCGAGCGATTTGAGCAGCAGCCAGATCCAGCGCACGCCGTCCGGGTCCAGGCCGTTGACCGGCTCGTCCAGCACCACCGTCTGCGGCTGGCCCAGCAGCGCCGCGGCCACGCCCAGGCGCTGCCCCATGCCGAGGGAGAAACCGCCGGCCCGGGTGCCCGCGACCTCGGCGAGCCCGGCCAGCTCGATCACCTCATCGACCCGGCGGCGTCCGATGCCGGCCGTCCGCGCGAGCGCCCGCAGGTTGTTGCGGGCCGACAGCCCGGGATGGACGGATCTGGCGTCCAGCAGGATGCCGAGCTCCGACATCGGCGCGACCGCCCCGGGGTAGTGCTTCCCGTTGACCCGCACCGTCCCGCTCGTCGGCCGGTCCAGCCCGGCGATCACCCGCATGGTGGTGGACTTCCCGGCTCCGTTCGGGCCGAGGAACCCGGTCACCACGCCCGGCTCCACTACGAAGCTCAGCCCGTCGACGGCGGTCTTGTCCCCGTACCGTTTGGTCAGGCCATCAATCTCGATCATGTCGCGTCCCTTTCGTTTAGGCGGTGACGTCGTGGTAGGCGGGTGCGGTGTCGGTTGCGGTCATTCCGGTTGTGATGGGGGAGGGCTTGAAGCCTTTGATGACCAGCCAGACGCCCAGCGACAGCTCCCAGGCCGCCACCGGGAGTGCGGCGAGCTCGGGGGAGCCCAGCTTCAAGCCGCCGAACAGCGTGGCGATGACGGTGCATATGAGCAGGGGGGCGCCGATGAGTCCGAGCGCGGGGATGATGCGGGGCACGAGCCGGGACCGGTATAGCAAGGAGCCCAGCAGCAGTGCGTTGATGCCCGGCATGAGGCTCTGGCTGAGCAGGAACGTCCAGTTGTAAATCGCGACGTGCGACGCGCCGGTGGTGACAAGCGCGGCCGCATCTGCCCCGGCCGCTCCGCCCAGGTCCTGCCGCAAGGTCACCAGGGGTGACGGGCAAGTGGCCAACCCGGTAAACGCCTTGCAGGCCCAGATCGGCCAGCTGCGTCGTGCCCTCGGCGCAACGGCGATCGTCACCTCCGAACGCCGGCTATGCCCTCGATATCGGTCCGGATGATGTCGACGCAGCCCGTTTTGAACAGCTGGTGGCCGAGGGACAGCGCCTGCTCGAGGAGGGGAGACGGCGCCCGCGTCAACCGTGCTGGGCGAAGCGCTGCGGCTGCGACGGGGGGAACCGCTCACCGAGTTCGCGTACGCCGGCTTCGCTGATGCCGAACGAGCGCGTCTCGCCGAGTTGACCCTGGTGGCGATCGAGACCCGTGCCGAAGCCGACCTGGTGTTGGGCCGTCACGGCGAGCTCGTAGGCGAACTGGAGGCGTTGTGCCGGGAACATCCGCTTCGCGAGCGGCTGTGGGAGCTGCTCATGCTCGCCCTCTACCGGGCCGGCCGCCAGGCCGAGGCCTTGCGCGCCTACACCGACGCTTGCGAGGCAGGCAAGGCGACGACGCCGCGGCCGACGGCCTGTACGAGGAGGCGATTGCATGCAGCTTCGACCCGTCGGTGTCTGCCGACGCGATGGTCGGGCAAGCGGCGGTTGCTCATCGGCTTGGCGACCTGGCGCGGGCGCGGGCGCTGCTCGACCTGGCAGGCAGCTACTACCGAAACTCGGACCTTCCTGCCGGCCAGACCGCTGTGCTCGCTGGCCTGGCGTGGTGGGCACTCAGCGCGGGCAAAGCAGACGACGCGATGGTATTCGCCGCTGACGCCTCCCAGACCGCGTCCGCCAGCGGGGACCCGGCCATACAACTGCTCGCCGATACGGCCGTAGCCGCAGTCAGGGCGCTCACCGATCCGACCCGCCACAACGTCGAGGCCTTGGTCGCGCTCGCTCAGCAGCGCGCCCATAATTTGCCGTACCGCAGTCTCACCAGTTTCACCGACGAGCCCGATGTCGCCGCGCTCGCGGCCCGCCTCGCGCTTCCCAGTCACTCAGCGGCGACTCGTCGGCGACGGCCGCCGCGGGCCGGTTCGACACCTTCCTGAGGCCTTGGGTAACCCTCTACGAACCGGAAGTTGCAGCTCCAGATGGCCTCGCGGCGGCTGACCTCAGCGTCACCTCAGCAGGAAAGTGCAGCAACCAGGCCTCATTGCGCATGCGGCACCGGCGGGATGACCGTGCCGTGCAGCACGTTGCCGGGCGCCAGCCCGCCATCATCGGCCCGGAAGTCGGCGAGCCAGGCCCACCATGACTCGAACAGGTCGAACCGCTCGATGGTCGCCCACATCTGGGGCGGGGTGACCGGGAACCAGAACGACGCCTGATACTCGAGCCGGTTCACAGCAACCCCCTGTGCCACGCCCTGGGCCGCAGGAAGACCGGAGGCGGCGCGGCCGTCGACGACGTGATCGACCTGTTCCGCGCGGGAGAGCCCGTCGATTCGGTCGCCGAGGAATTCGGCCTGTCCCGCGATGAGGTCGAGGACGCGATCCGTGTCGCAACCCGAGCAGCCGCCTAGATTCTTCCTCGATCGCAACCTCGGACGCAAAGCAGTCCCCGAGGCTCTCCGCGCTGATGGCTGGGACGTGATCACCCTCGCCGAGCACTACGGCCAGACCGGGCTGTCCGGGGTGCGCCCGGATCGGGCGCTGGCTCGGCGGCAGGTCCGGCGGCCTTGATGTGGAGGACGGGGATTGCGCCGGGATGGCTGGATCCGGATGTGATGGGCGTCGCGGTTGCCTTGGGTTAGTCCCAGGAGGGGTCGTAGCCGAAGCTCTCCTGGGCGGTGCGCGACCCGAGGTGCCCGTCGAGTATCTCGATGCGGTCTCGGCTGACCAGGCTGGGATGGGTGACTGCGCAGGCGTGGCTGAGCTCGAGCAGTTCGTGGCGGAGCGTGGAGATGTAGTTGGCTAGGCGCACTGACTTCAGGGCAGGGTCGAGTCCGTGGGTGCGCCAGGCGGAGTGGGTGGTGATCCCGACCGGGCAGCGGCCGGTGTGGCAGCGTTGCGCCTGGATGCAGCCGATGGCCAGCATTGCTTCCCGTGCGACGTTGATCATGTCGCATCCCAGGGCCATGGCCAGCAGAGCGGTTTCGGGCATGCCGAGCCGTCCTGAGCCGATGAACACGACGTCGCCGGTGAGTCCGCGCTCGGCGAAGGCGCGGTAGACGCGGCTGATCGCCAGCTTGAAGGGCAGTGATACGTGGTCGCTGAAGGCCAGCGGGGCGTCACCGGTGCCTCCCTCCCCGCCGTCTACGGTGATGAAGTCCACGCCCCGGCCCGTGCCGTCCATGCTGCCGGCCAGCTTGTCCCAGAAGGTGACGCTGCCGACGGCCGATTTGATGCCGACGGGCAGGCCGGTGCGTCCGGCGATGGTCTCGGCGAAGTCGAGCAGGCTGTCGATGTCTGAGAAGGCGCTGTGCGCGGACGGGCTGCGGCAGTCCCGCCCCGGCTGGATGCCTCGGGCCGCGGCGATCTCCGGGGTGACTTTCGCGGCCGGGAGCACCCCGCCCAGGCCCGGCTTGGCGCCCTGGCTGAGCTTGATCTCGATCGCCCGTACCGGGTGCTCGGCGCACAGGTCGGCCAGCCGGCTCAGGTCGAAGCGCCCGTGACGGTCACGGCACCCGAAGTAGCCGGTGCCGATCTGGAACACCAGCTCACCGCCGTGCAGGTGGTGAGGCGTCAGGCCGCCCTCCCCGGTGTTCTGCAGGCACCCGGCCAGGGCGCAGCCCCGGTTGATGGCCTCGACAGCCACCCCGCTCAGAGCCCCGAAGCTCATGGCGGACACGTTGACCACCGACGCCGGGCGGAACATACCGGGCCGCTGCCTGGCCGAGCCGAGCACCTTCGCGCAGGCGACCGTATCCTCCCCCGGGTCCGGCCGCGGCAGCGGGAACATGCTCTGATCGATGATGATCTGACCCGGTGTGGCGTCCATGTCCTCATCGGAGCCGAACCCGACATTGTTGTTGACGCCCTTGGCCGAGGTGTAGATCCACCGGCGCTGGTCCCGGTCAAACGGCCGCTCCTGGCGGTTGTCGGTGACGATGTACTGGCGCAGCTCGGGCCCGACCGATTCCAGGAGATAGCGCAGATGACCGACGACCGGGAAGTTACGCAAGATGGCATGCCGACGCTGGGTCAAGTCGTAGGCGACCAGCACAACCAGGATCACGCCTACCGCCGACCCGAACCACGCCCATCCAGCCACAGGACAACGATCATCTCCTGACCCAGACCCCGGCCAGGGCCATTCGGCTCGTTACCACGGGACGCTTGTCACGGCAGCGAAAAACCCCTGGCCGTGCCCCGCCGACAGCGGCAGCCAGCCGGCACCGGGTTCGGCCGCGGCCCACAGCGCCGCCGCGGCACCGGTGCTGGCGCCGAAGTAGCCGATGGCGGCCTGCGCCGCGGTCGGCTGGGCGCGCAGCCACCTGGTGACCTGGACCAGCCGCCCAGAAGGAGGGCTGACATGGCCGCCGACCCGGATTACCAGGCATGGTGCGAGCGCGCCGCCGCTGGTGGCTGCCTCATCTGCAGGATCCCGGCCATCAGGCACGGCAAGCGATGCGGCGGGTTTCTGGGATGATAACGGTACCCGACGCCACCGAACCGCCTTTGGCCGTCCAGTTTGCTGAACACCGCCAGCAGAGGCAGGGATCATGTGTACCGCCCCTGCTGGCGGTGCCGGAACGGGTTGTACGCCTCATAGGAGGGGATGTCGGTTTCGCCGCGCCGACCGCGTCCCGCGAAGGGCAGGTGACGGACCGTTACACCAAAGCAATCAAGCAGCTCGGCTCCAAGAAGCGCGACGTGCGCATCGGCGGCATCTAGGGGTGTCGGTAAGACTGCTGTCACCAGGTGGGGGTCCGGGTAGCGAGCGGGAAATTTTGGTCGGATATCACCAAGTTGAGCGGAGCCGAACTTCCACCGATCTCTCAGCTGAAGGGTGCGCATATCTGAAGCGTATTCTGTAGTTTCTCGCCGCCCGGCCTCAGAGAGCCGACGAAAACCAGAAAGGAATTGCCATGACATGGGTGGACAACGACCTAACCAGGTTTGCTGGTGGAGCCCGGGCCAACGGCTTCGCACTCGATGGGTACTCGGAAGGCGACGGCAGCCAGCACGTCAACTTCATTGACGAGTCCGGACACGTTCACGAGCTGTACAGGAGCCCGGATCCGGCGGCCCAGTGGGCGGACAACGACCTAACCGTGCTTACCGGCGCACCCCCGGCCGACGTAGACGGCTTCGCACTCGATGGGTACTCGCAAGGCGACGGCAGCCAGCACGTCAACTTCGTCAACTTCACTGACCCCGCACTCAACCAGCACGTTCACGAGCTGTACAGGAGCCCGGATCCGGCAGCCCAGTGGGCGGACAACGACCTAACCGTGCTTACCGGCGGAACCCGAACCCCGGCCGGCGGCGGACTCTATGGGTACTCGCAAGGCGACGGCAGCCAGCACGTCAACTTCACTGACGGCAGCGCTCACGTTCACGAGCTGTACAGGAGCCCGGATCCGGCGGCCCAGTGGGTGGATAACGACCTAACCGTGCTTACCGGTGCACCCCTGACCGACAGTAGTCTCGTTGGGTACTCGCAAGGCGACGGCAGCCAGCACGTCAACTTCATTGACGCCAACCAGCACGTTCACGAGCTGTACAGGAGCCCGGATCCGGCGGCCCAGTGGGTGGACAACGACCTAACCAAGTTTGCCGGGGGAACCCCGGCCGAAATAAACGCCAGTGGACCCTATGGGTACTCGCAAGGCGACGGCAGCCAGCACGTCAACTTCATTGACGCCAACCAGCACGTTCACGAGCTGTACAGGAGCCCGGATCCGGCGGCCCAGTGGGCGGACAACGACCTAACCAAGTTTGCCGGGGGAACCCCGGCCAAAGTCACCAGTGAACTCGTTGGGTACTTGCAAGGCGACGGCAGCCAGCACGTCAACTTCATTGACGCCGACGGGCACGTTCACGAGCTGTACAGGAGCCCGGATCCGGCGGCCCAGTGGGTGGACAACGACCTAACCAAGTTTGCCGGGGGAACCCCGGCCCTAACCGGGTCGCTGGATGGGTACTTGCAAGGCGACGGCAGCCAGCACGTCAACTTCATTGACGCCGACGGGCACGTTCACGAGCTGTACGGGAGCCCGTGAGCCCTGATCATGCCTCTCATGAGGCGTACAACCCGTTCCGTCACCGCCAGCCGGGCCTATATGCATAGCACCCTGCCGGGAGGTGGTGTTCAGCAAACTGGACGCTTTAACGCGGTTCCTGACACCGTTCTTACCGACACCCCGTGTCTCCGGCGCGCAGGTAGTCCAGGCCGCCGAGGGACCGGTACCAGGATCCTGCGCACCGCTGTCCGGACGCCGCGCATGAACGCGATCTGCAAACGCCTGGTCGGGACCCTGCGCCGTGAGCTTCTGGACCGCATCCTGATCCTCGGCGAGCAGCACCTGCACGACGTCGTGGCCGAATACCAGGCGCATTACACACCGCCCGGCCTCACCAAGGCATCGCGCAACACGTCCCCGACGATGAACGCGACGGTCCCCGCGCCACCGTGACCGACATCGACACACAACAGATCCGCCGAAAACCTGTCCTAAACGGCCTGATCAACGAGTACACGCACGCCGCCTGAGGGACAGAACACCTGCCGGTTACCAGCCGAATCCTATTTTCGAGCTGTCCGGGTCCCTGGCGGTCAGACTACCGGAACGAACCCGGACGACCAGGCTGCCCGGTCCTGGGTCCGGCGGAAGGATGGAACAGATCCCCCACTGCTTACCGGGCCCGTACCGGGCTTCCCGATTCCTCTTCGGCCGAACCTGTTCCAGGTCAGGACCGGTCCGGGCACTGCGGGGCTAGAGCTAGACGGCGCCCAGATTTTCGCGGCTGCCGTAAGCGCACAGCCCGTACAGCGCGACCACGTCCACGGCGATGATGGTCAGCGCCCAGAACGGGTAAGCCGGGATGAAGAACATCATGTCGATGGCGTTGAGCCCGACCACGGCCACCGCGAACCAGCGGGCCAGCTGGTTGCCCGCCAGGACTCCGGCCGCCGCGACCAGCTGCAGGACGGCGATGATGAGCGTGATCCAGCCCCAGGCGCGCAGGTTGGCGAACACGTAGTGCGCGTTGGCGACGAAGACGTGCGAGTTGGCGATCGCGGCAATGCCGTAGATCATGTTGAAGAACCCCACGACGAGCAGCAGGATCGCCGCGAACAGGACCAGTCCGTAGCCGCGGCCTTCCGCGCGGTACCCGCCCGTGCCCCTAGGCGTGGTTGTTGGTGCAGATGTCATTGTGCCCCCCATGCCAGAATCGCCGGGACCCTGCCGTCTGTGCCTGGCTTCTTTCCGCGCCACCCGGGCGGGCGGCTGCAGCGCAGACACCGATCGTGGGCCCATGGCCTGGCCTTACTGTCACCCGGCGGTGAAGTGCGTATTTAGGGCCGAAGGTCCCGACATTCGGAGCAGATCGGCAGGGCACCAGCCCGGCGCTACGCGCGGATCACCCTTCGCTATCGCTGCCGTCTGGTGTAGGAAGCTCGGTTTCCTGCCATCGTTGCCCATCGGAGCGCTTGCGCAAATCCGCCTGGGCTACCGGCCCGGGCCGTGTCATGGCGGCGGATGTCGCCACAGGGAGCCTGCGGCTATGCTGCCGGGGCGCCGGCTGGCACCTCGGTGGCTGGCCCTTCGGCGGCTGGTGCCTCCGGTGCGGGTCTGGGATAGACGAGCCAGTGCAGCCCGGCGGCGGCGATGCCGCCGACCAGCGGGGCCACGATGAATAGCCACACCTGGCTCAGCGCGGTTCCGCCGACGATCAGGGCCGGGCCGAGGCTGCGCGCTGGGTTCACCGACGCTCCGGTGATCGGTATCCCGGTGAGGTTGGCCACCGTGAGGGCCAGGCCGATCACCATGGCTGCGGTCGCCGCGTTCCCCAGCTTGCTGGTGACCCCGAGGATGACGAAGACGAACAAGGCGGTCAGGACGACCTCCGCGAGGAAGGCGCCGCCCGCCCCGATGTGGATGTCGGATGCCGCCCCCCAGCCGTTCGCGCCGAGCCCCGTCTTGGATGTGCTGTACAGGGGCGAAGTATTAAACATCCCCCACAGCACCAGCGCGCCGAGGATGCCGCCCACGAACTGGGCCACCCAGTAGCCGACGGCCTCGGCCAGCGGGATGCGGCCAGCCAGCAGCGCGCCCATGGTGACCGCCGGATTGACGTGACAGCCCGATATCGGCCCGAGTGTGTAGGCCAGGGCCAGAAGCACGAGCCCGAATGCCAGCGCCGTGGCCACCACCCCCGCCGCGACGCTTCCGCCGTCGAACTTGAACCCGAACATGAGGGTCGCCACCCCGACCCCGGAAAACACGAGCAGTGCGGTGCCCAGCAGTTCCGCTGCGAACTTGCGCATCATTGTGATTCTCCCACCTCGCGACGGTTCCGGCCGTCTGCGTTCTGCGCGCTCAGCGCCAAGCAGCAGCTAGTTCAGCAGGCTCGAAGGCGTCTTCCGCGGCTAGTGACCTTAGCGACGAGGGGCTGTCCAAGCACCGCACGGCCCGAGCTTGTGGCGTCGGCCGACGGGTGTCAGCGCTCCTCACACGCCGGGACCAAAGGCCTGCTACGTGGCCAGGATCCGCGCCTTCTCGGCGGCGAACTCTTCGTCGGTCAGCAGGCCCTGGGATTTCATCTCGCCAAGTTCCTTGATCTTGGCCATGCGATCCTCCGGCGCCGCTGCGGGCGGGGCCGGAGGTTGTGGTGCTGGCTGCTGGGCCTGGAGCTGGGCCGCTGTCTGGGCGGCTGCCTGGGCCGCGGCCTGGTCGATCATCGCCTGCTGCTGGGCAGCCTCTTGCTGCTGTTGGGCTGTGGCCGCCTGCTGCTGCTGGGCGGCCTTCTGCGCCGAATGCTGCGACACGCTTCCCGCTACCACGGTGGCCGTACCGGCGACGACCGCGGTACGGGCCATCGTGCCCATCAGGCCGGGACGTCCTCTTCGTCTGGGTGGCATGGTTCCTCCTGCTCGTCTGGGTGGCGTGGCTCGTCTTACTCCTCGTCGAGCGCGGCGATGGCGCGCAGGACGGTCTGGCGGGGGATCCGCTCCTGGGAGATCAGCTGGCCGTGGGAGGCGCGGACCGCCGCCGCGAGCCGGGCGGCCCAGCTGTTCTCCCACACGATCACCAGCGCGGACGAGCCGGCCTCCAGCTGATCGGCGATCCCGAGCAGATCCTCTTCCGAGAGCAGGTCGAACCGCGTGGCGTGGAAGTCGAACGCGTCGGCTACTTCTGCGTCACCGGCCTCAACGACCGAGGCCGCGCCATCGGCCTCCTTGCGCACGAACGCGAAGTCGATGATGCGGACGGTCCCGCTGTCGTTCAACTCGGCCAGCGCGGGAGCCACGTCCCCGCTGAATTTGTTTCCCTCGAACAGGATCACGGCGGCATCGACCGGCCCAACCGTGTCCGCGTCCAGGCCTGTAGGCACGATAGGACCTCCGTCGGATATCGCTGCGGGGCACGCTGCAGAGCCCATCATCGGGCGTCCTTCCAGTGCGCCACTCATACCCTAGCACAGTACGATACTGTATCGTATCCTCGTCAAGACCGGTAAGGTGCTGCCATGACGATCTCCGCCGACGCTGAGGGCGGCCGCCGCAGCGCAGGCCGGGGCTTGCTGGGCCCCTCGCTCACGCCGCGGGAGGCCGAACTGCTGACGGTCACCCTGCAGGTGCTGGACGAGACCGGATACGACAAGCTCACCGTCGATCAGGTCGTCGCGCGGGCGCACGCCAGCAAGACGACGGTGTACCGGCGCTGGCCCTCCAAGGCCGAGCTGGTCTGCGCGGCGTTCGCACACCGCATCCAGGGGGAGCTCGGCGTGCCTGCCGACACCGGCTCCTTGCGCGGCGACCTGCTCGCCCTCGCCGGGATAATCGCCAAGGACGCGCAGGAGTACGGCCGGACCATCGCCGGGATCCTCGCCGTCGGCGACCGCAACCCACGGCTGCGGGAACTGCTCGTCGACGACTTGTACCGCGGCAGGAAGGACCAGGTTCACGGGGTGCTGCGCCGCGCCGTCACCCGGGGGGAAATCGTCCCGGAGGTCATCAGCGACGACATCTGGGATGTGCTGCCCGCCTACATCATGTTCCGCGTCCTGCAGCACAAGCGGTCCGTGCCCGCCGAGACACTGAACGCTCTCGTCAACGAAGTCCTGCTGCCCAGCCTGACCCGCCACCCCCCACCCTAGCCCGTTCCGGATATACCGCGAGCGAGCGTGAATCGCCGCTGCGCGCGTCCTGACGATGCTCTACTTGGTGGTCATATAGCCTGATTCGCGGCGCCTACCTGCCTGATTTCAGGCGTACTCTGCGGCCAGCCGCGATGCTGCTCGCCCGGCGCGAGACTGAGAGCGTTGCTCTCGCATTCCGGAGCCATTACGGTACGCAAAGGTTGTCCCGAGTCCGTTGAACTCCGGTGGCGGCCCCGGTGACCTCAGGCCACGTTCTGATCCTCATCCTGGCTTGCGGCAGTGACATTCTTGGTGAAGTGGGCCTCCAACGCGGCGCGGAGCCTGGGCAGGTGCAGGTGCCCGTTGACGCGGCGGAACTGGTGATCGGCTTCGAGCATCCCGGCGGCGCACCAGCGCAGCGCCATCTGCCCGTTCCGCCACCGCTTGACGTTCTTGGAGTGCTCCCGGCAGATCTCGATCATGGATTCGATCGGGTTGGTCGAGCGGAGCGTGCGGGCCAGGGTGGGCGGCACGCCCAGCCGCAAGATGGTCAGCGTCTCGGCCATGCCCTCGCGCAGGCTGGCGGCGGCGCCGGGGTGGGTCTTGTCCAGCTCGCGGGCCAGCTCGGTCAGCAGGCCCTCGGCCTTCAGCGGCCGATTCGGCGTGGTAGGCCTGGCGCATCCGCCGCTCTACGACGGTCCGGAGCTTGTCCGGCAGCTTGTCCCTGACGTTTTTGATCTTGTGCTGCTGGCATCGTTGGATGAGCGGCTTGTCGAAGACGTCCTTGACCGCGCGGGACAGGGCCTTGGCCCCGTCCAGCACGGCCAGGATGGGCCTGGTGACGTCCAGGCCGCGCTCGCGCAGCCCGGTGATCAGGTCCGTGACCAGGGTCGCGTTCTCCGTCGAGCCCTCCTCCAGCGCCAGCGGGTGCTTGACCCCCTGGATGTCGATGCCGAGGGCGACGACGCAGGTGTGCTCGCCGAAGTGCACCCCATCATCATCAGCGCGACCAGGTCCAGGTCATCGAGCCGGCGGGACATCAGCTCGGCGAGCGCGGTCTCGGTCGCGGCCACGAACCGGCGCGACACCGCCGACTTGCTCGTGGCCGCCGCCGGTCTCCTCCACCGCCTGCCCGGCGGGCTCCAGCCCGGCACGGTAACGGCGTGAGGACAGCCCGGCGAGCATCTTCTCCAGCGCCATCGGGCCCAGGATCTCGGTGGAGGAGAACAGGTCATAGGACGGGCAGGTGCAGCTCGCCGGACCCGTCGGCGGCGCGCACCCGCGGCCGGGTCACCGGTACCCGGCGCCCGCCCAGGGTGACCGACCCGGCCTCGCTGCCGTGCCGGTATCCCGCCCGGCCGGGGTTGTGC
Source organism: uncultured Actinomycetes bacterium (assembly GCA_963801155.1). Lineage (GTDB taxonomy): Bacteria > Actinomycetota > Actinomycetes > Streptosporangiales > Streptosporangiaceae > Palsa-504. Next base: position 261,022 of record CAWDEB010000035.1, read on the forward strand.
TTGCCCTCCGGCCCGCACAGCCGCTCAGCGTCCTCGCCGAACATCGCGGCCATCACCTGCAGGCCAGTGCCGACAGCCAGGGCGAGCAGGCCCTCCTTCGCCGACTCGGCGATCTCGGCCATCGACACGATCACCTGCTCCGGCACGGCGACCTCCCCCGGCAGCGGGTCAGGCTGGGCACGGCGGCGGTCCTTCTGATAGATGTTGCTCACGGCGGTCCCCTTCCTTCGTCGGATGACTTGGCGGTTGCCCGACACCTACCACTCGGCAGGCACCAGGCGGGGGACCGCCACTCTCAAGTTCTACGAAGGCCGGGACATCCTCCGATAATCTCGTCAGGCAGTTTGGCAGCAATGTCGCCCAACCGGCCAATGACCGCCTCACCCGCTAGCCTCAGCGGGCGCTCAGGGTCCCAGCGCTTCTTCCCAAGACTCACAAGCTCGGCTGCTGCGTCGGCTGCCTCGGCCAGGTCTGCCAGAAGGTCATCGACTCCTCTGGTCACAGATCCACGGCCTCGGCGCGGATGTGGTCATCTCGGGGCTTGAGGGCGCTGCGCGTGACGACGTCGACACCGACTCCGAGGAGATCCTCAAGATCCTGGAACAAGCCGACGTGATCAAGAAGGGAGGCGCCCGGCTCGAAATCCACGAGCAGGTCCACATCACTGTCCGGGCGAGCCTCTCCCCTAGCAACCGAGCCGAACACCGCGACACGATGAGCCCTGCGCCTGCGCGCGACGCCGAGGATCTCCTCACGGCGACGGCGCAGCCCTTCAATCGTCAGCACATCATCGGTCATCCCTTAAGGGTATCGCCGTCGGGTGACCTGGCAGTCTGACGTTGCACGTGACGTGGTGATGCTCGCCAGATCTGCTCCGGCACCCGGGCGACCCGGATCATCCGCCATGTGCTCTCCTGGCCCGGCCTGAGGTTGCCTCCCGGGCGGTCCGGGTCACCAGTCTGCCGGGCGGCCCTTGAGCTGCTGCCAGTAGCGGCGGTGCGCGTGCTGGGCGTGCTCGCTGGTCATCCACTGGGGAAGTTCGGTGTCGAGCGGGTCGGCGAGGCTGGCGATGTCGCGCAGTGCCGCGGCCTGGCAGGCGCGTTTGGTGAAGGCGTACTGCTCGAGGCAGTCCTCGGGGGTCTGCCCGGCGATGGCCACGGCCCGGTCCAGCAGGTCCGTGGCCGGGACGAGTTCGCGCACCATGCCGAGCGCGTGGGCCTGGGCGGGGGTGAAGATCTCACCGAGCAGACAGGTCCGGGCGGCGACCGGCTCGCCCCAGGCGTAGGCGAGCATGCGGACGTAGACCGCGGGCATCGGGATGCCGATCGGCACCTCGTTGAGCCCGAAAGTGGCGTCGCTGGTGACGGCGATGCGGTGGTCGCAGACCGCGGCCGTGATGAGCCCGCCGGCGAAGGCGTGGCCGTTGATGGCGGCGACGGTGGGACGCGGGTAGGTGAACAGCCGCATGTTCGTGGCCCGGTAGCCGGCAAACCACGACCCGACGGCGGCCGGGTCGCCGGCGAACAGCCGGAAATGCTCATCCAGATCAAGCCCGGCGGAGAACCGGCGGCCGGTGCCGGTCAGCACGACCGGGGAGTCAGGGTGATCGCGTTCGAGCCGGTCGAAGGCGTCGTGCAGGTCGGCGAAGAAGGCCTGGTTCTGCGCGTTGACGGGGTTGGTCGTCATCGTCACCACGGCCACCCGCCCGCGGCGTTCGATCATCCAGCTCATGTCTGTGGTCCTCTCGGTCCGGCTCGACGGATCATCTCAAGGGCACGGCCGTGCCCCGCCGGAACGCAGGGGACCCGCACCGCCGCGGCGGTCACGGCACTTGTGCCAGATGGGTGACCGGCGCCCGGTCTGCCCGCGGCCAGGACACGCGGGCCAGCACGAGCAGGCTGGCCACGACACCGGTGGCTCCGAGCACGATCAGCCGGGGGTCGGCTTCGTGGATGCCGAACACCCCCCAGCACAGCAGTTCACCGAAGATCAGCAGCCAGGTGCCCCGGGACACACCGGCCGTGTCCGCGGGACCGGTACACCGTCCACACCGACGGCGTGACCTGGAGCGCGAAGGCGACAGCCAGGACCGAGCCCAGTCCGGTGCGGCCGAACACCGCGGCGGCGGTGAGCAGCACCACCGCCCACGCCGAGGCAAGCATCAGGGGCCGTTTCGGCATGCCGCCGCCGCGGCGGGCCAGCACGACCGCGAGCTGGCCCGACAGGAGCAGTCGCCGAGATGGCGGGCACCAGCGCGGTCCAGAAGCCGGACAGCGCGAAGTAGGCCAGCCAGGCGGCGTTGTTCACGCTCGTCAGCGCCGCCCACGACCACGACACCCCAGCCGTCGTGCCGCCGCGGCGGACCCGGGCCAACTGCGGCCAGGAACTGGGGCACCGCCAGGAACGCTGCCACCAGCGGAAGCAACGCGAACACCGTCTGCATCGGCACGTTCTCCATGATTCTGTCAGGCGAGGGCCTTCAGCTAAGACGTTACGTCGTTTTACGGGACGAATGCTTGCCATTTTTGCTGTCATAGACCGAGTTTCGGCAATAAACTTTCGGTATGGACTCAGTGGACCGAGCGATCCTTGCCGAGCTGCAAGCCGACGGCCGACTGACGGTCACCGAGCTCGCCGACAGGGTGCTGCTCACCCCCGGCCCTTGTCACCGGCGGCTGCGTGAACTCGAACGCAGCGGCGTCA
>CAWDEB010000036.1:0-19177 GCA_963801155.1 uncultured Actinomycetes bacterium
GGGTGGTGTGGGCGATTTCGCTCTGCATGGTGGCCGTGAGGGCGACGTCGAGGCGGGCGATGAGCTCGTCGAGGGCCAGGCGGCCCTGCGCGAAGTGCTCGCCCAGGGCCGCGGCCGCTGCCTCGCGTTCGGCGTTGCCGGCGCGAAGGTCGGGTCCGGGAGCCAGCTGATTCCGGGTCGCGGGGATGAGCCGGTAGTAGCGGCGCGGCCGGCTGGCCACGATCTCCTCCCGGTCGATCCCGACCAGACCGTCCGCGCGCAGCCGGTCCAGGGCGGCGTACAGGGTCCCGGCCCGGAGCTTGATCCGGCCGCCGGAGATCTCCTGGACGTCGGTGATGATGCCGTACCCGTGCCGGCTGCCGCGGGACAGCGCGATCAGCACCAGCAGGGTCGCCTCCTGCAGCGTTCGGGAGGCCATGGAGGGTTACGGCTGGACGGGCTGAGGCCGGTAGTATCGCCAGGCCGCCGGGGTGAAGATCAGCACTACCGAGACCAGGCCGATGGCCCAGACGATCGCGGCGGCGATCATGTTCGCGGGGGCGTAAGTGGCGGCGTGCTGGGACAGGTTGCCCAGCATGACCAGGCTGAGCAGCCCGAAGCAGGCCGCCGATATCATCCTGGCCCAGTCCTGGCCCTGGCCGTTCGCCCAGGCCAGCCACAGCCACAGCCCGATCGCCACCGGCGCGCAGGCCAAGACGAGGACTTCATGAACCGTGGCGGCGGGCACGGCCGCCGGGTACCGGGCCGCCACCGCCGCCCGGACGGCGCTTGCGGTCACCGCGACGGTGATCACCGCGGCCAGTTCGGCGGCCGCCCCGGCCAGCATCAGCTTGACCGCGGCCCGTACCGTCCGCGGCCGCGGCGCGGCCGGCGATAGCCGCATCCGCACCGCCCCGCGGACCAGGTCCCACGCCTCGGCGCAGCCGACCCGGGTCTGGCCCTCGGCGGCGGTGGCCAGCAGCACGGCCAGGATCTCGTCCTCGCTGTCGGCGCGGAACGACCGCGGGTAGCAGGACAGGATCCGCCGGTACGCCCGCTCCAGGGTCTGCGTGTCGCTCATGCCAGGCCTCCCGCCAGTCCAGGGCGCAGCCGCGTCAGCGCGACCGTCGCGTTCGCCTGCAGCCGGGCCGCCTCGGCAGCCAGCACCTTGGTGCCCTCCGGGGTCAGCCGGTAGTAGCGGCGCAGCCGGCCCTCCACGATCTCTTCCCGATCCACCGTGATCAGCCGGTCGGCCCGGAGGCGGTCCAGCGCGGTGTAGAGGGTTCCGGCCCGGAGCTTGACCCGACCGCCGGAGATCTGCTGGACGTCCATGATGATGCCGTACCCGTGCTGGGCGCCGTCGGCCAGCGCGGTCAAGATCAGGAACGTCGCTTCCTGCATCGCCCTACCGCTCATACCGCCGTTATATACCGATGAACTACCTGTGTCAAGCGGTGCGTGAGGCAGACGCGGGTCGGCGCGCGGGGGTCAGCGGGGCGTCGGCGCGCGGGGGTCAGCGGGGGGTCGGCGCGCGGGGGTCAGCGGGGGGTCGGCGCGCGGGGGTCAGCGGGGGGTCGGCGCGCGGGGGGTCAGCGGGGGGTCAGCCGGTCAGGCCGAGCGGCGGAAGCCGCCTTCGCTGTTGATGACCTGGCCGGTGATCCACTCCGCCTCGTCGGTGGCCAGCCAGGCGATCAGGCGAGCCGGATCGTCGGGGACGCCCCAGCGCTGACCCGGGAAACGGCGGCGGACGGCCTCGTGAGCCTCGGGCGGCGCGTAGCCGGTGTCGACCGGGCCCGGGTTGACGGCGTTGAGGGTGATCCGCTGGTCGGCCAGCTGGTCGGCCAGCGTTTTTGTGATCGAGGCCAGGGCGCCTTTGCTCGCGGCGTAGGCGACCTCGCCGGTCATCGGGCCGAGATCCTGCCCCGAGGTCATGAAGATGACCCGGCCGCCGGGCCGGCCGTCGTGCTGGGCGGCGAAGGCCTGAGTGAGCAGGATCGTGGAGCGGGTGTTGACGGCCCAGTGCGCGTCGAGCAGGGCCGCGTCCAGCGCGCCGAGCGGGCCGTCGCCGCCGCTGCGCGCGTGGTTGCAGACCAGGATGTCCAGGTGGCCGCAGGCTTCGGCCGCCGCCTCGATGAGCTCGGCGGGCGCGCCGGGCAGGGCGAGGTCGAGTTGCAGCCAGCGAACGTGGGCGTCGGCATCGGCCACGGCGTCGTGCACGCCGCGGGCCACGGCCTGAGGTCCGCCGGGATCCTCTCCCCAGGGCTGGTCGCGGTCGTGCGGGGCGTAGTGGTGCAGGAACAGGCTGGCCCCCAGCGCGGCCAGCCTGCGGGCCACCGCGTACCCGATGCCCGCGCGGCGGCTGACCCCGGTGACCAGGGCGACCCGGCCGCGCAGCGGGAGCGGGTCGCGGCGCAACTGGTCCGCAGTGGGCTCGTCCGGGGTCACCGCAGGCCGGCCGGGGTGGGCAGATCGACCGGCGTCTGGTCTTGACCAAGGATCGCGACTCCGCTGATCGGCTCGATGCCGTGCCTACGGACGAACATCGCGCCTTTGCTGACCCGGATCGCGGCGTACGGCATGGACGGATTCTATGAGGCGAAGGCGTTCTTCCATGACCTGGCCACCGACACGCCGCTGCCCAAGAACCTCATCACCGACGCCTCGGTCGCGGGGACCTCGTAGCGCAGACCAGGCAGCCGCTGGGCATACGCCCCGGCCAGCGTGGGTATGAGTTCAAAACCAGGGCGTCAGTGTCGGTGTATGTATACATTTACAGGCACCTTCATGAGATGGCCCGACAGGCCGTGTTTGCTAGGTTCGCTGCGGTGCGGCTCGGCTGCCCGCAGCCGGAGGTCACATGGACGTTCGTGAGGATCCTGGACTGGGCGGGGGTGAAGGGTCTCGCGTTGAACGGTGCCAGGACACGCATCCGGGCAGACGCACCGAGGGAGGTATCCGACGCGGCCGACCCGGCCGACGGCAGCGAGTCTCAAGGGTTGTTGTCCGCACGAGAAGCCGAGGTCATGTCCCTCATCGCGGACGGGCAGACCAACGGCCAGATCGCCGCTCGGCTGTTCCTGGCCGAGAAAACGGTGAAGAACCACGTCAGGAGGATCTACTCCAAGCTCGGCGTCGGCTCACGTCCCGCCGCCATCGCCTACTGGCGCGCCGCGCACTAGGAGCCTACGCAGGTGAGCGGCCAGCGAACTGTTGCCTAGAACACAGTCCCACAGGCCGGAGGCCATCTCCAGCGGGCATTCAGGTTATCCTCAGCGTTGCGGGCGAGAATACACAGCATGGACACGCTGACCGATGCGCGGCAGCGACCGGATGCCAGGCTGCTCGTCGTCGAAGACGAGCCGAACATCCTCGAGTTGCTGTCCGCCAGCCTGCGCTACGCGGGTTTCGACGTCGTCACCGCGGCCGCCGGAACCGAGGCGGTACAGGCTGCTCAGCGGCACCGCCCCGACCTCATCGTCCTGGACGTGATGCTGCCGGACATGGACGGGTTCGACGTCATCAGGCGCCTGCGTGGCGGCGGCGCCCGGATCCCGGTCGTCTTCCTGACCGCCCGTGACGCCACCGAGGACAAGATCCGCGGCCTCACGCTGGGCGGCGACGACTACGTCACCAAGCCGTTCAGCCTGGAGGAGGTCATCGCGCGGATCCGGGCCGTCCTGCGCCGCACCCGGGGAGACGGCGTGGAGCCGACGCCCCGGCTCACGTTCGCCGACCTCGAACTCGACGAGGAAAGCCACGAAGTGTGGCGGGGCGGGGAGCAGATCCAGCTCTCCCCCACCGAATTCAAGCTGCTGCGGTACTTCATGAGCAACGCGAACCGGGTGCTGTCGAAGATGCAGATCCTCGACCACGTGTGGGACTACGACTTCCGCGGCGACACCGGCATCGTCGAGTCCTACGTGTCGGTGCTGCGCCGCAAGGTGGACAGCAAGGAACCCCGGCTGATCCACACCCTGCGCGGCGTGGGATACGTGCTGCGGCTCCCGTCTTCTTAAGGGTGCGTTCGGCCATGACAGCACAGGGAGCGAACAGCCGGGCAGCGCGGCGATGGCAGGCCGTCCGCCAGGTGTCCAGCCGCACCTCCCTGCGGACCAAGCTGGTCACCGCGGTCCTCGCCCTCGTCGCCGTGGCCCTGGCGGTCATGGGTTTCGTCGCCATCGCGGTGTTCGGTGGCTACCTGCAGGACCAGGTCGATGGGCAGGTGCGCAGCCTGCAGGCGCAGGTCGCGAGCGACCCGTTCGCCTTCAGCCGGGGGCACCAGGACATGTTCCTGCTGAACAGCAACGTGGTCGAGGTGCTCGACGCCAACGGGCAGCTCGTGCAGGGGATCGGCAACTCGCCGAATCTCACCACCCCCGGGCCCGCCATACCGGCCAGCTGACACCGGGTCGAACGGGACCTCGGGTCAACTGGTCACGGTTCCGGCGGTGTCCGGCGGCACCGACTGGCGTGTCATCACCCAGCCCGTGAATTACACCACGGACGGCATCAACTACCAGCCGGGCACGCTGGTCGTCGGCATAAGCCTCGGCAACCTCAACCAGAACATGGCGTACCTGACCAGGCTCGACATCAGCGTGAGCGTCCTGATCCTGATCGTGCTGGCGATGATCGGCTTCGCCGTGGTGCGGGCGAACCTGCGGGCGCTGGTGGAGATCGAGGAGACCGCGGGGGAGATCGCGGCCGGGCACCTGAACCGCCGGGTGCCCGAACGCGACCCGCGGACCGAGATCGGCAGCCTCGGCCGGTCGCTGAACACAATGCTGAGCCAGATCGAGACCGCGTTCCACGCCCGGGAGCAATCCGAGGCGGCGGCGCACCAGTCCGAGGAGCGGATGCGCCGGTTCATCGCGGACGCCAGCCACGAGCTGCGTACCCCGCTGACCGCGATCCGCGGCTTCGCCGAGTACTACCGCCAGCGCGGCGGCCTGGTCCGGCGCTGGGACCGGGACCACGCGGCGGACGCCGGGGCGGCCGTGGGCCGGGCTCACACCCGACGACCTGGACCGGATCATGCAGCGGGTGGAGAAGGAAGCGGCCCGGATGGGGCTGCTCGTCGAGGACCTGCTGCTGCTGGCCCGGCTCGACCAGCAGCGGCCGCTGGCCCGGCAGCCGGTCGACCTGCTCGTGCTGGCCGCCGACGCGGTGCACGACGCGCGGCTGCTGGCGCCGGGCCGGACCATCGACCTGTCGGTGCAGCCCGGGGCCGCGTTCCTGGTCGTCGGCGACGAGGCGCGGCTGCGGCAGGTGATCGGGAACCTGACGAGCAACGCGCTCACGCACACCCCGGACGGGACCCCGATCGAGGTATCGCTCAGTACCGGGACCCTCGATCCCCAGGCGGGCGATCACACCCCGGCCGCGATCCTCGACGTGACCGACCATGGGCCCGGCATGACCCCCGAGCAGGCCCACCGCGCGTTCGAGCGGTTCTACCGTGCGGACCAGGCCCGGACGCGCACCACCGGGGGCAGCGGGCTGGGCCTGGCGATCGTGCGGGCGCTGGTGGCGGCCCAGGGCGGCGTCACTTCGGTGCGTACGGCCGTGGGCGAGGGGGCGACGTTCCGGATCGCGCTCCCGCTGGCTCCCGAGGCGCTGGGCCATCCAGACGACACCGACCCGGCCGACGATCCCGAGATGGGCGACGATCCCGGGATGGGCGACGATCCCGGGATGAGCGGCGATCCCGGGATGAGCGGCGAGGGCGTACCTGGGATGAGCAAGGAGCCGGACGGGACCGGTGCGACGGACGAGCTGCCGCACGGCGTGCGGCGGTGACGGCCGGCCAGCCGCCGTCCTAGATGCGCCCGCTGCGACCCAGTGACTTCCCGGTCGCTGGCCTGGGCCGTCGTCGCCGCGCCGGACGTCTTGAACGCGTCCCCTTCACAGTCCGGAAGATGGTAATCCTGTGACGGCAATCTCGGCGTGTCCTCAGGCGCCTAGGCATGGTTTTCGATATCATATTTGATGGCAAGCAACCCGCTACCCGGTCCGATCCTAGATGGCCAGGGCCGCGCGGGCCGCGGACCGGACCTCTTCCCGGTACGAGGCACCGAACAGGCACGCGTGCACCAGCAGCGGGTGCAACTGGTGCAGCGGGATCCTGGACCTCCAGCCCGCCGCCAGCGGGACCGTGTCGTCGTAGCCGGCCAGGATCCGGTCCAGGCCGGGCGCGCCGAACAGGGCCAGCATGGCCAGGTCGGTCTCACGGTGACCGCCGTGCGCCGCCGGGTCGATGAGCCAGCCCCGTCCGCCGGACCACAGCACGTTCCCGGCCCAGCAGTCGCCGTGGATCCGGCTCGGCGGTTCGGCAGGCCCGGCCAGCGAGCCGATCCGGTCGATGACCGCCTCCACCAGGCGCGCGTCTTCGGACCGCAGCGCGCCCGCGTCCACGGCCCGGCTCAGGAACGGGAGGAGCCTGCGCTGCGCGTACCACTGCGGCCAGTCCCCCGCGTCCTGGGTGTTGTCCAGCGGGAGGCTGGCGATGAACCCCGGCCACGGCGCGCCGAAGCCGTCTGCGCCGGCCGCGTGCAGCCGGGCCAGGTCCGTACCGAACCCGAAGGCCGCCTCCGGTGTGGCCCGGCCGGCGGGGATCATCGAGATGACGAGCGCCTCCGGGCTGGCGGCCAGCACCTCCGGCACCGGGACGGCACCGGCCTCGGCCAGCCAGCGCAGGCCGTTCGCCTCGGCCGCGAAGGCGGCGGCGAACTCCGCGGACGGGGCCGCGGCACGACCGGGGACCGCGGCACGACCGGGGACCGCGGCACGACCGGGGACCGCGGCACGACCGGGGTCCGCACCCGGGTCAGGGGGCGCGGCCGGATCGGGGACTATGCCCGGCGCGGGAGCATCGCCCGGATCGGGGGCCGGGACGGCCTTGGCGAAGGCGCGGCGGCCACCGGACAGGGTCATCATGAGGTGCTGGTAGCCGTGCTGCGCGCCGACGACCCGTGCTTCGCGGACGGGCAGCCCGGTCAGCCGCGCGAGCCGGTCGGCCACGGCGGCGGAACGGCTCACGCCGGGGTGCCGGAATGGCCGAGCAGCTGGGCCAGCCGGGCGGCGATGACCGGCGCGGCGGCGCCGAGCAGGTCGAGCACATAAGCGAAGTCGGCCTCGTTCCCGCCGTAGGGATCGGGGATCTCGCCGCCGCCGATCTCCCCCAGCCCGCCTACCTCGCCGAACAGGCGGATCCGGTCACGGTCTTCCAGGCCGGCCATCTGCCGCAGGGTGGCGAGATTGCCCGCGTCCATAGCCAGGATCAGGTCGCGATCGGGAAGCCATGAGGCCCGGAACTGCCTGGCCCGGTGCGTGGAGCCGTCGTAGCCGCGCTTGGCCAGCGCCCGGCGGGCCTGCGGGTACATCTGCTGGCCGACGTGCCAGTCTCCGGTGCCCGAGCTGTCCAGCGTGACCGCTTCGGCCAGGCCGGCGTCGGTCAGCGCGGCGCGCAGCACGGTCTCGGCCATCGGTGACCGGCAGATGTTCCCGAGGCAGACCAGGCAGACCCGGTAGGGCGAACCGGGGTCACGCGGCGGCGGCAGCGGCACCGCGAGCGACGCGGGTGCGGACGGCCCGGGGCGGACGGCCCGGGTGCGGACGGCCCGGGTGCGGACGGCCCGGGTGCGGACGGCTTGGGTGCGGACGGCTTGGGTGCGGACGGCTTGGGTGCGGACGGCTTGGGTGCGGACGGCTTGGGTGACGGTGGAGCCATGACACCAGGATGCCGCAGCGCGGCCTATTCGGTGGTGCGGGAGCCGTGAGCCAGGGCGGGTTCGGGGGTGCGCATCCGGGCCGGGAAGCGGTCGGGACCGAACCGGGCATCGAGCCGGCGAGCCAGCCGACGGCCGACCTCCTGCATGGGCCGCTCCACGAACAGGTAGGTCGCCGAGCACACCGCGATCAGGACGGCCACGAACAACGCGTCGAGGAGCACCTGGACCCAGAACGAATGATGCGACGTCCAGGTCAGGTGGCGGAAGACCTCGATGAGCGCCGGGTGCAGCAGGTAGATCGAGTAGCTGATCAGCCCCAGCCAGGTCAGTATCCGGGGCCAGGTGACGTGCCGCAGGGCCAGCCCGATCCCGAACGTCAGGCCGGCCACGAAGACCGACATGAACCAGGTGCGCTCCCAGATGAACTGGTCGTGGGCGGACATGTTCCCGGGGTTGTGGTGCCACACGCCGGCCGCGATGGCGAGCCCCAGCACGGCGACCGCGATGGCAATGGCCTTCCGCCACGAGTACTGGCCCTGTTCGGCGCGGTAGAGCATCGTCCCGGTGAACATGAGGGCCAGGATCGACAGCGCCTCCCACGGGAACAGCCAGGTGCCGTTGAAGGCGAGCAGGGTCAGCCCGACCATCGCGGCCAGAGTGGCCCCCACCAGGCGCGGCATGCCGCGCAGGGCGACCGCAAAGGCCAGCCCGGTGAGCACGACCAGGTCGGCGATGAGCGCGATGATGCGCGGGCTCCACAGGTTGGTGGTGAAGTACGCCTGCGGCAGCAGGCCGCCGAGGACGACGGCAGCGGTGCCGAAGGCCAGCGCAAACCTGCTGCTGTGTCGGTGCACCCGGGCCATGAACAGGGCCGTCAGCAGCAGGTAGAAGATCATCTCGTAGGAGAGCGACCACACGACGTTGGGCAGGTTCTGCCCGGCCAGCACGTTGGACATCATCAGCATCTGGGACAGGATGGACGTCTCCGGGTCGGCGCCCTCGCCACGCAGCCCGCCGACGTGCACCGTGTACAGAGCTACCGCTATGGCCACCGCGAGCAGGTAAAGCGGGTAGAGGCGGAACAGGCGGCTGACCCAGAAAGTCCGCACGCTGCCCTTGCGTTCCAGCGATGCGGGCACGATGTATCCGCTGATAAGGAAGAACACGAATACGCCGTAATCGCCCGGGTTTATCCACTGGTAGACCGGGCCTTTCACCGCTGACGGCACGAAATAGCCGAAGTGATTGAAGACCACGGCCAGCGCCGCCAGCCCGCGCAGGACATCCAGCCAGGCCAGCCGGTCTTCCAGTCCCCGCCGCGGCAGGTGGGGCGGGCGCCGTCTGGGGTGGCAGTTCGGCTCTGACCGCTAGCTGGTCAGGGCTACGGGTGGTCATACCGCTGTCACCGTCATATGCCCCGCTTGTCGTCCTCAAAATCCCTCTCCGCACCCGGTTCGGCGCACACCGTAGCCATCAGGCCACGCATGCACGCACCTCTCCTTGTCCTGGCTACCACGGACCGTTCAGGATATGACCGTTCTGGCTCTTTTCTTCCGAACATCACACGGTTCCCTCAGCTGACGTTCGGAATTCGCCATGCCCCGGCGATTGCTGCTAGGATCACAGCGTTCTGAACGCGCCGCTAGCTCAACTGGCAGAGCAGCGGACTCTTAATCCGCGGGTTCGGGGTTCGAGTCCCTGGCGGCGCACCCGTTTCTGACCTGGCGTTATCGGTTCTCGGGCGCTTTCGTCACTGCGGTGCGGTGGGAGTGGATACCCCGCAGCGTCGGCGAAGCTGCCCAAGAACAGGCGCCAGCCAGCCGTCGCCCTCTCCCCTAGCCAGGTAGCGAAGGTCACTGCCGTCGCGCAGGACGTACATCCGGAACTCGCGACCTACCTGTGGCTGGTGGCCGTTACCGGTGCGCGGCGCGGCGAGCTGTGCGGGCTGTGGTGGGCGGATCTCGATCTGGAGGTGGGCAGCGTGCACGTGGCCCACAACTATCTGGTCCGCGGCGGCCAGCGGATCCGGAAGGACACCAAGACACACCAAGATCGCCGTCTGGCGATCGATCGGGTGACCTGCGACGTCCTCGCCGCGCACAGGCAGCGGGCGGTGGAGGCGCTGGCTGCTGTCGGCCTTGGCCTGGACGATCGCGCCTATGTGTTCTCTAACGATCCCGCCGGCGCGACTGCGTGGAACCCTGACTGGACCAGCCATCAGGTAGCGGTGATCGCGTCCCGGGCTGGAGTGAGGATGAACGTCAAGTCGCTGCGGCATTACACCGCCACGCAGCTGCTCAGCGGCGGGATCGACCTGCGGAACACCGCTGCCCGGCTCGGGCATGGCGACGGCGGCGCCACCACGCTCAAGCACTACGCCGACCCCATCTCGGAGGTCGACCGCCGTGCCGCCACGTACCTTTCCGACCTGACCGCGGCAGCGCGCTTGGCTCAGCCAAGGCAACAAACCGAGGCGTAATTGCGAGGTCGTCGAGCCTGTTCTGAAGCCGCTGCCTCAGTTCATCTGGGGTCAGCACAGGGGTTTCGCGATGAATCACGCGTGGCGGGTAAGGTAGTCGTCCTCTTCCTGACGGCCCGGTTCACATGGAGGCGATGGTGGACTGGCGTCGCACGACGGCAAACCCCGAGAAATCAGGACACGTTTGACTGCCGTTTACAAGAAGTACGGCCCCGTGCACCGTGCGTGCTAACTGCACAGATGACACAAGTTATCGCGCTGATGGCACTCGCTGCGCTGGGGTTATCCGGCGCGCCGGTCCACGAACCGGTCCACGCCCGAGGCCCATATGTCCATCATCCCGCTACTGTGCGTAATCCTCACTGGGGCATACAGCTCCAGCGCTTCACCCCACTGCCCGGGCAGCCGGGCCCCGCCGACCCGTGCTACGCGTCGCTCGCTGGGAACAAGCAAGCGTCAACTTGAATACGGCCGAGACCACAACCTTCCGCACCGCGGCGACAGCTTCGTGAACATGGCGCCTGTAAGGATCTGCCCGGTAACGGCCATCACGCCCGGACGATGGCCATCACGCAGGGTGAACTTCCGCTCGTGCTGGACCCTGGCGCTTAGCTGCACTTCAGGCGACGGCGGTACCGCAGCGTCCGGTGCCAGCGGTGACGCGTCGTCGCGGTCCGCCGCAGCCGGTCCTTCCGGGCTGGGGATTCCTCCCGGCCATCCAGACAGCGCACCCTATCTGGGTGTGGCCGGGTTACCCCCCACCGGGCTTGACTGACGTCATGGGGTCTCACCGGACAACAGCACCGGTGCAGTGCGCAGTCGCGCCGCCAGGTCCGGTGAGACGCCACGCCTTGTCAGGGCAATCGGACGGCATCAAGACGATGCCGCATCGGCGAAGGAGTGGCCATGACGGTGAAGACTGAGGATGCCGTGGCTGGACGATCTGGTGCGCGGTCATCTGGCCGGGGTCCGCGGCAGGCCGGGACGGTGGAGCACCTGAGCCGCGCGGACCGGGTGGCCCGGGGCAAGGACGCCAGGGCGGTGGCCCCGCTGGAATCGAATGCCGAGTTCTCGCCGGGCCCGGGGCGGGATCCGGTCGGGCTGCTGCTGGGCCAGGCGGAATCGCGGGTGCCGGAACTGGTGCCGGTCCGGCACGGGCGGATGCTGGTGTCCCCGTTCACCTTCTACCGGGGCGCGGCGCTGCCGATGGCGGCGGACCTGGCCGGCACGCCCGCCTCAGGGCTGCGGGTGCAGCTGTGCGGGGACGCCCACCTGTCGAACTTCGGAGCGTTCGCCTCGCCGGAGCGGCGGCTGGTCTTCGACGTCAACGACTTCGATGAGACCCTGCCCGGGCCGTTCGAGTGGGACGTCAAGCGGCTGGCCGCGAGCCTGGCCGTGGCCGGGCGGGCCAGCGGCTTCCCCGCCAAGGACCGGCGCAAGATCGCCCTGGCGGCGGCCGAACGCTACCGTACCGCGATGCGCGAGTTCGCGGAGCAGCCGTTCATGGACGTCTGGTACGCGCACCTGGATATCGAGCCGGCCATCGCCGAATTCAGATCCCAGGTCAAGGCGAAAAGGTACAAGCTCGCCGAGACGCTGCTGGCCAAGGCCCACACCGCCGACAGCACGAAGGCCGTGGCCAAGCTGACCACCGTGGTCGACGGGCACCGGCGGATCATCAGCACCCCGCCGACGATCGTCCCGATCGAGGAGATCTTCACCGGCGTGCAGGCCGACACGCTGTACAAGCTGCTGCATACCGTGCTGGTCAAGTACCGGCGCAGCCTGCAGTCTGACCGGCGGCACCTGCTCGAGCAGTTCGCCATGGCGCAGGTGGCCCGCAAGGTCGTCGGGGTCGGCAGCGTCGGCACCCGGGCCTGGATCGTGCTGATGGAGGCCGACGACGGGGTCGAGCCGCTGTTCCTGCAGGCCAAAGAAGCCCAGCCGTCGGTCCTGGCGGCCTACGCCGGGCGCAGCCAGTACAGCAACCAGGGCGAGCGGGTGGTCGCCGGGCAGCACCTGATGCAGGCCCAGAGCGACATCTTCCTCGGCTGGACCCGCGTCGCCAACCCCGAAGACGGGGTGGACCGCGACTTCTACGTCCGCCAGCTGAAGGACTGGAAGTTCTCCGTGCCGATCGAGATCCTGCTCCCGCAGGGCATGGCGATGTACGCCCGGCTGTGCGGGTGGACCCTGGCCCGGGCGCACGCCCGCTCCGGGGACCGCATCGCCCTGGCCGCCTACCTCGGCGGCTCCGCCAGGTTCGAGCAGGCCATCGCCGACTTCGCCGAAACCTACGCCGACCAGAACGAACTCGACTACGCCGCGCTCCAGGCCGCCGTGAAAGACGGCAGGGCCGAAGCCACGACCGAAATCTAGAGGCACTCAGGTCCGTTCACCGTTTCGCGGAGATCGCCGGGCATGCCCGCCTGGCAACCCTCCGGGTCGACAGCCAGCCCGCCGACGACGGCAAGCAGAACGCCCTGCGCCACCTCACTGCCGACCGCTAACCCAAGAGGAGCCTCCCGTGACCAGGCACCTGGATCGCCCCGGGCACCGGCGGCAAGCCCGTGCCGCTGATCCCGTTGCAGGCGGTCGCCGACCAGCCCCTCCGGGCTGCCGGAACTCCTCCCGGCCAGCGAGACACCGCACCCGATCCGGGTGTAGTCACCTCACCCCGCACCGAGCTTCACTGACGCCATGACCTCTCAGCGGGCAACAGCGCGGGTGCACAACGCCGTCGCACCACCCCCCGCAGCGAGCCGCCACCATACCGGAGGGCGCTGTCCTCATCGGCAACCCGGAACATCTTCGCCGCCCGCTGAGCAGAGGTCCAGCGAGGGCCGGGCCGATCGCCGGCGCGGTGATCGCCGTGGGCATCGCCTTCGTGCTGCGCGGCCGCGGTGGCGGCAAGTCCGGGGCCGGGGCCGCCCAGGGCGACCTGTTCACCGAGGTCTACGAATCCGGCCGGTCCTGATGACCTCGACGTGCTTGCAACCACCGCAGAACGTCAAGAAAGGCGGTCGGACATGCGGGTTCGGGTGGAAGAAAAGGGTTCGGCTTGCGCGCAGCATCCGGCTGTCCTGGTGGGGCCGGGCATGCGGCGGCCGCATATAGAACTGTCGGCAAAGCCCGGGCAGCAGCAGATGACGATGCCGGCTGAACCGCCTCAGAGCCCGATCGCCGAAGCAGTCCGCAGCCTCGAGGTGCGCTGGATCTTCCCGGGCCCGCTGCGGGCTGCGGTGGCCGGATGGTTCGGACGGTTCCCGGCCGCGACGGAGGTACGCGAGGACTTCTATCTCCTGGAGCCGCCGCTGCGCGGGCTATCGGTGAAGGTCCGCGGGGACGCGGCCTTGGAGGTGAAGGCCTACCGCGAAAGCGCGGGATTCCTGGAGGTGGCCGACCGCGCCCGCGGGCGCCTGGAGTCCTGGCAGAAGTGGTCGTTTCCCTTCCCCCCGCTGCGCCCCGACAGGGGCGGTCCACCCGGCTGGCAGCCGGTGCGCAAGCGACGGCGGATCAGCCGGTTCACGCTGGCCAGCGGGCCGGTCGTGGCGCCCGCCGAGGAGCTGGGCGGCGAGCCGCGGTGCGATGTGGAACTCACCGAGGTCCGCGCCCGCGGCCGTGACTGGTGGACCCTGGGTTTCGAGGCGATCGGCCGCGCCGATCTGCTCCACAGCGAACTGCGGGCTGCCGCCGCGCTCGTGTTCGCCCAGCCACTGCCCGCAGGCGTGGAAGCCGGCCCGGATTACTCCAGGTCCTACGCGGAGTGGCTAGGCCGGGCCCGGGGCGCTGAAAAGTGACGCCCGCACCTGAAGACCGTCCCTGTGCCGGATTGGCCGGCACGAGCATGAGAGACATGAGAGAGGAGCCACGATGAGTGAGGTTACCGAGCAGCAGCTTGAGGACATGGAGGCATTGTTCGTCCAGACCGCGGCGAGCATGACCAGCGACCGGGGAACCATTACGTTGCAGGGCTTGTCGCCGTCGACGCTGTACTTCGCCGACCGCCCCCAGCGCGAGGTCGGGCACCTGTTGTCCCGTCACTTCGTCGCCAACTGGGCAGCAGGGGACAACAGCTTCGCGGACAACCCCCCGAACGCCGTCCTGTCGTTCGCCGAGCCAGGCGACAGGCTTCCCGAGGATGCGGTCGTGGTCATCCAGGATCCGCACCTGGACGGAGACGCGCTCACCTACAGCATCAAGGTCCTCGAGGGCACCGTGCCGGCTGCCACCGGGCCATGTGCGCTGTTCATCGACCCGTTGGGGCGTCCGTTGTCACCGGTCTCCGTAGCCGGGATGCACCGGCGTGCGGTTCGTCGGGGGCGCTGAGCAGGATCCTGCAAGCGGGGCGGTCAGAGTCATACCCGGCTTGGGTGTGGCCGGCTCACCCGGCCGGGCGCTTTGCCTGGACCATGCCGCCTCGTGACCGGGTTCATCAGCAAGGAGGAGCCATCACGCCGGGCGGCGTCGCCGCAGGCACCGTTCGTGCCGGCTTCCCGGAGTGGGCTCGCAGGGTAGCTGACGCCGCGAGGATTCTGCGAGGGAGAAAGGGCGGGCCAGGCTGCCATGCCGGATGAGCAGGTGAAGGGAATACCGGCCGCGTCCAACGGCGCCGGCCATGATGTGGCCGCGCTCAGCGCCCCGGACATGGGACCGCCTGCGCGGCCGACCGCTACGGGCTTTTGGAGACATGCCGGTGAGCTCATCCGGAGGATCCGCGACGGCGACGACGCCATGGTGGAGGCCATCGTCGTCCAGCTGAGCCGCCGCCGGCGCATCCTCGCGCCCCTGGCCCTCGCGGTGGGCGCCCTGGCGATGCTCTTCCATGGCCTGCGGCTGCTTCTGTCCAACTGGCGGCTCACCTTGATCCAGGTGCTCCCGGCCATGTGGATCTGGGCCGCCATGCTGGACCTGAAGCTGCACGTGCTGCACGGCGCGACCTTCCGCTTGATACGCGGCCCCGTCCTGATCCCCCTCATGCTCGGCGTGGTCGCCATCACCGCGGCCACCTTCTTCCTCGATGCCGTGTTCGCGTTCGCCATCGCCCGCCCGGGCCCACCGGAGATCCGGCCAGCGTTCACCAAAGCCCGGTCCCACGTGGGGGTCGTGCTCTGCTGGGGCGTGGGGGTGGGGTTGCTGCTGGGATTCTCCACCGTGGTCGTGGTGCGGTGGGGACTGTGGTGGTTCGCGCTGTCGCTGAGCATCGTGCTCGGGATCATGATGGTGTGCTACGTATCCGTGCCTGGCCCGGCTCATCGGCGTGCGGACCACACGTTCCAGGCGGGACAAGTACACCGCCAGCGCCGTGGGCGGGGCGCTGGGGGCGGTGGTGACCTCACCCCCGTACCTCCTCGGCCGCGTGGGCATCTTGATGCTGGGGTCCCACACGCTGTTCATCCTGGGCATCATCCTGCTCTGCGTGGGGGGCGCCCTGTATGCCGGCGCGGAGGGCGCGGTCAAGGCCGTCAAGGTGAGTGCCAAGCTGGTCATCGGGCACCGCTCTGACGATGATGAGGTGCCCGAGGCAGCGTCCGATGCCCCGCAGCAGTCTCCCCCTTAGTCACGACCGAAAGGAGCGGCTCCATGTGCCGCTGGCTCGCTTACACGGGCTCACCGATCCTGCTCACCGATGTGCTCTACACCCCGGCTCATTCGCTGATCGACCAGAGCCTGCATTCCAGGCTCGGGGCGGAGACGACGAACGGCGACGGCTTCGGCGTCGGCTGGTATGACGCGGCGCCCGTCCCCGGGGTGTTCCGCAGCATCGAGCCGGCCTGGAATGACGCGAACCTGCGTGAGCTCGCGGGGCACGTGAGTTCGCCGCTGTTCTTCGCGCACATCCGCGCGGCGATCGGGTCGGCCGTTCAGCAGACGAATTGTCATCCGTTCCGGCAGCTGAAGCCCGGCGGGCGGCTGCTCAACCACTGCATCACCCGGCCGGACAACACCGAGCCGGCCATCCGCATGCGCGGGTTCATCAACCGGTACGTGTTCCCCGACGGGGAGCTCGAGGGACCCGGGTACCTGATCTCGCTCATGCACGACACTGGCTTCGAGGTGCGGCACGAGGAGAACCTGCGTGAGCACTACGCCAGGACCCTGGCGGCCTGGTGCGCCAACCTGGACGCCCACTGGGACGAGGCGGTCGCGGAGGTCGGCCAGGGCACGGCGGGTGTGGCGCCTGTACATGGCGGGCTCGCGGCTCGGCTTCGACCGCAACCACATCGAGCTGCACCAGGTGCTGAGCGTACGGCTAGCCGCGGACGGGACGTCCGGCATGCCGTTGCGACCCGACTGGGAACAACCCCGCGTGCTGACCTGTGGGGTTCCAGAACTCGGTCACCGGTCCTGACCTGGGATTTTAAGCAGCTCGCTCGTATTCGCTGATGAGGCCACCAAGGACGGGTCGACGCTGGATTCGGTTGTGGGAGAGGTCAGCGGGAGGGTGGTCGGGCCGGGGCGGGTGGAGCTGGCGGCTGCGGTGGGGACGACGTCCGTTGTAATGGGCCTCGTATTGGGCCAGGATCGTCCGCAGATGCCGCTGGCCGAAGATCAGTATCCGGTCGGTGACCTCGGTCCGGGCCGTGAGCACGAACCTTTCCGCATAGGCATTCGCGCGAGGGCTCCGGAGCGGGATCTTCAGTGCCTCGATACCGGCGTCAGCCAGGACCGCGTTAAATGAGGTGATGAACTGCCCGGCACGGTCCCGGACCAGGAATCGGAAGTCCGCGGCGCGATCGCCGAGATCCATCAAGAGGTTGCGGATCTGCTGTGTGGTCCACGGCCCGTCCGGGGTCGCGGTCACGCCGAGGATATGCACATACCGGGAGCCGATCTCGATCACGAAGAAGCAGTACAGGCGCTGCAAGGTCACGGCGCAGTCCACGTGGAAGAAGTCGGCCGCAAGCATCGTTGCGGCTTGCGCGCGCAGGAAATTTCGCCATGTCGTGTCGGCGCGCCGTTTAGGCGCCGGGGGGATCTTCAGCGCCTTGAGGACCCGGCGGATCGTCGATGCGCTGACCCGGTGGCCGATCTTGAGCAGCTCACCTTGGATCCTCTTGTATCCCCAGCCGTTGTTCTCGGTAGCGAGCCGCCCGATGAGCGCGGCGATCTCGGCGCTGACTGGCGGCCGTCCCGTCTTGTCCGGATAGGTCCACCTCCGGGTGACCAGGCGGCGGTGCCAGCGCAGGACGGTGCCGGGGGTGACCAATCGGTGCGCTCGCAGCCGTCCCGGCAGGAGCCGGATCAGCGCGGCCATCACCGCCCGGTCGGCCCAGTCCAGCCGGGGCCGCGGATGGGTCCGGCGCAGCACGGCGACCTCATGCCGCAGCACCAGGAGCTCGGCGTCCTTGGAGGCCGACGACCGGCCGAGCAGGACAAGCCAGCCGCAGAGCCGGACAAACATGAGATAAAGCAGGCGGAGGGACACGGATGATCATGATGCCCTACGACTGACCCTGGTCATCACTGCAGCTCACAGGCCAGGCTGACTTCTGGCACCCCACACGGCCAGGAGAACATCTACGACAACCGGGTCACCGCGGTGCTGGCGGATCTGCCCATCCATCTCGCCGGCCCGGAAGAACGGCTGGCCGCCGTCCGGGCCGGGCTGGAAGCCCTGAAGACCAGCAAGGAAGAGATCGTCGGGGAGGAGGTGGCCAGCCTGTTCGGGTACAGTCCGTACCCGCTGGCCTCCTGGTGGGTCAGGCTGGCGCTCGGGCTGCCGCTGCGCGATGTGGTCACCGTAACCACGAACGTGCCCGGTCCCGGCCAGCCGTTGTACGGGATGGGCCGCCGACTGCTGGAGATCATCCCCTACGTGCCGATCGCCGCCGCGGTCCGCACCGGGGTCGCGATCTTCAGCTACTGCGGCGACCTCACCTTCGGCATCACCGGTGACTTCGAGGCCAGCCCCGACCTTGACGTGCTCGCCCGCGGCATCGAGCACGGCGTCGCCGAGCTCTTGGCCTCCGCCAAACGCCACCACCGGCGGGCAGCAGCGGCCAGACGACGGTCCGCCGCGGATCACCCGTAGGTGCCCCGGCCCCTTTCAACCGGTAGCCTTGTACCTGCTGGGGCAGTTTATGCTTGTGCAGGTGGACGCGGCGGATGGCTCGGCGCATAGCCAGGCGGACCGCGCTGCGGGCGGTGCGTCGGCCGTGCGTGAGTACCGCATCGCCGAGCTCGCCCGCGAGGCGGGGATCACGGTCCGCACGTTGCGCTACTACCGGGAGCGGAAGCTGCTTCCGCCGCCGCGGCGTGAGGGACGGATCGGCTGGTACTCACAAGCTCACCTGGACCGTCTGCGGGTGATCGGCCAGTTGCTGGACCGTGGCCACACCCTGGGCGGGATCGGTGAGCTGCTCTCGGCCTGGGAACAAGGCTACGACCTGGCCGATCTGCTCGGGTTCGAGCGCGCGATGACCGCGCCATGGTCCGATGAGGTCCCCGTGCCCGTGACTGTTGCCGAACTATCAGCGGTGCTCGAGGGCCAGCTCACCGATGAGGTGCTTCAAGAAGCGATCCGCCTCGGCTACCTCGATGTCGATGGAGATCGCGTCGTCCGCGTAGAGCCGCCAGCTGCTCGACACCGCCAGCGTCTTGGTGCGCGAGGGCATCCCGCTGCCCGCGGTCTTGTCGGCAGCGAGTGAGGTGCAGGCCGGCCTGGACACGATTGCGTCGTTGTTCCTGGAGCTTGTCATCACCCAGGTCCTCGACCGCCGCGTCGGCGCGCCGCCGCCGCATCAGGTGACGCGTCTGTCCCAGGCGATCGAGCGGCTGCGGCCGATTGCGCGGACCGCAATCGACGCGGAGTTCGGCCGGGCCATGGACAGGCGCGCCCGTGTGACCTACGGCGAATTCATCCGGCTGCTCGCGGCACCAGACCGCCGTTCCGTGGGTCGGCAAGCCAGCGCATCACAGGCACCGGGAGAGCCGGGTCCATCAGGCTACAAGGCCGCCGCGGAGTAGTCTCCCGGTCGTCACGCGG
>CAWDEB010000037.1:0-92190 GCA_963801155.1 uncultured Actinomycetes bacterium
CGACGAGCCCGTGTATCTGGTGCACGTTCTGCTGCGGCAGGGTGCCGGCCGCCGCCCGGATGAGCCCGACGATGATCATCAGGATGATCGCGCCGGAGAACAGGTAGGTCGGCAGCGCGAAGATCTTGCCCGCCTCGCGGATACCGCGCAGATTGCCGAAGCACATCAGCAGGATGATGCCGATGGTTATCTCTTTGGAGTAGGGGCCGATGCCGGGGAACGTGGAGGCGACGGCCGCGGTGCCCGCCGCGACCTGCACCGCCACCGTCACCACGTAGTCGATCAGCAGGGCCACGGCGGCCACCTGGGCGATCCGCGGCCCGAAGTTCTCCCTGGCCACCACGTAGGAGCCGCCGGCCCGGGTATAGACCGTGACCACCTCGCGGTAGGAGAGCACCACCAGCAGCATGACGAACAAGATCACCCCGGTCATCGGGATGAGCACGGCGAACGCGGCCAGGCCGAAGATCGGCATCAGCTCGATGAGGATCTCCTCGGTGCCGTAGGCCGAGGAGGAGATGCCGTCCGGGGACAGCACGCCGAGCGCGAGCGTCTTGGACAGCCGCTGCTCTCGGAGCTGCGCGTTGATCATCGGCGGGCCGAGCAGACGGCGCTTCGCCGTATACCAGAAGGTCTCCGGGAGTTGGTCGCCCTGGCCGCCAGAAAGCAGGCCGGCCGCCTTACGCACCGCCACTAGGCTTCCGGCTCCGTCCTGGCCCCTCGGTTGCTGATCATGTCCTCCGACGCTATCCGTGCCCCACCCGCGGCCGTGTATACAACCCGTCAGTTTCCCGCAAGCCCGGCGTTAGAGTTCCGTTAGCCTCGATGATATTGCCTGGTGGCGCCGCTGAATAGCGAGGGATGGAGCTCGGCTCGGACAACGAGGCATGCCACGCCGCGACTGCCGGCTCACGCGGTGAGCCGGTTTCTCCCGCGGGGCATTCAGCCGGGGGCGCAGATGAGCTCGTCTTCGGCGGTGTGGTGCATGTACAGCTGGCGCTTGAACAAGTCCCACCCGGCCGCGATCGACTGGCGCCGGGCCGGGCCGGGCAGGTTCACCGGCAGCGCGAGCCAGGCGGTGGCGGGGGCTGATACCACGGCCCGTTCGGCCGAAAGAAGGCACGGAACCCGGCGCGGCGGGATAGGGCACCGCTGTGGGCGGGTAGGCACTAAATGTGCCCCCATCTGTTGCCCCTGCCCGCCGGGCGGGCAGGCACCGCAAATCCAGCTGGACCCGGAAACCCGCCGCCCTGGCCGAGCGGGTCGAGCAGGCGCACGCGCTGGATCCGGTCGTCCGCCGGCTGTCCAACGGGGTCGTCCGCGCCCTGCCGACGGGCCCGAGGACGGACGCGCTGCACGGCGTGCCGTTCGGCCAGCCTGCCCATCCCGCGCTGGTCCGGCTGCCGCTCGGCTGCTGGACCTCGGCCGTCCTGCTCGACCTGTTCCGCGGCACCGACCGCGCCGCCCGCATGCTGATCGGCGCCGGGATCGCCGTCACCGTGCCGGCCGCGGCTACCGGGCTGGCCGACTGGTCGGCGCTGCACCGGGACCAGCAGCGGGTCGGCCTGGTGCACGCCGTCTGCCAGGCCAGTGCGGCCTCGCTGTTCCTCGGATCACTGGCCGCCCGGGCCGGCGGGCGGCCCCGGTACGGCCGGGTGCTGTCCGGCTGCGGGCTGGCGGTGGCCACCGCCGGGGCCTACCTGGGCGGGCACCTGGCGCTGCGGCTGGGCGCGGGCGCCAGCCATGCCGAGCAGGTCAGCCACCTGGCCGGGCTGGGCTGGCACGACCTGTGCGGGCTCGACCAGCTGCCCGACCGCCGCCCGGTCCGCCGCCAGCTCGGTTACCTGTCGTTGCTGGTGTACCGGCAGGGCAGGGACGTGAACGTGCTGTCCGACCGGTGCTCGCACCTGGGCGGGCCGCTACACCAGGGACGAATCGTCGTTGAACGGGGCGCCGCCTGCGTGGCCTGCCCCTGGCACGGATCGACCTTCGCCATCGCCGACGGCACCGTCGTGCACGGGCCGGCCACCGCCCGACAGCCAGCCTTCGAGACCCGCGTGACGCCCGATGGCCGGGTCGAGCTGCGGCCCCGTCCCTGACAGCGCGGCCTCTGGCTCCGGCGGTACCGGCGGTACCAGCGGGGGCGTCGGGTCCGCGGCCCGGGCGCCGGCCGCGCCGAACAGGCCGCCGATGCCCTCCAGCGCCTTGCCGATCTCGCTCGGCACGATCCAGACCTTGTTGGCGTCGCCCTGCGCGATCTGCGGCAGCATCTGCATGTACTGGTAGGCCAGCAGCCGCTGGTCCGGGTTGCCCTCGTGGATGGCGCGGAACACGGTGGTGATGGCTTCGGCCTGCCCGCGGGCCCGGGCGGCCTGCGCCTTGGCCTCCGCCTCGGCGCGCAGCACGGCGGCCTCGGATTCGCCGCGGGCCTTGAGCACCGCCGCCTGGCGCTCGCCCTCGGCGTTCAGGATGGCGGACTGCTTGTTCCCCTCGGCGGACAAGATCGCGGCCCGCTTGTCGCGGTCCGCGCGCATCTGCTTCTCCATCGAGTCCTGGATGGACGACGGCGGCTCGATGGCCTTGAGCTCAACCCGGCCGACCCGGATGCCCCACTTGCCGGTCGCCTCGTCCAGTTCCGTGCGCAGTTCGGTGTTGATCTGGTCCCGTGAGGTGAGCGCGGTTTCCAGGTCCATGCCGCCGACCACGTTGCGCAGGGTGGTTACCGTGAGCTGCTCCACGGCGGTGATGTAGTTGGCCACCTCGTAGGTCGCGGCCTTGGGGTCGGTGACCTGGAAGTAGATGACGGTGTCGATGCCGACCACCAGGTTGTCCCGGGTGATCACCGGCTGGGGCGGGAAGCTGACCACCTGCTCGCGCAGGTCGATGAGCGGGCGCAGCCGGTCGACGAACGGCGTCACCATGTTCAGCCCGGCGTGCAGCGTGCGGTGGTACCGGCCGAACCGCTCCACGATCCCCGCCGTCGCCTGCGGGATGATCCGCACGGACCGGTAGATCACCAAGACGACGACGAGCAGGATGAGGACGAGCAGGATGGTCGCGACGAGAGTGCTCATGAGGGCTCCACTCCGCGGCCCGGCGGCGGGTTACCGGGTCTACTTGCTACGTTACCGACAGCAAGCGAGTTCAGCCAGACGGTGTTCCCTCGGGGGGACGACCCCCCCAGACCCCCCGTCCTGGGGGGAACCTTCCCCCAGGCCCCCTCGGCCCCCTCGGCCCCCTTGGTCAGCGGGCGCGCGCGGTCCAGCGCGACTGGCGGTGCTCGATCTCCAGCTGGACGCCGAAGCACCGGGACAGATTGCGCGCGGTGAACACCTCGTCGACCGGCCCGGCGGCCAGCACCGACCCGCGGCGCAGCAGCATCGCGTGGGTAAAGCCGTCAGGGACCTCTTCCACGTGGTGGGTGACCAGCACCATCATCGGCGCATTGGGGTCGCGGGCCAGCGTGGTGAGGCGGCGCAGCAGGTCCTCCCGGCCGCCCAGGTCCAGGCCGGCGGCCGGCTCGTCGAGCAGCAGCAGCTCGGGGTCGGGCATCATGGCCCGGGCGATCTGGACCCGCTTGCGCTCGCCCTCGGACAAGGTGGCGAACTTGCGCCGGATCAGGTGCGCGCAGCCGAGCGCGTCGAGCAGTTCGACGGCGCGGGTGACGTCCGCCGAGTCGTAGTCCTCCCGCCACCGGCCGAGGATGGCGTAGGAGGCGGTGAGCACCAGGTCGATGACCTTCTCGTTGGGCGGGACCTGTTCCGCGACCGCGGCGCTGGTCAGCCCGATCCTGGGCCGCAGGTCGAAGATGTCGACCTCGCCCAGGCGCTCGCCGAGCACCTCGACCGTGCCCTGGCTCGGGAACAGCGTGGTGGCTGCCACCTGGAGCAGGGTGGTCTTGCCCGCGCCGTTCGGTCCGATCAGGATCCAGCGCTCGTTCTCGTGCGCCGTCCAGTCGACGTTGCGGAGCAGGACCGCCGCGTCGCGCCGGACCTCGACGCCGCGAAGCCGCAGCACCTCGTCGGACATCAGGGCCCCTTCCTCGGCATTCGTCAGACTACATTGTCCCGCCGAGACCGAACCTATGCCACCGGACCCTCACCGGCCGGCCGAGATTTACCGGGTTCCCTGTTCGTGCCGGACGGCGAACAGCGCCGCCTGGGTGCGGTCCTGCACGCCGAGCTTGGCCAGACCGAGCTCACGTGGGCCTTCACCGTCTTCTCCGCGACGTGCAGCGCGCGGGCGATCTCGCGGTTGGAGCGGCCCTGGGCCAGCTCGGCCAGGACCTCGCGCTCCCGGCTGGTGAGCGCGTCCAGGCCCGGCGACCAGCTGGCCGAGCGCAGCAGAGGGCCGGCCGCCTCGGGGGCGAGCAGCAGGTGGCCGTCGTGGACGGCGCGGATCGCGCGGACCAGCGCGTCCGGGTCCACGTCCTTGTACACCACGCCCGCCGCGCCCGCGCGCACCGCCGCAGCGGCCGAGGCGTGGTCGGTGGCGCTGGTGAGCACGAGCACGCGCGACGCGCAGTCGCGCTCGCGCAGTTCGCCGAGCACGGCGAGGCCGTCCATGCCCGGCAGCTTCAGGTCGAGCAGGATGACCTCCGGGGCGTGCTCGGCGGCCAGCGCGAGCGCGGTGTCGCCGTCGCCGGTCTCGCCGGCCACCTCGATCCCGTCCTGCACCGCGAGCAGCGCCCGCAGGCCCTGCCGGACCACCGGGTGGTCATCGACGATCAGCACGGAGATGGGCTGCACCATCGGTCCCCTCCCGCCCCCGGCACCGGCACGGTCATGCGGACCAGGGTGCCGGACGCGCCGGACTTGATGGCCAGCGCGCCGCCGGCCGCCGCCGCGCGCTCGCGCATGGAGGCCAGCCCGACCCCGCCCGACGGCGCCTCGGGGGCGAAGCCGTGCCCGTCGTCGCCGACCTCGAGGGTGACCCGGCGCGCGGTGCGGGCCAGGCGGACGCGGACCGTGCCCGCGCCGGAGTGCCGCAGCGCGTTGTGCAGCGCCTCCTGCGCCACCCGGTACAGCGCCGCCTCCTGGCGGACGCCGAGGGCGGGCAGCTCGGCCGCGCTGAACGTGACCGGGATCCCGTAGGCGCGCCCGGCCATGACCGCGTACCGGCGCAGCGAGGAGGCCAGCCCGCCGTCCTGCAGGTCCGGCGGGGCCAGCCCGTCGATCACCGCGCGCAGTTCGGCGTGGGCCTCGGCGCCGAGCGCGCCGGCGACCTCGATCTCGGCTTGCACGCGGTCCGGGTCGAACGGCTCCCGGGCGGCCAGCACCGCGGCGGCCCGGGCGTGCGCCCGGATGCTGAACAGCTTCTGGGTGACCGCGTCGTGCAGCTCCCGGGCCAGCCGGGACCGCTCCTGCATGACCGTGAGCTCGCGGCTGCGCTCGTACAGCCGGGCGTTGGTCAGCGCGATGGCCGCGTGCGCGGCGAACAGGGACAGGATCTCCTGGTCCCGTTCGGTGAACCCGCGCTTCTCGGCGGCGGCGGAGGTCTTGTTGGCCGCGAAGATGATGCCGAGCACCTGGTCACCGTCGCGCACCGGCACGCCGAGGAAGTGCGACATCCGCGGATGGGCCGCGGGCCAGCCCTCGAACCGCGGGTCCTGGCGGATGTCCGCGAGCCGTTCCGGCTTGCCCTCGGTGAGCAGCACGCCGAGCATCCCGTGCCGGCGCGGCAGCGGGCCGATGGCCTGCCACTCGGCGTCGCTGATCCCGTCCACCACGAACTCGGCGAACGAGTTGCCCTCGTCGGGCACGCCGAGCGCCGCGTAGCGCGCGCCGACCAGGGACCGCGCGGACCGCACGATCACCTGCAGCACGTCGCGGACGGACATCTGCCGGGTAACCGACAGCACCGCCTGGCTCACCTGGTACAGCTCATCCAGCCCGTCACTCATTGTCA
The DNA here is from genome assembly GCA_963801155.1 of uncultured Actinomycetes bacterium. GTDB lineage: Bacteria > Actinomycetota > Actinomycetes > Streptosporangiales > Streptosporangiaceae > Palsa-504. Next base: position 5,908 of record CAWDEB010000037.1, read on the forward strand.
CGTGCCACGGCTCGCACCGGCTGGGGCTCGGGCTGCCGCTGAGGTGGCACTCTGACGTTCTGCCGACGGTACAGGGGTCACATCACTGGTTCTGCGGGGCGCTGGGTCACTCACCCTCCCGACGTTAACCGGGCCGCGGTGAGCGGCGCATCGGGCGGGGGTCTTAGGACTAAGGACGCAGGGGGACGGGGCGCGCGGCCGATGTGGCGGGGCGCGGCCGCGCCTAGCGTGAGCGGGCATGGACAACAGTGTTGCGCACTGGTCACGGGGGCCTCCCGCGGACTGGGCCGGGCGCTGGCCGCCGGCCTGGCCCGCGAGGGCTACGACCTGATCCTCGACGCACGGAACGCCGGTGACCTGGACGCCGCCGCGCGCGAAATCCAGGGCACCGTCACCGCCATCCCGGGCGACGTCACCGACCCGGCGCACCGGGCCGCCCTGCTCCGCGCGGCGCAGGCCGCGGGCCGGCTGGACCTGCTGGTGAACAACGCGGGCACGCTGGGCGCCAGCCCGCTGCCCGCGCTGGCCGACTACCCGGTCGGCGAGCTGCGCACCGCGTTCGAGGTGAACGTGATCGCGCCGATCGCGCTGACCCAGCTGCTGCTGCCCCTGCTGCGCGCCAGCGGCGGCGCGGTGCTGAACATCACCTCGGACGCGGCGGTGGAGGCCTACGCGGGCTGGGGCGGCTACGGCGCGGCCAAGGCCGCCCTGGAGCAGGCCTCGAACGTGCTGGCCGCCGAGGAACTCGCCGTCCGGGTGTGGTGGGCCGACCCGGGCGACCTGCGCACCGACATGCACCAGCGGGCCTTCCCCGGCGAGGACATCTCCGACCGGCCCCGGCCCGAGACGGTGGTGCCCGCGTTCACCCGGCTGATCGCCGAGCGGCTGCCGAGCGGCCGGTACCGCGCCGCCCACCTTCTCCCGCCCGCCGCCGCAGGCGGCCAGACGGACACGGCCCGGTGAGCTGATGGTCATCGACTTCGCGCTGCCCGCCGAGCTCGAGGCCCACGACCCGCCCGAGGCGCGCGGCCTGGCTCGGGACGGCGTCCGGATGCTGGTCAGCCGGCGGTCCGCCGGGCAGGTCAGCCACCACGCGTTCGGCGACCTGCCCGGCCTGCTGCTGCCTGGCGACCTGCTGGTCGTCAACGACACCGGCACGCTGCCCGCCCAGGTGCGCGCCGGCCGCGGGCTGGCGGTGCACTTCTCCACGCCCCTGCCCGATGGTGCGTGGCTGGTGGAACTGCGTGTGATAAAAGACAAGATCTCCAGGCCGAACGGCCCGGGGTTCCCCGCCCAGGTCATCGACTTGCCAGGCGGGGCGGCGCTGACCCTCGATACCAAAATCACCGGACGGCTCTGGCGCGCCCGGATGTCGGTCGCGGTGGTTCCGTACCTACTGCGATACGGCATCCCGGTCAGGTACTCCTACGTCACCCGGGACTGGCCGCTGGCGGCGTACCAGACGGTGTTCTCGCGCAAGCCGGGCAGCGCGGAGATGCCCAGCGCCAGCCGGCCGTTCACGCCCGCGCTGGTGACCGGCCTGGTGGCCCGCGGCGTGCTGATCGCCCCGCTCACCCTGCACGCCGGGGTGTCCTCCCTGGAGGCCGACGAGGATCCCTACCCGGAGCCCTACGACGTCCCGCCCGCGACCGCCCGGCTGGTCAACCACGTGCGGGAGCACGGCGGGCGGGTCATCGCCGCGGGCACGACGGTGGTGCGCGCGCTGGAGACGGCGGCGCTTCCCGGCGGGCCGGTGGCGCCGTCGGCCGGCTGGACGTCGCACGTGGTGACGCCGGAGACCGGGGTCCGGGCGGTGGACGGGCTGCTCACCGGGCTGCACGAGCCGCGGTCCTCGCACCTGCGGATGCTGGCCGCGTTCGCCGGGCCGGAGCTGCTGAGCCGGTGCTACGAGGCGGCCATCACGGCCGGGTACCTGTGGCACGAGTTCGGGGACGTGCACCTGCTGCTGCCGTGACGGGGGGCTTGCCCCGGCGGGAGCACGGCGGCGGTGCGATAGCCTGGCGCCGCCATGACCACGCTGCTCATTACCCTGACCGGCCCGGACCGGCCGGGCGTGACCTCCCGGCTGTTCGCCGTCCTGGCCCGGCATCCGCTGTCGGTGCTGGACATCGAGCAGGTCGTGATCCGCGGCAAGCTGGTCCTCGGCGTGCTGCTGGAATGCGACGGCCCGCCCGACCTGACGGGGATCTACTCCGCGGTCACCGCGCTGGCCGCGTGATCTCGGCCTGGAGGCGGAGATCACGACCGGTTCGGGCTCCCCGGGCGACGGTCCGGGCCGGGGCGGGCGGCTTCATGTGACCCTGCTCGGCAGCCCGCTGACGCCGGCCGCGATCACCGCCATCGCCGGGCGGATCGCCGCCAGCGGAGCCAACATCGACCGGATCGGCCGGCTGGCCCAGCGCCCGGTGACCTGCATCGAGATGGAGATCTCCGGCGGGGACCCGGTCCTGCTGCGCGAGGACCTGGCCCGGGTGGCGGTCACCCAGGGCATCGACGTCGCGGTCCAGCGCGGCGGGCTGTACCGCCGTGCGCTGCGGCTGATCGTGATGGACGTGGATTCCACCCTGATCCGGGACGAGGTCATCGACCTGCTGGCCGCCCGGGCCGGCTGCGCCGGCGAGGTGGCCAAGGTGACCACGGCGGCCATGCGCGGTGAGCTCGACTTCGCCGCGTCGCTGCGTGAGCGGGTCGGGCTGCTGGCCGGGCTCGAGGAGGGGGTCCTGGACGAGGTCCGGGGCGAACTGCGGCTGACCGCGGGCGCGCGCACCCTGATCGGCACGCTGGGCGGGCTCGGCTACAAGTTCGGGATCGTCAGCGGCGGCTTCCTCCAGGTGATCGCCCCGCTGGCCGCCGAGCTCGGCATCGGCTACGTCGCGGCCAACTCCCTGGAGATCTCGGCCGGCAAGCTCACCGGCCGACTGTCCGGCCCGGTGATCGACCGGGCGGCCAAGGCCGACGCACTGCGCCGGTTCTCCGCCGAGGCGGGCGTCCCGCTGTCCCAGACGGTGGCGGTCGGCGACGGCGCCAACGACCTGGACATGATCGCCGCCGCCGGGCTGGGCATCGCGTTCAACGCCAAGCCCGTGGTCCGGGATGCGGCCGACACCTCGCTGAGCGTCCCCTATCTGGACGCGATCTTGTACCTGCTCGGCATCTCGTCTGACGAGGTGTTGGCCCGGGGGGACGACCCCCCGGAACCCCCCGCTGCGCTTCGCGCCCCGCTGCAGTCCCCGCCGTAGTATCGCGACGGTGTTGGCCCGGGGGGACGACCCCCCGGAACCCCCCGGTGCGCTTCGCGCCCCGCTGCAGTCCCCGCCGTAGTATCGCGACGGTGTTGGCCCGGGGGGACGACCCCCCGGAACCCCCCGGTGCGCTTCGCGCCCCGCTGCAGTCCCCGCCGTAGTATCGCGCGGCCGGAGGGGCCGTTGGCCCCTCGCGGACCGCGCGATCGCGGCTTCGCCGCGACATTCGCCGTATTAGCCGCTACTCGCCGTAGGTCACTACTCGCCGTAAGTCGCTATTCGCGGCGTTTGGCGGCGGGCGCACGGTCGGGGTCGGTGTCCGCTGTGGCGGTGGTGACCGGTGCGTCGTGAGGGGCTTCAACGGCGGGCAGGGCGCCCTCGGCGGCGGGCGAGACGGCGCCGGTCGCCTCGACCGCCGTCGGCGCCTCGCCGCCCATGTGCGCCGCGCGGCGCTTGGAGATGACGATCGCCGCGACCACGATGATCACCGCGCCGAGCGCCACCCCCACCCGCAGCCCGACGTTGCTGCTGTACTTCACCACGCTGGTCGCGACCAGCAGCGACACCAGGTTCATCACCTTGATCAGCGGGTTGATCGCGGGACCCGCGGTGTCCTTGAACGGGTCGCCGACCGTGTCGCCGACGACGGTCGCGGCGTGCGCCTCAGAGCCCTTGCCGCCGTGCGCCCCGTCCTCGACGACCTTCTTCGCGTTGTCCCAGGCGCCGCCGGAGTTGGCCAGGAACACCGCCATCAGCACCCCAACCGCGATCGCGCCGGCCAGGTAGGCGCCCAGCGTGGCATACCCGAACGCGAAGCCAACGGCGATCGGGATCAGCACTGCGAGCAGGGCCGGGGTCACCAGCTCGCGCAGCGAATCCTTGGTGACGATGTCGACCACCCGGCTGTAGTCGGGCTTCTCCGTGTAATCCATGATGCCCGGGTGAGTGCGGAACTGGTTCCGCACCTCCAGGACCACGCGCTGCGCCGCCCGGCCCACGGCGCTGATCAGCAGGCTGGCGAACATGAACACGACGGAGCCCCCGATGATCACGCCGACCAGGACCCTCGGCCGGTCGACCGACAGGCTGAAAGTGCCGCCGCCGCTGCCGAGCGCCTGCACGATGAGGGTGCGGAAGGCGCCGAACAGCGCGGTCGCGGCGAGCACCGCGGTCGCGATCGCGATGCCCTTGGTGATCGCCTTGGTGGTGTTGCCGATCGCGTCCAGGTGGGTCAGCGCCTGAGCGCCCTCGCCCGTGACATCTCCGGACATCTCCGCGATGCCCTGAGCGTTGTCGGTCACCGGGCCGAACGAGTCCATGGACACGATCACGCCGACCGTGGTCAGCAGGCCACCGCCGGCCAGCGCCACCGCGAACAGCGCGATGGTGGCGTTCCCCGTCGCGAGCAGGTACGCGCCGAAGATGGCGGCGGCGATCAGCAGCGCGGCATACACGGCGGACTCCATGCCGTATGCGATGCCCGACAAGATGACGGTGGCCGCGCCGGTCTCCGAACTTTGCGCGATATCCCTCACCGGCCGCCGGTTCATCTCGGTGAAGTACCCGGTCAGCAACTGGATGGCGCTGGCCAGCACGATGCCGATCAGCACCGCCCCGAACGCGATCCAGCGGGGGTTGCCGTGGTAGGCCGCGATGGCCGGGTCGGTGATGCCCGCCAGGTCGCTGAAGTGGGCCGGCAGGAAGGTGAAGCAGGCGATCGCCACCCCGATGGCCGAGATCACCGCGGAGACGAAGAAGCCGCGGTTGATCGCGGTCATGCCGCTGCGGTCACCCTGGCGGGGCGCGACCACGAAGATCCCGATCACCGCGGTGATCACCCCGATCATCGGGACGATCAGCGGGAAGACCAGGCCCTTGTCGCCGAAGGCGGTCTTGCCCAGGATCAGCGAGGCCACCAGCATGACCGCGTAGGACTCGAACAGGTCCGCCGCCATGCCCGCGCAGTCGCCCACGTTGTCGCCGACGTTGTCCGCGATCGTCGCCGCGTTCCTCGGGTCGTCTTCCGGGATGCCCTGCTCGACCTTGCCCACCAGGTCCGCGCCGACGTCGGCCGCCTTGGTGTAGATGCCGCCGCCGACACGCATGAACAGCGCCAGCAGCGCCGCGCCGAAGCCGAAGCCCTCCAGCACGTCCGGCGCGTTCGCCTTGTACAGCAGCACCACCAGTGCGGCGCCGAACAGGCCCAGGCCCACGGTGAACATCCCGGCCACGCCGCCGGTCCGGAACGCGATCCGCATCGCGGACCGCTCACCGCCCTCGCGCGCCGCAGCCGCCACCCGGACGTTGCCGCGGACGCACAGCGACATGCCGGTAAACCCGGTCAGCGCCGAGAACACCGCGCCGACCAGGAAGAAGATGCTGCGGCCCCAGCGCACGCTGCTGTCGTCGGCCGGCAGCACGAGCAGGATGAAGAAGATGATGACCACGAACACGCTGAGGGTCTGGAACTGGCGCCGCAGGTAGGCGGCCGCGCCTTCCTGGATGGCGCGCGCGATGTCCTGCATCCGCTGGGTGCCCTGGCCGGCCGCGAGCACCTCCCGGACCAGCGCGCCGGCCACGCCGAGCGCGAGCAGGCCCACAACCGCGACGATGACAACCCAGGTCAGGTTGGAGCCGCTGACGCTGACGGAGTTGACCGCCAGCACAGAGACATGCCGGGACATTCGACCTCCTGGAACTCCGAACGGAAGAGGTGCCGATCGGGAACAAACGAGTGGCCGGGAGTCTACGCACGCACGAGCGGAACCACGAACACCGGGCCGTTCCTAACAATTATGTGATCTTATCGTGATCTTCAGGAAAGGGTGACGTGACATAGATCCTCATGGTCAGGAGACCATGGGCCCGGCTGGCCCGGAGGCCCGCGCGGCCGGACGGATCCGGCCGGGTGGCATCAGACGGTGCCGGCGGGTTCAGGATGTGGCGGCCGTTGACGGCCAGCTCATCCTGACGCTCACGCCGGAACTCGTCGACAGGACGCGCACGTCGTCGGCCAGGCCGGAGATCACGGCCAGGCCGAACCCGGCGGGGATGGCCGACCCTCCGTCATAACCGATACCGTCGCGACCGGTGCTCTCGGTAGCCGTGGCGGGTGCCGCCGGGTGGACGGCCGACGTCGGAGCGTGGTCGCTCACGGTCACCACGAACCGCTCGTCCTGGTCGGTCATCTCGATCCTGACCGGCTCGGCCGGGCAGTGCCGCCGATGCGCCTCGACCGCGCGCGAGCACGCCTCGCCCACCGCGAGGCGGACTTCGTCGAGCAGCGATTCGTCCACGCCGCTGCGCCGCGCCACCGCGGTGGCGACCAGCCGCGCGGTGCGAACGTGCGCGGGCAGCGGCGTGAACGTAACTTCAACGGTGGCCATCTCCGATGGTTCGTCAGGCACGTTCCGGCCGACGTTACTTCTCGGACTTCTTGGCCGCGATGGCCTGGTCCACCGTTTCGTGGATGCCGAACACCTTCGTCAGCCCGGTGATCCGGAAGATCTTCAGTATCCGCTCCTGCGTGCAGACGAGGTCCAGCGATCCGTCGTGGGCGCGTACCCGCTTCAGCCCGCCGACCAGCACCCCGAGACCGGTGGAGTCGAGGAACTCCACCTTCTCCATGTTGACCACGAGCTGGTAGTTGTTCTTGTTGACCAGATCGATGAGCAGCTCACGGAGCCGTGGCGCCGTGTAGACATCGATCTCGCCCTCGACGTCGACGACCTCGATGCCGTCCTTGTTGTAGTGACCCAGCTTCAGATCCACAAATCCTCCAGCGCCATCAAGGCGTCATCTCCACGTCCCGGCCGCACCGCGCGGCTCAGCCGACCCGAGCGCACGGGGCGTGATCCTCTGCGGCATTCAACCACGCTCCGATGTCATGTCTATACGAAATCATGCCTTCGAGCATCCCCCAACGGGTGACACACTGAGAAACCTGTGTCCACCATCACGCCCGTGCAGCCACGGCCGACCCCGCCGCCGGGACCCAGGCCACCGGGAACCGGGCCCTGGGCATCCTGCTGGACGACGCGCGGGCGGGCCGTCCCGTCCACGTGGAGCACATCCCGGCCCGGGCCGGATGTGAGGTGCCCTGGCCGCCGTGGGTTCCCGCCGGGATTATCAGCGCCCTCGGGTCCCGCGGCATCGCCGCCCCCTGGTCCCATCAGGCTGAGGTCGCCTGCCACGCGCAGGCTGGCCGGAACGTGATCATCTCCACCGGCGCGGCTTCGGGCAAGTCGCTCGGCTACCTGCTGCCCGCGCTGACGGCGGTGCTGGCCGGCGACACCGTGCTGTACGTCACGCCGACCAAGGCGCTCGCGGCCGACCAGCTCGCCTCCATCCGCTCCCTGGCGCTGCCCGGGGTCCAGGCGGCCACCTTCGACGGTGACAGCACCAGGGCCGAGCGTGATTGGGCCCGCAGCCACGCGCGGTACCTGCTGACCACACCGGACATGCTGCATCAGTCGCTGATGCCGCGGCACGCCCGCTGGTCGGGGTTCTTCAGCAGGCTGCGGTACGTGATCATCGATGAATGCCACGAGTACCGCGGGGTGTTCGGCTCGCACGTGGGGCATGTGCTGAGGCGCCTGCGCCGGGTGGTGGCGCATCACGCCCCGCCCGGCGCGCCGCCCCGGCCGGTGTTCGTGCTGGCCTCCGCGACGGTCGGGGCGCCGGGTGCCTGCGCCAGGCTGCTGACCGGGCTGGACGCCGAGGAGGTCACCGAGGACGGGTCGCCGCGGGGACCGCTCGCGTTCGCCCTGTGGGAACCGCCGCTGACCGACACGCGCGGCGAGGCCGGCGCCCGGCTGCGCCGGACGGCGACGGCGCAGACCGCCGATCTGCTGGCCAGGCTGGTCCGGCAGGACGTCCCGACGCTCGCCTTCATCAGGTCCCGGCGCGGCGCGGAGACGGTCGCCCTGGCGGCCCGCCGCTCGCTCGGCCTGCACGAGGCACCCGAGGCCAAGGTGGCCGCGTACCGTTCGGGGTACCTGCCCGAGGACCGGCGCAGCCTGGAGGCCGCGCTCAGCGACGGGCGCCTGGTGGGACTGGCCAGCACGACCGCGCTCGAGCTCGGCGTCAACATCACCGGCCTGGACGCGGTGCTCATCGCGGGCTGGCCCGGTACCTGGGCGTCGCTGTGGCAGCAGGCCGGACGGGCCGGGCGCAGCGGCCGGAGCGCGGCGGCGGTACTCATCGCGCGCGATGACCCGCTCGATACGTATCTGGTCCGGCACCCGGAGATCCTGCTGCGGCACCCGGTGGAGGCCACGGTCCTGGATCCCGGCAATCCGTACGTGCTGGCGCCGCACCTGTGCGCTGCGGCGGCCGAGCTGGCTCTCACCGAGGAGGACCTGGACATCTTCGGCCCGCAGGCCCGGCCGGTCGTCGAGGAGCTGACCAGGACGGGCAGGCTGCGCCGGCGCCCGGCGGGCTGGTACAGCATGCGCCGGGGCGTGGCCGGGCCGCGCGGGCTGCGCGGGGCAGGCGACGCCCCGGTGCGGGTGGTGGAGGAGGCGACGGGCCGGCTGGTCGGCACCGTAGACGAGCCGTCCGCCCAGCTGCTCGTCCACGACGGGGCGGTCTACCTGCACCAGGGTGACAGCTATCTGGTCAGCCGGCTTGACCTGGCCGACCGGGTGGCGCTGGTGGAGCCGGGCGAGCCCGGCTACATCACCACGGCCAGGGATGTGACGCAGATCGAGGTCCGGGACGAGCTGCGCGGCATGACCTGGGGGCAGGCCGAGATCCGCTTCGGCGATGTCCAGGTAACCCGCCAGGTGGTCAGCTACACCAAGCGCCGCTCCGACACCGGGGCGCTGGTCGGCGACGAACCCCTGGACCTGCCGCCACGCCACCTGCTGACCCGCGCCGTCTGGTGGACGATATCGGCCGCTGAGCGGGCCCGGCTCGCCGCGGCCGGCGTCGATCTCGGCGGCGCCGCCCATGCCGTCGAGCACGCCAGCATCGGCCTGCTGCCACTGTTCGCCACCTGCGATCGCTGGGACATCGGCGGCGTGTCCGCCGATCTGCACCCCGCCACCGGGCGGCTCAGCGTCTTCGTCTACGACGGGTACGACGGCGGGGCCGGCTTCGCCGAACGCGCCTTCCAGGCCGCCCGGGACTGGCTCAGCGCGACCAGGCAGGCCATCTCCGGATGCGACTGTGAGGCTGGCTGTCCCTCCTGCGTGCAGTCACCCAAGTGCGGGAGGGGCAACCACCCGCTCAGCAAGAGAGGCGCCGTGGCATTCCTGGACGCCCTCCTCGCGGGCAGCCCTGACGCCCCCCTCCGGAAGATCCGCAGTTCTTTCCCATAGGACACACGAGACACCTCCGTCACTAAAGCCCCGGAGTAACTGGCTTAGGACACTTAGGACAGGCAGCATCATCGGTGCTGTTTGTTCGCGCAAGGCGTAGGCGGTTGCGGAAGCGGGCCGGACGCTCGCTCTCAAGCCACGAGAATTTGGCTACTCGGCAGTAGTTTTGGGCGACAGTACTGTTCATAGCCGGGCCACTTATGGTCCAATTGGAGTGGCTGAAGCTGCATGCGGGTCGATTCGTGAGCCCAATGCGGATAAGCTTCTTAATAGGACGGGACCGGCCTCCCCCCCCAGGGCCGGACCGTGCGCGCGGCGCCCGCTCTCCCCCCCGGCGGGCGCCGCCTCCTTTTCGCCCCCAAGCGGGCCGACGACCGTTATGCGTAGATGATGATCCGGCGAGCCACTAGTTAACGGCATGTGATCGCCAGAACTGATTGAGATCACGAATTGATTACGCGAGAGTCTTTTCAGGCTAGGGATTTCGTCGTAGAACGGTGATACGGACGTCTGAGCGTCCGGGCACGGCAGCCAGGTACCCACGCGCGACCAGCCGCGGGAGGCGTGTCAGGCCAGGTCAGGCCGCCAGGTAGAGGACGGTCAGCCTGACTGACAAAGAAGGTGCACGCTTGGTAGCCAGGCATGACGTGCTGCGCGGCGGCGCCCCGGCCAGGGGCGCCGCTTGCTTTCGGGGGACGCGGGCTCCGCGGAGCGCCGGGGCGGATTGGCTCCGCGGCCGGAAACATGACACCATATCTGGCGAATCGCGACACATCTCGGTCGGTTGCCGCCCGCGGCGGAGCAGGCGACCGGGCGGCGCGGTACCCGGATCGTTCCGTACGGCGGACTTGCGCGCGCCGAGGCCGCAGCGCGTGAAACGCCGGTTCGTTCTGGATACTGCCTGATCACGACCGAGGACGTTAGCCTTGCTGCTTGGCGGTCACCGGCCAGGCCCGGCCGCTGGGCGGGACCGGGATATCGGGCGGGCACCGTTGCCGTGCCAACGGCGGGCAATTGTCCGCATGACGGGAGAGAGACACGATGGTCCGCAGCGAAACGCCAGAACCCGTGGGCGCTGACCAGTCACTCGGGGATCTCGTGGCCTTGGCTACCAAGGATGTATCTCAGCTGATCCGGTACGAGATCGACCTGGCCAAGACCGAACTGCGCGGGGACATGAAGCGGGTCGGCCTGGCCGCCGGGCTGGGAGGCTTCTCCTTCTTCTTCGGCTGCCTGGTGCTCGTGTTCCTCGGCTTCGCCTACGGCTACGGCCTGATCGCGGCGGGCGTCTGGGCGTGGGCGGCGTTCCTCATCGTGGCCGGCACCTGCGTGGTGTTCGCCGCGGCGGCGGTGGGGATCGCCTACCTCAGAGTGAAGGGAGTGTCCGGCCTGCGCCTGACCAGGAAGACGGTCACCGAGGACCTCGGCATGCTGCGCCGCGAGGGCCAGCCGCCTGCAGGTCAGCCCCGACGGCGAGCGCCCCGGGATCAGCCCCGACGGCCAGCAGACCGAGATCGCTGCGCGCCAGGCCGGGTAGGCAAGCACGATGGCCGTGAACGCGGATTCAGCGGTACTGCTCCCCGGCCCGTGGACCCACCGGACGGTGAGCGCCAACGGGACCCGGTTCCATATCGCCGAAGCCGGCGACGGGCCGCTGGTCCTCTTGCTGCACGGCTTCCCCGAATTCTGGTGGACGTGGCGGCATCAGCTGACCTGGCTGCCCGGGGCGGGCTTCCGCGCCGTGGCGGTGGACCTGCGCGGCTACGGCGGGAGCGACAAGCCACCGCGCGGCTACGACCTGGTCACCGCGGCCGCCGATGCGGCCGGGCTGATCCGGGCGCTGGGTGAGGCGAACGCGGTCGTGGTGGGCCACGGCTGGGGCGGCCTGGTCGCCTGGACGCTGGGCGTGTACCACCCCAAGGTCGCCGGGCGGCTGGCGGTGGTCTCGATGGCCCATCCGCTGCGGATGCGGTCCGCGATGCTCACCGACCCGCTCGGCCAGGGCCGCCGCAGCGGCTATGCGTTCGCATTCCAGCTGCCCGTGCTGCCCGAGCGGCAGCTGGTCCGGGACGGGGCCCGCCGGGTCGGCCAGCTGCTGGAGAGCTGGTCCGCGCCCGGCTGGCCCGACCCGCAGACCGAGCAGGTCTACGCCCGGGCGATGCGGATCGGATCGGTCGCCCACTCGGCGCTGGAATATCATCGCTGGTTCGCCCGCAGCGCCCTGCGGCCGGACGGCCTGCGCTTCGCCCGGCGCATGCGCACGCCGATCCAGGCCCCGACGCTGCACCTGCACGGGACGCTGGACCGCTGCGTGCTGCCGCGGACCGCCCGCGGGGCGGGCCGGTACGTGGACGGCCCCTACCGCTGGCGCCTGATCGACGGCGCCGGGCACTTCCCGCACGAGGAACGCCCGGAGTTTTTCGACACCGAACTGCGCGGCTGGCTGGCCGACCCGGAACCGGAACGGTGAGGCGGGATCGTGATCCCGCCGGGCGGCCGCGGAATGCGCGTCCGCGTGACGCTCTAGGACGGCCGCTCGACCGCGCGGACCTGGCGCCGGCGAAGCCAGGATTCCCGACGATCTCACGCTCGCCGGGCCGGACGCGGCCCGGCTGGCCGACGAGTTGCTGCGCGCCGGACGCCCGTTTCACGCGCACGAGGTCCTCGAGGCGTCATGGAAGTCTGGCCCAGCCCACGAGCGCGACCTGTGGCAGGGCCTCGCCCAGGTCGCGGTCGGGCTGACGCACGCTCAGCGCGGCAATGCCCGCGGCGCGGTCGCGCTGCTCAGCCGCGGCGCCCAGCGAGTCCGCCTCTACCAGGCGCGCGCCGCGCCGCCGCCGGACCCGCCGGACCCGTCGGGCTCGTCGGGTCGGGACCTGGTGTACGGGATCGACCTCACCGCCTTCCTCGCGGCCTGCGAGGACCTGGCGGCGCGCATCGAACGGGACGGGCTCGCCGGCATCCCGGCCGCGGATCTGCGGCCGGGGCTGACGATCACGGCAGGCTTAGTCGCAGGCCCCGGTGGAGACGGCCGCGGTGAGCTGCTCGCCCGCGCTGGCGTCGGAGGACACCTCGGCGGCGGTGAGCGCGAAGCCGGTGTCCGACACTCCGACCGCGGCCGCGAACACCACCCCGTCCACGGTGCCCGCGGGCGACAGCAGCGGGCCGCCAGAGTTACCCGACTGGACCACGGCCCGGATCTCGTAGATCTGCCGCGTGACGGTGCTGGTCTGGTAGATGTTCGGGCCCAGTACGTTCTGGATGCCGCCGATCCGGGCGGGCACCAGGTGCAGGCTGGCGGCGTCGAGGGGATAGCCCGCCACCACGGCGTTGTCGCCCGGGTTGGCGGCGCCGGCGAAGTGCAGCGGGGGCAGGTTGAGCCCGGGCACGTACAGGACGGCCACGTCCACCTGCGGGTCGTAGTAGACCACGGTGGCCGGCAGGGTCTGGATCCGGCCGACGGTGGTGGTGACGGTCTGCCGGCTGGTCACGCCCGCGACCACGTGGGCGTTGGTCAGGACGTGGTCCGGGGAGATGACGAATCCGGAGCCCTCGATGGACCGCTGGCAGCTCGGCGCGATCCCCTGCACCCGGACCACGCTGGCGCTCGCGTCCTGGACGCCGCGGCTGCCGGTCACGGCGGGATCGGGCGCGGGGATGGCGAGGATGCGCTCCTCGCCGATGCCGCTGAACACCTCGGCGTACGTGCTGTTGCTGGCGATCAGCCTGCGGAAGTCGGAGAACATGGTCTTGGCCGGCGAGGGCATGAACCGGTCCAGGGTCTGCAGCACCAGCGAGTTGTTCACCTGCGTGTCCACCACCGGGAACGGCGACTCGATCAGCACCGATCCGACGACCCACGCGATCAGCAGCACCGACACCACGCTGACCAGCGGATCCGCCCACCGAATCCAGGACGGTCGCGGAGTGCCAGGTCACCGTCGACCGCATGGCCGCGCCGATGGAAGAGGCGATGAACTGCCCGATCACGGCGAAGCTGACCAGCAGGACGACGGCGATGACATCCTGCTGGGTCTGGCCGCCGACCAGCGCCCGGGAGATGTCCGGGCCGAACTCCGCGCCGAGCAGCGCGCCGCCGACGAACCCGAAGAAGCTCAGGATGCCGACGATGAAGCCCTGCCGGTAACCGGACACGGCGAACGCGGCGACCACCAGGAGCAAAATCAGGTCGAGCACATCTCCGCGCACGACCCTAACCGTATAGCGTTTTTCGCGCGTCCAGGCCCCTCGGGCTCAGCGGGTCACAAGTCGATGACCATGGCGGGGTCCCAGGGCCGTTCCCAGCCGGCCAGCGCGAGCAGGCGGTCCACCAGCACGGCCGTGAACCCCCAGATGAGCATGCCCTTGACCCGGAACGCGGGCGACAGGAAGCCGCTGGGCCCGCGCACCGTCACCCGGGTGGCCGGATCGGCCAGCTCGCTGACGGTGACCCGCTCGACCGCGGCGACCTCGGCGGGGTCGACCGGCGCGACCGCGCACGGCTGCCGCCACCACGCGAGCACCGGGACGACCCGGAATCCGGTTCGCGGTATGAACAGCTCGGGCAGCGTCCCGACCACGTCGACGCCGTCCGGGTCGACGCCCACTTCCTCGGTGGCCTCGCGCAGCGCCGCCGCGACCGGGCCGGAGTCGGTGGCGTCGATGGCCCCGCCGGGAAAGGCGGGCTGGCCCGCGTGCAGCCGCAGGTCGGCGCTGCGCTGGATGAACAGCAGATCCGGATCGTCCGGTTCGCCGCCGAACAGGACCAGGACGGCGGAGGCCCGGCCGCCGCTGGCGGGCGGCTGGGCCAGCGGGTTGATCTCCATCTTCCCGGCCGTGTCGGCGAGCTCGCGCAGCCACCCCGGTACCGGCGGCTCGCCGTCGCCGGTCACGAGAACGGGCCGGCCTTGACGAGCTTGGCGGCGATCTCCGGATCGGTGGGGCCCTCGCCGTACGACGGGCACAGGCGGCCCAGCCCGCACGCGCCGCACGCGGGCCGGCGGGCGTGGCAAACCCGGCGGCCGTGCCAGATCATCCGCTGCGAGAGGTCGGTCCAGTCCCGGCGCGGTATGAGCGTGGCCACCTCCGCCTCGACCTTTACCGGGTCGGTGCTGGTCGTCCAGCCGAATCTGCGGGCCAGCCGGCCGAAATGGGTGTCCACCGTGATACCGGGGATGCCGAAGGCATTGCCGAGCACCACGTTCGCGGTCTTCCGGCCCACGCCGGGCAGGGTGACCAGGTCCTTCAGCCGAGGCGGCACCTCACCGCGGAAGCGGTCGCACAGGGCCCGGCCGAGTCCGATCAGGCTGTTCGCCTTCGCGTGGTAGAACCCGGTCGACTGGATGATCTTCTCCAGCTCGTCGCGATCGGCGCCCGCGTAGTCCGCCGCGGTCGGGTAGCGCGAGAACAGGGTTGGCGTGACCAGATTGACCTGCTTGTCGGTGGTCTGCGCGGACAGGATCGTCGCGACGAGCAGCTCCAGCGGCGTACTGAAATTCAGCTCGGTGTGAGCGTCCGGGTACATCAGGGCCAGCTCGCGGTCGATCCGGCGGGCCCGGCGGACCAGGGCGGTATGCGAAGGGGGCACAGCAGCGGTCACCATTCAAGCTTAGTGAGCGTCTGACCCGGGTTGCCCTGGCGCACCAGGGTGAGGGCGGGTGACGACGCGGTGCACGGCGCAGGCCGACGGGTCGTAGCGGGCCGGGGCGAGGCCAGCCAGCAGGCGGCCCGCGGCCGGGTCATCCGGGTTGACGTGCCGCCCCAGGACGACGACCGCCACATGGCGGGCGCCCGCCTGCTTGAGCGCGGCGGCAGCCGACTGGGCGCTGGCGCCGGACACCCACGTGTCATCCAGCAGCAGCACGCTGGCGCCGGGCGGGACCGGGCCGGCCCGGAACCGGTCCAGGTCGAGATCACGGCCCTGGCGGCCCGGGCGGATGGTCAGCGGGCAGGCCGGCAGCCGCAGGTAGGGCGAGACCAGCCGGTGCAGCGGGTGCGGGTCCGGGCGGCCGGAGCCGGTCGGGACCACGGCGAGACGGCCGACCGGTGGCATGCCCGCGTGCCGCCACACGCACGCACCGTGATCGGCCAGGAAGGCCAGGAGCAGGGCCAGGACCGACGCCTGGGCCGAGGTGGCAGATGCCCGCCACCACTTGTACCGCCACAGGTCGTCCGCGAACGCGGTGCCGCGGACCGAGTAGGAGATCGGCACCACCGCGTCGGCCAGCAGGCCGTGACCGAGCAGGTCATGACGCCCGCACTGATAGCAGCGGGCGAAGCCGGGGCGCACCGGGCCCCGGCACACATCGCAGCTCGGCGGCACGGAGCCAGCGGCGTAGCGGTACGGCCGGGAACAGGAGCGATCCGGCGGGACGCGGCGCCGGCTGGTAGAGCGGCGGCGCCGTCACTCGCAGCCGCAGCCGGAGGCGGTCCCAGCCCGCGGTCTGGCCAGGCATGGGCCGATGCTACGGATCGGCACCGACAAAACGCCCGGGTGACCGGGCGGGCTCACGTCCGCCGGCCTGGGCGCATGGCCGTCGCGAGGATATAGCGCATGGCCGTCGCGAGGATATTAGGCATCGGTGAAATCTCGCTCTTATGCCCGCCTGTCACCGCCTGATGCGGCAGAATGATCCCTGCCCAGGAAGGCGGCCGGGCACCGGCGCGGCATCTCCCGCTGCCTGATGCGACTCATGCCAAGGATTTGTGTGATCGACAGGAGCGAAACGGTATTGCCTGGCTCCAGCCCAGACACTGAGGCCGAGAGCGTCGCCGGCAACGGCGTGGCCGATCACGCCTGGACGGCCGAGACCGAGCGGGTCGCGGTCAGCCCCTCCTGGACGGCCGAGACCGAGCGGGCTGCGGTCAGCCCCTCCTGGACGGCCGAGACCGAGCAGGCCGCGGTCAGCCCCTCCTGGACGGCCGGGAGCACCGTCACGGGCTCGCGCCTCGACCGGGCCGTCTGGCGCGCCGGCGACGTGCTGCGGAAGCACTGGGTGCTGGCGCTCCTGATCGCGGCCGGGCTGGTGCTGCGCGTGGTCACCCAGTTCGCCTACCAGCCCGCCCTGCTGTTCATCGACTCCAAGAAGTACCTGTTCGGCACCGACTTCAGCGCCACCGCGTGGGGGTCGTACGACCCGATCGGCTACACGCTGCTCATGCTGAAGCCGGTGCTGATGTTCGGGAACCTGGGCTTCGTCGCGCTGCTGCAGCACGTGATGGGGCTGGGTATGGCGGTCGCGCTCTATCTCCTGATGCTGCGCCGCGGCGTGACCGGCTGGCTCGCCGCGCTGGCCGTGGCGCCGGTCCTGCTGGACGCCTACCAGCTGAACGCGGAACAGACGATCATGCCCGACGTGCTGTTCGAGGCGCTGGTGGTGGCCGGGATCGTGCTGCTGCTCTGGCACCCCCGGCCCGGGCTGGCCTTCGTCATCCTGGGCGGCCTGGCGCTCGGCACGTCCGCGCCGGTCCGCCAGGTCGGCGAGGCGCTGATCCTGCCCGCCCTGGTCTACGTGCTGGCCGCCGCCCGGGACTGGCGGACCCGGCTGCTGCACGGCGCGGTCCTGACCGTGTGCTTCGCGCTGCCGGTCGTGGGCTACATGGGCTACTCCAAGGTGATCCTGCACTACGGGTTCCAGCTGTCCAACATGGGCGACGCCTATCTGTACGGCCGGGCGGCGCACGCCGCGGACTGCGCCACGCTGAAGCTCCCCGCGGACGAGCGGCCGCTGTGCCCCACTCCCGCCGCAAGCCCTCAAGTTCGGCGTGGACGGGCTGGTCAACAACCCGGCGTCGCCACGGGTGCTATACGAGCCGGTCAACGTCCGGCTCGGCCAGCCGGTGGACACGATCCCGTGGCAGCGCGCGTTCGCCTACGCGGTGATCAAGCAGCAGCCAATGCGGGTGATCGGCGACATCACCCGGGACTCGATCAAGATCTTCGCCCTGACCCGGAACACGGTGGAGGGTGACACCCCGATCAAGCGCTGGCAGTTCCAGAACACCTATCCGACCTTCCCGCCCGGCATCACCGTCAAGGGCCCGAAGAGCGCCACCAACCTGTTCGCCGCAGGCGGGCGGGGGCGGGCCCGCGCGCGTCCGCCGGCCCCTCGCCGTCGGGCTGCGGTACTACCAGCTGCACGGCGGGTACACGCCGGGCCCGCTGTTCCTGCTCGCGCTGCTGGCCGGGATCGCCGGGATCTTCACCTTCGGCCGGCGCCGCGACCCGGGCAACCTGAGCCTGGCCTGCCTGCTGGTGACCGGGAGCGCGGTCGCCGTGCTGCTCGGCGCGGACCTGTACGAGTTCTCCTGGCGCTACCAGCTGCCCGCCCTGGTCACGCTGCCGATCGCGGGCGCGCTCGGGGCCACCGCGATCGCCCGGCAGCTGCGCCACCGGCGCGCCGCCAAGGCAGGTCCCACGGCGCCCGTCGAAGAACTGGCGGCGGTCGGCACCAAGCAGGTGCTCTAGCGAGAGCGAGCTCGGGGGAATGGTGAAGGGGGAACGGGGGGCCGACGTCCGCATGCTCGCCACCGGGGTGGTCTACGAAGACCCCTGGCTGCGGCTGCGCCGGGACGAGATCGAACGGCGCGACGGCTCGCGCGGCACGTACGCGTTCGTGGAGAAGCCCGACTACGCGGTCGTCATCCCGGCCGAGGACGGCGGCTTCCACCTGGTCGAGGAGTACCGCTACCCGATCGGCCGGCGCACCTGGTCGTTCCCGCAGGGAAGCTGGCCGTCCGGGCAGACCGGCGGCCCGGCCGAACTAGCCCGGCTCGAGCTCAGCCAGGAGACCGGCCTGCGGGCCGGGGTCCTGGCCAGGCTCGGGTTCCTGCACTGCGCCCACGGCTTCAGCAGCCAGGGCGGCCACTTCTTCGTGGCCACCGAACTCGAACCGGGGCCGCCGGAGCGGGAGCACGAGGAGCAGGACATGCGCCAGGCCTGGATCCCGCGGGCCAGGTTCGAGGAGATGATCGGCGAGGGCCTCATCACCGACGCCTCCACGCTGGCCGCCTACGCACTGCTGCTGATGAGCGAACGCCGGGCCGGCTGCTAGCGCGCGAACCGGCCTAAGCCGGCCCGCAGGAGGCCGGTGACGCCGCGGCGGCGCAGCGTCCTGGCCTCGGCGGCCAGGGCCGCCACGGCCAGGACCACGACGATCGCGGCGGGCAGGCCGAGCGCGATCACGCCGGGCTCGAGCAGGACCGGGGCGCTGGTCCCGGTGAACGCCGACAGGTCGATGGACGGCCCGATCAGGCGGGGCAGCACGACCGCGCAGACGGCGCCGGCCACCACCGTGGCGAGCACCGCGGGCATCCCCTCGGCCATGACCAGGCGGGTGTCGCGTTCGTGACCCATCACGGTGAGCCGGGCCAGGGTCAGCTCCCGCTCCTCCGACCCCAGCGCCAGGCCGAGCAGCACGATGAACAGGCCGAACGCGGCGGCCGCCGCGATGCTCAAGGTGATGATGACGGCGCCGCCGTGCGGCAGCGGCGAGCCGGCCAGCGAGGCGAGCACGGCCGAGCGGAAGGTGATCGTGCTGCCGGGGATGGCCCGGCTGACCACGGCGGAGAGTCGGGCCTGGTCGATCCCGGAGCCGTTGACCAGGACCATGTTGGGCGCCGGCTGGCCGTCCGGGCCGGGCAGGGTCCGCAGCGCCATGACGGCGAACGCGCCGCCTCCCGGCAGGGCCGGGGTGGCGCTCAGCGTGCCCGCCACCCGCACCGTGAACGGCCCCATCTGGGCCGCCGAGAGCAGCTGAGCCGTCGCCCGCCCGAGCGCGGCGGCGGCGGACGGGGAGGCGAGCACCGGCACGGGCCCCCCGCCCCCGCCGGCCCCGCGGCCGAGCCTGCCCGCGGGGAAGGCCGGGAACGGGGTGCCGGCGGTCAGGGCCGCGTAGCCGGCCGGATCCACGGCCAGCACCGTCACCGCCAGGCCGCCCGACGTCTGCCAGCCCGTGGCCCAGACCGCGGTCGCCTGGCGCACGCCGGGGACCGCCGCGATCTCCCGCATCACGGCGGAGCCGACCGGGCCGGACCGCGGTCCCGCCTCGATGACCGCGTCGGCCCCAGTGCTCTGCCAGGCCGCGGCCGCCTCGCCGCGGCCGATGCCGCCGTTGACCATGCCGGCGAAGCTGGCCAGGCCGAGGGCCAGCACCAGCGTGAACGCGGGCAGCACCGCGGCGGGCCGCGCCGCCCCGGACAGCGCGACGAAGCCCGTCGCGCCGGTCCCGCGCGCCGACAGGGCGAGCAGGCCGCGCACGGCCAGCGGGTACAGCCGCAGCATGATCAGCACGACCGGCACCGCCACCAGCACCGGTGCCGCGCTGAGGTACAGGTTGATGCCGCCGCCGGCCGCCACGCCCTGGTCGTGCAGCACGACCAGGCCCGCCACGCAGGCGGCGCACGCGGTGACCTCGGCGACCAGGCGGCGCCAGGCTATCCGGCGCGGGCCGGTCCCGGCCCCCAGGACCCGCGCCGGGTTGACGGCCGGCTTCTGGGGCCGGCCGGCGATGCCGCCAGGCCGCGATCAGCGGCGGGCCGGCCAGCGCGGCCGCGACCACGGCGCCGGCCAGCCACCAGCCGAGCGGCGGGACGGCGGTTCCGCCGGGGACCAGGGCGACGGCCAGGCCGGCCCCGCACAGCGCGCCGGGCAGCGCCGCGATCAGCGCGCCGCGCCCGGTCGCCGCGCCGAGCTGCCGTACCGACCCGCCCCTGGCCCGCAGCATGCCGAGCTCGCCGTCCCGGCGGGCGACGACCATCCGGCCGGCGAGCGCGATCACCGCCGCGCCGGTCACGGCCAGGCTGACGAACAGCAGCAGCAGGACGGTCTGCACCGCCGACTGGGTGGCGAGGAAGGCGGCCAGGTCGGCGATCAGCGGCGAGGTGACCGTTATCGTGCCCGCGGACGCCTGGAGGTCCCCGGTCAGCGCCGGGATGGCCGAGGTGGCCTGGTTCAGGTCGTCGTGCAGCCCCTGCGCCTGATCCGCGGTCACCCCGGACACGGCGAGCGGGAACAGCCAGTTCAGCGTCATGCCGTATCCGCCGAACGCGGCCTGCACCGCGGCGAGCTGGCCGGGGTCGGCGAACACCCCGCCCGCCCAGTACGGCGAGCTCCGCGGCGGGGTGTTGAGCGACGGCACGGCGACGGCCGGGTCCAGCGTCCAGAAGGCGGAGCCGGGATCGCGCTCCTTGACGATCGCGGTGACGACCAGGGTCCTCTGGCCGGAAGGAATGGTCAGCGCCAGGCTGCTGCCCGGATGCAGCCCGAACAGCGCCGCCGTCTGCGCGGTGGCCGCGACTCCCACCGCCCCGGCCGGCACCGGGTTCCCGTACGATCCGGCCACCACCTGCGCGTGGCCGGCCAGCGGGTCGCGGTAGGCGACTTCGAGGCTGACCGGGACCTCGCCCGGCGCGCCGCCGGGCGGCGGCGCGACCAGGCTGGACGGGAGCAGCTTCGTGGCCACGCCCGCCCACGCGCCGGGCGCCAGCGGGAGCCGCAGCGCGGCTAGGCCGCCGCCAAGCTCGCTCACCGACCCCGCGAGGCTGTCCGGCGTCAGGTCCTGCTGCTGCGAGTTCAGGGGGACCCCGTTCGGGTTGGTGAAGTCGCTCCAGCCCGCGGTCATCTGGACGGTCTTGCCGGTGCTGGCCAGCCCGCCCAGGGTCTGCCGCAGCGCCTGGGTCCGGCTGTGCAGGCTGAATGCGGGCCCGGCCAGCGCGGTGAACACGCACCCGCCGACCAGCAGCGCGAAGGCGAGTGTGCCGGCGACCGCGGCGCCGGCCCGCCTGCTCACGCCGGCAGCAGCGGCGCGAGCAGGTCGCCGTGCCGCTGCACCCGGTCCAGGACCGCCTCGGCGGTGAAGAACAGCTCCTGCGGGCGCTGGCAGGCCGCCACCTCCTCCCAGCTGACCGGCGTCGACACCGTGGGGCTCTGCCGGGCCCGCAGCGAGTACGGGGCGACGGTGGTCTTGGACCCGTTGTTCTGGCTCCAGTCGATGAGGACCTTGCCGGTCCGCAGCACCTTGGTCATGCGCGAGGTGACCCGGCGCGGCTGATCGCGCTCGAGCCGCTCGGCGAAGGCCCGGGCCCGGTCGCTGGCCTGCTCGGAGGTCACGCCGGAGATCGCGGCGTACAGCTGCAGCCCCTTGCCGCCCGAGGTCTTGGCCAGCGGCGCGAGGCCCTCGGCCTCGAGCAGCGGCCGCAGGTCCTCCGCCACCCGGCAGCAGTCCACGATGTTGGCCGGCGCCCCGGGATCCAGGTCGAACACCAGCAGGTCGGGCCGGCGGATCCCGGGCATCCGCCACTGCGGCACGTGCAGTTCCAGGCCGGCCAGGTTAGCGGCCCAGATCAGCGCGGGCAGGCCGTCCACGACCAGGTAGGTCACCGGGCCGCCCCGTCCCCGCGAGCTTTCCGACGGGACCCGGGCGGTGCGGATCCAGCCCGGCCGGTGCTCGGTGACGTGCTTCTGGAAGAAGGCCTCGCCGTCGACGCCCTCGGGATAGCGCTTCAGGGTCAGCGGGCGGCCGGCGATGTGCGGCAGCAGCGCCGGCGCCACCCGCTGGTAGTAGTCGAGCACCTCGGCCTTGGTGAAGCCGGTCTCCGGGTACAGGACCTTGCCCAGGTTGGTCAGCGTCAGCGTACGGCCGTCCACCTGGACCGCGACCTTGGTGTCATGGTTCACGGATCACATCCGAGGGGTCGATGTCGTCGCGCAGGCCCTTGTACACCGGGGCCCGCATCCGGCCCGCCTTGGTCCACCGGTCGAAGCTCACCTGGACCACCAGCCGGGGCTCGACCCAGACCGCGGGGCGGGCGTGCTCGGGCGGGACGGGGCCGTCGAACGGCGAGTCGGGGCGGCGCAGCGGCCGGAGCTTATCCCCCAGAAGACGCAGCGTCTCGTCGGTGAACCCGGTCCCGACGTGACCCGCATAGATCAGGCCCGAGGCGTCGTTCACCCCGATGAGCAGGGACCCGACCTGCCCGGTGCGGTTGCCTTTCCCCGGCTTGTACCCGGCCACCACGGCCTCCTGGGTCCGGACGTTCTTGATCTTCCGCCAGCTGTCGGTCCGGACGCCCGGCACGTACCGCGAGTCGAGCCGCTTGGCCACCACCCCCTCCATGCCGTGCGCGAGGGACACCGAACGCACGGCGTCGAAATCCCCGCCGGGGAACCAGGGCGGCGTCTGCCAGTACGGGCCGGCCAGCGCCAGCTCCTCCAGCAGCGCCCGGCGCTGCGTGTACTCCAGGTCCAGCAGCGGCCTGCCGTCCAGCTGGAGCAGGTCGAACACCAGGTACGTCACCGGCGTCTGGCCGGCCAGCAGGGCCGCCTGCGAGGCCGAGCTGACGTGCATCCGCGGCTGAAGGGCCTCGAACTCCGGCCAGCCGCCCTCCCCGAACACCACGATCTCCCCGTCGAGCAGCAGCTGCTTGTGGGCGGTGGCCGCGCCGAGCCGGGCCAGCTCCGGGTAGGCCACCGTGATGTCGCGCTCGGTCCGGGACATCAGCCGCACCTGGCCCCGCTCGATGTAGGCCAGGGCCCGGACGCCGTCCCACTTCATCTCCAGCGCCCAGCTGCCCGGGTCGCGGGGCGCCGGCCCGGTCACCGCGAGCATGGGACGCATCGCCCCGGGCAGCGCCAGCCGTTCCCGGTGGATCATCCACTGGCTGCCCTTGGTCTGGAACAGCACGTACCCGCCGGTGACCCGCTGCCCGTGCAGCACGACCTTCACCTCGCTGGGCGCCCACTTCAGCGTCTCGTAGCGGCCGTGATCCCAGATCGTGACCGCCCCCGCGCCGTACTCGCCGCGGGGAATCTCCCCCTCGAAGCGGCCGTACTCCAGCGGGTGATCCTCGGTGTGCACGGCCAGGTGGTTGACCGCCGGGTCGTTCGGGACGCCCTTGGGCAGCGCCCAGGACACCAGCACCCCGTCGCGTTCGAGCCGGAAGTCCCAGTGCAGCCGGCGGGCGTGGTGCTCCTGGATCACGAACGTCCCGCCGGGCGCCTGATCGGGCGGCGGAGCTCCGGGCGGCGGCACCGGCTCCGGCGTCCGCGCGGCGTCCCGCTTGTCCCGGTACGCCTGCAGCTTGTCCACGTCACCCTGTCTACCCGGTGAGCAAGAAGAGGGAACCGCGGGAGCTGGTACCACGCGTCGTTAGGCCTAAATGTCCGTACCAGGATCATTCGGCCGAACGAACCCGGTTGTGCCAGCCCCGGGCCATCGGGTGCCAGCCGAGCGGGTGGACGACGTGCCGGTCAGGTAAGCGCGTACTTCTCCACCAGGGCGCCGACGTTCGGCAGCGCGGCCACGATGTGCTTGCCCGCGCTGCCGCGGACGGTGCCGTAGGCCTTGATGATCACCGGCCGTTCGGACCTCCTGGCCCGCGCGTCGCTCACCGACAGCAGCGCCTCGGACACCTCGTCGCCCCGCTTGACCAGGTAGTCGCCGAACCCGGAGGCACCGGAGGCGGTGAAATCCGCCCAGTACGGCTCGAGTTCGGTCACCATGTCGGGCAGCAGGGATTCCACCGTGGACTTCAGGTAGCCCTTGGCGAACGTCCTTCGCCGTCCTGTACGCCAGCTTGACCGCGGCGCCGGAGACGCCGGACTTGCCGGCCACCTCCTGCTCGATCAGCGTCAGGCTGTCGGCGACGACGGCCGGTTGGGTGTCCGGGGTGAGCAGCTTCTCGTGCAGCGTGGGAGCCATGGGCGTGTTCTTTCCTCATCACTGGGGGTTAGGGTGCCGCCGGGAGCCCAGCGCAGGCCAGAGTCGCCCAGCTCCCCTTCCGGGCCGAATCACGCTAGCGCACCCGCGCGCCGCCGGGGCCCGGAATTTCCCTACTGTTACCTTCGGCTTCGGTGGCTGGCTCCCGGCGGACGGGCGGCCGCGGCCCTACAGTGGTCACCGTGACCGAAACCTGGCAGGTGGAGCCGTCGGGGCCGCTGCGCGGCGACATCTCGGTGCGCGGGTCGAAGAACGCGGTGACCAAGCACATGGTCGCGGCCATGCTGGGCGACGGGCCGGGCACGATCCGGAACGCCCCGGAGGTCGGCGACGTCGACATCACCGCCGCGATGCTGGAGGCCGTCGGGTTACCAGGTGGACCGCAGCGGTGCCGAGATCACGGTCACGCCGGGCGGCGCGGTGCAGCCGCGCGTGCCCGAGGCGTTCACCGGGCTGAACCGGATCCCCATCCTCATGCTGGGGCCGCTGCTGCACCTGGCCGGCGAGGCGTTCGTCCCGCTGGTCGGCGGCGATCCCATCGGGCGGCGGCCGGTCGACTACCACGTCGCCGCGCTGCGGGCGTTCGGCGCCGAGGTCGAGGCGGGGCCGGCCGGGATCAGCGCGCGGGCGTCGCGGCTGTACGGCGCGCCCATCGAACTGCCCTACCCGAGCGTCGGCGCCACCGAGACGGTGCTGCTGACCGCGGTGCGGGCCGAGGGCAAGACGGTGCTGCGCAACGCGGCCACCGAGCCCGAGGTGGTCGAGCTCGCGCTGTTCCTGCAGCGGATGGGCGCGCACATCGAGCTCAGCCCGGACCGGCGGATCGTCATCGAGGGCGTGCCGCGGCTGCGCGGCGCGACCCGGTGGCTGGCCGGCGACCGGCTCGAGGCGTTCTCCTACCTGGTGGCCGGGCTGATCACCCGGGGCGAGGTCCGGGTGCACGGCTGCCCCCAGGACCGCCTGGTCACCGCGATCACCACGCTGGCCCGGATGGGCGCGCAGATCGACATCACCGACGAGTGGATCACCGCGTCGGCGCCGGACGGGCTGCGCGGCGCCGCGGTGCACACCGACACCCACCCCGGGTTCATGACCGACTGGCAGCAGCCGCTGATGGTGCTGTTCACCCAGGCCGAAGGCATGTCGGTGCTGCACGAGACCGTGTTCGAGAACCGGCTGGTGTACGTCCCGGCGCTGCAGAAGCTGGGCTGCGAGATCGAGACGTTCGCGGCCTGCCTGGGCGGGCCCGCGTGCCGCTTCCACGACACCAACTCGGTGCACTCGGCCGTGATCAGGGGCCCCTCCAAGCTGCGCGGGGCCGACGTCACCCTGCCCGACGTCCGGGCCGGGTTCTCCGCCGTGCTGGCCGCGGCGGTGGCCGACCGGCCTTCGGCGCTGCGCGGCATCCACCACATCGAGCGCGGGTACCACCGGCCGTTCGAGCAGTTCGCGTCGCTCGGCCTGACGATCCGCCGCGGCTGAGGGGTTTTCGCGTCACCCGCCGCTCAGGTGTGCGAGATGGCCATGCTGGTGATCTCAACCTGTCCCCAAGCCGTCGGCAGGTCGCCCATGCTGGTGTTCGACTGCAGATAGCAGCCGGCCTTGAAGTAGCACTGGTCTTCCACCATGGCCTGGTGGACCAGGTGCGCCCCGTTGTAGAAGACGTCCACATAGCCCGCGGAGGCCTGGAGGGACAGCTCGAAGTACGTGCCGAGCTGGTAGTTCTCGTCCAGGACGCCGGCGATGCCGTTCTTGTACTTGACGTAGAGCAGATGGCCGTCGAGCACCACCAGGATCAGGTAGGCGGTCACGCTGTGGATCTGCCCGCAGACCAGTTTCGGCCGGACTACGGGCAGGTGCGTGACCCGCTGGACCAGGTCCAGCCGGTGCGTGCCGGACGTGGTTGACCAGGACGCGTTCGATCCGTCCGGGTTCATCTCGCGCAGTTCCGACCGCGGGAATACCGAGCCCGGATCGGCTTGGTCGCCGCACGCCACGGTGAACTGGACCGCCTCGATCACCCGGAAGGCGGGGTCGTGGAAGCCGCTCAGGGTGGGCTGGGTCACCTGCCGGCCGCCCGTCGGCAGGTTCAGCCTCCAGGGGACCAGGTTCGAGCACCTGGGACGGCTTGACGAAGACCGGGACGAAGGTGCCGACGACGGGAACGGCCATCACTGCCTGGGGGTTCTGCGCCGCAGGGGTTGCTGGCCCCGGGTGGCGCTGGGACTCGAGGTAGGCCAATCCCGCGGCGCCGCTGGGCACCAGGACCAGGAAACCCCGCCGCGTCAGTTTCCTCCCGCTACCGGCGTCCATGGTGCCTGCTCCCCCGCGCCGGTGCGCCGATTGCCTTCTCCAGGGCGGCGCCGAGCACCGGCGACAGCCACTTAGTATAGGTCGCGGTCGGATGCGTTTCGTCGGAGTAGACGACGATGTTGTTGATCACCGGCGGGCAGGTGGTGGCCGTGCAGAACCACACCGACGGGTCGATGACGATCGCCCCCGCGCCCTGCACGGCCTCCGCCTCCAGGCGACGCGGGGCGAAGGCGTCCAGACGGCTGCCGGGGTTGTCCCTGTACAGCGCGCACTGCTGGATGTCGGTGGGGTGCTGGGCCAGGCAGTCAGGGACGGAGCCGAGCTTGAGCGGCTCGGGCGTGTCCTCCATGTAGATGACGCGGGCGCCGGTGGACTCGAACTCGCGGATGGACTGCACCATGCCGGCCGGGTCGACCTCGTTGACCCGGATCTCCGAGGTGACCAGGATGACGCTGGGCCGCATTTCCTTGAGCCGGGCGAACATGTTGTTCCGCCACTGATTGCACTCGGTGTAGATCTGGTTGTTCAGCGGGCTCACGTAGGTCGGGTACACCCCGGGCGGGCAGGCCGCCTTCGCGAACAGGACGAACCGCCAGTGGTAGGTCGTCGCGAACGCGTCGAATGCCGGTGACCAGGCATTGGCGTGGCTGTCGCCCACCACAACGATGGTCCGCCGGGCCTGCAGATCCCCGAACGTGCACCGGGCGGTCGGCGGCGGGGCGGTCACGTCCTCGCCCGCCAGGCACGCCCTGGTGGTGAACGAGATGTCGCCGGGCGCCGCGCTGAGCGAGGGTGTGAGGTGCGCCGGCAGCCGGGTCAGCTTGACCGCCGCAGCGAGCGCGTTGTCGACCACCCGCAGGCCGGAGGCCGCGGCGACGGCGGGCCCTGGCGCGCCGGGGATGACCACCAGATCGGAGACCGCGATCGTGCTGCCGATCGACGCGGCCACCAGGACGCCGCCCAGCGCCAGGCCGTACCGCGGCTTCCGAACCAGCAGGGAGGAGGCCCTGATCGGCCGCTCGACGAGGTAGAACAGCGCCACCGCCAGGGCCAGCGAGCCGAACAGCACGAACAGCTTGCCGGCCAGCGTCAGCGGGTGGCCGGTGGCCATCGGCAGGACGATCAGCATCGGCCAGTGCACGAGGTACCACGAGTACGACACCCGGCCGAGAAACTGGGCGGGGCGGCGCATCAGGATCAGTTCGGCGCCGCGCGACCAGCCCGGGCAGCCCCCGGCGACGACGAGCGCCGCGCCGGTGACGGGCAGCACCACGGCCAGGCCTGGGTAAACGGTGGAACTGCCGAAGCAGCACGCGGCCACCGCGATCAGGCCGAGGCCGAGCCATGACATCTGGGACGCCAGCGCGGGGGGCATCCTGGTCCACAGTTCCACGGTGACGGCCAGCAGGGCACCGAACGCAAGTTCCCAGGCCCTGGTCTGGGTGCCGAAGTAGGCCCAGGACGGAGAGGCCGAGGTGGTCCTGACGCTCAGCATCAGCGAGACCGCCATGATGGCCAGCAGGGTGCAGACCAGCGGCTTCCTGCCCGCGAACCTGCGGCCGACCAGCCTGCGGCTGGCCAGCAGCCCCGTGAGCAGGAGCAGCACCGGCCACACGGCGTAGAACTGCTCCTCCACCGACAGCGACCAGAAGTGCTGGAACGGGCTCGGCGGCGCGGTGGCCAGGAAGTAGTTCGTGCCGTTCTGCGCGAGCCGCCAGTTGACGCCGGAGAACGCCGCGAACAGCCCGTCCGTCGCGTCGGACTTCACCTGCAACGGCGAGTCCCACCACCAGCAGGCCAGTATCGTACCCACGATGACCACGGTCGCGGCGGGCAGGATCCGCCGCACCCGCCGGGCGTAGAAGCCCGCCAGCGAGATCCGGTTGGTCCGGGCCAGCTCGGCCGCCAGCTGCCGGGTGATCAGGAAGCCGGAGATCACGAAGAACACGTCGACGCCGACGTACCCGCCGGGGAAGAGCAGGCCGAGGTGGGAAAGCACGACGAGGGTCACCGCGACGGCCCGGAGGCCCTCGATGTCGGGCCGGAACTTGCGGACGGCGCCGGGCTTGGCCTGGTCGTGGCGCGCGGACCGCAGGGGCGGGCGGGCGGCCCGGGTGGCCGTGTGGCCGTCCGCGCTGGGCATCTGCAGCGTGTCGGCGAGGACCGGCTGCCTCATCGGGCCGCCCCGGCCGCGATCGCGATGCGGCCGCGCCGCGGCCGTATCGCCCGCGTGAGGCCCAGCAGGATCCCGAGCAGCGCCAGGGCGCTCAGCCAGATCAGGCCAATGCGCCTGGGCAGCCACTGGCCGCCGTTGCCGTAGGCCGTGTTCCCGGCCAGTCCCGTGCCCTGGCTGGCCAGTTTGTTATCCGTGACCGTGTTGCCCAGGATCGTCGACCCCTTGGTGTCGCCGCGCACCGTTATCCCCACCCGGTTCCCGTTTATGGTGTTATCGGCGACGGTATTGTCGCCGGAGTTGGCCAGGACCACGCCGTCGGATCCGTTTTTGCTGGCCACGTCGTGCATAATCTTATTGCCGGTGGAGGAATCATCCATCACGATGCCGTTGAGGTCATTTCCCTCAGTCGTGTCGTACTCGACGACGCTGTCCGTGACGTGTTTAGAGAAAATAATTCCGTGGCGGCCATTGAAATCGGCAGTGTCATATTCGATGACCAGGCCCGACGAGCCGCTCTGCGGGTCAACGCCGTACAGGGAACAGTGATAGAAGTAATCGTGGGTGACCCGGAGGCGGGTCGAGTTGTTGGTGTAGACGCCTATGAAATCATGATCGAAGGCCGAGTCGGTGACCGATCCGGTGGAGTTTTCCGAATAGGTCAGGCCGTACGACGAATTCCAGTCGCGGCCGAGGTATTCAAATGTGCTGTGCGTGATGACCATGGACGACCTCTCCAAGGCGAGCAGGAACGGGCGGCCCGCCACCCGCGCCGCCGGGACAGACGCGTCGGGCACGTCGGGGTTGCTGGCCCGGACGTGAACCCCGGCGATCCGCAGCGCGCTGCCGTCGGACGCGGCCAAGAGCACGCCCGGCCGGACGGTCAGCACGAGTCCCGAGGTGGCCGGGGCGGCGATGGTCATCGAACTGCCGTTCGTGACCAGGACGGCGGCGTTCAGCGTGACCGTGCCCGCGGACTGCCGGATCCACCGCCGGTTCCCGATGATCTGCACCAGGCGGCTCAGCGTCCTGGGCGCGGGCACGTCGATGATGCGGACGGCCCGGCCGCCGGCCAGCATGATCGTCTGCTGCGGATTGACCTCGATGGCCCGGATGGCCGGATCCGGGACTTCCGCGGACTGGTAGGTGGAGTCGGGCGAGATGCCCAGCTCCACGTCTTCGACGGGGTCGAACGAGGCCACGTAGGACAGGCGGCTGAACGGCGGCTTGGTGAAGGGGAGCTGGCTGTAGCTGCGGCCCAGGACGAAGGTGCCGGCCAGGGCGGCGCCCAGGACGGCGCCGGTGGTGATCAGATAGCCCGCCGACCTGTTCCGCCGCGCCCTTGACTGCCGGTGCTGCTTGGTCATGCTCAGAGCACCGCACCTTCGGTGTCCGCCGTGTAGACCTCGACGTCGGAGGTCTTCTGGGTCTTGCCGATCACCTCGAAGGACCGCGGGTTTCCCATGTAGAGGGTGACGATGAGGGCGATGACGGTGAAGCTCGCGGAGAACGGGCAGAGGATCACCGCGCAGATCGTCTGGAAGATCCGCCTGCCCCAGAAATCCGCCGCGCTCTGGCCGGTCTCGCGCCGTCCGGCGTTCACCCAGCCGCTGGCCGCGAAGTTGAGCAGCCAGATGGCCAGGGAGCACATGAACAGCGAGTACCAGGCCTGCCCGACGTGGATCTTCCCGAGCACGTCCAGGATCAGCGCGATGCCCGAGCCGACGAACGTGAACAGGCTCAGGACGTACCGCAGGCCGACCCGGAGGGCCGCGCCCAGGGGCAGCACGTCACGGTTGACGATGGCGTGGATGTTGCCCCACATCCACCGGCGCCGCTGCTTGAAGTACGCGGTCCAGGTCCAGGGCGAGGTCAGCTCGATGTACTGATGGAACCAGCCCCAGCGCAGCCCGAGGTGAGCGGCGTTGCAGCCGAAGGTCAGGTCCTCCGACGCGAAGATGCGGAAGTTCCAGCCCACCAGGTTCTCGGTCTGACCGGTGATGGTGAGTCCCTCACCGTGCACAAACAGCGGGGCGTTGAACACGCCCTGGAACGTCGAGCAGTAGGTCATGCAGTTGTGAAACCGCAGGTCATCGATGTGGCTGAGCAGGAAGTGCGTCAGCGAGCCGAAGCCGTACTTGACCCGCGGCGCGGTCAGCCCCTGGCAGATGTCGTAGTCCCCGGCGTAGGCGGTTTCGAGGAACTCCCAGGTCGGGGACGTGTCGTCGTCCAGGAACGTGATCTTCGTGTCGTACCCGGTCCAGCCGAGGTCCTGCCGCAGCGTCCGGCTGTATTCCAGGGCCCGGCACTTGTACTTCGACTTGGCGGTGAATTCCCGCGGCACCACGACCACCCGGTCCGCATTCGGGTAGGCGGTGCTGTGCCCGGGCTCGATGACCACCCAGATCTGGTAGCTCATCGACATCGGATACGACCTGATCTCGTTGATGATCTCGTTGACCCGCTCGAGCTCGCGGCCCACCGACGTGATCTGGATGATGTACCGGCTGAATTTGGACCGGTCCTCGTCGAACCGGACATGAAACCACCATTCGCCGAGCATCAACAGGCAGATCTCGAAAATCGGCCGGAAATAGGCCAGCATGAGGAGCCAGACACAATCGCGCAGCAATAGCAATCCCCCCGTTGCACTGCCTTCTGGCGGCAAGCAATGGCCCCCGGTCAGGCCCCCGGCCTGCTGTCCCCGGCCATTAGCCTGCGACAATCCGCTAACATTCGTTCGCAGAGAGTGACGGTACCAGGTGGTTGGCTGCCATGTACTCCAAACGCCGAGGCTCCCCCGCGGCCGACGCTCCCGGCCGTCTGCGCAGGCTGGTTACGCTGGGCGGCACATAGGCGTTCAGGTAGATCCGGTCCAGGCACTCGATGCTCAGGACGCTGTGCCCGTCCAGGAGTTCCCCCGGCTGCCGCGATATACGTCACTTTGACCACCAGAAGCCTCGTTCCTGGCTTCGCCGAAGCAGTCCTCCACCAGCCACCTGATGCCCCCGAAATCCCACTGTCCTCCGGCGAGGCGCCGGCACCCGGCGATGGGCCGGGACCGGCCGGGCAGCGTGGACCGGAATACCCGGGCCCGGTGGGCCGGAATACCCGGGCCCGGTGGGCCGGAATACCCGGGCCCGATAGCGGGTCTCCGTACTTAACCGGGTGCCGCTGGCGCGGTTCCCGTGCCGGGACAGCCCGCCGTCCAGGTTGAATAGTTATGACACATTTATTCTGGAATACCGGAAAGACCCCTGACGTGCTCCTGAAGTGCGCTCGCCCGATCCGCGGGCAGATGTCTTAGACCGGGCACTGCGAACCGGTCAGCACCCCGACGGCCACCACGGCCACCACGGCCCCGCCCCCGAGCCAGGAACCCGGACAAGCCGCAGGACAGGCGGGCGGCAAGGCGCCCACGTCCGGACTCACCCGAGAAAACTCCTCGTGCACAAATCATATCCAAGCGGTCTACCGGGAAATCGGTCTGCGGATTGAGCCTAATGGCCTGGGCCTAATGGCCCGGGCCGGACAGGCCAAACGGATGGGGCCTAACTGGCTGCGTTATTCAGGTAATTCAGCTCTGTGCCGGCCAAGCAAATCCGAGGAGAGTGGTATCAGGGAAAAACATCCACCACGGAAACTGGCGAGTCAAATGAGCTCCATGAGAACATCGGCTAAATCCGTCTGGGCCCGCTTCCGGATTCCAGGACCCGGGCCCAGCCCCCGGAAGCGGGCCCCCGAACGTAGCCGTGGAGCACTCACGGCAGTGATCGCCGCCGCCGTCGCGACCGTGCTAGGCCTGGCCGCGTTTATCACCGTCTCCGTCTTGGCCTCCCCGGCGCGCCTGCCGGCCCAGGTCCTCGACCTTTCGCACTGGACCCTCACGCTGCCGACGGCGGCGGAGATAACGAACCCGGCGCTGGAAACCTATTCCAGCCAGTACCTGAGTGTCGCCCCCAACGCTGACGCGGTTCAGTTTTACGCGCCGACGGACGGGACGCCCGCGCCGGGCTCCATCTTCGCGCGCTCGGAACTTCGCGAAACCATCGGCAATGGCAACGTGGGCACTAAGGACTGGTCCGTCAACAGCGGGGTGAACACCATGACCATCACCGAGGCCATCGTTCACCTGCCGACGGTAAACCCGCACCTTGTCGCGGGCCAGATTCACGACAGCGACAGCGACCTCTTCATGGTCTACCTCAACGGCACCTGCCTGACCACCAAATACCTCACGGACAACCCGTCGTCGGACTGCCTGATCAGCAACTACCAGCTCGGCACCGAGTTCACGGTCAAGCTGACCGCGTCGGGCGGCTGGATCACCCTTTACCTCAACGGCGTGAAGAAGCTGACCTTCCAGCCCCCGTCCCAATACCAGAACGGCCTGTACTTCAAGGCCGGCTGCTACGATCAGTCCAGCGCAGCCAAATATGGCGAGCCGTCGAGTTCCTACGGCGAGGTCGACATCTACGCTCTGTCTACGAGCCACTCATAACCCGAGACGCACAAGGAACCCGCCCGATGAGGCGGGTTCCTTGTGCGTCGACGGTGAGTATGGTCACAAGGGCTGCCGCCGGGGACCGGTGGCAGCCAGGCGCTTGGTTCCTGGCCTGCCTTCGACTGGTTAGGCTGCCGATATGACCACGGCGTTCGTGCTGGGCGGCGGAGGGCTGCTCGGGGCCCACGAGGTCGGCATGCTCCGGGCGCTGTCCGAGGCGGGCGTCCGGCCCGACTTGGTGCTGGGCACCTCCATCGGCGCCCTCAACGGCGCGTTCGTGGCCGCCGACCCGGACGGCGCGGCCGCGCGGCTGGCCCGGATGTGGCAGGGCGAGGAACTGCGGCTGGCGTTCAGCGAGAAGCTCTGGGGCCGGACGGTCCGGCTGGTGCGCTCGGGCACGCACCTGCACTCCTTCGAGTCGCTACGCCGGCTGCTGGACGATGCGCTGCCCGGGAGCAACTTCTCGGACCTGAAGCTGCCGTTCCAGTGCGTGGCGGCCGGGATCGAGAGCGCGAGCGCGCGGTGGTTCAGCAGCGGGCCGGTGGTGCCCGCGATCATGGCCTCGTGCGCGGTGCCCGGCCTGCTGGCGCCGGTCGAGATCGACGGTGCTCACTACTTCGACGGCGGCCTGGTCGACTCGATCCCGGTCGGGCGGGCCGTCGCGCTCGGTGCGAGCACCGTCTACGTGCTGCAGGCGGGCCGGATCGAGAGCCCGCTGGAGGTCCCGACCCGCCCGTGGGAGGTGGGGCTGGTCGCGTTCGAGATCGCCCGCCGGCACCGGTTCCACGAGGAGATGTCCTCGCTGCCGTCCGATATTCGCGTTCATGTCCTGCCGACCGGCGGCGACCGGCCCCCGCCGGGCTCGGCGCAGTTCCGCTACCGGGACAAGACCAGGGTGGCGCGGAGCATCGAGCGCGCCTACGCCGCCTCCGCCAGCTATCTTTCCGCTCTGGCCGGGTAGTTAACTGGTCTTAGTCCGAGGGGAGGGCGCCCAATGCTCCCGCCCAGGCTGGTCCGCCGGCTCGTGCTGGCCCCGATGGTGATCGTCCTTGCCCTCGGCCTGATCGTGCTGTCGCCGCTGCTGTTCGTGCTCGCGCTGCTGTTCGGGCTGGCCGGGCTGCTGCGGGCCGGCCGGATGCGCAATCTCCGCCTGGTGTCGTTCCTGGTGGTCTGGCTGACCGCCGAGATCGTGGCGCTGGTCATGCTGTTCGGGCTGTGGGTCGTGAGCGGGTTCGGCGGCCGGCTGCACACCGAGCCCTACCAGAGCCGCCACTACGCGATCGTCCGCTGGTTCCTGGACGCGCTGTACCGCGGGGCCGAACGGACCTACGGCCTGCGGGCCGAGATCGACGAGCCGGAGCTCACTGGCGACGAACTGGCCGCCCGGCTGACCCGCCCGGTCATCGTGCTGTCCAGGCACGCCGGGCCCGGCGACTCGTTCCTGCTCGTCCACCAGCTGCTCAGCATCTACGGGCGCCGGCCGCGGGTGGTGATGAAGGCGGCCCTGCAATTCGACCCCAGCCTGGACGTGCTGGGCAACCGGCTGCCCAACGTGTTCGTCCGGCACAGCCAGACCGGGGAGAGCATCTTCACCGAGCAGATCGAGCGGCTGGCCCGCGGCCTGGACCCGGCCGGCGCGCTGGTGATCTTCCCCGAGGGTGCCAACTGGACGCCCAGCCGCTGGCGCCGCGGCATCCGGCGGCTGGAGCACGCCGGCCGCCGCGACCTGGCCGAGCGGGCCCGGGAGATGCCCAACCTGCTCCCGCCCCGGCCCGGCGGGACGCTGGCCGCCATCGCGGCCTGCCCGGACGCCAACGTGGTCTTCGTCGCGCACGCCGGGCTGGACACCATCCTGAGCATCGGCGACGTGTGGCGCAGGTTCCCGGTCGACCAGGTCATCCGGGCCAGGTGGTGGCGGGTGCCGTGCGGCCAGGTGCCGCGCGGGGCCGAGCACGAGGCGCAGGTCCAATGGCTGTATGACTGGTGGGGGCGCATCGACGGCTGGATCACCGAGAACCGCCCGCAGCACGTGACCGCCGGCGCGCGGACGCGATGAAACCCCCGGGCACGCTGGTACCATCTTCGGACCACGCAGGATAGAGGAGTCCGTCATGCGCCGCCTGATCCGGCAGTTCGCGCGCATCCAGACAGTGGCCGTGCTGGTCACCGCGTGGCTGGCCGGCGCGCTGGGGCTCGGGCTGGCCACGGGCGCGGGCGCGGTGCCGACGGTGACCCTGATGGCGCTGGGGCCGCTGCTCGGCGGCCTGCTGCTGCTGATCAGGCACAGCCTCGACCTGGCCAGCCGGATCGGCAACCTGGCCGGCGAATCCGTGCGCACGCTGAATACCGTGCGCCGGGTCGAGGCGGACGCGAACGAGATCAAGAGAGAGATCAGGCAGACATTCCGCCAGCTGGAAGCGCTGCAGAACCTGAACACCTTGCTGCCCGCCAACGACGTGCTGCCCGCCACCCGGGGCTGGGCCGCCTCGCCAGACCTGCTCGCGGTGCTGGTCGACCTGGTTATCAGCGAACGGCCGTCGCTCGTGGTGGAATGCGGCAGCGGCGCGTCCACGCTGTGGCTGGCGCTGGCGATGCGGCGGTTCGGGATCGACGGCCGGATCATCGCGCTCGATCACGACCCGGTTTTCGGCGGCAAGACCCGCGACCTCCTGGCCAGGCATGACGTCCGCGATCTCGCCGAGGTGCGCGACGCGCCGCTGGAGAGCTTCAGCCTCGATGGCGAGACCTACTCGTGGTACGCGAGGCGGGCCTGGGAGGATCTGACGGGGATCGACCTCCTCTTCGTGGACGGGCCGCCCGCGACCACCGGTCACCAGGCCCGCTATCCGGCGCTGCCGTTGCTGAGCGGGTCGCTGAACACGGCGGCCACCGTCGTCCTGGACAACCTCGTCGTGCCGGACATGCAGAAGGTACTGCGGCTCTGGCTCGACGCGTACCCGGATTTCGGCTCCGAGATCCTCCCGCTGGAGAAACAGGCCGCGGTGCTGCGCCGGAGCTAGCCCGAAGCAGCCGGCCAGAAGGCGCCGCGGTCGTGGCTGCGGTCGTGGGTGACCAGGTGGGCGTCATAGATCCCGGCTCGGGCCAGCCGCCGCCACGGACGGGCCTTGGTGACGGCGATGTTGATGGGCTCCGGCCGGTTGTCGAGGTCGGCGATGGCCACCGCCGGATGTCACCGCCGTCATACCGCGCCCGGCGTCGGCCTGACGCCGCGCGGTGCCCGGCCCTCTCGGGCGGGGATGTGTTGCCGTGGATTGTGAGCGCGCAGGTCGGCGCGGGTCTGGTCGGTGCGGGGGCCGGGGGGAACGGGATCCTGGCCGGTGCCGTCGCGCCGTTCGGCTTCGAGGGCGTGGCCACCCGGCTCCGGGCGGGCCGGGCGGGATGTCGGCGGTGAGCGCGGCCAGGTCGGCGTGGGTCCGCGCGGCCAGCGCCTGGCCCGTCCGCGCGTCGAGTTCGTCCCTGGTCAGCCGGCCGTGCACGAACGCGGTCTTCAGCGTGTCGATCACCCGCTCGCGGTCGGCGAGGCACGCCCTGAGCCGGTCACGTCCCGCCGCTGCCGGGTCTTGCGGTCCTGTCATCACCAGCACCTCCCCGCTCGGACAATGCAGGCCAAGCGTAGCGCGGCTGCTCCCCGGCGGCCGTGCGCTGCCAGGCTCCGCGCCCGCCGGGCAGCGCTATCTGCGCCGGCGTCTTGACACCTGCGCCGGCGGTCACTGACGGGCGGCGGCCAGCGGGCCGACCAGCACGACAGGGGCGCGGATCGGGCACATCCGGGACCCTGCCCTATCCAGGGTGCGGGTCCGGCTGTCAGCACAGGCAGATGTGCTCACCTCCCGGGCGCCAAAGCCGACAGGCCCAGTAGCCTCTCCGCCGCCTCGACGGCCCCGGCGAGCTGCTCCGGATCGGCCGCCAGCCCGGAGACAACCGCGTCGACAGACCGAAGCCCCGCCCGGTCGAGCAGTGCCTTCTCGTTGGTGATCCATTCACCACGCCCGGCCAGCACGGCGTGCGCGGCCTGCGCCCCGGCGGTGGCGATGAGCCCCGCCGTGTCCGCGACGTGACCGCGGGCGGCGTGGGCGTCGCGCGCATAGCCCAGCGTCAGCCGGGCGTCTGCGCGCCACCGCTGCGATGCGGTGATGCGCAGCTTGTCGGGGTATTCCGGCTGGGGCAAGTTGCCGCGCAGCACGCGGTTCAGGGCCAGTTCGGCGGCCACGATATAGGTCGGGATGCCAGCCAGGTGGAACATGAGGCGCTCGATGCGGAAGCGTCCCTCCCGAGCCTCGGCGATCTGATGTTCCACGTCGTCGAGATCACGGTAGTGGACGTCGACGGGGCGGCCCTGCACCCGCAGCCACGCGCCACCATTGAACACCCCGCCGCCCCAGCCCCCGATCGCTGAGACCTCGCCGGGCCAGCCGAGGGCGCGCAGGTCATCGGGATCGAAACGACCGCGGTAGTACACGGCGAAATCCCAGTCGCTGTCCGGCCGATTGGCACCGCTCGCCCGGGAGCCGCCCAGGGATACGGCCAGGACGCCAGGCAGGCCAGCCAGCCTGCCGGTGATGTAGTCAGCGAACTCCTCATCTCCCACAGGCAGAAGGGTAGGGCAGGCCAGCGATCAGGGCACGCGAATAAATCGTGACCCACCACGGCAGGTACGCGGCCGTGACTGCCTCTTCCGACCAGCTCACCTGCGTGAGGATCTCCCCGACGGCGAACGTCTGGACGAGATGCCCGAACTCGGTCAGCACAGCGGGATCGCGGCTGCTGACCTTCGCAGCGCTGAGCCCGAGCAGCCAGGCCAGCCCCGAGTCGATGACGTGCACCTTGGGGTACGCAGTGATCCGCTTGCCAAGGGTCGTGCCCCACGCGGGCAGCCGCTGGATCATGAAGGCCGCCTCCAGCAAAGTCGCGTAACGGTTCGCGGTGCTGCTTTCCAGCCCGACGGCCTGCCCGGCTTTGGATATGTTGAGCATCTGGCCAGTCTGCGCCGCGACCTGGCGGAGCAGCCGGGGAAGCGCCTGCCGTGCATGACATAACAACACACTTCGTCGCCCTAGCCTCGCACACGCGGCCATAGGTCTGGGCCGCAAGGTGGAGCCTGCAGCGGCGGGCTGCTCTGAGCGCACACCACCGGTCAGGGCAGCTTCAGCACTTCGGCGCGGACGCCAGTGAGCTCGCCGAAGCCTGCGCTGGCATCGGTGGTGAGCAAGATCCGGCTGGTCGCGACGGCAGTGGCGGCAATCATCATGTCATTGGCGGACCTTGGCCGTCCCTCCGCCATTGCCTCTACCGCGAGGCGCGCATGCACCCGGGCAACGCCGACATTGTAGGGCTCGACTGGAAGGCTGGACAAGATCGCCTCCACACGGATGGCACGTGCCTGGCGGTGCGCTTCGTCGGCGCGCTCGACGCCGACCAGAAGCTCCATCGCGGTAATCGCGGCGATCGCGGCATCGTCAACGCCGAGGACGGCATCCACGTCGAGCCTGCCGCGCTCGATCGCGATCAGGACGCCGGTGTCGAGGATTACTCGCCGGGCCACCCGCGTACCTCATCACTAAAAGCGGATCGCAGATCATCATGCGCACGCTCAAGGTCATCCGCGAACCCGGCATCCACCGGGTTATCGCGCAGGGCGGCCTTGAGCCGGTCAGCCGACGTGCGCCGCTCCGGGACGAGCCGACCAACTGGTACCCCGTCACGCGTGATGACGACAGTCTCACCGTGCTCAACGGCGTCGAGGATGTTAGCGAAGCTCCGCGCCGCTTGAGTGGCAGTCACTGCGATCATGAATACATACTATCGGATCTGGTCTGCATATATGTATATGCATAGGCTGCCGACGGCTCTTCCACGTGGGAATGGCGGCGGCGCTGCGCGGTCCACGACGAGTGGAAACGGGGCAGATCGAGCTCGGCAGCCACCGCCAGTGCTTCCTCAAGAACGATGCCGTGCGGCTTGAAGAGGGCATCGACGTCACGAGTGGCCCTGCGCGAGTCGTACGCAAGGGCCTATCGCAGCACCGCCGAACACGTAGAGGTCTGCCACCACGTCGCGCCCGGCAAGCCGGTCGCCAAGGCTGTTTACCCAGCTCAACCCCATATATACCAATGCAGCCACATGCCATGGTGCAAACGATAATGACACACATTGTCCGCCTGGCTCCTGGAAGGAGCCGACATGCACGACTACGACGAGGACAACGCGAGGACAACGACGGCAGTTCTCCGACGAGAGCCCGGTCGAGGTCCGCTACCCCCCGGTCGAAGCAGGAGGAGCAGCCGTGGTCTGTGCCGTGGACGATAACGACACAGGTTGTGCTGTACAGCGCGGCGGATCCCAGCCGACGGATGGTATATGCCGGTCCTGCGTCATGCTGTCTTCTGATCGTCTTGAGCCTGTCCGCTGGTGACGGCCCGCTCAATTCGCTCAAGCCGCTTGGTGATCTCAGCCATGTCCGGCGGCAAGCCGCCTTGGGCAGCACGCTCAAGGATTGACCGGACGTAGCTGGTGTAACGGATGTTCCTGGCACGCGCCTGCCGCTTGAGTTCGTCGATGACCTCGGCGGGCAGGCGCAGCGAGGTCGTCGCCATAGGCCGCGGCTCGACCCACTCGCCGTGCTCCATCTCCGCGCTGGTGTCATGAGTTTCGTAGTACCCCGCCAGCCGTTCCAGGTCGGCTGCTGGGCGGGGGAGGTTCCCGGTGTGCTTGGGCATGCTCATCGTGCCTTCCTGCGGAAGGTCCTCTTCTCGGCATCGGTCATGTCACGGGCGGTCACGATGAACGCGGCCCCGTTCTCGTCGATGGCCACTACCAGCAGGTAGCGGCCCGCATAGGTGCGGCCATAGACCAGGATCGTCCCCTCCCGGCCAGGGGCCGCCCAGCAGGGGCGTTCGAGGATCGCTTCTCGTACTTCATCCAAGGTGACGCCGTGTGCAGCGATGTGGCTGGCGGACCATTCGCTGTCCTGGACGGCCTTGAACACACCACGATTGTAATGCATTCGCATTGCGCAAGTGAATGCCGCAGTGACTCCTGGGGCGCAGGCTGTCCGTCACTACCGAGTCGGCGCTGGTGCCTCGCGCAGTGCATCGTTCCTCCGCGGCCGTCATTGGGCTATGGCAGCCACCGCATCCTCTGGCTCACCCGCCGCCACGCCT
Organism: uncultured Actinomycetes bacterium; assembly: GCA_963801155.1. GTDB lineage: Bacteria > Actinomycetota > Actinomycetes > Streptosporangiales > Streptosporangiaceae > Palsa-504. The sequence continues at coordinate 46,382 of CAWDEB010000037.1, forward strand.
AGCCTGCAGGCTGTTTCCACAGTTCAAGGGACATACCCGCCGATGTAGCCACAGCCCGCTGTACAAACGATAACGACACACGTTGCTCAGTCTGTCGTCCCACTGCGACACGTGGCTTGATGCCCGGCAGCGCCATCGCCTGCTCCAGGAGGGCGAGCGGCTGAGCAGGCTCTGGCGCTACGTCTTCGTCCAGATGCTTGACGACTACACGAGCGTCCTGCGCCACGCAGGAGTCCCGGCCGCCGCCCGGATGTGGGCCAGCGCCCCCCGGAGCACCGGAGACATCCGCGTCGATGCCGCGTTCGCGGCCATGGCCGAGTACCTGGCCCGCCAGGACGGATGGGACGTTCCGTCCTGGGCCCGGCTGCCAGGACGTGAGGCGTGGCCCTGGTGGTTCGTCACCGACCTGCGAGGCCTCCACCCGCGTGCACTGGTCGAGTCGCCGTCTTCGTTCCGCCGCCGCGGTGTCTTCATCACCAGCGGGGCACTTGACCGCGCATGAGCACCGGCCTCGGGCGGGAGGAGATCCGTGCGCTTCTCGACGACCTGTCCGCGGAACTGGCGGCCCGCGGGGCGAGAGCCGAGCTCTTCCTCGTCGGAGGTGCCGCCCTGGCCGTGGCCTATGACGCCACGAGGGCGACCAGGGACCTCGATGCGGTGTTCGTCCCCACCGGCATAGTCCGGCAAGCGGCGGCAGCGGTAGCGGTAGCGGAACACCGGGGACTCACCGAAGACTGGCTGAACAACGCGGTCAACGGCCTGATCAACGAATACACGCACGCCGCCTGACACTCGAAGAACCACAGGTCCCCAGCCGAATCCTATTTTCGAGCGGGACAGGATCAGCGCATCACGCGGGTCCGCAGGCGGGACATCCGGCGGCGAATCGGTCACAGCCTGCGATCATCCGGAAACCACGCTCAGCCATCGCGGCAACACCGCATCCGCCGCTAAAACGTAGCCAGCGATCACCCATCGCAACACCAAGCCCAAGAGCCTGACTTACCCTGAAACTAACGGGAGTGACATGGTAATTGAGGCTGCTGGTGTTTAAATAAACCGGCCGCGAGGAGGCTATCTCATGTGGCATCCGGCGGGACGCGGCTTGCACTTCATCGGGCGAGCGTTACATATATGTTGCAAGCATGTTTCGGATTCAGGCGTGCACATTACGAAGGCTTTTCGATGAGGCAGGTGCGCATGACTCTAAGCCCGCATTAACGGGACCTTTGGCCCTGCACCGGCTGTAGATCTGGAGGGAATGTGACCACATGTGCTCTTAGTTCTTAAATGCAAGATAAATCAACTTGCATACTCATTCCGTCAACGCAAGGAGCCACATCATGACCGGGCGGATCCTCGTAGCTGACCGAGGTCTAGCAAGTGACATACAACTTACCTGGTGGGTGAGCGAGGTTGCGGAGCTGACCAAGCCTGATCACATCGCGTGGTGCGACGGCTCGTATCCTGAATGGGAGCGCCTGACCGACCTGCTGGTCGAGCAGGGCACCTTCAGGCGGCTCAACCCGCAGATCCGGCCGGACAGCTTCCATTGCGCCTCCGATCCGGGCGACGTCGCGCGCGTCGAGGACAGGACCTTCATCTGCTCGGAGAAGCAAGAGGACGCCGGCCCTACGAACAACTGGATCGCCCCCGATGAGATGCGGAAGACGTTCGCCGGTCTCTTCAATGGCTGCATGCGGGGCCGCACCATGTATGTGGTCCCGTTCTGCATGGGGCCGCTGGACGGCAGCTTCTCACAGCTCGGTGTCGAGATAACCGACTCGCCGTACGTGGTGGTATCGATGCGGATCATGACGAGAATGGGGACACCGGCGCTGCGGCTTATCGAGGAACGCGGCTGGTTCGTCCGCGCGGTGCATTCCGTCGGCGCCCCGCTGCGGGCGGGCCAGGCTGACGTGCCGTGGCCGTGCAGCACGACCAAATACATCTCGCACTTCCCCGAGACCAGGGAGATCTGGTCCTACGGCTCCGGGTATGGCGGAAACGCCCTGCTCGGCAAGAAATGCTACGCGCTGCGCGTGGCATCGGTGATGGCCCGCGACGAGGGATGGCTGGCCGAGCACATGCTCATCATCAAGGTCACGCCGCCGGGCGGCGATGCGAAATACCTGGCGGCGGCCTTTCCCTCCGCATGCGGGAAGACCAATCTTGCCATGCTCCAGCCCGCCATTCCCGGCTGGCGGGTTGAGACCATAGGCGATGATATCGCGTGGCTGCGATTCGGCGGCGACGGCCGGCTGTACGCCATCAATCCCGAGGCGGGATTCTTCGGCGTCGCGCCCGGCACCAGTGAGGTCACGAACGCCAACGCGATCGCGACGCTGCGGGGCAACAGCATCTTCACCAATGTCGCGCTCACCGATGACGGCGACGTGTGGTGGGAGGGCCTCACCGATCCGCCGCCTGCTCACCTGACCGACTGGAAGGGACGCGACTGGGCTCCCGGCTCGCCGGAACCCGCCGCCCACCCCAATTCCCGGTTCACCGCCCCCGCCTCCCAGTGCCCGGTCATCGCTCCCGAATGGGACGATCCCGCGGGCGTCCCGATCTCGGCGATCCTGTTCGGCGGGCGCCGCGCGACTGCCGTCCCGCTGGTCACCGAGGCCTTCGACTGGGAACACGGCGTATTCCTCGGCGCCAGCATAGCCTCCGAACGGACCGCGGCAGCCGACGGGAACGTCGGGGAGCTGCGCCGTGACCCGTTCGCGATGCTGCCATTTTGCGGCTACGACATGGGTGACTACTTCGCCCACTGGCTCGATATCGGCCGTTCGGCGGACGCCGCCAAACTGCCGCGCATCTACTTCGTCAACTGGTTCCGCAAGGATGAGTCCGGCAGGTTCTTGTGGCCGGGCTTCGGCGAGAACAGCCGTGTCCTGAAGTGGATCATCGAACGGCTCTCCGGCGACGCCCAGGCAGCCGTCAGCCCGATCGGCAAGATCCCGGCACGGGACGCCCTCGATACCGACGGACTGGACATCGACCAGGACGACCTCACCCTCCTGCTCTCCGTCGACACCCAAACTTGGAAGCGGGAGGCCACGCTCATCTGCGAGCACCTCCGCACCTTCGGCGGCCACCTGCCCAGCACGTTCTGGGACCAGTACCACGACCTGCTCCGCCGGCTCGGCTGAACCTGCGGGTGCCGGAACCTGTGCCACCCCATGCGACCTGGGCATATTCATGGATCAAGCCACCAAGCCGGATTCAAGGGGAGCCAGCGACGTGGTGATTCGCCGGCTGGCGGAAGGGCGAACCGTGCGCAGCGTCGGGGTGGAGGAGGAACTCCTGATCGTCGAGCCCGGCACCGGCCGCCCACGGGCCCTGGCCGGCGCCGTCATCCGGGCGGCCGGCCGGGGCGCGGCGGAGGCGGGCGCGGGCGAGCCCTGTGCTGATGAGCCCTCGGCGGGCGAGCCGGACGCGGTGCAGCCGCTCGAATTCGAGTTGCAGGAGCAGCAGCTGGAGATCGATACCAGGCCCTGCCACTCGCTCGACGAGCTCGGCCGCGAACTGCGCCGGTGCCGGGCCGCGGCCGCGGCCGCGGCCGCCCGGGCGGGCGTTACCGTCGCCGCGCTCGGCACCTCACCGGTGGCGGTGCATCCGGAGGTCGCGCCGACGAGCCGCTACCAGGCGATGGCCGCGGCCTTCGGGCTGACCGCGCACGAACAGCTCACCTGCGGGTGCCATGTGCACGTCGGGATCTCCTCGGCCGAAGAGGGCGTCGCCGTGCTCGACCGGATCCAGCCGTGGCTGGCGACGTTGCTGGCGCTGAGCGCCAACTCCCCGTTCTGGCAGGGCGTGGACAGCGCCTACGCGAGCTTCCGCTACCAGGCGTGGGGCCGCTGGCCCTGTTCCGGCCCGACCGGCCAGTTCGGGTCGGCAGAGGCGTACCAGGCCACGGTACGGCAGATGATCGACACCAGGACACTGCTGGATTCCGGCATGGTGTACTTCGACGCCCGGCTGTCCCAGCACTACCCGACCATCGAGGTGCGCATCGCCGACGTCTGCCAGCACGCCGACGATGCCGTGCTGATCGCGGCGCTGGTCCGGGGGCTGGTGGAAACCGAGGCCCGCAACTGGCAGGCGGGCCTGGCCCGGCCGGTGCGTACCGAGCAACTGCGGCTGGCCGCGTGGCGGGCCAGCCGGTCCGGCCTGGACGACGTGCTGATCGACCCGGTCACCTTCCGGCCGGACAAGGCGGCCGCTGTGACTGGCTTGCTGGTCGAGCACGTCCGCGACGCCCTAGCCGACGCCGGGGACACCCGCCTGGTCACCGACCTGCTCGACGCGGTGCTCTACCGCGGCAACGGCGCGACCGCCCAGCGCTTGGAATACCAGCGCCGCGGCCGCCTCGTGGACGTCATCACCGCCGCCGCAACCACCACCACGGGCTGATCTGGTGAGACTCCGCCGGCTCGGCATATGACTGATCATCCTCCCGGGACGGCCTGGGCCGGTTATGGCTCTCCCCCCCGTTCGGTGCACATGGAATAGGGATACGACACGACAGGATGTCTCTGGACGGGTCGGTGCCCAATCCCGCCGGGAGGATTTCCCGCTGGCGTCTTGTGGGGTTTCAAAACTGCGCATAGCTGGCAAATGACAGAGGGCCGCCGGGATCCTCCAGGAACTCTTCGGCTGACCTGACAATGTCGTCATAGCCCGCAGTGCAAGCGATAACCACACAGGTTGTCCACTCGGCTCCGGAAGTGGAGCCAGGTCTTGCACGACGAGGACAACGACGGCAGGTTCCCTGATGAGAGCCCCGGTCGAGGTCCGCTACCCGCGCTCGAAGCAGGAAGAGCAAGGCGGCCGCGAGCGGTGGCCGTGGCTGCCAGCAACTATCGTAGAACAGTGCGGGCCGGACGAGTGGTACGTGTGCGTCGAGGTCCGCGAGCTGGCCGTGCTGCGCGACGGTTGGCGCGCGCCGCGCGGGACCGCCAGCCGTAACCTTTACTATCCCTGCTGCTTCCGGGACAGCTCGGAGATCCGGCTACGATCGGCATCGTGTGGCCCGGCTTCGGCTTCGCGGCGGGGGGCGAGCCGGTGAGCGGGGACCGGGTGATTCGCTTCGCGACGGCGGCCGTGGTCTGCGCCGTGGCCGCCTTCGCGGCGGTGGTCAGTTACTCGCACATCTACGTCCTGGGCCGGGCGCACGGCCAGAACGGCGCGGCGGCCCGGTTGCTGCCGCTGAGCGTGGATGGCCTGATCCTGGCTGCCTCGCTCGTGCTGCTGCACGAGGCGCGCAACGACCGGGACGCGCCACGGCTGGCCCGGTTCATGCTGTGGCTCGGCATCGGCGCCACCATCGGCGCGAACATCGCCTTCGGCGCGGGATACGGCGAGCCCATCCCGGACATGGGACGGCCGCTGGTTGTGGGCCGCGATCACCCCGTCGTGGGCGGAGGTAGATGCCGAGCAGCGGGAGCGGATCGGTGATCCGCCCGGTGAGGACGGCCCGCCGTGACCACACTCGTGAACAGCCCGGTGTTCTGGATCGGGCTGCTGGCCGGTCTCGGGGGTTTGCGCGTCCTGCCGACCGTGATCGCCGTGTTCAGGCGGGTCGAGAACATCGCGGTGGTGGTGTTCTTGAACGTCTGCCGGTTGCCTGGCCAGCCGCGCTTGTCGTGGCTTGCATGATGCCGGGAAGGGATGACCAGTAAGCCGTCTGAGTACTCGGGCCGCAAGTGGGTCCCCGTCATCCATCTGCGGTGACGGGGATCATCCAGGTCGGCGGCGGTCCCAGCACAGGCGGGGAGGCCGGGCCGGTCATCGTGGCGCCCCGGCATCGGGAGGGCTGGTGATGCCGGGGCGCCTTCCCGGCCCGTTGACCCTGGCGTGCCCGGGATCGGGGCAACGGGGAGCCGGGGTGGGGCTGCGGCCGGTCCTAACGGTGCGCAGGACGATCAGGGGCTGGCGGCGAATTGTTCCAGGAGGCCGCGTTCGGCGGTTCCGGGCTGGTATCCGGCTGCGCAGATGCCGGCGGCGTACCGGAGCACGTCCATGTGGCCTGTCTTCCCGGCGACGCGGCCGTAGGCTGCGCGGTTCTGCTGGCCGTCGTGCAGGTTGTACCGCCAGGTTCCCGGGGCCGGGCCTTCGCTGGCGGACAGGGCCATGTGCACGGGCCCGGCGCTCAGCGTGGCGCGGGCGCTAACCAGAACGAGCACGGTGGCGCCGTCGACGCGGGTGCTCATCGGCGCGCCATCCGGTGACCGGGCCGCGCCGGGCGGGTGCCGTGCCGGCCCCGTGTCGTCACCATGACAGCCGCGCCCAGGTCAGGCGTCCGGTGCTGGTGGCCCGGGTTCCCCACCCGCCGGGGCCGGTGAGGGCTTGCACGATGTCCAGCCCGTGCGGCCGGTCATCAGGCTTGCGGGGCCGCCACGGGCCGCCCATGTCCTCGACCTCGACCCGGGCCGCCCCAGCTGACAGCTCACAGCGGACGGTGAAGGACCCGCCCCGGGACCGGGAGTGCACGATGGCATTGGCGGCCAGTTCGTGGGCAATGAGCACGATGTCCGCGGTGACCGGGCAGTCGCCGAAGTAGCCGGTGATCTCGCGGCGGACCCGGGCGGCTTCGCCGGCCCGGCCGCCGAAGGTGCCCTGGTAGGTGGCTGCCGTCGCGGTGCTCACGTGTCCTCCCCTTGCTCAGTTGGCGGTATGTCCCGGCGGAACTCCGCGCGGCCGGGTGAAGCCTGGCCGGGTGCGCGGGGCCTGCTGCTAACCGTGGCAGGCCGGGCGTACGGTGGGGAAGTACGTGAAAGCGCACGGTGAACGGGTGCGTTCGCGGGCCGCACGGTCAAGAACAGAAGGCTCCGGTGAAGTGCCATGCCCAAGGTGAGGGCGTCCCGGTCGGAAGTGAAAACCACGTCGCTGGCCGCGTTCGCCTCGCAGCTGCGAGCGTGGCGGCAGCGGTCGGGCTGGACTCAGGTGGAGCTGGGCACCAAGATGGGGTACTCCGCGTCGCTGATCAGCGGGGTGGAGAGCATGGACAAGCCGCCCACCGCCGAGTTCGCCGCCGCCTGCGACCAGGCGTTCGCCACCCCCGGCTTTGATGAGGCCACCGGGGCGGCGGGGACATTCATGACCTTGTATGAGCTGGTGGCGCGGGAGGCGTATCCGGCGTTCTTCGCCCCGGTGGTCCCGTTCGAGCGGGAGGCGGCCCGCATCCACGGGTGGGAGCTGGGCGCCATCCCAGGACTCCTGCAGACCGAAGACTACGCGCGGGCGATGATCAGCTCCGGGCGGCCCAATGACACCGCCGAGGCGGTCGACAAGCTGGTCGCGGCCAGGATGGACCGCCAGGCGACCCTCGGCGGCGAGCATCCCCCGATGCTCTGGTACGTCATCGACGAGGGCGTGCTGCGGCACGTGGTCGGCAACCGCGTGGTCATGGCCGGGCAGGTCGGCAAGATCATCGAGGCGGCCGGGACACCGGGTACGGTGATCCAGGTGCTGCCGTTCACCGGAGATAACCACGCGGGATCGGACGGGCCGATCACGATATTCGAGTTCGCCGCCGCTCCCAGCATCTGCTATACGGAGTGCTACGCGGGCGGGCGGATCGTCGAGGCCCCTGCCGAGGTAGCGCACCTGATGACGGTGCTAAACCTGATCCGGGCCTCCTCACTGTCTCCCCGCGAATCCCTAGAGCTGATCCGGCAGATACGGAGTGAGGTCACATGACCATCAGGGTGACGAGCTGGCGGACGTCCAGCTACTCGGGTTCCCAGGGCGGCAACTGCGTCGAGGTAGCCGGGCAGGACCGCCGCGTGCTGGTCCGCGACACCAAGCAGGCCGGGACCGGCCCAGTGCTCAGGTTCCCCGCCGAGGCCTGGCGCAGGTTCGCTTGCCAAGTCAAGCGCTCATGATGGCCTGACCTGGGGTCGGCCAAGCGCCACCTGCTCAATGGGCGCTTGGCTCCTTGGCCCAGCGTGGCCACGCGCCGTGAGCCAGGACGAACAAGGGCAGGTATGCCACGATGAAACTACATACCAGGAGCTAAACGGCATACCGGATCGGCTGCGGTGTCGTCCGGGCCGTCATTTGGCTGTCGCGGCGGCTAAGGGCGCGAGGGCCTGTGTGCCGCGATGAGGGCGGCGGCGACCGTGCAGGCGGCTGCCGCCCCGGCTACCGCGGCGAGGAAGGCCAGCTGGGTGCCGGTTCCCCAGATGCCGTCGGGTATGCCCAGCATCACCGCCAGGGCGGTGACCCACAACCCGGTCAGCCCGGTCGGTACCCACCGTCCGGTCAGCAGCGCGCAGCATGGTCCGGTGATGAGCAGCCCGATCAGGATCACCCGGGCACCGAGGGCAGCATCGGCGGCGGCCACGATGAGCGGCAGGGTCAGGCCGAGGATCCACAGCCGCCGGGCCGGCCAGCCAGGCAGCAGGGACTCCGCCGCCGCGGCGCGCCGGAGCGGCCCGGGTCCGCGGACCCGCGGTGCGGGCTGGCGGCCATTGCGGTGCGGGCCCGGGGAGCGGTCCTGCCGGGCGGCCGCCAGCCGCACGCCGAACGCAACGGCCAGCGCGGCGGCGGCCGGGACGGCGACCCGGTACGGATGCGAGGGCATGTACGCGGCCGCCAGCAGGGATCCGGCGAAGGCAAGGTAGCCGGCGATGACCAGGATGCCGACTGCCCGGCCGATGCCGCGGTCGCGGTAGGCGAACACCAGCACTGCCGCGGTGAGGCCGGTGTACCAGGCCGCGATCAGCGCAGCCTGACCCGAGAGGCAGGCCGAGGCCGGTCACCGCGGCCGGGATCAGCAGGCCGATGGTGACGTTGAGCGCGTTGCTGTTCAGCGCGGTGCTCAGGGTCGCGGCGCCGCGGCCGCGGCCCGCCAGGTAGACAGCGGCCACCGCGTTGGGAAGGCTTGTCACCGCGGCCAGCACCAGGCCGCCCACCACGATGTCGGGGATGGCGAACCGGCTGCCCAGAGCCGCTGCGGCCCGTTCCATCATGACGCTCGCCGCGACCACCACGAGCAGCGCCGCGATGGCCGCTATCGCGTCGCGTCGTCGTGCGCGCGGCGGCCGGATCGCGTCCTCGAGCTCCTGCTCCTCCTCGGCCACCGCCGGCCCCAGCCAGCTGGTCCACGCGCCGGGCAGCGGCAGCCGGGCCAGACGCTGCGCGCTCATGCCCAGGACCGCCGCGTACAGCGCCATCGCCGCCACGGCCACGACCAGCCCGGCCGCGGCGGGGACCAGGCCCGTCACCACGGCCAGGCACGCCGCGGCCACGCACATCGCCACCGTCCCGCCGAGGACCACGACCCGGCGGTGCAGGCGGACGCGCCCGGCGACGACGGCGCCCAGGCCCAGCAGGGCAGCCAGGTTGAACACGTTCGAGCCGATGACGACCCCGGCGCCGAGCCGCGGCTGGCGCCCGGCCATCGCGGTGATCGCCGCGGTGACTTCGGGCGCGTCCGCCGCGAGCGCCGCGACCAGGCCGAGCAGTGCCTCGGACAGGCCCAGGCGCTCGCCGACCCGCTCCAGCCGGGAGACCAGCAGCCAGCTCGTGGCCAGGCTGATCATCGCACCGGCCAGGAAAGCCGCCGCCGCAAGCGCCACGGGCATTCTTGTCATCCTCCCTAATGAGAGCGGACCGGAGCCCGCTGTTCCTGCGGGCTCCGGTCCGGCAGCCGCCTGCCAGTGAGCCCCCGCCCTGGAGCAGTGTCATCTGGCCGGCGCCGGGCCGGGCGCTGAGCCCCGGCCCGGGAACCCCGCGGCCGCCGGCCGATCGGCGATCGGGTGCGCCTGCCTGAGCCAAGTTGTAGCAGCTGATAGAGTCATAGTACAGTAATTGCAGTATGCAAGTAAAAACGGGGGGTGAGCGTGGCGGAGTACCTGGTTGACGAGGCTGCGGTGGATGCGGTGCTGACGGCGAGCCGGACGCTGGTCGCGGTGGCAACCATGTCGCTGGGCGCCGCGGCGGAGGACACGACGATCGCCCAGTACCGGGCGCTGGTCGTGCTCGCCTCCCGCGGCCCGCAGCGGATGGTGGACCTGGCCGCCGCACTGGCCGTGACGCCCTCGACGGCCGGGCGGATGTGCGACAGGCTGGTGCGCAAGGGGCTGATCCGCCGGCACCGGGCCCGGGCGGACCGCCGGGCCGTGCAGGTCTCCGTCACCGCCGCCGGCCTGCAGGTCGTCAGCCAGGCGACCGCGCGCCGCCGGGCGCTGATCGCCGATATCTTGGGCAAGCTCCCGCCCCGGCAGCAGCCCGCGGTGGCCAGTGCCCTGCAAGCATTCGCCCGGGCCGCCGGGGAGATCCCCGACAGCCTGTGGCCCGCAGATCCCGCCGGGCCGCAGCCGGCGGCCCGGACCGGGCCCGGGCCAGCGCGGCCCGCCAGCGCGGAGGGACGATCATGACCGGCAGCCTCCCGGCGGCTACGCCGCCGCCGGCACTCCAGCGGGCTGGCGGCTGGCTGCGCGGCTCGCGGGCCGGGCTGCTGGCCACCGCCCTGGTCGTGGGTGCCGGATCCGGGCTGGGCGCGGTGGCGTTCCGGTACCTGATCTACTTCTTCACCTGGCTGGCCACCGGCCATGTCCAGTTCGGCCAGCAGGGCCGCGTCCCCAGCACTCACCTGCCGTGGCTCGGGCTGGCCTTCTTCGTGGTGATCCCGGTGATCGGCGGGCTGATCTACGGCCCGCTGATCTACAACTGGGCGCGGGAGGCCCGCGGGCATGGCGTGCCCGAGGTGATGATCGCCGTCGCCGACGAAGGCGGCCGGATCCGGCCCCAGGTCGCCGCCGTGAAATCGGTCGCCTCCGCCATCTGCATCGGGGTCGGCGGGTCGGTCGGCCGGGAGGGCCCGATCGTGCAGATCGGCTCCGCGCTGGCCTCCAGCCTGGGCCAGTGGGTGAAGATGCCGGAGAGCCGGCTGCGGATCCTGGTCGCCTGCGGCGCCGCCGGCGGCATCGCCGCCACGTTCAACGCCCCGATCACCGGGGTGTTCTTCGGGGTGGAGATCATCTTGCGGGAGTTCTCCATCGAGGCGATCTTCACCGTGATGCTGTCGGCGATGATCGCCAACCTGGTCAGCCGTCAGTTCCTGGGCAGCGCCCCGTTCTTGTCCGGGCTGCCGTCCGGGATCGCGCTGCACCACCTGACCAGCTACCTGCTGGTCGCGGCACTCGCGGTCGTCGCGGCGCTGCTTGGGCTGGCGTTCGCGAAGATCCTGTACGCGACCGAGGACCTGTGCGACAAGGTGTGGGGGAACCGCCCGGAATGGGCCCGGCCCGCCGCCGGCGGGATCGCGCTTGGGCTGCTGCTGCTCGCCCTGCCGCAGATGTACGGGGTCGGCTACCCAGTCCTGTACAAGGCGGTCGGCGGCAGCTACGCCCTGTGGTTCCTGATCGTGCTGGCGGCCGGGAAGATCATCGCGTGCAGCCTGACCATCGGCATCGGCGGATCGGGCGGGGTGTTCGCCCCGTCGCTGTTCATCGGCGCCACCTCCGGGATGGCCTTCGGCGAGATCGCCGGCCACCTGATCGGCCCGGCCGCCGGGCAGCCCGCCCTGTACGCCGTCGTCGCGATGGGCGCGGTGTTCGCGTCCGCGGCGCGGGCGCCGCTGACCTCGGTGGCCAGCGTGCTGGAGATGACCGGCGACTACACCCTCACCCTGCCGGTCCTGCTCGCCGTCGCCATCGCCACCGCCACCTCCCGCGCCTTGAGCTACGGCACCATCTACACCACCAAGCTGCTGCGCCGCGGCATCGACATTGACCGCACCCCGTCAGCGGACCCGTTCGAGGACCTCACCGCCGCCGACGCCATGCGCCCCTTCCCGGTGCCGCTGCCCGCCGGAACCGGGGCCTCCGGTCTGCCGGACGGCCCGGGCCGCGCGTCCCTGCCCGGGCCGGTCACCCATCAGCACGATCCGCAGGTGCTGTTCGCCACCGAGTCCCTCACCCAGGCGCTGCGCCAGCTCGAACTCTACGGCCGCGACGGGCTGCCGGTGATCGCCGATGACGGCCAGCACCTCCAGGGCTGGATCACCACCCAGAACGTGCTGCAAGCCGTCGCCCGCCACATCCGCACCGCCCAGGCCGGCACCACGCAGCCACAGCCCCCCGCCGGACCCGCCCCCCACAGCCCGCACGATGATCTCCGCCAGGCGCCGACCCCGCTGGGCGGCTACCAGGTCCTGGAGATCACCATCGCGGCCGGCTCGCCGGCCGCTGGCCAGGCACTCGGCGACACCACCTGGCCGCCCGGCTGGACCCCGGTCACGGTCCTGGACAACCACACCCTCCGCGACCCCGACCCCGGCATCACCCTCGTCCCCGGCGACCGCATCAGCCTGCTCGCCCCCACCCAGCAGAACCCGCAGCCAGCACCTCCCCGAGGCAAACCCGCCGGCCAGCCAGGCGACCAGGCCGCAGATGCCCGGCCAGCCGGGCAAAACTCGGGCTAGGAGTCTGCCAAAGTCGTCGTAGTCGCCGACGGTCAACCGCTGGGTCATGCCGTCCTCGCTCTTCGTGACGAAGAGCATCTCGAGCAGGCGCAACACTCGTCGGCTTTGCAGTCGATCGACTTAGTCGGGACCCCGGCCCTGGAAGTCGGAACCGGAACCGCCGCTCGTCATCGGCTCGCTGCCGCTTGGCTTACCGGCTCCACCATGGTGCCCCGGGTCCCCCGGACCAGATCGGCCGCGTCATCAAGCTGACCGATCATCGCCGGCTTGCCTGTCGCCTCCACGAAACGGCAGGCCGCTTCGACCTTGGGGCCCATCGATCCGGCAGGGAACTTCAGGGCTCGCAGGGCGGCGGGAGTGGTATGGCCGATCGGCCGTGCTGCGTCCGTGCCGAAGCCGATCTCCACGTTGGCCACGTCGGTGAGGATCACCAGGGCGTCGGCGCCGAGGTCCCCTGCCAGCAGCGCTGCGCTGAGGTCCTTGTCGATGACCGCCTCAGCTCCGTGGAAGTGGCCATCGTCGTCCTCCAGCACCGGGATGCCGCCGCCTCCGGCACAGATCACGATGGCACCGTCACCGACAAGCTTGCGGATCGTCGGGAGCTCTATGATCGCCAGGGGTTCGGGGGAGGCTACTACTCGCCGCCAGGCGGTGCCGTCCTGCCGGATCTGCCAGCCCCGAAGCTCTGCCAGCCTGCGGGCCTCAGTCTCCGGATAGACCGGCCCGACGAACTTGGCCGGTCACTGGAACGCTGGATCGTCAGCGGCCACCTTCGTCTGGCAGATCAGGCTGGCCACCTGCTGTCCGGGCAGAGCGTTCCCGAATCCCTGCAGGAGGAAGTAGCCGATCATCCCCCGGGTCTGGGCGCCGAGCACATCGAGCGAGCAGGGAGCGGGCAGGTTTGGATCGGCGGAGCTCTCGTTCGCCAGGAGGCCTACCTGCGGCCCGTTCCCGTGGGTGATCACCAGATCATGGTCTCGGGCCAGCGGAGCCAGGGCCTTGACCGCCACGGCGACGTTCTTCTCCTGGGTCTCCGCGAGCGGGACCTCCCCGCGTTCGAGCAGGGCGTTGCCGCCTACCGCCACGACCACGCGCATCTCAGTGACCGGCGGTCGCGACCATGGCCGCCTTGATCGTGTGGAGCCGGTTCTCCGCCTGGTCGAAAACGATCGAAGCGGGAGACTCGAAGACCTCGTCCGTCACTTCGAGGGCCGACAGGCCCCATTTGCCGTGCATCTGGCGGCCCACCTCAGTCTCGGTGTCGTGCAGGGCGGGGAGGCAGTGTATGAACTTCACCCCGGGGTTGCCGGTCGCCTTCATGAGTTCAGCGTTGACCTGGTAGGGCAGCAGCAGCTTGATCCGTTCACCCCAGGCTGAGGCGGGCTCGCCCATGGACACCCAGACGTCGGTGTAGAGGAAGTCGGCCCCCTCGACCGCGGACGTGAGGTCTTCGCCCACGCGGACGCGGGCGCCCGAACGGCGGGCCAGATCATCGGCGATGGCGCGGACCTCATCGGCGGGAAGCAGCGAGCCGGGGGGCGGCGATGCGGATGTCCAGGCCGAGCAGCGCGCCTGTCACCAGCAGCGAGCTCGCTGTGTTGTTGCGGGCGTCCCCGGAGTAGCAAAGGGTCACCTCTTCGAGCGGCTTGTCCGAGTGGTCGCGCATGGTGAGGACATCGGCCAGCATCTGGGTGGGATGCCACTGATCCGTCAGCCCGTTCCATACCGGCACCCCGGCGTACCTTGCCGAGGGTCTCCGCGGTCTCCTGGGCGAACCCGCGGTACTCGATGCCGTCGAACATCCGTCCGAGTACCCGGGCCGTGTCCCTGGCCGATTCCTCCTGGCCCAGGTGGGACTCCCCGGTCCCGAGATAGGTTACATGCGCCCCCTGATCGTGCGCCCCGACCTCGAAGGCTGACAGGGTACGGGTGGAGGGCTTCTCGAAGATGAGGGCCATGTTGAGCCCGGTCATCCGCTGGCGCTCGGTGCCCGCGCGCTTCTCCTGGCGCAGCTGTTCGGCCAGGTCGACGATCGAGAGGAACTCATCCTTGGTGAAGTCGATCTCTTTCAGCAGGCTTCTTCCGCGCAGGTCCATGGCGGTCATCTCCTCGGGTTCCCCGGCTAGGCCGGGTCGCGCTGTATCGGGCAGGTCATGCACCGGGGTCCGCCCCGGCCCCGGCCGAGCTCGCTGCCCCCGATGCCCACCACCTCGATGCCGTGCTTGCGCAGCATGGTGTTGGTGGGCACGTTGCGCTCGTAGCCGAAGACCACCCCGGGAGCGACGGCCAGGTAGTTGGTTCCGTCGTCCCATTGCTCGCGCTCGGCGGCCCTGATGTCCTCGTTGGTGGTGAGCACCGTGATCTCGTCGACCTCCAGGATCTCGGCCAAGGTGTCCCAGAGGCTGTGGTTGCGCGAGATCGTGAGCTGGTCGTGCTGTTCGCCCGGGGAGATGGTCCAGCTGCGCAGATGGCGGTCGAAGTAGGGGTAGAGCACGAAGGTGGCGGTGTCGACCATGGACATCACGGTGTCGAGGTGCATGAAGGCATGGCTGTGGGGCAGCTCGATGGCGACCACTTTGCTCGCTTGCCTGGCGTCGAACAGGGCGTGGGCGACCGTCTCGACGGCCATGGGGGTGGACCGCTCGCCCATGCCGACGAGGACGGCCCCGTGGCCGATGACGTGGACGTCGCCGCCCTCAAGGTGGGCCGGCTGGTAGTCGCGGTCCTCGCCGCCGTAGTAGATGAGGAAGCCGCCGGCGGCGAACAGGGGGTGGAAGCGGTAGATGGCCCGGCTGTGCAGGCGTTCTCGCTGACGCGCCGGCATGGCCATGGGGTTGATGGTCAGCCCGCCGTACATCCAGCACGAGTTGTCCCGCGTGAACAGGGTGTTGGGCAGCGGGGGGGATGAAGTCGTCTGCCCGGAGCATGTCCCACTTGAGGCTGTGCGTCCGGTGCGGATGCAGGTCAGCCTTGAGGACGCCGCCGATCAGGGACTCGGACAATTTCGTGCCGTCGAGATCCTCGAAGAGGTGACGCACCGGCCCGGCCAGCGAGGGACCGAGGATTTCCGGCGTGCAGAGCCGGTCAAGGACAAAGGCCCGTCCTTCGGCCATTTCGAGCGTCTCGGCCAGCAGCTGCCCGTAGTAGTGCACGAGGACCCCCTTGTACCGCAGGGCCTCGGCGAAGGCGTCGTGTTCCTCCTTGGCCTTGGAGGCCCACATCACGTCGTCGAACAGGAGGGCAGCGATGTTGCCGGGAGTGAGCCTCGACAGCTCCAGGCCCGGTCGGTGGATGATGGCCTGGCGCAACTGGCCCATCTCTGAGTCGACGCGAAACGTCATGGCGGTTTCCCTCCTGCTGGTCACTTGTTGTCGTTCGTCATTCGCCGTTTGCCGGTTCAGGCCGGCTTGGACAGCTCGCCGGGGGGAATGTCTGCCGGCTCGCTGGCTTCACCGAGACGCTGCCGGCGGGCGTTCAGGAAGGCGTACAGGATGAGCCCGGCGAGGATCACGACGAGGGCCTGGTAGACGACCTGGTACCCCGAGGCGAACGTCACCCACATCGAGAACAGCACGCTCGTCCCGGCGACCAGGAGGTCGCGGGCCAAGGCCGGCCCCTGCACGCGGCGGCGGCGTGAGACGAGATAGGTGAGCTGGGCGATGGCCGACATGAAATACGGGATGGCCACGGTGACCACGGTGAGGTCGACAAGGTAGGTGAATACCGTCAGCCCCGAGCTCGTGGTGTAGCGCCACAACATGAGCAGCGACGGCAGCACCGTCCCGACCACGATGCCGAACCAGGCCGTGCCGTTGCGGTCGGCCCAGGCGAACGGCCGGGGGAACAGGTCGTCTTGGGCGATGGCCCGCGACGTCTCGGTCACGATCAGCGTCCAGCCGTTCGGGGCCCCGATGCCCGAGATGACGGCCACAGCCGCGATGAACTGCCCGGCCCAGGCGCTATGGGGGAAGATGGATTGGAAGGCGTTGACGAACGGCGCCCCGGTCTTGGTGAGCGTGTGGTGCGCGACGAGCCCCATCACCGCTGCGGTCACCAGCACGTACAAGATCGCGCTGGCCGCGGTGCCGAGAACCGAGGAGCGGCCGACGTTCCGGCGCGGGTTCTTCACCCGCTCGGCCGTGACCGCGGCCGCCTCGACACCGATGAACGAGAAGAGCGCCACCCCCGCCGCGATCCCGATGCCGCTGTAGAGGCTCCCGCCTGAGGCATTGAAGGGCCCGAAGTCGGCGCTGTGCACGAAGAACCATCCGACGACGCCGACGAACAGCAGCGGGAGGAACTTCAACACGACGGTGACGTTCTGGAACCACGCCTCCCGGCGGACCCCGGCCAGGTTCACGACCGCAGGCACCCACAATCCCACCAGGGCAATGCCCCAGTCTCCATGCCGCTCGGATTGGAGAGCTTGAACAGCGCGTCGACATAGAACACCCACGACGAGACGATGGCCGCGTTGCCGGCCCAGGCCTGGATCCAGTAGCACCATCCGACCAGATAGCCGGCGAAGTCGCCGAACTCATGCCGTGAGTACGCGTAGAGCCCGCCGTCGCTGTTGGGAACCCGCTTGGTGAGCTGGCCGAACAGCACGGCGAGCATCATCGCACCGACGGCGATGACGACGATCCCCATGGTGCCGGCACCGGCCAGCACGGCCGGCATCGTGAACACGCCGGTCCCGACGATGCTGCCGACAACCAGCCCGGTGGCCGAAGTCAGTCCCAAGGCATTGGCCTTGTCCTTGTTCCGCGATGAGATCGGCTGGTCGGGCGGCGCTGGTTGCCCGGGCACCAGCCGGTCACTGGGGAGCGACATCGAGTCTCCTTACGGGAAGTAGCAGTCCGAAGCCGAGGTCGGCCGCACCCTCTGCCCCCCGGGAAGGGAGCTGGAGAGTGAGCAGCGAACGGTGAGGTGACTGGGCAGGGAGGGGTGTGAAGCTATGCAGCCCGGGGCCCACGCCGGGCTCGAAACCCGATGCGAAGGACAATCTGAAGATTCTTCCGTTGCCCGAGGTGGAGAAGCGGCTGGAGTCGTCAGCGGTGCTCACGATCAGAGCCCGGTAGGCGCCGGGCTTCCCCGGTCCGGGAAATCCGGACTCCGGCGAAGCGCATTGTTGCAGGCCAGGTTGCTCTCATCCATGGCCAGCAGCCCCTTGCCGCCCGCGACGAGCGCCCGCGCGGTGGCTGCAGGTTCGCGGGCGTTCACCGGGGGCCGCCCCAGGTCCAGTTCCGGATTTCGGGCATGTCCTGGCCGTGGATGTCGATGTACTGGTTGTGCTCGATGAGCTTGTCGCGCATCATCTGCTTGAGGTAGTCGCCGGTGGCGCCGAGTTGCGGCAGCCGGTCGATCACGTCCTGGACGAGGTGGTACCGGTCCAGGCGGTTCTGCACTCTCATGTCGAAGGCCGTGGTGATCGTGCCTTCTTCGTTGTAGCCGCGGACGTGCAGGTTGCGGTTGGCGCGGCGGTAGGTCAGCCGGTGGATCAGCCACGGGTATCCGTGGAAGCCGAAGATGATGTGCTTGCCGGTGGTGAACAGCGAGTCGTAGTCGGTGTCGCTGAGCCCGTGCGGGTGCTCGGAGGCGGGCTGCAGTTTCATCAGGTCGACGACGTTGACCACGCGGATCTTCAGCTCGGGCAGGTGCTCGCGGAGGATCGAGACAGCGCCCAGGACCTCCAGGGTCGGGGTGTCTCCGCAGCAGGCCATGACGATGTCGGGCTCGGCGCCCTGGTCGTTGCTGGCCCAGTCCCAGATGCCGATCCCCTCGGTGCAGTGCACCGCGGCGGCTTCCATGGTCAGCCACTGGGGCATGGCGCGTTTGCCGGCGACGACGACGTTGACGTAGTGGCGGCTGCGCAGGCAGTGGTCGAAGACCGACAGCAGGCAGTTCGCGTCGGGCGGCAGGTAGACGCGGACGACGCCGGCTTTCTTGTTGACGACGTGGTCGAGGAACCCGGGGTCCTGGTGGGTGAAGCCGTTGTGGTCCTGCTGCCAGACGTGGGAGGCGAGCAGGTAGTTCAGTGAGGCGATGTTCCGCCGCCAGGGCAGCTGCGCGGTGACCTTCAGCCACTTGGCGTGCTGGTTGAACATGGAGTCGACGATGTGGATGAACGCCTCGTAGCAGTTGAACAGGCCGTGCCGCCCGGTCAGCAGGTAGCCTTCGAGCCAGCCTTCGGACTGGTGCTCGCTGAGCATGGAGTCCAGCACCCGCCCGTCGGGAGCGAGGAACTCGTCATTGGCCGCCGTTGCGGCGTCCCACTGGCGGCTGGTGACCTCGAAGACCGCGCCCAGCATGTTCGAGAGGGTCTCGTCGGGACCGAAGATCCGGAAATTCCGCTGGTCGGAGTTGAGCGCGGCCACATCGCGGAGGAACTCGCCCAGCACCAGGGTGTCCTGGGCGTCCACCGCGCCGGGGGAGGGCACGTCCACGGCATGGGCCCGGAAGTCGGGCATGCGCAGGTCGCGGAGCAGGATGCCGCCGTTGGCGTGCGGGTTGGCGCCCATCCGCCGGTCCCCCTCGGGCGCGAGACCGGCGAGTTCGGGCAGCAGCCGGCCCGCCTCATCGAATAGCTCTTCCTGGCTGGTAGCTGCGCATCCAGCTGTCCAGCTGCGCGAGGTGATCCGGATGGTCCGCGTCGACCAGCAGCGGCACCTGGTGAGCGCGGAACGTGCCCTCGACCTGCAGGCCGTCGACGACCTTCGGGCCCGTCCAGCCCTTGGGCGACTTCAGCACGATCATCGGCCAGCGCCGCCGGGTGGTGTCGCCGGTGGCGCGCGCATCGCCCTGGATCTTCCGGATGCCGCCGAGGGCCTCCTCCAGCGTGCCGGCCATCAGCTGGTGCATCTCCGTCCGGGTCGTCGACCTTCGACGAACAGGGGCTCCCAGCCGCAGCCCCGCAGGAACTGGGTCAGTTCCTCATCCCCGATGCGGGCCAGGACGGTGGGGTTGCTGATCTTGTAGCCGTTCAGGTGCAGGATCGGCAGCACCGCCCCGTCGCTGATGGGGTTGAGGAACTTGGTGGACTGCCACGAGGTGGCCAGCGGGCCTGTCTCGGCCTCGCCGTCGCCGATCACGCAGGCGACGATCAGGCCGGGATTGTCGAACGCCGCCCCGAACGCGTGGCTGAGCGAGTACCCCAGCTCACCGCCCTCGTGGATCGACCCCGGCGTCGTCGGCGCGACGTGGCTGGAGATCCCGCCGGGGAACGAGAACTGCTTGAACAGCTTTTTCAGCCCGGCCTCGTCCTGGCTGACGTCCGGGTAAATCTCGCTGTAGGTTCCCTCCAGGTAGGTGTTGCCGACCAGCGCCGGGCCGCCGTGACCGGGACCCGCGACATAGAACATGTCCAGGTCAAATTTCTTGATGACCCGGTTCAGGTGGACGTAGATGAAGTTCTGGCCCGGTGTCGTGCCCCAGTGGCCGACCACCAGCGGCTTCACGTCCGACAGCTCCAGCGGCCGCTTCAGCAGCGGATTGTCGTAGAGGTAGATCTGGCCGACCGACAGATAATTCGCGGCACGCCAGTACGCATCCATCCTGCGGAGCAGTTCCGGGGAAAGAGGTCCCGTCCGCACGGTATCCATTGCCGTCATGAGTCAGTCCTCCATTTTGTTAGTGCGCGCAATCATGGACATGGGCCGGTCTGCCCGGGGCGGCGGCTGTCCGGGGCGCCGGGCCCGTCCTAGAGTCCCGGGAGGTTTTCACGTGCCGAGGTTCGCCGCAGCGGGGTCTTCGAGGGCTCCGGGCGGCGCCTCGGCCTCGAGATCGGCCTTGGCCCGCTGGAGTTCCTGCCGGGCGGCTTCATCCATCACCGGGTAGCGGGGGCCGATCTCGATCAGGGTGGCGGCGATGACCGCCGCGGCGCAGATCCGGGTGAGCCACTTGTGGTCGGCGGGCAGGACGTGCCAGGGAGCCCATTCGGTGCTGGTGTGGGTGAGCATCTGGGAGTAGGCCAGCTGGTAGTCATCCCAGTACCGGCGTTCCCGCGCGTCGCTGGCGGAGAATTTCCAGTTCTTCTCCGGCCGGTCGATCCGCTGGAGGAACCGGGTCCGCTGTTCCTCCTTGGACACGTTGAGGAACAGCTTGACCACCCGGATGCCGTTGTCCGCCAGGTAGTGCTCCCAGTCGTTGATCTCCCGGTACCGGCGCTTCCACACGCCGGCGCCCTTGGCCTGCGGGGGGAGTTTCTGGCGGTCCAGGTTCTGCGGGTGCACCCGGGCGACGAGGACTTCCTCGTAATGGGATCTGTTGAAGATCCCGATCTGCCCGCGGGCGGGCAGGCGGCGGGCGTGCCGCCACAGGTAGTCGTGGCCCAGTTCCTCCGCGGACGGCGCCTTGAAACTGGACACGCTGACTCCTTGCGGGTTCACGCCGCTCATCACGTGCCGGATCGTGCCGTCCTTGCCGCCCGCATCGATCGCCTGCAGGACGACCAGGACCTCGTAGGTGTCCTGCGCGGCCAGCCGCCGCTGGTATTCGGTGAGCAGCCCCGCGCCGCGCTGGAGGAGCCGCGCCCCGTCTTTCTTCTTGTGCAGCCCGAACCGCTCACCTGGGTCGAAGTCCTCCGGCAGCCGCACCGTGGAGCCGGGCTTGACGCGCAACGGCCCGGCGAACCCGGGAGCCCAGTCAGTGTCCTGACTGGTCATCGGTGTCCTCCCCGCCGGTGCTCCCGCCCGGGTCGTCGATGTCCACCGGCGGCAGGTCCTGCACCTCCTGCTTGGTGACCGTGAGCTGGATGCCGTCGCCGGTGCTGGCCACCGCGCTGACCGGGATAGCGACTTCCTTGCGGCCCCGCAGGTGGCCCTCCTGGAGGAGCACGTGGGTCACGCGGTGAGTTGCCCGGGCCGATGACGAGGCCCTGGACCCGGCCGATGTCGCCGTCGGTGGCGTGGACAGGTTCGCCGCGGCGGATCTCCACCTCTCCCAGGGGAACGGAGTGATAGGTGACGGTCTGCTGGGAATTCCCGTATGGAAGGGCGCCAGGCGCGCCCCCACGCCGTAGTAGGGCCAGGAGAACACCTGTCCCGGGGCGTAGCCCGAGTAGACGCCGCTCTTCGGCAGGAAGCGCGCCTGTTTGGCCCAGTCAAGCCTGGCGAACTCCGCCAGGGTGCAGCGAAGCCGGATCTGGCCCGCCACGGCGCCGATGAGGTCCACCGGGACAAGCCGGCCGAGCCCGTGGGGGTGCTCCGGCCCGGCCACGAGATGGGTGACCGCCTCGGCGACCGGGTCGACGACCACGCGGCGCACCTGTCCGCAGGCCCCGTCGCTGCAGCTGACCTCAGCCCCGATCACGAACCGTGTCGTTTCTGCCATGGCCATCCTCCTCCTCATCTCTCGCTCAGACCGGGACCGCGTGCCGGGCGCACCAGTCACACCGGCGGCGGTCACCGGTGCCTGGCTCGTCGTGGCCGTCCCGCCTGATCTCCTGCCTGTAGGGACAGTCGCTGCGGTCGTGGAACACCAGATCCCCGGGATCGGTATCGGTGTGGAACGGGGCCGACCTCGCCGTGGCGGCGGCCTCCCCTGGCAGGTCAGCGGGCGAAGCGGGCTCTGTCGCGGGCGGCGTGCCTGGCCGCGCAGCACCGCCGGGGTTCACCGGGTCGAGGATCCGGTAGGCGGCAAGTTTCACCCGGTCGGTCAGCAGGAACCAGATGATCGCGTATCCCCACACGGCCAGGGCCCAGCGCCAGCCGATGGGTGTCATGAAGATCCCGTACACCGCCAGCAGGGTCGCGATCACTTCCGCGCCGGTGACGGCGAGCACCAGGATCCGGGCCGGGCGGATGGACCAGAACGGGCCGCGGGTGCGGGTCAGGTAGATCGTCATCGACCCGGCCACCGACAGCATCAGGTACATCAGCGTCTGCAGATGCGCATGATCAAGGTGGTACACGCGGTCGCCGAGGTAGAACAGGCCGAACGCGGCGATGGGGCCGACCACGCCCAGCACCGTGGCCATCCCGATCACCAGGCGCATGTTCCAGGCCTCGGGCTGCTTCTTGTAGTGCACGTTGTCGTAGGCGATGGACAAGATGGAGGCGTCGTTCAGCAACGCCAGCACCACGATCATGACCGCCGTGACGGGGAAGAAGTTGAAGATCAAGATGGCCAGGGTGACGAACAGCAGCACGCGGAGCGTCTCGGCGATGCGGTAGATCGCGTAGCTGTTCATCCGCTGGACGATCCGCCGGCTCTCCTTGATCGCGTCGATGATCACCGACAGGCCGGGTTTCATCAGCACGATGGACGCCGCTGCGCGGGCCGCGTCGGTGGCGGCCGACACGGCGATGCCGCAGTCGGCTTTCTTCAGCGCGGGGGCGTCGTTGACCCCGTCGCCGGTCATGCCGACGATGTGGCCCCGTTTCTGCAGGACGTCCACGATGTGGTACTTGTGCTCGGGGAACACCTGGGCGAACCCGTCGGCGTTCTCGATGGACTCCGCCGTGGCCGCCGTCTCTTCGCGTCCGGCGTCGCCCAGGCTGGCGGCGTCGAGGATGCCGGTGCCCATCCCCAGGGTCTTGGCGGTTTCCCGGGCGATGGCGACCTGGTCGCCGGTGACCATCTTGACCGCCACGCCCAGCTGCCGCGCGGTGGCGATGGTCGCCTTGGCATCTGTCCGTGGCGGGTCGAACAGGGGCAGCACGCCGAGGAACTGCCAGGGGCCGTCCCCGTCGGCGCGGGCCACGCCCAGCGACCGGAAACCGCGGCCAGCGAAGTCGCCGACCGCGCCGTCGACGGCGGTCTTGACCTGCCCGCTGTTGGCGGACAGTTCCATGATCACCTGCGGCGCGCCCTTCGCCACCTTGAAGGAGGTTCCGTCCGCGACGGTGACGGTGGCCTCGGTGCGCTTGCGCACCGCGTCGAAGGGCTGGAAGTGGGTCACCTGGTAGCCCTGTAGCGCCTGGTCGTCGTCCAGGCCGCCGAGGACGGCCAGGTCGATGGCGTCGTCGTCGTCGGCGCGGGACGCCAGCGCGGCACTGAGGATGACCTGCGCGGCGGTGACGTTGCTGACGGCGAAGGGCTCGCCCAGGGTCAGCTTGTTCTGGGTCAGGGTGCCGGTCTTGTCCGAGCACAGCACGTCCACTCCGGCTAGTTCCTCGATGGCCACCAGCCGGCTCACGATCGCCTGCTTCTTGGCGAGCAGCCGCGCGCCGACGGCCATCGTCACCGACAGCACCGTCGGCATCGCCACCGGGATCGCGGCCACGGTCAGCACCAGGGCGAACTGCAGCGTGTCGAGGATCGGGTTGCCGCGGACGATCGACACCACGGTGATCACCGCCACCATGGCCACCGCGAGGATGATCAGGTACGTGCCGATCTTCAGCACCGCCCGCTGGAAGTGGCTGACGGTCTGCGCGTCCTGCACCAGCTCCGCGGTCTTGCCGAAGTAGGTGCCCGCACCCGTGGCGTAGACCAGGGCGCCGATCTCGCCCTGCTTGATGATCGACCCCGAGTACACGGCGTCGCCGGGTCCGGCCGTGACGGGCAACGACTCCCCGGTCAGCGCGGACTGGTCCACCTCCACCGGGTCACCCGCCAGCAGCCGCGCGTCCGCCGGCACGATGTCGCCCATCCGCATCCGGATCACATCGCCCGGCACCAGCTCACGCGCCGGCGGGGTGACCCACGCCCCGTCACGGATCACCCGGCACTTGACCGCCAGCTGGGCCTTCAGCGCGTCGATGGCCTTGCCCGCCTGGTGCTCCTCCCAGAACCCGACCATGGCATTGGCCACCAGCAGCAGCAAGATGATGAAGAAATCCGGCCAGTGCCGCAGCACCCCGGACAAGATCACCGCGGCCTCGATCATCCACGGGATCGGACCCCAGAAATAGGCCAGCAGCTTCAGGAGCGGATTTTCCTTCTTCTCCTCGATCTCATTAGGCCCGTACCGGGCCAGCCGCCCGGTCGCCTCAGCCTGGCTCAGGCCATCCGGCGATGACGCCAGCCGCTTCTCCACCTCCGGCAGCGGAAGGGACTTCAGATCGTCCGCGTGGGGTTCCGGGCCGGGCTCCGGTCCGGGAGCCCCGGGCCGGCCAGCGCCGGATTCCCTCACAGTACTCATCCTCTTCTCCCGTCCGCGGCATCGCATTCGCCCGCTGCCCCAGCCGCGGTGTCACACCTGGCCACCCGGCCATGCCCGTCAGCGCGCACGTATGCACGGTGCCCGCCAAGAGCCACGACGGGTAGGGCAGAAGGTCCCGGCCGGGTGACGGCCACGGCCGGCTCGGACCGGCGCCCTGGCACCCGCGACGTCGGTGAGCCCGCGGAGGCAAGACTGAGGCGACGTCGGCGCCAGTATCCGTTGCGGCAGCCAGCCCGGTGGCCGGCAACCAGTGCGGTAGCCTCATCGCTCTCACGGGCAGAAGCGCCAGCCGGCCGCGGTGTGCCTGCTGCTGGCGTGAGCAGGCCGAGCCGCTCACATCCGAACGGGGCCAGCATGATCCACTATCTGGCCCTTGGGCGCACGGTTCTCACCAAGCACCCGTGGACGGCGTGACATCCAGCGCCCCGGGCGAGGCCGGTCATCCGCTGCGGCCCGCGGGAGGCGAGCACCACCAGGGCCCGGTACTGGGCGATCGTGGTGTCCTCCGCGGCCTGGCTGCGCTGGGTGCCGGCGTTGCCATCCTCGGCGCGGTGATGGTGGCACGCCGGCGGGGTGTCCGCAATGGAGCGGCCTACCTGCTGCTGGGGGTGGCTGCCTGGATCGCGTTCTTTGAGTCCGGCGTCGATCCGGTCGTGGTCGGCTCGGTAATGGGCCTGCTCGCGTTCGCCTATCCCGCCGCGCGCGCCGCGACCTGGAGCAGGCCTCCAAGTCGTTCCGGCTGTTCCGCGAGCAGCCGACCCCGGAACTGGCCCGCGACGTGCGGGAGAGCGTGCGTTCGGCGATCTCGCCGAACGACCGGCGGAACGAGCTGATCTCGGGTTGGAAGCTCCCCGCATCCACTGCCTGGGCTTCCTGGACGCGGATTGCGGTGCGGTCATGATCTCCCTCTTCGTGTAATGCGCACCATCCGTATCACCAGCTTCGCGCAGCATCGGTGGCCCCGGGCCCGCCGGGGATCGGGGGCGGGAATCTCCCGCATCGGCTAGGCTGTTACCGGCCTATTTATCCTGGGCACGGATCGGTGATCAACAGCAACGCTCTTTCGTGACGGGCTACCCCTGCCCGACTTTGAGGATCACGAAGACATCCGAGGCCGTATGCGGGAACTATCCCTTTGAGTGACCACGGCGCCAGACGTTCGCCAGCAGACACCAATCCTGCCGATCCCGGCCTGACCGCGCCGCTCGCCACCTCACCTTGCCTGCCTGAAACCGCGCCAGTGCGGGTTGGTGACACGCAGGCGTGACGCAACCCGGGAGAACAGGGCATCAGATGGTTCAGCCAGCGCAAGCGTTTCATTTGAAACCAGCGCCGCTCTTGCTCCACTCCGTCGCACGCAGTAGGAAGGAACGATGGGAAGGCAGGCGGCCGTCGTGCTTTACATGCTCGCGATGGTAGCCGTCGTGGTCGGCGTGGACGTCCTGTTCTTCAGGAACCAGTTCTGGGAGCGGCTGATAGCAAACGTCGGAGTTGTCCTGGTGTTCGCGGCGTTCTACTTGAGGTTCCTGAAGCGTCCATGAGCGCAGCCGCCGCAATGCGGCTCACCCAGCTCCATGGCGAACCTAAATCAACGCTCGGGATGCTTCCGTCGGGCTGCCCGGTCACAGCCTGCCTCGCGCAACCGGGCGAGGCACTCCGGAAGGCCCTCACCGGCCATCTCGGCATGATGTTCGTGGTGGCGGTCAGCGCGGACGGACGACCGCGGTCAGCGCCGGCTTCGATGGCACGGTACGGGTATGGGACCTAGCCGGGACCGCTAAACCCCAGGTGCTCACCGGCCACGCCGAACTAGTGCGAGCGGTAGCGGTCAGCGCAGACGGGCGGCTTGGGGCGATCTCGATCCACCTGGGATCGAGATCATCCAGAACCTGATCGATCGCGCTCGACGCGAGATCCGTCCCGTAGGTATGGACGCTTCCGACTACGACCATGGCCCCTATCTGGAGGAACCACAAGATGCCAGAGCGCAATGGCGGGCTCAAGCCCAGCACCAAGCATTGACCGCCCGCCCAGACTTCGTACCACTCGCCCGCGCCATCGCGGCCAACTATGGCCACCGCTGCGAGCAGGAGGGCCTCCACGAGCGAGTGCTACCCGACTTGAAAGCCAGACTCGACCTCCTCAGGCCACCGGTGCCGCCTTCGTCAGCGTGACGACACCCACGTGTCAGCGCCCTATGCTGCTGAGGGGATCCGGACTGCTGTGGGAGATAGTGGTCCACTAGATCGTTGCTTGTGCGGCTGCAGCCGACCATGAAGACCCGTCGCTCTCCATCGCGCGGCGCGGCGACCGTACCCATGCTTCACCAAACTAGTCCGCTCATCGGCTACCGGGCGTCTGTCCGCCCGTCGGGTGCTGCATGCAGCCGGACACCGATCACCGTTCGGTACGGCTCAGACGGCATGTCGGTCGACTGCCACTTGCCGCCAGGCGGATCTCGCGCGCCACTTCCTGGCTGACGTCACCATCCGTGACATGAGCCGGAGGTGGCCATACGCCGATTGGCGCTGCCACGCTGAGCGTGCCGGCGCCAGCGTGAGCGGGGCGGAGGCGCCACAACGGACGGGCATGCAGCAACCGGCGCTCGCCAGGAGTCGCAAGATGCTCCCGCCGAGCGTCGCGTAGCATTCGGACCCTGGAGCCATATCTGATGCGCTGAGCTGTGCGTGCTCGCATCGTCAGCGGGTAGGGCCGCGTGGCCTCGGTGGCGGCGGCCGTCGCATTGGTGGCGGTCCGCCTGGAGCCGGACCGTCCTGTCCTGGTATCGCAGGCCGGGGTGACTGGGGGAAAGACAGCCTGGCGAGCTGGGCGGCGGTGCTGGCGCGCTGGGCCGGGCGCGGGTGTGCGGGCGGTGCCGGGCGTGCGGCGGCGTACAGTCGTTCGGCGGCGGCGTGGGCAGCGGCGGCCTGGGCGGCGCGCTGCTGGGCGTCGCGAAGTTCGGCGACGGCTTCGGCCAGCGCGGCCAGTCGCGTGATGAGCATGATCGGGGCCATGGAGCGGTCGCCGGTCAGGTAGGCGAACGCGGACAGCAGCCGGGCCGCCTGGCGGAGCTGGTTCCCAGCCGGGGTGGGCGGCGGGATGCGGCCATAGGGTGAGCGGGCGGCGCGGTCGTAGGCGTCGGCGGCCTGGCGAAGGATGCGGCTGCCGAGTACGGCGGCAGCCACGTGGAGGGTGTCGGAGGTGGCCCAGGCAGCGTCGGTGACGGCAGCCGGGTCGGTCCCGGCGAGGTTGCGGATCTGCGCGGCGGCGTCGGTGGCCACGCAGGCGGCATGCTCCCAGACCGCATTCCGCTGCTCGCTGGTCAGCCGGCCAGCACCGGGCGTAACCCGGTACGGCGTCCACCGGTGCCACAGCTTGGGCCAGCTCAGGTCCGGGGCGAGCTTCCCGCCGCCGTACCAGACCGGGCCTCCGTCCTTGGCAGTGTCGCCGGGCAGGGCGACCGAGTACCCGGTGACCTGGCCGGGATTCCGTGTGCTGAACCTTTTGCGGACCAGCACGCCGGCCTGATCCAGGCGGGCGAAGAACTCCTGCTCGCTCCCAGCCGAGGCGGCAGCCGTGGTGACCTGCCGCCGCAGCGTGATCCTGGGTGCTTCGTCCAGGCCGCGGCGGGCGGCCTTCTCGTTCTCTGCACGGGTCGGCCGGCGAGCCGCGGTGAAGTCGGCGGGTGCGGTCGAGCGCAGCCCGTAGCGCTGCTCGGCGGCGAGGCAGGAGGCGCGGACCTTGTACCGTTCCCAGGACAGGCTGGGCTTGCCGCCGCCCTGGCGGGCCAGCATCGCGACCAGATGAATGTGGTCCTCGCCGTGCCGGACGGCGATCCAGCGGACGGCCTCGTCTTCTTGACCGTACGGAGACAGCCCGGTGCGATGCATGACCTCGTGCGCGATGGCCGCCCATTCGTCGTCGGATAGCATCCGGTCGTCGGGAGCGGCGCGCATCGAGCAGTGCCAGACCGGCCGCGGGTAGCCCCGCTGGCCGAGAGCGGCCTGCGGCTGCTTGAGCAGCCCGGTCAGCTTGGCGAAGTCCCGCTTTCCGTCCGGCCGCAGCGGAGCTTCGAGGCTGGCTGGATGACGCCAGCCCGCGACGATATGGGGATCGGTGTGTTCCTCGTGGCGGCCGGGACCGAACAGGGAGTACAGCAGCGGTTCGACGTGCTCTCCGCGCGGGGTGCTGATCTTCCCGATCACCCGGTCACCGTCACCATCGCCGCGAGCTTTTACCCGAGGGCTTTGCGCACGGCGTCGGCGACCTCGTCGATGTGGTCGGCGCGGCGGATGGTTCCGGCGGCGTAGCCGGGCAGGTTCCCGGCGGGCTGCCCGGTGGCGTCCAGCTTCGCGACCGCCTGGTTGATGTTCGTACCGATGCGGCGGACCAGCCCGGCCGCGCGCATCAGCTCGATCAGCGCCTGCCGGAGCGACTCCCGGTCGCCTGGGGGGCTGCCGTTCGCGGCGGCGGCCAGCACTGCCTGGGCGATGTACGCCCTGCGGGCCAGCCCTGCTCGCCTGGCTGCTGCTTCGATGACCGTGTATTCCTCGCCGGTCAGCGTGACCTCCACCCGGCGCGTGCGCGGAATCGCCTGCCGTGCCCGCCTCCGACCCTGCGCGCTGACGACGGTTTGGCTACCGTCGCTGATAGCGCCCTTCATTCTGTCGTGCTCCCCCCTCGCGGCTTCTATTTCGTGACCGCCTTCGTATTCGCCTCCCGCTGTTCCCCGGTGGGGGTTTACCGGAGGCCATGTCCTGGTGCCAGCTTACGTATGGACCGCGCCCGGTCCATACGTAAGTGGAGGTATAGCGCACATCTTGCTTCTGCCTCCTCCGCCGTCTCCGCCCCGAGGGGAAGGCACCGGTGAATGACCGCGCATTCCCCCTCCTCGCTTCTGCCTCCTCCGCCGTCTCCGCCCCGAGGGGAAGGCACCGGTGAATGACCGCGCATTCCCCCTCCTCAGCGCTTGCTTGGCGGTCACTGGCTCACCCGGGAAAGCGTGCTGGGGTCCTGGCCAGATCCTGGCGCTCCACGTCCTTGCCAGGGTTCCCGGCCGCGGTGAACCGCAGGCCAGCGCGCCGGACCTCTGTGCCCCGTGAGGTGAGTGTGACACACTGGGATCAGGTCGGCAGGACCAGCCCGCAATCGGCGCGATGGCGTCCCGGTGAATGCCTGAGCCCGCACAGCGGGGATGTATCCCGGGTTTACGTGTTCAAGTGAAAAAATTTCCCGGCAATAATCGGTGCCATCCGGTGATAGTCAGTGATGGTCAGTGTTGTTGGGTGATGGCCTGTGTTGCCTGGTCCAGTTTAACGAGGTCTACGTTGGTGCACGGTGATTTGCTGCCTGGCCGCAAATAGCTAGCTTTAGATCATGCGTGCCACAGGATCAGCGCCGGTGCGGAAAAAGGCGGGGCCGGGATGACAAGCCGGCCGGCCACCCAAGCCTCCCCTGCGCGGCCGGCCAGCTCCGGGCTGCCCCCGGCCGCCCAGAACCAGCACCACGTGCCCTGCGATCATGGCGGCCATCCCGCAGCCGGCCCTGAGGCCGGCCTGGATGCTTATATCGCCCGGCTGGTCGACCATGCGCCTCCGCTCAGCAGCGAGCAGCGTGACACGCTCGCGCTCATCCTGCGCCGGCCGCGCCGCACGCCTGCCGGGCCGTCTGGCGCGGGGACGCCGGACCCGGTGCCGCAACGGGTGTATCCGTTTCATGGCTGACCGCCGTCCCCGCGACCCGGCCCAGCGCCTGGACCAGGCCGTGCTCGCCCAGGGCATCGAAGACCGGTACTGGCCAGACGCCGACCTGGCCCAGTTCGCCGGTCACCAGAACCTCCCCTGGTGGATCGGGCACCTCCGCGAGGCCGAGACATCCCTGCGGCGATTCCGGAAACGGCTGGAGGCATTGCGGGACGGCGATCCGCCCCGGCTGTGCCCTGGCTGCGGCGCCCCGGTCACCGGCCGCGCCAACGCCGTCTACTGCGGGACCCGCTGCCGTGTCCGCGCGCACCGCACCCGCACGTAGACGCGCTGGCCCTGGGCCGGCCTCACGCCGTGTCGGGCTGGTTCCAGGCGACCTGCACCGTGGCCGGTTCAAACGCGCGGCGCGCACCCTTGCTCGGGGAATACAGCGTGACCGACATCAGCGTCTTGATCACCGACCGCTTGCGGCTGATGTCCAGCCCGGCCCACATGGCGGCGGCGTTCTCCGCGGCGACCAGCGGGGCCAGCACGTTCTCCCGCGCCGCGCCGTCCAGCTCGGCGCCGATCGCTTCCAGCCGGGCGGTCCCCGCCTCGGTGGCCTTGAGCATCTGCGCCCGGGTGATCCTCCCCAGCGCCCGGTCGCCCGCCATCTCCTCCAGGTTCACGCGGATCGCCGCGGCTTCCTCCCGCAGCGCCGCCACGTCCACCCCGCTGTCCTGCACGGTCACCAGATCGGCGGCATCCGGGCGCGACAGCCTGGCCACCAAGAGTTTCTCGATGAACTCCTCCACCGGTCCGGCCTGCCGGGCCACGTGTCCGCTGTGATAGGACCGGTTGCGGGTGGCGGGGGTGCACCGGTAAATGTGGTGCCCGGTGTGGGAGGGCATGCCGGTGACCACGTTCCCGCACGGGCACAACGCCAGCCCGCCCAGCAGCGTCCGCACCCCGCGCGGCGGCTTGCGCGTCGGGTCCTCCAGGATGCCCCGCACCGCCCGCCACGTCTCCTCCGGCACCAGCGGCTCCCAGTCCCCTTGCCCGACGATCTCCCCATGGTAGGCCGACAGGCCCGCGATCCGAGGGTTCAGCAAGATCCCCCGGATACTGGTCCGGTTCCACACGCCGGTGCCGCGCTGGGCGTGCTGCGGCGGCGTGAGGCCCAGGGTGGTCCACTCCCGGCGGATCCCGCTGATCGTCCCGCCGCCCAGCAGCGCCGCGCACGCCTCGGCGACCGCGGGGCCCTCGACCGGGTGGGCGGTTACGTGGTCGTCCTGGTAGCCGAACGGGCGCGGGCAGCCGGTGAACCGCTTGCCGTTGATCGCCGCCTGCTCGAAGGCCAGCTTCTGCCGCTCGGCCTTGCGTTCCTGCTCGGCCTTGGCCACCGCGATCATGATCCGGGCATGCAGCCGCCCCGAATCGGTGCCCAGGTCGATGCTCCCGTCCACCTCGGCGAACCGCACCCCGGCCTTGTCGAACCGGGGGATCAGGTACTCCAGGTCCAGCGGCTCGCGGATGAACCGGTCCCACTTAAAGCACAGCACCGCATCCACCATGCGCGCATCGACCAGCCGCATCGCCTCTTCGTACCCCGGCCGGTACTTCCCCGGCCTGGTCGGGTCCTTCCGTGTCACCCCGATGTCGTTATCCGACAGCCGGTACACCACCGTCCAGCCCCGCTCGCCGACCCGCTGCTCCAGCTTGGCCATCTGGTTGGCCACCCCGTGCTCGTCCTGTTTGTCGTCCAGGCTGATCCGCACGTAGATCAGGCACCGGACCAGGGTGCGCGTCACGCCGTCGGCCGGCCTGCCCAGCTCCGCCAGCCGTATTGCCTCACCGATCGTCATATGTGTTATTAAAACGGACAGGAGCCGCTGTGCCGCCATTACCATCGGTGTAAGCAGGCCGAAGGATGGCACCTCGGGCAGCCCGAACCAGGCCTCCTGGTCTGGCGCACTCCCGCTGGCCGCAGCTACGCCACCACGCCCACCCGCTACCCCGAATGACGGAGCCGAGCCTAAAATTACGGCATCAGTGCGCGCGTCCCGGAGGTCCGGCCATGACGACGACTGCACCCGCGACCGCTCCCGCCCAGGGCACGCAGGAGATCCAGCACGCAGGTCACGTCGATGTCCTCATCGTCGGCGCTGGGGTCTCCGGCATCGGCGCCGCGCACCAGCTGCGGGACCAGTTCCCCGACCGGACCTTCGTCATCCTGGACGCCCAGGACAACCGGGGCGGAACCTGGTGGACCCATCGGTACCCGGGCGTGCGCTCCGACAGCGACCTGTTCACCTACGGCTACCGGTTCAAGCCGTGGCGCGGCCCGTCGATCGCGGCGGGCGAGGAGATCCTCGCCTACCTTGACGAGGTCATCGACGAGGACAACCTCGGCCAGTGCATCCGCTGCCGGCACCGGGTCACCGCAGCCAGCTGGTCCACCCAGGACCGCCAGTGGACTGTCGAGGTCACCCGGGGCGACACCGGACAGCAGGTGCGGTTCACCACCAGCTTCTTGTGGATGTGCCAGGGCTACTACAACCACGCCAGGCCCTACCGGCCTCGGTGGGAAGGCATGGACCGCTTCCAGGGCGTGATCGTGCACCCCCAGCGGTGGCCCGAGGATCTGGACCTAGCGGGCAAGCGCATCGTCGTGATCGGCTCCGGCGCCACGGCAGCGACGCTGATCCCCGCGATAGCCGACAAGGCGGAGCACGTGACGATGCTGCAGCGCTCCCCCTCCTACTACTACGCCCCGCCTACCACGCACGAGCTCGCCGTGACGCTGCACGCCCTGGACATCCCCGAGGAGTGGACGCACGAGATCTTGCGCCGTCAGTACATCTTGCAAACCCACTGGCTGGCCCGGACGTCGCTGGAAGCGCCCGACGAGCTGCACACGTTCCTCATCGAGTCCATGCGCCCGCTGCTGCCCGAGGGCTTCGACGTCGTTAAGCACTTCACCCCCCGCTACCGCCCGTGGCAGCAGCGCATCGCCATCGTCCCGGACGGCGACCTGTTCGCGGCACTGCGCGGGGGGAAGGCCTCGATCGTCACCGACACCATCGAGACGTTCACCGAGCATGGGATAAAGGTCAGCTCCGGTGAGGAGATCCCTGCCGACATCGTCGTCACCGCCACCGGCTTCAACATGTCGGTCCTCGGTGACGTCGCGTTCACCGTCGACGGCGAACCCGTCGACTTCACCGAACGCGTCACCTGGCGCGGCATCATGATCAACGGCCTGCCGAACATGGCCTACGTCTTCGGCTACTTCCGGCACAGCTGGACCCTGCGCGTGGACCTGGTCAGCGACCTGGTGGGCCGCCTGCTGGCCAACATGCAGGACAAGGGCTCCACGATGGTGGTCCCCACCCTGCGACCCCAGGACACGGACATGCAGCTGCGGGCGTGGTCCGATCCGGAGAACTTCAACCCCGGCTACGTCATGCGCTCGCAGCACATCCTGTTCAAACAGGGCGATCGCGAGCCGTGGACCCACCTGCTGGAGCACGAGCAGGAGCGCGACATCCTGCCCCAGGCGGACCTCGACGACGGGACGCTCGTCTACCGCTGAGTCCAGCAGGCCGACACGAGGCACCAACAGCGGCCACGCCCGAGTGGCGACCTCACCCGGACCAGATGACAAGAGCCCGCAGGGGACACTTGGAAACATGAACCGCGAACGCGCGGAGACCTTCCTCCGGCTCCTGGCCGAGGCGGAACTGCGCCGGGCTACCGCCCAGCCCGGGAACCGCGCGGTGGTGGCCGGGGCCCTTAGCCGGGTCATGCGGGTGGCGGGGGCGCTGACCGCAGTGCAGGCGTTCGGCGAGGAGGTCACCGGCCCGGTCCTGGACGACTTCGAGCTGGCCCTGGGCACGCGGCGGATTCGCTCGCCCGGCGGTTACGGCCGGAACCTGCGGACGTGGATGGGGTCGTCAGCGCCGCCGCGCGGCACGTCGGCCGGGCCCGACGTCGCCGTTCCCGTCGGGCAGGCGATCCCGGTTCACGGCGAGGAGGTCAGCGGCGAGGTAACCCTCTTGTCGTACGCGCAGAACGGCGTCCGGCGCGCTGCTGACCTTCGTCGCGCGGCCCGGCCAGCTGCGCCCGGTCGACCCCGACGGGCCGTGGGAGACCGTGCCCGGCCCGCCCGGCTGGCCTGCGGTCCGGCGACGAGGCAGCGTGATGATCCCGCATCGCCAGTTCACCGCCACCGACGACCGCGGGGCGAGCTACCAGATGAGTTACCACGGCAACGGCAGCTGGCCCGGCGAGTGGACCCTCAGGCTGTATCCCGATCCGCCGCGCGACCTGAGCTGGCTGGACCTGAACACCACCCCGGGCGAGCCCGCGACACGCATCAAACTGACCCCGGCCAGGCCGCCCCGGGGTGACGGTCAGCCCGGTCATCCGCAGCCCGGGCGAGCAGCTGCTGAACAACATGGCGATGCGGCTGCTCGCGACGGGGGCGGTCTTCCCGCAGTTCGTCCTGATCCTGCTGACCGAGATGGCGCTGGAGCGGCCCGGGCCGCTCCCCGACGCCACCGACGGGCTCGGTGACGTCATAGCCGCCCTGCAGGCGTCCGGCGCCCTGCCTCCGCACAGCCCGGTGCCCGGCCAGCTCGCCGCGCTGTGTGCCCGCCTGAACGTGACCGGGCATGGAATTACCGTGCCGCCCGCCCCCGACCTTCCCGAACCATGGCTCAGCGTGCTCACCCACCACCAGCGCGCCGCGGCGCGGGCGGCCTCGGTGCGCGACGGCTGCGCGGCCGTCGCGACCGCGCTTCCCGACCTCGACGGGACCAGGCTCTCGATCCTCGGCCTGACCAGCTCCGCCGACGGCACCATGCTGCACGCCCACGGCAGCGGCCTGATGCACAGTTTCTACGGATGGCCGGAAAAGAACCTCGCGCCGGCGATATGGATCCACGACAGCCGCGGACGCTGGCACGCCACGCGCGCCGACCGATATCACGAGGGCGACGTCACGATACACCTGCAGGTGGTGCCACCGCTGAGCCTACGCACCGTGTGGATCGAAATACTCCTCGCCGGGCAGTCGGCTGAGGTCCGCGCCACGCTGCCGCTGCGCTGGCAGTAGATTTTCAGGCCGAACGGACCCGGGGTGCTTCACGCCCCGGCCGGTACCCCGGCCGCTCCCGGCGGCTGCTGAACCACCACCAGAGCAGAACCGCTGATCTCGGGATCAGCTCGGGCGGCCGGTGGTCACACCTCGGCGGCCGGTCGCGCGCTGACCTGCCGAGGGCTCGGGACTCCTGACGCTGCGAGCGCGAGGTCTTACTATGTGAGAAGTAGTAGTCGTGCCTGTCGCGAGAAGGCCCGGCGGAGTAATCGTCACGTGGTGGATGTGCGGGCGCGTCTAGCTGAGGCTTGTGACTCGCCCGGGGTGGGGACCCGTATGGACTTTGATCGGATGTCCGGGCGCCAGGCGCGCGTATTCGTCGGCCGCTCGCTGGAGCTGGCCGCGCTAGGTGCGGCGCTGGCCGCGGCACGCGCGGGTGAGCCGCAAGTCGTGGTGATCCAGGGGGAGGCCGGGATCGGCAAATCGTCGCTTGTTTCCGAGTTCCTCGGCAGCCAGCCGGGTGTGCCGGTCGTGGCCGCCAGCGGCGAGGAAGCGGAGGCCTTCTTGCCCTACGGCGTGGTGCAGCAGCTGGCGGCCGGGGCTGCCGCCGTTTCGGCCGGAGCGCTGGTCGGCCTGGAGTTGCTCTCCCACGGTCCGCGTGCGGACGCGGATCCGCTGAGGGTCGGCGTGGAGCTGCTGGCCGTGATTTCCGCCCTGCAGGGGTCCGAGGCGGTCGCCGTGGTGATCGAGGACCTGCAGTGGATTGACCTGGCGTCCGCGCGGGCCCTTCTGTTCGCCTGCCGGCGGCTGGGCGCCGACCGTGTGCTGGTCGTCTTCACGTGCCGGCCTGCCGGGAGGTCCCAGCTGGGCGAGGGGTGGGAGCGCTTCGTGAGCGGCGATCGCCGCTGTGTCCGGCTGACGCTCACCGGGCTCGAGGCGGAGGAGCTTGGAATGCTGTGCCGGGCCCTGGGGCGCGCTGGGCTCTCCGACCGGACGTTCCGGAGACTACGGAAGTACACGGGCGGCAACCCGCTGCTCGCCCGGGCGCTTCTCGCCGAACTGGCCGACGATAGGCTGAACGACCCCGGCGGGTTGGTGCGTGCGCCCCGGTCACTGACCGAAGTGATCCAGCTCCGGCTCGCCGCCCTTTCGGAGGCCGCGGGTGACGTGGTGGCGGCCGCAGCGGTGCTCGGGGAGCACAGCACGCTGGTCGATGTGGCCGCGGTGGCGGGCACGACGGCAGCGGCAGCGGCGCTCGGCGAGGCCGAGCGGGCCGGAATCCTGCTTGAGGACCAGACGCCGTCCGGCTGGCGGGTGTCCTTCCCGCACCTGCTGGTCCGCCAGGCGGTGTACGGCGACCTCGGGGCACAGCGAAGGCGGGAACTCCATCTGCGTGCGGCGGCCATCGTCGGGGGTGAGAACTCGCTGAACCACCGGACCGCCGCGGCGGCCGGCGCGGACCGGGAACTGGCATCCGACCTCGACCAGGCGGCCAGCCAGGCAGCCACCGCCGGGAAACTGCGGCTAGCCGCGCAGTACTTGCAGCAGGCCGCTTCGGTGTCGCCGGCCGGGCCCGAGCGTGATGAGCGCGCGCTGTCGTCATTCGAGCTGCTGGTCCGGGCCGCCGATGTCGCCCAGGCCGAGGCCGCACGGCCGACGGTCGAATTGCTTCCGGTCAGCGCCCGCAGGGACGCGGCTCTGG
This sequence comes from uncultured Actinomycetes bacterium, assembly GCA_963801155.1. Lineage (GTDB taxonomy): Bacteria > Actinomycetota > Actinomycetes > Streptosporangiales > Streptosporangiaceae > Palsa-504. The sequence goes on from CAWDEB010000037.1 coordinate 83,414, forward strand.
GCCAGCTCGCCCTGCTCGCGGCGCGCCCGGCGGACGCGCGGACATTGCTGGAGGCAGCGTGGGACGGTCATGATCCCGGGGCGGAAGCGTCGGCAGGCGCGGAGGCAGCGGTCGGGCTCGGCATGCTGTTCGGAATATCCGGCTCGTTCACCGAGTCCACCGCGTGGCTGGACCGCGCGCTGGGCAGCGCCACGGGCAGCGAGTCATGGTACGACACCGCCCGCGGCATGCGAGCCATACCGTTCACCCTCGGCGGCCAAGGCGACAAGGCGCTCAGCCTGTTCGCCGATCTGCCCGAGCGGGCGGCGATGGTGCCGACCGCAAGGACCGACTCGGTCGCCTACCGCGGCCTGGTCAAGCTCTGGACCGGTGACCTGCGCGGAGCGACGGACGACCTGGAAGTGGCAGTGGAGCGGATCAAGGCCGGGCTCCACGTGCGGTTTCCCGGTCAGCCGCTGGCCTTTCTCGCCGAGGCCGATTTCAGGCGCGGCCGCTGGGATGACTGCCAGGACCACGCCGAACTGGCGGTCTCACTGGCCCGCGACGCAGACCTGTACTACGACCTGCCCATCGTGCACAGCGCGGCAGCCAGGGTCCCCGCCTGCCGAGGGGACTGGGCGGTGGCCGCCGGCCACGTCCAAGCCGCAGAAGATGCGGCGTGCGCCTTCGGCGGTTTCGCGGAAATCTTCACTGCCTCCGCTCGGAGCATCCTGGGATTCGCCAGGGATGATCCCGGCGAGGTGCTCCTCGGTGCGGCCACGGCACTGGCCGTGCCGGAGATCGACTGCTACGACGACCCAGCTGCCTTCTGGTGGCGCCCGCTGCAGATCTGGGCGCTGATCCGGACCGGCCGGCTCGGCGAGGCCGAGACTACCCTCGCCATGTTCGAGTCTCGCGCCGCCGACCGTGGTGAGTCTCTGGCGCTGATCAACGCCGCGTGGTTGCGCGGCTCGCTGGCCATGGCGCACGGCGAACTCGACCAGGCCGACCAGGTGCTCCGGAAGGGCTGCCAGGCCAGCGCTGACGGGTCCTATCCCTTCCATCGCGGGTTGCTGAACCTGGAGTACGGCCGGTGCCTGGCCCAGCTGCACAAGCGTAAGACCGCTATTGCCGCCGTCCGTGCCGCAGACGACATCTTCTCTGCCCTCACCGCCCTCCCCTTCGCGCAGGCCGCCGCGGCCGAGCTCACCGGGCTGGGCGTCCGGCCGAGCGGCGGCGGCGATCCTGGCCTGCCCGGATTGACCGCTCAGGAACTCCGGGTGGCGCGACTGGTCGCATCGGGGTTGTCCAACCGCGAGGCGGCGGCGCAGCTCTACCTGAGCCCCAAGACAGTCGAGTACCACCTGGCCAGCGTGTTCGCGAAGCTGGGGGTCAGCCACCGCCACCAGCTGGCGGCCCGCGTGCGCGGCCGCGAGGGGCCCAGGACCCAGGCCTAGGGAAAAACCTAGTGAAATCCCCGATGCCGGGCACTCGCATGAGTGCGTAGCTTCCTGAGTAGCCGATCACCGGGGAGGGGTCGTCGTGGCGACGTGGTTCTGGCTGAACATCCCGCTCGCGCTGTTGTTCGTCTGCTGCTGGGCGGGGATCCCGCTGTGGCATACGCTCAAACGCTGGGACGCCCAGCTCAGTGCAAAGCACGCCGAGGTCGCGGCGCACGCCGTCCCTGCGGTGGTCGTCGCGCAGGCGGATCCGGTAGTCATGCCGGAAGCCCGCCGCCCCGCTCACGCAGGAGCGGCCGGCCCACTGGGTCGCTGAGTTTCACTGGTGCAGGGCCTTCGGCAGGGTGCGCTTGCGGTCGTGGATGGGCCGGTCGAAGGGTTGTGGCCGCCTTCTGACTGTCGTACCGCTGTGCTACCGTCGTATCATGGCCGTCCGCAGGAAGCGCTCCATCTCAATCCCGCCCGAGCTCGATGCCGAGATCGCGGCTGCCGCTCAGGCTGCCGGGATGAGCTACAGCGCCTGGATTGCCCAGACCGCGCGGAAGGAATTCATCATCCGGGCGGGCCTGGAAGCGGCCAGCCAGTACGAGGCGGAGCACGGCCCGTTCACCCCGGACGAGATTGCCGAGGCCGATGAATGGGCCACCAGAGTCACCCAGCCATCCGGCACCCGGCGGACTGCGTGACGGGGGTCACCTACGACTCCGGGGCGCTGATCGCCGCCGAACGGGGTGAGCGGCTGATGTGGGCCCGTCATCGTGCCCTGCTGCTCCGCCGCGTGGTACCGACAGTCCCCGCGCCAGTCGTTGCCCAGTGCTGGCGAGGCACACCGCGCCAGGCGCAACTCGCCCGGCTCCTGGCCGGGTGCGAGGTCGAAACTCTCGATGACACCAGGGCCAGGGCCACCGGAACCCTCGCCGGCCGTGCCCGCACCACCGACATCGTCGACGCCAACGTCGTGGAAGGCGCCCTCCGGCGCGGCGATCTCATCATCAGCTCCGACGAAGACGACCTAGCCGCCATCGCCGCGGCCGTCAGCCGCCACATCGACATCGACCACCCCTGACATCCCGGTCGGCTGAGGTCCGCGCCACGCTGCCGCTGCGCTGGCAGTAGATTTTCAGGCCGAACGGACCCGGGGTGCTTCACGCCCCGGCCGGTACCTCGGCCGCTCCCGGCCCTGGATAAGGGCTGTGCCCCGGGAACAACTACTGAGAGCGGCTCACCAATTCACGTACTGACCGTCGGCTTGACGGCTGCGCCATGGAATCGTGCTCGGTGAGCGCCTTCTGCCGCCGGGAGTAGTAGTAGCGCTCGACGAGAATCGTGCGGAGAACGCGCCAGCCATCACTGACGGCATTCAGGTTACTGACACCGTGGATCCGCGGGTGCTCGTAGCTCGCAACCTCGGCGACATCCAGGCCGGCCTGGGCAATGCGGATGTTGATCAGGGTCTCGACTTCGAACCCATCGCCCCAGATTCGCGTGCCGTCAGCCGGGATGGGTGATTCCGCGTCAAGCCCCAGCACGGGGACGTAGCGGCGCCAGAAGGCGTTGTACCCGTAGCACAGATCCGAATACTGCGTGCCGCACAGGAGGTTGACCAGGCCGCTGAGCATACGGTTGCCGACCCGGCGCAGGCGGGTGATGTCGCTGCTGCCGCCGCCTGCGGCGAACCTGGTGCCCTTGGCGAAGTCCGCGCCATCCAGAAGTGCCCGGACAAACCGCGGGATCTCCGCCGGGTCGGCCGAACCGTCCGCATCGACCATGGCGATGATATCGCCGGTGGCCGCGGCAAACCCGCAAGCGAGGGCGTTGCCTTTGCCGGAGCGGCTCTGTGTGATGATCCGGACGTCGGGGCGCAGCCGGCGGGCGGTGGCGATTGTGTCATCTACTGAATGACCGTCAACAATGATGACCTCATGAAGCGCTGGCGGAAGCTTAGAAAAAACATGACACAGATTACGGGCCTCATTCAGCGTGGGGATAACGACGCTGACTTTAGGCCAGGGTATGCCAGGAAAAGGTTGCAACGTTGTTCGTTTGCCTTCCAGATCCCGAAATCCGCCTTCGGGAGCGCCCGATCGCGAACCGCTAAATGCTGAGAATTGCCTGGAAAATTCGGGCGCCGCCTGTTCCCCATCAATCATGATTACCCCTCCCCAAGTGCCCAACCGAAGCCAGGTGCTGCCGCCAGAGGCGGCTCACGGCAGTGACGCGGCTGCCGATCCCGGTATCTTACGTAAGAAGTCGGTAATATGCCTAGAGGAATCTGTATTGTAATCATTTGATTACAATACGTCCGCAACGGTAGTCCGACCCCAGCTACAGACGGGCAAACGCCCTACGGCATAAGGAATACAAGAACCTTCATGATCACCAGGTCTTCAAGATCAATTTCCCGCGCCACTTACACTGAGTGGTTTGTCCGATGATATCCGTTTTAAAGTCGCATCACGATATAATAACCGTTTGTTGTACAGCTATTGAACCTTTTTCCATCCGCCGGTTTTGCGTAGCTGAAGGACGTGGATTGCCTTGGCGAGGTGGCCGGCGCGCCGGGGCAGCAGCGGAGCTTACGCGGGATGCGCCAGGGTCTTGCGCTGGTCATCGGCACGCTGGGCGGAGACGCGGAGCTTGGCATGAGTGCGGCCCGGGTTCCGCGCCCTGCCGAAGCTCGCCCGCCGCGGGCGACGGGGAACTCAGCCAGGCAGGCTAAAACGGCACGACAGCCGCACTTTGTCACGGGGAGCCCGGCGTGGTGGCACGACATGGTGCTGGCCGCCTCAGGCCCAGCTGGTGACTCTGTGGCTCAGTTGGCGGGGTTTCCGTGCTGAGCGGTAACGTTCCCGGAACGGTCCGGGCGTAGCGTTGCGCTTCGTGGGGATCATGCAGCAAGCAAGCGGGCAGGCGCCGGTGACGGGGGAAGTCACGGCCCGCCGCTTTGCCTTCCGGCTGGCATCGCCTGCCACCGCGCTGCTGCTCGGCGCTCTGGTGCTGGCCTTGGCGGCGGCGCTAGTTCCGCTCGGCATTCTCGCCCGCCAGGGCGGTGGCTCGGGGGGCGGCGAGTTGGTGCTGGGCCCGGTTTTCGGGGTGGTCGGCTTCGTCGTGGCGTGGCGGAGGCCGCGGAACCCGCTGGGCTGGCTCATGCTCGGCGCGGTGGCCTTCCTGATCCTCAGCGGCGACGCCTCGTCCTATGCGGTGGCCGACTACCGGCTCCGCCATGGAGGCCTGCCGCTGGGCTGGGTGGCGGTGCTCCTGCAGCCCTGCTGGGCGCCGGCGATCGCGCTGTTCGGGCTGACTGTGCTGCTTTTCCCGGACGGCCGGCTGCCGTCACCGCGCTGGCGGTGGATGCTGTGGGCCTATCTCGCCGTGGCCGCGGCGTGGGTCGGCGGAGCCGTCTATATCTCGGCCGGTGCCATCCTCGGTCACAACGTGCACGTAGATTCCGGCGGAAACCTCCTGATCCTGGACAACCCCACGGGTTCCGCGGCCTGGTGGGGCGCAGTGCAACGGGTGTTTTTCCCGGTGCTGGGGGTGTTCTGGCTGGCGTCCGTGGTGGGCCAGGCGCTCAGCTACCGGCGCTCCTCAGGTGAACGCCGCCTGCAGCTGAAATGGCTGGTCGGAGGGTCAGCTGTCGCGGTCGTCGGCGGTGCGCTAGGCGTCCCGCTGTCGGACAGCCCGTCCAGGATCCTGCAGATTGTGGGCAGCCTCGGCATCGTCGCGGTCCTCGCGCTGCCGGTCAGCATGGGCGTCGCGATCTTGAAGTACCGGCTGTACGACATCGACCGGCTGATCTCCCGGACCCTGGCGTATGCCATCGTGACCGGACTGCTCATCGGGGTGTACGCGGCAGTGGTGGCACTGGCCGGAGCGGCGTCGTTTTCCTCACCGGTGGAGGTGGCTGGCGCAACGCTGGCAGCGGCGGCCGTGTTCAACCCGCTGCGGCGACGGGTGCAGAAGACGGTAGACCGGCGGTTCAACCGGGCCCGGTACGACGCCGACCACACCGTGACCGCGTTCGCAGCCCGGCTGCAAGACACGGTCGACCTGGACTCGGTCCGTGATGACCTGGCCAGTGTCGTGCACCAGGCCCTGGAACCCGCCCACGTATCGGTATGGATCAGCCAACGCGACTGAGACTGGCTTCCGCCGGCTCCGCCGACTCCGCCGGTGTCAGCCCGGTTGGCTCGGGCGGGCGGCCGGGGTCAGGCATCGGCCAGCCTTCTGCGGCCGTCCTGCTCGGCGATGACAGCCTCGAGCCTGGCTTGCAGGCCGCCCCGTGCCGGGGGTACGGGGGTCTTGGTTTCGAAGTAGGCGATGGCGCTCTCCAGCTGGCGACGGTAGTCGCGCAGCTCGAACGTGGTCAGCGCGTGCAGGGGGTGCTTGGGCTGTCCGACCTTGGCGGGCTCGGCGGTCATCGGCGGCGGTCCTCACGGCAGGCGGGGCGGGATCTCGCTACCCATCGTGCTCGGGCGGGCGTAGCGTTGACACAGGCCACAGGCAGGCTGTGCCGATGGCGGCGGCATGTGTGACATGGGCCGTTTCTCCTGTGAAGGCGAGTAAATGTCCCCGAGACCCGACCCCCCGGCCGCGCTGGTGGCGTTCGCGGAGGAACTGCGGGCCCACCGCGCCCTGGCCGGGATGAGCCGCGATGATCTGGCCGCGAAGGTGAGCTACAGCTCGTCGCTGATCGCGATGATCGAGACCGGCAGGCGCAGCCCGTCGCGGAAGCTCGCCGAACTGCTCGACGTCTTGTTCAGCTTGCCGGGGACGTTCGCCCGGCTGGAGAACCGGCTGCGCGATGTGCCGTTCCCCGCGTCGTTCCGCCCGTTCGTGCCGCACGAGGCACAGGCGACAGCGCTGCGCTGGTATGAGCATGCCTTGGTGCCTGGGTTGCTCCAGACCGAGGAGTACGCGCGGGGGGTGCTGTCGACCAGGCCGAACACCAGCGACGATCAGATCGAGGAGCTGGTGGCCGCGCGGATGCAGCGTCAGGATGTCCTCGGCCGCGAGGAACCGCCGCTGCTGTGGACCCTGATCGACGAGGCCGCGCTCTATCGGGAGGTCGGGACTCCTGAGATCATGAACTCGCAGCTCCGGCACCTGGCAGACCTGTCCCGCCGCCCCAACATCACCATCCAGGTCGTTCCATACAGCGCCGGGCCGCACTCCGGTCTGCTGGGCGCGTTCGTGATCGCAGAATTGGACGATTCGCCCCCGATTGCTTACCTTGAGACGGCAGCAGAGGGTGAGACGGTGGAGGACCCGTCCGTGCTGGCCCGGCTGGCCCTGACGTTCGATAATCTCCGGTCCAAGGCGCTGCCCGACGTGGCGTCCAGGGACCTGATCGTGAAGATAGCTGAGGAACGATGGAAGGCATGAACTGGCGGAAGAGCAGTTACAGCGGGGGGGCTTCCGGCAACTGCACGGAGGTCGCCACCGTCCCCTGTGCGGTGCTGGTCCGCGACTCCAAGGACCCTAGCGGTCCGGTGCTCGCCTTCGGACGTGAGGCGTGGGACGCGTTCGCGGCAGCCCTGAAGGCGGGCGCACACAGCGTCTGACCAGGCCGTGATCCCGGGACGTCTATCGGGTCTGGATCTACACCGGATCTTCACCTGACCCGGAACTCATACTGATACTGTCCTATATATTGTGCGTCGTAGGCGTGAAGACGATCGTCGCTGCAACTGCGGTCATGCCCGCAGCGCGCACATGCACTACCGGGCCGGGTCGGAGTGCTCGCTGTGCTCGGACTGCTCGCGTTTTCGGTCGGCTGGGGGCTTCACGGAGCACATGGCGCGGGTGATCCGACGCCTGCGACCTGAGCGCGGCAGACAAGCCGACCAGAACGGCCGATCCCCGGACGGATCCGGGTGACGAAGGGGCCAACAGCTCCCAACGATAATGACAGGCCCCTCCTGCGGCACTTGTAGTGGTCACAGCCCGCCCGGCGGTCGCCTTGCACAGCCACGGCACCCGTGTCCTCGAGCACATCCCAGTTCGCGACCCACTTCAGGACAGGTCGCGGAGGTCATGGCCGACCAGGAACGCCCATGCGGGAACGATCTTCGCATCGTGTTGATAAAGTCCCGCAACTCATGTTTCTTCATTCTAAGGAATAGAGAGCAAGATACAGGTTGCAGGTAGAACAACCACCCGTCAGTATTAAACGCACCCAAAGTGGTACATAGATTATCCTATAGGACAGTAGCACCAGATTGCGGCACTAGTCCGAGAAATAAGCTACTGTCCGGAGTAATCCGCTGATGGGACTAAAGCGTCTTCTATGCATCTACCTGAGGGGGGCCTCGCGTGGCGCCAGTGTCGCTTCAAGCCAACCAAGCCGCGTGTATTCGCACCTCTTAAGGACTACCCAGGATCTTCAGACCGCTAGGGGGGACTTTGAGCAGGGATGTCCAGTCGCCGTATGGCTTGACGCGCTGTCACGCGTCAGGCGGGTTAAGGGTAGTTGGCACGGTGGTAAACACGGGATTTCATTCTGCGCCTGAGCCTGACCAATCGGAGGGCCCAGAGTCCGGCCGTGACAAGAGTCGCACTACCGTCATTACGCCGGACTGCAGCCAGGTCAACATTGTTGATGTACCCTGGCCGCGGGTGTCCGTGGTCATTCCGGCGATGAATGAAGCACGTAACCTGCCGCACGTTTTTGCGCTGATACCGCGCACCGTTCACGAGGTGATCCTGGTGGACGGTCACTCGGTAGATGACACCGTGGCGGTGGCCCGGGAACTGTGGCCGGACGTGCGGGTCGTGGCACAGAACCGAATCGGCAAGGGGAACGCGCTGGCCTGCGGTTTCGCGGCGGCGGCCGGCGACATCATCGCCATGATCGACGCGGACGGCTCCGCTGATCCCGGCGAGATCCCGGCGTTCGTTAAGGCATTGCTCAATGGTGCTGATTTCGCCAAAGGGACGCGGTCCTCTCGAGGGCGGGGGTAGTGAGGACCTCACAAGGTTGCGGCGTGCGGGTAACAGAGTGCTCAGCGCACTGTTCAACGCATGCTACAAGACGCGCTATTCAGATCTCTGCTACGGCTACAACGTGTTCTGGCGGCGGCACCTGCCGGTACTCGGCCTGGACAGCACCACACCCGTGCCGGACGACGGGGACGGAAGGTTGTGGGGCGACGGGTTCGAGATCGAGACGCTAATCCATATCCGGGTCGCTAAGTCCGGACTCAGGGTGACCGAAGTTCCCAGCTTCGAGCGGTCCCGGATCCACGGTGCCAGCAACCTGAATGCGTTCAGTGATGGCATGCGGGTGGTACGGACCATCCTTACGGAACGGCGCCGTACCCGACATCCAGACGTCGC
>CAWDEB010000038.1:0-86509 GCA_963801155.1 uncultured Actinomycetes bacterium
CCTGCACACGCTCCACTCCTCCTGAGTGGCCCCGGCTGGACTCCTCCTGAGGGCCCCGGCTGAGATTTCATGATCATGGGTCGTTTTGGCCAAATAGCGTCCGTTTTGACCCATGATCATGGTGCCACCCTTAGAGCGGCGTCACGTAGGCGCCGCTGATGCCGCCGTCGACGAGGAACGTCGCGGCGGTGATGAACGAGGCGTCGTCGCTGGCCAGGAAGGCCACCGCGGCGGCGATCTCCTCCGCCTCGGCGAACCGGCCCATCGGGACGTGCACCAGCCGGCGCTGGGCCCGTTCCGGGTCGGCCGCGAACAGCTCGCGCAGCAGCGGGGTGTTCACCGGGCCGGGGCACAGCGCGTTGACCCGGATCCCCTCCCGGGCGAACTGCACGCCGAGCTCGCGGGACAGCGCGAGTACCCCGCCCTTGGACGCGGTGTAGGAGATCTGCGAGGTAGCCGAGCCCATCACCGCGACGAACGAGGCGGTGTTCACGATCGCGCCCTTGCCCTGCGCCCGCATGTACCCGATCGCTTCCTTGCAGCACAGGTACACCGACGTCAGGTTGACCTCCTGGACGCGGCGCCACGCGTCCAGCGAGGTGTCCAGGATCGAATCGTCGTCGGGCGGCGAGATGCCGGCGTTGTTGAACGCGACGTCGACCGAACCGTAGGTGTCGTGCGCGGCACGAAAGGCCGCCGCCACATCGGCCTGGGAGGTCACGTCGGCGTGGACGAACAGCCCGCCGGTCTCCGCCGCGGCCTTCTCGCCGGCCGCGTCGTCGACGTCGACCGCCACCACATGAGCACCATCGGCGGCGAACCGGCGCGCGGCGGCGAGCCCGATCCCGCTGCCCGCGCCGGTGATGACGACGGTCCTGCCCTCGAACCTCATGAGCCCTCCGTAGCGATGAAGACGTTCTTGGTCTCGGTGAACGCGTCCGGGGCGTCCGGCCCGAGTTCGCGGCCGAGGCCGGACTGCTTGAAACCGCCGAACGGCGTCCAGTACCGTACCGACGAGTGCGAATTCACCGACAGGTTGCCGGTCTCCACCGCGCGGGCCACCCGGATCGCCCGGCCCACGTCGGAGGTCCAGATCGACCCGGACAAGCCGTACGGGGTGTCGTTCGCGACAGAAACCGCCTCCGCCTCATCGGAGAACGGGGTCACGGTCACGACCGGGCCGAACACCTCCTCGGTGTAGGCCGGGTCATCGGGGCGGACCGGGGCCAGCACGGTCGGCGGGTACCAGAACCCCGGCCCAGACGGCGCGTGCCCGCGGAACGCCACCGGCGCGTCCGGCGGCACGTACGAGGCCACGTGCGAACGGTGCGCCGCCGAGATCAGCGGCCCCATCTCGGTCGCCGTCAAGGCGGGGTCGCCGACCGCGACGCCCTGGACGGCGGGCTCGAACAGAGCCATGAACTTATCCAGCACCGAGCGCTGGACCAGGATCCTGGACCGGGCGCAGCAGTCCTGCCCCGCGTTGTCGAACACCGCGTACGGCGCGGTCGCCGCGGCCCGCTCCAGGTCGCAGTCGGCGAAGATGATGTTGGCGCTCTTGCCGCCCAGCTCCAGCGTGAGCCGTTTCACCTGCCGGGCGCACCCGGCCATGATCGAACGGCCCACCTCGGTCGACCCGGTGAAGACGATCTTGCGCACCGCGGGGTGGTCGACCAGCCGCTGCCCGACCACGCTGCCCTTGCCCGGCAGCACGGTGAACACGCCCTCGGGCAGTCCCGCCTCCAGGGCCAGCTCGCCGATCCGCATCGCGGTCAGCGGGGTGGCCTCGGCGGGCTTGGCCACGACGGTGCAGCCCGCGGCCAGCGCGGGCGCCATGCCCCAGGACAGGATCGGCATCGGGAAGTTCCACGGCACGATCAGGCCCACCACGCCGACCGGCTCGCGGAACGTGACGTTCAGCCCGCCGGGCACCGGGATCTGCTGGCCGATCGAGCCGTTCCGGCGCCGCGGAGTAGTACAGCAGCACGTCGCGGACCTGGCCGGCCTCCCAGCGGGCCGCCCCGACCGGGTGGCCGGAGCCGGCCACCTCCAGCCCGGCCAGCTCCTCGAGATGCTCGTCCACCAGGAAGGCGAACGCGCGCAGCAGCCGGGCCCGGTCGCCGGGCGCGACCGCGCGCCACGCCGGCCAGGCGGCCGCGGCGCGGGCGATCGCCTCATCGGTCTGCTCCGCAGACGCCTGGGTCACCGTGGTGACCGGCTCCTCGGTGGCGGGATTGAGCACGGTGAACACGGACATGCGCGGCTTGCTCCTTTTTCAACAGGGCCGCCTTGAACAGCGCCGCCTTCCCGCCGAGGCTGCTGTTCACAGCCTCTCGAAGCCGCGGCGCAGCTCCCAGTCCGTCACCGCGGCGTCGTAGGCGGCCAGCTCGACCCGGGCGTAGTTGGCGTAGTGCTCCACCACCTCGGCGCCGAACGACTCCCTGGCCAGCTGGCTCTTCTCCCACAGGTCCAGGGCGTCGCGCAGGGTATGCGGGACGCGCACGCTGTCGTCGTTGTAGGCGTTACCGGTCACCGGCGGCTCGAGCGGCAGCTCGTGGTCGATGCCATGCAGGCCTGCGGCGATCATCCCGGCCAGGGCCAGGTAGGGGTTCACGTCCCCGCCGGGCGTCCGGTTCTCCACCCGCAGCGAGGAACCGTGCCCGACCAGGCGCATCGCGCAGGTCCGGTTGTCCGGGCCCCAGCGCACCGCGGTAGGCGCGAAGCTGCCCGCCACATAGCGCTTGTAGGAGTTGATGTTGGGCGCGTAGCACAGCGTCAGCTCGCGCAGCGCGGCCAGCTGGCCGGCCAGGAAGTGCTCGCCGAGCCTCGACAGGCCGTACGGCCCGTCGCCGGCCATCACCGGTTCCCCGGCCGCGCTGCGCACGGAGAGGTGGATGTGGCAGGAGTTCCCCTCGCGCTCGTTCGGCTTGGCCATGAAGGTGATGCTCATGCCTTCCTGGGCGGCGATCTCCTTGGCGCCGGTCTTGTAGATCGAGTGGTGGTCGCAGGTCGTGCCCACCTCGGCGTAGCGGAACGCGATCTCGTGCTGGCCGAGGTTGCACTCGCCCTTGGCCGACTCCACGTACAGCCCGGCCCCGGTCATCGAGTTGCGGATCCGGCGCAGCAGCGGCTCGATCCGGCCGGTGCCCAGGATGGAGTAGTCCACGTTGTACTGGTTGCCCGGGACCAGGTCGCGGTACTGCTTGGCCGCCGCCTGCTCGTAGGTGTCCTGGTAGACGATGAACTCCAGCTCGGTCCCGGCCACTGCCACCAGTCCCCGCTCGGCCAGCCTCGCGGTCTGCGCCGCCAGGATCTGCCGCGGCGAGGCCACCACCGGCGAGCCGTCCAGCCAGGTCAGGTCGGCGAGCACCAGGGCGGAGCCCTCGTGCCACGGCAGCCGGCGCAGCGTGCTCATGTCCGGCACGAGCACGAAGTCGCCGTAGCCGCGCTCCCAGGACGACATGGCGTACCCGTCGACCGTGTTCATGTCCACGTCCACCGCGAGCAGGTAGTTGCATCCCTCGGAGGCGTGGTGAACCACCTCGTCCAGGAAGTACTCCGCCGACAGGCGCTTGCCCTGCAGCCGGCCCTGCATGTCGGTGAAGGCGAGCACCACGGTGTCGATCTCGCCCGTCGTCGATGGCGGACCGCAGCTGGTCCAGGGTCAGCATGCCGCGCCGCCGCGGGCCCAGGTCGTCGGCCGTCATGACGACAGCTCGTGCTCGATCGCGGCCAGTTCCTCGGGCGTGCCCTGGACCTTCGGCCCGGTGAACCACTTCCTGGCCGAGACCAGCCAGGTGATGCCGGCGTACCCGATCACCACGGCCACCGCGATCGGCGCGTAGTTGAACGTCAGACGGCTGATGGGCCCGAACTGCGGGAGCATGAACAGGAAGAAGATGATCACGACCCAGGTCACGGCCGTCCAGCCGATCACGTAGCTCCACCGGCCCAGGTGCCACGGCCCGCGCTTGAAGCTGTCGCCCTGCCGCAGCCGCAGGTACGTCGGCGCCACGTAGGCGACGTACAGGCCGATGGTGGCGATCGAGGTCACCGCGCCGTAGGCCGCGCCGTTCCACAGGTACGGCAGGCCGAGGATCAGCGCGCCGCCGGCGGCCAGCCAGATCGCGTTGGTCGGCGTCCTGGTCCGCTTGTTCACCTTGTGCCAGATGCCCGAGCCGGGCAGCGCGCCGTCCCGGGAGAACGCGTAGATCATCCGCGAGTTCGCGGTGATCGACGACATGCCGCAGAACAGCTGGGCGCCGATCGCCACCAGCAGCAGCAGCTCGGCGCCGGTCCGGCCGATCGCGTCGATCCAGATCTGGCCCGGGGCCACGACCGCGGTCGCCTCGCCCACGTAGTTCGCCCTCTGGATCGCGAACGTGATGCCGATCAGCAGCACCCAGCCCGCGATGAGCGAGATCAGGATCGACATGACGATGCCGCGCGGGCCGCTGCGCGCGGCGTTATGCGTCTCCTCGGTCATGTGCGCCGAGGCGTCGTACCCGGTGAAGGTGTACTGGGCCATCAGCAGCCCGACGGGCAGGATGTAGAACCAGCCGAGGTTGAGTCCGGACAGGTTCTCCAGGCCGGTGAACACGAACTTGGCCGAGGCGTGGTGCGCGCCCGCCTTCAGGCCGAAGATCATCGCGCCGACGATGATCAGCACGCCGACGATGTGCCACCAGACGCTGACGTTGTTCAGCAGCGCCACCAGCCGGATGCCGAACTGGTTCATCATGCCGTGCAGCAGCAGCACCGCGGCGTAGATCACGATCGTGTGCCAGTGCGTGGTCACGCTGAAGTTGAACCACAGGCTGAACAGGAAGTTGATGAACAGCGCCGCGCCGAAGTCGATGCCGGCCGTGATCGCCACCTGGCCCAGGAAGTTGAACCAGCCGGTGAACCAGGACCAGACCGGGCCGTGCCGGGGCGAGAGCTTGGCCGCCCAGTAGTACAGGCCGCCGGCCGTGGGGAAGCTGGAGCAGACCTCGGCCATGGACAGCCCCACGAGCAGGGTGAAGATCCCGACGATCGGCCAGCCCCAGACGATGATGGCGGGGCCGCCCTCTTCCATCCCGAAGTAGTACAGGGTCAGGCAGCCGGACAGGATCGAGATGATCGTGAACGACACGGCGAAGTTCGAGAATCCCGACATCCGCCTGCGAAGCTCCTGCGCGTAGCCGAGCTCATGGAGCCGGCGCTCATCCTCGCTTGCCACCTTCACGGCGGCTATGTCGTCGGCCATGCGATCTCCCTACGCGAGAACAACACATATGGCTGGACCTGATCCATTGAATGAACGTATTCATGCACCGTGCCCGGGAGCGTGTCAAGAGGTGGAGCCAGGCCGCCGCCGCCGGACCGGGCCGCGGCGTTACGGGTCCGCTACCGGGGCGTTTCCGGTGATGTCGCCGGCCCAGGCGGTCCCTACGAATCCAGGACGTCGCCGAGGAACCCGCGCAGCAGCGCCGCGGTCCCCGCCACGTGCTCTTCCATCGTGCGCCGGGCCCGCTCGGGGTCGCCGGCCAGGATGGCCCGCACGATGGCCGTGTGCTGGACGTTCGCGTGCTCGAGGTTGCGTTCGAGCATGGGGATGGCGTTGAGCAGGTCGACCAGCCGGACCCGGGCCTCGACCACGCTGGCGGTCAGCAGCGGCGATCCCGCCGCGTCCGCGATGGCCAGGTGCAGCCGCGTGTCCGCCTGCCGGTAGCCGGACGAGCCGGCGTCCTGCATGGCCGCCAGGCACTCGGCCAGGCTCTCCCGCTGCTGCCTGCTCAGGCTGGCCCGCGCCGCCATGTCGGCCGCGCCGGTCTCCACCACCCGCCGGAACGTCAGCGCGTCGTCCAGCCCGCTCGGCCATGTCGCGCGCGGTACGGGTGAGCTCGTCCGGGACGAGGGGCTCGGGCTGCCGGATGATGAACGTGCCGCCGAACCGGCCGCGCTTGGTCTCCACGTAGCCGGCCGCGGCCAGTTCGCGCAGCGCCTCGCGCAGCGTGATCCGGCTGACCCCGAGCCTGCGGGTCAGTTCCCGCTCCGGGGGCAGCCTGTCACCCGGCGCGTAGATGCCTAGCTTGACGCCCTCGAGCAGCCGCTCGACGGTCTCCTCGAAGGCGTTTCCCGTCCGCACCGCACGGAACACCGCGGCGACAATGGCGGGCGAGCCTCCCGGCACGTGCTAACTCCTGATCACCGAGGCTGAGCACTGCGCATTCAGCACTTACGCTGAAGATTAGATCATAGGCGCCAGGACCCGCGTCCTCGCGGTGGCCCGCTCGGCCGCGGCGCGGACCAGCGCGCCGAACAGCCGGACATCATCGCCCTGCTCCGGGTGCCACTGGACGCCGAGCGACGAAGCCGGACATGCCGTCGAGTTCGGTGGGTCCGGCCTCGACCGCTTCGACCAGGCCGTCTTCCTCCCACGCGACCGCCCGCAGCCCGTCGCCGAGCAGGTCAACGGCCTGATGGTGGTGCGTGGGCACGTTGAAGAAGCCCGGCTCGGGCAGGATGCCGGCCAGCATGCTGTCCGCGTTGACCCGCACCTGGTGCCGCCCGAAATAGCCCGCCCCGCCCTCGTGCCGCTCATGCCCGACCAGGTCCGGCACGTGCTGGTGCAGGGTGCCGCCCCGGCACACGTTCAGCACCTGCATGCCGCGGCAGATGGCCAGCAGCGGCACGCCCTGGGTCAGCGCGGCACCGGTGACGGCCAGGTCCCATGCGTCCCGGACCGGCACGGAGGGCTGGGTCCGCGGGTGCCGGGCCTTGCCGTACCGGACCGGATCGACGTCCGGTCCGCCCGATACGATCAGGCCGTCCAGGCCGGCGACCGTCTCGCTGGCCTCGTCCTCGTCCCCGTCCGGCGGCAGCAGGACCGGCCGCCCGCCGCCCCGCCGCACCGCGTCCACGTACGCGTACGGAAGCAACGCGGCCCGGGCGTTCCAGTTGCGCCAGGCTGCCTTGTCGTCGTAGGCGGTAATACCAATGACCGGCGTCATAGTTCCCCTTTGAACTGATCCTCCGCCGCTACCCGGGAAAACTTTTTTTATGCCGAACGAACAGGGGTTCGACGTCACCATCCGTGTTCACGGACCCCGCTGGTGACGTGGCGACGGGCGACGGCTGTCAGAAGTCAGGCTAGCAGTGTTCCGTCCGGTGTTCCGGAAAATAATTCCAAGCCACGTCCCGTACTTACCGGATGTATTCATTGTATGACGCCTGCCGTCAGTTCGCATGCAAAACGAAAAAATCCGTCACGCACCGTGGTTTGCGCTGCTTGGCCGGGCACGTCGTGGAGCGCCGCCCTCGGCCGGCCGGCTGTCCGGTAGCCGGGATCGCAGATCAATCCAGGCCGGGTACATTCGGGCTGCGGAGAGGAGCGAGATGGCCATCGTGGTGCTGGTGCTGTGGGCGTTCACCGCCGGGGCGGGGTTCTACCTGCTGTTCACCAGCAGCCTCGGCCGCGCCCGCCCGGCCGGCCCCCGTCCCCGGCCCTCAGCCAGCCCGGTCGCCCAGCCGCCTCCCGGCCGCCGCCCAGCCCGGCCCGCCCAGCCGGCCGCCACGACGGCGCGCGCGGCGCAGGCCGCGCCCGCCCGGCCCGCGGCGCGCCGGGCGGCCCGGGACCGGTGGGCCCCGCCCTCGCTGGTGGCGGCCAAGCAGGCGCCGATCCTGCCGAGCGCGCGGTCGCTGGTGGAGTTCGCGCACCCGGCCGGGGGCATCATCGGGCTCGCGTTCTGGCTGGGCTTCACGCTGGTCCATAACCGGGCGCTGGGCTGGATCGCGTTCGGCCTGGTGGCCGCCACGGCGTGCGTGGGGCTGGGCTGGTTCACGGCCAACACCCGCGCCGCCCGGCGGGCCGATCCCGGCCGCCCTAACAGGCCCACGGGGTCCGCGCCGTCCTTCGCCGGCCGCCTCGTGGCGCTGCACGGCAGCGCCGCCGCCGTCACCGTCGCGCTGGCCGCGCTCACCGCCCTCGTCCTCCGGGGCTGAGCGCGGGCCGACCGGGCCCGGGCACGCCGGTGGCCAGTGTCCGCGCGCGCCTACACGGATAGGAGGAGACGAGCGATCGCCGAGCCCGGGAGCGTTCGCGATGATTGAGGCTCATTGATCAGCGGCTGCCGCGAGCACTGGCCACTACCCACAACTACGGCCCGCCGCCGGTTCCGGCTCAAGGATCGCCGGGCCCGTAATCGTCCGGTAATAACTGGCCTGCCAGACGCCCAGAACAAGCCGCGGGTCACGATCGTTATCACCCGGGGGGCCGCTGGGTACGATCACTGCGGGGCGATGACCGGCAAAGGATCTCGAACGTGGAGAAGGCGGGCGGATCGGCGGGCTCGAAGGGCCTGACCCGGCGCGAGGCGCTGGTTGTGCTCGGCGCCGGCGCCCTCGTCGCCGAGCAGGCCCTGCTGAACGGCCCCTTGTTCGGGAGCGGCCCGGGCCCCTTCGGCGCGGAGCTGGCCAGCGCGGCCAACGCCAAGCCGGTCCCGGGCGGCTACGCACCGGACGGCACGGCGGGGCGGGCCGCCGCGCTGCCGCTGCGCGACGTGGAGCTGCTGGACAGCCCGTTCCTGGCCAATCAGGGCCGGAACACCGCGTACCTGACGTTCCTCGACCTCGACCGCATGCTCCGCCCGTTCCGGCTGAACTACGGCCTGCCGTCGTCGGCGCAGCCGTGCGGAGGCTGGGAGCAGCCCAGCTCCGAGGTGCGCGGGCATACCACCGGGCACCTGATGTCCGCGCTCGCGCTGACCTACGCCAACACCGGCAACGACGAGGCGCTGGCCCGCGGGCGCTACCTGGTCGGCCAGCTCGCCGCCCTGCAGGCCCGGGCGCGCCAGGCCGGGTTCCATCCCGGGTACCTGTCCGCGTTCCCCGAGGTCTTCTTCGACTGGCTGGAGGCGGGCCAGCCCGTCTGGTCGCCGTACTACATGATCCACAAGTACCTGGCCGGGCTGATCGACCAGTATCAGCTGGCCGGCGACGCCCAGGCGCTCGACGTCGCGGCCAAGCTCGGCGACTGGGTGGACTGGCGCACCGCGCGCCTGCCGTACGCGCAGATGCAGATGGTGCTGCAGAACGAATTCGGCGGCCTGCCCGAGGCCCTGGCCAACCTGTACACCATCACCGGCCGGGAGCGGTACCTGGCCGCCGCGCAGCGGTTCTACCACGCGCAGGTGCTCGACCCGCTGGCGCACGGGGTCGACCAGCTGGCCGGGCTGCAGGCCAACGTGACCACGCCGAAGATCATCGCGTGCGTCCGGATGTGGGAGGAGACCGGCAGCGCGCAGGTACCGCGACATCGCCCAGAACTTCTGGGACATCGTGACCGCGCATCACGTCTACGTCATCGGCGGCGCGGGCAACTACGAGCACTTCCAGCAGCCCGACGTGGTCGCCGGGCAGCTGTCGAACTTCACCTGCGAGAACTGCGTCGGCTACAACCTGCTCAAGCTGACCAGGCTGCTGCACTTCCACCAGCTGACCCGGACCGACCTGATCGACTACTACGAGCGCACGCTGTTCAACCAGATGCTGGGGGAGCAGGACCCCACCTCGCCGCACGGTTTCAACTGCTACTACACCGGCCTGTCCGCGGGCGCGTTCAAGCGCCAGCCGCTGAACTACTTCCCCGGCGGCAACCCCGGCATCTACGCCACCGACTACGACACCTTCACCTGCGACACCGCCACCGGCCTGGAAACGCAGGCCAAGTTCGCCGACACCATCTACACCCGCGACGCGGACGGCCTCTACGTCAACCTGTTCATCCCCTCGCGGGTACGCGCCGCCGGGCTCGTGCTGCAGCAGGAGACCGGGTTTCCCGACGATCCGGTGATCAGCCTGTCCGTGGTGTCCGGCGCGGCCACGATGACGCTACGGGTCCGCGTGCCGGCCTGGGCGGACGGACCGCCGGTGGTGATGCTCAACGGGGCGCTGATCCCGGACGCCTCGGCCGGGGGATGGGTCGCGATCCGGCGGCGCTGGCAGGCCGGGGACGTGCTGGCGGTCACGCTGCCGATGCGGCTGGCCTTCGAGCCCACGCCGGACCATCCCACCGTGCAGGCCGTGACCTACGGGCCGGTCGTGCTGAGCGGCGTGTACCCGCGCCAACCCCGGCGCCCTGACGCCGGCCCTCGAGACCGGCTCGGTGCAGCAGACCGCCGCCCAGCCGATGACGTTCGGCGCCGTCTCCGGCGGCAAGCCGGTCACGCTGATCCCGGTGAGCCGCGCCGCCCACGAGTACTACACGGTGTACTGGCAGACGGCATAGCCTCACGCTCGCATCATCGTGGGCCGTTACCCGTGCCGGACACGGGTAACGGCCCACACTAAGGGCTGGGTCCCAGCCGGTAGACCCGCACGTCACGGCCCCGAGCCCCGGGCCTGGGCCCGCTTCCGCCGCTTGCCCTCGTGCATCGCCTGCACCCGCGCGATCGGGATCTCGTGGCCCTCCGCCACCAGGTCCGGGCTCAGCGCCTGCGGCCCGGGCAGCTGGCCCGCCCACGGCTGCCCTGCCCACGGCGACTGGCCGGCCACCAGGGCCGGGACGGTGTGCACGGTGAAGTCGGCCGGGGTGATGGCGTCCAGGTCCTCCCACGGCACCGGGAACGAGACCGGCACGCCCGGCCGGGCCCGCGGGCTGTACGCCGCCGCCACGGTGGCGCCGTGCGCCCGGGTCGAGTCCAGGAAGACCTTCCCCGCCCGGTCGTCCTTGATGAACGCCGTGGTGGCCAGGTCCGGGTCGAGCCGTTCGGCGCGCACGGCGATGGCCCTGGTGGCCGCGGCCGCGTCGTCGCCGCTGGCCTCGATCGGCACGTACACGTGCACCCCCTTGGCCCCGCTGGTCTTGACCGCGCCGGCCAGTCCGACGTCGGTCAGCGCCTGCCGGACCAGCTTCGCGGCCGCCACCGCGTGCCCGAACTCGCCCCCGGACGGCGGATCGATGTCCAGCACCAGGTAGGTGGGCCGGCCCATGTGGCCGGCCAGGAACAAGGTCGGGTGGTACTCCACCGCGCGCTGGTTGGCGAACCACAGCAGCGTGCGCC
The DNA here is from genome assembly GCA_963801155.1 of uncultured Actinomycetes bacterium. Taxonomy (GTDB): domain Bacteria; phylum Actinomycetota; class Actinomycetes; order Streptosporangiales; family Streptosporangiaceae; genus Palsa-504. The sequence continues at coordinate 11,046 of CAWDEB010000038.1, forward strand.
GGTCATTGCAGAGCGCGTAGCGGACCTCGCGCCTGGACGACTCGGCCCACAGGGTCACCGTCCGCATCCACGGCGGCGCGTAGCCGGGCACGTTCTTCTGCATGAACGGCTGCTGCCCGGCGCGGACCCGGATCACCGACAGCGGCCGGTCCCGCAGCCCGGGCACGATGAGCCCGGCCACCGCGTCCAGGTAGTCCACCAGGTCGCGCTTGGTCGCGCCCGCCCCGTCGAACAGCGGCTCGTCAAGGTGGGTCAGCGCTACCCCGTCCCGTTCCGGCGTGGTCATGGCTCCCATATACCCGGTTCCGCGTCCGGAGCCGCCCACGACTGAGCGGCGCCGCAGCTCCTGGCCGCTACGGTGAGACCCGAAGGGCGATGACGGGAGGGACCATGGCGTTCAGCGGCTGGCCGGAAGAGGCGCTGGATTTCTACGACGGGCTGGCGGCCGACAACTCCAAGTCCTACTGGACCGAGCACAAGGCCCTCTACGAGGAGAAGATCCTAGGCCCGATGACCGAGCTGACCGAGGAACTGGCCGCGGAGTTCGGCGAGCCGAAGATCTTCCGGCCGTACCGGGACGTCAGGTTCAGCAACGACAAGTCGCCGTACAAGACCCACATCGGGGCCGTGATCGGCGGCACCGGCTACGTCCAGCTGTCCGCCGAGGGCCTCGGCGGCGGGAGCCGGGATGTGGCAGATGGGGCCGGACCATCTGGCCCGCTACCGGGAGGCCGTCGCCCGCGACGAGCCCGGCGCGGAGCTCGAGCAGATCATCGCCGCGATCGAGCAGGCCGACGTCACCGTGCACGGTCATGGGGTGCTCAAGTCCGCGCCGCGCGGCTATCCCGCCGACCACCCGCGGATCGCGCTGCTGCGCTACAAGGGCCTGACGGCCTGGAAGCAATGGCCCGTAGAACCCTGGCTGGAAACAGCGGCGGCCAAGGACCGCCTCATTTCATTCTTCCGAACGACCCTGCCGCTTTGCTCCTGGCTCACCGACTCACGTGGGCCGGTGACGGCGCTGCTGCTTTTCCCGCGAACGCACCCCAGGGCGGCTTCAGCGGCGCCGCGCCCCGGGCGTACTCTTGCTGGCCGGTACGCCAATACCGCAAGGGGCCTGCAGTGAGCGAACCTGACGATTCCCTCCGGGTTTCCGACGCCGAGCGCGACGCGGTGCTGCGCACGCTCGGCGATCACGCCGCCGTCGGCCGGCTGACCCTGGACGAGCTCGAAGAGCGATCCGGCCAGGCGCTGGCCGCCAAGACACGCGGTGAGCTGGCCACCCTGACCAGCGACCTGCCGCGGGAGGCGGGCCAGGCCAGCGGGCCTGCCCCGGCACCCGTCGCGCCGCAAGCCCGTGCGGTGGATGGTGGCCATCCTGAGCGGCTCTCGCCGGCGCGGCCGGTTCCGCGCCGTGGGCAGCATCAACTCCGTCGCGGTCATGGGCGGCAACGAGATCGACCTGCGCGAGGCGGAGATCGAGGGCGGCGAGCTCACCCTCAACCTGATCGCGTTCATGGGCGGCGCGGAGGTCTACGTCCCCGACTCGGTCGAGCTCGACGTCGGCGGCTTCTCGTTCATGGGCGGCCACGAGGAGATCGGCAGCGAGCGCCCGCCGCGGCCGGGCGCGCCGCTGATCCGGATCCGGGCGTACAACTTGATGGGCGGCGCGTCGATCTACCGCCTCCCGCCGCAGGCCCGCGGCGTGGGCCTGAAGGAGGCCCAGCGCCTGGCCCGGGCCGCCGAGCGCGGCGAACTCCCCGCCCCGGGTTAGGCCCGTAAAACCCATGGATCTCGGCCTGCGGGGCTGGAAGGTGGTGATGGCCGGGGAGACCCAGCCCATCGTAGAAGAGCTGATCGGGGCCACCGGCCTGCGCCCGGTCTGGGTCGGCGACAACGACAAGGCGCAGATCGTGGACAACTTCGTCGCGCTCTGGTTCACTCTCGCCTTCGACCGCGGCTGGGGCCGCAACCTCGCCTTCAAGCTGCTTACCCGCTGACGGGAAAACCGTTTGTGCCCCCGGCGGCGGGGCGGCGACCATGGGCCATGGTCATGGTGCGTGAGACGGTCACCGGCGACTGGCGGGCGCTGCGTGACATCCGGCTGGAGGCGCTGCGGGATGCCCCGGCCGCCTTCGGGTCCACCTACGAGCGGGAGGTCCTCCGGCCCGAGGCGCACTGGCGTGACCGGATCGCCCGCGGCGGCACGTTCCTGGCCTTCGTCCCCGAAGTCAGCGCGGCCGCGCCGGCCGGGCTGATCGGGGGCTACCAGGAGGACCCGGTCACCGTGGAACTGGTGTCCATGTACGTGCGGCCGCGGGCCCGCGGCCGCGGCGTGGGCGAGGCGCTCGTGGCCACCGTGATCAACTGGGCCAGCCGCGAGGAACGCCGCGTCGGTGCACCTGTGGGTGACCGAGGCGAACGCCCATGCCCGCGTACTGTACGAGCGCTGCGGGTTCGCGCTGACCGGCGAGCGGCAGCCGCTGCCGTCCGACCCGTCCCTCGGCGAGGTGGCCATGTCGCGGACTCTGCCCTGACCCCACCCGCGCATCGGGTTCCGGCTTACGGCTAGCCGGCGACGGTGATGGCGGTGGCGTACCTGACCGGGATCGGCTGGCCGGCGTGGCTGGTGGCGGTCGCGATGGGTGTCACCGTATAACTCCCCGCCCCGCATGTGCTGGCCACGACGTAGGCGGTTTCCCCGTCGGGCGTGAAGGCGATCAGGTGGGGGAGGCCCGCTACCGGGACCGCGGGTTGTGCCGTGCTGGCCGCCGTCCGGATCGGGATCACCGAACCGTCACACGAAACCACGCTGTCCACGAGCACGTAGACGTGTCCCCCGTCCGGCGTGATCGCGAACCCCACCGGGTTGCTTTGCTGGTCCGCGACCTGGATCGGGCTGCCCGCCGTGTTGGTGGCCGTCTGGATCGGGGTAACCGTCCCGCCGTAGCCGGCCGGGCCGGTGCTGAGCACGTAGAGGGTCTTCCCGTCCGGTGTCATGGCCAGGCCGTAGGGGTTCGCGAACGGGATCGGCGTCGCGACCGTGCCTGTCGCCGTCTGGATCGGGTCTATCTCCTGGTGGGCGCCGTAGAAGAAGGAGCCGATGGCCACGTAGGCGGTCTTCCCGTCCGGTGCGATCGCGATGGCGTTGGGCCCTCGGGCGAGGGTGATCGCCGGACCGGCCTTGTCCGTGGCGGTGCTGATCGGGGTCACCTCGCCGGCATCGGCGATGCCGCTCATCACGTACGCGGTCTTGCCGTCCGGCGTGATCGCGATGGCGACGGGGGAGGACCCGACCGGGATCGGGGCACCAGCCGTGTTGGTCGCGGTATCGATGGGGGTCACGGTCCCCGACCCCTGGTTGACGACGTATGCGGTCCTGCTGTCCGGCGTGATCGCGATGGCGACGGGGGAAGACCCGACCGGGATCGGGGCACCGGCCGTGCTGGTCGCGGTATCGATCGGGGTCACGGTCCCCGACCCCTGGTCGAGGAGGTAGACCGTCTTCCCGTCGGGCGTGGCGGCGAGCAGGGCGGGGTCGGCGGAGACATGGACCTTGATCGGGGCGCCCGGCTGGCCCGTCGCGGCGGGAATCGGGATCACCGCGGCCGAATCGCCGCCGGGATCGCCTTCCGCGACGTAGACCGTCACCGCCGGCCACATCGGCGAGGCGGCGGGCGGAGCCGCACTGGCCAGGCCCGGGGCCAGCAGCGTGATCACCGCCCCAGCCGAAACGGCAATCAGGATGCGCATGCTTCCCCCGAACTGAAGTGACGATCAGTATTCTTTCGGCTGCCGATCGTAACAGCACGGGAACCTGAGCGAGGTGCGTTCCGCGCGGCCCGTCCCTTACGTGCCGAACTCTGCCCTGACCCCGAGCAGCCGCACCGGGCGCCGCCCGGTGAACCGGCCGAGCGCCGAGGCCGCCGCCTCCTCGATCACCGCCGCGTCCGAGCTGGGCGAGGAGAGCGTCACCCCGTGTGTCTCGGTGACGAACGGCGCGTACCGCACCTTCACCACCACCCGCACCGCCGGCCGGGGCTCGCGAGCCAGATCAAGAGCCAGCAGCCCGGCGATCCGCCGCACCTCGGCCTGCACCCGCGACCAGTCGGCGATGTTCTGCTGGAACGTCTCCTCCTTCCCGTGCCCGCGGGCCACGTACGGCGCGTCGTCCACGTCGGCGTCGCCGCGGCCCCGGCCCAGAAGAACCAGCCACGGCCCCGTCATCGGGCCGAACACCGCGGCCAGCGCGTCCGGGTCGGCCGCGGCCAGGTCGCTGACCGTGCGGATGCCGAGCCCGGCCAGCTTCCTGGCCGTCTTGGCGCCGATGCCCCACAGCGCGTCGGTCGGCCGGTCCCCGAGCACCTCGAACCAGCTGGCCGACGTCAGCCGGAACACCCCGGCCGGCTTGCCGAACCCGGTGGCGATCTTGGCCTGCAGCTTGTTCTCGCCGATCCCCACCGTGCAGTCGAGCTGCGTCGCCTCCCGGACCCGCGCCGCCAGCGACCGCGCGAACGCCTCAGGATCATCAACCTCAACGCCGAGGAACGCCTCGTCCCAGCCGAGCACCTCCACCACCGCGCCGGAGGACCGCAGCACGTCCATCACCTCGGCCGAGACCTCCTCGTAGGCTTCCCGGTCTACCGGCAGGAACACCGCGTCGGGCAGCCGCCGCGCCGCGGTGCGCAGCGGCAGGCCCGAGTGCACGCCGTGCTCGCGGGCCTCGTAGGACGCCGTGCTGACCACGCCCCGCTTGGTCGGGTCCCCGTCGCCGCCCACCACCACCGGGCGCCCGCGCAACTCGGGATGGCGCAGCACCTCGACCGCCGCGATGAACTGGTCGAGGTCCACATGCAGCACCCACCGCGTCACGCCCCAGTCTCTACCCGGCTCCATCCGGTCGGCGAACATCCAGGCGGGCCGCCGGGCCTCGGTACCGGTGCTGCCCGGGCTGAACGCCAGCGTGATAGACCGGGCCGGACGCGTGTCTATGTCATTCCGGAATGTCCATCATTTGACGGAATTGTTCGGTATTCTGGTTTGGCGCGTTCTGAGCTTCGCACCATATTTGTACTTGCTCGCGCAAATGTGCTTCACGCGGTGGGGTGCGAGGAGGATGATCGGCGGCATACCAGAAAGGGTCGCTGACCGAGTGGGGGTCGAAGTGCTGAGTTCACCGATCATTGACCTGGCCATCGGGCTGACCTTTGTGTTCGGCGTTACTGCCGCGCTCGCCTCCTTCGTCACCGAGCTGATCTCGCGCTTCCTCGGGCTGCGCGGCGCATACTGCTCAGCGGCCTTCGCGAACTCGTCGACGACGGCGTTTCGAGCACGAACCTGACCGACGTGGCCGCGGACTACGAAGCGATACGCGAGCTGATGCAGCCCACCTCACCACCTGGTACGGATACCAGCAGATGCCGCCCGTGCCGCCACCTGCTGCACAGCAGGCCCCGGACCAGCCACCTGCGGCCGAGGAAGGCGTCGATGACCGCCGCCCTGCTCGGCGGCCCGATCCTGAGCAGCCAAGGCGTGGCCGGGCCAGCTCTCCAGCCGGAAGCTCACGCTCGGTCCGACCAGGAGCACGGGCCGTCTGCCCAAGATGACGGCCGAGAAGACGACGATCGGGCGCCTATGGAGCCAACGCCGGAGCCTGCCGTCCTACATTTCCGCGAAGTCCTTCGCCGAGGCCGTCATCGACCTGGTGGTAGCCCGATCCGCAGGGGCAGACCACGATGACCTCATCGAGGCAGATCATCGGGAAGCTGCCGCCCGCGATGCCGTTCAGGCAGTCGCTGGAGGCCTGGTCAAGGACGCCAACAGTGACGTCGGCCGGTTCCGCACGTCCGTCGAGCAATGGTACGACGACCATATGGACCGCGTTTCCGGCTGGTATAAGCGGCACGTCGGCCAAAATCACGCTCGCGGCCGGGGCGATCATTGTCATACTGCTCAACCTCAATGCCCTCACCATCGGGCGCACGCTGTATACCGAGAACGCGGTCAGCGCGGCCATCAGCGCCGTGGCAACGAAAGCCGCTCCCTCTTCGTGTTCCAGTTCCACCGCGAGCCAGCAATGCCTGGCCGATCTCGAGGGACAGCTGTCGGCCGCGGCCGCGGCCGGCCTGCCGGTCGGCTGGGGCACCGTCCGGGCCTGCACGCAGCCGGGTGCGCGGTGCAACTGGCTGGACAAGCGCGGGATCTTCAGCCCGTATGGCAGTTCCGGCTGGCAGCTGGTGCTGGTCATCGTCGGCTTCCTGATCATGATCATCTCGGTGGTCCCCGGCGCCCAGTTCTGGTTCGGCCTGCTGACCAAACTCGGCACGCTGCGCGCCACCGGCCCGAAACCCGCCAGCAGCACCGCACCGTCAAGCTGACGCACGCACCACGGCCCGTTCGGAAAATAGATTTTGATCTGACCAGATGCGGTCCGGGACAATGACCTGGTGCTGCTGACGATCACCACCACCCGGGCGCCCGCGACGGACCTCGGGTACCTGCTGCACAAGCACCCCGGCCGGCTGCAGACGTTCCCCACCGCCACGGGCGCGGCGCACGTCTTCTACCCCGAGGCCACCGCCGGGCGCTGCACCGCCGCGCTGCTGCTCGAGGTCGATCCGGTGGCCCTGGTCCGCGGGCCCGCGGGCCGGAACAAGCCGAGCGACGGCGAGCTCGCCCAGTACGTCAACGACCGCCCGTACGCCGCCTCCAGCATGCTCGCGGTGGCGCTCAAGGAGGCCTTCCGGACCGCGCTGACCGGCCGCTGCGACGCGCGGCCCGAGCTCGCCAGCAGCCCCATCCCGCTCGAGATCCGGGTGCCCGCCCTACGCTGCCGCGGCGGCCAGGACCTGGCGCACAGCGTCTTCGAGCCGCTCGGCTGGACCACGACAGCGCAAAGCCAGCCCCTCCAGCCGGAAGAGTGGGGCGCCTCGCCCTACCTGGACCTGACGGCTGACCGGCGAGGTCCGGCTGGCCGACGCGCTCAACCACCTGTACGTGCTGCTGCCCGTGCTCGACGACGCCAAGCACTACTGGGTGTCCACCGAGGAGGTGGACAAGCTGATCCGGGCGGGCGGCGACTGGCTGGCCGGCCACCCGCACAAACAGCTCATCACCACCCGCTACCTGTCGCACCGGCGCGCGCTCACCCGGTCCGCGCTGGCCCGGCTGGCCGAAGCCGACGACACCGAGCCCGAGGCCCTCGACAACGCGGTCACCGAGGACGACGAGGAGGAGCGGCGCAAGCCGCTGGCCGTCCAGCGCCGCGAGGCCATCCTCGCGATCCTGCGGGAGCTGGGGCAAAACGGGTCGGGGACTTCGGCTGCGGGTCCGGCGCGCTGACCAAGGCCCTGCTGGCCGACCAGCACATCGAGAAAATCGTCGCCGTCGACGTGTCCGTCCGGGCCCTCCAGACTCGCGGCCCGCGATCTGAACCTGGACCGGATGCCGGACCGCCAGCGCGAGCGCCTGCGGATCTTCCAGACCGCGCTGACCTACCGCGACGACCGGCTGGCCGGGCTGGACGCGGCCGTGCTGATGGAGGTGATCGAGCACGTCGACCCCGAGCGCCTGCCCGCCCTGGAACGCGCCATCTTCGGCTTCGCCGCGCCCGCCGCCGTCGTGGTGAGCACCCCCAACGCGGAGTACAACCCGCAGTTCCCCGGCCTGGAACGCGGCGCGATGCGGCACCGGGACCACCGGTTCGAGTGGACCCGCGCGCAGTTCCGCGACTGGGCCGAAGGCGTCGCCGCCGCCCACGGCTACCAGGTCAGCTTCCGGCCCGTCGGCCCCGAACACCCCGACGCCGGCCCGCCCACCCAGCTCGCCGTCTTCAGGAAAGAACCATGACCGAGCTGAGCATCCCCGAGCTGAGCATCCCCGAGCTGAGCCTGGTCGTCCTGGTCGGCGTGACCGGCTCGGGCAAGTCGGCCTTCGCCCGCGCGCACTTCAAGCCGACCGAGGTGATCTCCTCGGACTTCTGCCGTGGCCTGGTCGCCGACGACGAGAACGACCAGTCGGCGACCCGGGACGCGTTCGAGGTGCTGCGGTTCATCGCGGGCAAGCGCCTGGCCGCGGGCCGGCTGACCGTGGTCGACGCGACCAACGTGCAGCCCGAGGCCCGCCGTGAGCTGGTCCTGCTGGCCCGCGAGCACGATGTGCTCCCGGTGGCGATCGTCCTGGACCTGCCGGAGAGGCTGTGCGCGGAGCGCAACGCCCAGCGGCCCGACCGGGACTTCGGCCCGCACGTCATCCGCCGCCAGCGCAGCCAGCTGCGGCGCGGCCGCAGCCACCTGGGCCGCGAGGGCTTCCGTACCGTGCACGTGCTGCGCACCCCCGAGGAGGCGGCAGCGGCCACCGTCACCCGGACGAAACTGTTCAACGATCTCCGTCATGAAAAAGGCCCGTTCGACGTCATCGGCGACGTGCACGGCTGCCGGGCCGAGCTGGAGCAGCTGCTGGACAGGCTCGGCTACGCGATCGACCGCGACGGCGCCGGCCTGCCGGTAAACGCCAGCCATCCCACCAGGCGCGCGGTGTTCCTCGGTGACCTGGTGGACCGCGGCCCCGATACGCCGGGCGTGCTGCGCCTGGTCATGGGCATGGTGGCCGCCGGGACCGCGCTGTGCGTGCCCGGGAACCACGAGGCCAAGCTGCTGAAGGCGCTGCGCGGCAAGAACGTCACGCGCAGCCACGGCCTGGACGCCTCGATGGAGCAGCTCGAGGCCGAGCCGGCTGAGTTCCGGGCCGCGGTGGAGACGTTCATCGACAGCCTGGTCAGCCACTACGTGCTCGACGGCGGGCGCCTGGTGGCGGCCCACGCCGGCCTGATCGAGCGCTACCAGGGCCGCGCGTCCGGCCGGGTCCGCGAGTTCTGCCTGTACGGGCAGACCACCGGCGAGACCGACGAGTACGGCCTGCCCGTCCGGTACCCCTGGGCGCAGGAGTACCGCGGCCGGGCCCTGGTGCTCTACGGCCACACGCCGGTGCCGGAGGCGGAGTGGCTGAACAACACCCTGTGCCTGGACACCGGCTGTGTCTTCGGCGGCCGTCTCACGGCCCTGAATTATCCCGAACGAACCCTGGTTTCAGTTCCCGCCGCCCGTGTCTACCATCCCCCGGCCAAGCCCTTCCCGGCCTCCTCGCCGTCGGGCTTGGCCCTGCCCGCCGCGAACCGGACGTGCTGGATATTGGCGACGTGTCCGGGTCCCGGGTCATCGAGACCGGGTACCTGCCGCGGGTGGGGCTCCGCGAGGCGCACGCCGCGGCCGCGCTGGAGGTGATGAGCCGGTTCGCCCTCGATCCCCGCTGGCTGCTGTACCTGCCGCCGACGATGAGCCCCGTCGCCGCGCCCGCCGCGCCAGCGGCCCTAGCCAGCGCAGCGGCTCGGGCCAGCAGCGCCACCTCGGCCCGGGAGGATCTGCTCGAGCACCCCGAGCAGGCGTTCGCGGCCTACCGCTCGGACGGCGTGGAGGACGTGCTGTGCGAGGAGAAGCACATGGGCTCGCGCGCGGTGCTGCTGGTCTGCCGCTCCCCGCAGGCTGCCCGGGCCCGGTTCGGCGTGCCGGCCAGCGATGCCTGCGGCGCGATCTGGACCCGGACCGGCCGGCCGTTCTTCCCCCCGCCCTCAACGCGGACCTGGCCGGCCGCCTGTGCGCGGCGGCCGAGACCGCCGGGCTGTTCGACGGACTCGGCACCACCTGGCTGCTGCTGGACGCCGAACTACTGCCCTGGAACGTCAAGGCCGGCCAGCTGCTGCGCGACCAGTATGCCGCGGTCGGCGCGGCCGCCCGGGCCGCGCTGCCCGCCGCCGTGGCCGCGCTCGAGCAGGCCCGGGCCCGGGAGCTGCCCGCCGACGGTCCCGCCGTAGACGCCCTGCTCGACCGCACCCGCGCCCGGATGACGAACGCCGGCGCGTTCACCGCCGCCTACCTGCGCTACTGCTGGGCCACCGACGGGCTGGCCGGCGTGCGCGTTGCCCCGTTCCAGGTGCTCGCCACCGAGGGAGCCGTCTACCACGAGCGCCCGCACCACTGGCACCTGGAGGCCGCCGGCCGGCTGGCCGCCGCCGCCCCGGACCTGATCACCGCGACCCGGCGGCTCGCCGCGCGGACCACCGATCCCGCGTCGGTCGGCCGCCGCCACCCGGTGGTGGGAGGAGCTGACCGCCGCCGGGGGAGAGGGCATGGTGGTCAAGCCCGCCGCCAACCTGACCCGCGGGCCCCGCCGCGGCAGCGGCTCAAGCCAGCAGGGCGGTCTCGTCCAGCCCGGTCTCAAGGTCCGCGGCCGGGAGTACCTGCGGCTCATCTACGGCCCCGACTACACCGAGCCGGCCAACCTGGACCGGCTGCGCCAGCGTGCGCTCGGGCACAAGCGCTCGCTCGCCCTGCGCGAGTACGCCCTCGGCCTGGAGGCGCTGGACCGGGTGGCCCGCGGCGAGCCGCTGTGGCGGGTGCACGAATGCGTCTTCGCCGTGCTGGCCCTGGAGTCCGAGCCGGTCGACCCCCGGCTCTGACCCCCCTGCTCGCCCGCCTGGCAGGATGGCCGCATGACCGACTCCGACCGTAAAGCCGATCTGCGCCGCTACCTGCAGGACGCCCGCGACGCGCTGCTGTGGAAGCTCGACGGGCTGTCCGAGTACGACATCCGCCGTCCGCTGGTGCCGACCGGCACCAACCTGCTGGGCCTGGTCAAGCACGTGACCGGGGTCGAGACGGGGTACTTCGGCGACACCTTAGGCCGTCCGGTCGCCGACCCGCTGCCCTGGGACGAGTCCGACCCGATGTCGGACATGTTCGCCACCCCGGCGGAATCCCGCGAGTTCATCACCGGCCGGTGCCGGCGCGCCTGGGCGCACTCCGACGCCACCATCGAGGCGCTGCCGCTCGACGCCATCGGCCACGTGCCCTGGTGGCCGGCCGACCGGAACGAGGTCACGCTGCACCACGTCCTGGTCCGCGTGGCCACCGAGACCGCCCGGCACGCCGGCCACGCCAACATCGTCCGCGAGCTCATCGACGGCGCGGCCGGCTGGACCCCCGGCCAGTCCAACCTGCCGTCCGGCGACCAGGCCTGGTGGCAGGCCTACCGCGACCGCGTGGAAAGCGCCGCCCAGCAAGCCGCCCGCGGCAGCGGATAGACCCGAGCGGCGCTCGGCAACCGGTGCCAGCCGCTCCTGCTCCGCGGCCAGGTCGTCAAACACCGTCATGCCCAGGACTATGTCACACCGGCGCGCCTGGGTATCACTGGATCATGGACGCGAGCGTGGCCGATTACGCGGAGCACCTCACCGAAGCCGACCTGCGGCTGCTTTCCGCCGTCGCGCCGAGGCCAGGCGCCGCGACGATCCATCTGGCCCGCGATCCCGCGGCCATCGAGGAACTGCTGGCCGATCCGCGGGTGTTCGAGGCCGTTTTCGGGCCCGCCGCGGTGGCCGCCGGCCACGCCGTCCTGGTGTCTCCGTTCCTGGCCTTCGGCGTGGCGGTGCACCGCGCCATGATCGATCTGTCCAGCCTGGACTACCTGCCGGAACGGTCGGGACTGCGGCAGCGGGTGCCCGTGTTCGACCCGCCCGAACTGCGTGACTTCCTCGGTTCCGCGGCCCGCCGGCTCTTCCTGGCCGAACTGCTCGCGTCCTTCACCCGGGTGGCCAGCGGACGCTACCGGGTCCGGTCCGGCGGGCGGTCACGGACGCGGCGGTTCAGCGAGCTTGACCCGGTACGGCTCGCCGGGATGCTCGAGGCGGCCCCCGAGGAATCCCGGCCCGGCCTCTACCGCAGGCTCGGCGACGTTTCGCTGTTCCTGGCCGGCGTGTTCCCCGACTACGCGGCCGCGCACGCCTTCGGCCCGCTGGACGCCGGCCGGCTGCTGCGCTCGGCCCGGGTGCCCTCGGCCGAACGGGACGGGCTGGCCGCCGCCCCGGCCCTCGAACTGCTGGAGTACCTCGGCGCCCGGTGGTACCGTGCCGCGCTGTCCGCCGCCCCGGTACGGACCGCGAACCTGGCCGTGGTCGGCGAGGTCGCGGCCCGGTTCCGCCAGGCCAGGCGGATCCTCAACCACCTGGCCGACCGCTACCTTCTCGGCCCCGACAGCCCCTGGTTCGGCCAGCCCGGCCGTGTCTGAGTAACTGAAAACAGATTGCGAGGCGGCCATATCCCGCACCATGCCGGCGGACGCCGGTATGGTAACGGGAGGCTGGTGACGAATGGGGGCGCTTGTGCTGCCCAGATTCCGCATGCTGGGTTTCCGGACCGACAGGGGCCGCGCCGGGGTTCCGCTCACGGCCGGAGCGGTGCTCGCGCTGCTGGCGGCCGTTACCGGCGGCACGACGTCCTGTTCTGCTGCTGCTGTTCCTGCCCGGCATGACGCGCCTGCTCCCGTCCGCCTGGCGCCACGTACCCGCCTGCCGGCCTCCGCGGCGTCGGTCCTGGCCGGCCCGCCGGATGTGGTCGCCGAGGACGTGGCGCAGAGATTGTTCGCCTTCGCGCCGGTCATCGTGGTGGCCGGCCCGGGCCCGCAGGCCGATGCGGCCGCGGCCCGCCAGGCGCTGCGCGCGCACGCGCCGCTGCTGCTGACCGCGGTGCGGGCGGGCCATTCCGCACCGGGCGGCACGGCGACGATGGCATTCCGCGCCGCCGCCGGGACGGCCGGTGCCGCGGCCGCCGTGGTCAGCGCCGCGCTGCGGGCGCAGATCAGGGACCTGGACCCGCACGTCGTGCTGGCGGTCGGGGTCGCCGCGAGCGTGCTCGCGGCTCAACTGCCCGGCATCCGCGTGGTCACCAACCCGGCCATGCTGCCGGCCACGAAGCCTCCCGCATTCCTGGGCCACCTGGCCCTGCTCGTGCACGCCGGGGACACCGATGCCGCGACGCTGGCCGCGGTCACCACTGCGCGGGTAGCTGGGGCCCAGGTGATCGCCGTCCATGGTGACGACCCGCGCACCGACCCGGCCGCCATCGCCGCGCTCTCGGCCATCCGGCCCCGGCAGGTGCTCGCCATCGGATCCGGTTTCGGGCCGGCGGCCCGGCTGGCGTCGCGGATCGCCGTCGTGCAGACCGGGGTGCAGCTGCCCGGTGGCGGCCAGGTCCTGTTCCCCGGGCACCTGCTGGTCGCGCTCTACGGTCACCCCGGTGCTCCCGGGCTCGGAGTCCTGGGCCAGCAGGGCCTGCAGGCCAGCATCGCGCGAGCCAGGCAGGTTGCCGCGGCGTACCGGCCCCTGACCAGCGCCCGGATCATCCCTGCCTTCGAGATCATCGCCACCGTCGCGCAGGCACACCCGGGCCCGGACGGCGATTACTCGTACGAGTCCTCGGTGGCCTCCCTGCGTCCCTGGGTACGGCAGGCGACGGCGGCCGGGTTCTACGTCATCCTGGACCTGCAGCCCGGCCGGGACAGCCTGCTCGCCCAGGCCAGGAGGTACCAGTCGCTGCTCGAGTCGCCCGACGTCGGGCTGGCCCTGGACCCGGAGTGGAAGCTGGCGCCGGGGCAGCTGCCGCTGCAGCAGATAGGCAGCGTGAGCAGTAGCGAGGTCAACAGCGTCATCACGTGGCTGGCCGGCCTGACCGCGCGGTACCGGCTGCCCCAGAAGCTTCTCGTGCTGCACCAGTTCCAGCTGTCGATGATCCGCAACGAGCATGAACTCGACACCCGGTACGACGACCTGGCCATCCTCATCCACATGGACGGGCAGGGGACCCCGGCCGATAAGCAGCAGACCTGGGACACCATCACCAGAGCCGCCCCGTCGCGGGTGTTCTTCGGGTGGAAGAATTTCTATGTCAAGGACCATCCGATGCTGAGTCCGCGGCAGACGATCGACAGGACCCCGCGGCTCTCCATGGTCTCGTATCAGTAACCGCCCCAGCCGCCCCCAGCCGCCCCCGAAACACCGGGCTAGTGGGGCGCCCGCGCTCAGCCCCTGACCCAGCTGGACGCGGGCACGGCCGGGCCGAGCCCCTTGACCTGCGTGCCCTTCTGGAACCCGCCGAACAGCACCGACAGCACGATGAGCAATACGACCAGCAGCACGATCCACAGCAGGCAGCCGGCCGCCCTGGATCTCGGCCAGTGCCGCCTGCGCCCACCCGCAGAGCGGTCCCGGTACATGCCCCTGTCTCTTCCCAGGGCCCGCGCAATATGCGTCAGCGACCGAATTATCTGCCGCCGCCTGGGTAGCTCACGCGCATCGCCGCACGACATGAGGAAACACCATGGCGCGCATGCCGAGGGTAGGGTCGCTGGCCGGGATAGTGGGCGCGGCGGCCGCCGTGCTCGTTCTGCTCGTGGTGCTGTCTGCGGTTCACCTGCTGCCGCAGCTGAGGAACCCGTTCGCGGAAACCACCACGGTCCGCAGCGAGCCCGTCATTGTGAAGTCCATCACCGAACTCAGCCGCTACGAGGCGGCCAGCGGCTCGTTCGAAGTCGTGGTCGACCTCACCCAGCGCACGTCGCTGTTGCCGTCGTTCCTCGCGGGCAGCGAGACGCTGTTCATCGGGCAGGGCACCGACATCGCCTTCGTCGACTTCTCGGCGCTGAAGAGCCAGGCCATCAAGATGAACACGGCCCGTACCGCGGTGACCGTCAGCCTGCCGAAGGCCCAGCTGGAACCCGCCGTCCTCAACGTCTCGCAGTCCTACGTGTACGCCCAGCAGCAGGGACTGTTCAACCGGATCGGTAACTTCTTCTCCGGCAACCCGAACAGCCAGCAGCAGGTCTACATCCTGGCCCAGCAGAAGATCCAGGCCGCCGCCCAGCAGAGCCCGCTGCTGAGCGAGGCGCAGAAGAACACCGAGGGGATGCTCGACGGCATGCTCACCTCCCTCGGCTTCCAGCAGGTCACTGTCACCTTCGGCGGGTCCAGCCCCGTTAGAGCCAGCTGAACAAGAGACTTGCGTGAGAGCGTGCTCTAACTCATAGGCTCGAATCGTGACCACCTGGACCATCGGCGAGGCCGCAGCCTGGCCGAGGCCGGATCCACCCGACACTAACGAGGAGCAGTACACGCATGCGCACCACCAAACTCGGTGATCTCACCGTGTCCGCCCAGGGCCTGGGCTGCATGGGGATGAGCGAGTGGTACGGCCCCACCGACTGGGACGAGTCGATCGCCACCATCCACCGCGCCCTCGACCTCGGCGTCACGTTCATCGACACCGCGGACATCTACGGCGCCGGCCACAACGAGGTCCTGGTCGGCCGGGGCATCGCGCACCGGCGCGACGAGGTGCAGCTGGCCACCAAGTTCGGCATCGACCGGTCGGGCGGCGACGCGCACCGCGTCGTCCGCGGCGAGCACGATTACGTCAAGCGGGCCTGCGAGGCGTCGCTGACCAGGCTCGGCGTCGAGGTGATCGACCTGTACTACCTGCACCGCCCGCCGCAGACCGCCGAGATCGAGGAGACCGTCGGCGCGATGGCCGAGCTCGTCGCCGAGGGCAAGGTCCGCTACCTCGGCCTGTCCGAGGTCAGACGGTGAGCTACTGCGCCGCGCGCACGCGGTGCACCCGATCACCGCGGTGCAGAGCGAGTACTCGCTGTGGACCCGCGACGTGGAGACCGACGTGATCGGCGCCATGCGCGAGCTCGGCGTCGGCCTCGTGCCGTACTCGCCGCTCGGCCGCGGCTTCCTCACCGGCACCGTGGACCTGAACACGCTGGACGCGAAGGACTTCCGCAGCCGCAACCCCCGGTTCAGCGGCGACGGCCGGGGCGGCCAACCAGGCCATCGCCGACGCCGTCCGCGAAGTGGCCGACGCCAAGGGCGTGGCGCCCGCGCAGGTCGCGCTGGCCTGGGTCTACGCCCAGGAGGAGCGGCTCGGTGTGCCGCTGGCCCCCATCCCTGGCACCAAGCGGATCAAGTGGCTCGAGCAGAACGTCGCCGCCCTCGACATCACCCTGACCCCCGGCGAGCTGGCCATCCTCGACCCGCTCGCCGCCCAGGTCACCGGCGCCCGCTACTGAACCCGGCCTCCCCAGGGCCGCGCGAAGGCCGTCCTGGGGAGGGAGAACTAGGGAGTTTCTCTAGGGTTTTTGCTCTCGGCTCAAGCGACAGTGGATCTATCCACACGGAGCAACTGAGTCAAGACAAGGAGAACCCCGAAATGAGCACTCAGTTTGACACCACCAACCAGCAGGCCCCCTACCAGCAGGCCCCCTACCAGCAGGCCCCCTACCGGCAGGGCGGCGGCCGGTCCCGGTCCCGCATCTGGATCGCGGTCATCGGCGCGGTCGCGGCGGCGGCCCTGGTCGCGCTGGCCGCGGTCCTGGCGCTCGGGCACTCCAGCGCCGCCCCGGCCACCACCACCGGCCCGTCGGCCTCGACCTCGGCCCCGGCCAACCCCAGCACCCCGGCCAGCCCGGTCACCCCGTCCCACCCGGTCACCCCGGTCCAGCCCTCGGCCGCGGTGAAGCAGCTGCAGCGGGAACTGGGGCAGCTGAACTACTACGAGGGCCCGGTCGATGGCCTCATGGGACCCCAGACGACCGCGGCGATCCAGGACCTGCAGCGTCAGGCGGGCCTGCCGCAGACCGGCCAGATGAACGCCGCCACCCAGGCCGCCCTGGCCAACTACCTGGCCCACGGCAACAACCAGATGGGCGGGAACAGCTGATTAATTCAGGCACCCATACCCTCCGCCAGCGACCGAAAGGCCGGGACCGTGTCCCGGCCTTCGGCGTTCTTGCCGGCCGATGCTGCCCGGGCTCATCGCCGGGGTACTGGGATCACATGAGCGGCATGCCCGACTTCCTCTGCCTGCCGATCATGGTCACCGCCCGGGAGAAGGCGTTCTTCGACAAATCGCAGGCCCTGGGGCACGCCGGTCTCCCGAGCTTCGGCGCCCCGTTCACCAAGACCCCGTTCAACTGGCAGGTCTTCGACTTCGAGGGCGGACCGTACCTCGGCTTTGCCCGCGATCCTCCGAGATGCGAAGTCAGAAACCAAGGAGAGCGAAGTGGCCGCAGGTGACATTGTGCCGGTTCTCGCCGGGCGTCTTATGCGTCCAGGGCCGCTCCCATGCAGCCCGCGGCGCCGAGGTTGCCGAGGTAGTCGATGAACATCTTGATGATCTCCGACCCGCCCTCGGTGGTCTCGGCGAGTTCCTTGGTGGCGAACGGGGCGATGATGTTGGAGACGTTGCTGAGGATGCCCGCGGCCTGGGTTTCGGCGGACTGGCCGGTATCCGGGTTGAAGTTGTAGATGCTGCCGAGGATGGTGGAGGCGATGGCGGCGGCCATGGTGAACCACTGGCCGATCTCCGGCCATTCTTCCGGCGCGCCGTCGGTCGCCTGCACGGTCTCCGGCGGCTTGTAGTCGGCGAACTGGCCGCACAGCCCGACGATCGGCGGGACCAGGCCGAGCAGCCAGTTCGGCCAGATCATCGCCCCGTCGGGGCCGGAACCGTCGATGGGGTTGGCGAACGGCGCCGCGGTGGGCGTGCCGGGCCATTCCAGGATGGCGAGGACGAGCGGAGAGGCGATGTCGATCCAGCCGATGATGCCGGACGGCTCATTGCCCTGCACGCGCTGCAGGTCGCCGACGGAGTCGGCGACCCCCCAGATGCCCTGCCCGATCGCGGCCGACAGGCCCAGCCCGAACGCCCAGTCCGGCTCGGCGGCCGCCACGGTCTGACCCGTGCTGCCGCTCGGGAACAGCGACGAGCCCGAGCCGTTGATGATCCGGTTGGCCAGGGTGGCGGGGTACATCAGGACCAGGCTGACCACATGCCCGACGTTCATCGTGGTGTCCACGCCGAAGTGTTTCAGCAGCGCCGAGACCAGGGGGATGTTTTCGAACCCGTGCGAGAGCATGTTGCCCAGCTGGTCCATGGCCACCTTGGCCAGGTCGATCAGCGCCTGGACCACGGCATCGGCGAACGCCAGCAGGGCGTCCACCGTGACCTTGAGTTGGGTGAGGAAATCGGCCAGCTGCGCCTGCTGGTAGGAGCCGCTGGAGGCGAAGATCGTCTTCAGGGCGTCATAGAACGTCTCGCCGAGGTCGGCCACGAACTGCAGGCCGTCCTGCACGGCGACGGCGAGCTGGCCGAAGGCGGCCTGCAGGGCGGTGTTCTGCTCGACCGCGGTGTCGCTGAAACCGAAGGACTCGATCTTGTCCAGCAGCCAGTTGTGCTGGGCGCCGGAGAGGAACTTCGTTATGTCGAAGGCCCCTGACGGCGGGCTGGGGACCGAGCTGCCGAACGTGCGGTCCCCCAGGTCAGAGGCCAGGTCGCCGATCGCCTGGTTGGCCCTTGTTTCCAGGTTCTTGAAGAAGCCGTCCGCTATCTGGCCGATTTCGGTCAGCCCGGCGTTGACCTTCGCGGGCAGCTGATCCAGCCAGCCCTCGATCACCTTGGCGTTCTGCCCGGCATCGGCGATCAGCTGGCCGACGTTCTGCCGCAGCCAGGTGATGACATCGCCGATGCCGGCGCCCAGCTTGGCGAAGAACCCGGTGACCGCGTGGATGGCCGACTTCATGTCGGTGATCACGTAGTCGGCCGCACCGATGACCTCGTTTTCCACAGTGACGGCCAGGCTGACCGCCCACTGCCAGGCACCGGTGGCCTCGTCCTGGACCCAGTTCGCCGTGCAGGTGGCGACCTGCACGGCGTCGTGCCGCACGCCGTGGAAGAACGAGTCGGCGTCGTTCTTGACGCTGTCCCACCAGTCCGACAGCGACCCCAGCTGGTCCGCGCCGACCAGCTGGGGTGCCTGCGTGCCGCCCGACTGGGTGGAGCTGGTGTAGGTGGGCACGGCCTGGGACAGGTCCAAGGTCCACGACTTGACGTCGTCCGGACCCGGGGTGGTCCCCTGCCCGGCCTTGACGGACTGGGCGACCGCGGAGGCCACCGCGTCGGCCGCTTGGCTCTGCTGGTCGGCGGGCAGGCCGGCCAGCACCGGGCACAGCGGGGTGCCGTCGGCCTTTGCCGCCAGCAGCGAGGTGCCGGACATCGTGCCCAGGTCGTTCAGCGGCGCAGCGCCTGCCAGGAACGCGTGCACGTCGGCGTCCGGGCTGATGATCAGCGGGCCGGCGTCATCGCCTGTGTCATCGTCCGAAACGACCTGCACGCTCAGCTGGGGGGCGTCCAGCTCCACCGCCGGGGTGGCGAACGTGACCCGGCCGCGGGAGTCGGCGGTGAACGTAACCGTGGCGCCCGGCCCCAGCAGCGTGCTGCTGCCGTACTGCCAGGTGCCGGCCGGCCGGTCGGCGGACACGCTCACCTGGGCGCTCGCCACCGCGGCGCCGTTGGCGTCGGTGACCGACAGCTGGACCCGCCAGGTGTCCAGCTCCTGCAGCGTGGGCACGTCCTGCTGCATCGGGGCCAGCGACCAGCCCGTCACTGGGTCCTTGGCCAGCACGCTCAGCGTCGCATCCGCCATCACCGCGAACAGCGTGCCCTGCGCCGGGTCGGCCGGCGCGCTGAACACCTTGATCATGCCCGGCTGCAGCGGAATCGGCCCGGCCAGGGTCGGCGGGTAGGCGGTCGGGTCACCGTACTGGGTCACCACGTTGACCGCGTTGGTCTCGCCGAACAGCATCGCGAAGCTGAACAGGCCCCCGTTCTGCCAGACCGCGACCGTATCCGGCCCCAGCGCCGCCTGGGTCGACCCGATGTCATTCAGGCCTACCGTGTCGGCCCCCGGCCTGGCGAAAAAGATGTGACCCGACGAATCCTGGTACGCGTACCCGGGCGAGGACCAATACAGGCCCGCCACCCCTGACGGCGGCCAGCCGACCCACAGCAGCCGACCCTGCCCTTGCAGCGCCTCCCCCTGGGTGTTGACCGTGTAGCTCCCGTTCTGCTGGTACCAGGTGAAGGAACCGTCGGCGTTGGTCACCACGATGCCGGCCGCCCAGGCCACGTCGGAGCTCCAGCCCGACGACGCCCACAGTAGCCAGCCGTCGGTGACGCCGGACAGGGCCGGACCGGACACCTCGACCAGGGTGTCCTGGTCGGGGCCGATGCTTACCGTGAACCGGCCAGAGCTGTCCGAGGCGTAGAAATACGGGGTGCCGGTGATCGGGTCCGTTCCCGCGCGGAACCGGCTTAGCCCGCCGCTCAGCGGCGAGGCCGTGTCCGGATCGGAGTACCAGGGGGTGTCGGACGAGGGGTCGAGGAGCTGCAGCGGGCAGAGGTACGGCTGGGACGGATCCCCATTGTTCGGCGCGACGCAGACGCCCATCACGTTCCCGGCGCTGTCTGTCGCGACCGCCACGTCGCTGACCTCGCCCGGGATGACCATGTTGAGGTCCGTACTCAGCGGCACGTAGGACCATCCGCTTGTCGTCCCGGGGTCACGGCGCAGCCAGCTCAGGTTCCCTTCGGACAGGACCAGGGCCTCGACGGTGCCGTCAGCCCGGAGGAAGGGCCGGATCAGGTCACCGTCGTTGATGATTACCTGTCCGGTGAGAAAATAGTCCTCGCTCAGCACGCAGCTTCCCTGCACCGAGAACGGCGGTGTGTACGGCGTGTCCGCTGTCCCCAGGCCCCGTGCAGAGCCAGCCGGGTAAGACTGAGTGGTCATGGTGGATTCCTCCCCTTTTGCTCATTGAGCACCGGCGTGAAGTTTCCACCGTCGGCTGTACCGTCCACTAGGACCGAAAGTCCCTAAAAGGCCTCCCCAGGGCCGCGCGAAGGCCGTCCTGGGGAGGGAGAACTAGGGAGTTTCTCTAGGGTTTTTGCTCTCGGCTCAAGCGACAGTGGATCTATCCACACGGAGCAACTGAGTCAAGACAAGGAGAACCCCGAGATGAGCACTCAGTTTGACACCACCAACCAGCAGGCCCCCTACCAGCAGGCCCCCTACCAGCAGGCCCCCTACCGGCAGGCCCCCTACCAGCAGGCCCCCTACCGGCAGGGCGGCGGCCGGTCCCCGTCCCGCATCTGGATCGCGGTCATCGGCGCGGTCGCGGCGGCCGCCCTGGTCGCGCTGGCCGTCGTCCTGTCGGTTGGGCACTCCAGCGCGGCCCCGGCCACCACCGGCCCGTCCGCCTCGACGTCTGCCCCGGCCAACCCCGCCACTCCGGCCAACCCCGCCACCCCGGCCAGCCCGGTCACCCCGTCCCACCCGGTCACCCCGGTCCAGCCCTCGGCCGCGGTGATGCAGCTGCAGCGCGAGCTGGGCCAGCTGAACTACTACGAAGGCCCGGTCGATGGCGTCATGGGCCCGCAGACGACCGCGGCGATCCAGGACCTGCAGCGTCAGGCGGGCCTGCCGCAGACCGGCCAGATGAACGCCGCCACCCAGGCCGCCCTGACCAACTACCTGGCCCACGGCAACAACCAGATGGGCGGGAACAGCTGATCCAGGCACCCATCCCCCCACCAGCGACCGAAAGGCCGGGACCGTGTCCCGGCCTTCGGCCGTTTCTGCCGGAAAGCATCAGACCGCGGTCGGCTGGCGCCATTGTTCGGCGTAGCGCCGCAGTTCCTGCCGTCCGTGCAGGCCGCACTTGGCGTAGATGTTGCCCAGGTGGTACTCCACGGCCTTGCGGCTGATGAACAGCTCGGCCGCCACCTCGGGATTGGACAGTCCCTTCCCGACCAGGTGAGCCACCTCGGTCTCCCGGCTGGTCAGCGCCAGCACCGACTGCTTCTTCGCCGGCCTGCCCGGCAGGCGGCACGCCGCGAGCTCCTCTTCGGTCCGGGCGACGAACGGCCCGGCGCGCAGACCTGCGTACAGGCCGTGAGCCCGCCGCAGCCGCTCGACCGCGTCCTTCCTGTTTCCCGTACGCCGCAGCAGCCGACCGTGGGCCAGCAGCAGCCGGGCCGTGTGAACCGGGCTTTGCGGGTCGGCGGTGTCCTCACCTCGGCTGTAGATCATCAGGGCCTGCTCGGGGTCGCCGCGTTGCTCGGCCAGCCATCCGTCCAGCCAGGCCAGGGCCGGGGCCAGATAGCCTACCTGGCCGCTGCCCGCGCGCAGCTGGGCCAAGACGGCTTCGGCCTGCTCCGCTTGCCCCGACCCGATGAGGCCCTCGGCCAGCAGAGGCCGCCACAAGACCGCGTATACCCGGCTGCGGCCGTCCAGGGCCGAATCGTCACGCCAGTGACCCAGCGCGTCGGCCATGCCCAGGTAGTCCCCGGACGCCTGGCAGACCAGGGCCCGGGCCATCGCGGCATACACCTTCTCCTGGCCGTAGTCCAGGCTGGCGGCCGCCTCCTCGGCCAGCCGGGCGTGCTGTTCGGCCTCCTCGGCCGCGCCGCGCCCGGTCGGCACGCAGCCCGCGGCCAGGTGCAGGAGCGGGAGTTCGTAGCGGCGGGAATGGATCCCGGCGGCTGAGAACCCCTGCTCGGCGGTGAGCAGGACGTCGTCCCACGCGCCGGCCAGGTACTGGGCCAGCGCCAGGTAAAAATAGGCGCGCAGGCCAAGGGTCAAGGTAGCGCCCCGCCGCGCCAGTCCGAGGCTGGCGGTCAGGTCGCTGATGGCCTGGCCCAGCTCGCCGGACAGCAGGCGGAACACCCCACGGAACGACAAGCCGTCGATGTCGACCGGCCCGACCCGCGTCGGGTCGGCATCCAGGTGGCCCAGCTCGGCCAGGCCGGCGCGGGGCCGGCCACCTGGGAGGCGCCGATGGCGATCAGGGTCCGCGTCTGGCTGGCCGCGGCTGCGTCCAGGCACCCGGTGCCCAGCGCCTGCCGTCCGAAGGTCATCACCTTCTCCCCGTCCCCGAGAAGCGTGTAGGTACCAGCCAGCCGGTTGGCGATCAGGGCGGCCAGCGGCAGGCTGTCCGGGTCGTCCTGCGCCTGCTCCAGTGCCTCGCTGAACTGCCGCTCGGCCTCACCGAGCCGGCCCATGGAGAATGCCATCGTGCCCAGCACGCAGCTGCGCAGCGGGGATGGCGCCGACGCTTCGACCGTCTCGCGCAAGGCCAGGCCCCGTGACTCTTCGGCCAGCATCAGATGAAGCGCGCCGGTCAGCAGCCGCCGTTCCCGGTCGGCCCGGGCCGGGGAGATGTCCGCGGCCCACTGCAGGTGTGTGGCGGCCAGCGCCAGGCGGCCGTCAGCCGCTTCCTCGGCCGCCAGTCGCTCCAGTTCGCCCGCTAGGCCCTCATCCGGCCGGTCCAGAGCGGCCACCCGGTGCTCCCACGACGCCGACTCGCTGACCAGCGAGGCGGCGCGGCCATGCAGCATGCGGCGCCTGGCGGCCGGGATGCCGGCGTAGATCGCGTCCCGGACCAGCGGGTGACGGATCGCCACCGGGCGGGCGGGTTCTTCCGGCCACCAGTCCACCAGGCCGGCGGTCACCGCCGGCTCGATCGCCGCGCTGGCCGAGCCGGCCTGCGCCGCCTCTCCCAGCTGTGCCATCGGTATGCGCAGGTTCAATACCGAGAGCATCTCCAGGATGACCCGGGTCTCCGGCGGCAGCACCCGCAGATGCTCGGCCACCGCGGCGGCCAGCGACCGGGGCAGCGCCAGCCGCCCCGGGGCCCGCGGATCGAAACCGGACCCCTCGCTCAGCACCGTGCGCAGGTACAGCGGATGCCCGCCGGTGCCCCGGTACAGCCGCTGGACGGCCTCATCGCCCAGTGATCCCGTCCCGAGCGCGGCCGCCAGCGACGCCACCTCCTCCGGATGGAGGCCTTCCAGCGGTACGAACAGCCGGTTCTCCACGCTCAGCAGCATCCGCTGGGCCGCCTCGCCCAGCCGGTCCCCGGGCCCGCGGTAGATCACCACGGCGAGGACCGGGTCGACCGACAGCCGCCGCAGCATGAACGTCAGCGCCTCCACCGACCTGCGGTCGGCCCACTGCAGGTCATCGACCACGATCGCCACCGGGCCCGCGGCCAGCTGCTCGCCCACCACCTCCAGCAACCGCGCGCCCACGGCGAACGATGAGGTCCCGCTGGCCAGCCCAGCCGCTGGAAAGGCTCCTCCGGCCGCCCTGAGCAGCTGGTCGACGATGCCGAAGTCCAGATCGGCCTCAGCCTGGTCGGCCCGGGCCTGCAGCACCTTCAGGCCGGGGGCCTCGGCCAGGAAGCGCCTGGCCAGGGCCGTCTTCCCCATCCCGGAGTCGCCCTCCACGGCGACCAGCCACGGCTGGCCCGCCTCGACCCGGGTGATGACCTCCGCCACCCGCGCGAGCTCCGGCGTCCGGCCCAGGAAAAGGTCAACCAGCGGCTGCCGGTCTTGCACATGCCCACCTCACTCCCGCCTGCGGCATCAGCCACCCCGGACGATACGAGCGTAACCGCCTGGGGTGCCCTCCCAGGGGGGCGAACTAGGGCGTTTCCCCTCCCGAGGCGCACGGAGTTGCTATCTCACCGGCCGCGCGTGCCGTGCTGACCAAGGGTTACGCTCGTATCCATCCGGATGGTCGGCGCCACAGGCGGGAATGAGGTTGGGTGTGCAGGACCGGCGCGTGCCGCTCGACGTATTCGTGGGTCGCGCGGCGGAGCTTGCGCGGGTCGCGGAGGTCGTCACCCGGGTGGAGGCGGGGCAGCCGTGGCTGGTCGCCATCGAGGGCGAACTGGGGATGGGGAAGACGGCCCTGGCCAGGCACTTCCTGGCCGAAGCCCCCGGCCTGAAGGTGCTGTGGGCTCGCGCTGACCAGGCCGAAGCCGATCTGGACTTCGGCGTCGTCGACCAGCTGCTCCGGGCCGCCGGAGATGCCCTGCCGACGGTCCCGTCAACGGGCGGGGCAGGTCCGGCTGTCTCGTCGTTCGCGGTGGGGGCGCACCTGCTGGAGGTCGTGGGAGACCAGCAGGGCACGGGGGCGGTGGCCATCGTGCTCGATGACCTGCAGTGGGCCGACCGCAGGTCGGTGGAGGCCGTGACGTTCATGCTGCGGCGGCTGTCGGTGGACCCGGTGGTCACGTTGGTGACCTACCGCGGGCCCAGCGACCGGCTGGATGAGGCAGCACGGCGGCTGCTGCTGAGCGTGGAGAACCGGTTGCACGTTCCGCTGGGCGGGCTGGGCCCCGATGAGGTGGCGGCGCTGGCGGCCGCGCTCGAGGTGGGACCGCTGGATGATGAGGCGGTTCAGTGGCTGTACCGGGGCACCGGCGGGCATCCGCTGTACCTGCGGACGCTCTTGAGTGAGGGATCCGGCTTTGATCCGTCCGCGCCGGGGCGGCTGGCGCTGCCCCGGTCGCTGGCCGCCGCGGTGGCCGAGCATCTGCGGGTGCTGCCGCCGGAGACCCGGGTCATCCTGGAGATGCTCTCGGTGCTGAACCTGCGCCTGCCCCTGGTCCAGCTGGGAGAGGCCGCGCAGGCCGGCTCGCCCGGTGCGGCCATCGAGCCGGCGGTGGCCGCTGGCCTGGTGGACTGGTGGCCGGACGAGCCGACGTGTCCGGTGCAGATCCGCCACGCGCTGGTCCGCGAGGCCATCTATGCCGGGATGACCGCCGCTAGGCGCCGCGAGCTGCATGCCCGCGCCGCCTTGGTGGTCGCGGAATCGGCGTCCTGGGAGCACCGGGTGGCGGCCATGGACCGGCCGGACGAGGCCCTGGCCGCTGAGCTGGAGCGCCTGGCCCGCGAGGAGGCGGCGGGTTTCCGCCCGGTGCTGGCCGCCACCCACCTGCGGTGGGCCGCGGACATCTCCCCGGCCCGGGCCGACCGGGAACGGCGGCTGCTGACCGCAGCGCTGTATCTGGCCGACGAGACCCAGGGCGTGGCCCTGCGCCCGGCGGTGGAGGCGGCGGCGCCATCTCCGCTGCGCAGCTACGTGCTGGGCGCGATGGTTGAGGCGGACGGCCAGCTTGGCGAGGCGGAGCAGCGCTACGGCCAGGCGCTGGCGGAGGCGCGGGCCGACCCGGGCAGCCAGCCGCTGGCCGCCACGATCGCGGCCCGGCTGGCGGGCACTTACACCCTGCGGGGGGAGGGGGAGAAGACGCTGACGCTCGGGCAGTGGGCGCTGGACACCGGCGACCTGGACGCGGCGGCCGCCCGCCAGACCCGGACCCGGGTCGCCATTGGTGCCTCTCAGGTGGTCGGCCCGCGTGAGGCGCTGGCCGCACTCGGGCACCTGGATGCTGACCCGGCGCGGGTCGACCCGATCGATGTGGACGGTTTGTCGTGGCGGGGGATATTCCGGCTGCTGGCGGGTGACCTGGGCCCGGCCGTGACCGACATGACGGCCGGCCTGAAGATGGTGCGCCAGGGCGCTAACCTGGCCCTGGGCCAGCGTACCTACGGCTATCTGGCCCTGGCCCAGTATCTGGCCGGCACGTGGGACGACGCGCTGCTCACCGCCGGGCAGGGGCTCTCCGCCGCCGCGATCCATCCCTACCGCCACGAGCTGCCGCTGTTTCATCTGGCCGCGAGCTGCGTGCCGGCCGGGAGGGGGCGGCCGAGGAGGCCGAGCGGCACGCCCGGCTGGCCGAGGAGGTAGCGGCCAGCCTGGACTACGGCCAGGAACGACTGTATGCGGCGATGGCCCGCGCCCTGGTCTGCCAGGCGGCCGGCGACTACCTGGGCATGGCCGACGCGCTGGGGTACTGGCGTGAGGATGCGGCCCTGGACGGCCGCGCCCGGCGGGACGCGATGCTGTGGCGGCCGCTGCTGGCCGAGGGCCTGATCGGCACGGGCCAAGCCGAGCCGGCCGCCGACGTGCTGGCCCAGCTGCGGGCCGTCAGCGGCCAGGTCGCCTACCTTCAGGCGGCCCTGGCCTGGCTGGACGGATGGCTGGCCGAACTCCGGGGCCGGCCCGAAGAAGCCCAGCGGATCTACCAGCGCGGCGAGGACACCGCCAGCACCCAGAGTCCGGTCTACTCAGCCCGGCTGCTGCTGGCCCACGGCCGGCTGCTGCGGAGGATGGGCCAGCGCCACCCGGCGGCCCAGCGCCTGCGCCGGGCCAGCGACCTGTACCTGGCGCTGGGCGCCGCGCCGTTCATCGCCCAGACCGACAAGGAACTGGCGGCGTGTCAGCTGCCCGCTGGCCCGGCCAGGACGCAGCACCCGATGCCGGCGCTGACCAGCCGGGAGACGGAAGTGGCCCACCTGGTCGGGAAGGGACTGTCCAATCCGGAGATCGCGGCCGAGCTGTTCATCAGCCGCAAGGCCGTGGAGTACCACCTGGGCAACATCTACGCCAAATGCGGCGTGACCGGACGGCAGCAGCTACGGCGCTTCGTCGAGCAATGGCGCCAGCCGACCGCGGCGTTACCGCCGCGGGTCGACCCTCATCGGCCTACCGGGGCGAGCAGGATCCGAACGTGGCCGGAGTCTTCGGCTTCATGAACCGGCCGACGACAGGCAGCGGTCCGGCTGAAGGATCGGCGGCCCGGGCCCCGTCCCTTACGGGCAGGCGAACCAGGGAGTTCCTCTAGCGACCGCGGGTTCGGCGACACGGCAAAGAAAGTCCCTCCGGGTTTCTCGGATCGTCCGGACTTGACGCAAATAATGCTGCTGTGGACCCACGGGAAGAGCTTCGTGTTCCGCGCCGGGCCGACGCCTATGGCTATCCCCGGGCGTCCGCCCGGCAGTTCAGGTTCCGGCGCACCGTGGTCCTCGTCGCGTTGCTGTCGCTGGTGGCGCTGGTCGGCGGCTGCCTGGGCCGTTCCGGGGCGGCGCCGGTCCAGCTCGCCCGCTCGCGGCCGCTGACCAGGACGCTCAGGGCCAGCGCGCCGCCGCCCCCGCCGCCGCCGCGGATCGTCGCGTCCGGCGCCAGCTCCGGCCGGTGGCTGATGTTGACGTCCGGCCCGCTGCGTGCCGGCCCGCCCCAGGTACTGTGCGGGACCGATGAGGTCAGCTTGGTGGCACCGTCGCAGGTGGCGGTGGCCGAGAGCGCGGCCGCATGCCACGCCCAGCTGCAGCTGACCGCACAGGACGGCGAACAGGCGGCCGTCCCGGTCACGATCCCCGCCCTGTCCAAGGCCAAGGTCCACGCCGTGTCCGTGTCCGTGGCCCGGCTGTACTGTTTCGCGAACCCGGCCGGGCGGGCCATCTACATCACCATCGATGACGGCTGGACTCCCAGCGACGAGGTGCTGGACCTCATGCACCAGACCTACCTGCCGATCACGGCCTTCCTCATCGCCGAGGCCGCCGAGGAGCACCTGAGCTACTGGAACGCCTTCGTCGCCGCGGGCGGGATGATCGGGGACCACACGGTCTCCCACCCCTACCTCACCAAGCTCACCCTGAGCCAGGCCACCGCCCAGTGGGGGCAGGCCCGGACTTCGCTCGGCCGGTGGCTGGGCCAGACCCCCGCCGTGGGGCGCCCGCCGTACGGGGCCTTCGACCGTAAGGTGGAGGTGGCGGCTGCCCGGGCCGGGCTGACGGCCCTGGCGGGCTGGAGCGCCACCATGTCGGGCGACCGCATCGAGACCTGGAACGGCAAGCCGCTGAGCCCGGGCGAGATCGTCATCCTGCACTGGGTCCCCGGTGCTGGGCCACCAGCTCACCGTGCTGCTGGCGGCGATCCGGGCCCTGCACCTGAACCCGACGCCGCTGACACCGGCCAGCTTCTCCGGAATCGCCCCCCAGCAGCACTCCCTCAACGGCGACTGACCTGGCCCCACGTCCCGGCCCTCGACGTCCAGTCTGACATAGGTCATACTGGACTATGTGTCGTACATCGAGATCCTGATCCTGCGGCGGCTGCGGTCCGGCCCCGCGCACGGGTACGAGCTGCGCAAGCGCGTGGAGCAGACGACCGGCGTCGTGCTGCACAACAACTCGCTGTACCCCGCGCTCAAGCGGTTCGAGGAGGCGGGCGCGGTGACCAGGGCCGCGCAGCCGCAGGCCGGCCGCCTGGCCCGCCTGGTGTACACGCTGACCGAGGTGGGCCACGAACTGCTGCACGACATGCTCGCCGACTTCCCCCCGGAACAGGCGGCTGACGAGACGGAGTTCCTGGCCCGTCTCGGCCAGTTCTCTCTGCTTAATTCCGCCGAACGGGCCGCCGTGCTCGCCGCCCGCACTCGTGCCGTGCGCGAGCAGCTGGCGCACTTGACGCCATGCGCGACCTGGCCACCGTGCACGGCGAGCACTGGGGCGCGCTGGTCACCGCCGAGCTGATCCGCAGTCACTCCCGCGAGCTGGCCTGGCTGGCCGAACTCGCCGAGCTGGCCGCCCGGCCCGGCCCCGAGCTGGGGCCCGGCCCCGGCCCCGGCCCTGACCGCGCCCGTCGGCCCGGCCGAGCTGGCCCATCCCGGGGACGTCGGCTCCTGCTGCCCGCCCCGCCTCGGTCCCCTCGTGCAGTACGCGCTGCTGGCCGGGCCGCTGCTGTCGATGCTCGACTCGAGCGTCGTGAATGTCGCGGTCGAGCCGATCGCCCGCGAGCTGCACGCCAGCCTGACCACCGGCGTCGGCGCCCTGGCCTCCCTGGCCCTCCCCGCCGTCCGCAACACCGCCCTATCCAGGGACTAGCGCCCCGCCCCCTCGCCGGCCTCGCCCAGCGCCCGCAGGTCGGCGGCCAGGTTGTTCGCCGAATGCAGGGTGTCGGGGTGGTCCTCCCCCAGCACCCGGCGGCGGCGCTGCAAGGTGTCCTGGTCCAGGTCTCGGGCCGCCTGCACTTCGCCCAGCGCGTACAGGTCAACGGCCAGGTTGCTTGCCGAATAAAGGGTGTCGGGGTGGTCGGCGCCCAGCACCCGGCGGCGGCGGTCCAGGGTGTCCTGCTCCAGGTCCCGGGCCGCCTGCACTTCGCCCAGCGCGTACAGGTCAACGGCCAGGATGCCCGCCGAATAAAGGGTGTCGGGGTGGTCGGCGGCCAGGCCGGTCGCGGCGGCCAGCGACATCGGGTACGACACCGGGTGGCCCTGGTCCAGGATCTCCCGCGTCCGGGTCCGCAGCAGCGCCAGGTACTCCGCGGCGCCCATCCCGGTCTCGGCCAGGTACTCCGCCGCCTGCGCCAGGGCCAGCGGCAGGTCACCCAGCGCGTCGGCCAGCCGCCCGGCGTCGGCCTCGGCCAGCCCGCCGACCCGGCCCGCCAGCATCGCGACCGACTCGCCCCGGGCCAGCACGTCCACCTCGACCGGCGCGGCGACCTGGGCCCACCGGTGCTGGCGGGAGGTGATCAGCACGTGCCCACCGCCCGGCAGCCACCCGGCCAGGTCTCCGGGAGCCTGGGCGTTGTCGAAGACCAGCAGCCACCGGTCCCGCTCCCGCAGCTCGCCCAGCACCGCCGCACGGACCGCCTCGGTCCGCGCCCCGGGCTCGACGCAGTCCAGCGCGGTCCCCAGCGCGGCGAACTGGTCCCCGATCAGCCCGGCCTGCTCCGCATCGATCCACCAGGCCAGCTCATAGGCCCCGGCGAACCGCCACGCGTACTCGGCCGCCAGCTGGGTCTTGCCCACCCCGCCCATCCCGTGCAGCGCCTGCACCACCGCCCGGTCCCCGCCGGTCAGCACGTCCCGCAGCGCCACCAGCATCTGGTCCCGGCCGGTGAACTCCGGGTTCCGGGCCGGAACGTTCCACACCCGCGGCACGCTGCCCGGCAGACGCGGACCCGACCCGCCCAGCCGGCCCGGCCCCGCCCCCGCACCCCGGCCCGGGAACACCGGCTCACCATCGGGCCGCCGCGGCCCCTGACCGCCTCCAGCAGCCGCCGCCGGGCCTGGTGGGCATCGACCCCGAACAGTCACAGAACACCAGCGGCCGCAGCACCGCCGGCACCAGTTCAGCCGCGATCTCTTCCACCCGCACCGGCACCAGCCGGCCCTGCTCGGCCCCCGGCAGCGTGCACCACCGCCGCCGACCATTCCTCGGTGGTATACCGTGACCGGTCAAAATACGCCGCCGAGAACAGCGCCACCACCCGCGCGGCCCGGTCGAGCGCATCACTCATCGCCGTCACGAAATTCCGGCCCGGCGCCCAATCCCACGTGTCCAGCTCAACGCTGTACCCCGCCTCGGCCAGCTGCCAGGCCACCCACTCCGCCCACGCCCGGTCCGCACCAGCATGACTGACGAAAAAATCAGTCCGATCCCCACCCACGCCACCCAGTATCCCGCCCTGGCACCCACCTCCGCACGGCCGACCCGGCAGCGCGCCGGGAAACAGCCGGCAGCGGAAACACGCACCGACGCTAGCGCCACCAGGGCTGGCGGCGCTGCTCGGCCACGTGCGTGGCGGGGCCGGTGATGGCCTCGGCGTGCGAGCTCAGGTGCTGCAGGTGCTCGTGAACCCAGAGCAACTGCGGGTGATAGCGGGTCGTGATGATCCGGACCAGGTCCGTCCCGTCATCCTCAACCGTCCCATCAGGACCAGCGGCCCCGAGAGCAGCGCCCACCTCGGCCAAGGCCGCGACGTCCTCGGGACTCGCCCCTGCCGTGGGAGTCGTCCGGTTCAGGCCGGTGAACGCCGGCACGGTGACCGGCAGCAGCACCTCATGGGCCGCGGGCCGTCCCACCAGCACCGCGATCCGCTCATAAAAGGCCGCGAGCTCGGCGGTCTCCCGGGTCAGCACGTTCTTCGCGTAGGCCGTGCCCTGGTGGTGGTGATGCGGGACGTGCGGCGGCTCTCGCAGCCCGGCCAGCGAGTACGCGGTCAGCCGCAGCCGCATGGTGGCCATGACCAGCATCCACAGGTCCGCCTTCGACAGGTGCTTGGTGCCCTGCTCGGCCAGGAAACCGCGCAGCGCCTCGTCCAGCCGGATCCCCGCGGTGACGGCCGCGGGGCCTGCGTCCGGCGGATCGTGCCGGGTGCCCAGGGCCCAGTCCACCGATTCGGTCAGGTAGGCGGCCCCGATCCGGAACGCGTCGGCCAGGTCGTCGCCGACCACCGAGGCGGCGCCGCGCGGCCAGAACAGGGCGCCGACGACCAGGCTCACCAGGCAGCCGATGGCCACGTCCTGGATACGGAGCAGGCCCACCTTCCAGCCCACCGGCACGAGCAGGTTGAACAGGACCACGATGACGACCGTGAACGCCGCCTGCCCGAAGATGAACGGAAGCGTGCCCGGCGCGTACGCGGCCACGGCGATGGCGATGGGCAGCGCCGCCCACAGCGCGGGCGTGCTGGTCCCGATGCCGAGCAGCAGCAGGGCGCCGACCACGAAGCCGATCACGGTGCCGCCCAGCGCGCGCAGCGCGGTGGACTCGGTGGACGCCGCGTTGGTGCGCAGCACCGACAGGGTGCCGAGCACCACCCAGAACCCGTGCTGGACCCCGGACACGTCCGCCACCAGGACCGCCACGGCCAGGGCCAGCGACGCCCGCAGGCTGTTCAGGAACCAGACCGACCGGATGCTGGCGTGCCGGGTCAGGACGCCGACCGCGCCGGACACCGCGGCCGCCCGCCGTTCGGCCTCGGTGCCCTCCGGCTGGGCGCCGTACCAGCCGCGGCGCCGGGCGGCGATCGTCTCGGGATCGGCGCGCCGGGTGGCGATCAGGGCGTCCAGCCACCAGCCCGCGGACGGCGAGCGAGATCGCCTGGGCATGGAAGGCGTGCCGGGCGGCGGTCTGCGCCGAGTCCTCACGAATAGCTCCGTCCGGGGCCGCCGACTGGTGGTAGGCGACGCTGGCCTCGCGCCGCCGCTCCAGCTCGTCGAGATCGGGCAGCGGAGCGCTCCCGTCGTGGTCGGCCAGCAGGTCGCCGGTCTGCCTGAGCACCACGGCGGTCTCGGCGAGCAGGTCGCGGTCGGGCTGGGCGGCCCGGTCCAGGTTCGGGTGCCCGTCGGTGGCGTCGGCGAGCAGCGCGGTGCACCATTCGAGGTACTGCACCACGCTGGCCATGGCCTGGTCGGCGGTGGCCAGCCCGGTCGGCCGGTACGGCGTGCTGGCGAACGCGCTGATCAGCTCGTGCTTGGCGGCCTGGCAGGCCTCGTGGTCGGCCGTGGTCGCCGTGCCGCCCGTGGCCGCGTCGAGCGCGGCGGCCAGCGCCCGGGCCGAGCCGACCGCCGCCGCCCGCAGCCGGTCTCCCGGCGACGGCGGCGAGAGCACCAGCACGGCCACCGTAGAGGCGGCCGAGGCCAGCCACCAGCCCGCCAGCCGGTCCGGGATCATGCTCACGGTGCCGGGCGTGGCCACCGACAGCACAAAGGGGAACAGCGCGGCGATGACCCCGGAGGCCGCGTTGGGCCCGGCCACGCCCGCGAAGAAGATGCCGAACGTCACCGGGATGGTGACCAGGACGGCCAGCCAGTCGATCCCGTTGACCGCCGTGCCGATGATCAGGCCGACGCTCCCGGTCAGCGCCAGCCCGAAGTGCGCGACCGCCTTGTCCCGCCTGCTGCCGCCGAACGAGGCGACGACGAGGTTGGCGAAGCCGCCGAACGCGGCGAACAGGGCCAGCTGCAGGTTGCCGAAGCCCACTAAGCCCAGCGCGAACACGGAGGGAACCACGATCACCGCGCGCAACGTGCGCATCGCGGCGGGCACCGACCAGGCCGGCCACCAGGCGGGCCGGGTTCGCTGAGCCCCGCCGGACGACCCGGCTTCCGGCGCGGAGGGCCGGAAGGCGGCCAGCGGGAGGCGGCGCGTCATGCTCAAATCGGGCACTGATCCAGTCTAAGAAGCGCGACCGGGATCCCGGAGACCACCTCGAACACGGACCCCGATCGGCGGGGATTCAGGTTCGCCCCGGGCTCCATGTGCCACATTGCTGCTTTTCCGATCCCGGGGGCGTTCTGAGAGCTGTCGCGCACCCCGGACGCGGCGCAACTGGTCAGCGGCGCGTGGTAGTGTGAAACGCTGCCCGGCGATAGCCGTGGCGGATAGAGGCGTGCTGCACCCTCATGCGGCCGTCTCGGGGGATCAACCCTTTCAGCGCCAATCGTTAAGGAGCCACGTGCCGCTCGACACCGCCGTCAAGAAAGAGATCCTGACGGAGTACGCGACCAGTGAGGGTGACACCGGTTCGCCGGAGGTCCAGATCGCGCTGCTGACCAGGCGGATCAACCACCTGACCGAGCACCTGAAGGTGCACAAGCACGACCACCATAGCCGCCGCGGGCTGCTGCTGCTGGTCGGCCGCCGCCGGAGGCTGCTGAAGTACCTGGCCAAGAAGGACATCGCCCGTTACCGTGCGATCAGGGAGCGTCTCGGCATCCGCCGCTGAACTCCGGCCCTGAACGCCAGGAAAACTCAATAACCACACTGACATCCCGTAGCCCCCGGCCCCGAGCGCCAGGGCCGGTCCTCGGTAGTGGTCCCCGGGTCGTCTGCCCGCGCAAGCACAGCACAGCACCCGAGGGCTTCGATCGAAGACCGGCCGGCCAGCCTCAACAGGCGAGCCAGGCCACAAGCGGCACGGCGGCGGGTGGGTGCGGGATCTACCGCAAGGAGGTCTCACCCGTGGAGGGTGTCCGAAGCGCCGAAGCCGTTATCGACAACGGTGAGTTTGGCGTACATACAATCAGGTTCGAGACGGGCCGGCTGGCCCGCCAGGCCGCCGGTTCGGCCCTGGTGATTCTCGACGGCGAGACCGTGGTCCTGTCCGCGACCACGGCGTCCAAGCATCCGAAGGAGGGCCTGGACTTCTTCCCGCTCACGGTCGACGTGGAAGAGCGGATGTACGCGGCGGGCCGGATTCCCGGCTCGTTTTTCCGTAGGGAGGGCCGTCCGTCCGAGGACGCGATCCTGACCTGCCGGCTCATCGACCGGCCGCTGCGCCCGTCCTTCGTCAAGGGCCTGCGCAACGAGATCCAGATCGTCGAGACGATCCTCGCGCTCGACCCGCAGCACCTGTACGACGTGGTGGCGATCAACGCCGCGTCCATGTCCACCCAGCTGGCGGGCCTGCCGTTCTCCGGCCCCATCGGCGGCGTGCGGGTGGGCCTGATCAAGGGCCAGTGGGTGGCGTTCCCCACCCACGAGCAGCTCGCGCAGGCCACCTTCGACATGGTGGTCGCGGGCCGGGTGCTGGAGGACGGCGACGTGGCCATCATGATGGTCGAGGCCGAGTCCACCCCGGAGACGCTCAAGCTGCTCGCCGACGCCGGCAGCGGCGCGGTGGCGCCGACCGAGGACACGGTGGCCGAGGGCCTGGACGCGGCCAAGCCGTTCATCAAGATCCTGTGCGAGGCGCAGCAGCGCCTGGCCGCCGAGTCGGCCGAGGCCGAGGGCACCACGCACGCCGAGTACCCGGTGTTCGTCGACTACGCCGAGGACGTGTACGACGCGGTGGCCCGCGAGGTCTCCGACGAACTGGCCAAGGCGCTGACCATCGCGGGCAAGCACGACCGCGAGGCCGAGACCGACCGGGTCAAGGCGCTGGCCGTCGAGCGGCTCGGCGAGGCGTGGGAGGGCCGCGAGAAGGAGATCAGCGCCGCCTTCCGCTCGCTGACCAAGAAGCTGGTCCGGGAGCGGATCATCCGGGACGGGGTGCGCATCGACGGCCGCGGCCTGACCGACATCCGGGCGCTGTCCGCCGATGACGCACGTGCTGCCCCGGGTGCACGGCTCCGCGCTGTTCGAGCGGGGCGAGACCCAGATCCTGGGCGTGACCACGCTGAACATGCTCCGGATGGAGCAGATGATCGACACGCTCAACCCCGAGCGCACCAAGCGCTACATGCACAACTACAACATGCCGCCCTACTCGACCGGTGAGACCGGCCGGGTCGGCTCGCCCAAGCGGCGCGAGATCGGGCACGGCGCGCTCGCCGAGCGGGCCCTGCTCCCGGTGCTGCCCGCCCGCGAGGAGTTCCCCTACGCGATCCGGCAGGTCTCCGAGGCGATCAGCTCGAACGGATCCACGAGCATGGGCTCGGTCTGCGCCTCCACGATGTCGCTGCTGGACGCGGGCGTGCCGCTGAAGGACATGGTGTCCGGCATCGCCATGGGCCTGATCCACGAGGGCGGCCAGTACGTCACGCTGACCGACATCCTCGGCGCCGAGGACGCGTTCGGCGACATGGACTTCAAGGTGGCGGGCACCGAGCAGGTCATCACCGCGCTCCAGCTGGATACCAAGCTCGACGGCATCCCCGCCTCGGTGCTGGCCGCGGCGCTGAAGCAGGCCCGCGCGGCCCGGCTCACCATCCTTGAGGTCATGCGCGGCGCCATCAGCCAGCCCCACGAGATGTCCCCCTACGCGCCGCGGATCATCACGATCAAGGTGCCGGTGGACAAGATCGGCGAGGTCATCGGGCCCAAGGGCAAGATGATCAACTCGATCCAGGACGACACGGGCGCCGAGATCACCATCGAGGACGACGGCACGATCTACGTCGGGGCCACCGACGGGCCTTCGGCCGAGGCGGCCCGGGCCGCGATCAACGCCATCGCCAACCCGCACATGCCCGAGGTGGGCGAGCGGTTCCTCGGCACGGTCGTCAAGACGACGACCTTCGGTGCTTTCGTAAGCCTGCTGCCCGGCAAGGACGGCCTGCTGCACATCACCCAGATCCGCAAGCTGCACGGCGGCAGGCGGATCGAGAACCTCGACGACGTGATCCACATCGGCGACAAGATCCAGGTCGAGATCCGCGAGATCGACGACCGCGGCAAGCTGTCGCTGGTGCCGGTCGAGGTGGTCGAGCGCGAGGCGGCCGGCGAGGACCTGTCCGGCGGCGACCGCGGCGACGCGGCGACCGTGACCGCGGCGACCGCCCCCGCGAAGGGGGCGGCGACCGTGACCGCGGCGACCGCGGCGAGCGGAGCAGCGAGTCGCGTGACGGTCATCGCCGCACACGGCACCGTACCCGCGGCCATCACGAATAGGAATAGATGGAAACCGAACGAAACCATCGGGTCAGCCGCACCGTCCTGCCCGGCGGGCTCAGGGTCGTTACCGAGCACCTGCCCGCCGTGCGGTCGGTGGCGCTGGGCATCTGGGTCGGCGTCGGGTCCCGGGACGAGGACCACGCGCACGCCGGCGCGACGCACTACCTGGAGCACCTGCTGTTCAAGGGCACCAAGCGGCGTACCGCGCTGGAGCTCTCCGCGGAGATGGACGCGGTCGGCGGTGAGATGAACGCGTTCACCGCGAAGGAGTACACCTGCTACTACGCCCGGGTGCTCGACGCGGACCTGCCGCTGGCCGTGGACGTGCTGTCCGACATGGTGACCAGTTCGCTGATCGCGCCGAAGGACGTGGACGCCGAGCGCAACGTGGTGCTCGAAGAGATCGCGATGAACGATGACGACCCCACTGACACCGCGCACGAGGCGTTCACCGCGAAGCTGTTCGGCGACACGCCGCTCGGCCTGCCGATCCTGGGCACCGTGGACTCGATCAACGCGATCACCAGGGAGCAGATCTTCGAGCACTACCAGGCCCGGTACACCCCGGAGCACCTGGTGGTGGCCGCGGCCGGCAACGTGGACCACGACATGGTGGTGCGGCTCGTCGCCCGCGCGTTCGAGGCGGTCCTGGATCACGCGGCCGAGCCCGCCCCGCCCCGGCTGAACGGCAGCCACGCGGGTTTCGGTGCCGAGCCCGGCGCGGGGACCACGCTGGTCTCCCGCGGCATCGAGCAGGCCAACCTGGTGCTCGGCTGCGAGGCCCTGTCCCGGACCGACGACCGCCGGTTCGCGCTCGGCGTGCTGAACGCGGCGTTCGGCGGCGGCATGTCCTCCCGGCTGTTCCAGGAGATCAGGGAGAAGCGCGGCCTGGCCTACTCGGTGTACAGCTTCTCCGCGCAGCACGCCGACACCGGCATGTGGGGCATCTACGTCGGAGTCCTGCCGGCCAAGGCGGACGAGGTGCTCGCCATCTGCGCCGAGGAGATCGCCCGGGTGGTGGAGGGCGGCCTGACCGACGCCGAACTGGCCCGCGGCAAGGGCCAGGTCCGCGGTTCGATCGTGCTCGGCCTGGAGGACCCCTCGTCGCGGATGAGCCGCCTGGGCAAGTCCGAACTGGTGTACCCGCGGCTCGAGCCGGTCGAAGAGGTGCTCGCCTCCATCAACGCCGTCACCCATGACGACATCCGCGCCGTGGCCGCCGAGATCCTCACCCGCCCGAAGGCCCTGGCCGTCGTCGGCCCCTTCGACGATCCCTCGGCCTTCCAGGTCGCGGCGCGCTAGCCGGGAGGACAGCGATGACCAAGGTCGGAGTGCTGGGAGCTCGGGGGCGGATGGGACGCGAGGTGATCCGCACCGTCAGCGAGGCCCCGGACCTGCATGTCGTCGCCGAGGTCGACCAGGGCGACGACCGGGACGCGCTGACCGGGTGCGACGTGGTGGTCGACTTCACCCATCCCGGCGTGGTCATGGACAACCTGCGGTGGTGCGTCGAGAACGACCTGGACGTCGTGGTCGGCACCTCCGGGTTCGGCGAGGACCGGCTGGACGAGGTGCAGGGCTGGCTGGACGAGCACAAGGGCGTGCGCGTCCTGGTCGTGCCGAACTTCTCCGTCGGCGCCATCTTGATGATGCGCTTCGCCGAGCAGGCGGCGCGCTTCTTCCCCTCCGCCGAGGTCATCGAGCTGCACCACGCGGCCAAGGCGGACGCACCGTCCGGCACGGCGCTGCGCACCGCGTCGATGATCGGCGCGGCCCGGGCCGAGGCCGGCCTCGGCCCGCCGCCGGACGCCACCGCGTCGGCGCTGCCCGGCGCGCGCGGCGCCACCGTGGACGAGGTCCACGTGCACTCGGTACGCGTCGCGGGGCTGATGGCGCATCAGGAGGTGCTGTTCGGCGGCCAGGGGGAGACGCTCACGATCAGGCACGACTCCCTGGACCGGGTCTCGTTCATGCCGGGTGTCCTGCTGGCCGTCCGCAGCCTCGCCTCCCTTCCCGAGGGCCTCACCGTGGGCCTGGAGGGCCTGCTCGGCCTGGAGTGACCCCTGGGCCCGAGCATGGGTTACGGTCGAAAGCATGTGCCGCAGCATCAAGACTCTCCGTCCGCCCTTCTCCGAGCAGGTGACCGACGCCGACATCCGCGCCGCCGCGCTGCAGTACGTCCGGAAGATCAGCGGTTTCCGCACGCCCGCCGGGCACAACGCCGAGGCGTTCGGGACCGCGGTGGACGCGGTCGCGGCCGCCACCGCGACCCTGCTGGATCACCTCGAAGTCCGCTCCGCACCGAGGAGGTAGACCATGCCGGTCATTCGGCTGATCCTCAACGTGATCTGGCTGGTCCTGTGCGGCTGGTGGATGGCCATCCTCTACTTCCTGGCCGGCCTGATCGCCTTCATCCTGATCATCACGATCCCGTTCGGGATCGCCGCGTGGCGCATCGGCGGGTACGTGCTGTGGCCGTTCGGGCGGCAGATCGAGGTACGCCGCGACGCCGGGATCGGCTCGCTGATCGGCAACATCATCTGGATCCTCCTCCTCGGCTGGGAGCTCGCGCTCGGTCACCTGATCAGCGGCATCGCGCTGTGCCTGACGATCATCGGCATCCCGCTCGGCCTGGCCAACTTCAAGATCATCCCGATCTCGATCATGCCGCTCGGGGTCCGCATCACCTCGGGCCGCCCGTTCTGAGCGTCACGGCCCGGTCCACGGCAGGTACACGGTCGTGCCGCTGCCGCGGCCGCGCAGCGCGGCGGCCACCCGGGCGCTGATGAGCGGCGGCAGGTAGCGGTCCAGGTCGCCGGCGTCGACGAACCGGTAGTCGTCCAGTTCGGAGGACTGCAGCCGGATCGGGGTGTCGTCGGCCAGTACGCCCCCGTCGAAGATGAAGTGCACGATCGGCCTGGTCCGGACGCCATCGGGCGCTACCCACGCGATGACCAGCAGTGGTCCCGGCTCGATGTCGACCCCGATTTCCTCGCTCACCTCGCGGCGGCAGCCGACGTGCGGCGGTTCGCCGTGCTCGAGGATCCCGCCCGCCAGCGACCAGTGATCGCGGTAGTTCGGCTTGACCAGCAGCACCCGGCCGGCCGGGTTGGTGAACAGCGCCGCCGCGGCGGCGACCACGGTGGACAGCTGCGCGAACCACGCGGCCTCCCGGTCCGACCGCGGTCTGGTCACCGGCTGGGGTGCTGGGGCTGCGCGGGCACGGATCCGACCCTATCCGGCCGCCGGTACATGCGGTGCGGCCACCGGTAGTAGCCTGAGCGCATGCACACACCGGGTGACGATGCGTCAGCGCCTGACGCCGAGGAGAGCCGCGTCGAGGTGTACGTCACCACCGATACGTCGGCCGCTCCGCATAAGGCCGGCGAGGCCAAGCTGTACGTGATGTACGACGCGGCCCACCCCGACGGCGACAAGCTGTACTTCACCGAGGCGGAGTGGGAGGCGTTCGTGCTCGGGGTCAAGGACGGCGAGTTCGACCTCGACGAGTCGGGCAACCTGCCCTGACCGCAGCGGGGATCTCAGAGCACTCCCGCCGCCACCAGGGCGCCGACCGCGACGAGCATAACGCTCGCGGCCAGCTCGCTCCGGTCACCCGCGGCGGCGCCGAGCGTGGCGCCCAGTTCCAGGCCGGCCAGCGACATGATCACGCTGACCCCGCCGAACACCGCCGCGGCCACCGCCAGCCCGGTGTGGTACGCGCCGAGGGCGAAGCCGGCCGCGAGGTTGTCGGCGCTCAGCGCGAGGCCGCTGGCCACCACCCGGCCCATCCGCCAGGACGGCCCGCCCCGGCCCCGCGGAACGCGGGCCACGGCGGGGCACGGGGACGCCGGGCCAGGATCAGGCCAGTCACGCCGATCGCGATCAGCACCGCCCCGCCCAGCCAGCGCGCCGCGTGCCCGAGGCCCGCGGCCACGCCCTGTCCCAGGGCCACGCCCAGGACCGGCATGCCGGCCTCGAACACGCCGAACACCACCGCGATCCGCACCCTGTCCCGGCCGTGCACCCCGCTGATGCCGATGCCGATCGCCGCCGCGAAGTTGGACAGCCCGAGCGCGACGGCCAGGAGCAGCAGCGCGAGCACGGGATCACGCTACCGGCCAGGCCGCCGCCCAAGGCTCACCACAGGGTGACCGGACCCGCGCCCTCCAGGCGGAGCAGCAGTTCCTTGCGGTCCAGGCCGCCACCGTAGCCGGTGAGACTGCCGTCGCTGCCGATCACCCGGTGGCACGGCACGATGACCGAGATCGGGTTGGCCCCGTTGGCCAGGCCCACCGCGCGCGCCGCGACGGGCCGCTTGCCCAGCGCGCGGGCGATGTCGCCGTAGCTGGCCGTGCTCCCGTACGGGATCTTGGTCAGCTGCGTCCACACCGCGAGCTGGAACGGCGTCCCGCTCGGCGCCAGCGGCACGGTGAACTCCTTGCGGTCCCCGGCGAAGTACTCCTCGAGCTGCGCCGCCACCTCGGTGAAGGTCGCCGGGCTGGGGGTCAGTCCCGAAGCCCGGGCCGGGTGCCGAGGCCGGGAAATCCGGAGCGTCCAGCATCCACAGGCCGGTCAGGGCGTGCCCGTCGCCGGTCAGCAGCAGCCGGCCGATGGGGGAGCCGACGATATGGGACAGGCGCGGGACGTCCAGGTCCGGCGCCACGAACGGGCTGGTCATGACCGACTCTCCTCCATATAGGCCCACAGATGTTGCACAGCGTACGAACGCCACGGCCGCCAGCTCTCGGCCAGCTCCGCCGCGACCGGCCAGCCCGGGCCCGCGCCGCAGGCCCGCGAGCCGGCCGGCACCGCGCCCAGCCGCCCGAGCGCCTCGAGCACCCCGGCATCGGACAGGCAGGAACGCGTCCGGGTCCGACAGCGCCCGCATCCGGATGTAGGCCGCCGTCCAGGGCCCGATGCCGGGCAGGGCCAGCAGCTGCGCCTCGGCCCGGTCCCGTTCGGCCCCGGGGTCCAGCGACAGGTCGCCGGAGGCCAGCGCGGCGGCCAGCCCGGTCAGCGCGGCGGCGCGGGCCCGCGGCATCGGCAGCGTGGCCGGATCGGCGGCGGCCAGCGTCTCCGCGGTGGGGAAGCAGTGCGTCAGCGTGCCCTCCGGCCGCTCCAGCGGCTTGCCATAGGCGGCCACCAGCCGCGCCCCGAGGCGCCGGGCCGCGGCCACCGACACCTGCTGGCCGAGCACGGCCCGCAGCGCGAGCTCGTTTCCGTCGACGTGACCGGGTACCCGGCGCCCCGGGCAGGCCAGCACCAGCGGCGCCAGCACCGGCCCCGAGGCGGCCAGGGACGCGCTGACCGTCTCGGGGTCGGCGTCCAGGTCGAGCAGCCGGCGGCAGCGCTGGACCGCCGCGGTCAGGTCGCGCAGGTCCTCCAGCTGCAGCTCGCAGTCGATGTACCCGGCATCCCCGCCAGGCGAGCCGACCGACATGAGGCCGGTCCCGTTCGGCAGCAGCAGCGTCCGCCGGTACCGTCCGTCCTCCACCGACTCCACGCCGGGGATGGCGCGGGCGGCCAGGAAGCCCAGCATCCGGTCCAGGTCGATCGGCGCCCGGTACGGAAGCCTGAGCCTGATCAGGCCCGGCGCCGCCGGGTCCGACACCGGCCCGGCCAGCCCCAGGCACGCGCCGGGCCCGCCGCGGCTCGGCCTTTCCCCGCGAGCCCGCCCCAGTCCCCCGCGGGCCGCGCGATCGCGCAGTTCAGTCGGCGTCACCGCGAACACCTCGCGGATCGTCGCGTTGAACTGCCTGATGCTGGTGAAGCCGGCCGCGAACGCGATCTCCGACAGCGGCAGCGTGGTGGTCTCGGTGAGCACCCGGGCCGTCTGGGCGCGCTGCGCGCGGGCGATGGCCAGCGGCCCCGCGCCCAGTTCGGCGGTGATCAGCCGGCGCACCTGGCGCTGCTCGTAGCCGAGCCGGCCGGCCAGCCCGGCCACGCCCTCGCGGTCGACGACGCCGTCGGCGATGAGCCGCATCGCGCGCCCGACCACGTCGGCCCGGATGTTCCATTCCGGCGAGCCGGGGGAGGCGTCCGGACGGCACCGCTTGCAGGCGCGGTACCCGGCCTCCTGGGCCGCGGCGGCGGTGCGGTAGTACCGCATGTGCTCGCGCTTGGGCGTGATCGCCGGGCACGACGGGCGGCAGTAGATGCCCGTCGAGCTCACGCCGATGAAGAACACCCCGTCGAAGCGGGCGTCCTTGCTGATTGCCGCCTGATACCACTGCTCGTCGTCCACGCCTTCCACAATGCCAGCCCGCGGCGACTCCTACTGGCGGAAATCGGACAGCCACCCCCGCGGGTAGGCTGCTGCCCATGGACGCTGAAATCAAGGGCACCACGATGCCGGTCCTCGAGGTCACGCTGCAGCCGGGCGAGCAGGTGATCTCCACCCACGGCGAGCTTTCCTGGATGACCCCGAACATCCAGCTCTCTCAGCACATGGCCACCGGCGGACCGGCCGGCGGCGGCCTCATGCGGGGCCTGAAGCGGGTCCTGGGCGGCGGCGGGCTGTTCCTCACCCACTACGAAGCGGCCTCCGGCGTCGGCATGGTGACGTTCGCGGCCAAGCTGCCCGGCCACATCATGCCCATCGACATCGCACCCGGCCAGGCGTTCTTCGTGCACCGCCACGGCTGGCTGTGCGGCACGCCCGGCATCACCCCCAGCATCGGGCTGCAGCAGACCTTCCGCGGCGGCTTGTGGGGCGGCGACGGGTTCATCCTGCAGAAGCTCGAAGGCCAGGGCCGGGCCTGGATCGAGCTGTCCGGCGAGCTGGTGCACTACACGCTCGCCCCCGGCCAGACGCTGATGGTGCACCCGGGGCACGTGGGGATGTTCGAGGGCAGCGTCCAGTTCACTATCACCCAGGTGCCCGGCATCGCGAACGTGGCCTTCGGCGGCGACGGCTTCCACCTGGTCGCGCTGACCGGGCCCGGCCAGCTCTGGCTGCAGTCGATGCCGCTGCCCGTACTCGCCCACGCGCTCGACCCCTATCTGGCTCGGCAGGCCGCTCCGCAGGCCGCCGAGGCGGGCGCCGTCGGCGGCATCATCGGCGACCTCATGCGCGGACAGTAACCAGGTACGTCAGTTCTTTTCGACAGAACGGAGCGTGGCGACCGCCCCCCGGCACGTCTCGTGTTCACACTGGTACCTGCCGCCGCACAGCTCCTCTGGGCTCAAGTCGGTTACTATGGGTAGAGTATTACCCGGAAGACAGGTAACTATTACCTCATAATTCCTCGTTACCCATTGCATTGGAGACACCACGTCCGGTTACACTACAAATGGTAGCGAAACAACTTCGCACCGTGTTTGAACAGACGTTGCCCCGCCTGCACGCCGTGTCAGCGGGCGGGGCAACGTCGTAAGTCGCAGTGGTATTCGAGGTGTGGGTCGTGGCCAGCAGGTATGAGGACGAGGGCCAGTCACCGTACGAGGGAGCCGATCTCCCCTTCCGGGAGGCCGGTGCCGGCCGCCCCGGCCCCACGACCCCCGCCGAGGCACGCGCCGAAGTCCGCGACCGCGAGACCTACTACGCAGAGCTACGCTTCGCCGTGCACTGCCAGAGCCGGTCGATCCCTCTGCCCCGGGCCGCCCTGGATGACCAGGAGACGGACACCCCGAAGCGCCGCCCCGACGATGAAAGCTGGGACGACATGACCGCCCGCTTCGGCGACACCTGGACCTGAGAGCTGTCGGCGGCGGCCCGGAGCCTTCCTCCGGCGCTCGGGCGTCCGCGCCGCCGCCGACTCTGTACTCTCGGGGGGAAATCCCCCCCAGACCCCCCTGCTCTTGGGGATGCCATCCCCCCAAACCCCCTGGCCCCCAGTTCCTGGGGGGAAGCCTTGTCCACCTGGCCCCCTGGCCCCCCAGTTCCTGGGGGGAAGCCTTGTCCACCTGGCCCCGTGGCCCCCCAGTTCCTGGGGGGAAGCCTTGTCCCCC
This sequence comes from uncultured Actinomycetes bacterium, assembly GCA_963801155.1. GTDB lineage: Bacteria > Actinomycetota > Actinomycetes > Streptosporangiales > Streptosporangiaceae > Palsa-504. The sequence continues at coordinate 55,541 of CAWDEB010000038.1, forward strand.
TGGCCCCCTGGCCCCCTCGGGCCCCCTTCGGGGGCCAGCTCAGCCCCTTCGGACTAGAGCCCCCCCAAACCCCTGGGGGCCTCTCCGGGGCCCGTTTCAGCCCCTGCGGGGCTAGCTAGAGCCGCCAGAAATCGAACCGGTCCCGCCCGGCGCGGAAGCCGGCCGCCTCGACCACGTCGACCGCCAGCTTGAACCGGTCGCCGACCCGCCAGTACTGGTGTGCGTCGCTCCCGAACGACACCGCCGTTCCCCCGGCCTCCCGCCACCACCTCAGCAGCTCGGCCGACGCCAGCGGGCTCTTCGTGTTCACCTCGAGGACCCGCCCGCTGGCGGCCAGCGCCCGCAGCACGGCCCGGATCTCCGGCTCGAAGGCCCGCTCGTCGTAGGCCGCCGCGGTCCGCGGCCACATCCGCCGCGGGAAATCCAGGTGCGCCAGCACCTGGAAGATGTCGCTGCCCTCGACCAGCCGCAGCAGCTCGGCGAAGTACAGGCGCATCACCTCGTCGGCGGGCATCCGCCGGAACAGGTAATCGGCGGCGGTCAGCTTCCCGTCGAACGGGATCGCGTGCAGCGAGCCGAGGATCCGGTCGAACCCGGCTCCCGCCACCACGGTCCGCGCGCTCGCGGCCCACAGGTGGGCCTCTCCGATCTCGGCGCCGGTGAGGATCCGCAGGTCCGGGTAGCGCTGGCGGCACTCCTGCACGGTCGCGAGGTAGCCGGGGACGTCGAGCAGGTGCATCCGGGAGTAGGGCCGCGGCTCGATGTGCTCCGCGGCGATCCGGTCTCCGTCGGTCCCGGTGGTGAAGTCCAGGTGGTCGGTGAAGGCCACCGCGGGCACCCCGGCGGCCAGCGCCTGCTCGCAGCTGCGCCGCATCGACGCCTCGGCCGGCGCGTCCCACGACCACTCCGTGTGCACGTGGTTGTCCGGCGGCAGCACGCTGCCTATTGTTTCATCCACTCCAGCCATCAGCCGGTCACCAGCCAGGCTGGCGGGGCTTGGCGGAGGTGATGACGTAGACCTCGCCGGGCTCGGACGGGGCATCCTGCGCCGCGGGCGGGGCGGGCGGTTCCGGGAGGGCGGGCGTATCGGCGGGCTCGGGGAGGGCCTGCCGCCCGTCGCCGTCGCCGTCGCCGCGGCGCTTCTTCGCCGCGTCGGCGGTGATCTTGGTCGCCAGCTTCTGCCAGCGCTCCTCCCATTCGGCGACGTTCCCGCCGCAGGCACGCACGTACGCGACGGCGACCGGCAGCGTGGGCAGCCGCAACCCGCCCGCCGCCGAGGCGAGCGTCTTCATCGTGTAGTGCGAGACCTCGGCCATCTCGGGGTAGTCCAGCTCGGCCTTGGCGCGCAGCGCCCGCAGGTCCCGCGCGAACGACTCGAGCCCGTCCGGCGCGATGCTGACCGCCGGCTGCGCCGCGGCCGCCGGCCGCTCGCCGGGGACGGCGTTCTCGCGCTGGCGGATCACCGGGCCCGCGGTGCCGCGTGGTGCCTGTGCCCCCAGCCGCCCCCAGCCCTCGCGGCCCTCGGCCCGCGAGCCCGCGGGGCCGCCGGAGAACCCGGAAGCTCCGGGGAACGAGAGGCGCCTGAGTGCCCGGCGGTGCCCGGGAACCCGGCCGCACCGGGCATCCCGGTCAGACCGGGGGAGTTGCCGTAAGCGTGCGGGCCTGCGTCGGCGCCCGGAGGCGGTCCGCTTGGAGCCTGGGGCCGGGGCGGCCGTCCCCAGCCGCCGAGCGGATCCTGCCCGGGGGGACCCGGGGCCTGTCCCGGACCAGGCTGATCCCACGGTCCTCGCCGTCCCCCCGCGGGGCCCGGCGCCTGCGGGCGGTACGGGCGATCGGCGCGCGGAGGGACCCGGCGCCCGTTCGGCAGCCGGTACTGGCGGCCGGGCATCGGTCCGCCGTTCGCCGGGCCCCCGTTCACGGGGCCGCCGTTGATGGGGCCGCCGTTCATGGGGCCGCCGTTCATGCGGGCCGCCGTTCATGGGGCCGCCGTTCATGGGGCCGCCGTTCATGGGGCCGCCGTTCATGGGGCCACCGTTCGGCGGGAAGCCGTCAGCCGGGTTGGCCGACGGCGGCGGGAAGCGGCCCGGCGGGCGCATGCGCGAGCGGTCCGGCTCGTGGAATCCCGGCTGGGGCGGCATTTCGCCCGGTCGCCGCAGTAGCTGCCCGTACTCGTCGTCGGCGCCATCCGGCCCGTTCGGGCCCGCGCCGTCGTCCGGCCGGTAGGCGCGGCGGTCACCCAGGCGTCTTCGCCTGGGCATGCCGTAGGCATCGCGGCCCAGGCCGGTGTCGCCACGTTCCACCAGGTACCTCCTGGACCTTGTTGTCCAGCCGCGCCGCAGGGACTTGCCTTACCTCACTCATGAGTGTAGGTCGGGAGAAATCCCCTGTAAGACCTAGACGGTCAATTGTCATCAATTGCACATAATCGCGTGGTATTGAACTGATAACGCCGGGTATCGAGGTGCGTCGAGTGACGCATCCGGGTCGCGATAGGAAACGACCCCGGCCGGGGATACTCTCAAAGCAGAAACACTCAGCGGAGTGGCCATGGTGTCCTGGATCGTCTGGCTGATCGTGGCAGCCGTGCTCGGCGTTGCCGAACTGCTGACCATGACGTTCGCCTTCGGCCTTATCGCGGTCGCGGCGGTGGTCGCGGCCGTGGTCGGGGCGTTCCATATCGACTTGGCGCTCCAGCTGGCCGCGTTCGTCGCCGCCGCCGGGGCCGGGCTCGGTTTCGTCCGCCCGGTCGCGATCCGGCACCTCAAGCAGCCTCCGGCGCTGCGCTCGGGAGTCGCCGCGCTGGTCGGCCGGTCGGCGATCGTCCTGGAAGAGGTCAACGAGCACAGCGGGCGGGTCCGCATCGACGGCGAGGAATGGTCCTCACGTCCCTACCTGGACGATTCGCTGGTGATCCCGGTCGGCACCAAGGTCGACGTCATGCAGATCAAGGGTGCCACCGCACTTGTCTATCCCCGGGAGTAGCCATGGTTCTGGCGGAGGGTATCATCGCGGCAGTCGTCGCGCTACTGGTCGTCATCATAGTTTTGCGCTCGGTGCGGATCGTGCCGCAGGCGCGGGCCCGCAACGTGGAGCGGTTCGGCCGTTACCGCAAGACGCTCGAGCCGGGGATGAACTTCATCCTCCCGGTCATCGACCGGGTAAAGAAAGAGATCGATCTGCGCGAGCAGGTGGTCGCGTTCACCGGCTCGCCGGTGATCACCGAGGACAACGTGGGCGTGCTCATCGACACGGTGCTGTTCTTCCAGGTCACCGACCCGCGGGCGGCCGACTACGAGATCGTCAACTACATCCAGGCCATCGAGCAGCTCACCGCCACGATGCTGCGCAGCGTGATCGGGTCGATGGACCTGGAGCAGACGCTGACCTCGCGCGACAAGATCAACAACGCGCTCCGCGGCGTGCTCGATGACGCGTCGGGCAAGTGGGGCATCCGCGTCACCCGGGTGGAGATCAAGGCCATCGAACCGCCGAAGTCGGTCAAGGACGCGATGGAGAAGCAGCTGCGCGCCGAGCGGGAGAAGCGCGCCGCGATCCTGACCGCCGAGGGCCTCCGGCAGTCCAAGATCCTCACCGCGGAAGGCGAGAAGCAGGGCGCCATCCTCAGCGCCGAGGGGGCCAAGCAGAGCGCGATCCTGCGCGCCGAGGGCCAGGCGCAGGCCATCGCCGCCGTCTTCCAGGCCGTGCACGACAACGACCCCGACCCCAAGCTGCTCGCCTACCAGTACCTGCAGATGCTGCCGCAGCTCGCGCAGGGCCCCGGCAACACGTTCTGGGTGATCCCGAGCGAGGTGACCACCGCGCTGAGGTCGGTCGCCAGCGCCTTCGGCGGCGGCGGGGATGCGCCCGCCGGGAGCGCCGAGCCCAGCCAGAGGCCCGGGGATCAGGCGCGGCGCAAGCCGCTGGCCTCCGCCGCCGCCGACGGTCGGCCCGCGATCGGCGCCGCGCCTGCCGCCGCCACCGCTCCGGAACTGGAATCCGAGCCGTCCGCGGCCGTCCCGCCGACCGGGATGAACCCGGCCGCGGCTGAGGCCATGACGGCCATGCTCGCCGCGGCCGTCCCGGGCGTGAACTTCGGTGACCCGCTCGGTTCCGCCGATCCGCTGAACATCACGGGCCCCGGTCCGGCCGATGTGCCCGCGCTGCCGCCGGACCGGGATGCCTCGTCAGCCAACGGCAGCGAACCCGCAAGCTAGCAGCTACCTCAGCAGCAGGACCAGAATGCTGCCGATGAGGGCCGCCACCACGATGACCACCAGCAACCGCACCGGGTAGAGCCGGTCCGGCCGCGACTTGCCCGGCGGGACGACCGGCCCGGGCGGTACCGTAGGTCCGGCTATCGTCCGTGACGGCGCACCCTCGGCCGCGGCCGCACCCGGCGGGTCGCCGGCCGGAGTCTCGGCGGGCGCGGGCCAGGCAGCCCGCGAAATGGCTTGTCCTTCGGGCGGCGACGCAGCGGGCCGCTGGATCTCCGCCCCCGCGTCGTGCCAGGTCCGTTCGTCGTCGGCCTTCTCGCGCGGGGTGAACCAGGAGTCCGCAGCAGCCGCCTGCGGCCCGGCCTCGGCCCGGTCCGGCCACCCGGACTCGGTGTCGGGCGGCGACGTCAACTCCTCGTCCCGCAGCCAGGCGGTGGAGAACGGATCGCGCCGGATAGCCTCGGCCGTGGCCGCATCCGGCGTCTCGGCGACCGCGGTGCCGGGCGGCTCATCGCCCGGCTGGCTCACGTAATGGTTCCCGTTGGCAGGCGCGCCGCCGACCTCGGCCGCGGTGCCCTCCCAGCGCGCGCCCGCATCCCAGCTCCTGGTCTCGTCCCAGCTCGTCCCGGCGCTCCAGCTGGCCGGGCTTTCCGGGACTCCCGGCTCCGCGGCCGCCGGCTCCGGGGTACCCCGCCCGGGAGCAGCCCGGCTCGCGGTGCTCGCGGGCGCCATGACCCGAAGGACCGTGGGAGCCCCTCAGCGCTGCCCTGATCCGGTCCGGATCGTACGCGTCGGGCGGGACCACGCCGACCCCCGCCCGGGCCCCGGCCACCGCCGCGGGGCTGGCCCCCGCGGGCCTGACCGGCAGGCTGGGGTCGGCCCGGGCCTCGAAACCGAGGCGCCGCCACCGCTCCTCCCACTCGGGTACGTCTCCGTCGCAGGCCCGGACGTAAGCGGCCAGGATCGGCAGGGTGGGCAGGGAGGGCCCGCTCTCGGCTTCCTTGAGGACGTCGCTCGGGTAATGGGCCCGGGCCGCGAGTTCGTCGAATTCCAGCGCAGCCGTGTCGCGCAGCGCGCGCAGATCGGCAAGGAATCGTTCCTTGTCGTCGCCCTGGCCCGCCGACCACATTCCCTGCGCTTGCAACTGGACACCTTCCCGCTGGACACGCACGCGCTCAGGCACTGTTCCGCGCCCGTATCTCACAACCTGGGATTACGGGGCAGGCTATAACGCCGGCCGCCGCGATGTCGTTGATACCGCGCATTTCGTATCAAGTGTCTCTCGCCAGGCGCCGGACCATGCCCAGAATCACCGATCTGAGCCCGCCCTTTGCCGTCAGCCCCTCACGCGGTCCGGTCGAGCGGGGTTCCCTGGGCCGCGCCGGCTTCCTGGGCCCTGGCCGGCCCGCGCAGCACTCGCGCCACGCCGACGGCGATCACCGCGCCGGCCACCGGCCCGATCAGGTAGACCCACCAGGTGGACAGGTGGCCGATGGCCACGTCGGGCCCGAAGCTGCGGGCCGGGTTCATCGAGGCGCCCTCGTACGGCCCGCCCATGGTGCCCCAGGCCATGATGTAGGCCCCCACGGCCAGCGGGATGAACGGCCCGTTGAGCTTCGGCCCGTTGGCCAGGTTCAAGACCATCAGCACCAGGCCGAACGTGATGATGGCCTCGAACCCGGCCGCCTGCCACGACTGCCCAGGCTTGGGCATCGTGGCGGCCAGGTGGCCCTCCGGGCCGAAGAACCCGCGGGCCAGCAGCGACCCGCAGACGGCCGCCGTGAACTGGACGACCCAGTAGGCACTGGCCATGATCCAGCCCATGTCCCGGCGCAGCGCAAAGGCCAGCGTGGTGGCCGGATTGAAGTGGGCCGAGATGTCGCCCAGGAAGTAAACCGCCACCACCAGCCACAGCGCCGACACCAACGACAGCACCAGCACTGTCTGCCAGGGCTGCAGCGCGCGGCCGCCGTATCGGGCCAAGATGGCCGCGCCCCCGGACAAGATGAACGTCAGCCCGGCCATGCCGATGAACTCCGACAGCAGCCGCCGCAGCCGGTGGTCGGGATTGGTCCAGTCGGCGTACCCGCGGGCGCCGCCGACCGAGGCGATGAAGGCCGCCTTGCCGATCGGCTCCATGGAGTGAGCCGCCCGGTCGGCCTCGGTGTCCGGGGTGGCCATGTCAGGACTTCTGCGGGCCGGACGGGCGGAGGTCGGCCGGAGGTGGCTGTGCCGCCGCGGGTCAGCGCGAGCGGGTCGACGACCCGGTCGTACAGGTCCTCGGACACGCCCTTGGCCAGCGCCGCCTCCTTCAGGGTCAGGTCGTGGTCGATGGCGTAGTAGGAGATCTCCGCGGCCTTGTCGTAGCCGATGACCGGGGACAGGGCGGTGACCATCATCACCGACCGGTCGATGTTCTCCTTCAGCTTGGCCTGGTTCAGCTTGGTGCCCTCGACCATGTACTCGCGGAAGTGGTCGCACATGTCGGCCATGATCAGCGCCGAGTGCAGGTAGTTGTCGATCAGGATCGGGCCGGAACGCGTTCAGCTCGAAGTTGCCCTCGTTCCCGCCCATCGTCACGGCGACGTCCGAGGCGATGACCTGGATGGCGACCATCAGCATGGCCTCGGCCTGGGTCGGGTTGACCTTGCCCGGCATGATCGAGGACCCCGGCTCGTTCTCCGGGAACAGCAGCTCATGGATTCCCGTCCGCGGCCCCGAGCCCAGCCAGCGCAGGTCGTTGGCGATCTTGAACAGCGTCACCGCCGCGGCCTTCAGCCCGCCGTGCGCCCGGACCATCCGGTCCAGCGTGCCCTGCGCGGTGAACTTGTTGGCCGCGGTCTTGAACGGGGCGCCGGTCATCGAGGCGATCTGCGCCGCAACCTGGTCGCCGAACCCGGCCGGGGCGTTCAGCCCGGTGCCGACCGCGGTCCCGCCCATGGCCACCTCCAGCAGCCCGCTCGTGGCCTGCTCGACCTCGGCGATCGCGTCCTCCAGCGCACCCACATAGCCGGACCACTCCTGCCCGACGGTCAGCGGCACCGCGTCCTCCAGGTGCGTCCGCCCGATCTTGACCACCCCGGCCCACTGCTTGGACTTGTCGGCCAGGGCGTCCCGCAGCCGCTTCAGCGCCGGGATCGTCTTCCGGTGGCCATCGTGTAGGCCGCGATGTGCATCGCGGTGGGGAACGTGTCGTTGGACGACTGGCCCATGTTCACGTGATCGTTGGGGTGGACCGGCTGCTGGGAGCCCAGCGTCCCGCCCACCAGCTGGATGCACCGGTTGGAGATCACCTCGTTGACGTTCATGTTCGACTGGGTCCCCGACCCGGTCTGGAACACGTACAGCGGGAACTCCGTGTCCAGCTGGCCGCTGATCACCTCGTCGCAGACCCGCTCGATCAGCTGGCCCTTCCAGGCCGGCAGCCGCCCGGCCCGGGTATTGACGATCGCGGCGGCCTTCTTCACGTACCCGTAGGCGTGGTAGACCTCTTTGGGCATCCGGTCGTGGCCGATGTTGAAGTGCTGCAGGCTGCGCTGGGTCTGCGCGCCCCAGTACCGGTCCGCCGGCACCTCCACCTCGCCCAGGCTGTCGAACTCCCGCCGCATTCCCGTCGCCGACAGCCCGATCGGCAGATTCAGGATCTTAGGTACCTCGTTGTCCGCAGTGGTCATGACTGAGCAGTCCTCCAATCTCACAGGTGGATGGCCAAGCCGATCGCGAACGCGACGCCGAACGCCAGCTGCAGCCGCCCCGTCTGCCCCAGCGCCCTGATCAACGCCGGACCCGAGGCGCCCGCGCGCACGGACCGGACGGGCATCCGCGCCAGTGGCAGGGTCACGGCCACCAGCAGCGTGAACGGCCGGTAGAAGGCGATCAGCCCGGCGCAGCAGAAGGGCACCAGCATCGTCAGCACGTAGGCCGTCCGGGTGCGCGCGTCACCGAGCCGGACGGCGAGCGTCCGCTTGCCCGCCAGCGTGTCGCCGTGGATGTCCCGCAGGTTGTTGACGATCAGCAGGGCGCAGGCCAGCAGCCCAGCCGGCACCGAGGCGGCCAGGCCCAGCCAGCTCAGCCGGCCCATCTGCACGTACGCCGTGCCCGCCACCGCGACCACGCCGAAGAACGCGAACACGAAGACCTCGCCGAGCCCGCGGTACCCGTACGGCCGCGGGCCGCCGGTGTAGAACCAGGCGGCAGCGATGCACGCGACGCCCGCGGCCACCAGCCACCACGCGGTCACCGCGGCCAGGACCAGCCCGGCCGCGCCCGCGACAGCAAAGCACCCGAGAGCCGCGGACAGCACCTGGCGGGGCGGCGCGAGCCCCGCCGCGACCAGCCGGACCGGCCCGACCCGCCGCTCGTCCGAGCCGCGCACCCCGTCGCTGTAGTCGTTGGCGAAGTTGACCCCCACCTGCAGCGCGAGGGCCACCACGAGCGCCAGCAGCGCCCGCCACCAGGAGAACCGGCCGTAGCCGAAAGCCACGCCCGAGCCGATCAGCACCGGTACGACGGCCGCCGGAAGCGTCCTGGGCCGCGTCCCCGCCAGCCATTCCCGCGCATCAGCCACGCACCGATCCTAGGTGAGGCGGGTTACTCGCTGATAGCCGTGTGCAGGCGCACCACCGGGACGCTCGTGCCCACGTCCATCTCGCCCCGGGCGCCGTCCGCGGCCCAGCCGGCCGACTCGAGGAAAGTGCCGCAGCCGGGAATCGGCCTCCAGCACCCAGATGGACACGGTTCCGAAGCCATCAGCAACCAGCGCGTCCGCGGCCGCGTGCAGCAGCCTGCTGTCGTCCCCCTGCCCGGCCCGTTCCGGCGACACGCGGAACTCGTAGATCTCCGCGTCGGTGCCGGGCCACCGGTCGGCGTCGGTGGCGGGCCCGGCCGAGACGAACCCGACCACCTCGCGCGGCGGAGTCTCGGTCACGGCCACCAGCACACGGTGCCTGCTCGTCGGCGGGCTGGTGATCGCCTCCCGCCACCGGTCACGCCATACCGCCGCGGCCTCGTCGCTGGTCAGCTCGGCCAGCAACGCGGATGGCACGATCCCGGCGAAGCCACACCGCCACGACGCGACCTGGACGCGCGCCAGGTCACCGGCATCGCCCGCGCGGGCCGGGCGGACGAACCCCCCGGTACCAGATGACGACGACGAGGCCAGGCTCACTTGTCCGGGTGGGCGATCAGGGAGACGTCCCGGGCCGCGCCGGTCGCGGCCGACGTGGCCATCGCCGCGTAGACCTGCAGCGCCGCGCTCACGGGCCGCTGACGGTCGAAAGGCCGGTACGACCCCAGCGAGGACAGCACCCGGTCCCGCCGCGCGGCCAGCTCCGAGTCGGGCACGTCCAGCCGCAGCTCCCGGCGCGGGATGTCGATCACCACCGGGTCGCCGTTCTCGACGACCGAGATGAGCCCGCCTGCGGCCGCCTCCGGCGCGACGTGGCAGATCGACAGGCCCGCAGTCCCGCCGGAGAACCGCCCGTCGGTGATCAGCGCGCAGGCCCGGCCGAGGCCCTTGCCCTTCAGGAAGCTGGTCGGGTACAGCATCTCCTGCATGCCCGGCCCGCCGCGCGGCCCCTCGTACCGGATGACGACCACGTCCCCGGCCTTCACCGCGCCGCCGAGGATGCCCGCCACCGCGTCCTCCTGGCTCTCGAACACCACGGCCGGCCCGGAGAACGTCCATAGCTCCTCCGGGACGCCCGCCGTCTTGACGATCCCGCCGTCCGGGGCCAGGTTGCCGTACAGCACGGCCAGCCCGCCGTCCGCGGTGTAGGCATGCCCGGCGTCCCGGATGCACCCGGCCACCCGGTCGGTATCCAGCGTCTGGAAGCGAGAAGACTGCGAGTACGGCTTGACCGTCCGCACCCCGCCCGGCGCGGCGTGATAGAGCTCCACCGCCTGAGCGGAAACGGACGCCGACCCCAGGTCCCACACGTCCAGGAATTCCCGCAGCGACCCGCTGTGCACGGTGCGCACCCCGCGGTTGAGCAGCCCGGCCCGGTCCAGCTCGCCCAGGATCGCCGGGATGCCGCCCGCCCGGTGCACGTCCTCCAGGTGGTAGGAGCTGCTCGGCGCGACCTTGCACAGGCACGGTACCCGGCGGGACAGCTCGTCGATCTCCTTGAGCCCGAAGTTCACCCCGGCCTCGTGCGCCGCGGCGAGCAGGTGCAGGATCGTGTTCGTCGACCCGCCCATGGCCACATCCAGCGCCATCGCGTTCTCGAACGCGTCCCGGCTGGCGATCGACCTGGGCAGCACCGAGACGTCCCCGTCGGCGTAGTACTGCCTGGTGATGTCCGCGATCAGGGCGCCCGCCCGCTCGAACAGCCCGCGGCGCGCCGAGTGCGTGGCCAGCGTGCTCCCGTTGCCCGGCAGGGCCAGGCCGATCGCCTCGGTCAGGCAGTTCATCGAGTTGGCCGTGAACATACCCGAGCACGAACCGCACGTCGGGCAGGCGGATTCCTCCATGGCCAGCAGCTGCTCGTCGGACACCGAAGGATCCGCCGAGGCCACCATCGAGTCGATGAGGTCCAGCTTGCGGCCGGCGACGCCGGAAAGCCCCGCGGGCGCGCCGGCTTCCATCGGCCCGCCGGACACGAACACGGTCGGGATGTTCAGCCGCATGGTGGCGATCAGCATGCCCGGCGTGATCTTGTCGCAGTTCGAGACGCAGATCATGGCATCCGCGCAGTGCGCGTTCACCATGTACTCCACCGAGTCGGCGATCAGCTCGCGGCTCGGCAGTGAGTACAGCATGCCGCCGTGCCCCATGGCGATGCCGTCGTCCACCGCGATCGTGTTGAACTCGCGCGGGATCGCCCCGGCCGCCCGGATGGCGTCGGCCACCACCTGGCCGACCTCACGCAGGTGCACATGCCCGGGGACGAACTCGGTGAAGCTGTTCGCGACGGCGATGATCGGCTTGCCGATGTCTTCCCGGGCGACCCCGGTGGCGCGCAGCAGGGCGCGCGCGCCTGCCATGTTCCTGCCGTGCGTAACCGTACGGGACCGAAGCGGAGGCATGGTGATCTCCCCAGCGTAAAGAGCTGACATGAAAGAGATAGGTGCTTTATTCGAAAGTTCGCGTTAGGCAAAGACCCGCTGTGGTTGCTGGCGGCTCCCTGCACCGATCGCTCGCGCAGGCCCCAAGGCCTGCACTCGCGAGTCGGTATTGCCTAACGCTCACAGCCTACCGGGAGGCAGGCTCAGCCGGCGGGGCCTGCGGGAACGCTATGTGGGCGGCCTTGTCGATGCGCTCGATCTCGCTCGGGCTGAGCAGGTGCGCGCCGCGCCGCCTGGCCCGGCGGCGCAGGTACTTGCGCAGCCGCGGCCCGCTGAAGGTGTCGACGTCCCTGATCTCGGCCACGTCCCACATGATCTTCGGCCCGTACACGGCCAGGACCGGGCGGACCGTGACCGGGCTGCCCATCGCGGCGGACAGCAGCTCGGCGGCCTGGTCAGCCTCCCAGTGGGCGTGCTCGAGCCGGTCCTTCATGTTGTGCGGCCCGTGCCACAGCTGCCGGTGGCTGCTCGTGCGCACCGGCATCCGCTTGTCCCAATCCTCGGAGTCGATGGCGAACACGCCCGCCGGGCCGATCACCAGGTGGTCGATCTGCTCCTCGCTGTTCGGGATGGGCAGGATGTGCATGGCCCGGTAGCCCTTGCGCTCCAGGCTGTTGAGCTGCCGCAGCGTGTTCTTCTGGGCGCGGGTCAGCCGGACGCCCGCCGGGCCGTTGAACACCGTCCGGGACCGGATGATGGTGTCCGCGATCGCGGCGAGCACGGCGAAGGTCACCCCCCACCGCCAGTCGTGCAGCAGGATCCCGAAGGCCAGCCCGGCGATGACCGCGACGATGACCCGCCGCTGCCAGGCCCGCATCCGCGGGTTCTCCGACAGGTGCGCCATGTTGCCCAGGCGCTGCCGATGCCTTCCGCCTGCGGCTGTTCCCGGGTGTCGGCCACCGGGGTGACCACGGGCTCCCACGAGCGCCGGGGCCGGGGGTCGACGTCCGTGACGGCGTCGTCCGCGGGCCCGTCCTCCGGGAGGCCGTCGCCCGGATCGTCCAGCTCGATCGACTGGTCGGCCGGCGCCCAGCTCTCCCAGAACGGCGCGTCGAGCGGGTCCGCCGCCGCCTCCTCCGCCGCCGCCGCCTCCGGGGGTTCCTCGGAGCTCGGCGTGACCGTCGCGTGGCTGTCGGCCCAGCCCTGGTGACCACGCCACGACGGCGTCCCGGCCCGGTCCGGTGCCGCCTCATGCGGCCCCGCCCCGTCCGTTCCGGCCCCGCCGCCAGTGCTGAACGTCGTCGGCGCAACTGCTGACCTGCGGTTTCTCAGCTTCGGCCACGCCATCGGTTCTTCACCTACCACCTGAGCGTAACTGCCTTAAGACTCAGCGCACAGCACCGTACTACCACGATTGTGCCCCGCTCCCGCTGGACTGAACCAAGGTCATTCGTCCCGATAACACGCCGAACGTCCCGGCCCTTGGGTGGTCTAGCATCTCCTCCATGACCCAGATTCACGAGCTCACCGCGATCGAGCTGGCCGCGGCGATACGCGCCGGGGAACTGTCGCCGGTCGCCGTCACCGATCATTATCTGCGCCGGACGGCGGAGCTCAACGACCAGGTGGGCGCCTTCTACACCGTCACCGCCGAACTCGCCGCCGAGCAGGCCCTCGCGGCCGAGAAGGCCGTGGCCCGGGCCGCCGATCCCGCGGAACTGCCGCCGCTGACCGGCGTGCCGATCCCGATCAAGGACCTCAACATGGTCGCGGGCGTGCGGCAGACGCTGGGCTCGCTCGCGTACGAGAGCTACGTGCCGGACACCGACGACTACATGGTGACCAAGCTCAAGGACGCCGGCGTGGTCATCACCGGCAAGACGTCCACCCCCGAGTTCGGGCTGCCGTGCTACACCGAGACCAAGATCGGGCCGCCGGCCAGGACCCCGTGGGACCTGTCCCGGTCCGCCGGGGGGTCCAGCGGCGGCGCGGCCGCCGCGGTGGCGGCGGGCCTGGCCCCGGCCGCCCAGGGCAGCGACGGCGCCGGGTCCATCCGCATCCCCTCCAGCGTCTGCGGGCTGTTCGGGATCAAGCCGTCCCGCGGCCGGGTCTCGGGCGGCCCGCTCGCCCCCGACCTGCTCGGCTTCGGGGTGGACGGCCCGATCGCCCGCACCGTGGCCGACGCCGCGCTGCTGCTCGACGTGATGACGGGTAACTTCCCCGGCGACATGTACACCCAGCCGCCGCTGCCGCCCGGCGAGTCCTTCCTGGGCCACGCGAGCCGCCCGCCGGGCCGGCTGCTGATCGGCCGCACCCTGCAGCACCCGGTACCCGGCGTGGACGTCCACCCGGACTGCGTGAAGGCCTTCCAGGACGCGAGCGCCCTGCTGGCCAGCCTCGGCCACGAGGTGGAGGACATCGCGATGCCGCTGGGCGAGGACCTCGTGCCGTTCTTCGAGACCATCTACTACACCTACGCCACGCTGACGCCGGTGGACCCGTCGCAGGAGCAAGAGCTGCTGCCGCTGACCCGTTACCTGCGCGAGCGCGGCCGCGCGACCGCCGCGCCCGATTTCCTCTTCGCCCAGGCCTACATGCAGTTCGTCACCCGCGCCGGCGATCGCCGCGCTGAGCGCCTACGACGCGATCCTCACCCCGACCCTGGCCCAGCCTCCGCGGCCGGTCGGCTACTTCGACGAGGTGGACCCGGCGGAGAACTTCGAGCGGCAGAAGCGGTTCACGCCGTGGACCGCGATCTACAACGTCGCGGGCCTGCCGGCCGTCAGCGTCCCGCTGCACTGGAGCGCCGAGGGCCTGCCGATCGGCGTGATGCTGGCCGGCCGGATGGGCGGCGAGGCCACCCTGATCTCCCTGTCGGCCCAGCTGGAGGAGGCCCGCCCCTGGAAGGACCGGCACCCCCCGATCTGGGGGCCGCCCCGGCCGTAACCGTCCCGCCCAGAGGGGACAAGCACGATGCCTGGATCATCCTCGAGCCCGGCGGCTGCGATCGAGGTAAGCCACCTGACCAAGGATTTCGGCCAGCGGACGGCCGTGGCGGACGTGTCATTCAGCGTCGCGAGCGGCGAGGTGTTCGGCTTCCTCGGCCCCAACGGGGCGGGCAAGACGACGACGGTCCGGATCCTCGGCACGCTGATCGCGCCGACCGCCGGGTCCGCCGTGGTGGCCGGCCTCCCGCTGGGCCCGGCCACCGCGGCCGAGATCCGCCAGCGCATCTCGGTCATGCCGGAAGCCCCGGGGCTGTACCGCCGGCTGACGGTCGCCGAGAACCTGGAGTACTTCGCGCGGCTGTACGGCCTGGCGCGGCGGGAGCAGCGGATTACCGAGGCCCTCGCGGCGGTCGGCCTGGCCGACCGGGCCCAGGACCTCACCGGGAGCCTGTCCAAGGGCCTCCGGCAGCGGGCGGCGCTGGCCCGCTCCCTGCTGAACGATCCGGTGGTCATGTTCCTCGACGAGCCGACCTCGGGACTGGACCCCGTGGCCGCACACGAGGTCCACGGCCTGATCGCCGCGCTGCGGGACCGCGGCGTCACTGTCTTCCTCACTACCCACCGGCTGGATGAGGCGGAGCGGCTATGCGACCGGGTCGCGATCATGAGCACCCGGCTGCGCACCATCGGCCGGCCCGACGAACTGCGCGAGGCCATGTTCAGCCGGTCCCTGGCCGTCACGACCGCGGGGCCGCTGGACCGGCCCGATCAGGTTTTCACCGGCCTGCCGGCGGTCCAGGGCTGGCACGCCACCAACCCAACCACCCCAGCCGGCCCGGCGAGTTACGCCCTGACCGTCACCGATCCGGCCCAGGCCGCACCCGCGGTCACCCGGGCGCTGGTGGCGGCCGGGGCCGACGTGCTGTCGATCGCCGAACCGCGGCACACGCTGGAGGATGTCTACCTCCAGCTGGTGGAGGACACGGAGGGCCGGGCCCGATGAGCATGAGCGCGACCCGCATCGGCGCTGTCATCCGCAAGGAACTCGCGGAGTTCCAGCGCAACCGGTTCATCCTTACCACGGCGGCCGTCCTGCCGATCGTCTTCCTGATCACCCCGACCGCGCAAATTCTCGCGCTCAAGGCCACGGCGCTGAGCACGGTGCTGGAGAAGCGGGTCGAGACCGGGCTGTTCCTGCCGCTGCTGATCCCGGTCTTCGTGCCCGCGATACTGAGCGCATACGCGGTGGTGGGGGAACGCGAGCAGGAAACCCTCGAGCCGGTGCTGACCACGCCGGTCACCCGGGTGGAATTCATGCTCGGCAAGGCCGCGGCGATCTTCCTGCCCGCGGTCGGCGTGTCGTACCTGATGTTCGGCATCTTCGTGGCGATCACGCAATTCGCGGCCAGGTCGGCGGTCGCCACGGCGGTGCTGCACGCTCCGCAGCTGCCCGCCGCGCTGCTCTTCATCCCGCTACTGGCCGCCTGGGCGATCTGGGTCGGCCTGGCCATCTCCGCGAGGGCCACCGACACCCGTGTCGCGCAGCAGCTCAGCACCCTGGCCAGCCTGCCGCCAATCGCGGTGGTCGCGCTCATGTCGTTCCAGGTGATAAGCCCGACGTTCGCGGTGGCCGCCGCGCTGGCCGGCGGTCTCCTGGTGATCGACGGCCTGGCCCTCTTCGCCGTGGCCCGGCTGTTCGACCGCGAGCGGCTGATCACCGGCACCAAGCCGAGCAGCGAAGGCACCGCGCAGCAGCGGTACCGCGTCCGAGGAGGATGATGACCGCGACGCTGACCGATAGGACCTGTGGGCCGCTACGGCAGCCCGCGCAGGAAGTCGATGAGGCCAGCGAAGTACACCTGCTGGTCGTCGTACATGGCCATGTGGCTGCCGTCCGGGCAGTGCAGGTACCGGCCGCGGGGCAGGCGGCCGGCCATCATCTTCATGTGCGCCGGGTCCATGGTGTCGTGCTGAGCCCCGATGACCAGGGTCGGCACCTCGATGGAGGCCAGTTCGGCGGTCCGGTCCCAGTGGGCCAGGCTGGCGTCGGCGCTGATGCCGAGCTCGCTGGGACCCTGCATGGACACGTAGATCGCCGGGTTGATGTGCCCGAACGCGCGCTGCACCGGGTCGGGCCAGTCCGCGGGCGGCATCCGCAGCACGTGGTGGACGTAGTGCTGGTCGATGAGCAGTTCCATGTACCTGGGGTTCTCGGTGTCCCCGGCCGCCTCGAACGCCTTGATCTCGGCCAGCGCCGCCTGGTCCATCTGCGGCATCAGCACCTGCTCGGCGTACGCGTTGTAGGCCGGGACGCTGGACATCATGCTGGAGATGACCAGCCCGCGCAGGTGCTGCTGGTAAGCCAGCGCGTACTCCATGGCCAGGATCCCGCCCCAGGAGTGGCCGAGCAGCACGAAGTTGTCCCGGTTCAGCCCGAGCGCCGCTCTGACCTGCTCCACCTCGTCGACGAACCGGTCCAGGTCCCACAGCGACGGGCTCGTCGGGCTGGTCGCTGAACCCCGAGCCGAGCTGATCGTAGTAGTAGTACTCGATCCCCGCGGCGGGCAGGTAGCTGTCGCAGGCCTCGAAGTATTCGTGCGTCGCAGCCCGGCCCGCCGTGCAGCAGCAGCAACCGCAGGCCCGGATCGTTGCCGACCCGCTTGACCCACACCGGAACCGGCCCGCAGGGGTGTTCACCGGGATCTTCCGAACGCCCCCGCTGAGCATGTCGTCCCGGCCGGAATAGTCCAGATACCCGCTCATCCACGCCTCCCGTGCATAATGCCACCCTATTAACCGCGCCCCGCGTACTCCCGGGGGAGTAGCCAGACGGGCAACCGGGGGAGGGCGACTCGGGCCCTGCGGGTGCTTACTCTTGCTGCATGGAACATGCCGGGGTCGTCCGGCGGTGGTGGCGTGACCCGGCCGCCAGAGAAGGGTCGTCCCGCACTTGGCTCACCCTGCGCTGGTAAGCAAGACTGGTGGCCAGCAGGCGGACGGTGGTAGGTCATGGACGGGCAGCCGGATATCTTGTCATCCGGGCCGCAATGGCGTCCCGGCGCCCGGTGGCCTAGGCCTAGCCGCGGCGGCTGGATCGCGATCGTCGTGCTCGCAGTCCTGCTGGCCTGCCTGGGCGTGACGGTGAGCCTGGCGCTGGTTGTGGCGCACCAGGATGACACGATCGGCCATCTGCGTACGGCATTGCGGAATGCCTCCCACCCGGCACCTGCGACCGCGGCGCTGCCGGCTGTTTCGGGGAGCGCCATGTTCCGGCTCCCCGACGCGGCGGGCGGCTCGTTTTCCGTGGTCGTGGTCGCCGTCCGCCCCGAGCCGGGCTCGGCCACGCTCACCTGGCTGTTCGTCTACGGCCAGCACGCCAGTCCCGGCCAGCGCTACGGCCTGCTGTCGGACACCTGCGGAGGCCAGTACGTCGCGGCGTACGGTCTGGCGGAAGGTACCGCGGACCGGAACGGTGACCTCACGATCGTGGCGCCCAATCTCGACATCAACCCCCGGGCACCCGATGTCTGGATCCTGGTGTACCGGTGGGCAGACGGCACGCCGCTTGGCGGCGTCCAGGGCCCGCTGACCGGCGACGGCGCAAGAACCTTCCGGTCCGCACCGCCGTGCTGAGCGGGCGATGACGCCGTGGCTGGGCTACTATCCGCGCCGTGGACCCAATAGACACTTTGACCGGCCGCCTCCCGGCCGGCGCGGTCACGACCGACCCCGGCATCCTGCGGGACCGGGCCATCGACTCCTGGGCGCTGGCCCTGCTGCGCCGGGTCCGGGGCGACGAGCTTCCGATCCCGGCCGCGGTGGTCTTCCCGGCCCGCACCGAAGAGGTCGCCACGGTGCTGGCCTGGGCTGGCGAAGCGCGCGTGGCCGTGATCCCCCGGGGCGGCGGCTCCGGGGTGTGCGGCGGGGCCGTGGCCGGGGCCGGTTCGATCGTGCTGGACCTGTCCCGGATGAATGCCAGTCACCGCCGTCGACCCGGTTTCGCGGGTGGTCCAGGCCGAGGCCGGCGTGCGCGGCGACCAGCTCGAGGACGTCCTGGCCTCGCACGGGCTGACGACCGGCCACTATCCGCAGTCGATCGCCTCCTCCACGGTCGGCGGCTGGATCGCCGCCTCCTCGGCCGGGCAGGCGTCCACCGGATTCGGGGCCATCGAGGACGTGCTGCTGGGCTGCACCGCGGTCCTGCCCGACGGCGGCATCCTGCGGTGCCACCCTGTGCCGCGTTCGGCCGCCGGGCCCGACCTGCGGCGGCTCCTGGTGGGGTCCGAAGGGACGCTCGCGGTGGTGACCGAGGCGACGCTGGCCTGCCGGGCCCGGCCGGCCGGCTGGGACTGGCTGGTGTTCGGCTTCCCCTCCTTCGCGGCGCTGGCCGACGGGCTCAGGGACGCCGTGCGCGCGGAGACGGGCGCGGCCGTCATCCGGGGTTACGACGAGGCCGACGCCCAGCTGAGCTTCGGGACGCTCGGTCATGCCGGCGGGTGCGTGGCGATGCTCGGCTTCCCGGTCGGCGTCCGGCGGCGCTGGAGGCGCTGGAGACCAGGAAGCAACTGGCCGCCGGCGTCATAGCGCGGGCGGGTTCGTCCGGCGAGCTCGATGCGGCGTACGGGGATCACTGGTGGCAGCACCGCTACGATGCCGTCGGCACCTACGCCAGGATCATGGGGCCCGAGCGCGCGTTCGGCCCGGGGGTGATCGTGGACACGTTCGAGGTCGCCGGGCTGTGGTCCGCCGTGCCGCGGCTGTACGCCGGCATCCGGGACGCCCTGGCCGCGCACTCGCAGGCCGTGCTCTGCCACCTGTCCCACTTGTATTCGTCCGGCTCGTCCCTGTACTTCACGTTCCTGATCGGCGGGACAGACGACCAGGACGCGGAGACGCGGTACCTGGCCGCGTGGCATGACGCCGTGCGAAGCTGTGCCGCCGCAGGCGGAACCCTGACCCATCATCACGGCGTGGGACGGCTGAAGGCCGCCTTCCTGCCGGGCGAGCTCGGCGAGGCCGGGATGGACGTGCTGAAGAAGATCAAGGCGGCCCTCGACCCCGCCCACATCATGAACCCCGGGGCGCTGCTGCCATGACCACGGAACCGTTCGGCCCGCTGGTCGTCATCGCCAACCCGCGGGCAGGCGGCGGGAGGGTGGGCCGGCACCTCCCGGAGATCGAACGCATCCTGACCGGCGCCCGGCTCAGCTACCGCGTCGCCCGGACGGCCTATCCCGGCCACGCCACCGAGATCGCCCGGGACGCCCTGGCGCACGGCGAGCGGTACCTGGTCGCGGCCGGAGGCGACGGAACCGTCCACGAGGTGGTCAACGGAATGCTCGACGACGGCCGGCCGGTCGCCGCCGACGCCGTGCTCGGCGTGGTCGCGGCCGGCTCCGGGTGCGACTTCGCCAGGTCGTTCGACATCCCCGGCGACACCCTCCAGGCCGCCCGTCGCCTGGCCGGAGACCGGGTCCGCCCCATCGACGTGGGCCGCGTGACCTTCACGGATGGCCCGGCGGAGATAACCAGGTACTTCCCCAACATCGCCGAAGCAGGCCTGGGCGGAGCGGTGGTCGCCCGGACCGCCCGGCTCCCCGCCTCCCTCGGGTCCGTCAGGTACCTGGCCGGGTTCTGGCTGACGCTGCCGGGCTTCCGCCCGGCTACCGTGCGGCTCGACGCGGACGGCCACGCCTACCAGTGGCGGGCGCACAACGTGGTGGTGGCGAACTGCCGGTTCTACGGGGGAGGCATGCAGATCTCGCCGAAGTCCGAGCCGGACGACGGCGCGCTCGACGTGCTGGTCATGGCGGGCCCGAAGTCCGACGCCTTCACCATGCTGCCGAAGGTCTACCGGGGAGCGCACCTTCCGCACCGCAACATCGCGGAACTGCGGGCCAGCCGGGTGCGAGTCGAAGCCGACCCGCCGTTCCCTATCGAGGCGGACGGCGAGACGTTGGGCACCACGCCGGCCACGTTCGAGATCATCCGGACGCCGATCCGCCTGAAGGTGTGATCGCCCCGGGAGCCGGAGGCACCCGGACCGACGCGTCGCGGGTGGTCAGCCGGGTCCTGCGGACGAACACGTCCCCGGCCGTGATGGCCATCTCGCGCTCCCGGGCCAGGTCCAGTTCGACGTTCAGCACGGGCAGGCCGTCCACGACCGGCTCGCCCCGGGACGGGTCCTGCCCGATCAGGCGGATGGCCTCGCGCCAGTCATCGCCGTAGCGCTGCACCAGCCGGGCTCCGGTGCCCGGCGGCAGGCCCAGACGGGCCGCCTCGGCCGTGGCCAGCTGCAGCGCCACGCCGGCTGGGCCGTGCAGGCCGAGCGGGATGCTCCGGGTGGAGCACCGTCCCCGTGCCCCCAGCGTGCCGGAGATCCGGTCCACCAGGTCCTCGGCCATGGCCCGGTAGGTCGTCAGCTTCCCCCCGGTAATGGTGAACAGGCCGGGCGGGTCCTCGAAGACCACGTGCTTGCGCGACAGGTCGGCGGTCCGGGCATCCGCCGCGGACCCGCCCAGCAACGGGCGCAGCCCGGCCCAGGAGGCCACCACGTCGCCCTCGGTCACGTCCGGGAAATGCCGGGCCACCGTGGCCAGGATGTAGTCGCGGTCGGCGTCCTCCACGGCCGGGCGATCCAGGTTGCCCGAATAAGGGGTGTCGGTCGTCCCGGCGTAGACCCGGTCCTCCCACGGGACGAGGAAGACAAAGCGCCCGTCGCCCGCCGCCGAGGGAACCGCCAGCGCCGCCTTGGTCCGGACCGCTCCCGGAGCGAACACCAGGTGCACGCCCTTGCTCGGCTGCAGCCGCTGCTCACCCGCCGCAGCGACCGCCAGGCCGCGGACCTGATCGGCCCACACCCCGCCCGCGTTCACCGTGACGCTGGCCCGGATCTCGAATCGCTGCCCGGTTATCTTCTCCGCCGCGACCGCGCCCTCGACCCGGGCGCCGCCGAGGAGCGCCTCGGCCCGGGTGTGGTTGGCCAGCACCGCGCCGGAGGCCTGCGCGGCCCGGGCCACCTCGATGGTCAGCCGGGCGTCGTCCGTCTGGCATTCGAAGTACCGGTAGCCGCGGGACGGTGCCCCGCCGAGGCCCGGGATGGCCCGCCGGACCTGCGTCCGCGGTCACCGGCCGGTGCACTCCGACGTTCCGGCCGGCCGCCATCAGGTCGTAGCCGGTCAGGCCGAGCCCGTACCGGGCGCGGCTGCGAGATCGCCCGCCAGCATGTACATGGGCACCGGCCGGACCAGGTGCGGAGCCAGCCGGAACAACAGCCCGCGCTCCCGCAGCGACTCACGGACCAGACCGAACTCCCCGTGCTCGAGGTACCGCAGACCGCCATGGACCAGCCGGGACGAGCGTCCGGAGGTTCCCGACGCGAAGTCGTCCTTCTCCACCAGCGCGACCGAGAATCCGCGCGCGGCGGCATCCAGGGCGATGCCCGCCCCGGTGATCCCGCCCCCGATCACCAGCACGTCGAACCGGTCCTGCGCCATCCTCGCCAGGTTGGCCGTGCGGGTCGCAGCGGAGAACGGGAGCACCAGCCGATGGTAGCGCGCGAAAACTGACCAGGTCCCGGGGCGGGCACGGCGACGAGCTGCTGGCGGCCGAGACAACCAGCCTGGTCCGGGCCGCGGTCCAGCTGCTGCCCGCTAGCCAGCGCCAGGTCGTCGAGCTGGCCTACTTCGAGGGGCTGACCTGCCGCGAGGTCGCGCACGCCGTCGGCATCCCGGAAGGCACCGCCAAGTCGCGCCTGCGGCTGGCGCTGGCCAAGCTGGAAGAAATGCTGGACCGCGAGTTGCTGGAGTCGTCATGACCGCCGCCGACCGTGACCCGCCCGCGCTGCCAGCTGGGCTGCGTGAACGTGTCCTGGCGGCTTCGCTGCGGGCGCGGGCCGTCGGCCGTCCGGTCCCCGACGCTCCCGAGATCTCGGCCACGGAAGCCTTCAGCCGGGCGGCGAGCGCCTTCCATACGCTGCTGTGCTTCCTGAGCGATGACGACTGGCGCACGCCGGTGCTGCGTGGCCTGGACGTGCAGGGCCTGGTCGGGCACCTGATCGGCGTCGAGAGCGACATGCACCGCGCCCTGGCAGGCGACCCGGAGGTGGCCGACGCCAGCCACGTCGAGTCCACCCAGGCCGCGGCCGTCGACCAGGCCGTCCGGCCGCCCGCTCGGACGCGCGCCGACTGGCGACGGGCCGCTGACCGTACCCTCGACCTGGCGCGGTCCGCTGATTCCGGGGCCGAGGTCGCCATGCACGGCATGCGGCTGCCGCTGTGCGCGCTGCTTGTCGTCCGGGCCTTCGAGCTGTGGACCCACGAGAACGACATCCGGCAGGGCGAATGGATGGGCGGCGTCCGTCCCGACGTCTCGACGCTGCGGCTGATGACCGGACTCGCGGCCCGCCTGCTGCCACACGCCGCGGCCCGCGCGGGCCTGGGCGAGCCGGTGGACGTTCGCCTGGTCCTGACCGGCCCGGGCGGCGGGACCTGGGACCTGACGGTGGGCGCGGGCGACGTCCGCCCCGGCGGCGGTCTCGATCGTGACCGACGCGGTCGGGTTCTGCAGGCTGGTGGCCAACCGGGTCAGACCCACGTATAGTGCCGGTGTGAGTCAGGGGGTCAGCGCGATCTTGCTCGACGCGGGCGGGGTGCTGGTCTTCCCGCAGCCCGACCTGCTGCGGCCGCCGCTGCGGGCGCTCGGCCTCGCGCCGGACGTCGCCTCGTTCGAGCGGGCCCACTACCGGGCGATGGTGGTCCAGGACCTGGCCGGCACGCCGCCCGTCGCGGGCACCTGGTGGCGTGAGTACCTGGTCGGCTACCTCGCCGCCTGCGGCGTGGCCGAGGACCGGTGCCGCGACCTGGCCGCCGAGGTGGCCGAGGCGACCGCGGGCCGGGCCTGGACGCACGTCGGCACCGGGGTGAAGTCCGGGCTGCGGGCCCTGGCCGCGCTCGGCCTGCCGATGGGCGTGGTCTCGAACTCCGACGGCACCGTGCAGGCCGAACTGCGCCGCCTCGGCGTATGTTACGCACCCGACGGCCCGGGCCGGAAGACAGGACGGACCGCCCCACGCCGGGATCCCGGTCGGCGTGGTGGTCGACTCCGCGGTGGTCGGCGTGGCCAAGCCGGATCCGGCCATCTTCGGCATCGCGCTGGCCGCCCTCGGCGTGCCCGCCAGCGAGCGGGTCCTGTACGTCGGCGACAGCCTCCGGTACGACGTGACCGGCGCCCGCGCCGCCGGCCTGCAGCCCGTCCACCTGGACCCGAACGGATTCTGCCCGGCGCCCGACGGTCACCGGCACATCCGCACCCTGGCCGAACTGGCCCAGCGCATCGGCTCGGCGCTCACCGCCCGCCGGCGATAGACTACGGGCTTGCCCGACCCCGGCGTGAAAGTGAGAGTACGCGGCATGCGCTGGTCCACGATGCACATCCCGACGCTGCGCGACGACCCGGCCGACGCCGGCGCGCCCAGCCACCGCCTGCTGCTCCGGGCCGGCTACATCCGCCAGCTGATGGCCGGGCACTACTCGCTGCTGCCGCTGGGCCACCGGGTCCGGCTCAAGGTCATCGGGATCATCCGCGAGGAGATGGACCGGATCGGCGCCCAGGAGATCCTGATGCCGGTCATGCACCCGGCCGAGCTGTGGCTGCTCAGCGGCCGCTGGGAGCTGATGGGCGACGAACTGTTCCGGCTCAAGGACCGGCGCGGCGCCGACCTGGCCCTGGGCATGACGCACGAGGAGGTCGTCTCCACCCTCGCCACCGAGCTCGAGTCCTACCGCGAGCTGCCGCAGATGTGGTACCAGATCCAGACCAAACTCCGCGACGAGCCGCGGCCCAAGGCCGGCCTGATGCGCACCCGCGAGTTCACCATGAAGGACTCCTACAGCTTCGACCTGGGCCCGGACGGGCTCGACGTCTCCTTCCGCCTGCACCGCGACGCGTACACGCGGATCTTCGAGCGGCTGTCCATCCCGGCCATCCCGGTCGAGGCCTCCAGCGGCACCATGGGCGGCTCGGACTCCACCGAGTTCGTCTGCCCCTCGCCCAGCGGCGAGGACCTGATCGTCCTCTGCCCGGAGTGCGGTTACGCGGCGAACATCGAGAAGGCTACGTCCGCCCTGGCCGCCGTAGATGATTCTTCCGAACGGAACGTGGCTCTCGCGGCCCCCGAGCCCTTCGCCACTCCCGGGGTACGCACCATCGAGGACCTCGCGGCTGCGATACGGGGCCCCGGCCGACCGCCAGATCAAGACGCTGGTCTACTTCCTGGACGGTGTGCTCACCCTCGTCCTGCTGCGCGGCGACCACGCGCTGAACGAGCAGAAGCTCGTCGACGCCACCGGGGCGACCGCGATCCGCCCGGCCCAGCCGGACGAGATCCGCGACGCCCTCGGCGCGCTGCCGGGCAGCCTGGGCGCGGTCGGCTTGTCACTGGTCACCCGGTCATCGCGGACGAGGCGCTGCGCGGTCGGCGCGGCATGTACACCGGCGCCAACGTCGACGACACCCACCTGCGCGGCGTGGACGTCGAGCGGGACATCAGCGTCGGCCGGTGGGCCAACCTGCGCGAGGTCACCGCCGGGGATGCCTGCGTCAACTGCGGGCACGGCCTGGAGGTGGAGCGCGGCATCGAGGTCGGCCACATCTTCAAGCTGGGTTACAAGTACTCCGAGGCCCTGGACATCCGCGTGTCCGGCCCGGACGGCCAGCCGGTCCGGCCGGTCATGGGCTGCTACGGCATCGGGGTCGAGCGGGCCATGGCCACGATCGTCGAGGTCCACCACGACGACAAGGGCATCGTCTGGCCGGTCGCGGTCGCCCCGTTCGAGGTCGTGGTGGTGATCGCCCAGCAGGACGACTCCGCGGTGGCCGAGGCGGGGGAGGAGGTGTACATGGCGCTGGCCGACGCCGGGGTGGACGTCATCGTGGACGACCGGCCGGTCCGGGCGGGCGTCAAGTTCGCCGACGCCGAACTGGTCGGCATCCCGTTCCGTGTCACCGTCGGCAAGCGCGGCCTGGCCGCGGGCACCGCCGAGCTCACCGACCGCGCCACCGGCGCCACCGTCGCGGTTCCCCTGGCCGATCTGGCCCAGCACGTCCGCGAGGCCATCGCCAAGTCGATCGTGCCGGCGCTGAGGCCGATGCCGACGTGAAGTGGCTGCCCAAGCCGAGAACCTGACTACCAGGCGGCCGGGCTGTCGTCAAAGTGATCCGGCCGGGTCTGTCCTCGGGCCGCTGGCGACCCGGGTCTGATCAGGCCAAGGGACCGGCCCTGGCTGCGGCGCTGCTGACCTGCTCGCTGATCATCTGGCGGACCCGGCGACACGGCGGCCCCGGCGGCCTGGATGGAGGCCACCTGCCCGCCTGTTCGCCGTGAACCTGCTCACCGAGCGTGTCCCGGCCTGGCCGACTACCTGGATCCGGCCCGTCCCGGCTGGAGCCGAACCGGCTTACCCGGCCTGCCGGTCGCGGGCCTGGCAGCGCAGCGCCCGGAGCACGTCGTCGCGCCCCTCGGTGAGCAGGCGGCGCAGCGCGGCGGGCGGATCCTCGCGCGCGATGTAGTCGTCCGTGGCCGCCACCGTCTCCTGCGACAGCGGGCACACCAGGTAGGCGCCGGCCACGAAGTCCTGCGCCATCGCCGACGACCACTCGCGCCATACGCCGCCCACGACGGCGAAGTAGTCCTCCCGGTACGGCTCGATGAGCCGCGGCTGATCCGGGTCGACGAAGCCGCCCAGCGCCGCCCGGAACATCGCGATGGTCAGCTCGCCGCTGATGAGCGTCTGCCAGGCCTCGCGCTTGGCCTCGGCCGTGGGGATCGCCGCGCGGCAGGTCGCGGCGTGCCGCTCGCCGGCGTCGGTCGCGTCTCGCGCCAGCTCCGCGTCGATCCCGGCCGTCCCGGCGGCGCCGCGGCTCACCAGCCGCCCCAGCAGCGCCCAGCGCAGGTCGGTGTCGACGCTGAGCCCGTCGAGCAGGACCGAGCCGTCCAGCAGGCCGGCCAGGAGCGCGAGGTCGTCAGCGGAGGTGGCGACGCCCGCGAACGCGCGGACGTAGGCCAGCTGCGCATCCGAGCCCGCCGGCGCGGTCTGGAGCAGGTCGCGCAGGGCGCTGGCCATCAGGGCCAGCCCGGTCTCCCGCCAGAGCGGGTCGGCGAACCTGCGGGCCGCCTGACCCGCCTGGCGGAGCAGCGTCTGGACCACGCTGATGTCGGCCACCGAGGAGACGCCCGACAAGACCAGCCGGACGTAGTCGCGCGCCGCCATCTCCCCGTCGCGGCACATGTCCCAGGCGGCCGCCCAGCACAGCGCCGCGGGCAGCGACTCGGTGAACGAGCCGGTCGAGGACTCGATCAGCGTCCGCAGCGAATGATCGTCGAGCCGGATCTTGGCGTAGGTGAGGTCATCGTCGTTGACCAGGACCAGGTCGGGGCGCGGCTGCCCGGCGAGTTCACCGATCACGGTGCGCGGCCCGGTCACGTCGGTCTCGACCCGCAGGCGGCGCGACAGGCCTGCCTCGCCCCCGGAAGTCCGGTCGTATAGGCCGATCGCGATCCGGTGCGACCGGAGCAGCGGATGACTGGCCGGGGCCGCCTGCTCCACCGCGAACTCGGTGAACCGGCCGTCGGAGTCCACCGAATAGGACGGCCGCAGCGTGTTCACCCCGGCGGTCTGCAGCCATTCCCGCGACCACGAGGCCAGGTCACGGCCCGAGGTCTGCTCCAGAGCGGAGAGCAGGTCGGTCAGCGTCGCGTTGCCCCACGCGTGCGCGCCGAAATACCTCCGCACGCCGTCCAGGAAGTTCTCCCGCCCGACGTAGGCCACCAGCTGCTTGAGCACCGACGCGCCCTTGGCGTACGTGATCCCGTCGAAATTGACCTCCACGGCGTGGATGTCCGGGATGTCCGCCGCGATCGGATGGGTGGACGGCAGCTGATCCTGCCGGTAGGCCCATGACTTGTACAGCTGCGCGAACGTGGTCCAGGCCGATGTCCAGCGGGTCGCATCGGCCTGCGCGAGCGTGCCCGCCCAGGTGGCGAACGACTCGTTCAGCCACAGGTCGTCCCACCAGCGCATCGTGACCAGGTCGCCGAACCACATGTGCGCCATTTCGTGCAGGATGGTTTCGCCCCGCGCTTCCCGGGCGAAATCGGTGACCCGCGACCGGAAAATGTACGATTCCAGGAGGGTGACGCAGCCCGCATTCTCCATCGCGCCCTCTTTGAATTCGGGCACGAAAAGCTGGTCATATTTCTCGAACGGATATTTGATGCCGAACGAATTGTGGTAGAAGTCGAAGCCCTGGCGCGTCACCTCCAGGATCTCGTCCGCGTCGAGGTAGGAAGCCAGCGACTGGCGGCAGAACACGCCCAGCGGAATGCCGTCGTGCTCGTCCCGGACCACGTGGTACGGGCCCGCCGCGACGGCTGTGATGTAGGTCGGCAGGGGCGGGGTGGGCGGGAAGTGCCAGCGCAGTGCCTTACCGTCCTGGGCCTCGCCGTCTTCGATGCTCGACTCGGGGGCCATGTTCGAGACCACGATCCAGTCCGCCGGGGCGGTCACCGCGAGCTCGTACGCGGCCTTCATGTCGGGCTGGTCGAAGCACGCGTACACCCGGTGCGCGTCAAAGGTCTCCAGGTCCGAATACAGGTACACCCGGCCGTCGGCCGGGTCGGTGAACCGGTGCAGCCCCTCGCCGCTGCGCGAATAGGCGCAGTCCGCCGCGACCCGCAGCACGTTGCTGGCCGCCAGTGCCTCCAGCGTGATCTGGTCGCCGTCGAACGCGGCGAGGCTGACCGGCTCCCCGTTGAGGGTGATCTCGCGTACCGCGGGGGCGGTCAGGTTGATGAAGCTGGTCGAGCCCGGCTCGGTGCAGTCGAACCTGACCACGCTGACCGAGGCGAACACCTCGTCGCCGCCGGTCAGGTCGAGGTCCACGTGATAGGAGGCAACCTTGATGAGCGCCGAGCGGACCGCCGCCTCGTCGCGGGTCAAGTTGGATGTCACCGGCTGATCCCTTCGTCGTGGAATTCGCGCCCGAGCCGCCGGGTCGGTGCTGCCGGGGGCGAAGCCAGCTTTACTCATGTGAGGAGTGTGCATGACCGAGCAGGAGCCTGCCCGAGTAGATTTCTGGTTCGACCCTATCCGCCCGCGGGCCATCTTCGACTGAGTTGGTCGGGCGCCTGCCCGTGTCGACGGTGCCGGGTCTGGCAGACTTGGCCCGTGCGCGTTTACCTGGGATCTGACCACGCCGGTTACGAGCTGAAGACCCGCCTCATCGAGTGGCTGACCGGAGCCGGGTACGAACCGGTGGACTGCGGCCCGGAGTCGTATATCGCAGGACGATGACTACCCGCCGTACGTGATGAGCGCCGCCCACGGCGTCATCCACGACCCGGGCAGCCTGGGCATCGTGATCGGCGGTTCCGGTAACGGCGAGCAGATCGCCGCGAACAAGATCCCCGGCATCCGCGCGGCGGTGGCCTGGACCGACGAGACCGCTCAGCTGGCCAGGCTGCACAACGACGCCAACGTGCTCAGCCTCGGCGCGCGCATGTACAGCGTGGACGACGCGATCGGCTTCACCAAGGTCTTCCTGTCCACACCCTTCTCCGGCGAGCCGCGGCACGCCCGGCGCCTGGCGGAGATCACCGAATACGAGAAGACCGGCCAGCTCCCGCCCCGCCCCGCCCCGATCCTGACACCCCCGCCCCGCCCCGCCTCCTGACCCGCCCCGCAGAGCGCTGACCCCGCCCGACCCCGCCTCCCTGACGCGCCCGGCTACGCCTGGAGCCGGCCTGCGGCTCGGTCAGGTAACGGACCTGGCCGCAGCTCGCCGTTACCGCCATTCTCGCCACTACGTTCGCGTCACAAATGCGCCTGCCGCCACAGCCGATTCCCCGAATCTCGTGCGGTTGCTGTCAAAAAGGTAATCCTGCCGCTGGAAAGCAAGAAATCGAATACCTCGCCGCGCCAGTCCCCGAAATATCAGAGGCATCTGGTAGGGTCGGATTAGAAAACAATCCTTATCACTAAGACAATATAGCGAGTCAACCGAACGTCCTCTCGTAAACACCCCCGGGGAGGTAAGACACTAGCCATGTGCATCGCGAGGGATCCAGAGAGCATGGCCGAGGCGCTGGCGATGCTGGAGTCCGGGCTGGGGTTCCTGGCCGCCCTGGATATGGCGGGCATGCCGTGCGAGGTGCTGGGCGAGTTGCTGCGGGTGCTTGAGCGAGCCGACGCGGTGGAGGCGGCGGTCCGGGGCCGGCCTGGCCGCCTTCGACGCCCAGGACGGACGGTGGCCGACGGGCAGCGGACCATGCGGGCCTGGCTGGTCCACACCGCCCGGGTGACCAAGGGTCAGGCCGCCGAGTACCAGGCGGTCCAGGCGCTGGCCGAGAGCCACAGGTGCTGCTGGCCGGGCTGGCCGAGGGCGACGTGCTCGACCAAGTCGGTCGCCCTCCAGCTGGCCAAGTGGACCCGGCCATCCCCGGGGAGTACCGGGACGAGGCCGAGGAGATCCTGGTCGCCGCGGCCCGGGCCGGGGCGGACCTGCGGGCGCTGGCCGCGATCTGCGCGGAGATCCGCGCCCGCACCGCCCGGCCGGACCCGGACGACCGACGACCCGCACCTGGACCGGGCGGTGTCGCTGGACACCACGTTCGACGGCGCCGGGGTCATCCGGGGCGACCTCACCCCCGAATGCGCGCGCCATGGTGCAGGCCGTCCTGGACGCCCTGTCCGCCCCGAGGGCGGCGGGGACCTGCGCACCCGCCCGGAGCGCTACCACGACGCGCTCGCCGAGGCGATGCGGCGCCTGCTGGCGTCCGATCTGCTGCCCCAGCGGGCCGGGCAGCCGGTCAAGGCCCTGGTCCACATCTACTTCGCCGAGCTGCTGCGACCTGGACAGGGACTCGGTGCTCCAGGACAAGTGGATCGCCGAGTACCGGGCGCGGTGGGCCGCGCAGCGCGCCGCCGCCTCGGTCAGCACCGGCGACGGCGGCGCCTGGCTGGACGGCGACGCCGCCCGCGGCGTGTCGCGTGCGAGGCGATGATCATCCCGGTGGTCACCGGCGACATCGACCCCGGCGCCATCGAGGAACTGATTGCCGCGTGTGTCGAGTACCACCGCATCCGCGCCCAGGCCGCCCCCAGCACGGCGGCACCGTCGGCCAGCAGGGCGACCTGGGCGGGCCGGACGGGGCCACCACAGCCAGGGCCGGACAGGGCGACGGTAACGCGTCGGCTGCCGCGCAGCCTGGTAGCACGGTCGAGGTGCTGGCCAAGCTGGAGCACCAGATCCTGGCCAGGGTCCTGCAGGTCGTCTCCGGGCCCGGCGGGGTCGCCTCGTTCCTGCGCCGCAACCTGCTCGGCAAGCCCCTGAACGGCCCGTCTCTGCCGCTGGACGTCGGCGCAGACCGACGACATCCCCGTGCACCTGCGCCGTCTGGTCGCGCTGCGGGATCAGACCTGCCGCCACCCCGGCGGCTGCGATCAGCCCGCGTGCGCCTGCGAGCCGCACCACGTGATCCACCGCTCGGACGGCGGGCAGACCAGCCTGCCAGGGCTTCAAGGACTGCTGTCATTGGCACCACCACGTCGTGCTGCACGAACTGGGCTGGAAACTGACCGTCTACCCCGACGGCACCAGCCAGGTCACCAGCCCCGCCGGGAAGACCATCCGCAGCCACAGCCCCCCACCCCGCCCCGGGTAACCAGCGAATGCGGGGTTTCCCGCGGGTGCTGAGCTTAGGTTTTGACCTCTGACCGGTACCGGCGGCGCTAGCTCGGTACGTC
>CAWDEB010000039.1:0-70238 GCA_963801155.1 uncultured Actinomycetes bacterium
GACGGCGTCGAGGAAGTTGTCCATCGTCACCTGCATGTCCATGAGCGCTTGGTAGTCGACATCCTCCCGCAAGTGGTCGTCGCGCCGCCGCCGCGAGTCGTCGTAGCGCTCCCGGAGCTCGTCCTGGTGCCCCCGGAGGGTGGCCATGGCGGCTTCCCGCGCGAGGGCCGCGAGGTCGGCGCCGACGAAGCCGTGCGTCATGCCGGCGATGCGTTCAAGATCAACATCGTCCGCCAGCGGCATGCCCCGGGTGTGGATTTCGAGGATCTCCCTCCTGCCGTTGCGATCCGGGATGCCAACCTCGATCTCGCGGTCGAAGCGGCCCGGCAGGCGCAACGCCGGGTCGAGATTGTCCTGGATGTTCGTCGGCCCGATCACGACCACCTGGCCGCGCGTATTCAGCCCGTCCATCAAGGCCAGCAACTGGGCGACCACTCGCTTCTCGACCTCACCCTGCACTTCGGCACGCTTGGGCGCGATCGCGTCGATCTCGTCGAGGAAGACGATGGTGGGTGCGTTAGCCTGAGCATCCTCGAAGATGCAAACGGAGGTGGGCCTCGCTCTCCCCGTAGAACTTGTGGATCACCTCAGGCCCGTTAATGTGGACAAAGTGCGCTGCGGTCTCACTCGCGACCGCCCGGGCAATGAGAGTCTTGCCGCAACCGGGTGGACCGTACAGCAGGACCCCCCGCGGCGGGTCGATCCCAAGCCGGTCCCACACCTCCGGGAACCGTAGCGGCAGCTCGATCACCTCGCGGACGCACTCGATCGTCCGGCCCATGCCGCCCAGGTCCTCGTACGACACCTTCAGGACGGGGCGCGCAGCCGCCGCCTCCCCGGCGATCTTGATTTTCGTCCCGGCCTGGATCAGGATGAAGCCGCTGGGGACCGTGCTGACAACGGTGAAATCCTGAGGCCGCGAGCCGAAGAGGTTGGCGCGGATGCGTTCGCCGGCATGGACGACGAGACCGTCGACCAGGCGCCCGACGTAAGCAGCGTCGCGTGCCTGAGGGGACAGCCACGAGCTTGCCGATGGGCGAGAGGACCACGGTCACCGCATCCTTGACCACCGTAGGCTCTCATGTACGCGCTCGTCGAGCCCCGTGCAGCGTTCTCCCGGGCGATCCCGTCGATCTGGATCAGCTCTTTGCCACGCTCGTCCGGGTACACGGGCATGGCCTTCAGGGCGGTCGTTGCGCGGCCGGTGACCGTGACGACATCGCCGATGCCTATGCCGAGCTTCTCCATGCCATCCGGGTCGAGGCGGGCCAGCCCGCGGCCAACGTCCTTCAGCAGAGCCTCCGAGACGCGCAATGTCAGCCGCGGCGTCTCCGGTGAGCTCTTGCCTGCTGGTGGGCCCTTGCCCGCTGGTGACCGAACCATGACCGAAGCCTCAACTCTCGACGTTCGTCTTCTTGAAGCGCAACTCCAGGTAACCGTTCTGGTAGCTCTGCCGACGCGATGCCGGATCTGCCGCCGCGGGGAGGAGGACCTCCTTCTCGTATTTCCGCTTCGGCCCCGTCGCCGACAACGCCAGCACATCCCCCTCGAGCTCCAGGTGGATGTTCTCCTCCTGCACGCCAGGCACCTCCGCGACGACCACGATCTCGTCGCCCTCGTCGAACACGTCGACGAGAGGCTCGCGGGTGTCGCTGACGACCGGTCCTTCGCTCGTCGCTCGCACGTTGCCGAAACGCTCGACGGTGGGCGCGCCGCCTACCCCCATGCGCACCGAGAAGCCGTAGACCCCGCGCATGCCGCCCGGAGACGAGAACTCCCGTTCTTCGCTCACCTCACGCCCGCCTTGCTCGGCGAGCCGTTCGGCAAGGCTGAGCAAGTCTCCGAGGCTCTTGAAAAGACCTCCGAGCCCTTCACTTCCCGGGCGCGTAGGGCGTTGTCCAGTCGACGCCATCCAGCCCACCTCCTCCTGTGCATGCGGTCAGTACGGGAACTCGATCTCCTGCCAGAGCCGCCTGGGGGGACGGGGCTTCTGCTGTTCGTGCGCCGACGGCACTTGCCGGTTCAGCCGTTTCATCTGCGAATCGATCTCGGTCAGCCGCCTGGTGATCCGCCCGAGTTTGCGCTGCCAGAGTTCCTGCTCTTCCAGGAGGTGGTACCGCT
This sequence comes from uncultured Actinomycetes bacterium, assembly GCA_963801155.1. Classification (GTDB taxonomy): domain Bacteria; phylum Actinomycetota; class Actinomycetes; order Streptosporangiales; family Streptosporangiaceae; genus Palsa-504. The sequence continues at coordinate 2,122 of CAWDEB010000039.1, forward strand.
CCCTCGCCAGCTGGCCTCGCCAGGCGCCACCGGGCATGCTGGGGGCCGTCCGTATGTCCCGGACGGCGCGGGGCACGCGCTGGGGCCTCATACCTGTGCCGGGCGGGGCACCCGCGCTGGCCTGGCCGGCCCGCACACATGCTCGCGGACCAGTTCCAGGACCCGCCCGCGGACCGCTTCCGGCGTGAGCCCGTCCAGCCACGCCGCCCCGCCTCACCGGACAGGGCATCCTGGCACACCTGCTCGAACACCGGATCCCCGGCCCGCACCACCGCCCCCCGCTGCGTCACCACCCGGGCGATCACGATCGCGCTGCGCACCGTATGACGGTCAGTGCCGCCCAGCGCTCCCGGACGCGTGCACCAGCCGGACAATGCTCAGCGCATCCGCCTCCGTCACTCCCGACCGGGCCCGCACGATCGCCACCTCGCTCGCCTCATCGAAACAGCCCAGGTCGATCGTCACGATCCGCTCGAAAAGAGCATCCTGCGCCTGGTGCACCCCGGCGTACTCCACCGGGTTACTGGTGAAGATCGCGGTGAAATCCGGGTGCACCCGCAGGTAATCCGTCCCGGCCCGCCGCTGCGCGGGAAGCACCAGCACCCCCTCCTCCAGCACCGAAAGCAGGGCATTGTTCGCCTCCGGCCGCGACCGGGTGAACTCGTCATACACCAGCGTCAGCCCCTCCCGGCAGGCGATCGTCAGCCGGTTATCCACCCACTGCGGCGACACATCGTCCTCGGTCTTGCGCACCGACTGGATGAAGTTGTCCACCACCCGGCGGCGCCGGTAACCCGCCTGGGACCCAACCAGGTCCGAGCTGCCGAACTCATCATCACCCACCATCAGCATCACCGGCCTGCCGAGCTGATGCGCGACATGCAGCGCCATGGTCGTCTTCCCGACCCCGGACGGCCCGCGGAAATGCACCGGGAAACCCGCCCGGACATACCCCACCGCCCGTTCACTCATCTGCGCGACATAAGGAGTCTCCACGAAATCCGGCCGCGGAGCCGGCTTGATAACCGAAACACCGGCAGCATCCAACGCACACACCCCGTTCTGGGCATTTCATTTTATCTGGCGAACTGCATCATTTTAGATAAGGAACGGCAGCGTACCCCAGTGAATGGGCTCGATGGCCCAGGGATGCCGCACCATTAGGCCGCGAAATAGCGCTTCAATTCCGCGTCCTTGCGCACCTTTTTGTCGGTGATCATCTCGTTCAGGATCGGCCTCAGCACGTTCCGGCGTCCGCCGAAGTGGGTTTCCAGCTCCCCGAGCTTCGCTCCGTCTGGACGATCCGCCAGGTAACTGATAACGGCCGCGGCTGTCACTGGTTCCGCGGGCGCTGGTTCCGCGGGCGCTGCTTCCGCCGTCACCGGTTCCGCGAGTACCGGTTCCGCGAGCTTGCGCCGGGCGGCGGCCGGTGCTGACGTCGCCGGCCGGGGCTTGGCGGCGGCCGGTGCTGACGTCGCCGGCCTGCGCCTGGCGGCGGCCGCCGGTGCTGACGTCGCCGGCCGGGGCCGGGCGGCGGCCGGTGCCGGGGCCGCGGACCTGCGCCTAGCGACCGCAGGCCTCGGCGGCGAGAACACGCTGCCGCGAAGACCTACCATGGCGACGGAGTGATCGCTCCAGATCCTCCCGAGTTCGAGGATCTCCGCCGTGCGCTCACGGGCATCACGGCCCGCAGCCGCCAGCCGCTCACGCTCGGCCGCGGCACGTTCACGGGAATCCTCGACGCCCCGTGTGACGCGTTCCCGGTGAAACTCCCCCAGGATCCCCGCGACATCGGTCCGCAGGACGGCTACGTCCACGACGCGCTCACGGGCATCCTCACCGGCAGTCGCCAGCCGCTCGCGCTCGTCCTCTGCACGACGCGAGAAAGCCGCCTCAAGGCCGCCGACGAGAACCTGCATTTCCTCTAGGAGCCCCATTCGTCAATCTCCCCCTAAAACACGAGTTGGCTACCAGCCATCCCGCCCTAGCCATGAATACCCCGTATCCGAGCCGCGCTGAAGGCCCAGCGAACAGGGAAACCGTGCTCACCCGGACGAAATGGGCGGCACCAGACAGAACCCAGGCCCTTTTGCCAGCCTGCCCCTGATCCAGCTTCCCCATCCGCTGAACCCATCAGCGAATGACGCTGCTACGCCTCCGCTTCTGCCGCAGTCGCGGTCAGGCCGACCGCCTCAGCGTACTTCAGGTACGTTTCCACCGACGCCACGACCACCCGGGCCTCGATGGCCAGCAGTTCGATACCGACGAGGGACACGCGCACCCATGCGTCGATAACGATACCCTTGTCCAGAATCCGGTCGACGACCTCTACCAGACTCGAAGACCCAATCGCCTTCTCTACAGCCATCGGTCACTCCCCCTCGATGTACCTTTTGGCCAGACCACGCTCTTACCCACGCCTTCGCGGCGGCGCAATCTAAAGTTGATCATACATCCGCGCAATAGCAGCCCGCAAGGCCGACCCCCCGGCCCCAGGAATACTGTTCCTATGCAATCTACTCTTTCACGCCGATTTAACCGCGAATACGGCTCGTGCACCTTACCGATTAGTTTTCCCTAATAAACACGTCTGACGACAAGAAGTCCGTGGCCAATGTTAGCATTCAAGCCGGTTTGCCGGATCATGAAGGTTAACTCAGGTTTAGTCAGCTTTTGATCGCGGACCCCGAGAGCCCCGATTGCGGCAGTGCGGCGCTCGGGCGGCGTTTCCGCGCACGGACAGCCACGTACGGGCTCCAGAGGAGGGGCGGCCACACTGGCCCGACCCGTAGGCAGCATAGCCCCCAGACCCAGATCCCGGTGGGGAATTCGCGAGGGGCATTCGCATCGACCTCGATCTCACTGCTCGCCCGCCAGCGCCTCCGGCTCCTCCATGGTCTTGACGACGGTGGCCTGGGCTGACTTGTCCCGGGCGACGGCTCCATGAGCCGCCGGGCGTTGCCGGGAGACCGCAGCAGGTCGATAGTCTCCCGCCAGGAGTCGTCCTGAGGCAGGGCGTCAAGGGTGGGCGTCGCGCCGCAGGAGCCGACGCTGAAGGTTCTTCTCTATCTACGACGACACCGAATATGCCTCGGGAGAGCACTGGGACCTGCTCACGGAATTCCTCGGTTTCAGGTTCAATGACATTGCTTTCAGCTTCACGCAATCTGATTGCGGGAATCCTGGATTTATTTATCGCGCATATGCGCGGGCTCAAGTGCCAGCATATTTACGGCAGGAGCTACGCGGAAGGCGTCCTGGAGTACGTTGATTTCGCGGTGTCGCTCACGCGCGAGAAGCACTTTCCGGACTTCCTCGTAGAAAAGGTCCGGGCCCGGTACGCGTCAGCGGGAGCGATCGGGCAGATGCGCGAGGTGATGGCGCGGCACGGCTGGGCGCGTTCGGCGTGAACGATGAGCGGCTGCTCTGCATTGCGGCAACTGTACGCATCACCTGTCCGGCGCGCCGAGTCGGCTGGCGACAGCCATCAGGTGGATATTATCGGCGCTATTCTCGAAGGCGATCCGCATAAAGCTGTGATAAAGAACCGGCACTCGCCGGACGGCCCGTTCGTCGAAGAGCTCATTTCCGGGCGGCCACGCGCGCGTCACCCGGGTCGCTGAGAAAATCCTTCAGCGCGTTGTAGTATGCGCTGGTGCTGGTGACATCGGCATACTCTTCGGCGCTGTGCTGCCCATTACCGTCAATGCCGAATATCACCGCGTCAATCCCGTGCTGCGAATAAAAGCGCCCGTCTGAGGCACTGTGCCGGCGCAGGAGCCCGGAGCGGCAGCCCTGGCGCCTCAGAGAGCGACTACCTGGACACGCCTGCCCTCGGCCTCAGCGCTGGCCGCGGACGTGGATGGCGTAGACGCTGGCCTGGTAGGTTCCCGCGTGGCCGGGCGGCAGCTTGGTGAACCAGATGAGCAGGTAGCGCGCGTGCACCGGCGAGGTCAGGGACAACTGGACGGCGCCGCCCGCGCCGGCGGACGTCGCCACCGTGTGCAGGTCGGCCAGCACGGGCCGGCTTCCGGCGCGCAACTGCAGGTCGGCGCCCCCGGCGCCGCCGAGGGAGACCCGGACCGAGGAGATCGTGACCGTGTGGCCCATGTCGAGCAGCAGGCCCGTTCCGGGGTACAGATTCCCGAAGAAGGGCGTGGTGTACCAGTCGGTGCGCCAGGGCGTGGCCGGGTTGCCGCTGACGGCCAGCGCCGCCTGCTGCGGGTCGTCGCCGCCGCCCGGGCCGAAGGCCGCCACGCCGGCCGGGGTGAGGGCCTGCGCCGCCACCGGGCCGGCCGAGGCGGTGACGGCCGGGCCGGCCGAGGCCGTGGCGGCCGGGCTGGCCTGCGCCGTGCCGGCCTGAACGCTGGGCGTGATCGACGAGCCCGGGCTGGGCTGACCGCCGTGGGCCGGGTGCTGGCGGCCGGCCGCAGCCGGGGGAGCGGTTTTGCCCGCTCCGGCCACGAACTTGTAGACGGCGAAGCCGAGGACGGCCAGGACCAGCACGGCGAGGAGCCCCGTCCACCGGACCCGGCGCCGCTCGCGCTTCCTCAGCGGGATGCTCGGCTGGAACACCTCGGCCGCCGTGAGCTCCGGCGAGGACCGCCACCTTTCGTCGAACTCCTCGATCAGCGGGGTGGGATCGGCGCCCACCGCCTCGGCGATGGCCCGGATATGGCCCCGCGCGTAGAAGTCACCGCCGCAGGCCGCGTAGTCGTCCTGCTCGATGCCCTGGATGATGTTCTCCCGGACCCGGGTGCGCTGGCTGACCTCGGCCACGGTGAGCCCGGCATGGCGGCGGGCCGCCGCCAGCGTCGCGCCGATGCTCAAGCCCGCCTCCCAACTCGGAGAGCGATTCCGGCAGACGAAAGGGCTGCCGAGGGAGCATGCCCGCATCTGGCGGACTCTAAGCCGGTTCAGTGTTTGATGTGAAAGTTCGCGTTATGCACGAACCTACTCTGGTTGCTGACCGCTCACGTGCACCGTATTGCCTTGATGCTCGCATCATCCAGATTCCCGCTGCGGTTCTCGCCGTAGCTCCCGGGTCGGTATTGCATAACGCTCTCAGCCGGAGTGACGGCGATCACGCAGGGCGGCGCCCTTGGCCCGGGCCTGGTCGGCCAGTTGCCCGGCGAACGAGACGAGCCTGGCGCGCAGCGCCTCGGCGGCTGGGCCGTCGGCGGCGGCCAGGATGCGGACCGCGAGCAGGCCGGCGTTGCGGGCGCCGCCGACCGCGACGGTCGCGACCGGGATCCCGGCCGGCATCTGGACGATCGACAGCAGCGAGTCCAGGCCGCCCAGGTTGGCCAGCGGTACGGGGACCCCGATGACGGGCAGCGGGGTGACCGAGGCCAGCATGCCGGGCAGGTGCGCGGCGCCGCCCGCGCCCGCGATGATCACCCGCAGGCCGCGGTCGGCAGCCGATGACCCGTACTCGATCATGTCGTGCGGCATCCGGTGCGCCGACACCACGTCCGCCTCGTACGGGATGGCGAACTCCTCGAGCGCCTCGGCCGCGGCGCGCATCACCGGCCAGTCCGAGTCGCTGCCCATGACGATCCCGGCCACCGCGGCAGCTGAGTTCACTCGCCGTCCTCCTTCCCCCAGCGCAGGTAGCTGGCGGCCCGGCGGGCGCGATCGAGCCAGCTCGGCCGGGTCGGTGCCGGTCACCGTGACGTGGCCGATCTTGCGGCCGGGGCGCACCGGCTTGCCGTACATGTGCACCTTCACGCCGGGATCCGCCGCCATCACGTGGATGTAGCGGTCGTAGACATCGGCGTCGTCGCCGCCGAGCACGTTGGCCATCACCGTGGCCGGCGCGGCCAGGGACGGCGAGCCGAGCGGCAGGTCGAGCACGGCCCGCAGGTGCTGCTCGAACTGCGAGGTCCGCGCGCCCTCGATGGTCCAGTGGCCGCAGTTGTGCGGGCGCATGGCGAGCTCATTGACCAGCAGCCCGGCCCGTGTCTCGAACATCTCGACCGCGAGCAGCCCGGTCACGCCGAGCTCTTCGGCGATCCGCAGCGCGAGCTCGGCGGCCCGCGCCGCCCGGCCGGGCGCCAGGCCCGGCGAGGGCGCGATCACCTCGCGGCAGATGCCATCCCGCTGGACCGTCTCCACCACCGGGTACACCGCGCCCTGGCGGTGCGGCGAGCGGGCCGCGAGCACGGCCAGCTCGCGCTCGAACGCGACGTACTCCTCGGCGATCAGGCAGACGCCGTGCGCGAGCACGGTCTGGGCTTCGGCCGCCGAGCCGCACACCCAGACCCCCTTGCCGTCGTAGCCGCCGCTGACCGCCTTCAGGACCACCGGCCAGGTCCCGGCGGCGAACTCCTCGACCTCGGCGATCCCGCTCACCGGCGCGAACCGGGGGCAGTCGATGCCCATGCCGGTCAGCCGCTCCCGCATGGCCAGCTTGTCCTGGGTGAAGCGCAACGCCGCGGCGGCGGGCACGACCGGGACGCCCGCCTGCTCGAGCGCGGCCAGGTGCTCGCCCGGCACATGTTCGTGGTCGAACGTGAGCACGTCACACGCGGCGGCGAAGTCACGCAGGTCAGCCAGCGACCGGTAGTCCCCGACCCGAGCCCCCGCCGTGACCTGGGCGGCGCTGTCGGCGGCCGAATCGGCCAGGACCCGGAAGCCGACACCCAGGCCGATGGCCGCCTGGGCGGTCATCCGGGCCAGCTGGCCGGCACCCACCATGCCCACCACGGGCGCCTCGGGCACGTCTGCGGAACCGGTCACGCACTGTACCCTACGGGACCGGCGAGTACGCGGGTGACGGGCGCACGCACCCACGAACCGTTCGGTATCGAGGTCTTGATCTTCGCTGAAACCGCGAATGACGCGAAAGTTAACTTTCCGGATACACCGGACCGGGTAAGACGATCTATGATCACGGCAAAATAGCAGGCCCCAAGGGGAGGAAGCCGATGGCGACGCGCGATCAGGATGTCCAGGCCGCGCGGACAGGCGCGGAAGCGGGCGTCGTCGTCCGCGAGGGAAGCTACGGCACCCAGGTCATCGCGGTCGAGCCGGGCGGCGCGGAGTTCATCCCGCTGAACGAGCGGCACGGCCGGCCGATCCAGCTGTTCTGGACCTGGACCTCGCCGAACATGGAGTTCGCCACGATCTTCGTCGGCGTGCTCGCGATCGCCGTGTTCGGTCTCGGCTTCTGGCAGGCGGCGCTGGCGCTCATCCTGGGCAGCGCGATCGGCGGCGTCGTCCAGGGCGCGCTGTCGGTGCGCGGCCCGCGCTACGGGGTACCGCAGATGGTGCTGAGCAGGCTGGGGTTCGGCTACTGGGGCAACGCGCTGCCCGCCGGGCTGAATTCGGTCACCGCGGGCATCGGCTGGTTCGCGGTGAACAGCGTCAGCGGCGCGTTCGCGCTGAACGTGCTGACCCACATGCCGAAGGTGCTGTGCCTGCTCATCATCGTCGTAGTGCAGGTCGCGGTCGCGTTCTTCGGCTACAACCTGGTGCACCTGTTCGAGCGGTACGCCTTCCCCATCCTCACCGTCATCTTCCTCATCGCGTCGGGGGTCATCCTCAGCAAGGCCCACCCGGGCGCGAGCCACCCCGCCTTCTCCTCCGGCGGGTTCCTGCTGACGTTCGGCGCGTCGTTCGGGTACGCGGCGGGGTGGAACCCCTACGCGGCCGACTACACCCGGTACTTCAAGCCGTCGACCAGCAAGATGGCCATCGCCTGGTGGTCCGGGCTCGGGCTGTTCCTGTCCTGCGCGCTGCTGGAGGTCGTCGGCGCGGCGGCCGCCACATTGACCGGAAGCAATGCCGCGGGCAGCAACCCGACCGGCGCCTTCACCGGGCTGCTGGCCACGCCGCTGGCCGACCTCACGCTGCTGGCCATCGCGCTCGGCGCCGTCGCGGCGAACGTGCTCAACATCTACTCCGGCGCGCTGTCGTTCACCGCGATCGGCATCAAGCTGCCGCTGTCACTGCGCCGGGCGATCGTGGCGCTCGGGTTCGGCACCATCGGGTTCTTCCTGGCCTGGAGCGCGCTGCCCAACGCCGGTACCAGGTACGAGAACTTCCTGCTGATCATCGCGTACTGGATCGCGCCCTGGCTGGCCGTCTACTTCTGCGACCTGCTGCTGCGGCGTAACCCGGACGAGGCGCTGCTGTTCGCGACCCGGCGCACGAACTGGGCCGGGCCGGTCGCCATGCTCGCCGGCATGGGCATCTCGATCTGGCTGTTCTCCAACCAGACCGAGTACCTGGGCGTCGTGCCAACGCATGTCCCGTCGGTCGGAGACCTGACCTTCGAGGCAGGCTTCGTGATCACCGCGCTGGTTTATCTCGGCTGGCACGCCATCGCCAGGACCGGACGGGAGAACACCCTGGCCGGCTGACGTTGCCCGTTATGGGCCGCATGACACACTCACACCGGTTTGAGAGGCCGGCCTCAGGGAAGAGTGAGCCGGCACCCAGGCATGGCCGGTAATATGTCCTGGTCTTGCTCGGGGCCTGCCTGGGGTTGGCGCGCAGGCCGAACCTGATCCCGTGAGGGAAGGATTTTTCGTATGCCCTGGATGGCAAGCCTCCGCAAGCGCTTTGCCGACCTGATCCCGGAACTGGCGAAGTTCGGCGTGGTCGGGCTGATCGGGGCGGTCATCGACCTGGGCGGTGCGGACTACCTGCACGTCCACATGGGCATCGGGCCCATGGTGGCCAAGGGGCTGTCGATCAGCGCGGCCACGCTGGTCACCTACCTGGGCAGCCGGTTCTGGACCTTCCGGCACCGGGTCAACCAGGCGCTGCTGCGTGAGGGCGTCCTGTTCGTGGTGCTGAACGTCATCGGCCTGGTGATCGCCGAGGTCGTGATCGCGATCACGACGTACGGGCTGGACCTGAAGTCGGAGCTGGCCTACAACGCGGCCAGCGTGGTCGGCACCGGGCTCGGGACCATCTTCCGGTACTTCTCGTACAAGAAGTGGGTCTTCCTGGCGGGCGCGCCGGGCACCGTGGTGGCCGCCGGCGAGGCGGCGGTGTCGGGGGTCGTCGACCCGGCCGAGACCAGCCCGTCGGGCGCGGTGCTGGCCGGAGCCTCCTACGGGCCGCCGTGGGAGGAACTCGAGCGGACCGCGGACCCGCGCTACGGGCCGGCGTGGGAGCACCTCTCCCCGGCCGAGTCCGACGGCTCGCGGCGCTAATCCACTGATCGGGAAGCCAGCCGCGACCGGCGCTCTCAGGGAATAGCCGCCTTCAGGCAGCGCACTCGCCGCGCTGTACCGGCGAGTTCCCCCGGACCCTGCGGCCCATCATCGACCACAACCCCCACACCAGCCGCATTTCTCGCACAAGAGTGCCAGCACGGCGTAGCACCGCCCCATCCCGGCGCCGAACCGGCCGGGCAGCCGCCACCTGCCCGGCCCGGGCCTGCCCGGCTTACCCGCAGCAGGCACCGGAGGCGGCGGCGGGCTCGTCCGCCCCGGCCGCCTGCGGACCCCCACAGCACTGCACGGCCTGCGCGCCGGGGTCAGCGTCCAGCTCGGTCTCGGCCTCGGCCCAGCTGCGGGCGTCGTCTTGGCCCCAGAAGGTCGCGCTGTCGGCCAGGACGGTGTAGATCTCCCACCGCTCGCCGCCGGGGGTGCCCTTGACCCAGAACTTGTCCTGCCGGGCGTAGCAGCAGGTGGTGTCCCGCTCGTCGACCGCGGCCAGGCCGGCCTCGGCGAGCCGGGCCTGCTCGGCCTCGACGGCGGAGGTGCTGTCGACTTCGACGCCGAGGTGGTTCAGGGTGCCGCCCTGGCCGGGGTTCTCCAGCAGGACGAGCTTGAGCGGCGGCTGGTCGATGGCGAAGTTGGCGTAGCCGGGCCTGCGCTTGGCGGGCTCGGTGCCGAACAGCCTGGCGTAGAAGCTGACGGCCTCCTCGATGTCGTTGACGTTCAGCGCGAGCTGCACCCGGGACATGCCTGCCTCCTAGGACATTTATATCTGTCTATGTCTCAGTCATGAGCAGCTTGCCACAAGACATCGACTTCTGTCAATATAGATGCATGTCTATTTCCCTGACGGTGCTCAGCCCGGCGGAGACGGCGGCGTGCTGTGCGCCGCTGTCGGCCGGGCCGCTGAGCATGGAGCAGGCCGAGCAGGTCGCGCCGCTGCTGAAGGCGCTGGCGGACCCGGTGCGGCTGCGGCTGATGTCGCTGGTCGCCTCCCGGGCGGGCGGCGAGGCGTGCGTGTGCGACCTGAACGGGGCGTTCGACCTGTCGCAGCCGACGATCAGCCATCACCTGAAGGTGCTGTACGAGGCGGGGCTGGTGGACCGGGACAAGCGCGGCGTGTGGGTCTACTACCGGGTCCGGCCGCAGGCGCTGGCCAGCCTGGGCGCCCTGATCGGCTGCCCGCCGCAGTAGCCCAGGGCCCCCGGGGCTTCCCCACGGGCCTTCATCATCTATCGTCCCTCCGGGCCTTCATCATCTATCGTCGATTAACGATGAATGATGCGCGGCCGCTGGACCGCGGGGTCGCGGAGACCTACGCGGCGTGGTTCAGGGCCCTGGCCGACGGCACCCGCGTCCAGGTGGTCTCGCTGCTGGCCCGCAGCGGCAGGCCGCTGACGGTCAGGGAGATCACCGCGGCCGTGCCGGTGGGCCAGTCGACCGTGTCCGAGCATCTGCGCCAGCTCGCCGCGGTCGGGTTCGTGCTGGCCGAGGAGCGCGGCACCCGCCGCCTGTACCGGATCAACGCGACCTGCGTGGACTGCTTCCCGACCGCCGCGGACCTGGTGATGGGCAAGCCCTCGCCGGTCCCGCCCGCCGCTGCCCGCTGAGATGCCCGGAGGATGATCATGCGCGCCAGCCCGCTCCCCAGCTAATCGGGAGCAGGTCCGGGCGGCGGTCAGCCGCCCGGTACGCCGGGCTGGCCCGGGCCGCGCAGGCGGGCCGGGCCGGTCAACGACTGCGATCCGGGCACGTTCGCGGCGGGCCGCTTCGGCCCGGCCGGGTACCCGGACACCGGCGGCCTGCCCGATGGCGCGGCGCGGGCCAGCCTGGGCTGCGGCAACCCGGTCGCGGTGGCTGACCTGCGCCCGGGGGAGACGGTGCTGGACCTGGGCTGCGGCGGCGGCATCGACGTGCTGCTGTCGGCCCGCCGGGTCGGCCCGGCCGGGCAAGGCCTACGGCCTGGACATGACCGGGGAGATGCTGGACCTGGCCCGCGCCCACGCGCGCCAGGCCGGCGCGGACAACGCCGAGTTCCTGCTGCGGCCAGATCGAGGCGATCCCGCTGCCGGACGGATCGGTCGACGTGATCATCTCCAACTGCGTGATCAACCTGTCGACCGAACGGCCCGCCGTGTTCGCCGAGAGCTTCCGCGTCCTGCGTCCCGGCGGCCGCCTGGGCGTCACCGACATCCTGGCCGAGGACCACCTCACCCCGGCCCAGCGGCTCGAGCGCGGCACCCAGGCCGGCTGCATCGCCGGCGCCCCGTCGTTCGCCGAGTACCGCGACGGCCTGGCCGGGGCCGGGTTCACCGGCATCACCATCACCCGCACCCACCAGGTCGCCGACGGCGTGCACTCGGCGATCATCCGCTCGGCCCGGCCCTGACCCATGCCAGCCCTCGGTGCAGGCGTGCGGATCGAGGCGATGACAGGCGTGCACACCGTGGCCGTGCTGGCCATCTATCAGGCCGGGATCGATGAGGGCAACGCGACCTTCGAGACCCGGGCGCCGGGGTGGGAGGAGTTCACCGCGGCCCGCCTTGCGCGCCACCGCTACGTGGCCGTCACCGGGACCGGCGTGCTGGGCTGGGTGGCCTCGTCCGCGGTGTCGGCCCGGCTGGTCTACCGGGGCGTGGTGGAGCACTCGGTCTATGTTGACCCCGCCGCCCGCGGTCAGGGCACCGGCCGCGCGCTTCTGGAGGCGCTGATCGCCTCCACCGAGGCGGCCGGGATCTGGACCATCCAGTCGAGTATCTTCCCGGAGAATGCCGCCAGCGCCGCCCTGCACCGGGCCGCCGAGTTCCGCGTCGTGGGAACCCGGGAACGGATCGGCCAGCACCACGGCCGCTGGCGCGACATGTGCTCATCGAGCGCCGCAGCCGGGTCCTGTAACCATACGGCCGCGCGCCGGGAGGTCAGGAGGTCGCGGCCAGGCGCGGCGCGAGGCGCTCGACGCGGCGGCTGAGCTCGGCTAGGGCCGCGTCGAAGCTGGCGGGATCGCCGGCCGGGACCGGGTCCGGGACGGACCAGTGCACTGCGGCGGCCTGGCCGAGTTCCTCGCGGGCCAGGTCGCAGACCGTGACCACGAGGTCGCCGTCGTGCCGGACGTCGCTGAGGTGGCGGGGCCGCAGCCGGGGCAGGGGCAGGTGGTGGCGGCGGGCGGCGGCGATGGCGCCGGGATCGATCCGGGCGGCCGGGTGGGTGCCGGCCGATGCCGCGGGGACGGTGCTGGCCCGGCGCCACAGCGCGGCGGCCAGGTGCGACCGGGCGGAGTTGGCGGTGCACACGAACAGCACCCGGCCCGCCGCGCGGGCGGGCGGGGCGGCCAGCGAGTCCAGGGTGCCAGGGATCAGCTGCAGGTAGGTGCGGCGGCGGTCGCCTTCGGACCGGCGGCGGGTGATGACCCCGGCCTGTTCCAGCACGTGCAGGTGGTGCGCGAGCAGGTTGGACGGCATGGCCAGCATGGCGGCCAGCTCGGAGGGGGACGCGTCCCCGGCGAGCAGGGTGTCGGTGATCTGCAGCCGGGCCGGGTCGGCCAGCGCCGCGTGGATAGCCGCCCGGCGGGCCAGGCCAGAAGTTCGCTCAGTATTCATTGACTCAATCTTGACTGAGCTATATTCCTCTGTCAAGATGAGCGGCGTGAGCAGCGCACCTGTCACGTTCTGGCGCCGGATTCTGGCTGAGTTCCCCGGCAGCGCGTTTCTCGCCGCGGTGGTGATCGGGTCCGGGATCGCGGCCCAGCGCCTGTCGCCCGGCCAGACCGGGCTGGAACTGTTTGAGGTCGCGGCGGCGACCGCGGCGGGGCTGTTCGCGATCATCGTGATGTTCGGCCCGGTCTCCGGCGGCCACTTCAACCCGGTGGTGTCCTTCACCGGCGTACCGCCGCCGGCGGACTGGCCGCCTGGCCCGGCCCGGCCCCGTTGACCAGGCAACTGAAGGAGAGCCTGCCATGCACCTGGTCATGATCGGCGGCAGCGACGCCGGGATCAGCGCCGCCCTGCGCGCCCGCGAACTCGACCCGGCCGCCGAGGTCACCGTGGTCCTCGACGACGCCTACCCGAACTTCTCCATCTGCGGCATCCCCTACTACCTGTCCGGCGAGGTCGCCCACTGGCGCAACCTGGCCCACCGCACCCTCGCCGACCTGGAAGCCGCCGGGATGCGGCTGCGGCTGGACACCACCGCCCGCCGCATCGACGTGCCCGGCCGCAAGCTCCTGGTCACCTCCCCCGGCGGCGGGGAGGAACTGCTCGGCTACGACAAGCTCATCATCGGCACCGGCGCGGTCCCGGTCCGCCCCCCGATCGGCGGCCTGGCCGGGCCCGGCGCGCTCGGCCCCGCCGACGGCGTGCACCTGCTGCACTCGATGGGCGACACCTTCGCCGTCATGGCGACCCTGGAACAGGCCGCCCCGGCCAGCGCGGTCATCGTCGGCGCCGGGTACATCGGCCTGGAAATGGCCGACGCTCTGACCGTCCGCGGGCTGGCCGTCACCCAGATGGAACAGCTCCCCGAGGTGCTGCCCACCGTCGACCCGGAACTGGGCGCGCTGGTCCACGGCGAACTGGCCGGGCACGGCGTGGAGGTGCTGACCGGCACCACCGTCCAGGCGATCACCCGCCCCCCGGCAGGCCAGCCCGGGCGGCTGCACGTCCAGGCCACCGCAGCCGACGGCTCGGCCGTGACCCGCGTGGCCGACATGGTGCTGGTCGTGGTCGGCGTCCGGCCCGAGACCGCCCTCGCGGCCGAAGCCGGGGTCAGGCTCGGCGTCAAGGGCGCGATCGCGGTCGACCCCGGCATGCGGACCAGCCTGCCGGACGTGTTCGCCGCCGGGGACTGCGTGATCACTCATCACCGGCTGCTCGGGGTGACCTACCTGCCGCTGGGCACCACGGCCCACAAGCAGGGCCGGGTCGCCGGTGAGAACGCGCTCGGCGGGAACCGGCAGTTCGCCGGCAGCCTCGGCACCCAGGTCGTGAAGATCTTCGACCAGGCCGCCGCCCGCACCGGACTGCGCGACCACGAGGCGGCCCCGGCCGGGTTCAACCCGGTCACCGTCGAATCGCAGGCCGATGACCACAAGGCCTACTACCCCGGCAGCCACCGCATCACCATGCGGGTCACCGGCGACCGCGCCACCGGGCGGCTGCTGGGCCTGCAGCTGTTCGGGCACCGGCACGCCGAGATCGCCAAGCGCATCGACATCGCCGCGGCCGCCATCTTCAACAACATGACCGTCAACGCGGTCAGCGACCTGGACCTGTCCTACACCCCGCCGCTCGGCAGCCCCTGGGAAGCAGTCCAGATGGGCGCCCAGGCCTGGCTCCGGGCCACCCAGCTGCATTAACCCGGCCCGGATCTTCAAGCAGAGGAACAACCATGTCAGCGCACAACACAGGGCCCGGCCCTCAGCCGCACCACACAAGGCACCCAGCCATCAGGGCCGCCGCTGCCGCGATCATCCTCCTCGCCCTCGGCGCATGCAGCAGCAGCACGACCACCACGAGCGCCACGATCACCGCGGCCAGCGCTGGCCCCAGCGGCGGGCCGGGCACCCTCACCGGGGCGGGCTCGACGTACGTCGCCCCGTTCTTCGCCCTGGCCTTCGCCAGATACCACCAGCAGCACCCTGCGGTCACCGTGAACTATTCCGCCGTGGGCAGCAGCGCGGGCATCGCCGCGATCAGCTCCCAGCAGGTCGACTTCGGCGCCTCCGACGTACCCATGAACGCCAGCGAGCTCGCAGCCGCCAAAGGAGGCCCCATTGCCCAGGTGCCCGACGCGCTGGGCGCCGAAGGCGTGGCCTACAACCTGGACCTCCCGGCGGGCGCCCGGCTGCACCTGACCGGCCCGGTCCTCGCGGCCATCTTCCTCGGGCAGATCACTCACTGGAACGACCCGGCCATCACCGTCCTCAACCCGGGCATCAATCTCCCGGCCGCGCCGATCACCGTCGTGCACCGCTCCGACGGCAGCGGCACCACCTACATCTTCAGCAACTACCTGTCCAGCGTCGACCCCACCTGGGCGGCCAAGGTCGGCACCGGCAAGACGCTCAACTGGCCGGCCGGAGAGGGCGCCGAAGGCAACAGCGGCGTGACCTCCACGGTGTTCCGCACCCCGTGGTCCATCGGATACGTCGAGCAGGCATACTCCCAGGGCCTGATCCTGCCGTTCGCCGAAATCCGCAACCAGGCCGGAAACTACGTCCTCCCGTCGACCCAGACCATCGCCGCCGCCGCCGCCCAAAAACCCGGCATCACGCCGACCGACTTCTCCATCGTCAACCAGCCCGGCGCCAGCAGCTACCCGATCAGCGGATACAGCTGGGCGCTGATCTACACCCGCCAGCCCAACCAGGCCACCGGGCAGGCCCTGGTCACCATGCTCGACTGGCTCACCCACGACGGCCAGGCCTACGCCGCCGCGAACCTCTACGTGCCCCTGCCGCCCCAGGTCCGGCAACTCGCCCTTACCATGCTCCAGCAGGTCACCGGCCCCACCGGCACGCACCTCCTGAGCTGACCGTGTCTTGAGATAAGAAGGCAGGCCTTGGCAGCGCCCGGTTCACCCTTCCGTAGGGGCGCGGTGGGCAAGGCCGGGCACTGGACCAAAGGCGGGCTCAGTCACTCTTGATGCCCCGCGAGACTGCCCGGCCTTTTGACCTAAGCAGGGCTTCGGAACCGCCGTTCTCGATCAGCCTGCGGCCGGATTGTCCTGCGCAGGCTCTCTTGCGGCCGGCACCCGGCAGGTGCCGCGGCGGGCTTATTGAACGAACGCGTTGACGTCAGCTTGCGTCATGGTCTCCATGAAGGTCAGGTACTCCGCGACGGTCACGTCGCTGAAGGCCAGGTCGGTTTTGGCCACCTTGAAGTGCTGCATCGACCCCGCGCAGGCGTACAGGCGGGCGCCGAGCGCCTGCAGCTGGCGAACCTTTTCCTGTGCGGGGACGTGACCGGCCCTGGTGAGCCTGGCCCGGGCGAACCTGCTGAACGGCAGGCCCGGCCCGTGCAGGTGCTCGGTGAAGCCCCTGGCCAGGACGCGGACCGCCGGCCCCTGGAAGTACAGTGAGACCTCGCTGCCCTCCAGCGCCGCGGCCAGGGCGAAGGCGAGCGGGGAGAGCAGCTCTTCGAGCCCGGCGTCGGAAATGACCGAGGCGTACCGCTTGCCGGAGGGGCGCAGCGGCCGTTTGGTGATGACGTACCGCTGGCTGCCGTCCGAGTGCCCAGCGGCCGTGATCTCCTGCCCCCGGGTACGGCACCAGGCACGAAGGTCGTTGCCGATCTCCTCGCTGGCGTCAGTAAGCAGCTCCAAGCCCTCCCCGTCCGCCAGGTCGCCGAGCTGCTTCAGCGTCTCGTATGCGATGAACGTGGTGATCGTCTTGCCCCGCATATCGAGCGAGGCCCGAGCCATGGTGGACATGCCCGCTCCCTCCGCGCCCTTTGCCATTGGCAAGGCCCGCGTTACCCAGCCCTGACAAAGTCGCTTACACCTCCAATGCGAGCGCATTCCTGTCACGCCGGCAAGGTCGCAAGTCCCGGCAGAGGTCCTAATCCGGGCTGCCTTCCCGTCGGCGCCCAAGATCCGGATGAGCGGATATCGAGTCTGCGAGCTGAACTCCATTACGCAGCGCCGGGCCTCCACAGTGCCGCCGTTCCTACTCCCGACCTACCCTGCGCATACTGGCTGCACATCGTCACGGCAGGCCCGGGTCAGCAGCTCGCAGGCCCGGCCTGGGTGATGAGCCCGGCGCATCGCTGTGGCGACCGCGCGGCGGGCGTCGGCGAGGGTGAGGGGATCCTCCCCGGCCTGCGCGGCTTGCAGCGCGCGGCCGGCCGTCAGCCAGGCGAGGGGGTCGTCGTTGATCTTCACGGCGAAGTCGGCGGCGAGGATGTAGGCCTTGCCAGCAGTGTGCTGGCCGCGGCGCGCTCAGCGGCGCCAGCGTCGGAGCTGGCGGCCTGAGCAGCAGCGATCAACCCGGGCAGCGAGGCAGGCAGCCGCTCATACCTGGCGGCACGGAAGTCATCCCGGACCGCGTCGCAAAAGGCCCGCAGGTCCGCAAGCGGGACGGGCGCGGCATGGGCGCGGCCGTAGAGGACATCATCGAGGGCCGCGGCCGGGCGGGCCGGCGGCGCCGGACGGACGGGTGCCGCGAGGCCTATCGCGGCCGCGCCGGTCAGGGCTGCAGTGCCGGTCAGCAGCTCGCGGCGTCGCACTGGGTCGTCACCCTCTTCCGGCTGGCGCTCGCGGTCAACGTTATGCCCGCGAGCCCCGCCAGGGCGGTGTTGGGCGGATCCGGCGTCGCGCCTCGCGGTCCTCCTGCCCGGGGCTGAGGCCGAACAGCCCGCACGGGATACCGAGGGCCGCGGCGAACCTGCGCAGCAGCACGATGTCGGTTAGCGCGCGATCCCGCGCTCATACCGCGAGATCTGCGCGGCCGAGTAGCCGACTCGTGCGCCGAGCTCGGCCAGGGACAATCCCTGAGCTGTCCGCGCACCGCGCACGATCGCCCCGGGACCGGACGCGTTGTCCCGCGGTGCTGGCCGTGCCAGCCGGGAAGAGGACATCTGACTGCTCCGGGTAAACCTTCCCCTCCTCACCGTAACCGCAGCCGTACGCGCCCGTCCAGCGTACTTGCACGATCCGCAACGGGCTTGCGTACCAGGACACGCCCACTTCCAGGCGGGAAGTGCCGGGGCGACAGTGATCCCAGGACGGCGCGGCAGGCGCCGCCCGCAAGCCACGTCCGAGCGAGACCAGGTTGGGACGGTCCGTCAGATCAGGTCACCGGCGATGCCGGCCTTGGCGGCCCGGATGATCGCCCGGGCGTACTGCTCGGTCTGCAGCAGCCCGGTGATGAACCGGTTATCCCAGGAATGGATCCGCGAGGCCATGGCCTCGAAGTGAACGAACGGCGCGAACCACGGCGGATGAGCCTCTTTGGTGATCCTGGCATGCAGCCGCTGGAACGTGCCGGGCGTCCCCAGCGCCTCGGGCCGCGGCGCGGACCTACGCCTACCGGGGCCGGGTCCGGTGCCAGGACTGCCGTCGGCGGATGGCCGGCCTAGCCTACGGCCGCGGCCCGGTCCCGCTGGTGTATTACCAGTGCCCGCACACCCCGGCCCGGCCCAAGGACGCCGCCGACCACCCGGATCATCCCCGGACCGTCAAGGCCCTCGAGAAGCGGCTGGACCAGATCGTCGCCCTGTTCTTCAAGGATCATGTGTTCGGCCCCCGCCGGGCCGAGTTGCTCGCCGCCCAGCTGCCGGCCACCGACCAGGCCGCGGCCGCCGCCCGTGACCAGCAGGAGACCGCGCTCAAGACCCGCATCAGGCAGCTCGACACTGCGCAGAAAGCCCAGGTCCTCAGCCTAGAACAACTCTCTCCCGACCCGGCCGACGCCGCCGCCTCGGCGATGCGGGCCCGGATCACCGATCGGTTCGCCGAACTCCACCACGAACGCGGGCAAGCCCAGACCCAGCTCGACGCCCTTCAGGCGGCGACCCCGCAGGCCGCCGACCCCACCCTGCTGGATGAGCTGCCGCTGGCCGGGGACATCCTGCCCGGCCTGGACCCCAGCCTCAAAGCCCGCCTGTTCGCCGCCGACCTGCAGATCCTGTGGAAGCCGCCGACCTGCAGATCCTGTGGAACAAGCCCGGACGCCAGGCCACCGTCTTCGCCGAGGTCACCGAGGCCACCTTGCGGGCCCTGCCCGGCATCCTCAACCCCAGCCGGGACGGATATGATGACACTGCTGCCGCTATCGCCTCTGGTGAGAAGGCCGATGTGGAGGATTTGTTCGAGTTCCCGATAGCTGGCCGGATCCTCCGCGACGGCCGGATCCTCCGTGCTGCTGGCAACTGGCGCACCAGTGGGGACTGCGGGACTATTGCAAAACTATGGCTTTAAAACTGGGTCGCCCGCCCTTAGGGGAGAAATGACGTTCTTATTGTCCCTCCAGTCACATCATAATCAGCCGCAACATTTCGGCCGCCGAAGGAAAGAACCTGGCCAATTACCACATATGCGGTGAATTAGATCGCTACTATGACGGCTTATTACTTACCCGGCGGATCGTCACCCGGACGCTCACCGCATGTGCGCATACAGACCGCGATCTGGCCGGTAATGCCTAGGGTCGGTAATGCCGGGGGGGCAAATGAAGACCTGGAACTGGTACGCGGCACCACTCATCGCGGCAGCGATCACCGGTCTGGCCACAGGATGCGCCGCCGGATCCGGCTCCGCGGTCTTGAGTTCGTTGTCCAAGCCCGAAGAGCCGAACATCACGGTGGCCGCCCTGCCGGCCGCCGACCTGGCGGGCCTCTACATTGCGCAGGATTACGGATTCTTCGCCCAGCAGGGGCTGCACGTCACTATCGAGAAGATAGCGAGCAGCGCGGCGGTCATCGCCGACCAGGAGAAGGGCGAGGTCGACATCACGGCGGGAAGCTACGTCGCCTACATCGCGGCCCAGGCGGCGGGGGCCAGGTTCCGTATCCTCGCCGAGGCCTCTACCCTGCGGCCGGATACGCGCGTGCTGGTCATCGCGGCGGACTCCCCGATCAGGACCCTCAACGACCTGGCAGGCAAGACCATCGGACTCAACGGGACCAACAGCATCGGCACCCTGCTGATCAGCGCGCTGCTGGCCGAACACGGAATCTCGCCCGGGAAGGTGAAGTTCGTAACGGACTCCAAAGGCTTCCCCGCCATGCCCGCGGAGCTTAAGGACGGCGTCTGGGCTGCGGCGTTTCTCGCCGAACCCTACGCCAGCGTCGCGGGAGAGGACTACGGCGAACGGGAGCTGGCCGACCTGGACCAGGGCGCGACCCTGGACTTCCCGATCGACGGCTACATGGCCACCCAGGCCTGGGCGGAGAAGCACCCGAAGACGGCGGCCGCGTTCGTGCGCGCGATCGAGGAGGGACAGGCGCTCGCCGACAGCGACCGGGCCGCCGTCGAGAAGGCCATGGCGGAGTCCGACAGCCTTCCGCGTCGGGTCACCGCGGTCATGGCGCTGCCCGATTTCCCGGTCGGCCCGGTGGACATGGGGCGGATCCAGCGCACCGCTACGGCCATGCTCCAGTTCGGTCTGCTCGGCAGGCAGTACACCGCCGCGGTTCAGCAGGGAACCCTGGTCAAATCGATGATCACTCCCGGCTCCTGAGCCTGCCCGCGCCGGCCGGTTACGCGGGGCCGCGGACGGGCTGAGTGCCGGGGCGCAGCGGGTGGCGGGGCAGGAACACCGCGAACGTGGCGGGCTTGGCCTTGACCAGCACGACGCGGCCGCCGTCGGCGGCGGCCATGGTCCGGGCCAGCGCCAGCCCCAGCCCGGTGCCTTCGGGGCGGCCGCTGACGCTGCGCTCGAAGATCCGCGACACCAGGTCCGGCGGGACGCCCTTGCCCTCGTCCCGGACCTCGATCACCACCGACCGCGCGTTCTGCGAGGTCTGGATGGTCACCGTGCCGCCGCCGTGCATCAGCGCGTTGTCCAGCAGGGTCGCGAGCACCTGGGCCAGCCCGCCGGGAGTGACGTGCGCCTGCAGGCCGCGCACGCCGATGACGACCAGCTTGCGCCGCGCCCGGCGGAAGGCGGGCTCCCACTCGACGACCTGCTGCTGCACGATCTCGTCGATGCCGGTCAGTTCGGCCGAGGCCGCGGTCGCGCGGCGGGCCGGGCTCAGCAGCTGGCTCACCACGTCGGCGAGGCGTTCGGCCTGGGCCAGGGCGGCGCTGCCCTCTTCCCGGACCACGTTGGGGTCGTCGGCGGCGGCGATCATCTCCTCCAGCCGCATGGACAGCGCGGTCAGCGGGGTGCGCAGCTGGTGCGAGGCGTCCACGGCGAGCTCGCGGTCCGCCGCGAGCAGGCTGGACAGGCGCCGGGCCGAGCTGTCCAGCCCGTCGGCCACCTGATCCAGCTCAGCCAGCCCGTACCGGCGGCCGAGCGGGCGCGGATCCCCGGCCCCGAGGCGCCCGGCGGCTTCGGCGAGTTCCTCGACCGGCCGGGCCATCCGGGCCGCGAGCACCGCCGCCAGCCAGGCGGCCAGGGCCGCCGCCCCGACCATCAGCGCGGCGACGATGGCCGCCGCGGCCGCGCCGCGCCCGGCGGCGATCACCAGCGAGGGAACGCCGAGCACCAGGACCGCGGCCGCCGCGGTGGCGAAGCTCGAGAACCACAGCCTCCTGCGCATGCTCGGCCTGGCTAGTCGCCGCGTTCAAAGCGGAACCCGACGCCGCGGACGGTGGTGATGTACCGGGGGCTGTGCGCATCATCGCCGAGCTTGCGGCGCAGCCAGGAGATGTGCATGTCGAGCGTCTTGGTGGAGGTCCACCACTTCGCGTCCCAGACCTCGCGCATGATCTGCTCCCGGGTGACCACCTTGCCCGCGTCCCGCAGCAGGATCCAGAGCAGGTCGAACTCCTTGGTGGTCAGGTCGAGCTCGGTGTCGCCGTGCCAGGCCCGGCGGGCGTCCGGGTCGATCCGGACGCCGAGCACCGCCGAGCCTTCGGCCGTGCCCCGCCGCAGCAGGGCGCGGACCCGGGCCAGCAGCTCGGCCAGCCGGAACGGCTTGGTGACGTAGTTGTCGGCGCCCGCGTCCAGGCCCACCACCGTGTCCACCTCGTCGGCGCGGGCGGTGAGGATCAGCACCGGCACGGCGTGCCCGCCGGCCCGGACCCGCCGGCATACCTCGAGCCCGTCGAGCTCGGGCAGGCCGATGTCGAGCAGGATCAGGTCGACGCCTTCGCCGAGGGCCCGATCGAGCGTCGTCGGCCCGTCCGCGGTGACGTCCACCTCGTATCCCTCCCGGCGCAGGGCGCGGGACAGGGGCTCGGAGATGGAAATGTCATCCTCGGCGAGCAGTACGCGAGTCATGGCTAAATAGTAAAGGAAAGGTAAAGCCTTTGCTCCCCCAAGAGGGCTACGGCGAGGTGGCGCGGCGGAGCCGCGATCACGCGGCCCGCGAACGGGCCAAGGGTGGGCTCGGGGGAGCAAGCAGAGCCCTTCCCGGCCGCGCGATACTACGGCGAAAGCCGCAGCCGGGGCGCGAAGCGCAGCGGGGGGTTCCGGGGGGTCGCCCCCCGGGCCAACACAGCCAATAACGCCGGGCTGATGCCGTGGCGGCGGCGCGGCGGGGTGCGGTCCCGGCCGCGCGCGACGGCGAACCGGCGGATCAGTTCGTCCCGCAGGTGCTCGGGCTCCACCACGTCGTCGACGACGAGTTCGGAGGCGAGCCGCAGGATGTCGATGTCCTGCTCGTAGTCGAGGCGCAGCCGGGCGGTCTCGGCCGCCCGCTCCGCCTCGTCGGTGATCTGCTCGAGCTTGTTCGCGTAGACGGCGTTCACCGCGGCCTCGGCCCCCATGACCGCGATCTTGGCCGTCGGCAGGGCGAGCGTCGCGTCCGGGTCGAAGCCGGGGCCGGCCATGGCGTACAGGCCCGCGCCGTAGGCCTTGCGCACCACGACGCAGATCTTCGGCACGGTGGCGTCGGACATCGCGGCGATCATCTTCGCGCCGTGCCGGATAATGCCCTGCCGCTCCACGGCGGTGCCGACCATGAAGCCCGGCACGTCGGCCAGGAACAGCAGCGGGATCCCGAACGCGTCGCAGGTCTGGATGAACCGGGCCGCCTTATCCGCGGAGTCGACGAACAGCACCCCGCCCTTGAACATGGGGTTGTTCGCGATCACGCCTATCACCTGGCCGTCCAGCCGGGCGAAGCCGGTGACGACCTCCCGGGCCCACAGCGCGTGGATCTCGAAGAACGAGTCCTCGTCCACCACGCCGCGGACGAAGCGGCGCATGTCGAACGCCTGGCGCTCGCTTTCGGGCACCAGCGCCCGCAGGTCAGCCGGCTTCGGGTCCCGCGCCGGAGACCAAGGGCGGCGGCGAGGCCCAGTTCTGCGGCATGTAGGACAGGTAGGTCCGGACCGCCGCCAGCGCGTCGGCCTCGGAGGAGGCGAGCAGGTGCCCGCTGCCGGACACCGTGCAGTGCAGCCGGGCGCCGCCCATCTCCTCCAGCGTGGTCTTCTCGCTGACCACCATCTCGACCATCCGCGGGCTGCCCAGGTACATCGAGGCGTTGCCGTCCACCATGGCGGTGAAGTCGCAGAACGCCGGGATGTACGCGCCGCCCGCCGCCGACGGGCCGAACAGCGCGCAGACCTGCGGGACCGAGCCGGAGGCGCGGATCTGGGTGCGGAAAATACGCCCGGCGCCGCGTCTCCCAGGGAACATGTCCACCTGGTCGGTGATCCTCGCCCCGGCCGAGTCGACCAGGTAGATCATCGGGAGGCCGGCCTCGTAGGCCTTCTCGATGATCCGGATGATCTTCTCCACGGTCCGGGCGCCCCAGGACCCGGCCTTGACCGTGGAGTCGTTGGCCATCAGCGCGACCGGCCGGCCGCATGGTCGCGGTGCCGGTGACCACGCCGTCGGCGGGCAGGCCGTCGGCCAGGGCATTGGCGTACCGGCCGTCCTCGGTGAAGCTTCCCCCGTCAATCAGGGCAGTTATCCGCTCTCGAGCAAAGAGTTTGCCGCGGGCCGCGGCGGCCTCGTGGTAGCGGGCGGCGCCGCCGCGCTCGATAGCTCTCGCGCAGCTTGGCGAAGTCGGTCATGGGGCGATCGTCCTGGTGCGCGGGCCGGCCCGCAGGACCTGGGAGGGCAGCGTGCGGCCGACGATGCTCTCCGCCTCGGCCGCCGCCGCGATCATCGCCTCCAGGTCGATCCCGGTGGCCACTCCCATGTCCTCGACCATGTGCACGAGCTCCTCGGTGGCGATGTTGCCGGTCGCGCCCGGCGCGTAGGGACAGCCGCCTAGGCCGCCGACCGAGGCGTCGAAGTCGGACACGCCGAGTTCGAGGGCGGCCAGCACGTTGGCCAGCCCGGTGCCCCGCGTGTTGTGGAAGTGCAGGTTCAGCGCCGTCTCCGGATGGGCCGAACGGAACGCCCCGACCAGCGCCCGGACCCGGGTGGGCGTGGCCATGCCGGTCGTGTCGCCGAACGAGGCCGAGTCGGCCCCGTCGGCCAGGGCCCGCCCGGCCACCGACACCACGCGGCCGGGCGGCACGTCACCCTCGTACGGGCAGCCCCAGGCGGTGGACACGATCACCTGCACGGTCGCGCCGCGCTGGTGGGCGACCGAGATGATCTCCGCGATCTCGTCCAGCGACTGGCCGGTGGACCGGTTCACGTTCTTGCGGTTGTGCGTCTCGGAGGCCGAGACGACGGCCTCGAGTTCGGTGAAGCCGGCGTCCAGGGCGCGCTGGGCGCCACGGAGGTTCGGCACGAGGGCGGAGTACCTGACCGACGGAGCCCGGACCGCGCGCTTCCACACCTCGTCGGCGTCGGCCATCTGCGGGATCGCCGACGGCCTGACGAACGACACCGCCTCGATCCGCTGCACGCCGGTCGCGGACAGCCGGTCCAGCAGCGCCACCTTCGCGTCGGTCGGCACCGGGTCCTCGTTCTGCAGCCCATCTCTCGGCCCGACCTCGCGTACCGAGATCCGGCCCGGCAGTTCCCAGCTCACGGTTACAGGCTAGCTAAGGTTGGTTCCGCTGGTCGCGTTCGAGCCGCCGTTGTTCGTCCTCGACCAGCCGGAACAGTGTGGACTGCACATACTCCACGTTCGGGATGTCGCGGAGCATGATCTGGCCGTGCTCGCCCGCCGACTCCACCACCAGCCGCCCCGCGCCGAGCAGCCGGTCGAGCACGCCCTTCTCGAACGACACGTCGTTGATCCTGGTCAGCGGGATGTCACGGCCGCGCCTGGTCACGATGCCATACCGGGTCCGCAGCCGCTTGGTGGTCAGCTCGTACGTCGTGGTCCGCCAGCGCAGCACCGGCACGGTCAGCCACACCATCAGGGCCAGCACCGCGACCACGCCGACCGCCCCGCGGGCCGCTACCGCGCCCGAGCCGGACGGGATCAGCACCTCGGCGATCAGGCCGACGGCCACCACCACCACCGCGATCAGGATCGGGCGGATCAGTGTCTTCCAGTGCGGGTGCAGCAGCAGCACGGGCTGCTCGTCGCCGGCCGGCGAAAACCCACGGTCCATACCGCACATAGTGCCCTACCCGGGCCGCTAACTCAGCGCAGGTGCACGATGTCGCCCGCGGCCACCGGCAGGTCGGCGTCCGGCGGCACGCTGACCAGCAGCCTGCCGTCCGCGTCGAGGGCGGCGGCCACGCCGTCGAGCGCCCGGCCGCCGGGCAGTTCGACCCGGACGCGACGGCCGAGGGTGCCGCACAAGCCGGTGTACTCGGCACGCAGCCCGGACCGTTCGGTGTCTCCGGAGACCGCGGACCACGCCCGGTACCTGCGTTCCAGGCCAGCCAGGATCTCGGCCAGCAGCACGGCCCGGTCCAGGCTCCGCGCCTGCTCCAAGCGCAGCGAGGTCGCGGGCAGGGCGCCGGGGCCGGGCGGCGGGAGCTCGGCCGGCCCGGTGGACACGTTGACGCCGGTGCCGACCACCACCGCGTCACCGGCCGCCTCGGCCAGGATGCCGGCGAGCTTGGCCGGGCCGGTGAGCACGTCGTTCGGCCATTTCAGCTGCGCGTCCACCGCGGCCACGGCGCGGACCGCCGCGGCCACCGCCACCCCGGCCAGCAGCGGCAGCCAGCCCAGGCGGGCCCGCGGCACCGCCGACGGCCGCAGCAGCACGGAGAAGGTCAGGGCGGCGCGCGGCGGCGAGGTCCAGGCGCGGCCCAGCCGGCCGCGCCCCGCGCTCTGGTACTCCGCGGCGAGCACCGCGCCTTCCGGCTCGCCGGCGGCCGCGCGGGCCAGCAGGTCGGCGTTGGTCGAGCCGGTGACGGCGGTCACCTCGACGGTGCGCCACAGGCCGCCGGGCCGGACGACGGCGGCCCGCAGTGCCGCCGCGTCCAGCGGCGTCCGGCCCGCGTCGTAGGGTCCCGCTTCAGTCACCGATGCGGATGCGCAAGCGGCGGAAGCCCTTGCCCTTGCTCTCGATCTTGACCACCTCGATCCGGCCGACCGCCGCCGTCGAGGCGACGTGGGTGCCGCCGTCCGCCTGCTGGTCCAGGCCCGCGATGTCGATGATCCGGACCTCCTTGATCTCCGGCGGCACCAGGTTGGTGGCGGTGCGGATGATGTCAGGGAGGGCGAAGGCCTCGTCCCTGGGCAGCACGCGCGCGTCGATGCGGCGGTCGGCGCGGATCTCGGCGTTGCAGGCCGCCTCCACCGCATCCCGGAAGCCGTCGGGCAGGTCCGGCAGGTTGAAATCCATCCGCGCGGTCAGCGGCTCCATGTTGCCGCCGGTGACCAGCGCCCCGAAGTCACGGAACACCACGCCGCACAGCACGTGCAGCCCGGAGTGCGTGCGCATCAGCGCGGTCCGCCGTTCGTCCTCGACGGCGCCGCGGACCGCGGTGCCGGCGGGCGGCAGCGGGTCGCC
The DNA here is from genome assembly GCA_963801155.1 of uncultured Actinomycetes bacterium. Taxonomy (GTDB): domain Bacteria; phylum Actinomycetota; class Actinomycetes; order Streptosporangiales; family Streptosporangiaceae; genus Palsa-504. The sequence goes on from CAWDEB010000039.1 coordinate 28,722, forward strand.
CTCGGCCGGGATCAGGTACAGGTCGTCGCCCTTGCGTGCGCCGGTGATCCGGGTCTGCACGCCGCCCCACAGCAGCACACCGTGGTCGGGCGGCTGGCCGCCACCGCCGGGGTAGAACGCCGACCGGTCCAGGACGATGCCCTCGGCGTCCGCCGCGAGCACCGCGGCATCCCACTCCCGCAGCGTCTGGTCGTCCAGTTCGAGCCGGTGCGTGCGCCACTGGGTCTCCCCGCCCGCCTCCCCATCCCTCTTCATATAGGCAGCCTAGCCCGTGTTCTGCAGGCCTGCCGCGACCCCGTTGACGGTCAGCAGGAGCACGCGTTCCACCCGCTCGCGGTCGCCGGCCAGCTCGCCGGGGACCGGCTCGCGGAGGGCAGGGCCGCGCAGCATGGCCAGAGCCCGCAACTGCAGGTAGGACAGCGCGTCCACGTAGGGATCGCGCAACGCGACGGCCTGGGACAGCACCGGCCGGTCGGCCAGCAGCCGGTCGTGGCCGGTGACCGCCAGCACCAGGCGCCCGGTCAGGTCGTACTCGGCCAGCACGTGCCTGGTCAGGTCGGGCCGCCCGGCGAGGGCGAGGTACCGGGTCCCGATGAACCGGTCCGTCTTGGCCAGGCTCATCTCCGCGTTGTCCAGCAGCACGCCGAACAGCGGCCACTCGCGGTACGCGCGCCGCAGCACGTCCAGGCCGTCGGGATCGGCCGCGATGGCGGCCAGTCCGCTGCCCAGGCCGAACCACCCCGGCAGGTTCATCCGGGTCTGTGACCAGGCGAAGACCCAGGGGATCGCCCGCAGGTCCTTCAGGTCCACGGTGGCCCCCGAGAGGCTGGGCGGGGTCCCTGGGATCTTCGGGTCCAGGCCGCGCTTGGCCGGCCGGGAGCCGATCCGCAGGCCGCCGATCTCCGCGAGCGGGCTGATCTGCGCGAACCACTCGGCGAAACCGTCCGCCTCGACCAGCGCGCGGAACGCCGAACGCGCGGCGGCGTCGATCCGGTGGGCGACGCCGGCGTAGGCCGCGGCGGCGGCCGCGGTCCGTTCCGCGATCCTGGGCGACGAGGCGAGCAGCACCGCGGAACTGACCTGCTCCAGGTGCCGCTTGGCGATGGCCTGCTGGCCGTACCGGGCGAAGATCACCTCGCCCTGCTCCGTGACCTTGAAGGAACCGCCGACCGAACCGGGCGCCTGGGCGAGCACGGCCCGGCCCGCCGGGCCGCCGCCCCGGCCGAGCGCGCCGCCCCGGCCGTGGAACAAGGTCAGCCGCACGCCATGGGCCGCGGCCCATTCGGACAGCCTGGCCTGGGTATCGAACAGCCGCAGGGTGGCGCTGGCCGGGCCGAGTTCCTTGGCCGAGTCGGAGTACCCGAGCATGGCCTCGAGTCTCCCGCCGGTGGCGGCGAGCCGGTCGGCGACCGGCGGGAGGGCCAGCAACCCGGTCATCACCTCTGGCGCGTTCTCCAGGTCGACCGCGCTCTCGAACAGCGGCACCACGTCGAGCACGGGGCCCCGCCGGCCGGCCATGGCGTAGCTGGCCAGCTCGTACACCGCGGCGATGTCGTCCGCCGAGCGGGTGAAGCTCACCACATACCGCCGGCAGGCATCCACGCCGAACCTGTCCTGGACCCAGGAGATGGCCCGGAGGGTGGCCAGGACCTCCTCGGTCCCGGCTGACCAGTCCCCGCCGACGTGGCGTGCGGCGGGGTGCTCCAGCCCGGGCGGGCCGGCCGCCCGCAGTTCGCGCAGCGCCGCGGCGTGCACCTCGCTGTGCTGCCTGACCTCCAGCTCCGCCAGGTGGAAGCCGAACGTCTCGGCCTGCCAGATGAGGTGCTGCAACTCCCCGAAGGCCTGCCTGCTGGCCCCCGCCGCGGCCAGCGACTCCTGCACGACGCGCAGGTCGGCGAGGAACTCGGCCGGCTCCCGGTAGGCGAGGTCGGCGTGCCGCACGCGGGTCGCGTTGATCCGCGCCGCGGCGTACAGCAGGTAGGTCCGGTACGGCTCCTGCGGCGACCGTTGCGCGAACTCGGCGATCAGCTCCGGGTGGGCGGCCGCGGCGGCGCCGAGCGCCCGCCGCAGCGCGGCGCTCGGCGGCGTCGTCGACTCGTGCACGGTCAGCGACCGGCCAATCCGGGTCGTGACGTTCTCCAGCGCGCGCAGCGCATGGTCGGCCTGGATCGTCGCGGTCTCGCGGGTGACCTGCGCGGTCACGAACGGGTTGCCGTCCCGGTCGGCACCCACCCAGCTGCCGTAGCGCAGGAAGGCGGGCACGTGCGTCGCCGGGCGGCCGTCCACCCCGGCCCCATCCTCTCGGGCCAGCGCGCGGTCGAGCTCACGGTACACGGTGGGCACCACCTGGAACAGCGTCTCGTCGAACACGGCCATGACCGCACGGACCTCGTCGATCGGGTCCATCGCCTGCACCCTCAGCTGCGAGGTCCGCCACAGCAGGTCGATGTGCTCGCGCAGGGCACGCCGTGCCTCGGCGTGCTCGGCGGCCCCGGCGCGGTGGTCGTCCACCTCCGTGAGCAGCTCGCTGATCCGGCGCAGCGCGGCTACCACGGCGCGCCGGCGCGCCTCGGTCGGGTGCGCGGTGAGCACCAGGTGCACGCGGAGCGACCCGAGCAGTTCGGTGACGTAGTTCGCCGCCGACCTCCCGGCTGATCTCGGCTACCGCGGCAGCCAGCGATTCCCGCACCGGCTCGTGCCCGGAGTCGCGCTCCCGCAGGATGCGGATGCGCTGATGCTCCTCGGCCAGGTTGGCCAGGTGAAAGTAGACGGTGAAGGCCCGGGCGACCTGCTCGGCCCGGTCCAGGCTCCAGGACGCGACCAGCTCGGCGATCTCGTCGCCGACCGGATCGGCCAAGGCTCGCCCCGGCGGGGGACGGCCGCGTTCCAGGCGTCGCGCTCACGCCGGCGCGCGGCGATCACCGCGCGCCGGAGCCGCTCGCACGTCGGCCAGCAGCTCCGGCCCGGTCCGCGGGTCGGAGTCGCGAGATGACCTCGCCGAGTATGTCGCCGAGCAGCCTGACGTCCCGCCGCATGGGCCCGGGCAGTGCGGCCCGGTCCCCGTCCCGGCTCACGGCGTTGCTGCTCACGGTCAGAGCTTAAATCCCGCAGATTACAAGGGCGCTAACCTGATGACCATGACGAGTGAAGCCGCCGAAGCCGAGCGCGAGCCCGGGCTCGAGCTCGATTCCGAACCCGAACCCGAACCCGAGCCGGAACCCGCACCCGCGCCGCACACGACGGCCGGGAAGATCGCCGACCTCGAGCACCGCCGGTACGAGGCGGTGCACGCCGGGCCGCAGCGGGCGGTGGCCAAGCAGCACGAGCGGGGCAAGCTGACCGCGCGGGAGCGGATCGACCTGCTGCTGGACCCGGGCAGCTTCACCGAGTTGAACGAGCTGGCCCGGCACCGCGCCACCGACTTCGGCATCTCGGCCACCCGGCCCTACGGGGACGGCGTGGTCACCGGGTACGGCACCGTGGACGGCCGCCCGGTCTGCGTGTTCAGCCAGGACTTCACGGTGTTCGGCGGGTCGCTCGGCGAGGTCTACGGCGAGAAGATCGTCAAGATCATGGATCACGCGCTCAGGACCGGCTGCCCGATCATCGGGATCAACGACGGCGGGGGCGCCCGCATCCAGGAAGGCGTGGTGGCGCTCGGCCTGTTCGGCGAGATCTTCTACCGCAACGTGATGGCCTCGGGGGTGATCCCGCAGATCTCGCTGATCATGGGCCCGTGCGCGGGCGGGGCGGTCTACTCCCCCGCGATCACCGACTTCACCCTCATGGTCGAGGGCACCAGCCACATGTTCATCACCGGGCCCGACGTGATCAAGACCGTGACCGGGGAGGACGTGACGTTCGAGGATCTCGGCGGCGCTCACGCGCACGGGGTCAAGTCCGGCGTGTCGCACTACCAGGCCTCCGACGAGCAGGATTGCATCGACTTCGCCAAGGACCTGCTCTCCTATCTGCCCTCGAACAACCTGGAGGAGCCGCCCCGGCTCGACGTGGACGCGGGCCCGGAGATCGGCCCGACCGACGCCGAGCTCGACACGATCATCCCGGATTCGCCCAACCAGCCTTACGACATGCACGACGTGATCACCCGGGTGCTCGACGACGGCGAGTTCCTGGAGATCCACGCCCTGTTCGCGCCGAATATGGTGGTCGGCTTCGGCCGGGTCGAGGGCTCGCCGGCCGGGGTGGTGGCCAACCAGCCGATGCACTTCGCCGGGTGCCTGGACATCGACGCGTCGGAGAAGGCGGCGCGGTTCGTCCGGACCTGCGACGCGTTCGGCATCCCGATCCTGACCTTCGTCGACGTGCCGGGGTTCCTGCCCGGCGTCGAGCCAGGAATGGCAGGGCATCATCCGGCGCGGCGCCAAGCTCATCTACGCCTACGCCGAGGCCACGGTGCCCAAGGTCACGGTGATCACCAGGAAGGCCTACGGCGGCGCCTACGACGTCATGGGCTCCAAGCACCTGGGCGGCGACGTCAACCTGGCCTGGCCCACCGCGCAGATCGCGGTCATGGGCGCGCAGGGCGCGGTGGACATCCTGTACCGCCGGGAGCTGGCCGCCGCCGCGGACCCGGACGCGCTGCGCGCCGAGCGGATCACCGAGTACGAGGACACCCTGGCCAACCCGTACATCGCGGCCGAACGCGGCTACGTCAACGCGGTCATCCGCCCGGCCGAGACCCGGCTGGCGGTGACCCGCGCGCTGCGCGCGCTGCGCACCAAGCGCCAGACGCTGCCGCCCAAGAAACACGGCAACATTCCGCTCTGAGATTACTGTTCGTATTTGATCCGGTCCGCCCTGTCGATCATTGTGGCACATGTGGCGCGCGCATGGGCCCGGCTGGCCTAGAGTCAAGAGTGATGACCGAATTCGCCGCCCCGCTTCCCATCCTGGCCCGCTACGCGGTCATGGTGGACGTCGGCTATATCTATGCCGCGGCGGGCGAGCTGCTGTTCGCCTCCAGTTCGCGCCGGGACTTCCGGGTGGACGCGGTCCCGCTGATCCAGGTGATCACCAAGCACGCCGACGAGATCATCCGCGGCGAGCTGCTCCGGGTCTACTGGTACGACGCGGCCCGCGACCGGGTGCCGACGATCGACCAGCGCGTCATCGCCCAGATGCCCTGGGTCAAGCTGCGGCTCGGCAACCTGAACGCCCGCGGTCAGCAGAAGGGCGTGGACGCGCAGATCAGGGCGGACATGGAGGCGCTGGCCCGGCACCGCGCGATCACCGACGCGGTGCTGATCGCGGGCGACGAGGACATGGTGCCCGCGGTCGAGGCGGCCCAGGCCTTCGGGGTGCGCGTGCACCTGTGGGGCATCGAGCCGCCCTACGGCACCAACCAGGCCGAGCGGCTGGTCTGGGAGTCGGACACGGTCGACGTGCTGGACGCCTCGTTCCTGCGGCCCTACTTCACCAAGAACCCCGTGCCCGACCAGGCCCGGTCCGACACCGGCTCCTTCGCGGCCATCGGCTCAGCCGCCGGTCGGTGCCCTCGCCGTCCCAGCTGTTCGGCGAGCGGCACGGCCGGGCACAGGGGATGCCGCCGACCCGCCGATGTCCCGGACGGGCGCGCACGCCGCGATGCCGCCCGGCGGCTGGTCGCCGTCCACGACCGGCCCGATGCCCCGCCTCGGGCCCGACCGGACGCGGGTCGAGGAGGCCGGCGAGCACGTCGCGCAGAAGTGGATCCTGACCCGCGGCCGGGACAACATCCGCGACCTGCTGCCCGGGCCGATCCTCCCGCCGGTCATCGACAAGGAGCTCCTGGTCGACGCGGAGAAGGAGCTCGGCCTGTCGCTGCGCCCCTACCAGGAGGCCCGCGAGTGGCTGCGGGACGCGTTCTGGGAGCGGGTGCACCGGGAGTTCGGCATCGGCACCGGCAAATCGCGCGGCTAGGTCATTTCTTTTTGACGGAACGGACCGTGGTGACAGACCCCGATCACGCTGACCGCCGCCCCGTCCTGAGGGTGGTGCGCGGCGACGCGACGCCGGAAGAGATCGCGGCGGTTCTCGCCGTCCTCCTGTCACGACCCGGGGTCGAGGCGCCCCCGGCCCGGCAGGCGCCGTCCGCGTGGGCCGACCGGTCCCGGCTGCTGCGCCGCCCGCTGTTCCCCGGTCCCGGCGCCTGGCGCCGCTCCGCCCTGCCCGGGTAACGGCCGGACGATGGTCAGCTCAGGCGGTCCAGGATGAGCTGGCGGACGCGGGCGGCGTCGGCCTGGCCGCCGGTGGCCTTCATGACCGCGCCGACCAGGGGCCGGCCGCGGCCACCTTGCCGTCGCGGACCTTGGCCGCCACGTCGGGGTTGGCCGCGATCGCCGCGTCGACGGCGGCGGCCAGCGCGCCCTCGTCGCTGACCACGGCCAGCCCGCGGGCGGCGACCACCTGGTCGGGGTCGCCCTCCCCGGCCAGCACCGCGTCGATCACGTCGCGGGCCAGGCCGGTCGTTGAGGGCCCCGGACGAGACGAGCTCCGCGACCCGGGCGACCTGGGCCGGGGTGATGGCCAGCGCGGACAGCTCGAGGCCCGCGTCGTTGGCCCGGCGGGCGAGCTCGCCCAGCCACCACTTGCGCGCGTCGGCCGGCGAGGCGCCCGCCGCGACCGTCTCGGCCACCAGGTCGAGCGCGCCCGCGTTCGACAGCGCGGCCATGTCCGAGGTCGGACAGGTCCCATTCGGCCTGCAGCCGGGCCCGCCGCGCGGAGGGCGCCTCGGGCAGCGAGGCCCGGATCTGCGCCACCCATTCGGCCGGCGGGGCGACCGGCACCAGGTCGGGCTCGGGGAAGTACCGGTAGTCCTGCGCCTCCTCCTTGGAACGGCCGGAGGTGGTGGTGCCGGAGTCCTCGTGGAGGTGCCTGGTCTCCTGGATGACCCGGCCGCCGGCGTCGAGCACCGCGGCCTGCCGCTCGATCTCGAACTCGACCGCGCGCTGGACCGAACGCAGCGAGTTGACGTTCTTGGTCTCCGTCCGCGTCCCCCACCGGCCGGATCCGCGCGGCGACAGCGAGACGTTCACGTCGCAGCGCAGCGAGCCCTCCTCCATCCGCACGTCGGAGACGCCCAGGGAGCGGACCAGGTCCCGCAGTTCGGTGACGTAGGCGCGGGCGACGACGGGCGCGTCCGCGCCGGTGCCCGCGACCGGCTTGGTCACGATCTCGACCAGCGGGATGCCGGCCCGGTTGTAGTCGACCAGCGAGTACTCGGCGCCGTGGATCCGGCCGGTGGCCCCGCCCACGTGCAGCGACTTGCCGGTGTCCTCCTCCAGGTGCACCCGCTCGATGCCGACCCGGACGGTTCTTGTGCTGCCGCCCTCGGCTCGGGGTCCGCCCGCGCCTGACCCATCGTGCCCGTGGCGGTCGAGCGGCACGTCCAGCTAGCCGTCGGTGCACAGCGGCTCGTCGTACTGGGAGATCTGGAAGTTCTTCGGCATGTCCGGGTAGAAGTAGTTCTTCCGCGCGAACCGGCACCAGGTGGCGATCGTGCAGTTCAGGGCCAGGCCGATCCGGATCGTGTACTCGATCGCCATCCGGTTCACCACCGGCAGCGAGCCGGGCAGGCCCAGGCAGACCGGGCACACCTGGCTGTTCGGCTCGGCGCCGAACGTGGTCGTGCAGCCGCAGAACATCTTGGTCCTGGTGCCCAGCTCGACGTGCGTCTCCAGGCCGATCACCGGCTCGTAGCGCCCGATCGCCTCGGCGAACGGGACCAGCGTCTCCATTGTCATGAGTCACAGTCCCTTCGCCTGGGCCAGCAGCGGCCCGCCCCAGCGGCCGGTGAAGGCCGCCTCCGCGGCGGCGGCGACCCGGTACAGCCGGTCGTCGGCCAGCACGGGCGCCATCACCTGCAGCCCGACCGGCAGGCCGTCCTCGGGCGCCAGCCCGCACGGGACCGAGATCGCCGCGTTGCCCGCCAGGTCCGACGGGATCGTGCACAGGTCGGCCAGGTACATCGCCATCGGGTCGTCGGCCCGCTCGCCGATCGGGAACGCCGTGGTCGGCGTGGCCGGCGAGACCAGCACGTCGACCTGGCCGAAGGCCGCGTCGAAGTCCCTGATGATCAGCGTGCGCACCTGCTGGGCCTTGCCGTAGTAGGCGTCGTAGTAGCCGCTGGACAGCGCGTAGGTGCCGAGGATGATGCGCCGCTTGACCTCGGCGCCGAAGCCCGGCCTCGCGGGTCAGCGCCATGACCTCTTCGGCGTCCCTGGTCCCGTCGTCGCCGACCCGCAGGCCGTACCGCATCGCGTCGAAGCGGGCCAGGTTGGACGAGCACTCGCTGGGCGCGATCAGGTAGTAGGCGGGCAGGGCGTACCTGAAGTGCGGGCAGGACACCTCGGTGACCTTGGCGCCCGAGGGACTCGAGCAGCTCGACCGCCTCGGCGAACCGGGACAGGACGCCCGGCTGGTAGCCGTCGCCGCTCAGCTCGGTGACCACGCCGATCCGCATGCCGCTCACGTCGGCCTCGCGGGCCGCGGCCACCACCGGCGGCACCGGCGCGTCGATCGAGGTGGAGTCGCACGGGTCGTGCCCGGAGATCGCCTCGTGCAGCAGCGCGGTGTCGAGCACGGTCCGGCCGAACGGTCCCGGCGTGTCCAGGCTCGAGGCGAAGGCCACCACCCCGTACCGGGACGAGCCGCCGTAGGTGGGCTTGGTGCCGACGATCCCGCAGACCGCGGCGGGCTGGCGGATCGAGCCGCCGGTGTCGGTGCCGATGGCCAGCGGCGCCTCGTAGGCGGCCACCGCGGCGGCGGAGCCGCCGGACGAGCCGCCCGGGATCCTGTCCAGGTCCCACGGGTTGCGGCTGGGGCCGAACGCGGAGTTCTCGGTGGAGGAGCCCATGGCGAACTCGTCCATGTTGGTCTTGCCGACGATGATCGCGCCGGCCTGCTTCAGCCGCCTGCGTGATCGTCGCGTCGTACGGCGGGTGCCAGCCCTCCAGGATGCGCGAGCCGCAGGTGGTCGGCATGCCGACGGTGGTGAACACGTCCTTGACCGCGACCGGGACGCCGGCCAGCGGGCCGAGCGGCTCGCCCTGTGCTGCGCCGTTCGTCGACCTCGGCGCGCCTGGGCCAGCGCGCTGTCGGCCGCGACGTGCAGGAAGGCGTGCACGCGGTCGTCGACGGCGGCGATCCGGTCCAGGTGGGCCTGGGTGACCTCGGTCGCGGAGACCTCGCGCGCGGCCAGCGCGGCGGACAGCTCGGCCGCGGTCATGCGGGTGAGGTCCATCAGTCCTCCCCCAGGATCCGCGGCACCTTGAACCGCTGCTGCTCCACCGCGGGCGCCTGGGCCGAGGGCTTCCTCGGGCGTGAGGCACGGACCGGCTCGTCGTCGCGGAACACGTTGGTCAGGCCGGTCGCGTGCGAGGTCGGCGGTATGCCCTCGGCGGCGACCTCCTGGACCTGCGCGACCGCCGTGATGATCTGATCCAGCTGGGGCGCCAGATGGTCGAGTTCGGCGTCGCTGAGCGCGATCCTGGACAGCCGCGCCAGGTGCGCGACCTCGTCACGGGTAATGGGCATGCACGCCATCTTAGGGTGCGCGTCCGGGGGCAGGCTGTAAGCAATAAGGGCCGTTAGCGTGGTCCTGGGCGGTCCTGCCCGGGCGGACCCGTTCGTCGTTGTGATGCGGGGCGGGAGGAGGTCCGTGATCAGCGACATGACGCGTCAAGGCGGCGGTGGACGCCGCGTTCCGGGACGAGTGGGGCCGGGTCGTCGCCACGCTGATCCGGACCACCGGCGACTGGGACCTCGCCGAGGAATGCGCGCAGGACGCGTTCGCGCTGGCCCTGCAGCGGTGGCCGACGAGACGGCGATCCCCGGCCGGCCGGGGGCGTGGCTGACCACGGCCGCCCGCAACCGCGCCATCGACGTGCTGCGCAGGAAGGCGGTCGGAGCCGCCAAACTCCGGGAGGTAGCCGCCGTGTCCTACGACGCCGGAGCCGCCGGCCGGACCGACGACGAGTCGGCGTTCCCGACGACCGGCTGCGGCTGATGTTCACCTGCTGCCACCCGGCCCTGTCGCTCGAGGCCCGGGTCGCGCTGACCCTGCGCACGCTGGCCGGCCTGACCACGGCCGAGATCGCCCGGGCGTTCCTGGCCAGCGAGCCGACGATGGCCAAGCGGCTGGTCCGGGCCAAGCAGAAGATCCAGCACGCGGGGATCCCCTACCGGGTCCCCCCGGCGCACCTGCTGCCGGAACGCACGCCGGGCGTGCTGGGCGTGCTGTACCTGCTGTTCAACGAGGGCTACTCGGCCACGGCCGGCGCCGACCTGGTCCGGCAGAACCTGAGCGCCGAGGCGATCAGGCTGGCCCGGGTGCTGGCCCGGCTGATGCCGGACGAACCGGAGGCGGCCGGGCCTGCTGGCGCTGATGCTGCTGCACGACGCGCGCCGGGCGGCCCGGCTGGACGCCCACGGCGACCTGGTGACCCTGGAGGACCAGGACCGGCGTTGTGGGACGCCGCCGAGATCGGCGAGGGCGTCGCTGCTGCTGGACGGCGCGCCTGCGGCGCGGGCAGCCGGGTCCCTACCAGGTCCAGGCGGCCATCGCCGCCTGCCACGCCACCGCGGCCACCGCGGAGGACACCGACTGGCCGCAGATCGCCGCGCCTGTACGAGCAGCTCGCGCCGTTCCTGCCCACCCCGGTGGTGGCAGCTGAACCACGCGGTCGCGGTGGGGATGGCCGCGGGCCCGGCGGCCGGGCTCGCGCTGGTCGAGGCGCTGGAGGCGTCCGGGCAAGCTGGCCGGTTACCACCTGCTGCCCGCGACCCGGGCCGACTTCCTGCGCCGCCTCGGCCGGCCGCGGAGGCGGCCGACGCCTACCGCGAAGCGCTGGAGGCTGGCCAGCACCGACGCGGAGCGCCGTTTCCTGCGCCGCAGGCTGGCCGAAACCGGCGACCGGCCTGAACGATCTTGACGGCTCGCCCCGCCCGGTAGGAGCATTACGGTCACAAGCGCAGGAACCCCGCCTCTCCAGTCACGGATGAGTCCTGCGCTGCGGGCGGTGATTCCTGGCGGGACGGCAGGGCCTCGATATGCCCCCCTTGTGGGGTCCTGCGGCTTCGGGATGGCCTGGCGGCGCGCTTGCGGGCCGCCGACGGCGAGGCCGCACCCGAGGAGCCAGGGTAGCGGGCCGGGTCATTCCGGCCCCGCCCGTCCGCGCCCCGCACGATCGTTACTGCTGCTGGCGCACGGCGTCGGGGCCCTGGTCAGGAGGACGCGGAAGGCGGCCTCGTCCAGGATCGGGACGCCGAGCTCGACCGCCTTGTCGTATTTGGAGCCGGCGTTCTCGCCCGCGACCACGAAGTCGGTCTTCTTGGACACCGAGGAGGTCACCTTGCCGCCGCGCGGCGCGGACCGCCTCGCCCGCCTCGTCCCGGCTGAGTCGGCGCAGCGTGCCGGTGATGACCACGGACACGCCGGCCAGCAGGCGGGCCGCGGCCCGGTTCGGGTCGAAGTCCGGCGTCTTCGAGCCGGACCCCGGCGTCGCGCCACTTGGCCACGATCGCCCGGTGCCAGTCCACGGTGAACCAGTCGCGCAGCGACGCGGCGATCGTCGGCCCGACCCCGTCCACCGCGGCCAGCGCGTCCGCGCTGGCCTCCTCGATCGCGGCCAGCGAGCCGAACTCCGCCGCCAGCGCCCGCGCCGCCGTCGGCCCGACGTGCCGGATGGACAGCGCGACCAGGATCCGCCACAGCGGCCTGGTCCGGGCCTCGGTCCAGGTTGGCCAGCAGCCGGATGGCGTTGGCGCTCAGCGTGCCCTGCTTGACCATGAAGAACGGGCAGGTCTCCAGCTCGCTCCGCGGTCAGCGCGAACACGTCGCCCTCGTCGGCGACCAGGCCGCAGTCGAGCAGCGCGCTGACCGCCTCGTAGCCGAGCACCTCGATGTCGAAGGCGCCGCGCCCGGCCAGGTGGAACAGCCGCTCGCGGAGCTGAGCCGGGCAGGACCTGCGTGTTCGGGCAGCGCCAGTCGACCTCGTCCTCCTCCCGGGCCAGCGTGGTGCCGCAGGACGGGCAGTGCGGTGGGGAACTCGAACTCGCGCTCGTCCGCCGGTGCGCAGGTCGGCCACCGGGCCCGAGGACCTCGGGGATCACGTCGCCGGCCTTGCGCAGGATCACCATGTCGCCGATCAGCACGCCCTTGCGCTTGACCTCGTCCGCGTTGTGCAAGGTGGCGCGGTCCACCGTCGACCCGCTGACCTTGACCGGCTCCATCACCGCGAACGGGGTGACCCGGCCGGTGCGGCCGACGTTCACCTGGATGTCGAGCAGCCGGGTGGTGACCTCCTCCGGCGGGTACTTGTAGGCGATGGCCCACCGCGGCGCCCGGCTGGTCGAGCCGAGCTGGCGCTGCAGCGCGATCTGGTCGATCTTCACCACCACGCCGTCGATCTCGTACGGCGGGTCGTGCCGGTGCTCGGCGTAGTAGGCGATGTACTCGCGCACCCCGTCCATGTCCGGCACGACCTTGTACAGGCCGCTGACCGGCAGGCCCCAGTCGCGCAGCCGCTCGTACCAGCCCGACTGGGTGTCGGGCGCACCTTCGAGGTGCCCCTCCTCGCCGGCGGCCTGGCCGGCCGCGCCGCTGATGCCGGCGTCGATCCGGCCGAGCCCTCGACCCGGCCGATGCCGTGGATGATGGCGTCCAGCGCCCGGGAGGCGGTGATCCGGGGGTCCTTCTGCCGCAGCGACCCGGCGGCCGAGTTCCGCGGGTTGGCGAAGGCGGGCTTGCCCGCGTCGAGCAGCGACTCGTTCAGCTTCCCGAACGCCTCGACCGGCATGAACACCTCGCCCCGGACCTCGAGCACGGCCGGGTGGCCGGAGCCCTTCAGCCGGGCCGGGATGGAGGCGATGGTCCGGATGTTCGGCGTGACGTCCTCGCCGGTGCGGCCGTCGCCCCGGGTGGCCGCCTTGACCAGCGCGCCGTCCCGGTAGACCAGGTCGATCGCCAGCCCGTCGATCTTCAGCTCGCACAGGTACGGCCCCGCGCCGCCGAGCCGCGTGGCCCGGTCGGCCCAGCCGCCCAGGTCCTCGTCGGTGAAGACGTTATCCAGGCTGAGCAGCCGTTCCAGGTGCTCGACCGGGGTGAACAGCGTGGATATCGTGCCGTGCACGGTCTGGGTCGGCGAGTCGGGCGTGCGCAGGTCCGGGTACTGCTCCTCGAGCGCGCGCAGCTCGCGCATCTTGGTGTCGTACTCGATGTCGGAGATCGTCGGCGAGTCCAGCACGTAGTACCGGTGGTCGGCCTCGGTGATCTCCAGGCTGAGGTCGGCGTGCCGCCGCCGCGGCGTCCGGCGGGCGCCTCCTGCGGTGCCGTGCCTGCGCCTTCGCTCATCTGGACTCGCCCCCTGTCTCCTCGATCAGCTCCGGCAGCATGCCGCCGCCTCCCGGCACCGGGTCAACACCGCGCGCGCCTGCGCCGGGGACGCGCCGGCCAGGCCGCAGGCGGGCGTGATCACGGCCTGCTCGGCCACGGTGGCCAGCGGCAGGCCCAGCCGCCGCCACAGCCGGATGACCCGTTCGGCCGTCTCCCGGGCCCCGCCGCGGCTCTGCCGTCTGGCGGGCTCCGCCCGCGGGGGCCGCCACCGCCGGGACCGCCCCCGTCAGCAGCCCCATCCCCGCCTCGGCCGCCTCGGCCACCCCGTCCTCTTCCCCCCGCCGTAGCTGGCTGAGGTCGAAGGCGAGCCCGCCCGCCCCGGCCTTCTGGATTATGCCGAACGGGACCGTGGTGGCACAGCAGTGCACCACCGTGTACGCCGCGGGTGGCCGCCAGCACCTGGCTCAGCCGGTCCCGCAGCGGTGTCGGCCTCGACCGCGGCCAGCCGGGACAGCCCGCTCTGCGGTCGGCACCAGGCCCGCGATCACCGACGGCAGCGCGGGCTCGTCGAACTGGACGACCAGCCGTGCGCCCGGCACGCGCTTGGCCACGTCGGCCGCGTGCGCGGCCGCGCCTTCGGCCAGCGAGGCGGTCAGGTCGGCCACCGCGCCGGGGTCGGAAAGGGCCACGTTCATCGTGCGCGTCAGCTCCAGCGTGGCGGCCAGCGTCCAGGGACCGCAGAGCTGGATCTTGACCGGCCCGGTGAAGCCCTGGAGCACCTCCTCCAGCACGTCCAGGTCGGAGGAGAGCATGGACCTGGCCCGGGCCAGGTCACGGCCCGGCCGCTCGGCCAGCCGCCAGCCGCGCGGGGTCACCTCGGCCGGCATGTCGACCAGCAGGGCGGCGGTGCGCCCGGTCAGGTCCGCGCCCGGCCCGCGGTCCGGCAGCTCGGGCAGGTACGGGAAGTCGGGCAGTTCCCCGGCGACGACCCGCATCGCCTCGGCCGGATCGGTCCCCGGCATCGACCCGATCCCGGTGGCGCTGCCGGGCGCCCAGGGATAGCCCGGCCCGTTATGGTCAGCACGCACACGTCGAGCTTAGAACCGGCCGGCGGCAGGTCCGTTATCAGCGCCAGCCTGCGGGCGCGCCGTCAATGCGGCAGCGGACCGCCCGGCGGGATGTGCAGGTCTCTGCGCCCCAGGCCGTTCAGGCGGCGCGCGCACCTATCCAGCAGATCGGGTTCCCTACCGGTCAGGGCCCGGTCTTCGCGGCGAACCGCCACGGCGACGGTCGCGATAGCCCCGATCAGCACCCCGATTAGGAACACCACGATCGCCGCGACTACAACACCGGCCATGGCGGCCTCCAGGGTTAGCGTCCTACCGGTCCCTTTCCCGGATCCGGCTGCCCGCAACCGCGAGTGACCGCGCTCAGTCGCCGCGTGTTTGCCACCAGGAAGGTTCGTCCGGCCCATCGTCGATTTCCGGCACGTATGGCCGTCCGCTCGGGGGCGGCGCCGCCGGGCTGATCCGGCGAACCGCTTTGTGCGCCCGCCGGGCGGACAAAGCGGCCACCACGACGACCCCGACGGCCACCCCGGCCAGGAAGAAGGCGAAGAAGATGATGGCCATCACGTCCGCCGTGCTCATCGCCGCACGTCCTCGGTATCCCGCGGCGTGATGTCGCGGAGGCCGAGGCCGATCAGCCGCCGGGCCCCCCGGGCCAGCGGCATCGGGCGGCTGCCGGGTCAGCGTGCCCAGCCGGTCCTCTCGGTTGGAAGCCATCGAGACCATCGCGATGACTCCGAGCACGACTCCGATGGCAAACACCAGAGCCATTCCGATTGCCACTGCTACCATGATGCGGTCCATGTCGGCCTCCGCACCTCTGCCGACGGCGCTGGGCGCCGCCGGGCCCCGCTGTCTTCGACCCAGGAGAGACTCCGTGGGCCTCGCTAGCGAGCCAGCGATCGGCTCCCTAGCTGGTCATATCATTCCGGTCGCCGGGCTGAGGCGAACCATTGGTCCGGTATGACTGGTCTGACATGTTCTTCTGTGACCAAGCAGCTGAATGACTAGAATCTGACCTATCGTTCTAGCCATCCCAACGTTTGGTACGTACGGGTTCGATACCCGCGTGCGACGAGACCGAAACGGACGACGTGCCATTTATTCTGACAGCGGGGATGATTCCACCGGATCAAGCAAGCCCAGTGGTTGGGATGGCTGGCACAAGATCGGGAAGAGCGGCCCAGGCCGCCGTGCCGTGCCGGGCCGCGCAGGGTGCTCGGGCTCGAGTCCAGCGAGGATCCTCGCGCCGTCAGCGACTACAGAGAGCTCTGACGCTCTGAACGGCTCTCGCATACGACAAGGGCCCCGCCGCCTTGGCTGCGCTGCTAGGGCTGGATGACGGCCTGCAGTGCGCCTCCCTGGGATCCGAACCGATCGGCGGAGGCAAGCCTGGCGGTCCTATTCGAAGCGCCAGACGTCCCGGCGAGCATTCCTGGACAGCCGGTCGGGCGCCTCGACGGCCAGGGTGTAGTGGCGGTCTTCGCGACGGACGGCGATGGCGAGGACCGCGATGACCTGGTTGGCTTGGTTCAGCCTGACCGTAAGACTTGCTCGAACCATCCGGCAGGTTCTAGTGCATCCAAGCAGTAGGACTGCTAGGATTGCGCCTATGTTTCCTGCCATCCAAGCCATCCCAACCTTTGGAACATCTGGTAGGGTGTTACCACGCTGAAGTTGGGTATAAACCCGCCGAGACCAAATATTCTGCTCAGGCAGATGGCCCAGGCGGTCCGGACAGGTGGGATCAGCCCGATCGGAACGCGCACGACTGGAGAGGAGGGCCGATGGCCAACCCCATGTACCGGCAGATCGCCGAGGACCTGCGCGAGCAGATCGAGTCCGGCGGAGCTCAAGCCCGGCCAGCAGCTGCGGACCGAGATCGAGCTGCGGGAGCACTACGGGGCCTCGCGGAACACCGTCCGCGACGCGATCAAGTGGCTCACCAGCCTCGGCCTGGTCGAGACCCGACCGGGCCAGGGCACCTTCGTCGTCAGGAAGATCGACCCATTCGTCACCGCACTGACCGCAGACCCGAGAGGGCTTGGCGACAACGCGGTGTCCCGCTTCGGCGGGATCGAGAAACCGGGAGAAAGCGGGAGATCGTGACTAGCACTCCTCGAGTCGAGATTCAGAAGGCGAGCACCGCGTGGCGGCACAACTGCAAATCGCACAGGGCTCTCAGATAATCACCCGACATCAAAAGCGCTACATCGAAGATACCCCATGGTCTCTGCAGACCTCCTTCTATCCATGGGATTCACCCTCAAGGGAGCCGATCGGCTCTTCCTTGCGGACAATATCGAGATCGGGACCGTAAGATACCTGGCCGAAACCCTGGGCCTGCGGCAGGGCGGCTATCGTGACTCGATAGCGGTGCGATCCCCGGATCCGACGGAGGCAGCGTTCTTCAGCGTGCCCCAAAACGGCAGCGTCGGGATGTTCGAGATAATCCGGACTGGATTCGATCAGACTAAAAGACCTATACGCCTCACCATCGGCGTATTCCCCACCGACCGGAATCAGTTCATTGTCAACGTTGGTGACGTACCTTCTGAAGAGACGTAGCCGCCCACTTGCCTGCGCAGACTCCACCGTAGCTCCAGCTGCGGATATAGCATTTCTGAAACCGGCAACCGATAACATCCGTTGATAACGCGGTAAGATCCCTGGTCTCAGCGCCGCCGAACGGATCAGGGATTATTGCCCACACAGACCTGTCGACGCCGAGGTGATGTCGAGGCGGCGACCGGATAGCCGATCTCGCCGCATGCGGGGACCCCCATGCGGCGCAGTGAGGCCAGTAACACGAGTAGTACCTGTCACATAAGGATGAGACCCACCCTGTTCGGGTGAGAAAGGAGGAAAGTGTCATGGCAAAGCTGCATGCACGTCCCTCCAACCAGTACCGGTACGAGCACTACGACCCCCGTTTCAGCTAAAGTACCGGCAAGAAACGGCAATTCCGGCACAGGCATAACTGTATTCGCCGGCAGCCGGACCGGTCGTTAGGCCGCCGGCGCTGAACGCGGTCTCGTCAGCGCCGGCGGCAGAGATTCCGGTGAGATGCTGCGAGCCGTTAACGATCTGCCTACTGCGGGAAATGGCTTGGCTCACGGCGGGCGATCTGACCGGACAGCAGGATCAGGCGCATCATCAGGCAACGTGACGTGCGCATCTGATTCATGCGGTACGTGATGCTATTAGGGGTGGCTGCGGGACATGACCTTCTGGCGTGCGCCGCGATAAGAACGAGCATTAGGAGGTACCTGGGAGAAGTCTGCTTCTTGTGTCCGGCAAAGAACCGTCCGGCCGGGTCTGGAAATGCCAGATTCCTAGCCGATCCCGAGGCTGACCAGATCGGCATTTAGCCAGGTCGGCAGGGTTCTGGAGCTCGACGCGCGCATCGATGTCGCGGCCGAGATAGGTTTTGTGCGCTTCAGGCGGTACCACTCAGCCCGGATACGGGTAACTATGTACCGGTGGGAGGCTATCCGTTCGCGCTACGTCTTGCTACGCCGGGGGATCTGAACGAGGTTCGCTGGCTTATCCATCAGGCCGCTGAATGGCTTACCAGAAGCAAGGGCACCGACCAGTGGGCCAAACCCTGGCCGACCCGAGAGGCACGTGATCAAAGGCTGCTCGCCGGAATCAGGCACAGAAGAACGTGGATCGTCTGGGATGACGACGTTCCCGCAGCCACGGTCACCATCGCCACCAGGCCGGAACCGGCCATCTGGTCACGACTAGATCCTGGATGTGATCTCTCGGACCGGGCGGTCTACGCCCATCGGCTCATCACGGCGAGGGACTACGCGGGCCGCGGACTCGGGGCCGACCTGATCGACTGGGCCGGACTGCGCGGCAGCGTCTCTATGGCGCCAAGTGGATCAGGATCGACGTTTGGACTTCCAACACGGCACTGCACGACTACTACGAGAGGACGGGATTCAAGCGCTGTGGTAGCTGCGCTAATCCCGGTTACCCCTCGGGCGCGCTGTTCCAGAAGCCGGTATCCGCGATCACAGAACCCCGTTTCCCGCAGTTCACGGAGTATCCCGTCGTCCGTCGGGCCAGCCGCGGACTTTGCCTGGGCCGCCTGCTGACCGCGGTTTCATGACCGGCCAAGCGCCCCCGGGAGCCGGGAGGACGGGGCCTGGTCGTGCCGCCAGCCTTTCAGCGGACGACGTTCGACCTGGCCGCGGGGCTCCCCAGGAACTGGCAGCAGAAACCGGTGTCGGCGATTAGGGCGCCTAGCGTCCCCAGTTCACGGAGTTGGTCGGCGATCTAGGATTCTGCGGCCAGGTTGAGGCGGTTCCCCTGCCGACTGCTGCACGGGCGTAACGCCCCCGCCGGGAGCCGCATGGCCCTGAGAATACGGTTTTGTTGCCTTCTGGATAGTCCGGTTCCAGGCCAACGACGCAACAGCCCTGATCACCGCCGGGAGATGGTTCCGCGGACGGACCTGCCCGCGGTCCCGCCGAACCGGTTGAAAGGTGACGCGAGGGCCGTAGTATCGGATACTCGACGCAGAGAGGGGACCGACGAACGTCACCACGGCCACACTATTAGTCGGTATCACTCGATGGCGCTACCGCTAGCCGGGTGAGGAGCCGTCTGGGCCGTGCCAGGAGGTGTCATGGCCAAGCGTCACTGCCGCCCTTCGGCGCAGTACCGGTACGAGCATTATGACCCACGCGTTGGGCGATCCGCCGGTAGCGCGAAACGGCCAGTGGCGCCCCTGGGGGTCTCATCGCCGTTTTCAGCGAGTCGCGCAGTGTACCGCCGTCCGCCAGGCGAGCCAGGAGGCATGCCCTGACACGTTGCCCTAGGACGGCTTGGTCATGCCGCTAGCGTTCCGGTGGACGACCTTCGACCTGGCCAGCCGGCTTCCCGCGAACTGGCGGCATGATCTCGGCGTGGCCGCCGCCGGTGCCGATTTCCGGGAGTTCCCGCGCACGCCGGTCATATCACGCGAGGCATCGGATGTGGCGCGCATACTCCGCGGCCGAGTTCACGCTGCTCAGGTGCGTCACGGCATTCCTTGGCTCTACGACTTCTACCGAGATCAGTTCCTCGAGCTAGCCCGGGAGGTCTGCCCGGAACGCGTCATGCCGGCCCGCGACGACCGGTACGGCGTCGTCCTGAACGTCCAGCGCGGAACCGCGATGCGGTTCGAATGCCACGTCGACTCCAATCCCATGACGGGCCTGCTCTTCTGCACCGATCATGTGGAGGGCACGGGCGGCGAACTCGTCTTCGGGAACGATCCCGCGGCGGCGGACATCGAGGCGGTCGAACGGGACTGCTCGGTCATCCGGCCGCACGCGGGTCACTTGATCTTCTTCGACGGGAGATTGCACCCGCACTACGCACGCCCCCTGGTACCGGACTCCGATGTGCGGATCGTCGCCGTCATGAACTTCTACACGAGGTCCTGCCCTGAATCGACCCGCCCGCAGGAGCTGAACCGTCATCTCTTCGGCGAGTCCTAGAGCTCTTCGGCCAGTTCTGAGCTCTTCGGCCAGTCCTGAGCGCCAGCCGTCAGGGAATGGGAACCAGCCCACTCACCGCGGAGGTGCCGCTGATGGTGGCGCTGCCCAGGACCGCGTCGCCGTCGTAGAGGACCGCCGCCTGGCCCCTGGCCACGCCGCGGGCGGGGGGATGGAGGCTGATGCGCAGCTCATCTCCGTCCAGCCAGGCGGTGCAGGCGTGTGCCTCGCCGTGAGCGCGGAGCTGCACCAGGCAGTCTCGCGGCTCGGCCGGCGGGGCGCAGCCGGTCCAGACCGGCCGGGTGGCCGTGATCTTGGTGACGTCCAGGCCCTCGGCGGGGCCGACCGTGACCGTCCTGGTCACCGGCTCGATGTCCAGGACGTACCGGGGTCGCCCGTCACCGGCGGGCGTGCCCATACGCAGGCCGCGGCGCTGGCCGACGGTGAACGCGTAGGCACCGTCGTGCTCGCCGAGAACGGCGCCGGAGACATCGACGATCCGGCCGGGGGCCTGGCCGAGGCGCCGGGCCAGGAACCCCTTGGTGTCGCCGTCGGCAATGAAGCAGACGTCGTGGCTGTCCGGCTTGTCCGCCACCGCCAGCCCGCGGCGGGCCGCCTCGGCCCGGACCTGATCCTTGGGCGTGTCGCCGAGCGGGAAGATGGCGTGGCGGAGCTGGTCCGAGGTGAGCACGGCCAGCACGTAGGACTGGTCCTTGCCGGGATCCGCAGCCCGGTGCAGGACGCCGTCGACGATCCGGGCGTAGTGGCCGGTGCATACCGCGTCGAAACCGAGGGCCAGCGCGCGGTCGAGCACCGCGGCGAACTTGATCTTCTCGTTGCAGCGCAGGCAGGGGTTCGGGGTGCGGCCTGCGGCGTACTCCGCGACGAAGTCCTCCACCACGTCGCGGTGGAAGCGCTCGGCCATGTCCCAGACGTAGAACGGGATGCCGATCACGTCGGCGGCCCGCCGCGCGTCCCGCGCGTCCTCGAGCGTGCAGCAGCCGCGGGCCCCGGTCCGGTAGGACTTCGGGTTGGCGGACAACGCCAAGTGGACGCCGGTCACCTGGTGACCCGCGTCCACCGCACGAGCCGCGGCCGTGGCGGAATCCACTCCGCCTGACATCGCCGCGAGCACCCGGAGACCGCTCATCGCCCTCCAGGCTACGCGCCGCCCACCACCGTTCCCGCCATGCACTTCGGGCACCGGTACGCCACAGCACCCGGATCGCATCGTGGGCCGGGCGGCCGTGTTAACGCTACAAAAATAAGTTGACAGCGTTTACTAATACTTGCATACTCGGTTCAGTTAACGGGGTAAACACGATCATTGACAGGGGATCTCTGATGATCGACACACAGCTCATCGACGGTGTACTCGTGGCCCTGGCGGCTCTGGTCGGCGTGGCGATCGTGCTCTCGGTCGTCATGCTGGCGGCGTCCGTCAGCAGGCCCGGGCCGGCGCCGCACGGAGGAACGCGGCGTGACCTGCCACAGCAGCCGCAGTCCGATACCGACGACGACCGCGTGCTCGTGCTGCACTGACCGCGTATCCCGCAAGACCCGGACCGGGGGCGTGCGCGAGAAGGCCGCATGCGGTCAGCCCGGATAGCCGTGCCCGCGAGAGGGCCGTCCGCGGTCAGCCCGGATAGCCGTGCCCGCGAGAGGGCCGTCCGCGGTCAGCTCGGATAGGCCTGTCCACGGGAAGGCTGACCGCGGTCAGCGGGCGGCGGCGCGGCGGGCGCGGTCGACGACCTCGCCGATGACGACGGCCAGCGCGTCGACGTCGTGCCGGGTAGAGGTGTGGCCGAGTGAGAAGCGGAGCGAGCCGCGTGCCCGTGAGTCGGCGGCGCCCATGGCCAGCAGCACGTGGCTGGGCTCGGCCACGCCCGCGGTGCACGCCGAGCCGGTGGAGCAGGCGATGCCGTTCGCGTCGAGCAGCATGAGCAGGGCGTCGCCCTCGCAGCCGGGGAAGGAAAAGTGCGCGTTGCCGGGCAGCCTGCCGGGTCCCGGCGGCGGGCCGTTGAGCACCGCGTCGGGAACCGCGGCGAGCACCTGACGCACCAGGTCGTCCCGGAGGGTAGCCAGCCGTTCGGCCTCCTCGGCCCGCTGCTTCGCGCACACCTCGGCCGCGACCGCGAACGCCCTGATCGCCGGCGTGTCCAGCGTGCCGGAGCGGATATCCCGTTCCTGCCCGCCGCCGTGCAGCACCGGAACGGGCTCCACGCCGCGCGCCAGGATCAGCGCCCCGGCGCCGACCGGGCCGCCGAGCTTGTGGGCGGAGACGGCGAGCGCGTCCGCCCCGCTGGCCGCGAAGTCGACACGCAACTGCGCGGCGGCCTGCACGGCGTCGGTATGGAAAGGGATGCCGTACTCGTGCGCCACCGCCGCGAGCTCGGCGACCGGCTGGACCGTGCCGACCTCGTTGTTCGCCCACATCACGCTGACCACGGCCACCTGGTCGGGGGCGCGGGAGATGGCGGTCCGCAGCGCCTCGGGGCGCACCCCGCCGTCGGCGTCGACGCCGAGCCAGATTGCCTCCGCGCCCTGAGCGTCCTCCAGCCAGCGCACCGAGTCCAGGACCGCGTGATGCTCCACCGAGGTGGTCACCACCTGCCGCCGGGAGCCATCCCGGCGCGCCCAGTACAGGCCCTTGACGGCGAGATTATCCGCCTCGGTCCCGCCGCTGGTGAACACCACCTCGCTCGGCCGGGCGCCGAACACCTCGGCCAGCTGCTCCCTGGACTCCTCCACCACCCGGCGAGCGCGCCTGCCGGCGGCATGCAGCGATGACGGGTTGCCGATCCGGGCGAACTCCTCGGTCATCGCGGCGATCGCCTCAGGCCGCATGGGGGTCGTCGCCGCGTGATCCAGATAGGCGGATCCGATGCTCTGCGAACTCATGACGCCGTAAAGCCTAGCTGGGGTCGAGATACAGATGTAACGGGCGAAGTCGTTACTGCCGCGCTCAGAGCTGCTTGCGCTTGCTGATCTCGTCCAGCAGCTGCGGAACCACCTTGAACAGGTCCCCGACGACCCCGAAGTCGGTCAGCTCGAAGATGGGGGCCTCGGGATCCTTGTTGACGGCGATGATGGTCTTGGAGGTCTGCATGCCGGCCCGGTGCTGGATCGCGCCGGAGATGCCGATTGCCAGGTACAGCTGCGGCGAGACGGTCTTGCCGGTCTGGCCGACCTGGAACTGGTGCGGGTACCAGCCGGCGTCGGTCACCGCGCGCGATGCGCCGACGGCCGCGCCGAGCGCGTCCGCGAGCTGCTCGATGATGCCGAAGCCCTCGGCCCCGCCGGTGCCGCGGCCGCCGGACACGACGATCGACGCCTCGGTCAGATCCGGGCGCTCGCTGCGCTCGGCGACGACCTGGTTGGTCACCTTGGCCCCGCTGACCTCACCGGCCAGCGACACCGGGGACAGCTCCGCCGCGCCGGCCGCCGGCTCGGGGGCCACCGCGTTGGGCCGCACCGCCACGATGGGGGTCCCGCGCCGCACCCGCGAGTGGACGGTCGTCGAGCCGCCGAAGATCGACTGCTCGGCGACCAGGCCGTCGTCGCCCGGCTGCAGGTCCACCGCGTCGGTGAGCACGCCGGAGTCGATCTTGACCGCGAGCCGGCCCGCAACCTCCTTGCCCTGAGCCGTCCCGGCCAGCAGGATGCACGCGGGGGACTTCTCCCTGACCAGCTGGGCCAGCAACTCAGCGGTGGGGGCGACGACGTAGTCGTCGATGGCCGCGTCGGCGGCCACGTACATCCGGGCCGCGCCGTACTCGGCGCAGCGCGCCTGGCCCTGCTCCGCGCCTGGCCCGGTCCATACCACGGAAGGCTCGCCGAACCGGCGGGCGAGCGTGATCAGCTCTAGCGTGACCTTCTTGACGTCGTCGCCGGTGTGCTCAGCCAGCACCAAGATCTCGGACATGTCCTCTCCCCTCCGGCCCTCAGATGAACTTCTGCACGGCGAGGAATTCGGCGACCTTGACGCCGCCGTCGCCTTCGTCCTTGACGACCGTGCCGGACTGGCGCGGCGGCCGCTGCGCGAAATCGACCACTTCGGTGGCCGAACCGCCGAACCCGACCAGGGCCGGGTCGATGCCCGCGTCGGCCAGGCTCATCGTCTGGACCGGCTTCTTCTTCGCCGCCATGATCCCCTTGAAGGACGGGTAGCGCGGCTCGTTGATCTTCTCGATCACGCTGACCACGGCGGGCAGGGAGGCTTCGACCTCGAAGTAGCCGTCCTCGGAGACCCGGCGGACCCGCAGGACCGAGCCGTCGAGCTCCAGCTTGATGGCCAGCGAGGCCTGCGGGACGCCCAGCCGCTCGGCCAGCATCGCGGCCATCACGCCCATCCGGGCGTCGGTCGACTCAGACCCGCAGATCACCAGGTCGAAGCCGATCTGCTCGAGCACCCGGGCCAGTGCGTAAGAGGTCGACAGCGCGTCGGAGCCGGCCAGCCCGTCGTCCAGCAGATGCACGGCCTGGTCCGCGCCCATCGACAGCGCCTTGCGGATCGATTCGGCGGCCTTCTCCGGTCCCATGGTCAAGATGGTGACCTCCGCGTCGCCGCCCGCCGCGCGCTGCGCCTCGGCGAGCAGCAGTCCTTCCTCGATGGCGTACTCGTCGATCTCGTTGATCAGCCCGTCCACCGCCGCGCGGTCCAGCGCGGAATCCGCGGGCCTGAGCGTGCGCTCGGCCGCGGTATCGGGAACCTGCTTGACGCAGACGACAATCTTCATGGCTGACACCAGCCTCCTTAGTTACTCGCGATACAGCCTGCCAAACCGCCTCAGGTGGCCCGGCACCGGGTCGCACGGTCCATGTTACCGACTGGTAGCTAACGGTTGTTCGCCCAACGGC
This sequence comes from uncultured Actinomycetes bacterium, assembly GCA_963801155.1. Classification (GTDB taxonomy): domain Bacteria; phylum Actinomycetota; class Actinomycetes; order Streptosporangiales; family Streptosporangiaceae; genus Palsa-504. The sequence continues at coordinate 53,477 of CAWDEB010000039.1, forward strand.
AAGACGACCGCTACCGCCACGTCGGCGTCCGAAGACGCCCAGCTCAGTATCGTGGGGGAAACATCCCCTCGGGAGGAGTGGTCAGTTGCCTCGGGTCACCGTGGTCGGCACCGGCTACCTAGGGCTCACGCACGCCGTCTGCCTGGCGGATCTCGGGCACGACGTGCTGGCGATCGATGTCGACGAGGAGAAGATCGCGAAGGCCGCGAACGGCGAGGCCCCGTTTTTCGAACCTGGCCTGGAGCCGCTGCTGCGGAAGAACCTCGACGCCGGCCGGCTCCGCTTCACCACGTCGTTCGCGGAGGTCGGAGCCTTCGGCGAGGTCCACTTCCTGTGCGTTGGCACCCCCGAGGGCGATTCGGGCCACGCGGACCTCGGCTTCGTCCGCGCGGCGGCCGATGCGCTCGCCTCCCACCTGGCCTCGGAGTGCCTGATCGTGGGCAAGTCGACCGTCCCGGTAGGGACGGCGCGGCAGCTGATGAACCGGGTCCGGGCCATCGCCCCGGCCGGCCAGCAGGTCGACCTGGCCTGGAATCCGGAGTTCCTGAGGGAAGGATTCGCGGTACAGGACAGCCTGACTCCGGACCGCATCGTGCTGGGGGTCACGTCCGGCCGCGCCGAGGCGCTGCTCCGCGAGGTGTACGCGGCACCGCTGGCGGCCGGCGTCCCGCTGCTCGTGATGGACCTGGAAACGGCCGAACTGGTCAAGGTGGCGGCGAACGCGTTCCTGGCCACGAAGATCTCCTTCATCAACGCCATGGCCGAGGTCTGCGAGGAGGCGGGCGCCGACGTGATACCGCTCGCCGAGGCGCTCGGATACGACGCGCGGATCGGCCGGCGGTTCCTGTCGCCCGGCCTCGGCTTCGGCGGCGGCTGCCTGCCCAAGGACGTCCGCGCGTTCCGGGCCACCGCGTCCGCCCTGGGCGTGGGCTCGGTCGTCAGCCTGCTCACCGACGTGGACGCCATCAACGAGGGACGGCGGGACCGGGTCTTCGCGCTGGCTCGCCAGGTCGCGGGCGGCACCCTGGACGGCAAGCGAGTGGCCGTGCTCGGCGTGGCGTTCAAGCCCAACAGCGACGACGTCCGCGACTCACCCAGCCTGGCGGTCTGCGAGCGGCTGATGGCCGAGGGAGCACTGGTGTCCGTTCACGACCCGGTGGCGATGCCCAACGCCGCCAGCAGGCGGCCTGAACTGGTGTACGCGGGATCGGTCTCGGAGGCGGCCGAGGGCGCCGACCTGGTGCTGCATCTCACCGAGTGGTCGGACTACCAGGCCATCGACCCCGCCGCGCTGGCCCGCGTGGTGGCCCGGCGGGTCATCATCGACGCTCGCTGCTGCCTGGACGCCGCGCTGTGGCACGAAGCGGGCTGGACCGTCCACGTCCTCGGCCGGCCCCAGGGCCAGGGGGTACGGGGGGCGGGCAGCCCCCCGTGAGCGGGGGGATCTCGGGGGGTGTCCCCCCGAGACGAAACTAATGGTAGAAGTGCCGGACACCGGTGAAGTAGAGGCTGACCCCCGCGGCCTGGGCGGCCGTGACGGTCAGGTGGTCCCGGATCGAGCCGCCCGGCTCGGCCACCGCGCGCACCCCGGCCTCGGCGAGGATTTCGAAGCCATCCGGGAAGGGGAAATACGCGTCGCTGGCGGCCACCGAGCCTGCGGCCCGCGCCCCGGCCCGCATCACGGCCAGCCGGGCCGAGTCCACCCGGTTGACCTGGCCCATGCCGACGCCGACCGAGGCTCCGCCGGAGGCGAGCAAGATGGCGTTGGATTTGACCGAACGGCAGGCCTTCCAGGCGAAGGCCAGATCGGCGAGCTGCGCCGGATCGGCCGGCGGACCCGCTTTGAGCTCCCAGTTCGCCGGATCATCACCCGGCTCGGCGACCCGGTCGGCGGACTGGAGCAGGATCCCCCCGCTCACCGGCCGCCATTCGAGCGGACCCCCGGGGGGGCCGAAGGTCCCCCCCCGGGGGGGAACGGGGGGGCGGGCAGCCCCCCCGTGAGCGGGGGGGGTTTGGGGGGGGTCGTCCCCCCCGGGCAAACGCAGCAGGCGGACGTTCTTGCTCGCGGACAGGATGTCCAGCGCCTCGTCGTCGAAGCCGGGCGCGATGACCACCTCGGTGAAGACCTCGGCGATCTGCCGGGCCAGTTCTGCCGTCACCGGGCCGTTGGCCGCTATGACGCCGCCGAAGGCCGAGGCCGGGTCGCAGGCGTGCGCCTTGGCGTGGGCGTCGGCGAGATCGGCGCCGATGGCGATGCCGCACGGGTTGGAGTGCTTGATGATGGCCACGCACGGCTCGGCGAAATCGTAGGCGGCGCGCCGGGCGGCGTCCGCGTCCACGTAGTTGTTGTACGACATGGCCTTGCCGTGCAGGAGTTCGGCGGCCGCGATGCCTGATCGGGCGCTCGCACCTCCGGCCCGTTCGGCTACATAAAGGACCGCCCGCTGGTGCGGGTTCTCGCCGTAGCGCAGGACATCAGCCCGCCGCCACAGGGCGCCGGCCACCGCGGGCCAGCCACTGTCACGCGCGATCTCGTCAGGCGCGTACGCCGCCGCGAACCAGGACGCGACGGCGATGTCGTACCCGGCGGTGCGGGCGAACGCCTCGGCGGCCAGGCCGCGGCGCTGATCCAGGGTGAAACCGCCTTCGGCCAGCGCGGCCAGCACGTCCGCGTACCGGGACGGATCGATGACGACGGCCACCGAGCCGTGGTTCTTCGCCGCGGCGCGGATCATCGCCGGGCCGCCGATGTCGATCTGCTCCACGCACTCCTCGGGCGAGGCGCCGGAGGCGACCGTGTCCTCGAACGGGTAGAGGTTCGACACGAGCAGCTGGAACGGCTCGATGCGCAGGCCGGCCAGTTCCGCCTCGTGCCGGGGGTTCGCGGTGTCCGCGAGCAGGCCGGCGTGCACCCGGGGGTGCAGGGTCTTCACCCGGCCGTCGAGGCACTCGGGGAAGCCGGTGAGCTCCTCGACGGGAGTGACCGGCACCCCGGCCGCGCCGATCCTGGCCGCGGTGCTGCCGGTGGAGATGATCTCGACGCCGGCCGCGTACAGCCCGGACGCGAGCTCCTCCAGGCCGGCCTTGTCGTAGACGCTGATCAGCGCCCGCCTGATACGGATCCTGGTCAACTGCCGATCCTCACCTTCCTGCCCTGGACGGACCAGCCCTCGCGGACCATCCGGCCGACCGTGCCGACGAGCAGCGCCCGTTCGGTCACCTTGATCCGCTCGTGCAGCGTCGCCTCGTCGTCGCCGTCCGCCACCGGGACCGGCGCCTGGGCGACGATCGGCCCCGAGTCCACTCCTTCGTCCACCACGAGGACGGTGCACCCGGTGACCTTCACCCCGTGGGCCAGCGCCTCGCGCACGGCGTGGGCTCCGGGAAACGACGGTAGCAGCGCCGGATGGGTGTTCACGCAGCGGCCGCCGAAGGCGTCCAGGAACGGCTTGCCGACCAGCTTCATGAACCCGGCCAGCACGATCAGGTCTGGCGCGTACGCCGCGCACGCGCGGGCCAGCGCGGCATCCCAGTCCTCACGGACGGGGTAGTCGGCCAGGCGGACGGTGAAGGTGGGGATGCCGGCCCGTTCGGCTCGCGTCAGCGCGTTGATCCGGCCCCGGTCCGCGCCCACCGCGACCACCGCGGCCCCGTAGTCCGCATCAGCGCAGGCATCGATCAAGGCCTGCAAGTTGGTTCCCTCGCCGGAGACGAGCACCACCAGCCGAGAGGTCACGCAGCCACCCTAAGGCACCGGGAGCGGTAGCTTGCCGGACAGGGCAGAATAGAACCCGATGGCCAGATATCAGCCACCGGGCGGGCGCGGGACACAGCCGCGAGGGATGCTGCCGGCCCGGCAATTGCCACCGCCGGACCCGGCCTCGCGGCAGCAGGCCCTGGCGGCGTTCGCGCTGGGCGTGCTCAGCCTGCTCGGCCTGGCGCTGGGGCTCGGCAACCTGCGTCGCGGCGTGTTCGTGGCCGTCTTGACCCTGCTGTTCGCCGTGACGGCGATCTGGCTCGGCATCGCCGTCAACCGGCGGGCGCGGCGCAGCGGCACGGCCCGGCCACGCGGGGCGGTCAGCGGGATCGTGCTCGGCGGGTTCGGCCTCGCGTTCAGCCTGCTGTGGCTGCTGGTCCTGGCGGTGTTCTGGCCGCAGCTGAGCGCGTATTCCAGCTGCATGGCCAGCGCGAACACGGTGGCCGCCCAGCAGGCCTGTCACACACAGTTCACCAACTCGGTGGGCGGCGAGATCAGCGTCCTGCAGAACGGCCGGTAACTCGTCGTCGGCGTCTTCTTCCTCGCCGGCCCAGGGATTCACGTAGATCCGGTGACCTCCGATGTCGTCTGTTTCGTCGATCACGACTGTTACCCCCGGGGGGGCGACCCCCCGGGATCCCCCCGCTCCTGGGGGGGCTACCCGCCCCCCCAGACCCCCCTGGCCCCCCTGGCCCCCCTGGCCTTGGGCCCGGCGGAACAGCAGCCAGGTCGCGGTCGCGGCGGTCAGGGCGGCGGTCACCCCGATTTCCAGCATGGCCACCAGGCCGACCTGCCACCCGGATGGGCCCACCGCGGCCAGGCGGCCGTCGCCGAGCGGGCCGCCGGCGAACGCCGCCGCCAGGCCGGCCAGCGCGCCCGTGGCCGCGCCCGCCGCGAAGCCCCACAGCGCGGCCGCCTCGATCACCGGCGTGGGCGTGATCCGGACCGTCACGATCCCCGCGAACACGCCGGCCAGGTACGGCGTGGCCAGGACCAGCACCGTCACCCAGGTCGGCCCGGCCGACCTGGCGCCCGCGGGCAGCGCGGCCAGCATGGGGAAGACGGGCAGCGCGCCGAGCGCCGAGCCGGTGGGGGCGACCACGGTACCGGCGCCGAACGCGAACCCCGGCCCGAGCACGTAGGCGACCGCCCAGATGATCGCGTTGGGAGCGTACGCCAGCTGGGCGAGCAGCAGCAGCGCCGCGCCGGCCGGGCCGGGCGCGAGCGCGTCGGTGGCCGCCTTGACCTCCGGCAGGTGCACCGCGAGTGACACGCCGGCCAGGGCCGCGCCGGCCGCGGTGAGGAGGGCCGAAGCCCCGAGCATGCCCAGGATGATCGACCGCGGCCGGGGCGGCATCAGGCGGGTCAGCCGGGACCAGGGCGCCAGCCCGCGGGCGGCGCCCAGCCCGCCCGCCACGACGGCGAGCAGGAACGACGCGATGACCGCCTGCCAGAGCGACGGCGCGGCCTGCGCGGACCGGCTCGCCACGGCCAGGGCCCCGGCCAGCAGGGTGTACGGCAGGGCGAGCGCGACGGCGGCGTAGCCGACATGCCGTAGCCGGGTGACCGCTCCGGCGTGCACCACCCACCGTCCGGCCAGGGCGAGCAGCGTACCCGGCAGCAGCACCAGCCCCAGCGGAAGCATGCCGATCCGCCCGGCGCCGTGGACCGTGACACCGACATGGTGCGCGACCAGCCACAACAGGGCGGCGGTGCGCAGCACACCGCCCAGGCCGGCGCCGATGCCGACGTGCGGGGCGGTGATCCAGCCGATCGCGGTGAGCGTGGTCAGCACGGCGAGCCCGCTGGCCGCCGCCGCGCACGCGGCGATGCCGCCCGTGACGACCAGCGGCCGCGGGGACCGGGCCTTGGGTCCGGACCCGGCGCGCTGCGCGGCGCCCGGGGACTGCGGGCCGTCAGGCTCGCGGGCCGGCGGTGCTTCGGCGGAAACACTCACAAACCCGATACTCGCAACCAGCACCCCCAAGCCCAAGCAGGCGCGCCGGGGCGATGAAGGCAGAGCAGCCAGCAGGCGGTAGGAGGAACGGAGGTGCAGACCGCCGGTGTGCGGCAGGTGGCGGAGCGACGAGGCGACGAGGCGGAATGATCTAACCGCACCACCACGGGTTACGGCCCAAACGGAGCGAAGCTCCGTACCGGCCCAGCGAGCCCGGGCCCGTAGGCCCGGGCGAGCGGCCGGTGTATCGGCGAGCCCCACAGCGCGGGTGCGGAGCACACCGGGGGGTTCCGGGGGTCGCCCCCCCGGGTCAATACCGCCCCCCCGGGCTAAAAGAGCCCGCGGACCAGCTGGGCGGCCTCGCTGGGGGTCTTGCCCACGCGGACGCCGGCCTTCTCCAGCGCTTCCTTCTTGGCCTGGGCGGTGCCCGACGAACCGGAGATGATCGCGCCGGCGTGGCCCATGGTCTTGCCCTCCGGGGCGGTGAAGCCGGCCACGTAGCCGACCACCGGCTTGGTCACGTGCTGCTCGATGAAGGCCCCGGCCCGTTCCTCGGCATCGCCGCCGATCTCGCCGATCATCACGATGGCGTCGGTCTCCGGGTCCTCCTGGAAGGCCCGCAGGCAGTCGATGTGCGTGGTCCCGATCACCGGGTCGCCGCCGATCCCGACGGCCGTGGAGAAGCCGATGTCGCGCAGCTCGTACATCATCTGGTAGGTCAGCGTGCCGGACTTGGAGACCAGGCCGATCCGGCCTTCGGTGGTGATGTCGGCGGGGATGATGCCGGCGTTGGACTTGCCCGGCGAGGCGACGCCGGGGCAGTTCGGCCCGATGATCCGGGTGCGGTTCCCCGCGGCGCTCGCGTAGGCCCAGAACTCCGCGGTGTCGTGGACCGGGACCCCTTCGGTGATCACGATGCACAGCGGGATGCCCGCGTCGACCGCCTCGATGACCGCGGCCTTGGTGCCGGGCGCGGGCACGAACACCACCGAGACGTCGGCCCCGGTGGCCGCCATCGTGTCCGCGACGGTGCCGAACACCGGCACGTCGGTGCCGTTCAGCTCGACGGCCTGGCCGGCCTTGCGGGGGTTGGTGCCGCCGACGACCCTGGTGCCCGCGGCCAGCATGCGCGCGCCGTGCCGGCGGCCCTCCGAGCCGGTGATGCCCTGGATCATGACCCGGCTCTGGCCGGTCAGGAAGATCGCCACCTCATGCCTCCTTCGCGGCTTGGGGGCCGACCCCGGTGCTCGCCAGTTCAGCGGCCCGCCGGGCCGCGCCGTCCATCGTCGCCACCTGCTCGACCACGGGTATGTCCGCCTCGGACAGGATGCGCCTGCCCTCGGCGGCGTTGTTGCCGTCGAGCCGGACCACGATCGGGCGGTCCACCTGCTCTCCGCGTGATTCCAGCATGCCGATCGCCGACACTATCCCGTTGGCCACCGCGTCGCAGGATGTGATCCCGCCGAACACGTTGACCAGGACGCAGCGCACGCTCGGGTCGGACAGCACGATCTCCAGGCCGTTCGCCATCACCTCCGCGGAGGCCCCGCCGCCGATGTCGAGGAAGTTCGCGGGCCGTATCCCGCCGAACGCCGCTCCCGCGTAGGCCACGACGTCCAGGGTGGACATCACCAGGCCGGCGCCGTTGCCGATGATGCCGACCTCGCCGTCGAGCTTGACGTAATTGAGGTGCTTGGCCTTGGCCCGGGCCTCGATCGGGTCGGTGCTGGTGAGGTCCTCGAACCGGGCGTGCTCCTGACGGAAGGCGGCGTTGTCATCCAGCGTGACCTTGCCGTCGACCGCGAGCACCTGCCCGTCCTCGGTGAGCGCCATGGGATTGACTTCCACCAGCGTCGCGTCCTCGTCGGTGAACATGGCCCACAGCCGCTCGGCCAGCAGCGTCGCCCCCTCGGCCGCCTCGGCCGGGATCCGGCCCGCGGCGATGATATCGGCCGCCTTGGCCGGGTCCACGCCGGCCATCGCCGAGACCGGGATCCGGGCCACGGCCTCCGGGCTGCTGTGCGCGACCTCTTCGATCTCCATGCCGCCCTGGACCGTGCAGATGGACAGGAACGTGCGGTTGGCCCGGTCCAGCAGGAAGGACAGGTAGTACTCGGCGGCGATGTCCACCGCCTGGGCGATCAGCACCGAGTGCACGGTGTGGCCCTTGATGTCCATGCCCAGGATCTGGCTGGCCTTGGCGTAAGCCTCGTCCGGGCCGCTGGCCAGCTTCACGCCGCCGGCCTTGCCGCGCCCTCCGGTCTTCACCTGCGCCTTCACCACGACCAGCGGATGGCCTTGGGCGGCGAATTCCGCCGCGACCTCGCGCGCCTCCTCCGCCGTGTGCGCCACCTTGCCCGCCTGGACGGGGACGCCGTACTCGGCGAACAGTTCCTTCGCCTGATACTCAAACAGGTCCACGCTCAATCTCCATCATTTCCGCTGTTCACAAGCGATCTCGGGAATCTGGAACACGCGCCGCGACTTCTCGGTCTTGGTCTCTCCGGTGCGCCGTACCGATCGGTAGACGGCCACGGTGCCGGCCTCGAGGTCCACCTCGGACCAGCGCAGGGCCCGGGCTTCCTCGGTGCGGATGCCGCCGAGCATGCTCACGGCGACATATGGCCACAGGCGCTCTCCCTTGGCTGCATCCAGCACGGCAAGAGCCTGCTCCAGGTTGAGTGACCTAGACGGCCGTCCCGGCTTTCCGGCGGGCACGGCAGTCAGGTCAGCCACATTCCGGACCACGAGGTCATTGACCATCGCATTCCGGATGGCCTGGATCAGGATCATCCGGGCCAGCCTAACGCTCCTGGTTGAGAAGCGCTTAGCCAGCTTGCCAAGCGCGAAGTCGACGTCCCGCACCTTCAGGTCCCTGAGCTTGACGGTGCCGATCAGCTCGATCAGGTGCCTGGCCATGATCTGGTAGCCCGTTACGGTGGTTGCTGTCTGCGTGTTCAGGGTCTCCAGCCAGTCCTTGAGGCACTGCTGGACGGTGTAATGAGCGGGTGTGCGGACGCCTGCGGCAAGTTCGGTGTGCTTGGCGCGCAGCTTGTCCTTGACCTCGGTCTTGGTCCTGCCGCGAACGATGATCCGGTCTCGGCGGCCGTCTGGCTTCCAGCCGACCGTGATGGTCCCGGCCCAGCGGTCCCGGCTCCGGTCGTAGTAGATCGAGTCTTCGCCTCGGGCGCGGCGCCTGGTCTCTGCCATGGCTCCCTCTCCTTAATGGTTTACCGCGCCTGGGCGGGAACTTTCCCAGAGTTCTGCCCGATGGCCTGGAGGCCGTGCCGCGGCAGGGTGGGTCAGCCGGAAGCTGGCGCGTAGATACCGCGCCTTACCCTGGTGATGCGGCCGCGCTCGGCGAGATAGGCCAGATCGACTCCAACGTTGTCGTAGGTCTCATGGCCGCGCCCGGCTTGGCGCAGTGCCGCCACGACGTCGTTGATGGACATCTCGGTGCCAGCCGCATCCAGGATTGCGACGATCGCGTCGGTCCGATACCCCGGAGCTGCGCTGGCGGACGGTCGGCTTTGCTGACCCGCTCCGGAAACTGCTCTGCTCAGCGCGGCGTGCCGGGCCTGCAGGCCGGCGATCCTGGCCCCGAGGCTGGCGTACTCAGTCCTGGCTGCGGCGAGCTCGGCCGTCACCTGGTCAAGCTCGGACTCGAGCGCATCGTCCCCCATGCGGTCCTCTTAGATAAAGTTAGATCAAGTTTAATTTGGTTACATGCTAGTTCCAAGCGAGCTTCATGTAAAGAACCTTCGGACCTTTGCGCGTGTGCCGCCGGAACGTCTCCGCCCCTCGCTTAGGTCATATGGTCTGTTGCCTTTCGGATTCTTGCGCGCGTCGGCAAGGAGACTCAGACTCGTTGCATGACGGTGCCGGAGACTCGCTATGCGCGCAGTGGGGATGTCGTCATTGCCTATCAGGTGGTGGGTGAGGGACCCTTTAACGTGGTCTTCGTGCCCGGCACGGTCTCTCACGTGGAGGCGTACCGGCAAGCGGCAGGCGTGGCCGCCTTGCTGCGCGGGGTGGCTTCTCACGCGCGCGTGCTCTTTTTCGACAAACGAGGGACAGGCCTGTCAAACCGGGTCGCGGAGGTGCCGACGCTGGAGGAGCGCAGCGACGATATCCGGGCGGTGATGGACGCGGCCGGGGCACGGCGCGCGGCGATATTCGGTGCCTCCGAGGGCGTTCCGATGAGCGTGGTCTTCGCCGCCTCCCATCCTGAGCGGGTATCCGCGCTGGTGCTATACGGGGGCATGGCCCGCACGATGTGGGCGCCGGATTACCTGTTCGGGGCCACCGAGCGGGAATGGCGTCGCGGAGCCGGCGAGACCATCGACGATTTCCTCACGCCCGGAGGCATCGAGGCGGCGGTCCGCAGCGGTTTCCCTTCCGCGCCGGAAGAAGAGGTCCGGGCCTGGGCGCGCATATTCCGCTATGGCGGCAGTCCAGGGACGTTCGACGCGCTGGACCGGATGAATATGGGCATCGACGTGCGTCATGTCCTGGGCGTCCTCAGCGTGCCGACGCTGGTCCTGCATCAGCACGCCGACCCGTGGGTCCCGGTCGAGCACGGCCGCTACCTGGCCGCGCACATCCCGGGCGCGACCTACGTGGAGCTGGACGGCAAGGATCACATCCCTACCGGCAGCTACGCGCCGCAGCTGCTCGCGCATATGATTCCCTTCCTCCAGGACGCGGCCGGACGAGAGGTCCCCGAACCGGACAAGGTCCTGGCGACCGTCTTGTTCTCCAACATCGTCGGCTCGACCGCCGTGGCCGCCGAACTGGGGGACGCAAGGTGGCGGGAGTTGCTGGCCGAGCACCACGTACGGGTGCGGCGGCAGCTGGCCCGGTTCCGCGGCGTGGAGATCGACACCGCCGGGGACGGGTTCTTCGCCAGGTTCGACGGGCCCGCCCGCGGGATCGGCTGCGCTCTGGCCATCCGCGAGGCAGTGCGCGAACTTGGCCTGGAGGTACGCATCGGCCTGCACGCCGGGGAATGCGAGATGCTGGACGGCAAGGTGGCCGGGATCGCCGTCTCGATCGGCGCGCGCGTTTCTGCTCTGGCCGCCCCTGGCCAGGTCCTCGTCTCGCAGACCGTCAAAGACCTTGTGACCGGTTCCAGGATTGCCTTCGAAGATCACGGCGACCACGAACTCAAAGGCGTGCCCGGGCACTGGCGCCTGTACTCCGTCCTCTCCGCCTAGCCCGCAGCCGATCTCTTCGCGACGCGCCAGCCCGACTTGACTGGCATCCAGCGGTCGAACTGGCCAGCCGGCAACCCACCGGTAATCCCACAGCCAGTTGCCGCGACATACCAATAGCCCAGAAACGGCCTATCTGTACCCGTAGACACACATAACCTCGCCCACACTCAGCCACTCGTAATCGGCAGGGGACCGCGAGACTTGGTGCACGTCTCACGCTGCGTGATCGACCCTCGGCATGAGCGAGGCGCGTATTCCCACCGGTCTGCGCGTCGCTGAGGATGGCCCATTACGTGGCCCGGACGTTCCCGAACGAAGGTTCTGCGCGCTTACTGCCGACTCGCGGTTCGGGCGGCTATCTGCGACTGTGCGTCAGCCTGGCTCCGCTGCCGGTGCCAGCCGGCATGACAGCAACTCAGGTTTGCTGATCCGGCGGTGTCACATGAGCCAGCCGCAGATCACCGCGGGCACCATCACCTCACGCTATGGCACAGCGGCCGCCGTAGGAAGACCGGTGACCGAAGTCCCACGGGCGCAGGGCCGAACTGCCCTGCCCTGGGCGGTCCAGCCGGAGAAATAGTGGGCCATGCTCAGGCACCATGCCGGAGTAGGCGGCCTGGCCTGCCGCACGGCTTTGAGGGTGGCCGGCGCGGCGAGGGATTCCTGCTCCTCTGCCGGGTCGGCAAGGTCTGTTGCCAGCCGGCGTGGCTCTTTGGGTGCGCACGCGCGCGAAGTGCATATGAGTTCTGCTGGCTGAGGCTGACAAGGGAGGCAGGTCATGACTGACACCGAAGACGTGCAGCGCTACGCCGACGCCATCATGGCCATGATCAAGCAGGATCAGGACACCGGGCAGGTTCCCCGCGACGTTTGTTCCTGGGACGAACTCGATGACACCGTGGACGCTGGCGATTATTACCGGCTGGCCCAGATGCCATCGGGAATCCATGATGCGATTGGCCTGCGGAACGCTGTCAATCAGGAGGTCAGCCGGCGCCTTGCCGGAGCACGCGGTGGCCCTTAGCCGGGCCTCCGCGGAAGACTCCGCATGGCTGACCGGGCCGGGTGGCAGTCAGTGGCTTTGGGCTGCCGCATAGCGTGGCTGCCGGGGCAGCAACGCTGGTGAGGAGGCTGAGTGGATGAGACCGCGGTCACGGCTCCCCCGTGGCGTGCTGGTCGCCACTGGGGCGGTTGTGCTGGTGGTCGCCGGGATTGCAGGCTACCTGGCGTTCGGCTATTCGCCATGGGTGGCAGTGGCCATGACTTTGCTCACGCTGACCACGGTCGGCTTTGCGCCCGGCAGTCATCTCTCAACTGGTGTGCTGGTGTTCACCGCCACGCTGGCCTTCCTCGGCGTCGGCCTGTTCTTCGTCATCCTGGGCCTGGCCGCGACCGCGATCGTGGAAGGCCGGGTGAGCCTGTTTTCGCGGAGCCGCCGGATGCGCCGACGCCTTGATGAGCTCCGCGGACACTTCATCGTCTGCGCCTACGGCCGGGTCGGCCGCTCCATCGCCCGGGAGCTGGAGGCCGCCGGCGTCCCGTTCGTCGTCGTGGACAGCAAAGCCGAACTGGAACCGGACCTGGAACGCACCGGGCAGTGCTACCTCATCGGCGACGCGTCGGACGAGGCGGTGCTGCGCACGGCAGGGATCGAACGGGCACGCGGGCTGATTTGCGCCGTGGACTCGGACGCCGAGAACGTCTTCATCACCATCGTCGCCCGCTCGCTCCGCCCCGATCTGCTCATCGTGGCCCGGGCCGCGCGGGAACAGTCGGCCGACCGGTTGTACCGGGCGGGCGCTACCCATGTCGTGTCACCGTATGTGACCAGCGGAAGGCGGATGGCGAATCTGGCCGTCAGGCCCCACGTGGTGGAGTTCTTCGATCTCGCACGCGCCGGCCAGCCCGACCTGCGACTGGAGGAACTGGCGATCACCGAGGGGTCCCCGCTGGCAGGCCGGAGCCTGCAGGAGCTGCGCGGGCCGGCCGTCCCATTGCTGGTCCGCCACCCCGACGGGCAGCTGATCGCCAACCCTGCCCGCGAGCTCCAGCTACAGGCCGGCGACGTGCTAGTCGTCTTTGGTGAGGTCAGCGACCTGAACCCGCTCGACCGTGACTAGGACACGGGCACTGCACCAGGAACCGTCCACGTTTGCCTGGCCGCCGCTCACCTCATCGTGGCTGACATGCCAGGCGCTTACAGCAGATGCCCTGATTCCAGTGGCCCGCGACAGCTAGCCTGCTGGGCCAGATGACCTCCCGCGTCCGGGCCCGACGGCGAACTGTTCCATTGTTCGGGCTGAACCGGGCTCCGTGGCGGGAGGATGGAAGACTTGCCACGTGCCTAGACGTACGTGGCTCGACCGCAAGATCGACGTGTTCCTGGAGGAGCTCGCTGCGTCCGGCATGCACCTGGACCGGCAACGTGCCGGTGAGCTGATCACCGGGCAGGTCCGTGCCGTAGCAGCCCTCATGAGGGTCACCGAGGCAACCGCCCGCACCTATCTCGGCGACGAGATCATCAAGGACATGGCGCGGCGGATCCTGTTCGAGGTCGCCGGCGAACGGCCCGGCGCCGACCTGATGGAGGCGCCGCGGACCGTTCCGCTGCCGCTGGCGCTGGTGGGGATCACCGTCGCGGCCCTGGCCGAGGCGATGCAGGTCCGGGCGGCGAACGAGCCGCCCGATCACCTTGGGGACGTCATCACCACCTACGCGCAAACGCTGTCCGGGTTCGGGCAGATCACCGCCGGCGCCGCGCCGGGGCAGGCCGGCGACCCGGCAGGAATCCTGTTCCCGCCGGCGTTGCTGCGCCGTGCGGCCAGGTATATCAGCGGTGCCGCTGACCTGGCCGCGAACGGCGGCAAACTCCCGGACGGGATTCCCGAGACGGCACGCAGCCAGCTGGCCGCTACCCTGCGCCGGGATGCTGACGGACTGATCGCGATCACCACCGGTTAGCCAGCCACACCGGGAACTTGGACACCGGGAAATCATTGGCCGCTCCCGGCGTCCGCAGTCCCAGGGCCGATGCCTGCCCACGGTGGAAGTTGCACAGACTCGGGGCCTCGGCCCCCGCCGGCGTGCAGTCGTCCTGGCCCGGAAGCCCCCGTCACGAAGGGGCCGTGGCTGAGCATCGTGGGTACGGTCAAGGTCGTGGTCGACGTTGAGGCCGCGGCGGCCCTGGCTGAGATAAGGCTCGCCCAGGCATTGCCGCGGCGCTGGCGGCATGTGCGAGCAGTGGCGCAGCGAGCAAGGTTGGTGGCGGACACGCTGTCGTTGCCTGATGACCTGGTGGCAGCCGCGTGGCTCCATGACATCGGGTACGCCCCCGAGTTGGCGGAGACCGGGTTTCACCCGCTCGATGGAGCGCGTTTCCTGCGTCGTGCCGGTGTTGACGGGCAGGTGGTGAGTTTGGTGGCCTACCAGCCGTTCCTGAGTAGGCATGACACAGGGCCGCACCCCGATCTGGGCGCCTATCGGGCAGGATCAAGCGTGTCAACCGATAAGAGCCCCACACGTACTGCAGATTGATTTTTCTGCACGGTGTTCACGATCATGCCTTACGAGCCCCGAGCCCCGAGCCCCGAGCCGCGCCGAACGGCGGCGATGCGCGCGGCCCTCTGCCACGGTGCCGGGCACGCATCGTGATCTGGCCGCATGTGCCGGTTCCCGCATTCACGGCGGCGGGGTGCCCGCGGTACAACAGGGAGATGCGCTCGCGGAAGTACCGTCTGGTCACCACGCTGGAGCGGGCCAGCAACCGGCTGATCCGCGTTGCCGTGCGCGCGGGCTTGGCGCCCGGCGCGTTCGCGCTGCTGGAGACGACCGGCCGCCGTACCGGGCTGGCGCGGCATACCCCCGATGGGAAACGGGCTGGACGGCAATACCTTCTGGCTGGTCGCCGCGCACGGGACGCAAGCGGACTACGTCCGCAACCTGCAGGCCGAACCCAGGGTGCGAGTCAAGGCCGACGGCCTCTGGCGTGCCGGGACGGCTGTCGTGCTCCCCGGCGATGACGCCGCCGCCCGGTCGCGGACGCTGCCGCACCGCAGGGACGCGGCGGCCTGGCCATCGTCATTGCCGTCATCCGACTCGGCAACCAGCACGAGCAAAGATGACTATGCCGCCGGAGAACCTGGCGATGTCGAAGTGTCCGCGTTTGTCCAGCTAGTGTCCCGGTTTTGAGTTCCCTTAACACCACGTGAGTCGTGTTTCGTCTCAGGGGCCGGTCAGGTGGTGACGAGGCCTTCGGGCCGCGGTCTGCTGGTGGCATGGGTGATAGCAGGCTGGAGCCGCTGGTGCTGTCTGATGCCGAGCGGCGGACATTGGAGAACTGGGCGAAGCGCCGGAAAACCGCGCAAGGGCCTGGACCGCGGCGTGTTCTGCTCGCTCGACGAACTCACCACCGCACTGCAGGACTGGATCAAGATCTGGAATGCCACCGCCCGGCCCTTCAAATGGGCCAAGACCGCCGACCAGATCATCGGCCGCATCTGCCGCTACTGCTCACGCATCTCCGAACCGGGACACTAGGCGTCAGCTTGCGGTCTCAGGTTGCTGCGATGCGGAACACTCGTTACGGGGGAAGGACGACCTCGGCGTCGTATTCGTGGAGAAGTTGCATCGGATCATCGCCCTGGAAGAACCGGCGGGTGAACTCCGCCCAGCGCAAACCAGGGCGCATCTCGATCTTCAGGCGCACAGGTGCGTCGGTGGGATTCCAAGCAAGGTGACGGCTTCCCGGCCGGGCAATGACGACCTCACCGGCTGCGGCCACGACCTCGATGCCATCGACGACAAACGCTGCCCGGCCTTCGAGCACCTCGAATCGTTCCTCCATGTTCGGGTGGATGTGCTCGGCGGCTCGGTGACCAGGCCGCGTCCAAGTCGTGAGCATGGTCAGAGCTTCGGATGTCTCCGACACGAACTCGACGCGTTCTCCTGACCTCGGGTTCTCGACCACGCTGTCACCCTGCGCTGCCACTGCTCACCGCTCGCACTCGACCTTGACGGGCCTGCCCAGTTCGCCGCCAAGGATATGTGTCTGCGGACACGGGGCCACTCTCTTTATTACTCAGCTTGTTACTCAGCTTGTTACTCACTGCTATTGCGGGCTTGCCTGTTTCGGCCCCAGGCTAGGAAAAGCAGGCCCGGCAGCACCAGCGTGCCTGTGTCATCGAGGTGCTCACGTACCGCCCGGTCCACCTCGTCCAGTTCGCGTTCATCGGCGATTCCTTTCGCCAGGACCTGGGAGTGCATGCTTCGCAGCAGGTCGGCCCGAACTGTTACTGTGCGGCGCGAATGGCCGGGCGGGTAGATTCCTGCCCGCCACGCTGGCCGGATGGAAGTCCACGCCGGTGACCCGGCCCGCCGGGCCAACCCGGTCTGCCAGCAGATCCAGGATTCCTTGAGGGCCGCAGCCAAGATCGATCGCGCTGCTGCCCTCGGCGATCCCTACCCGGTCCAGCAACACCTCACTGTCATCGCGCAGCTCATCGGGTTGGCGCCGCAGCCGGTCCCGCTCGGCGGGGCTGTGCCCCAGCGCATACGCCGCGCTAGCGTCGGTCATTTCTGATGTCCCCGAAGCCGCACTAGTCTCCATGAGACCCTCCCATCTTTGGGAACCCAAGCCAGCCAGGCGGGCCGCCATATTCGCCTGCCCTTAAAGACTGGCGCCGCTTCTAAACTGTCATGCGCAGCGGACGAATCCCCAGCTTCGCCTGCTCCAGGCCGGTGATCTGCCGGTCGCGGTTCTTGCCGAGCTTGGTGTTCATGATCTTGTCGTGCAGCTTGATGATCGAGTCGAGCAGCATCTCGGGCCGCGGCGGG
>CAWDEB010000040.1:0-35576 GCA_963801155.1 uncultured Actinomycetes bacterium
GCGTTCGCGTGGTGCGACAATGGGGTCGTGCGATCTCCCGTCGTGGCCGGCCGGAATGATCAGCCTGAATGAGGATCTGGCCGCTCTCCCACGTGACGCGAACCATGAGCCGTGCCGCTCCCCATCCAGCGCTATCGGCGCCCTGTCCCTAGCGTGCGGGGCTGGCTTGCGCCGCTGATGCTGGCCGCCGCCCGGGGTCGGCGGCGTCCAGCCCGGTGGTTGCTGCCTGCGCTGGGCATTGCGCTGGCGGCGGCGTTCGCCGCGGGCGTGGCGGCACAGTCCCAGGTCGCGGGCGACCAGAGCGCCCGAACGGTGCTCGGCGGGGCATCGCCGCTCGACAGCCAGGTCCGCGTCACCTGGCAGGGACCAGTCAGCCCCAGCGTGGCGGACCAGGCGCAGGCCCTGCTGCGCGGGCTTGGCCTGGGGTCGCCGACCGAGGTGCTGCTGATGAACCCGGTGCGGCTCGGCGGAGTGGTCGTGCGTCCTGCCGCGATTGCCCAGTTGGGCCGGTGGCTCCCCGGCCCTTTGCCGGGCCGGCTGGGGCCCTGCCGCCCGGAGCGCTGTCCGATGCTGCTCGTCGGCGGCGGCCCGGTCCCTTCGGCCCTGGCCGCGGTCGGCGTCCGTATCCAGGTCGTCGGCTCGTCGCCGCTGGGCTCGGCGGTCCCCCTCGGGTTCGCGCCGTCAAGCGCGGGCGCCGGGCCGGTGCTCGTGACCTGGGACGTCGCCGGACTGGACTCCCTGCCCGGACTGAGCGGCCTGTACCGCACGCATAGCTGGCTGGCCCCGATCACGATTACGCGGCTGCGGTGGTGGCAGCTGGCCGGCGTCGAGGACCGGCTGGCGCGCTCGCAGGCCCGCCTGCTTCTGAACGGGAGCCAGTTCAGTCTGAGCGCGCCGTTCACCATACTGGACGAAGCACGCGCCCAGGCGAGCGTGGCACCGCAGCGCCTGCTGCTCGCGGGCGGGGGCGCGATCACAGCGCTGGCGATGTTCATCGTCCTGGCCGGCGGTGGACTTCGCCGCGATCAGCGGGCCGAGCTTGATCGGCTCCGCAACGCGGGCGCCCGCCCGCGCCAGTGCGTGCTGTTCGTCGCGGTGGAATCCGGGTGGCTGTGCGCGGCCGCGCTGAGCGTCGGCGCGGCCGTAGGGATCGGGGCCGCGGCGCTGCTGGCGAGTAGTCAGGGGGAACCAGCTGGCGCGATCTTGACGCACAGCGTGATCACCCGTGCGGGGGTGATCACGCTGGGGACTGGATGGCTTGCGGCGACCGTGCTGCTCGGCACGTTGGTGCTGGTGCGTAGCGCCAGGCTGACCGACATACTGGCGGTGGCGGCGGCCTCGGCCCTGGTGGCGGCGCTGGCCGCGGGCACCGGCAGCGATCAGGCGCTGGCGCTGCTGCTCGCGCCGCTGTGCGGTGCGGCCGCCGGGGTGCTGACGTTTCGCGGTGCGGGGGTCGTGCTCCGGGGGGCGGAGCGCGTGGCACGGGGCGGCCCGGTGCTCCCGCGCCTGGCGCTGGTCAACCTCGCCCGCTCCCCGGGAGTGTCGGCGTTGGCCATCGCGTTCATCGCCGTCACCACTGGTCTCGGCGGCTTCGCCCTGGCCTACCGGTCGACGCTGATCCGCAGCGCGGCTGATCAGGCCGCGGACCGCGTCCCGCTCGACGTACTTGTCTCGCCGGGGCCGGATTTCAGCACCCCGCTCGAGTTGGCTCCGCTTCAGCGCTGGCAGGCGCTCGCGTCAGGCGCCGTGCTGCCCGTCCGCCGGACCGACGCGAACTACACGACTGGCGGGGGCACCGTGACGGTTCCCGCGCTCGGCATTCCCGCCGACGGACTGATCGGGATTCACGGCTGGCGGGAGAGCGACGGCTCGGCGCCGCTGGCGGTGCTCGCCCGGCGCCTCGAGCCAACAGGCCCGGTCCGGGTGGCTGGACCGACGCTTCCGGCCGACGCGCAGTGGCTGTCGCTGCGAGCTTCCTCGCAGGGCTTCGCGGTCGAGGTGATCGCGGACCTGCGCGATCCCCAGGGAGCGATCCGGCAGGTCGCGTTCGGAACGGCCGACGCTGGCGCCGCGGTCCTGCGTGCCCCCGTGCCGCGCGGACGGTGGGAGCTCGAGGCTCTGGAGCTCGACGAACCCACTGGACTCGTCATCACGAACGGCCATCAGAACAGCGAAAACCCGGCCGCCGCAACCCAGTCTTCGGCGCGCGTCGCGCTCGGGCCGCTGCTCGTGCTGCAAGCCCGCGGGCGATCGCTGCCCGTCCCGCTCGGCGCCTGGCGCGGGGTAGGGGCGGCGGCCACGACTGCCCCGGCGACAAGCGGCGCCGTCGCGATAGTCGGCTTCTCCGCCAGCGGAACACCCGGCGTGCTCCGGCCGGCGCAACCAACGGACACGCTCCCGGTCCCGGTGCTCGCCGATCCGCAGACTGCCGCGTCCGCGGGGCCCGATGGGCGTATCGCCCTGACGGTGGACGGCCTCCCGGTGATCGCGCGCGTAGTCGGGGTCCTCAGCCGCTTCCCGACGCTTGACCCCGACTCGGCCGGCTTCGTCATCGCCGACGAGGCGACGCTCGCGGCGGCCCTGGACGCGCAGTTGCCCGGTCAAGGCCGAGCCGACGAGCTGTGGATCAGCACCGGGCACCTCGCGCGGCTGCGCGCCGCACTCGGCAGCGGGACGCTCGCCCAGCTTGACTCCTCGTTCCGCGTCGACCTCGATCATCAGCTGCGCGACGCGCCGGTGGCGCGCGGGGTGCTCGGAACGCTGATCGCCGCGGCGGCGCTGTCCGTGGTGCTGGCGGTCGTCGGGTTGCTGACGGCGCTGCTCGGCGGAGCCCGCGACGAGCGGGCCGAGTCAGACCTCAAGGAGCAAGGCGTCGGCCCGCGTGGACTGCGGGCCGAGCTGCGAGTCCGGCTCGCGCTCGCGAGCGTGCTGGGGGTGATCGCGGCCTGGGGATCGCAGTGCTGCTGACGCGGCTGGCTGTCGCCAGCGTCCGCGCCGCGGGGACTGTCGCCGATCCCCGCCCGCCGGTGGTGACCGTAGTGCCGTGGGCGGCGCTGGCCGCCTGGGGCGCCGGCACGTTCGCGGTGCTCGCGCTCGCGGGCGCTCTGGCCACCCGGGCCCTGATCGGAAGCGGGCGAGCGGGTCGGCCGTCGCCCGTGCCCAGTACGGAAAGGCGGAGCACCCCAGGAAAGCGCCGTCCGATGAGCGAAGCAATCGTCGAACTGCGCGATGTGTTCTGCGTTCACCGCACGAATGAGGGAGACGCGGCGGCGCTTCAGGGGACGAACCTCGAGCTGGGCCGCGGCGAGGTGCTGTGCGTGCTCGGTCCGAGCGGTGCCGGGAAGAGCACTCTGCTGCGCGTAGCCGCCGGGATCCAGCCGCCGTCGGCCGGGGTCGTCCGCGTGCTGGGCCGCGACATCGGCCGGATGCCGGCGCGCTCCCGGTCGCGGCTCCGTCACGAGCTGATGGGGTTCCTCGGGCAGCACACCGACACGGCACTGAGTCCGGATCTTCGTATGCGTGACGCCGTGGCGTTGCCGCTGGCGCTGCGCGGGATGCCGAGGCGGGAGCGTCGCAAGAGAATCGATGAACTGTTCGAGGCCGCGGCGTTGGCCGGCCGGGCTGACGCATTGCCGAGGGAGCTGTCCGGTGGCGAGCGCCAGCGGTTTGCGCTGTGCGCAGCCCTCGCCCACCGGCCGGCGCTGCTGTTCGCCGATGAGCCGACCGGCGAGCTCGATGACGCCAGCGCCGACGCCGTCCGCGCGCTGATCGTCGAGCTCGCCCGCACCAACGGCACGAGCGTCATCCTCGTGACCCACGATCCGGCGACCGCCGAGCTCGCAGACCGCACACTCCGGATCCGGGACGGGCGGATCATCGGCGACCGACGCGGCGGGGAGGAGGCGCTCGTGATCGACCGCGGCTGGCTGCGGCTTCCCCCCGATCTGCTCGCTCAGGCCGGCCTAGGGCGCCGCGTCCGCGTGCAGCCGGCCCAGGATGGGGTGATCGTGACCCGGGCGGCCAGCGATTCCGGCCCGACCGCACCGGCAGCAGCCAAAACCCCGCCGCAGCCGCCGGAACGCTGGGCCCCGGTCCGGGTCGAGCTTTGCTCCGTGGCGCGCACCTACGGGCACGGGCTGACCCGGCGCCATGTGCTCAGCGGGCTGACGCACGAGTTCGCACCCGGACAGATGACCGCCATCACGGGTCGCTCGGGGGCGGGGAAGACGACGCTGCTGAAGCTCATGGCCGGGCTCGACCGCCCAAGTTCGGGCCAGGTCATGCTCGACGGGCACCCCCTCGGTGACCACACCGGTGAGCAGCTCGCGAGCCTGCGCCGGCAGCGGATCGGATACCTCTCGCAGGAGCCCGCGCCGATCGAGTTCCTCAGCGCCGAGGAGAACACCGTGCTCATCCTGCGGATACGCGGCTGGGACGCGGACGCCGCCGCCGAGCGCGCAGTTACGGCGCTGACCCGAGCCGGGCTCACCGACCGGGCCCGCCAGCGCGTCCACCGGCTCTCGGCCGGGGAAGCCCAGCGCCTGGCGCTGGCCCGGGCGCTCGCCAGCGCGCGAGGGCTGCTGATCGTCGACGAGCCGACCTCTCGGCAGGACGAGACCAACGCCCGGGCCGTCGCGGGCCTGCTCGCGGCCGCCGCTCACCAGGAGGGCCAGACCGTGATCTGCGCCACGCACGACCCCACTGTGATCGGCCAAGCAAACCACGTCATCGCGCTAGACGGATAGGTCATGGTCATGTCCCCTAAAGCGGGTGCCGCCGCCGCGGTCGCCAGCCCTGGGCCGACCACTTCGAGCCAGGGCGCCCGGGCAGAAACACCATGATCAGCAGGCCCACGACCGTCAGCAGCAGGCCCAGCGTCAGCCCGACCCGCTCGCCGTAGCCCTTGCGCTCCGACAGCCACGCCGCGGCGGCCGCCGTGATGAGCCACGCGAACAGGAAGTACAGCGCCTTGGGGCCGATTGTCCCGATGTCTATCACTCTCCGTATTTAGTCATGTGCCCAGATACGCGCTCTGGACCCCCGGGTCGTTGCGCAGGCTGGCCGAGTCGTTGGCCAGGGCAATCCGTCCGGTCTCGAGCACGTAGCCGCGGGAGGCCGCGTCGAGCGCGTAATTGGCGTTCTGCTCAACCAGCAGGATGGCCACCCCTGAGCTGTGGATCTCGCCGATGGTCTCATAGATCCGCTGGACCAGGTTAGGGGCGATGCCGAGCGACGGCTCGTCGAGCATCAGCAGCTTCGGCCGGGCCATCAGGGCACGCCCGATCGCGAGCATCTGCTGCTCGCCTCCGGACATAGTGCCGGCCTTCTGCCGGTCGCGCTCCTTGAGCAGGGGAAACAGCTCGTAGACCCGGTCGAAGTCTTCGGCCACCTCGGGACCGCGCCGCCGGTGGGCGCCCAGCTCCAGGTTCTCGCGCACGGTCATCCTCGGGAAACAGTGGCGGCCCTCGGGGGCGAGGGCGATCCCGCGGCTGACGATCTCGTGCGCGGGCACATGCGTGATCTCCTCTCCGGCGAACGTGATCGTCCCTCGGCTGGCCGGAGTGAGGCCCGAGATCGAACGCAGGGTGGTCGACTTCCCGGCCCCGTTCGAGCCGATCAGCGTCACCACCTCACCTGCGTCTACCGTCAGCGAGATCCCCTTCAGCGCCTCGATCGAGCCGTACCGGGTACGGATGTCGCGGACCTCGAGTAGGGCCATCAGTCCTGCTTTCCGAGATAGGCCTCGATCACCCGCGGGTCCGTCCGGACCTCGGCCGGCTGTCCCTCGGCGATCTTCTTGCCGTGGTCGAGCACCGTGACCCGCTCGGAGACCCCCATCACGACCTTCATGTCGTGCTCGATCAGCAGGATGGTCAGCTTCTTCTCGTCGCGCAGCCTGCGCATGAAGGCCGTCAGCGCCGCCGATTCGCGGGGGTTCATGCCAGCGGTCGGCTCGTCGAGCAGCAGGACGCTCGGCTCGGCCGCCAGCGCCCGTGCGAGTTCCACCCGCCGCTGGTCGCCGTACGACAGCTGCGAGGCGAGCCGGTCGAACACGGTCTGGGACAGTCCGACGTACGCCAGCAAATCGCGGGCCCGCGCCCGGGTCTCCCGCTCCTCGCGGCGGACCCAGGGCGGACGGAAGATCGATCCGAACAGTCCCGCCCGCATCCGGGCGTGATGTCCGATCATCACGTTCTCGACGGCCGTCATCGCGCCGAACAGGCGGATGTTCTGGAAGGTACGCGCGACACCGTACCCGGTGATCACATCCGGCCGGGACCGCGTGATGTCCCGGTCGCCGAGGAGAATCCTGCCCTGGGTGGGCCGGTACAGGCCGGTCAGCATGTTGAACAGGGTCGTCTTCCCGGCCCCGTTCGGCCCGATCAGCGAGACAATCGAGTGCTCCGGGAGTTCGACCGAGACGTCCTCGACGGCCACCAGCCCGCCGAACTCCTTCGTGATGCGCTCCGCGCGCAGGACCGCGGGAGCGGGCGCAGCGGGCGGAGCGGGCGGAGCGGGCGGAGCGGGGTCCCCGGCCGCGCTCATGCCGCGCCTTCGCCGGGCGGCAAGATCACGGTGACCTCGCCGGCCGGCGCCTCCGCGAGCTGCGCGTCCTCCGCCGCGATCTCGGCCGTGAGCTCGAGCCGGCGTCGCCGTTCCGGGATCAGGCCCTGCGGCCGCAGCAACATCATGATCACCAGCAGGAACCCGAAGATCCCGAACTCCACCTGGGTCAGCTGGAAGTGCAGCCCGAACTTGCTGGGCAGGTTGTTCAGCACGTCAGGAATCAGGTAGTTGTTGATGTAGCCGAGGGTCAGCCCGCCGACGAGCGCCCCCCAGATCGAGCCGAGCCCGCCGATGATCACCATCGCGAGGATGAAGATCGAGAACCCGAACGCGAACTGGCTGGCGTTGACCTCGGTGTAGTAGGTACCGAAGAACGCGCCCGCCATGCCGCCGAACACGGCGCCGACCGAGTACGCGAGCAGCTTCGTTTTCACCAGCGGAATTCCCATCGACACCGCCGCGACCTCGTCCTCGCGCAACGCGACCCAGGCCCGGCCGAGCCGTGAGTCGCGCAGCCGCAGGTTGACGAACAGGACGAGGAGCAGGATGGCGAAGATCAGCCAGTACCACTGCCTCAGGTCCAGCAGGCTGAACGACCCGGTGCCCGGGAAGTACGGCGCGTCGACGGCGCTGATGCCGAGGTTGCCGGCGGTCAGCGTCATGCCGCCGCCGACGGGGACGCTCTGGCCGTTGACGGCGACCGTGGCGATGATCTCACCGAACGCGAGCGTGACGATCGCGATGTAGTCGCTGCGCAGACGCAGCGTCGGCAGGCCGATCAGCATCCCCGCCACCGCGCAGATGGCCGCGGCGCCGATCAGGATCAGCACGAAATTGAGGTGAATGCCCTGCAGCGTGCTGGCGATCGGCGAGACCAGCACGTGGACGCGCAGCTTGAAGAAGAACCCGGAACCGAACCACCCCAGCGAGTACGCGCCGAGCGCGTAGAAGGCGACGTACCCCAGATCGAGCAGCCCGGCAAATCCCACCACGATGTTCAGGCCGAGCGACATCACCGCGTAGGTCACGGCGATGATCGTCCCGTTCATGAAGCCGCTGTCCGCCGGGAAGAAGAACGGCAGCACGATCCCGACCGCGATGAGCGTTCCCACCAGCGCGCGATTCCACCACCGAGGCAGCCGCTGGGCCACCGCGTCCCGCCGCGCCCGCAGCGCGTCAAGAAATGCGCTCATCCGGCCTCCCTCGTCTCCTCGCCGAGCAGCCCGCGCGGGCGGAGGACCATGATCACGATCAGGTAGCCGAACACGACCGCCTCGGTCCATTGCGGGCCCATCCGCGAATCGGCCAGCGCCTGGATGACGCCGATGATGAGCCCGCCGAGTACCGCGCCGCGGACGTTGCCGATGCCGCCCATGACCGCGGCCGTGAACGCGAACAGGCCGGCCTTGAAGCCCTGGAAGTACCACACGTTGGTCTCGTAAAGCGCGTACACCAGGCCCGCCGCGCCGGCCAGCATGCCGCCGAGCAGGAACGTCAGCGAGATCGTGGCGTTGACGTTGATGCCCATCAGCCGGGCGGCCTCCGGGTCCTGGGCGGTGGCCCGCATGGCCCGCCCCGCGCGGGTGGAGTTGATGAACCAGCTCAGCGCGAACACGAGCGGGATCATCACCGCGAACACGAGGATGTAGCCGCGCTGGATCGCCACGCCGCCGATGGTGAACACGGTCTGCTCCACGCCGATCAGGTCGGGCACGCTCTGCGGGGAGCCGCCGCGCCAGAGCAGGCCGACGTTCTGCAGGATGAACGAGAAACCGACCGCCGTGATCAGCGCCGCGAGCTTGGGCGCGCTGCGCAGCGGCCGGTAGGCGACCCGCTCGATCAGGACGTTCAGGGACCCCGTCACGATCATCGTGATGATCAGCGTCAGCAGCAGGCCGCCGATCAGAGCGGCGCTGCCCATGCCGGGGCTCAGCCCGAACACCCCCCACAGGCCCACGGCGGTGAAGGAGCCGAGCATGAACACGTCGCCGTGCGCGAAGTTGATCAGCTCGATGATTCCGTACACGAGCGTGTACCCGATCGCGATCAGCGCCCAGATGGCGCCGTTGGACAGGCCTTGGGCGAAGTTGTAGCCCAGGTTCGACAGATCGTGGTGGATCACCGGATGACCTGCCACGTAGACCTGGTAGCCGTACACCAGATCGTGGATGCCGTAGTAGACCGGCAGCGCGGCAAGCGCCGCGATCAGGCCCCACTGGCCGGCGTAGCGGCGAACCGCCGCCAGCGGGCGTGCCGGGACCGCAGGCAGGGTGGGCGAGATTGTCGTGGTTTCCATGGCTCCGTGCGGAGTATCGAGCGGCGTGCGGATGGCACCTGGAAGAGGTGGTGGGGAGCAGTCAGCCCCCCACCACCCCATTCTGGCCTTTAGCTGACCGTCTTCGTAGGCGTGATCGTCTTGAAGAAGACGGGGTTGCCGTTGGACCCGACCTTGTACAGGCCGTAAGACTTCAGCGTCGTGTCGCCGTTGGCGTCGAATCCGTAGGTGCCCAGCACCGACTGAGTCGAACTTGGTCGCGAACAGGGCCGCCAGCACGGCGGACTTGCTGTTGCCCTGCGCGCCGAGGTTCTTGATCGTGTTGAGCGCGAGCTGCATCACCGCATAGCCGTAGATCGCGTACGGGTCGGGGCTGGAAACGCCGTACTTGGCCTGGTACGCGGCCAGGAACGCCTGGCCGCCCGGATACGCGGCCAGGTCCTGCGTCGCGACCGTGCACTCGATCAGCGGGTCGATCGCGGCCGGGACGCCGCCCTGCGACGCGGCGGTGTAGGAGCTCGTGCACACCCCGTCACCGCCGAATATCTTGGCGGTGGGGATCGCCGAGTGGACGTCCTTGGTGATCTGGACGGCGCCGTTGGAGACGATGCCGGCGAAGAAGAAGCAGTCGGCTCCCTGGCCCTGGATCGTCGAGGCGTAGGAGCGGAAGTTGGGCGCGGTCGGGTCGATCCCGGTGTTGCTGACGATCGTGACCCCGTAGTAGCTCTTCTCCAGCTCGAGCAGCGTGGCCAGGCCGGCTCCGTAGGCCTCCTTGTCGTTGGCCACGGCCACCTTGGTGCAGCCCGCGCTGCTTCATCGCGATCAGGTCCGCGGCGGCCTGGATCGAGTCGATCGGCACGATCCGCAGGTAGGTCCGCTTCCCGGTCGGGTAGTACTTCTGCGGCTCACCGGGGGCGCTGCCCGGCAGGCTGGTGGTCAGGCCGACGTAGGTGTTGGCCGGGCTCACCTGCGGTATGCCCGCCTCGTTGAGGATCGGGATCGACACCTCGCTGGCGCCGGAGTTGAACTCGCCGATGTAGAGGACGGCCTTCGGATCCGAGGCCACCTTGCGCGCGTTCGCCGCCGTCTGGCCGGGGTCCCACTTCCCGGCCGCGGCGGTCGAGTCGTCGAGCACCTGGTAGTTCACCGTCCACTGTCCGGCCTTGCCGCCGGCCTGAGCGAGCGCGAGCTTGATCCCGTTGACCAGCGGGATGGTCTGCGCGCTCGAGGCTCCCTGCATCGGGAGGCTCGAGTAGATGTCGACCGTATTGCCGCCCGCGGCTGCGCTGCTGCTGGCGCTACTGCCACTGCTGCTGCTACTGCTACTGCAGCCGGCCGCCGCCAGGGCGATCGCGGCAAGGACAGCGATTGCGGTTGTCCGTCTCATGTTCTTCCTCTCATCGATTGAGGCATCCGGCCGGGATCCCGGGCCGGGCGAACGTCGCGGCACCTCAGCCGACGATTTCCCCACCCCTGGTGCAGAGCCGGCCAGTCGGCCGTCGATCTGCTGAACTCCGGCTAGATCTGCCAGCATTTACTCGGCGAAGCCCATCGCCAGGCTCTGATTAGGCATGGATACCGGCCTCGACCCTTCGACGTTTCCACCGACCCGACCGAGCTCATCAGCGTTGATGACAGAAATCACCGCCGCTGACCGCAGTTGTTCGTCAGCAACTTTGTTCAGATCAGGCCGTCTTTAAGACGGCAAGCCTGTCAGATCCTGGTCTCGCGGGCTACTACCAGCAGGTAACGAAACAATCAACGGACGGCTGGTGCGGTGATCACCAACTTCACCAGGTCGACGGGCAGTGCCGCCAACACGAGTCGCACATCGGGAACGTGCCACCACTGCCCGTTCGGAAAAAAGGGGTCTTAAAGATCTTCCGACTCGTCGAGGCGGGCCAGCCAGCTGGCCAGGCGGTCCACGGCGGTCTCGAAGGCGGGGTTGAGGTCGACGAAGTCGCGCAGCCGTTCGGCCAGCCAGGCCACCGTGACCTGCTCGTCGCCGCGCCGGTCGGCCAGCTCCTCGATGCCGCGGTCGGTGAAGTACATGATGCCGCCCTAAGCGCCGATCGCGGCCTGGATGAGCTCGGCGTGGGTCGTGGCGTGCTGCGCGGCCGAGCCGGTCGCGGGCGCGGAGCTCGCCGGCAGCGACACCGCGCTCACCTCATGGCTCAGCACCCGGGGCAGCTTGAGCGCCATGGTCGGCCAGGCGCCCTGGTTGGCCGGCTCCTCCTGGACCCAGGTGACCGACTCGGCGGCCGGGTAGCGGGCCAGCTCGGCGGACAGCTCGGTGATGGGCAGCGGGTACAGCCGCTCGACCCGGACGATCGCGACCTCGGTCGTGCCGGTCTGCTGCCGCCGGGCCGCGAGGTCGTAGTACACCTTCCCGGCGCACAGCAGGACCCGGCGGACACCGGCCTCCTCGACCGCCGGGTCGCCGATCAGCGGCCTGAACGACCCGGAGGTGAACTCGCTGACCGCGGAGGCGGCCGCCTTCAGCCGGAGCATCGACTTCGGGGTGAACACGATCAGCGGCTTGTGCCGCCCGGACAGCCCCTGCCAGCGCAGCAGGTGGAAGTAGTTGCCCGGCGTGGTCGGCATGGCCACGGTCATGTTGTCCTGCGCGCAGAGCGAGAGGAAGCGCTCGACGCGCGCCGAGGAGTGGTCGGGGCCCTGGCCGTCGTAGCCGTGCGGCAGCAGCAGGACGACGGCGGAGCGCTGGCCCCACTTCTGCTCGCCGGAGCTGACGAACTCGTCGGTGATCGTCTGCGCGCCGTTGACGAAGTCGCCGAACTGGGCCTCCCAGCAGACCAGGGCCTCCGGCCGGGCCACCGAGTAGCCGTACTCGAAGCCCATCGCCGCGTACTCCGACAGCAGCGAGTCGTGCACGAAGAACTTGGCCGGGCCGGAGTCGAGCTGCTTCAGCGGCGTGTACTCCCGGCCGGTGTGCCGGTCCACCAGCACCGCGTGCCGCTGCCCGAACGTCCCGCGCCGGCTGTCCTGGCCGACGAGCCGCACCGGGCGGCGGTCGATGATCAGCGAGCCGAACGCCAGCAACTCGCCGGTCGCCCAGTCGATGGTGTCCTCTTCGACCATGGCCGCACGCCGGTCGAGCAGCGGCTTCAGCCGCGGGTGCGGGGTGAAGTCGGCGGGCAGGTTGACCTGGGTGCCGATGATCCGCTTGACCGTCTCGCCGGATACCGCGGTGGGTACCGCCTCGTGGTTGACCGGGCGGTCTTCCGGCTCGGGCTTGCGCACGGTGCCGGGCTCGGCCGGGCGCTGCGCGGCGTCCCTGGTCTCGGTGAAGGCACGCTCGAGATGCTGCTGGTAGTCGCGCAGCGCCGCCTCGGCCTCCTCCATGGTGATGTCGCCCCGGGCGATCAGCGACTCGGTATACACCTTCCGGGTGGACCGTTTGGCCTCGACCAGGTCGTACATGAGCGGCTGGGTGAAGGACGGGTTGTCGGTCTCGTTGTGCCCCCGCTTGCGGTAGCACATCATGTCGATGACCACGTCCTTCTTGAACTCCTGCCGGTAGGCGAAGGCGAGCCGCGCGACCCGCACCACGGCCTCGGGGTCGTCCCCGTTGACGTGGAAGATCGGCGCCTGGATCATCCGGGCCACGTCGGTGGCGTACACGCTGGACCGCGAGTACTGCGGGGCGGTGGTGAAACCGACCTGGTTGTTCACGATGATGTGCATCGTGCCGCCGGTCCGGTACCCGCGCAGCAGCGACAGGTTGAGGGTCTCGGCCACCACGCCCTGGCCGGCGAACGCGGCGTCGCCGTGGATGAGCACGGGCAGCACGGTGAAGCCGGGCTCGCCCTTGTCGATCACGTCCTGCTTGGCCCGCACGACGCCCTCCAGGACCGGGTCGACGGCCTCCAGGTGGCTCGGGTTGGCCACCAGTGAGGTCTTGATCGACCGGCCGTCGGGCGCCCGGAAGGTCCCGTCCGCCCCGAGGTGGTACTTGACGTCGCCGGAGCCCTGCGCGCTGCGCGGATCCAGGTTGCCCTCGAACTCCTTGAAGATCTGCGCGTAGGACTTGCCGACGATGTTGGCCAGGACGTTCAGCCGGCCCCGGTGCGCCATGCCGATGACGGCCTCGTCCAGGTCCGCGTCGGCCGCCTCGGTCAGCACGGCGTCGACGAGCGGGATGAGCGATTCGGCGCCCTCGAGGGAGAACCGGCGCTGGCCGACGAACTTGGTCTGCAGGAACATCTCGAACGCCTCGGCCACGTTCAGCCGGGACAGGATGTGCATCTGCTCGTCGTGGCCGGCCCGCGCGTGCGGGACCTCGATCCGGGCTTGCAGCCAGCGGCGCTCCTCGGGGTCCTGGATGTGCATGTACTCGGTGCCGACGGTGCGGCAGTACGAGTCGCGCAGCACGCCCAGGATGTCCCGCAGCTTCATCCGCGGCTTGCCGCCGAAGCCGCCGGTGGGGAACTCGCGCTCCAGGTCCCACAGGGTCAGCCCGTGCAGGTTGATGTCCAGGTCGGGGTGCTTGCGCTGGGTGACCTCGAGCGGGTTGGTGTCGGCCATCAGGTGGCCGCGCACCCGGTAGGCGTGGATCAGCTCCTGCACCCGGGCGGACCGGGCGACGTCGTCCTCGTGGCCGTACGGGAAGTCCCGGACCCAGCGGACCGGCTCGTACGGGATGCGCAGCGCGGCGAAGATCTCGTCGTAGAAGCCGTCCTCGCCCAGCAGCAGCGCGTGGATCTTCTTCAGGAACTCCCCGGACTGCGCGCCCTGGATGATCCGGTGGTCGTAGGTCGAGGTGAGCGTGACCGACTTGCTGATCGCCAGCCGGGCCAGGGTCTCCTCGGACGCGCCCTGGTATTCGGCCGGGTACTCCATCGCGCCCACGCCGACGATGCAGCCCTGGCCGGGCATCAGCCTCGGCACCGAATGGACGGTGCCGATGGTGCCCGGGTTGGTGATGGTCGCGGTCGTGCCCTGGAAGTCCTCGACGGCCAGCTTGCCCACGCGGGCCCGGCGCACGATGTCCTCGTAGCTGGTCCAGAACAGGCGGAAGTCCATCTCCTCCGCCGCCTTGATGTTCGGCACCAGGAGCTGCCGGGCCCCGTCGGCCGCCCGCACGTCGATGGCCAGGCCCAGGTTGACGTGCCCGGGCCGGGCGATGGCGGGCTTGCCGCCTTCCTCGGTGTAGGCGTCGTTCATCTCCGGCAGCGCCTCGAGCGCCTGGACCACCGCGTACCCGATGAGGTGCGTGAACGAGACCTTGCCGCCGCGGCCGCGCTTGAGGTGGTTGTTGATGACGATCCGGTTGTCGGCCAGGAGCTTGGCCGGGACCGAACGGACGCTGGTGGCCGTGGGCACGGACAGGCTGGCCGTCATGTTGGTGACGGTGCGTGCCGCGCTGCCGCGCAGCCTGCTGACCTCCGCGCCCGCCACAACCTGGGGTGGGCTTGGGGGAGAAGGCAGAGCTGGGCTTGGGGGAGAAGGCAGAGCTGGGCTTGGGGGAGAAGGCACTGCAGCCGGCGGCGCGGCAGCCTGCGGGGCCGGGGCCGGGGCCGGGGCCGGTGCCGGGGCGGGGGCGGCGGCCCGGGCGGTCGGCGGAGGAGCCTGGGACGGCTGCGGGGGCGGAGGCGCCGTGATGACCGGCTGCGGCCCGGTGCCGTTGGCCAGCGTCGGGGTGTAGTCGGCGAAGAAACTCCACCAGGCCCGGTCCACCGAACCCGGGTCGGCCAGGTAACGCTGGTAGAGCTCTTCCACGAGCCATTCGTTGGCGCCGAAGTTGGCCTGGCTCGTGGCCGGATCCGACCCGGCCGCGGCTGATGACCCAGAAGACACGGCGGACATCGTCCCCCAAGACCCTCTTCCATCGATGGTTGGTGCTGTCCTATCAGGCTACCCGCGCGTAATCAGGACCGGACCGGAAGATCGCAGGGTGCCTCGGGGCCGCGCTCCCGGGGCGGTGTCGTCATCCTGGGCCGCTGCGCGGGCGGAAGTGCCGGTCACGGCGGGGTGCCGGCCGGTACCATCGGCGGAAATGGCATACGGGCCTGCTGAGGTTGTCCCGCCCAGCCTGGCTCGGGACGCAAGGCAAAGGTGACAAGGGATACGACTGGAAATCCTGCAGGTGGCGGCGCACGGGGTCCTCGGCGGCCTGCGGACCGTCGGCGCCCGCCTGCCGCGGGGTCCCGCGGCAGCGGGGAGTCGGCGGACGAGGATCCCTGGTCGACCGGGCTGACCGGACCGCAGCGGGCCTTCCCGGTCTGGGACGGCGTACCCGGCTACGAATTCGAGAGCCGGCGCCCCCCGCCCCCCGGCCACGGGGAACCCGGCCCCCCGCCGCCGGGCGAGTCGCGGCGGTTCCGCTACACCCCGACGGTGGGCCAGCCGGCGCCCGTCCCCCCGACGCGGTCCTGGGGCGAGCAGGCCTGGTCCCGGGACGAGCGGGCCGTGCCCGGCTTCGAGTTCGACGCCCACGTCCCCGAGAAACCCCGGGCCCG
Source organism: uncultured Actinomycetes bacterium (assembly GCA_963801155.1). Lineage (GTDB taxonomy): Bacteria > Actinomycetota > Actinomycetes > Streptosporangiales > Streptosporangiaceae > Palsa-504. The sequence goes on from CAWDEB010000040.1 coordinate 15,322, forward strand.
CGCCGAGTGGGCCCGGCTGCTGCGTTCGTTCCTGCCCGAACCGGTCCGGCGCAACTGGTTCGCCGAGTTCCGTTCCGCGCTCCATTTCCGCGGGGTGGGGACGCGGGTGATCATCCCGATCGTGGCCATGATGGTATTCGGCGTCGCCGTGGTGGTCATCGCGGGCGCGAACGGCAGCCACGCCGGCCCGGCCCCGCCTCCGGCTGCCCTCGGGTTCCCGCCCGCCACCCTGGCCGGCGCCGACTTCGGCGCGGTGGACAACGGCCGGGGCATCAGCCAGACGCTCGGCCAGGTGACCAGCGACGGCGCCGAGATCGTGGCCGTGGGCTCGCAGCAGGGCGCGCGGATCGCGCGCGCCCAGTTCTTCGTGTCCACCGACGACGGGCGGTCCTGGTCCATGGGCCAGGTGCGCACCCCCGGCGGCGGACCGCCGCCCCCCGGATACGCGGCGCGGTTCGTGGCCGGCGGTCACGGTGAATGGGCCGCCATCGGGCCACGGTCGATCTGGACCAGCCCCGACGGCCGGACCTGGACCCTGTCCTCCACCGCCGGGCTGCCGCTGCGGCCCGGCGATCAGATCAGCGTGCTCGAGCGCACGGCGGCCGGCTTCATCGCCGCCGGGTCCAACGTGCCGGACGCCAGCCCGGCCGACGCCACCCGGTGGTCTTCCTGTCGGCCAACGGGTCCACCTGGCAGCGCCTCGGCGCCGGGCAGCTCAAGCTGGCCACCAGCCAGAACAGCCGCGTCCTGGGCATCAGGTACGCCGCGGCCTACGGGAACCAGATCCTCATCGCGGGCGACGTCGCCCCGGCCGCGGGCCGGTCCCCAAGGACCCCAAGGCCCCCAAGGACTCCAAGCGCCCCGGCCAGCGCCGCCTGGCTGAGCGGCAACGGCGGCACGACCTGGACGCTGGCCGTCCCGCCGGGCACCCCGGCCGGGCACGGCGCCCAGGCCCAGATCAGCGGCGAGGCCGTCACCGCGGACGGATTCATCCTGTTCCGGCCCGCCACGGTGGCCCGCAAGCCCGCGGTGGACGCGTACCGCTCGGCCAACGGCACCGCCTGGACGTTCGAGGCCACCCTGGGCACGCCGGCCGGGTTCGTCGCCGGCCAGCTAGCGGCGCCCCGGGCTCTGCCAACGGCCCTGCGGGCGGGGCCAACGGCCCCGCGGGCGGGGCCGTGGTCACCGGGCAGGCCGGCCAGGCGCTGATCGCGTTCACCTCCGCGGACGGTGCCTCCTGGCGGCGGACCGCGGCGTTCGGCAGCGCCGCGGCGCGGGACGTGTCGGGCGTGGCCATCGCCGAGGGCGGCACCGTGGTCACCGCCGGCAGCACCACCGACGACCCCGACAGCCGCCAGCCGCTGCTCACCGTGCTCGGGCCACAGGCCCGCCCGCAAGACGTCGACATAAACAAGATCCCCGGCGCCACCGATCCCGAACTCGCCGTCAACGACATCGCGGCGGGCAATGGCATGCAGGTCGCGGTGGGCAGCGCCAACGGCTATCCCGCGGCCTGGACCTCGGCGAACGGCGGCAGCTCCTGGACCCGGGCCAACGGCCAGACCCAGGCCGTGCTGGACCGGCCCGGGGTCCAGCAGCTGACCAGCGTGACCTTCGGCGCCGACGGCTGGCTGGCGGTGGGCGGCGTCATCGCCGTCGCCGCCCAGCACCCCGTGGTCCTCGGCTCGGGCAACGGCAGCGTCTGGATCGCCGCCGACCGCGAGGCCGCCTTCAGCCAGCCCGGCCTGTTCACCGAGCAGGCGGCCGCTGGACCAGGCGGCTACGTCATCGTCGGATATCAGGCCGTTGGGGGCCGCACCATCGCCGCGGCCTGGTGGTCGGCGGGCCTGACCGGGTGGCACCGCGCGGGCACACCCGCAGGGACCGGCGGGCGGATGCTGGGCGTCACCGCGGGCCCGCGCGGGTTCGTCGCGGTCGGCGCGGACGGTGACGCGCCTGCGGCCTGGACCTCCACCGACGGCGGCAGCGCCTGGACCCAGCAGAACGTCCCGCTGCCGGTCGGCGCCACCCGGGCCGTGCTCCAGCGCGTCGCCGGCAGCGGCCGCACCGTGGTCGCGGTGGGCACCGCGCTCACCACCTCCGGCCAGCAGCTGCCGTTCGCGGCGAGCTCGGCCGACGGCGGCGCCACCTGGACCGAGTCCGCCCTGCCGGTCCCGGCCGGGCGCGCGTTCGTCACCGCGCTCACTGCGCTCACCGGGACTGGGGCCGGGACCGGGGCCGGGACCGGGGCCGGGACCGGGCCGGCACGTTCCTGGCCACCGGGACGTTCGGCAGCACCGCCGGCCACCAGGACGTGGTGGTGTGGACCTCGGCCAGCGGATCATCCTGGAAGGCGGTCACGCCGGGCGGCCAGGGCCTGACCGGAGGGGGCATCCAGGCCATCACCGGCCTCACCGTCTCCGGCCGCACCCTGTCCGGCGTCGGCTTCACCGCCACGCCCGGCGGCGAGCAGCCCGTCCTCTGGCAGTCACCAGTCCGCTAAGGCCGGACCGGCGCCCCGAACACGTCGTCCCGCCGGTTGGCCAGGCTCGGCACCGTGGCCCGCACCGTCTCGACCAGCCCCGCGTCCACCTCGCCCACCGCCACCCCCGCCGCCGGACCCAGGTCGAGACGGACCACGCCGAGCGGGTCGACCAGCATGCTGCGCCCGACTCCGGTCGCGGCCCGGGTCGGGGGCTCGCCGGGGTCGGGCACCTGCCCGACCGCGGCCACCCACACGGTGTTCTCGATGGCGCGCGCCCGGACCAGGGTGACCCAGTGCTCCTCCTTGAACGGCCCCGCGGCCCACGCCGCGGGCAGCACCACAAGCGAGGCCCCGGCCACGGCCAGCGCCCGGGACAGCTCGCCGAACCGCACGTCGTAGCAGATCTCCAGGCCGGTACGTACGCCGGCCAAGCGTACACAGCACCGGCACGGAGCCCGGCGCGACCTGGTCCGACTCGCGATGCCCGAACGCGTCGAACAGGTGCAGCTTCCGGTAGGAGGCGACCAGCTCCCCGGCCCCGTCGTAGGCCACCGCGGTGTTGTACACCCGGCCGTCCGGCGCGGGCTCGAACACCCCGGCCACCAGCGCCACCCCGGTGTCCTTGGCCGCCGACGCGAGCCCCGAGCAGAACGCCCCGTCCAGCGGCTCGGCCGCGGCCCGCAGGTCCGAGCCGAACCTGACCTGCGTCGCCTCGGGGAACACGGCCAGGTCCGCGCCCTGATCCGCGGCCGAGGCCAGCGCCCCCCGGACCCTCCCCAGGTTCACCGCGGGATCCGAGCTGACCGGGATCTGGCCCAACGCGACTCGCATACCCCTCACCCTAGCCAACGCGGCATCATGGGCAGGGTGAGCCAAGAAAGCAAACGGGTGAACAGACCACTGCTGAACCGGCGCCTGGAGGGCCTCGGGCACCACGATCTTCGCCGAGATGTCCGCGCGCGCGGTCGCGACCGGGTCGATCAACCTGGGCCAGGGCTTCCCCGACCGGGACGGCCCGCCCCAGATCGCCCGGGCCGCGGCCGACGCCATCCTGGCCGGCCGCGGCAACCAGTACCCGCCCGGCCCCGGCGTCCCCGAACTCAGGCGCGCCATCACCGGACACCAGCAGCGCTTCTACGACCTGGACTACGACCCGGACACCGAGGTCCTGGTCACCGCCGGGGCCACCGAGGCGGTGGCAGCCGCCCTGCTCGCCCTGGTCGAGCCGGGCGACGAGGTGATCGCGTTCGAGCCCTACTACGACTCCTACGCCGCGAACATCGCCATGGCCGGCGGAACCAGGGTCCCGGTCACGCTGCGCCCGCCCGGCTTCCGCCCCGACCTGGACGAACTCGCCAATGCCATCACCTCCCGCACCCGGCTCATCCTGCTCAACAGCCCGCACAACCCCACCGGCTCGGTGTTCACCCGCGACGAACTGGCCGCCATCGCCGCCCTGGCCGTCGAGCGCGACCTGCTCGTGGTCACCGACGAGGTCTACGAGCACCTGGTCTTCCACGGCGAGCACGTCCCGATCGCCCAGTTCCCGGGCATGCGCGAGCGGACCGTCACGATCAGCTCGGCCGGCAAGACGTTCTCGTTCACTGGCTGGAAGATCGGCTGGGTCGACGGCCACTCCCGAGCTGGTCACCGCGGTCAAGACGGCCAAGCAGTTCCTCACCTACGTCAGCGGCGGCCCGTTCCAGTACGCGATAGCCGAGGCCCTGGCCCTGCCGGATGCCTACTACGCCACGCTGCTGGCCGACCTGCGGGCCCAGCGCGACCTGCTCACCCGCGGTCTGGCCGAGATCGGCTTCGAGGTGTACCCGCCGCAGGGCACCTACTTCGTCACCACCGACATCAGGCCCCTGGGCGAGCGGGACGGCCTGGAATTCTGCCGCTCCCTGCCCGAACGCGCCGGCGTCGTCGCCATCCCCTCCGCCGTCTTCTACGACGACACCGACGCGGCCCGGACCCAGGTCCGGTTCGCCTTCTGCAAACGCCCGGAGGTCCTGACCGAGGCCCTGACCCGCCTGAAGACCTTTTTGACCTAACGGGCCGTGGTGCTTGCCCCCCCTCAACGGTAGGCGTAGGCCCATGGCGGGCGCCCGCGATGACGGCCAGGATGGGATCAGGACGGGGGTCGGGAAGGGAGCCTGCGGTCATGCTTTTCGCGATTGTGCTGGCGCTGACGATCGGGTGCATCGCCTTCATCCTGGCGCGCGACGGCAAGAGGATCCCGCGCCCCGATGGCCTGCGGGGGCGCATCCGGGCCTGCGGCTGGGGTCTGCTGCTGCTGCCCGTCGCGATGGCGGCCGCCGCGATGGCCGGCGGGGCTCACGGGCTTATCCCGGCCGAGCTCGGCATCGCGGTCCTGGCCATCGTCTTCGCCCCGAAGCTGGCGGCCAAGCTGGTGCCCTACGGCGTGCTCGGACTGGCCGTCTTCGGGGTCCATCTGGCCAGGCAGTACCGCGACGGGTTCACCAGCCAGGTCCAGTACCTGTTCGTCCAGGCGCGGGCCCGGAGCCTGGGGCGCCTGGCCGGTGCTGGCCGAGGCCGGGGTCCTGTTCGTGGCCGGCCTGTGGCTGCTGCTGCGGCTGGACGCGCCGGGCGCGGGGCTGGTCAGGGCGCTGGCCGCCCGGTGGCTCGCCACCGGGCGCGGCGGGATCTCCGCCGTCCACGCCCTGCTCCTGATCCCGGTCGTGGGACTGAGCCATGCAGCTGCTCGGGCCCGGCGACTGGTTCGGCTCGCAGGCGGTCGACGGGCTCGACGTGCCCTCATCGACCTGACCGTGGCCGCGGCCGCGCTGGTGCTGATCTTCCGGTCGCGGGCCTGGGCCGCGACGCTGGCCGCGGCGGGCCTGCTGGTCCTCGGCGCCTACGGCTGGCTGATCGCGGTGTTCTGGCCCGCGTGCCCGGGTTCGCGTACGGCTTCTCCGACCTGCACAACAGCCCGGTGCCCGCCCCGCTCTGGGGCGACGCCCTGCGAAGGCTCCCTCCTGCTGGCCCTGGGCCTGTGGCTGGCACCGCGGGTGATGCGCCATCACCTGGCCGGAACCCTGAACCCGTCCGACCTGGAGCTCGCGGCCCGGGCCCGGCAGCTGACCAGGCGGGTGCAGACGCTGACCCAGACCCGCCACGACGCGGTGGACACCGCGGCCGCCGAACTGCGCCGGATCGAGCGCGACCTGCACGACGGGGCGCAGGCCCGGCTGGTCGCCCTGGGCATGTCGCTGCGGGCCGCGGAGCGGATGTTCGCCAGCAACCCCGAGGCGGCGCTGGCCCTGGTCGCCGAGGCCCGGGAAACCTCGTCCCGGGCCCTGACCGACCTGCGCGACCTGGTCCGCGGCATCTACCCGCCGGTGCTCGCCGACCGCGGGCTGGCCGACGCGGTCCGGGCCCTGGCCCTGGACACCCCGCTGCGCACCGAGCTCGACGTCGACCTGCCCGGCGAGGTCGAGATGCCGGTCGGCGCGGCCGTCTACTTCGCGGTGGCCGAGGCGCTGGCCAACGCGGTCCGAGCACTCCGGCGCCCGCACGGTCCGGATCCACCTCCGCCACGCGGCCGGCATGCTGCGGGCGCAGGTCACCGACGACGGCGCGGGCGGCGCCGACCCGGCGCCGGGACCGGGCCTGGCCGGAGTGGAGCGCAGGCTGGCGACGTTTGATGGCATCCTGGCCGTGAGCAGCCCGCCGGGCGGGCCGACCATCGTCGTCATCGAGGTACCGTGCGCGTTGTCATCGGCGAAGACCTTTTCCTGCTGAGGGAGGGCCTGGTCAGGCTGCTGTCCGCGCACGGCTTCGAGATCGTCGCGGCGGTGGCCACCGCCCCGGAGCTGCTGGCCGCCCTGGTCGACGAGCGCCCGGACGTGGGGATCGTCGACGTCCGGCTGCCGCCGACGCACACCGACGACGGCCTGCGCGCGGCCCTGCAGGCCCGCCGCGCAGGTACCCGGCCTGCCGGTCCTGGTCCTGTCCCAGTACGTCGAGCAGCTGTACGCCCGCGAACTGCTGGCCGACCAGGCCGGCGGGCGTCGGCTACCTGCTCAAGGACCGGGTGTTCAACGACGAGGCGTTCACCGGCGCGATCCGCAGCGTGGCCGCCGGCGGCACGGTCCTGGACCCCGAGGTCGTGCAGCAAGCTGCTCGTCCGGCACTCCCGCGACCGAGCCGGTGACCCGCCTGACGCCCCGGGAGCGCGAGGTGCTCGCGCTGATGGCCGAGGGCCGGTCCAACGCCGCGATCGCCCAGCGGCTGTTCATCACCGAGAAGGCGGTCAGCAAGCACGCGGCGGGCATCTTCGCCAAGCTGGACCTGGCTCTCTCCGACGACGACAACCGCCGCGTCCTCGCCGTGCTGGGTGGGGATGCAGCCGGTACCGGGACATGCGAACACAATATCGGACAGCACTGACATTTCCGGGGACGGTGACGCGGCGTTTCCGCCCCGCCCTGAAGGCCGGAGTATCCACGCCGCGATCCTGATGACCGGATGGACCCCAGCTGCTGCGCGCCGCCGAAGCCGCCCCCGGCTTCATGCCGGCCGCCGAAGGGCTGGCCCTGTTCGACGCGGCCGCCCAGTATTCCGCCCGCGGCCCGGTACTGGAGATCGGCAGCTACTGCGGCAAGTCCACCATCTACCTGGCCGCGGCGGCCCGCGCCGCCGGCCAGCTGGTCGTCACCGTCGACCACCACCGCGGCTCGGAGGAACACCAGCCCGGCTGGGAGTACCACGACCCGCGCCTGGTCGACCCGGCCACCGGCCGCCTGGACACGCTGCCGACGCCTGCGGGCCACGCTGGCCGCCGCCGGGCTCGAGGAGCACGTGGTCGTGGTCGTGGGCCGGTCCGCCGACGTGGCCCGGCTCTGGGCGCACGCCGCTGGGCCTGGTCTTCATCGACGGCGGCCACACCGAAGCGGCGGCGGTCACCGACTACGAGGGCTGGGCCCCCTGGGTGGCCCCCGGCGGCGCCCTGGCCATCCACGACGTGTTCCCCGACCCCGCCGACGGCGGCCGCCCGCCGTACCTGATCTACCAGCGGGCCCTGGCCTCCGGCGCCTTCACCGAAGTCCGCGCCGAAGGCTCCCTCCGCCTGCTTGAGCGCACCACCACCCGGCTCGAGCGCACCACCACCGCCTAGCTCTGATCTCATCCGTTCTGCTCTGATCTGTCCTGCTCTGACCCGGTGTCCCGGAACAGCCCTGCCCCGCCGGACAGGCCCATCAGCGCGTCGGCGGCCAGGACCACCGCGGCCGCGGTCCAGCTCGACCGCTCGGCCGGGTAGTACGCCTGGTCGGCGTACTGCCAGCCGGTCCAGTAGGACCCGTCCGGATGGCGCAGGTGCTGGGCGGTGGCGAACATCGCGGCCGCCTCGGCGCGCCTCCCGCACGCGTCCAGGGCCAGCACCAGCTCGCAGGTCTCCGCGCCGGTCACCCACGGCTCGTCGCTGACGCACCGGACGCCGAGGCCGGGCACCACGAACTCCTCCCAGCCCGCGGCCAGGCGGCTCGCGGCCGTCCGGTGCCGCGGACCGCCCCGCCCAGCACCGGGTAGTACCAGTCCATGGCGAACCGGCTCTTGTCCGCGAACGCCTCCGGGTGCGCGGCCACCAGGTGCGCGAGCCGGTCCGCGGCGAGTTCCCAGTCCGGCTGCGGGTCGTCGGCCAGCTTGGCCAGCGCCACCGCGCAGCGCAGGCTCTGGTGGATGCTCGAGCAGCCGGACAGCAGCGCGTACGTCCCGGGCGTCCCGGCGGCATCGCGCTCCCACGCCACCTCACCGCGCGGGGTCCGCAGCCCGAGCGCCCACTCGACCGCCCGGCGTACCGTCGGCCACATGGTCAGGGCGTGGCTCTCGTCCCCGGTCACCAGGTACTCGTGCCACGCTCCGACGGCGACGTACGCGGCGTGGTGGCTTTCCGCCGCCGGGTCGGTCACCGCGCCGCCGGCCGTGGACCGCGGCCACGACCCGTCGGCCCGCTGCGTGGCCCGCAGCCACGCGTACGCCCGCCGGGCCGGCTCGCGCAGCCCGCAGGCGCTCAGCGCCATCGCGCACTCGACGTGATCCCATACGTCCACGTGCCCGTCCGGCCACGGGATCGCCCCCGACACCTCCTGCGCCCGCGCGATCGACCGCCCGGTCATGAGCAGGTCGGCTTCGCTCAGATTGTCTCGGGGGGAACGATCCCCCGACCCCCCCTGCTCGTGGGGGGCCCCCCCCCAGACCCCCTGGGGGGCTGTCCGCCCCCTTGTCCCCTGATACTTCCCGCCCACGGCCTCATCTGTCACTGGACTGCCCCGTTTTGACCGCATACACCACCAGGCTCTTGCCGATCACCGGGTTCAGCGCCTTCTCGGCCAGCCGGGTGACGGCCGGCCCGCGCATGATGTCCCAGACCAGCATCCGGTGATAGGCGCTGACCAGCGGATGCTTGTCGTCGTGCACGCCGACTGCGCACTTCAGCCACCAGTACGGCGAGTGCAGCCCGTGCGCGTAGTGGTGCCACCGGACGCTCAGCCCGGCCCGGGCTAGCTTGGCTTCCAGCTCGACGCGCGTGTAGATACGCACATGCCCCCCGGGACCTCGTGGTATTCGGTGGACAGGGCCCAGCAGATCCGTTCCGGCAGCCAGCTCGGCACGGTGACCGCCGCCAGCCCGCCCGGCCGCAGCACCCGCGCGAGTTCGTTCATCGCCCGCTGGTCGTCCAGGACATGCTCGAGGACCTCGGCGGCGATCACCCGGTCGAACACCCCGTCGCCGAACGGCATCCCGGTGGCGTCCCCCGAGACGGCGCCCGCCCCCGCCGCGATGCCCTCGCCGGCCTCCCGCATCGCGGCGAACATGCTCCTCACGGGCCCGAGCTCGGCTGGGATCCAGGTCGAACGCGACCACGTTCCCGCCGCGCCGGTACACCTCGAACGCGTGCCGTCCGCCCCCGCAGCCCAGGTCGAGCACGCGCTGCCCGGGCCGGATCGGGAACCGGCGGAAGTCGACGGTCAGCACGCGGGCCGTCCCCGGGGGCCTGCCCGTCCCGGGCCTGCCGGTCTTCCGCCTGCCGGTCCTGGGCCTCCCGGTACTGCGCCACGGTCGCCTGCGCCACCGCGGGCCAGGCGAACCGCTCGCCGACCCGGCGCAGGGCCCGGTCCGCCAGCACGGCGCGCTCGGCCGGGGAGTCGTGCAGCCGCCGCAGCGCGCCGGCGAGTTCCTCGCTGTCGGCCGGCGTGACCAGGGCGGCGGCGTCCCCGGTCACCTCGGGCAGTGCTCCGGACCGGCTGGCCACCAGCGGGGTACCCGACGCCATGTGCTCGATCGCGGGCAGCGAGAACCCCTCGTACAGCGAGGGCACGACGGCGATCTCCGCGCTGGCCAGCAGGGCGGAGAACGCCTGGTCGTCCAGCCCGTGGGTGAACGTGACCCGGTTGGCGATGGACAGCTGGGCGGCCAGCCGCTCGGTGGCGGGCGTCGGCCGTCCGACGATGATCAGGTGCGCGTCCCGGTCGGTGACCAGCTTGGCCACCGCGTGCAGCAAGGTGGCGGTGCCCTTGAGGGCCGAGTCGGCGCTGGCCACGGCGATGATCCGGCCGGGTACCCGCGCGGCCTGCCGCGGCCGGAACAGGCGCGCGTCGACGCCCAGCGGGATGACCCGGACGCGATCCGGCGGGACCTTGAAGTCCCGGCAGATGTCGCTCTTGGCCGAGGCGGACACGGTGATCAGCGACCCGGACCGGGCGATGTGGCGGGCCACCCTGGCCTGCATCCGGACGAACCCGTACCAGCGCCGCCGCCACAACCTCAGCAGCGGGCCAACGGAGGCCAGGTCGATGCGCCTATCCACGCTGATCGGATGGTGAATGCTGGCCACCAGAGGCAGCGCGGGCTTCCCGGGGCCCAGCCGCCAGATACGGGGCCGTCCGAGGCCGAGCAGCCCGTAGCCGAGCCCCTGGTTGTCGTGCACCACGTCGAAGTCCCCGGCCCGCGCGGCCAGCGCCCGCTGCACCCTGATGCTGAACGTCAGCGGCTCAGGGAACGCGCCGCTCCACATCATGGCCGTCTCGAGCACGTCGATCCAGTCCCGGTACTCGTGCCAGCTCGGCGTCCGGAACGGGTCGCCGTCTCGGTAGAGGTCCAGGCTGGGGACCCGGGTCAGCCCCGGGCCGGGATCCAGCTCGGGATACGGCTGGCCGGAGAACACCTCGACCCGGTGCCCGAGCGCGTCGAGCTCCCGGCTCAGATGGCGGACATAGACACCCTGTCCGCCGCAGTGCGGCTTGCTGCGATAGGAAAGCAGCGCGATCCGGAGCGGGCGGTCCGGGGTAACCACGGATTTCTGTCCCGGGACGGCCTGGCCCCGATGCTGGCACCGAACACCGTGAAATCATACGGGGACGTTCCCCGCTCCCCGCACGCGACGCCCCGGAACCCGCACCGGCCCCACCCGCACCGGCCCGCGGAAACAGTTCAACGGCTTCGCGGAATCCTGACATCCGTGGCGCATCATGGGTGACTTCGATCTGGTGACCGCCGCGGACGTCCAGCTCATGCAGGGCCTGGCCCAGCGCGTCAAAGGGCACGCCTGCGACGGCGGGACCTGGGCGCGCCGGCTGTGGTTCTCCGGCGACGCGCTGGTGGCGTGGGGCCTGCGCTGCGTTCCTCAGCCGACCTTTGTCCCGTTCAGCAGGCTCGGCGCAACGGCCTGGCCGTTCTTCAGCGCGTTGAACAGCGTCAGGGCCTCGGTGCGGTTCCACAGCACCGCGTCGCCCGCGTTCGACGTGGGATAGTTCGCGTTGGCGATCGGGACGGTACCGGTCAGCGGATCACGCAGGGCCAGCGCCGCGTTGACCAGGTCGTACAGGTCCGTGCCCTGGTCGACGGAGATCGAGCTGGCGGCGGATGAGCCGAACGGCAGAGCGGTGAACGGGTTGAGGTAGACGCCCGGGCTGGTGGCCTTGTCCAGCAGGGCCCGCAGGAACGCCCGCTGGTCCTGCATCCGCTGCAGGTCCTCGTCGGCGAACGAGTGCCGGTCCCGGACGAAGGCCAGCGCCTGATCCCCGTTCAGCGTCTGGCAACCTGCCTTGAGGTTGACGCCGGAGTCGGTGTCGTGCAGGGCGGCCGGCAGGCAGATGTTCACGCCGCCGACCTCGTTCACCACGCCGACCAGCCCGCCGAACCCGATTCCCATGTAGTGGTCGATGCGCAGCCCGGTGACGTTCTCCACGGTCTGGATCAGCAGCGACGGGCCGCCGAAGCCGAGCGCCGCGTTGATCTTGTTCTCGCCGTGCCCGGGGATCGGCACATAGGAGTCGCGCGGGATGCTGATCAGCACCGGCTTGCCGGTCCCCATGTGCAGCAGCATCAGCGAGTCGGAGTTGGTCGTGCCGAAGTCGAAGCCGACGTGCAGCTGGATGATCTCCTTGGTGGTAAGGCCCTGGCGGGTATCCGAGCCGACGATCAGCCAGTTCTGGCCGGCCGACGACCCGGAGAAGGCCGGCAGCGTCACCGAGCGGTTCAGCTTGGAGTCCAGCCAGAAATACGAACCGGCCACCGTGGCGAGCAGGGCGACGACGACAATCCCCGCGATCAGCGCTATCCGCCGCCCGCGGCGTCCCGGCTGGCCCCAGAACCGCCACCGGCGACCGCCCCGGGAGGGTCCCCCGGGACGGGGTCCCCGGGACGGGGCACCGAAACCGGCGGCGGCTGCTCCGGCCAGGCGGACCGGCCCGGACTTGCGACGGTGGGCAGCGCCTCGTCCGGCCTGCCCGCCTGATATGACCCACGCGGCCCGGGCGCATCCCGGTACCAACCATCCGGCCAATCATTCATGATCAGGCGTCCTCGTGCTTCGCTGATACCTGCCCCCTCCATCAAGATAGGCAGCGTTCCGCACCGCTCGCGCCATGCCGGGGATGCCGGGCTGGGAGGGAGTGATCCAGCTGACTGAGCGCCAGGGGTACGACGTGAGAGGATCGGCCAGCCGGAGGCGGCACAACAGGCACGGCAGGCAGAGCAGAACAGGCGGAAAGGAACGGGCAGGCACATGGCGCACAGGTTCCCGGCGCTGATCGCGGCGCCCTCCGCGGGCCGGGGGCGGCTCTGGCTGACCGGAGCACGGTTGTTCGACGGCACCGGGGCCGCGCTGCGCGAGAACGCGGCGGTCCTGGTCGAGGACGGGATCATCCGCCGGGTGGGTGACGCCGAGGAGCCGTGCCCCGACGGCGCCCGCGCGCTGGATGTGGGCCAGCGTGTCCTCATGCCCGGGCTGACCGATGCCCACACCCACACCTCGGGCACCATGCCGAAGGTCGCGAAGGGCGCCGAGGAACCGCTCCCCGGCCTTGATGCGCACTTCATGCAGGCCGAACTCCGCGATTACCTGCGCTTCGGGGTGACCACCATCCGGGTGGTCGGCTCGCAGGGACTGCTGCCGCAACAGGCCCGGCAGGCCATGCGCTACGGCGCCTTCCGCGGCCCCCGCCTGCTGACCTGCGGCAAGATTATCTCCGCGACGGCACCAGGCGGGCGCTTCTACGGTGACATGTACCGCGAGGCCGACGGGCCGGACGATGTGCGGCGGGCGGTCCGGGAGCAGATCCGGGCCGGGGCGGACTTCGTCAAGGTGATGACCACCGGCGCCCGGTCCAACGAACTGGAAGATCCCGATCCGCTCCAGTTCACCGACCCGGAACTGGCCGCGGTCACCGACGAGGCACACCGGCTGGGCTACCGGGTCTCCGCCCACGCCGAGGGCCTGGACGGCTGCGCGGCGGCGATCAGGCACGGCGTCGACACCATCGAGCACGGCATGTACCTGAACCAGCGGCCGGACCTGCTGGACGCCATGGCGGCCGCGGGCCAGGTGCTGGTGCCCACCCTGTCCGGGTACTACTGGATGGTCGGCCTGGCCGAGGACGTCATCGATCCCGCCCACGCCACGGCGGAGCCCGATATGCCGCCGGTGCTGGTTGAACTGGCCCAGCGGAACCTCGAGGAGGGGGCGGCCAGCATGCGGGCCGCGCAGCAGGCGGGCGTCAAGATCGCGCTCGGCAGCGACACGAGCCTGGCCGTCGGGCTGGAGATTCAGCGGATGGTCCATCATGGCCTGGCCCCGGCCGAGGCCCTGGCCGCCGCGACGATGACCGCAGCCGAAGCGCTCGGGCTGGACGATCACATCGGCACCGTCGCCGAGGGCAAGCTCGCCGACCTGACCATCGTCGACGGTAACCCGCTGGCCGAGCCGCACCTGCTGAGCGATCCGGGCCGTATCTGGCTGGTGCTGCAACTGGGCGTGCCCGTGGCTGGCCAATTGCTCGCCAACCCGGCCCTCGCGGGCCAGTTCACGTGGCCGGATCGGCCTGCGGGACCCAGGCCAGCTGACATGGCCGGCTGGGCCCAGGCGGGCCGACGCCACGCGTAGGCGGCCTACCCGGCGACGTGACCGACCAGGATGCCGATCAGGTAGGTGATCCCGGCGGCACCGGCGCCCAGGAGGAGCTGGCGTAGCGCCCCGCGCCAGAACGGCCGGGAGGTCAGCCGGGCCACGATGCCGCCGCCCGCCACCGCGGCGACGGCCGCCAGCCCGAGCGCGAACCCGAGCACGTCCAGGCCGCACAGGTAGGGGAGCAGCGGGATCAGCGCCCCGACGGCGAACGAGGCCAGCGAGGCACCCGCCGCCACCAGGGGCGACGGCAGCTCGCCGGGGTCGACGCCGAGTTCCTCCAGCGCGTGCACGGCCAGCGCCTTCTCCGGATGCGCCGAGATCTCCGCGGCCGCCTGCCGTGCGGTGGCGGCGCTGACCCCGCGGGCGCGGAGCATGCCGGCCAGCTCGGCCTGCTCGGCCGCGGCGTTGCGCTCCAGCTCGAGCCGCTCCTTGTCGACCTCGGCCTGGACGAGCTCGTTCTGCGAGGAGACCGACACGTACTCCCCGGCCGCCATGGAGAAGGCGCCCGCGGCCAGCCCGGCCAGGCCGGTCAGCACGATCGTGTGCGCGCTCGCGCCGCCCGCCGCCGACCCCGGCGATCAGCGACACGTTGGTCACCAGCCCGTCCATCGCCCCGAACACCGCCGGGCGCAGCCAGCCCCCCGAGACGTCCCGGTGGTGGTGACCGACCGTCATGCTCGTGGGCGTCAGCGTGCGCCCGGTTCTCGGTCGCCATCCGGATCGCCTTTCCCCGTCTGCGCGGCGCACACGCCGTGCGCCGCGCCGCACGCCCTAGCTGAAGCGCAGCGCACGCTTCCTGCCTAGCTCTTCGCCGCGTTGTACAGGAAAATATGCCCGATCGCGGTCGGGTACGCACCGGTGACGCCCTTCGCCGTCGCCGACAGGTAATTGTAGAAGTACCCGTAGATGACCGGCGTCTGGGCCAGCAGCAGCGTCTCGATCTGCCCGGCGAGGCTGCGCTGGGTGGACAGGTCGGTGGCCGCGACGTACTGCGCGACCAGGCTGTCGTACTGGGAGTTGGCGAAGTGGGCGGCGTTCCACGTGCCGGTGCCCGTCTTGGCGTTGTACGTCTCCAGCGGGGAGGTCAGGAAGACGTTCGGCACGCTGCGGTGCCCGTAGTCGACCAGGCTCATCGTGGCGTCGAGCCAGTCGGAGTTCCCGAACGTGGCCTTGCCGTAGTACTGGGTCGAGCTCTCCACCGTCAGGTTGATCTTCACCCCGATGGCCGCCGCGGCCTGCACGATGATCTGGGCGTATTCGGGGATCTCCAGGAAGTTCTCGGTGATGAGCTTGGTGGTGAAGCCCGACGGGTGTCCCGCGGCCGCCAGCAGCGACTTGGCCTGGCTGATGTTCTGCACGCG
This sequence comes from uncultured Actinomycetes bacterium, assembly GCA_963801155.1. Classification (GTDB taxonomy): domain Bacteria; phylum Actinomycetota; class Actinomycetes; order Streptosporangiales; family Streptosporangiaceae; genus Palsa-504. Next base: position 30,599 of record CAWDEB010000040.1, read on the forward strand.
CTGGGCGACGCTGGTGTTCGTGGACGGGAAGACGGGCGCGAACGGGCTGTCGTTGCCGATGTCGGCGTAGCCCTTGAACAGCGCGGTGACGATCTCGGGGCGGTTGAGGGTGAGCGCGATGGCCTGGCGCACCCGCGGGTCGGTGAACGGGGCCTGGTCGTTGCGCATCGACAGCTCGCGGTGCGCGCTGGACTTCAGCTTGATGACGTTGTAGCTGCCGGACAGCAGCGCCTCGCCGCCGGAGACGGTGAACTGCCCGAGCACGTCGATGCTCCCGCCGGTCAGCGCGAGGACCGACGCGGCCGGGGTGTCGTAGAAGGTGAACTGGGTCTGCGAGGGCAGCGCCTTGGTGCCCCAGTACGACTCGTTGCGGGTGAACGCTGGCGCCCACCTTCGGCGTGTAGGAGCTGAGCACGAACGGGCCGGTGCCGATGAACGAGCTCTGCCAGTTGGCCGGGTTGTAGTTGTTCGGGATGATGATCATGTTGTAGTTGTCGGATGAGGTCAGGTACGGGAAGTTCCCGTTCGGGGCCAGCAGGTGGAAGGCGACCGTGTAGTCGTCGACCTGCACCACCCCGTCGGGGACGAGCACGCCGCCGAACGCGGACAGCGCGTTCGAGCTGCCCGAGGGGTTCGACTGCAGCTTGTAGGTGTACACCACGTCGGCGGCGGTCAGCGCGGCGCCGTTGTGGAACTTGACGCCCTGGCGGATCTTGAACGTCCAGACATCGGCGGTCGAGTTCGGCGTCCAGCTGGTGGCGAGGACCGGCGTCAGGCTCAGGGTCTGGCCGGACAGGCACAGGTACTCACCGGTCTGCGCGAGCATGTCGAGCCCGCCCTGGTCGGCCACGGTCACCGGGTTGATCGACGCGGTCGGCGTGACGATGCCGACCCTGATCACCGCCCCCGCAGCGCCGCTGGCCGAGGCCGACGAACTCGTCGAGACCGAACTCGACGACGAGCTGCCGCAGGCGGCCAGGATCGACCCCAGCGCCGGGACGGAGATGCCGACCACCGTGGCCCGGCGGATGAAGTCGCGGCGGGACAGCCGCCCCGCGGCGAACTCGTCGATGATGTGGTTCGCGATCTCACCCTGGTCTTGGCGTAGGCGCCCGAGCCGGCGGTGGTCGATATTGCGTGTCACGAGGAGCCTCCCTGAGACGGGGCGGATTCATTTCGTTGGAGGGTTCGCAGTTCGGAAAGCGGGATGTGGCAGCGGATCAGGTGACCGGGCTCTTCTTCGAGCAGCGGCGGCTCGGTGGATTCGCATACGCCGGTCGTCAGCCGGCGCGGGCAACGGGTGTGGAACACGCAGCCGCTCGGCGGATCAGCCGCGGACGGGATCTCGCCGGTCAGCCGGATCCGGGACGGACGCTCACCGTCGAGCGACGGGACGGCCGAGAACAGCGCCTCGGTGTACGGGTGGTGCGGTCCGGCGAACACCGTCTCGGACGGCCCGACCTCCATCACGCGCCCGAGGTACAGCACCACGATGCGATCCGACAGGTACCTGACCAGGCCCAGGTCGTGCGAGATGAACAGGTAAGTGGCCCGCTCGGTGGTCTGCAGGTCGGCCAGCAGGTTGAGGATGGCCGCCTGCACCGACACGTCGAGCGCCGAGGTCGGCTCGTCGCAGACCACCACCTCGGGCCCGCCGGCGAACGCGCGCGCGATCGCGACCCGCTGCTTGAGCCCGCCGGACAGCTGGCTGGGGCGCAGCGGCAGGTGCCGCTCCTCCAGCCGGACCGAGGTGATCAGCTCGGCCAGCCGGTCACGCAGCGCCTGGCCGGATAGCCCGGCCAGCCGGGACAGCGGCCGGCTGATCAGGCTGCGCACCGTGTGCCTGCGGTTGAGCGCCGAGTCCGGGTTCTGGAACACGATCTGCAGCGCGCGCAGGGTCGCCCGCGGTCGCCGCCGCGCGTCCGGGCTGAGCGGGGTGCCGTGCAGGGTCACCACCGAGCCCTGGTCCGGGGCGGTGAGCCCGAGCAGGACCCGGGCGATCGTGGTCTTGCCGCTGCCCGACTCGCCGACCAGCCCGAGCGTCTCGCCGCGCTGGATGGACAGGTCCACCCCGGCCAGCGCCCGGACGTTACCCCCGAACGTCTTGGACAGCCCCTCCACCATCACCAGCGCCCCGTCGGCACCGCCGACCAGACCAGAACCGCCAGCCCCGTGAGCCTCGTTAGCACCGCCAGAGGGGATCGAGGCGGGAGTGGCGCGGGGCAGGTCCGGGGCCTGCTCGTGGAAGTAGCACCGCGAGGTCCGCAGGTCGCTGACCCTGAAGAACGGCGGCTCCACCGTCCGGCACTCATCCTGCGCCAGCGCGCACCGCGGGGCGAAGATGCAGCCGGTCAGGGTGTGCCCGGGCGCCGGCTGGAAACCGGGGATAGTGTCCAGCCGGTCGGTGTCCTTGCGCTGCCCGCGCCGCGGGATGCAGCGCAGCAGCCCGACGGTGTACGGGTGCCGGGGGTTGTCGAACACCTCCCGGGCGGGCCCTTGCTCGACCAGTTCGCCCGCGTACAGCACCCCGACCCGGTCGCACATCTTGGCGATCACCGCCAGGTTGTGGCTGATGAACAGCACGGAAGTCTGGAATTCCTCGCGCAGCGCCGCGACCAGGTCCAGCACCTCGGCCTCGACGGTCGCGTCCAGCGCGGTGGTCGGCTCGTCCAGGATGAGCAGCGACGGCGAGACGGCCAGCGCCATCGCGATGACCGCCCGCTGCGCCATCCCGCCGGACAACTCGTGCGGGTACCGCCCCATGACCCGGCCCGGGTCGGATATCTGCACCTTGCGCAGCATGTTCTCGGCCGAGGCCCGCGCGTCGCCGGACGACTGGCCGGCGATCTCGAACACCTCGGCGATCTGCCGGCCGACCCGCAGCGACGGGTTAAGCGCCCGCCCGGGCTCCTGGTACACCATCGAGACGGTGCGGGCCCGCAGGTCCCGCAACGCCGACTTGCCCATCGACAGCGGATCCAGCCCGTTGATGCTGATCGTCCCGCCGCTGACCCGGCCGTTGCTGGGCAGGTACCGCACCAGGGCCAGCGCGGCCGTGGACTTGCCCGACCCGGACTCGCCGACCAGCCCGTAGGACTCGCCGCGCCCGATGCTGAACGACACGTCCCGCAGCGCGAGCCGGTCCTGCCCCCGCACCCGGTAGGTGACGTCCATGTGCTGCACCGACAAGGCCAGCGCAGCGTCAGCGGACGCGGACGCAGCGGACGACGAGGCAGCGGCAGGCAAGTCAGAGCTCATGAGGCGAGCACCTGCTCGATCGAGTCCGTGATCAGGTTGACCGCGATCACCAGCGAGGCGATGGCCAACGCGGGGAACAGGACCTGCCACCAGTAGCCCGCCGTCAGGTTGGCGTAGTCGGCCGCGATGTCCGCGCCCCAGTCCGGGGTGGGCGGCTGCACGCCGAAGCCCAGGAACGACAGCGTGGCCACGGTGAACACCGCGTAGCCCAGCCGGACCGTGAACTCGACCAGGATGGCGGGCATGACGTTGGGCAGGATCTCGGCGAACATGATCCGGGACCGGATTCTCGCCGAGCAGCCGGGCGGCGGACAGGTAGTCCAGATGCCGCTCGGCCAGCACGGCCGCCCGGACCGTGCGCGCGATCAGCGGCGTGAACACGAAGCCGATGATGATGATCAACGTTGACGGTAGTCGGGCCCACCGCGACCAGGAACAGGAAGGCGACGATGAAGCTCGGCAGGGCCAGCACCGCCTCCACGAACCGCGAGGAGAGCAGGTCGAAGCTACCGCCGAAGTAGCCCATGGCCAGCCCGAGCGCGGTGCCGAGGATCGTGCCCAGGATGGTGGCCAGCGGGGCGATGATCAGGATGCTCCGGGCGCCGACGATGATCCGGGACAGCACGTCCCGGCCGAGCGGGTCGGTGCCGAACCAGTGCGCCCCCGACGGCGCGGCGTTGGCCGACAGCAGTTGCTGCGCCAGCGGGTTGTAGGGCGCGATCGCGTGCCCGAAGATGGCGCAGACGATCCAGAACACGATGATGGCCGCGCCGGCCAGGAAGGTCGGCTTGCGCACCAGCAGCCGCCACGGGGCCGGCGTGGCCCGGGCCGCGACCGCGACCGCGACGGAAGAGGCCGGCCCGAGCGCCGTGCCGGACGGCTCCAGCGGATCGGCGGCGATGTCAGTCATGGCTCGACCTCCGTCCGCAGCCGCGGGTTGAGCGCGATCAGCAGCAGGTCCGCGGCCAGCGTGGCCAGCACGTAGACGACGCCGATGATCAGGATCCCGGCCTCCAGCATCGGGAAATCATTGGCTATGGGCGGCCTTGAAGATGAGGTTCCCGAGGCCCTGGTAGTTGAACAGCGTCTCCACCACCACCAGCCCGCCGATCAGGTACCCGGTCTGGGTCGCGATGACGGTGATGGTCGGCAGCAGCGAGTTCCGCAGCACGTGCCGGCGGATCACCGTGGTCCGCGGCAGCCCCTTCAGGAACGCGGTGCGCGTGTAGTCCGAGTTCAGCGCCTCGATGGTCCCCGCCCTGGCCATACGAGCAATGTAGCCGAATAGAATAAAGACGAGTGGTATAGCCGGCAATATCAGGTGCTTGAACTGGCTCCCGGGCTCGCGCCCGCCCCGGCCGCGGCCGTGACCGGCAGCACCTTCAGCGCGACGCCGAACACCACGATGAGCACGATCCCGGACACGAACTCGGGCACCGTGGTCAGCGAGAGCCCGGTCACCGAGATGATCCGGTCCACCGAGCCGGCCGTTATACAGCGCGGCGATCACGCCGCCGACGATGCCGAGCGGCACCACGATGACGAACGCCAGCGCCGCCAGCTTCAGCGAATTGATCAGCGCGGCCCGGACGAAGGGCTCGACCGCGGACTGGTAGGTGTAGGACTCGCCCAGGTTGCCGTGCAGCAGCCCGCCGATCCAGCCCAGGTACTGGGTGATCAGCGGCCGGTCTACCCCGAGCTGATGGTCGAGGGACTGCAC